>CAUDUM010000003.1 GCA_958452575.1 uncultured Eggerthellaceae bacterium
TGAACAAGGTCAACGGCGGCGTGCCGGCGTGGTTCTCCGACGAGCAGATCATCCCGGCGCTGCGCAAGCGCGGCATCCTGGAGGAGGACGCGTGGAACTACTGCCTGATCGGCTGCGTCGAGCCCTCCATCGGCGGCGCCGAGTGGCCCGCATGCGGCGGCTTGGGCGTGAGCACCTACGCCAACTTTGCCAACATGCTCGTGTTCGCCATCAACAACGGCAAGGCGTACCGCACGAGCGGCCCGCTTGCCGACACCACGACGCAGTTCGGCCCCCAGACCGGCTATCTGTATGAGATGAACTCCATCGAGGAGGTCAAGGCCGCCTACAAGACCCAGATGGAATACTGGGTCAACTGGTACGCCGCCATGGTCAACGCCTTTGAGAGCGTCGCGCGCCACGAGATGCCCCAGCCGCTGGTCTCAGCCATGATGACCGGCTGCATGGAAAGCGGCAAGGACGTCATGGACGGCGGCGCCAAGTACAACTCCACCGGCATCTCCGGCATCGGATTGGGCAACGTGGTCGAGTCGCTCAACGTGATCGACCAGGCCTGCTTCCACGGCGACATCTGCACCACGCGCGAGCTGTACGACGCCATCGTGGCCAACTGGGAGGGCTACGAGGATCTGCGCCAGCGCATCCTCACCGAGATCCCCCATTACGGCAACGGCGATCCCGTCGCCGACGCGCAGTGCCGCTTCGTCGCGGAGAGCTTCGCCGACTACGTGGTCACCCGCAAGGGCGCCCGCGGCAACCGCTACGCCGCCGGCATGTACCCGGTGACCATGAACGTCACCTACGGCAAGTTCACCGGCGCCACGCCCGACGGCCGCCGCACCGGCGAGCCGCTCTCCGACGGCATCTCCGCCGTGCAGGGCCTCGACGTGAACGGCCCCACGGCGATCCTGAACTCCGTCACCGGGTTCGATCACCAGAAGTACTCCAACGGCATGCTGCTCAACATGAAGTTCAGCCCGTCGGCGATCGCCGGCGACGAGGGCGAAAGCAAGCTCATCGACCTCATGTCCACGTACTTCTTCGACATGGGCGGCATGGAGATGCAGCTCAACATCGTCAGCGCCGACACGCTGCGCGACGCCCAGGCGCATCCGGAGAACTACAAGGACCTGGTGGTGCGCATCGCCGGCTTCTCGGCCTACTTCGTCGAGGTGTATAAGGCGGCGCAGGACGATCTGATCAAGCGCACCGAGCTGTCGCTGTAGCGCGAAGCCGCCCGTGCGGCATCGCACCGCGCGGCTGATGCGGGATGCCTCGCGCGCCGGGCGCCGAAAGGGTTCCCGGTGCCCGGCGCATGGCATTGCCGGCCGGTCGGAGGAAGGCGAAAGCCTCCTCGGCCGGCCGGTTTTTCGTAGCGGGGCTAGAGGGATGCAGCACGGTTGATTTCGGGCATCGATGCAGGTCGATGCCCGTTTTCTTTTGGCAAGCAGTTCCGGAGGCCCGATCAGCCCACCGTGCGGAGATCGGTGGGGAACTCGTCGTGGACGAACTTGAGGTAGTCGTTGGAAAAGAGGATCGCCCGCCTCAGGCTCCAGTCGTCGAAGGAGCGCCCGCCGATCTCCTCGATCTTCTTGATGCGGTGCTGCAGCGTGTTGCGGTGCATGTGCAGCTGCTTGGCGGTGTCGGTGACGTTGCAGCGGAACGTCAGATAGGTTTCCAGGGTGTCCAGGTAATCGGTGCTGTTGTCCTTGTCGTATTTGAGGATCTTGCGGACGACGGGGTGCAGCATCGTCTCGACGGGCTGCATGCGGATGACCGCGTTCATGCTCTGCACCACGGCGAAGTTGTAGTAGTGGTACAGGTCGATGGGCGTCTTGAGCGGATCGAGGTAGGTGAAGCAGTCCGTCAGCTGCTGAAGGACCTTGGGCGCATCCGACAGGTGGACGAACGGCGTTCCCAGCATGCCGTAGTACTCTTTCTGGCGGCAGTACTTCTCCAGGATGCGCTGGTCGGCTTCGGGGAGATAGCTGCATTCGTCCGCGCCGAACAGCGCGACGATCGTGCAGCCCGAAATCGCCCAGAGCGCCTGCGGGAACAGCTTCTCCGCCGCTTCGAGGTTTTTGATGAGCTCGTCGGGCCGCGGTTTGTCGGCTGCCTGCTGCAGGATCAGCAGGATGTGCTCGGGGCATGCCTCCATGTCGCAGCCGACCTGCTTGCCGGCGTCGATGATCTGCCAGTCGTTGCAGAACGCCCCCTCCAGGATGTCGATGAGGTAGCGCTCCGAGCGCCTGCCTCTGCCCAGAAGCACCTTCTTCTGCTTGGCAAGCCACAGCTCAAGCTCGTCGGCCACCCATTCGAGCTGCTCGATCTCGCCTTGGCGCAGCGGCGAGGAGGGTTGGGGCTTGAAGGCCCACAGCGACATCGCCGGGCGTCCCCGCCTGTCCAGGTTGTGCAGGTAGGTGCTCCATCCCGCGATATCGAGGATCTGCGTGGTTCCCGAATGCAGGGGATGGCATAGATCGTGGGGGAGCGCCTTGCAGTGGTCGAGGATGTCGCTTTGCAGCGGCTTGTCCTCCTGCACGACGGTGTCCCAAAGAGGATGCGCGAGCTCGACGGTCTTGGAGCTGGTGGCGATGGCGTCCTGGTTGACGTCCAGCACGCACAGCGACAGATCGGTCAGCTTCTCCGAGGCTTCGAGGATGTTCGTCAGATCGCCGCCCTCCCTTGCCAAAAGCTCGATCTGGCGGCTCCATGACATCTTGCGCTCCAAAAGCTCGCTGACCGTGTTGGCGATACGGGCCTTCGACAGACCCTCCACGACCACCACGTCGCAGTTGCCGTAGTCCCCCTCTTCGGGGTTGTAGGTCTTCTCGTCGCAGATCAGGCAGCCGCCGCGCTCCATGCGCTTGCGCGGGGGAAGCTCGCCGTCCAAGCACAGGTAGACGCAGTCCCTCCTGATGCGGAAGATGTCCGGCTCGTAAAGCTCGACGTGGGTGATGCTGGGCCCGCCTTCGAAGTTGAAGTGCGTCTCGCGTACGTTGCCGTTCAAAGCGTCGGCTATCATGCGCGCGCTCAGGCAGAACCTCTCCATGCGTCCCCCGTCCGTGATCTCGACTTGTCGCTGGGGACAGTATCCTGCACCGCCTTTGCCCGGTTCAAGGAAACATCTGCACAGCGGCTTGCTCTGCGGCAGTGCATTCTGCCCACTTTGAGCCCGGTTGACGAGGGGCGTCCGCCGCGTCCGTTCGATTTGCCATCCAGAAAGCCCAATCGTGTGCGTTGCCTACCTAGGCAGCGCGTTCTTGCGGACGTAAAACAACGATGACGGTTTAGACCCGGATCTGGGTGGCAGGCCAAGATGGCAAGGAGGCGTCATGTATCAGTTCAAACCGGTGAGCGCGCGCATCAAGGCGATGCACGACCGCATCCGCGACCGCATCATCGTCATCGACGACGAGCGCGCCCGCATCGTCACCGAAGCGTACCAGCGCACCGAAAACGTCCCGTGGATGATCCGCATCCCGATGGCAACCTACGACGTGTGCGTCAAGAAGACTGTGCGCGTGGAAGACGACGACATCTTCGTCGGCAACCAGGCCAACGGCTTTTGCGCGTCCAACGTATGGCCCGAATGGGACGGGCCGGGCTGGGTGCTCGGCGAGATAGACAACACCGACCTGTGGACGATGGGCGACGACGGCCTGCTGCACCGCAAGGAGGAAAACGTCAAGCTGGCGGTCAGCCCCGAGGCCGTGCAGACCTTCCGCGACATCGCGCCTTATTGGGCGACGCACCGCTTCACCGAGGAACTGGAATCGTGGCAGCCCGACGGCTACGAGACGTTCGCCGACACCGCATGCACGTTCTATGCGAAGGGCAACCCGCTCGGCTCGCTGCCGTGCGGGCACCTGGTGCCCGGCACCAAGAAGATCGTCGACACCGGCTACGGGGCCATCCGCAAGCAGGCCCAGGATTGGCTCGACGCGCACGAGGGCGACCTGATGGGCGAGGATGTGGACAAATGCCTGTTCTACAAGTCCGCCGTCATTGTCTGCGACGCCGCCACCACGATGATCCGCCGCTATGCCCAGGCGTGCCGCGACAAGGCAGAGGGCGTTGCGGACGAGGCGCGCCGCGCCGAGCTGCTGCGCATGGCGGAGGGCCTGGACCATATCGCCACCGAGCCGGCGTCCACGTTCTGGGAGGCGTGCCAGGCGGCGCTTCTGTACCATCTGCTCATCTACGCCGAGGCCAAGGAGCCCGCGCTGGCGTTCGGCCGCTTTGACCAGTACACCTGGCCGTATCTGAAGGCGGATCTGGAGGCGGGCCGCCTCACCGAGGATCAGGCGCAGGAGCTGGTGGACGCGTTCTTCCTCAAGTCCACCTGCTTCTACAACGCCTGCCCGCCCGCGCTCGCCGCGGTGACGGGCGCCAACAACACCTACCAGCACACCACCATCGGCGGCGTGGACCCCGACACCGGCGAGGACGCCACCAACCCCGTCACCTACATGGTGCTCGAGACCGTGGGTCGTCTGAGCTTGCACGACCCCACCATTTCGCTGCGCTTCAACAAGAACACCCCCGACAAGCTGTGGGAATGCGCCATCTGCACGTCGCGTTTGGTGGGCGGCCTGCCTCTGTACCAGAACGACGAGGTGGTGATTCCGGGTTTGCAGCGCGAGCTGGGCTTCAGCCTGCGCGACGCGCGCGACTACGGCGTGATCGGCTGCCAGGAGTTCGTGGGCTGCGGCACCGACTTTCCGGCGCCCAACGGCGTGGCGGCGGCGCATGCGTCGTTGTTCTTCTCGGTGATGCTGGACATGGCGATCAACGACGGCGTCAATCCGCTCAACGGCAAGGGCGCTCCCGTGCACACCGGACGCCTCTACGAGATGGAGAGCTTCGAGGAGGTCAAGGCCGCCGTCGAGAAGATCGCGCGTTGGGCGGTCCGGTGGAACGTCTCGATGAACAACTACTCCGAATACGTCATGATGCGCCGGACCAGCCACGCGGTGCTGTCCATCGGCATCGAGGGCTGCATGGAGTCCGGCAAGGACTGCACGCAGGGCGGCGCCAAGTACAACAGCTACGGCAGCGTGGCCACGGGATTGGCGACGGTCGCCGACTCGTTGACCGCCATCCGCTACCTGGTGTTCGATAAGAAGCTGTGCACCGCGCGCGAGCTCTACGACGCCGTGATGGCCAACTGGGAGGGCTACGAGGATCTGCGCCAGCTCTCCCTCAACGAGGTGCCCCATTTCGGCAATGACGACCCCTACGCCGACGAGCAGATGACCTGGATCTGCGATCTGTACTACGACCTGTGCAGCGAGTGCCACAGCGTGCGCTCCAAGGTGTACAAGGCGGGTCAATACGGCGCCTCCGATCACATCGCGCAGGGCAAGCAGACCTGGGCCACGCCCGACGGGCGCAAGACGGGCCAGCCGCTTGCCGACGCGTGCTCGCCCGCCCAGGGCCGCGACGTGTGCGGGCCCACGGCGGTGTTCAACTCCGAGTGCTGCTTCGAGCACTCCCGCTACACCGATGGACTGGCCCTCAACCTGCGCATCCACCCCTCCGCCGTCGCCGACGACGCGGGTGTGGACAAGCTCAAGGGCATGACGCAGGCCTACTTCGAGAACGGCGGCATGGAGGTGCAGTACAACATCGTGTCCGCCGAGACGATGCGCGCGGCCCAAAAGGACCCGCAAGCCTATCGCGACCTGGTGGTGCGCATCGCCGGCTTCTCGGCCTACTTCGTGGAGATGACGCCCGAGCTGCAAAACGACATCATCAGCCGCACCGAGAACGCATTCTGATCAAGCGATCCCTCCCCGGCGGCGGCGCCCGTGCCCAAGGCGGGCGCCGAATCCCGCGGGTTGAACATGGCAGCTATGCTGCGACCGGCAGCAAGACAAGGAGGAGACAATGTACGAATTCAGCCCCATGACCGACCGTGTAGAGCGCATGCGCAAACGCTACCGCGACACCGTGCCGCGGCTCGATCTGACGCGCTACCGCATCATCACCGACTTCTACATGAACAACCGCAGCATGAGCGGCACCATGAAACGCGCGCTCAACTTCCGCAACATGTGCGAGAAGATGCCCATCTTCGTGCGCGAGGACGAGCTGATCGTGGGCAGCTACACCGCCACCTACAAGGCATCGGCGCTCTATCCCGAGTACAGCGTCAGCTGGCTGGTGCCCGAGCTTTCCGACGACTCGCTTTCGACGCGCGAATGCGATCCGTACCTGTATTCGCCTGAGGACAAGGCCTACATCTTCGAGACGCTGGCCTTCTGGGATGAGGAGTGCCTCAACGCCAAGGTCAATCCCTACATCCCGCCCGAGTACGCGCCGCTGGCCAGCAACTGCGCGCTCACCTTCACCGCGCAGGACATCTGCCCGCAGCCGGTGGGCCATTTCGCGCCGAACTACTGGAAGCCGCTGCATGTGGGATTCGCGGCGGTGAAGCAGGAGGCGGACGAGAAGGCCGCCAAGCTTTTGGCGGAGGGCTTGCAGGGCGAGGATGCGCGCGCCTACGAGTTCTACCGCGGCGTGTCCATCGTATGCGAGGGCATCATCACCTACGCCAAGCGCTACTCCGCCGAGCTGGCGAAGATGGTGCAGGAATGCGACGACCCCGCGCGCAAGGCCGAGCTCGAGCGCATGGCCGACACCATGGGCTGGATCATGGAGAACCCCGGCCGCGACTTCCGCGACGCCATCCAGGCGCTGTGGTTCTACCAGATGTGCATCCTCATGGACGGCAACATGCACGGCACCAGCGTGGGCCGCTTGGACCAGATCCTCGGCGAGTACGTCGAGCGCGACTTGGAATCCGGCGCCATCACCTGGGAGGAAGCGCAGGAGCTCGTGGACCTGTACTACCTCAAGGTGGCCGAGTGCAACAAGGCCTGGGCGGGCCGCGTGGCGCTGTCGTCGCCGGGCTACACCTCCGGCCAGCTGATCACGCTGGGCGGCGTGGACGCCGAGGGCAACGACGCAACCAACCCCATCACCTACATGGGCCTGGAGTCCATGGGCCGCATGAAGATGCACAGCCCCACCCAGGGCCTCCGCGTCCATCGCGGCACCCCGCGCAAGCTGTGGGAGTGCGCCATCGCGGTGAACAAGGTCAACGGCGGCGTGCCGGCGTGGTTCTCCGACGAGCAGATCATCCCCACGCTCCTCAAGCGCGGCACCGAGGAGGCCGACGCGCGCAACTACTGCCTGATCGGCTGCGTGGAGCCCGCCGTGGGCGGAGCCTCGTGGCCGGCTTCGGGCGGCATGGGCACCAACTCCTACATCAACAACGCGCACATGCTGATGCTGGCCATCAACGGCGGCAAGGCGTACCGCACCACCGGTCCGCTGGTGGACACCGAGACCCAGTTCGGCCCCAACATGGGCACGCTTGCGGACATGGAATCCATCGAGGAGGTCAAGGACGCCTACACGGCGCAGATGCGCTACTGGGTTGACTGGTACACCGCGATGAACAACGCCTACGAGCTGGTCGCGCGCGAGTTCATGCCGCAGCCTCTGGTGTCGTCCATGATGACCGGCTGCATGGAAAGCGGACGCGACGTCACCTACGGCGGCGCCAAGTACAACTCCACCGGCATCTCCGGCATCGGCTTGGGCAACGTCATCGAGTCGCTCAACCTCATCGATGAGGCGGTGTTCCATCGTCATATGTGCTCCGGCCAGGAGCTGCTTGATGCCCTGCATGCCAACTGGGAGGGCTATGAGGATCTGCGCCAGCGCCTGCTGACCGAGATCGTCCACTACGGCAACGGCGACGCCTATGCGGATCGCTACACCAAGTTCGTCGCCGAGGGGTTTGCCGACTATGTTGCCACCAAGACCGGACCGCGCGGCAACAACTACGCCGCCGGCATGTTCCCCGTCACGCTGAACATCACCTACGGCAAGTTCACGGGCGCCACGCCCGACGGCCGCCGTTCCGGCGAGCCGCTCTCCGACGGCATCTCCGCCGTGCAGGGCCTCGATGTGAGCGGCCCCACCGCCATCCTCAACTCGGTGACGCGCTTCGATCATCAGAAGTACACCAACGGCGTGCTGCTCAACATGAAGTTCAGCCCGTCCGCCGTCGCCGGTGACGAGGGCACCTCCAAGCTCATCGACCTCATGTCCACGTACTTCTTCGATCTGGGCGGCGCCGAGATGCAGCTCAACATCGTCAGCGCCGACACGCTGCGCGACGCCCAGGCGCATCCGGAGAACTACAAGGACCTGGTGGTGCGCATCGCCGGCTTCTCGGCCTACTTCGTCGAGGTGTACAAGGCGGCGCAGGACGATCTGATCAAGCGCACCGAGCTGTCGCTGTAACCGCATCAAGCAGCCTTTAGGGAAAGGAAAACGATCCGATGGACAACTTCGAATTCGTCTCGCCGACGCGCTTCATCTTCGGGCGCGGCGTCGAGAACCAGACGGGCGCCAAGCTCGCCGAGCGCGGCGCGCGCAAGGTGCTGCTGCATTATGGCGGGCGCAGCGCGATCAAAAGCGGGCTCATCGACCGTGTGAAGGCGTCGCTTGACGCTGCGGGCGTCGCCCATGTGGAGCTGGGCGGCGTGCGCCCCAACCCCGAGATCGGCATGGTGCGCGAGGGCGTGGCGCTGTGCAAGGAGCAGGACGTCGACTGGATCCTGGCCGTGGGCGGCGGCAGCGTCATCGACTCGGCCAAGGGCATCGCGCTGGGAGCCTTCTACGACGGCGACGTGTGGGACTTCTTCGCGGAGGCCAAGCCCGCCGGCAAGGTGCTGCCCATCGCCTGCGTGCTGACGATCCCCGCCGCCGGCAGCGAGGCATCGATGAACACGGTCGTGAGCAACGACGAGCTGCAGCGCAAGGCGGGTTACGGCAACGACGCGATCCGTCCCGAGTTGGCGTTCATGAACCCCGAGCTCACGTTCACGCTGCCGGCCTACCAGACGGCGGCGGGCGCCACCGACATGTTCGCGCATCTGCTGGAGCGCTTCTTCGACGAGACTCCGGCCGTCCCCGTCACCGACAACCTCAACCTGTCGCTGATGAGGACGGTGCGCGCCGAGGCGCCCCGCGTGCTCGCCGAGCCTGAGAACTACGACGCGCGCGCCAACATCATGTGGGCGGGCATGCTGTGCCACCAGGGCTACGCCGGCTGCGGTCGCCACGAGGACTGGGCCACCCACGGGCTGGAGCACGAGCTGTCGGCGCTCAACCCCGACATCACGCACGGCGCCGGCCTGGCGGTGATGTTCCCGGCGTGGATGACCTACGTGCATGGCCAGAATCCCGAGCGGTTCGCGTTCTATGGCCGCGAGGTGTTCGGCCTGGCTCCCACCGGCGACGTCGAGGCGGATGCGATGAACGCCATCGACGCCACGCGCTCGTTCTTCGCGTCGCTGGGCATGCCCACCACGTTGGCCGAGCTGGACGTGCGCGAGAACGACATCGAGAAGATGATCCCCACGCTGCGCGAGAACCTGGGCGAGGTGTTCGGCAGCTTCAAGAAGCTCACGATGGACGACGCCCGCGCGATCTACCGCTTGGCGCTGTAGACCATCGCTAACGAAGGAAAGGGGTCGAACCGGAATGGTTCGGCCCCTTTTTTGATGAGCGGGCGGGATAGGGTCAGCGCGTGTTCTCGTTGCCGATGAGCGAGTTGACGATCGCCGAGACGATGCTGACGACGATTGCCGCGACGAACGCGCTGCCAAAGCTGGCGATGTGCAGATAGATGTCGAAGATCCCCTCGGCTACCCAAGCTGCCAGGTAGAGCATGGCGGTGTTCACCACCAGATAGAAGATGCCCAGCGTCAGGCATGTGATAGGCAGGCTGAGCGCTTGGGCGATGGGCTTGATGCTGATGTTGATGAGCGACAGGATCAGGCCGACCAGCGCGACTGCGACCCACGCTTCGGCTCCGAACACCTCGATGCCGGGCACCAGCCATACGGCGGCGCCGACGGCGATGGCGGTGACAAGCCAGCGGATGATGAAGTTCATGGCGGATCCTCACGAAGAAAGAAGCGTGTCCGGCGGTTAGGGGAGGGGCGACGGCGTGGCGAAGCCCCTTGCCCGGCCGTCCGCCGGACGTTGAGTTTGCGCATCCACCTTAGCATGCGCGGGGATCCGTGCACCAATCCTCCCAAGAATCGTTGCTCCGCCGTTTCCGAAGCGTGGAGGGCTGGTGCAGCGTCCGGCGAAGCGGCGCGTGGCGCGCGAGCTGCGTTTATACTAGGGCGGAAAACGTTGCCCGGTTCAAGGGGCGAGGTTTCGCTAATGCGCCGTAATCCGGAGGCGGAATGCGAGTCTTGCCGGGCCTTCGAGAAAGCGATGACATGACTTCCAACCCGCACTGCCCCCATGCACGCGAATGCGGCGCCTGCCAGCATGTGAACGAGCCTTACGAGGCCCAGCTCGCACGCAAGGACGAGCGCATGCAGGAGCTGTTCGCGGAGTTCGGCGGCGCCGAGGTCCGTGCGATCTTGGGGATGGAGCATCCCTATCACTACCGCAATAAGGTGATCTCCCCCTATGCGCAGGGCAGGCGGCTGGGTGATGCGCCGCGCGGCAGGGCCGGCTCCGGAAAAGGCGGCCGCTACGGCAAAGACGGGCGCTCCGAACGGGGCGCGGGGTCGCGCCAACGCAAAGGGGCGCCGCGCTACGAGATCCTGTGCGGCATGTACGCCGCGGGCACCCACCGGATCGTGCCGACCGACGAATGCCTGGTCGAGAACGAGCAGGCCAAGCGCGCGATCCTGACCATCCGCCAGCTCATGCCCAAGTTCGGTATCCAGCCCTACAACGAGGACGTCGGAACGGGTTTCCTCCGTCACGCGGTCGTGCGCGTGGGGCACACCAGCGGCGAGGTGCTGGTGACGCTTGTGACCAATGGCGCGGAGTTTCCCGCATCGCGAGCGTTCTGCCGCGAGCTGGTCAAGCGTTGCCCCTTCATCACGACGGTCGTGCAGAACGTGAACACGCGCCAGACCAACGTCATCCTAGGTGAGCGCGAGCAGCGCCTGTACGGTCCGGGTTTCATCCTGGACAAGCTGTGCGGGCTGAGCTTTCGCATCTCGTCGCAATCGTTCTACCAGGTCAACGCCGTGCAGACCGAGGTGCTGTATAACACGGCGGTCGATCTGGCGGCGCTCTCGGGAGGCGAGCGCGCCATCGACGCGTACTGCGGCACGGGCACGATCGGCCTGGTGGCGGCGGCGCGCGGCGCGGGCGAGGTCGTCGGCGTGGACAGCGTGGAAAGCGCCATCCGCGACGCCCGTCAGAACGCGCGGCACAACGGCGTCGAGAACGCTCGGTTCGTCGCGGCGGACGCGGGCGAGTTCATGCGCCGGCTCGCCGCCGACGGGGAGCGGGCCGACGTGGTGCTGATGGATCCGCCGCGCGCGGGATCGAGCGAGGAGTTCATCAACGCGCTGGCGGAACTGGCGCCGACGCGCGTGGTGTACATCTCGTGCAATCCCGAGACGCAGGTGCGCGATTGCCGGCTGCTGCGCGATCGTGGGTACGAGCTGCACGTCGTGCAGCCGGTGGATATGTTTCCGCATACGGATCATGTGGAGACGGTGGCGTTGTTGGCAAGATGATGAGATGGGAGTCTTCCGGGGCGTCTTGGAGGGGCGGGGTTCGTGCTCAAACAGGTCCTGAGCTCGCGCGAAACGCCCACTCGCCCGCTCGGGCGGGAAGAGTGTTTGTCAACAGTCCACTGGACTGTTGACCGTGCGAATACTGCGCGCGAACCCCGCCCCTCCAAGACGCAGGTAGGATCACATCTCGCAACAACTGAGGGAAAGGGCTGTCATGGCTGATGAGGTTTCTCGCATCGTGGGGGGTACGCCCTTGGTGCGGTTGGAGGCACTGTCCGCGGAGATCGGGGCGGAGGTGTTCGTCAAGTACGAGGCGGGCAATCCGGGTGGATCTATCAAGGATCGTGCTGCGTGCAGCATGGTCGATCGTGCTGAGGAGCGTGGCGACATCGCGCCTGGCAAGACGCTCATCGTTGAGCCTACCAGCGGCAACACCGGCGTGGCGCTGGCGATGATCGGGGCGGCGCGCGGGTACGAGGTCGTGCTCACGATGCCCGAGTCGATGAGCCGTGAGCGCCGGATGCTGCTTGCGGCATACGGTGCGCGGCTGGTGCTGACGCCGGCGGCCGAGGGCATGGCGGGCGCGGTCGCCGAGGCGGAGCGCATTGCGGCGGAGGCGCTCGATGCGTGGATCCCCGACCAGTTCGGCAATCCCGACAATCCGCTGGCGCACGAGATGACTACCGGACCCGAGATCGTCGAGCAGCTGGGGCGTTTCCCCGACTTCGTGATCGCCGGGGCGGGGACGGGCGGCACCATCTCCGGCACGGCGCACCACCTGCGCAAAGCCGGCGCGTCGACGCGCTTCTACGCGGTCGAGCCGGCGGAAAGCCCGATCATTGGGCAGACGCTGGCGGGCGAGCCGATCACGCCGTCGTCGCACGGCATCCAGGGCATCGGCGCCAACTTCGTGCCCACTGCGCTCGATCTTGACGTGCTCGACGGAGCGCTTGCCATCCCTACTGAGGACGCGTATGCGGAAGCGCGCTCGATGGCGCAGCGCGAGGGCATGTTGGTGGGCATCTCGTCGGGCGCCAACGTCGCGGGCGTGCGCAAGCTGGTCGCCGAGCATCCCGAGGCGCACGGCGCGATCATCGTCACCTTCGCCGTCGACACCGGCGAACGCTACCTATCGACCCCCCTGTTCAAGGCGTGACAGGGGACGGTCCTTCTGTCACATTTGGATAATAGGGTATAGTGGGAGGTGCCGGATTCACTACAGACAGCTGCATAGTTTTCTTTCTTTGCAAACATACGTTCGCTATAATATAATCCTTTGATACGTCATTAACGAAAGGCTTGCATGATCAACGATAGGCTCACATCTTTCGAATTGTTTGCCGGGGCAGGAGGGCTGGCTCTTGGGGCCCAATTGGCGGGGTTTCACTCTCTGGGAACAGTCGAATGGAATAAGTGGGCCTGCAACACGATCAAGATGAACCAACAGCGGGGATATCCGCTCGTTGAGGACTGGTCTGTTCATGAAATGGACGTTCGCGACTTCCGATGGGACTCAATATCGGAAGAGGTTGACTTGTTGGCAGGAGGGCCGCCTTGTCAACCGTTTTCTCTTGGCGGTGTTGCTCGAGCTCATGAGGACGAACGTGACATGTTCCCTGCGATGATTGCAGCGGTGAGAGTGGTCAAGCCCCGAGCTTTCGTGGTGGAAAATGTAAAAGGCCTTCTACGCAGTCAATTTTCCGATTATTTTCAGTACATTCTGCTTCGGCTTGAGTTTCCCGAAAGAGGCGTTCGTCCTGAAGAGACCTGGGTGGATCATTTGAGACGACTCCAGAAGGCCAAGAGCTCCTCCCCCCAGCCTCGAGAGGAGCTCACGTACAATGTCATTTCTACCTTGGTGAACGCGGCGGATTATGGTGTTCCTCAAAAACGCGAGCGGGTGTTCATCGTTGGATTTCGCTCGGATTTGAAAATCGAGTGGTCGTTTCCGGAGCCTACGCACAGCGTTGAGATGCTGAAATGGTCGCAGCGCGAAGGCGGTGAATACTGGAAGCGTCATCCAAGCGCTCCCCGCTCTTTTGTCCGATCATCTGCGAAGCCGAATGATGGGCGCCTGCCATGGGTGACTGTTCGCGATGCGCTTCAGGGCTTGCCTGATCCATCTTGCGAAGATGCCAGATGGTGTTTTGACCATGTGGTGAGGGAAGGAGCGAGAATCTATCCGGGGCATACCGGAAGCCGTCTTGACGAGCCATCGAAGACATTAAAGGCAGGAGTTCATGGTGTGCCTGGCGGTGAAAACATGCTTATCAAGGATGACGGCACGCCCCGGTACTATACCGTGCGCGAAGCGGCTCGTATACAGACGTTTCCCGATGGATACAGACTGGATGGAGCATGGTCTGAGGCAATGAGACAGTTGGGCAATGCGGTGCCCGTATTGCTTGCGCAAAAGGTGTTTTCTTCTGTTGGCGAGGCTTTGATCGAGAACGAGATATCCTATAGGGCTCACGAGCTTGCGAAAAGGAGAAAACTGTGGGTGGGGTAGAGGTTTTCAATCCGCTTGAGAAGAAGAATCTTGCTCTGAGCATCGCCAATGCGCTTGAAGAGACCGAGATAGTGCCTTTGGCTGAACTCCCCTCATTTTCAGGCGCTGGCGTTTACGCTTTGTACTATAGCGGAGCGTTTCCCTCCTACAAGCCGCTTGCCGAGGCAAACCGACTTGCGCCTCTGATTCCCATTTATGTAGGGAAGGCTGACAGAAAGGGGAAGAGAAAAGGCGGCTATTTAGAAAGTTCTTCTGAGGGAAAAGAGCTCTACAACAGGCTTTCGGATCATGCTCAGAGTATTCGGCAAGCGACGAATCTCCGGCTAGAAGATTTTTCTTGCCGCTTTCTCGTCGTAGACGATTTGTGGATTTCGCTGGGCGAATCCCTTTTGATTTCCCGGCATTCTCCTGTATGGAACGTTCTTGTCGAGGGATTTGGAAACCATGACCCCGGCAAGGGTAGAAGAAACGGTAAACGGCCGCTTTGGGACACGCTGCATCCTGGTCGCCCTTGGGCGGAAATGCTAATCGACAATCCCGTTTCGGCGGAGCAGATCGGTGAAGACGCTTTGCATTATTTGACGGAGCGTTGTGGTGTCGTTGGTCTACAGGTGTCTGATTTGACTCGTGAAGCTCGTTAGCAAGTTGGGAAATGCCAATCAAAATGCGATGCACCAAATGGAGCGCTGCATCGCCGAGCGGGGGCTCGCGGGGCAGCGGACGCCGGTGCTGCTGATGGTGTCGGGGGGATCCGATTCCACGGCGCTGGCGTACCTGGCGGCCGATCTGCATGCGCGCGGCGTGCTGGGGCCTTTGGGGATCCTGCATATGAACCATCGCCTGCGCGGCGTCGACGCCGACGCCGACGAGGAGTTCGTGCGTCGGCTTGCCGCGCTTCTGGAGATCCCGCTGTTCGCGCGTTCCGTCGATGTGGGGGCGCTCGCAGCGGAGGAGGGCGGCAACGTCGAGGCGGTCGCGCGGCGCGAGCGCTATCGCGCCGCCGACGAGGCGCTCGCCGAGCTGTGCCGCCGCGCCGCCGCACCCGTCGCCGAGGGGCGCATCTTCACGGCGCACACCGCCGACGACCGCGTCGAGAGCTTCTACATGCGCTCCATCGTGGGCACCGGCCCCGGCGGGTTCCGTGCGATGCGCTACCGCAACGGGCGCGTGTGCCGCCCCCTGCTGGATGCGGGACGGGGGGAACTGCGCGACTGCCTGCGCGAACGCGCCGATGCAGGGCTTCCCGTCGTGCGCGACGAATCCGGCGCGCTCTGGCGCGAGGACGCCACCAACGCCCATACCGACCGGTTCCGCGCATTCGTGCGCCACGAGATCGTCCCGCGCGCCAAGGAGCGCAACCCGCACCTGTTGGCGACGCTCACGCGCACGATGAATTTGATCGCCGACGAGGATGACATGCTGCAGGCGCGGGCGAATGCGCTGGTCGAATCCGCAGTGGAATGGATCGTTCCCGATTCGCCGGCAGAGGGATGCGTGCTGCAGCCGTCGTTCGGCGAAGCGCCAGCACCCCTGCTGCGGCGTGCGGTCGCCGCGATCCTGCAGGGCATGCTCGGCCTCGATGCCCGCATCGAGGCGGCATCGGTCGAAGCGGTTCTTGCGGGATTCGGCGGCGAAGGCGGCTCGGAGGATCCCCTTTCCGGTATCGGTGCGCCGCTCGGCGGCTACGTGACGAACATCCAGGGAAACCTCGCCGTCAGCGCCAACAAGCGCGGCGTGCGCATCGAGCCCATGTCCGCCTTCCGCGCGCGTCGAAAGCGCGGCTGAATAAGCCTTCGCTCGCTGATCTCCTCCTGCCCTACGAAACGATGTTGATCGGCTTCTCGCCGGACGCCACGCGGGCGATGTTCTCCCAGATGGTGCGGTGCGCACGGCGGAAGAACCCGTCGGTCGTGCCGCCGATATGCGGCGAGAACACGATGCGCCGCGCCGCTTGCTCGCTCAGGTTCAGCAGGGGGTTGTCGGGCTGCACCGGCTCGGGCGCCACCGTGTCGAGGCCCGCCGCAGCGATGCTCCCCGCCTCAAGCGCGGCGGCAAGCGCCTTGGTGTCGACGATCTCGCCGCGCGCCGTGTTGATCAGGATGGCGTCGGGCTTCATGCGTGCGAGGAACTCCGTGTCGACCATGTTGCGCGTTTCGTCAGTGACCGGCGTGTGGATGCTCACGATGTCGCACGCGCTTGCGATCTCGTCCACGTTGGTGAAACGCACACTCAACGTGCGCTCTTCCTCTTCCGAAAGCCGGTGCCGCTTGTTGTAGAGCATCTCGCATCCCCAGCCCGCCAGATGGCGCGCCGTCTCCTGGGCGATCGCGCCGAATCCGATGAAGCCGATGCGGCAGTCGCCCAGCTCGCGGATGCCTTCGAGCATCATGCGCTCCTTGGTTTGGATCTGCTGCCCGCAGCGCACCGCCGCGTCCGCGTTGATCGCATCGCGCAAGCAGGCCAGCATGAGCAGGACGGTCTGCTCCGCGACGCCGACGGCGTTGGCGCCGGCGTTGTTGCAGACGAAGACGCCGTGGGCGCGCGCCGCATCCAGATCGATGGCGTTGTACGCAACCCCCTCGGAATGGATGAGCTTGAGGTTGGGCATCCCCTCGATCAGGCGGGCGCTGACGGGGGATATGGCGTCTGCCATGATGAAGTCGGTGTCTGCCGCCAAGCCGAGGATCTCGTCGTCGGACGCGCCCCGCCCCACGACGACGGTTTCGACTTCGCGCGTGATGGGGAGATCCGGGAGGTACTTCTCGACGCGGGCTTTGCTTCCGATGACGAGCAGCTTCATAGGGGCTCCTTTCGCGCAGCGCGCACGGGATGGTGGCGAATCCCCCTCAGAATAGCATAGGGCGGCTGGCGGGCAGCAGGCAGGGCTTGGGCGGGTGACGGCGATTGCCGTTCGATATTACGAAACCGTAAGGCGGGTGGCGAGGCGGGCTGGCATATACTGGACGAAATGTCGGGCGGAACGGAGGGCTCATGCGCATCCTGCTTGTCGAAGACGATGCCTCGATCGTGAGGGCTCTTTCGGAGCTGCTGCGCTCGGAAGGATACGAGACCGCGCACGCCGCTCGGCAGGATGATGCGATCGACCTGCTTAGACGGGAACGGTTCGACCTGGCGCTGCTCGACGTGACGCTTGCGCAGGGGACGGGGTTCGCGGTGTGCGCGGCGGCGCGCGATGCGGCTCCCGGAATGCCTGTCATCTTCCTCACCGCCTCCGATGACGAGTACAGCACGGTCATGGGGCTGGACATGGGGGCGGTCGATTATGTGGCCAAGCCGTTCCGCGTGCGCGAGCTGCTCTCGCGCATCAAGGCGGCGCTGCGGCGGACGGGGATGGCATCGCAGAAGCTTTGCTTGGGGCCGGTCGAGATCGACCTGGGCGCCGCGACCGCGCGTAAGGAGGGCATCGAGCTGGAACTCTCCGCGTTGGAATACCGCCTGCTCCTCCATTTCGCGCAGCATGCGGGCAAGCTCGTCACACGCGATGCCCTGCGCAACGTCATCTGGGACGATGCCGGCGAGTTCGTCAGCGACAACGCCCTCAACGTCTACATCCGCCGCCTGCGCGAGAAGGTCGAGGACGATCCATCCGATCCGCAGATCATCACGACGGTGCGCGGCATGGGCTACAAAGCCGGCGAATGAGAAGAAGTGACCGCCCCTTTTCACGCGAGAGGAAGGACCATCTATGGAGGCTGAAGCGACGCCGAGCTTTGCGACGGCGGTTCCGACGGGCTTCTCGACGATGGGCGGGCTTTCCCGCAACCGCTCGTTCATTCTGCAGCTTGCGGTGATGATGTGCGCCGCTGCAGCGCTTGCGGTCGTCGCGGGGGTTGCGACGGGCGCGGCATCTGCCGGCTGGGTTGCCGTTGCCGGTGGGACGTGCTGCGCTCTGTTCGCCGCGTTCTCGCGGCAGCGTTATCGCGAGATCGCGCGTTTGGCCGCCGAGATGGACGAGGTGCTGCACGGCGGGCGGCGCGTGACGTTCACGGATTGCCGCGAAGGCGACGTGGCCATCCTGCGCAGCGAGGTTTCCAAGATGGTGGCGCGGCTCGCACGAACTTCAGAGCAGCTCAAAGCTGAGAAGACGGCACTCGCCGACGCACTCGCCGACATCTCGCATCAGATCCGCACGCCGCTCACCGCCATGTCGCTTTTGGTTCCCGTCGCCGAGCGGGCGGACGACGAGGCTGCTCGACGCCGTGCCCTGCGCGAGCTGGAGGGCATGGTCGAGCGCGTGTCGTGGTTGGTGACAGCGCTGCTCAAGCTCGCGCGAATCGATGCGGGCGTCATGCGGCTCGAGAGGAGGCGTGTGCGCGTCGCCGATGTCGCGGCGCGTGCGCTCTCGCCGCTCGAGTTGTCGCTTGACGTGCATGGCGTCGTATGCTCGGTGAACGTCGGAGGAGCGGCATTCGAAGGCGATGCGGCATGGACTGCCGAAGCGCTTGAGAACATCGTGAAGAACTGCGCCGAAGCCGCTGGTCCGGGAGGGACGGTGCGCATCGAGGCGTCCGAGGACGCGCTGGCCACGCGCATCCGCGTGAGCGATGACGGTCCGGGCATCGCTCCCGAGGACATGCCCCACGTGTTCGAGCGCTTCTACCGCGGCTCGCGCGTGGAAACCCTTGCGTGCACGGAGATGCTGGATGGCGAAGCGGACCGCTCCGGCGAAGCGACTGCCGCCTCTGCGACGGTCGGCGGCAGCGATCCGGTCAATCCGCAGGGCTTCGGCATCGGTCTCTCGCTTGCCCAGGCGCTCGTGAGCGCGCAAGGCGGATCGCTGCGCGCCCGCAACCTGCCCGAAGGCGGCGCCTGCTTCGAGATCGCCTTCCCCAAGATGAACGTGTAGCGCTTCGGCGTGTCCCTGATACAGGCTTTTGCGGGCTTCTTCCCGAAAAAGGGCTCGTTTCGGGGCTGTTTTGGGAAGAAGCCCGCAAAAGCTTCTGTGCACCGGCGTGCGCGCTCCGCATCCGACGCTGCGCCTTACAAAACCGTAAGCTGCGCGGCAGGGTGCGGTAACGCCGCCTTGGCATACTGAGAATGCAGGGTTTGCGCCCCGCGCGGCAGCGCCGCCTTCGGCGCGATCGGCGCGGCGGGTGCTTCGATCCAAAGGAAAGGTAGCAGGCCATGGATATCCTCACCGTTGAAAACCTCACCAAGGTCTACGGCAAGGGCGAGACTTCCACGCGAGCGCTCGACGACGTGTCGTTCTCTGTTGCGGAGGGCGAGTTCTGCGCCATCGTCGGATCGTCCGGATCGGGCAAATCGACACTGCTGCACCTGATGGGCGGCGTGGATCGTCCCACATCGGGCACAGTGCGCCTGAACGGCGAGGACATTTACGCGCGCTCCGATGAGCAGCTGGCGGTGTTCCGCCGTCGCGAAGTGGGGCTGGTCTACCAGTTCTACAACCTCATCCCCGTGCTCAACGTCGTGGAAAACATCACGCTGCCGGTGGCCCTCGACGGCCGTCCGGTGAACCGCGAACGCCTGACGACGCTGCTGCGCGCGTTGGGCTTGGAAGGCCGCGAGGGCGCGCTGCCCAACCAGCTCTCCGGCGGCCAGCAGCAGCGCGTCGCCATCGGCCGCGCTCTCATGAACGCGCCGTCGGTCGTGCTCGCCGACGAACCTACCGGCAACCTCGACTCGCGCAACAGCCGCGAGATCATGGCGCTTCTGCGCGCGTCCAACAAGGAGATGGGCCAGACGCTGGTGGTGATCACCCATGACGAGGACATCGCTGCCACCGCCGACCGCATCATCGCCATAGAAGACGGCCGCATCGCCCGCGACGAGAGGATCCGGCGATGAGCGTCATGACTTCTTTCACGCGGCGGTCGCTTGCCAAAAACCGCATGCGCACCGTGGTGTCGATCATCGGCATCGCGCTCTCCGTGGCGCTGATCACCGCCATCTGGACGACGGTCGCCAGCCTCCAGCAGGGACTTTACCAGCGCACCATCGCCACCGAGGGCTGGTGGCAGGTGTACGTTCAAGGCGCGACGGACGAGACGATCGACGCGATGGAGCAAAGCGGCAACATCACCGACGCCGCCGTGTCCCATGATGGCGGCGTCGCGTGGTATTCGGAGCGGGAAAGCGAGATGCTGGGTTCCGGCCTCATCGTCAAATCGCTTCCTGATGCGGCAAAGGGCCAGGTCGAACGTGATGGTGCGGGGATTACCTGTCTGCCCGAGGTGACGGAGGGGCACGCGCCCGAGGCGCCCGGCGAGGTCATGCTGCCCGAGCGCCTGCGCGGAACGACGCTGGGCAACGAGGCCGACGGTGATGGCGACGGCGGCATCACGACCGACGGCGCGCTTGCGCTGGGCGGCTCGATCGCGCTCGACGTCTGTCGCTACGTTCCCGCAGATCCCGACCGGGGCAGCATCGCCTCGACCTTGAATGCCGTGCAGGAGATCCTGGCAGGCGGCACGGTGGTCGATGATCAGGGCGCGTCGATCGTAGGCTACGGCGGTTCGGCGGCATCCGAGGAGCCTCGTGCGGCCGCTGAATACGAAGGCGGGACGATGCGCCTTGTCGCTCGCGAGCAGTTGGAGTTCTCCGTCGTGGGCTTTTACGACGACTCGGGCGCGCATTACATGGGCAACGATTTCGTCGCATCGACCAACGGTGCCTCCTTGGCGATCGTCGCGCCGGGCGGTGTCGAGATGGTGCTAGGAGGGCGGACGGGCGCTGACGATGCCCTGCCCGGCTGCTACACCGACGTTTGGGCTGCGACCCAGGGCTTTGGCAGCCTCGACGAGATAACCGGGTTCGTGAGCGGCCTGCCTTATGAAGGATCCGGCCTGTATTACGGCGACATGGTGGTGTATGCCCATGCCAATCTAACGCGCTACCAAGGCATATCCAGCGACAGTCTTCTGCAGGACTCGATCACCGCGATGGCGGGCGTGCTGGCGCTCGTGGTAGCGGCGGCCTCGGTGTCGCTCATCTACAATTCGTTCTCCATCAGCGTGGCGGAGCGCACGCGCCAGTTCGGGCTGCTGGCGTCGCTGGGAGCCTCGAAGCGCCAGCTGCGCCGATCGGTGCTGGTTGAGGCGCTGATGCTGGGCGTCGTCGGCATCCCGTGCGGCATCCTCCTGGGCGTGGGCGGCACGGCGGCGGTGCTGCAGCTCACAGGAGCCGGATTCTCGGCGCTGCTCGGTGTGGACGAGGGTCTGGCTTTGGCGATCGAGCCTGCCTCGCTTGCCATATCCGCGTCATTGTCGCTGGTCACGCTGTTGGTGAGCGCGTGGATCCCCGCACTGCGCGCCGGGCGCGTGTCGGCGGTGGATGCCATTCGGCAGGTGCAGGATGTGCGCCTGTCCAAGCGTGCGCAGCGGAAGGCGGCGCGCGAGGCGCGCACCTCGGCGGCGACATCCGGCGCGCTGCCGTTCTCCAAGCGCGCCGACGGCGGCCTGTGGGGCCTTGCCGCTGGCGTACCGGGCATCATCGCGCATCGCAACCTCTCGCGGCAGAGCGCGCGCGGACGCATCGTCGTCATGTCGCTCGCAGTGAGCGTGGTGCTGGTGGTGACGGCGGGTGCTGTGGCGGTGACGATGGATCCGATCGTGTCGCGCGCCGGCAGCGCGGCAGGTGCGTCGTCCGACGCGGACATCACGCTGATGGCGAGCGGATCCGATATGCAAAACGACGAGCTTTGCGCCCGTGCCGATCAGTTCAACCAGCTGATCGACGAGGCGGCTTCGCTCGAGGGCGTTCGCATGGACGGGGTCGTCCGGCAGGGGATCATGGAGGCCGCCCTGCCGGCGGGGATGATCTCCGATGCGGGGCGCGATGCGATCCAGCGGATCCATGACAGAGGCTCGGCGAGCTGGTCGCCCCAGCCGTTCGGCGAGGACGGCGCCTATTATGGCCAGGTGGATGTGTTCTACCTCGACGAGGAGTCGTTCTTGCAGGTGGTGGAGTCCCTCGGCGTGGGAGACCTCGACTTCGCCGATCCTGAGCATCCTCGCGCAATCGCGCTGAACACCTACCAGGGCGTGACGGCGGACGCGGCGTATCTCGACATCGACCCCTTCGCGCAGACGGGCTCGTTCCAAGCGTACTGCGGGGTGACGGTCCCCGAGGGGTTCTCCAGCTTGGGCGTGATCGAGGGCGAGGGCGGCAAGCCTGCGCTCGGCCTGATCGACCAGGCATCGGCGGCGGAAGGGGACCCGACGATCGAACGAGCCTCCCTTAGCTCTGCGAAAAGCGTGCAGGTCGATGTGGTGGCGCTCGCCTCCGAGACCCCGTCCGTCGCGAACCTCATGTCGGCGTCGCGCGGGATTCCGGTGCTGCTCATGTCCGATGAGATCACGAAGACGGCGCCCCCCGGCAACGCCGCGGAAGATGCGCTAGGCGAGCGGCTGTCCGCCATCGAGCACGATACGCCGTTCTCTTATTCGTTTGCGACCGCCGCGTTCCAAGCGGACGACCACGAATCCGCAGTCGAGCAGCTGCGTGAGATGGCAGACAGCTATGCCGGCCTCACCGTGAACGTAGTTGATCTGGTCGTGAGCGCCGAGTCCACCCGCCTTGCGTTCCAGACCATCCAGGTGTTCATCCTGTGCTTCACCGTCATCATGGCGCTCATCGCGGTGGCCAACGTGTTCAACACGCTCACCAACAGCATCATCCTGCGCACGCGCGAGTTCGCGGTGCTCAAGTCGGTGGGCATGGGGGATCGCGCGTTCGCCCGGATGCTGGTGTGCGAATGCGCCAGCTACGCGCTGCGCGGCCTGGTGATCGGCTTGGTGCTGGCGATAGCGGTTGCGTGGCTGCTCTATCAGGCGCTCGGCATCGCGTTCGAGGGCGTCGGCTTCGCGCTGCCGTGGGCCTATATCGGCGCGGCGGTCGCGCTCGTGCTCGTCGTGCTGGCGATCAGCGTCGCCTTCGCCCTGCGCAAGAGCCATGCCGCCAACGTGGTCGAAGCGTTGCGCGCCGACGCGGTATAGCGCAGCCCGTTCCGTCGGCGGTATGCGGCGAGTCGCGCTAATCGTCCAGTATCGGCATCGGGACGCAACGGGTTGCGCTAATCGTCCAAAATCATCCCATCGCTTGCGGAAAACGTACGATTAGCGCAGTTCCCCTTTCGTTTCTAAAATGCCTCGCAGCCGCTATCAGGCGTTATGCGACGGCATTTGCGCTAGAACACCCATCAGGGCCCGGCGAGTCGCGCTAATCGTCGAATAACAGCATCGAGATGCCGCTTTTTGGACGATTAGCGCGTTCGCCGGGCGTGCGCTACAATGCCGCCCATGGAAAACGAACAGAACACCCCCAGCAATCAAGCAGCCGCTCCCGAGGTGGCAGCCGCTCCCGAGGCGGCTGCCGCCTCCGCGACGGGCTCCGAAGCCGCCGCGTCCTCCGGCGCCGCCAATCCACCCGCGTTCAAGGTCGTCCTGGCCAGCGGCTCCCCGCGCCGCAAGCAGCTGCTCTCCGATGCGGGCGTCCGCTTCACCGTGCATGCCGCCGACGTGGACGAAACCCTCGAGCCCGACCTGCTCGCCGATCCGCCCGAGGCGTGCAAAAAACTCGCCGAGCGCAAGGCGGGCGCCGTGGTGCAGGAGATCCTGGCCGATCCGGAGTTCTCCGGCATGCTCATCGTGCTGGGCGCCGACACCATGGTCGTGCATCAGCGCGAGATCTTCGGCAAGCCGCGCAACCTCTCCGACGCCAAGCGCATGCTGCGCGCGCTGTCGGGCGACACCCACCAGGTGGTCACCGCCGTCTCGGTGTGGATGATCGCGACCAACGCCGAGGGCCAGGTGTCGCTGGGATTCCGCACGTTCGCCGACGCGGCCGACGTCACGTTCCACGAGCTCTCCGACGAGCGCATCGCCGACTACCTGCGCCAGGGCGAATCGTTCGACAAGGCCGGCGCGTACGCCGCCCAGGGCGAGGGCGCCAAGCTCATCAAGAGCATCGAGGGCGATCGCGACACGGTGATCGGCCTTCCCGTCGCACGCCTGCTGCGCGAGTTCCCCGACCTTGCGACCGCCCGCTAAGGAGCCTGCTTCCGCCTGCCCTCCACGCCGCCTTATGCGAAATGTAAAATCGGTGTCACTTCCTTCGGCGTTGCCGTCTCGTTAGCTTGGGAAGCGCGGGTCAATGGTACACTAGCCAAATTCGAGGCAAGTCCCGATCGCTTCGGCGTGCCCTTCGTCAAGCTGGGCAAACAAGGCGTATCGGGCTGATCGGTTAGGAAGGCGTTCGTGCATAGCGACATCCAAGAAGTGCTGTACACCCAAGAGGAGCTGGCTCGCCGCGTCGGCGAGATCGGAGCCGCCATCACGCGGGACTACGCCCCCGTGGCGGGGGAGGGCATCGTGTTGGTGTCGGTGCTGCGCGGAGCCGCCATCTTCATGGCGGATCTGGCACGCGCGATCGAGCTTCCGGTCGAGATGGACTACATGGCGATCTCGTCATACGGCAACGGGGCCAAAAGCTCGGGTGTCGTGCGCATCCTCAAGGACCTCACCTCCGAGATCGAGGGGCGCCACGTCATCGTCGCCGAAGACATCCTCGATTCCGGCCTCACGTTGAAATACCTGCTTAAGAACCTCTCCTCGCGCAATCCCGCCTCGCTTGCGGTGGCAACGCTTTTGCGCAAGAAGACGCAGGCGCAAGCCGACATCGATTGCAGGTACGTGGGGTTCGAGTGCCCCGATGAGTTCATCGTGGGATACGGCCTCGACTATGCCGAGCGGTATCGCAACCTGCCCTACATCGGCATTTTGAAACCGGAGTTGTACTCGTAGCGTTTCCGTCTGGCTCAGACGGCGCGCGGCGGGCGCGATGCATCCCGCCGCGGTGGGACCCGGGCCGCTATTGCCGGGTCGTCGGAAAGGAAAAGACCGAGGTTTATGTCACAGCAGAACAACAAAAAACAGGACCTTCAGCCGAATCCGCGCGTCACCATCATCTCCGTGGTGCTGTTCCTGCTGATCGCGTTTTTTGTGGGCCAGCAGTTCTTCTCCATGCAGAACACCGCGCAGCAGCCCACCGATCAGCTCATCACCTCCGAGTTCGTCCAGGCGGTCGACCAGGAGCGCGTCACGCGCGTGGTGTACGGCGCCGGCGACTACACGGTGTCGGGCACGTACTATCCCGCCATCACCGCCGGATCCACCGCATCCGACGCGTTCAACGACGCGTTCGATTCGCTGAATGCCCGCATGGCGACCCTGCGCAACGCCGAGACGGGCTCCTCGCCCGCCGGCGTCGTCACCGAAAACCTCGACGAGACCGAGCTCGGCGCCGAGCATCGCTACACCTCCACGTACGTGGGATCGCTCGACAGCCTGATGGCGCAGCATCCCGGCATCCCCTATGAGGTGCAGCTGCCCAGCGGCTGGGCGAGCATCCTGTCCTCGCTTTTGCCCATCATTCTGATCGGCGCGCTTTTGTTCTTCTTCTTCTCGCAGATGATGAAGGCCAACAACTCCCAGATGAGCTTTGGCAAGAACAAGGCCAAAAAGACGCTTGAGGAGCGTCCCGACGTCAAGTTCGCCGACGTGGCCGGCGTGGACGAGGCTGTCGAGGAGATGAAGGAGATCAAGGACTTCCTGTCCAATCCCGCCAAGTACCAGTCGATGGGCGCCAAGATCCCGCGCGGCTGCCTTTTGGTGGGCCCTCCGGGCACCGGCAAGACGCTGCTTGCCCGCGCGGTCGCCGGCGAGGCGGGCGTGCCGTTCTTCAGCATCTCGGGTTCCGACTTCGTCGAGATGTTCGTGGGCGTGGGCGCCAGCCGCGTGCGCGACCTGTTCAAGGACGCCAAGGAGGCGGCTCCCTCCATCATCTTCATCGACGAGATCGACGCCGTGGGCCGTCAGCGCGGCACCGGCTTGGGCGGCGGCCATGACGAGCGCGAGCAGACGCTCAACCAGCTGCTCGTCGAAATGGACGGTTTCGAGAGCAACGACTCGGTCGTGCTGATCGCCGCGACCAACCGCGCCGACATCCTTGACCCCGCGCTGCTGCGTCCGGGCCGCTTCGACCGCCAGATCGTGGTGGACACCCCCGACGTGAAGGGCCGCGAGAAGATCCTGCAGGTGCACTCCAAGGACAAGCCGATGGGCTCCGATGTCGACCTGGCGGCGATCGCCAAGCTGACGCCGGGCTTCACGGGCGCCGACCTGGCCAACCTGATGAACGAAAGCGCCCTGCTCACCGCGCGCAAGGGCAAGAAGATCATCACGATGCGTGAGGTCAACGAGTCGATGGAGCGCGTCATCGCTGGTCCCGAGCGCAAGGGGCGCGTGCTCGACGAGCGCACCAAGCGCACCATCGCGTACCACGAGAGCGGCCATGCCCTGGTGGGGCATTTGCTCGAGCATGCCGATCCGGTGCATAAGATCTCGATCATCTCGCGCGGCCGCGCGCTGGGATACACGCTGTCCATCCCCGACGAGGACAAGGTCCTCAACTCGGTGGGCGAGATGCGCGACCAGTTGGCGGTGTTCTTGGGCGGCCGCGTCGCCGAGGAGATCTTCTGCGAGGACATCACCACTGGCGCCAGCAACGACCTGGAGCGCGCATCCAAGATGGCGCGCGCGATGGTCACCCAGTACGGCATGAGCCCCGAGCTGGGTGCGCAGGTGTTCGGGCAGCCCAACCACGAGGTGTTCCTGGGCCGCGATTACGGCAACACCCAGGATTACTCCGAGGAGACCGCCAAGCGCATCGACGATGAGGTCGCGCGCATCATGAAAGAGGCACATGATCGCGCCTACGAGCTGCTGGATGCCCACCGCGATCAGATGGACCTGATGGCAAGCGTGCTGCTTGAGCGTGAGACCATCGAGGGCGAGGCGTGCCAGGCGCTGCTGGACAACCGCTGGAACGAGTACCTCGACCATGAGGACGAGATCATCGCCCGCCATGAGCGCGAGGAGGCCGAGGCGCGCGCCCGCGACGCTCAGCTGGAAAGCCCCGACTGGAACGCGCAGCAGGGATCCGGCGCCCTGCAGCCCGCGCAGCAGCAGGAGACGCCTCTTTTGAGGAACAACATCCTCAGCTCGGGGTCCGGCTTGCTGCACGATCTGGAAAGCCGCTTCTCGCAGCTTGCCGACGAGCAGCCCCAGCAAGGCAAGCCCACCCAGCAGCAGCCCGAAGCCGGACAGCAGAATCAGGCATCCGCGGACGTCGAGGTGGTGCCCGCGCAGGTGGAGCCCGTCTCGCCGGCGCAGCCCTCCGACGGCAACGTCGAGGACGCCCCTCAAGGAAAGGATGGGTCTGACGCGCGATGATGTGGCGCTGCTCCCAATTCTCGTTCGACACCAAGATGCCCACGCTGATGGGCATCTTGAACGTTACGCCCGATTCGTTCTCCGATGGGGGAGAGCACGATGGTTTCGATGAGGCGCTCGCGCATGCCCACCGCATGGTGGAGCAAGGCGCCCGCATCATCGACGTGGGCGGCGAATCCACCCGGCCCGGCGCCGCGCCTGTGAGCCCCGATGAGGAGCTTGCGCGCGTGATCGACGTCGTGCGCGCGCTTGCCGCCGAGGGCATCTGCGTCAGCATCGACACGCGCCATGCCGACGTGGCGCGCGCTTGCCTGCAGGCGGGCGCGGCGATCATCAACGACGTGTCGGGGTTCTCCGATCCCGCGATGGTGGACGTCGCCGCCAACAGCGATTGCGGCTTGGTGGTCATGCACATGCAGGGCGAGCCCGCCACGATGCAGGACGCCCCCGCCTACGACGACGTGGTTGCCGAGGTGCGCGACTGGCTGGGCGGACGCGCCCGCGAGCTGGAGGCCGCCGGCATCGCCCGCGATCGCATCTGCGTGGATCCCGGCCCCGGGTTCGGCAAGACCCCGCAGCAGACGCTCGAGCTGGTGCGCAATTTCCAGGAGATCGTGCATCTGGGATATCCCGTGATGGCGGCTCTGTCGCGCAAGAGCTTCATCGGGTTCGCCTACGGCATCGACAAGCCCGCCGATCGCGACAAAGCATCCGCTGCGGAGGCGCTGATGGCGTGCGAGCTCGGCGCCAGCGTGGTGCGCGTCCACAACGTGGAGGAGACCGCCAAGGCGCTTGAGGACCTGCGCCCCGAGGTCGTGCTGGGAATGGGCTGCAACGTGCCGTTGGTGGCAGAGCCCGGTGAGGAGCGCGAGGGCAAGATCTCGCTTATCAACCAGGCGATCAGCATGCTCTGCACGCTTCCCGACACCCAGATCGTCGACATCTCCGGGTTCTACGAGAGCGAGCCCGCCTATTACGAGGATCAGGACACGTTCGTCAACGCGGTGGCGATCCTGCGCACCGGCGTGCCTCCCAAGGAGCTGCTCGACTACCTGCACGCCATCGAGAACAGCCTCGGGCGCGTGCGCGAGATCCCCAACGGGCCGCGCACCTGCGACCTCGACATCGTCGACTACCAACTCTACGTCATCGACAACGACGTGTTGACGCTGCCGCATCCGCGCGCGCTGGAGCGCGATTTCGTGGTCAAACCGCTGCTGGAGGTGCGCCCCGGGTTCGTGCTGGCGGACGGCACGCCCGTCACCGACGAAGGCGTCTGCGTCGGAAAAGCCCATCGGATCTAAAGGGGCTACCGTGTTCCGCGTCCGCGTGCTCGACGAGGTTGAATCGACCAACATCGAGGTGAAGCGCGCCATCGACCAGGGAGAGCCCGAGGGGCTGGTGGTGCGCGCGCGGTGCCAGACGGGAGGCTACGGCAGACAGGGCCGCCTGTGGAAAAGCCCCGTCGGCGGATTGTATTGCAGCATGCTGCTGCGCCCCTCCGCGCCGATGGCGGAGCTCCCCACTCTCGCCTTGGTCGCGGGGCTTGCGGTGCAGCGCGCGCTCGTACGCCTCGTCCGTCCCAAGATCGTCGACAACGTGCAGGTCAAATGGCCCAACGACATCGTTGTTTCGGCGAGTCACGCCGATCTGCCCGAGGGAACGCCGTTTCCGTTCGGGCTGACGCACCGTTATTTCAAGCTCTGCGGCATCTCGTCCGAAGCGCGCGGCGGGGCGGTGTGCGTCGGCATCGGCGTCAACGTACTCGCGCCGTCCGGAACGCCCGACGGAGATGCCGCGCGGGATGCGAAGAACGCCCCGGCGTATCTTGTGGAAATCGCTGACGAAGGCCGCTTGCAGGGGGATGACCCCGGGTCCGAGGTGCTTTGCGCCATCCTGGCCGAATTCGAGCCTTTGTATCGACGCTGGAATCGCGAGGGGTTCGCACCGTTGGCGGCGGAATACGCGGCGTGCGAATCATTGCGCGGCAACTACGTCGATGTCGTCGATCTGACGGGTGAGGTCCTGGTGAGCGGCACGGTCAAGGGCGTCGCGGTGGATGGCTGCCTGCTCGTGCGCGACGAGAGGAACGGCGCCGTCGTCCCCGTATCGTCGGGAGAAGCGCACATCGTATAGCGCGACTGCGATCACGGCAACGATAGGGGACGGGGCAGATGTCGCCTCTGGATTAATCCAAAGGCGACATCTGCCCCGTCCCCTATCACGCCGTCCGCTCCCCGCATTGTGTTCATTACCCTAAGTGCATTTTTCCACCGAGCATTCGTTGGTATCATAAAGTGTTTTGTGAAAGAGGAAGGTGGCGAACTCTGCATGGAGCAGCATGATGCTTTGGATGCCCAGCATCCTGATAACGGATCCCGCGCTGTAGGCAACGGGGCGGCGCCCGAGACCTCAAGTCCCCGGGCGGCGCGCAAAGGCGGCGACAAGGTCGACCGCATGGGAACGGGCTCCATTCCCAAGCTCATCGTCGAGTTTGCCATCCCGTCCATTCTGGGCATGCTGGTCAACGGCGCCTACAACATCATCGACTCCATCTTCATGGGCCAGGCGGTCGGCGAAATCGGCCTTTCCACCGCCACCACGGCCATGCCGCTTATGACGCTGTTCATGGCGCTGGCGATGCTCGTCGGCAACGGCGGCAACGCGCTTGCGGCGTTGCGCATGGGGCAGGGCGACCGCGGCGCGGCTCAGCGCTGCCTGGGCAACACCATCACGCTGGGCATCGTGCTGGCGATCATCGTGTTCGTCTTCACGCAGATCCCGCCGCTGATGGATGCCGTGCTGGCGATCTCGGGCGCCACGGCGCTGGACTGGGAGTATTCGCGCCTGTTCATCCAGATCCTCGGCGCGGGCTTCATCTTCCAGGTCATCGGCGCAGGCGTCAACAACTTCATCCGCACCGCCGGCGCCCCCACCCGCGCGCTGGTCACGATGGTGGTCGGCGCCGTGTTCTGCACCATCTTCAACTTCCTGTTCGTGATGATCCTGGGCTGGGGCGTCGCAGGTAGCGCGCTCGCCACCCTGGTCGGCCAGTTCGCATCGTGCGTGTGCGTGATGTGGTACTTCATCTTCACCAAGAGCTGCCCGATGCGCCTGCATGTCCGCGAGATGCGTCCCGACATGGACACCATCCGCCGCATCCTGGCGCTGGGATTTGCCAGTTTCGTCATGCAGATCGGCATGGCGGTGGTCAACCTGGTGCTCAACAACCTGCTCAACATGTACGGCACGATGACCCCCATCGGGGCCGAGGGCGCAAAGGCATCCATCGGCGTGGTCGGCCGCATCGCCATGTTCACGGTGCTGCCGCTCATCGGCGTGGCGATCGCCATCCAGCCGCTTGAAGGCTACAACTACGGCGCGCGCCTGTACAAACGCGTCCGCACGACGCTGTGGGACGGCGTCATCGGCGCCACGGCGATCGCGATCCTGGGCTTTGCGCTTGTGCACATCTTCCCGGTGCAGATCATCAGCTTCTTCGGCATCACTGATCCCAACCTGCGCGACTTCACGATCTTTGCCCTGCAGGTGCAATTGATGATGCTGCCGTTCGTCGGCTTCCAGATCGTCGTGTCCAACTACTTCCAGGCGACGGGCCAGCCCATCAAGTCGATCTTCCTGTCGCTGACGCGCCAGATCCTGTTCTTGATCCCGCTCTACATCGTGCTGCCGATACTGCTGCCGATGTGGTTTCCCCAGTACACGGGCCTCGACGCGCTGTACTTCGCCGTGCCCGTGGCGGATTTCCTGGCTATCTTCACGGCGTTGGTGTTCATCCTCATCGAGCGCAAGCGCCTGCATAAGCTGGAGACCGGCGAGCTCGAGGTGAAGATCTAGCCGGTCGACCCGATTCGGATCCGAAAGGACGTGCCATGATGGACCGCAAGAGCAGGACCCGTTCCGTCGTCTATGTGGGTATGACCGTAGCGCTGCTGGCGGTGTCGGCGTGGATTGCGCTTCCCCTGGGGCCGGTTCCCTTCACGCTGCAGACGTTCGTTCTGGCGTTCGCGCTTTTGGTGCTTCGACCGGGCGAGTGCCTTGCGGCTTTGGGCGCGTATCTGGCGTTGGGTGCGGCAGGGGTGCCGGTGTTCTCGGGAATGCGCGGCGGTATCGGCATGATCCTGGGTGCTACAGGCGGCTTTCTGTGGGGATTTTTGCTGGGTGCCGTCGCCGCGCTGCTTCTGCTCAAAGCCATGCCGCTTCGAGGCGGGCGCTCCGATGCCGCGCGGGGCTTTGCCGCGTGCCTGGTGTTCCTTGCGATCTCGTATGCGTGCGGATGGATCCAGCTGATGGCGGTTGCCGGCATGGGGCCGATTCCCGCGTTCCTTGCCGCCATCGCACCGTTCATTGTGCCTGATCTGGCAAAACTTGCTGTTGCCGTCGTAGTTGCGCTTGCGGTCAGGCGTGCGTTGCCGTCGCTGCGAAAGGCGCGCGCCGATCGATGAAGGCGTTCTTGCGCTTGCGCTTGCGGCGGTGCTGACACTCTTTTCCTCAATTCGCTATACTTGTCGATGGCGCTGCGCTTAAGCTCGGCGCCTTGCGTTCTATGGTTGCTTTCGCTCGGAAACAGGAGAGTGGACGATATGGGTTGTGCGATCATCGGCTGTGGAAAGGCGCTGCCCGCGCTTGAGGTCACCAACGACGATCTGACCGCGCTGGTGGACACCAGCGACGAGTGGATCACCACGCGCACGGGCATCAAGACCCGCCGCATCTGCGTCGACGAGACCAACGTCGACCTCGCCGAGGCCGCGGCGCGCCGTGCGCTCGGATGGGAGGAAGGCGACTACAACGAGCGCCGCATCGACCCCGAGGAGATCGACCTCGTCATCTTCTCCACGGCGACGCCCGATGTGATGGTTCCGACCTGCGCGGCGCTGCTGCGCCGCCGGCTGGGGCTGGTCAACGCCGTCGCTTTCGATATGAACGCCGCATGCACCGGCTTCATCTACGGTCTCACCATCGCTGAATCCATGATGGCGGCATCCGCAGCAGGCACCCAGGGCGCATCGCGCCGCAACGCGTTCCGCCGCGCGCTCGTCGTGGGCGGCGAGCGTCTGACCCGCATCACCAACTGGACTGACCGCAACACGTGCGTGCTGTTCGGTGACGGCGCCGGCGCCGCCGTGGTCGAGTGGGACCCCGATCGTGCGGGCATCCTGAGCACGTTCGTCCGCAACGATGACGACGACGCCAATGCGCTGACGTGCCCCACGGCGTTTGACGCGCCGCAGCCGTTCGACGAGAACGGCGTGAACCTCGACGCGATGAAGAAGGTCGATCCCGGCCTGCCGCGCATCGACGAGGAGCTCGGCGTGACGGAGGCGGTCGCCGAAGGCCGCCCGCGTCAGACGCTGTACATGCACGGGCAGAAGGTGTTCAAGTTCGCGGTCGAAGCGCTGAACGACGCCGTCGACGAGGTGCTCGAGCGCGCCGGCCTGACCATCGACGACATAGCGTTCATCGTGCCTCATCAGGCCAACGAGCGCATCATCAAATACGCTGCCAAAAAGATGAAGCTGCCTTTGGACCGCTTCCAGATCTCCATCGCCCACCGCGGCAACTCCTCGTCCGCCTGCATCCCGATGACGCTGTCGGACGCCTACGAGGAAGGCCGCATCCACCCCGGCGACAAAGTGATCCTAGTAGGCTTCGGCGGCGGCTTCACCAGCGGCGCCATCCTCTACGAAGCCTAAACACCCATCAGACGCGAGAAGGAGGCGGAGGGTTAACCCCTCCGCCTCCTTTTTCATTCCCTGTAGGAGCATCCCCTCGATTCCTCCCGAAGGTTGAACTGCGTAACAGCAATGGAAAAGCAGCTCGGAAGGGTCCGAGCGGGGCTCGCGCGCAGAATCCGCACGAGCCAAACCGTTATCCGTCAATGAGAAAAAAGCAGCTTTCGGACGAGGGGGCGGGGTTCGCGCGCAGTATGCGCAGCCATTTAAACGCGATCGCAGATCGCGTTAGTCAAGGCGAGCACCTGTTTGAGCACGAGCCCCGCCCCCTCGTCCGAAAGCGCACAAGGCGATGGACGTTCCGTGCGAGCTCAGGACTTGTTTGAGCACGGGCCCCGCCCCACCGAAAAGCGGACATAAAGAGCGGTTATTTCCCCGTAGGCGCCTCAGGAGGAATCGAGGGGATAGCGACGATGAAGCAGGCCCCTCCCTCCGGCAAATTAACCGCCTCGACGGTCCCGTCATGTGCCTCGACGATCGACTTGACGATGGACAGCCCCAGCCCCGTGCCGCCCGTCCCGCGCGCACGGGAGGCGTCTGTGCGGTAGAAGCGCTCGAACAGCAGCTTGGGATCGATGTCCCCGAATCCGGTTCCGTCGTCCTTGACGGTGATGATGGAGTTGCCGCGCATTCCGAACAGCTCTACGACGATGTGTCCGCCCGGCTCGATGAAGCGGCTGGCGTTGTCGACGAGGTTCGAGATCACCTGGCGCAGCTGATCGCGATCGCCCAGCACGTCGGGCGCCTCGCCTTCGACCCATGCGTTGGCATGCCGTTCGTCGAGGACGGGGCGCAGCGCGTCCAACACGCTTTGCGCAAGGTCGTGCAGGTTAACGCGCGCAAGATCGAGGGGGCGCGTGCCGTCTTCGATGTGCTGGAGGGCCAGCAAGTCGTTGACCAGGCGGCTGAGCCGCTCGCTTTCCTCCACGATGATGCCGCAGAACTTGTCGTGCAGCGCCGGCGGCAGATCGGGATCGCGCAGCAGGTCGGCGTTGCCTCGGATGGCGGTGAGCGGCGTGCGGAGCTCGTGCGCGACGTCGCTGACGAACGCCGACTGTCGCTTTTCGCGCAGCACCAGGTCCTGCTGCTGGCTGGCGGATTTTTTGACCAGAGCGGAGATCGTCGCCGCCAGCTCATCGGCTTCGTGCAGGCGCCCGTCAGAGGTGAACGTCACATCGCCGCCTGCGGCGAACGCGCGCACCTGCTTTTCCAAGATGTTCAGGGGTTCGGCAAGAAAGTGCCCGATGATCAGGCTCAATATAAAGGAGATCAGTCCAAGCGGCAGCAGCAGCACGAAGATCGTCACCGGCGCGTCGGAGGTCAAGAACCACACGCCCAAGGCGAGCGTGCCGGTCAGGATCGATAGCAGCGTCGAAAGGCAGGCGAAATATGACTGCAGCCGTTTGATGGAGTCCTCCGATCCGCTCGATCGCGAGCGTTACTGGCGAAAACGGTAACCGTAGCCGCGCACCGTCTCCACCAGGCCGGGATCGTAGCCGGCCCCTTCGATCTTGTCGCGCAGGCGCTTGATGTGCGTGTCGACGGTCTTGGTCTCGGTGAGGTATTCCCAGCCCCACGCCTCGCGGAGCAGATCCTCGCGCGAAACCACCTTGCCGGCGTTGCGCATCAAACATGCGAGCAGCTCGAACTCGCGCGGGGTCAGGTCGATGGATCCCGCGTCGCCCTTCGCGGTGTGCGCGTCCTCATCCAGTGTGATGCCTCCCGCGGTGATCGCACGCGATACGGTGGGGAAGTCGCCGCCCGAGCCGCGGCGCAAAAGCGCGCGGACGCGGGCGATGAGCTCGCGCACGCCGAAGGGCTTGGCCAGATAGTCGTCTCCGCCGATCTCCAGGCCGACCACCTTGTCCAGCTCGGTGTCGCGCGCTGATAGGAACAGCACGGGCGCGGATGTTTTGGAGCGCAGGCGTCGGCACAGCTCGTAGCCGTCCATGCCGGGCAGCATGATGTCCAAGACGAACAGGTCGTAGGGCTTTTTCATCGCCATGTCGAAAGCGACTTCTCCGTTGTCGGCGACGTCGACGGAGAATCCCTCCTTTTGCAGCGCATAGGAGACGAACTCGGTGATAGACGGCTCGTCGTCCACCAAAAGGATGCGGGCAGAGGTTTCGTTCATGGCGTTGCCTTCCTTCGTTGCTTCGTCGGACCGGCGTCGCTGCCGACGCCTTGTCGGTGTCGGTCACCGCGCGGATGTTCCTGTGATGGAACCGCGGCGTCCTCGGCGGCGTCGCGACGGGCCCTCTCCTTATAATGGGAAAGACCCGCTTAAAGGTCCACTATGTGATTATAGCCGCCGCCAACAGGCGTAGAAGGGGCAGTTGCGAAAGATGTTGCTTGCGATTGATGTGGGGAACACCCAGACGGTCATCGGCGTGTACGACGGCGAGGAGCTTCGCCATATGTGGCGCATCGCCACCAACAAGAACCATACTTCCGACGAGCTCAGGCTCAAGCTCATGCCGCTGCTCTCGTCGGAGGGCATCGAGGCGGAGGGCCTTGCCGGAGCGGCGCTCGCCTCGGTGGTTCCCCAGCTCACCCATGGATGGCAATCGGCGCTGCGCAAACTGGTCGGCGTCGAGCCGCTTGTCTGCACGGCGGATTCTGCCGGAGAGGAGCTGTTCCCCACTGCGTACGCCAACCCCTCGGAGATCGGCGCGGACCGCGTCGCCGACGCCGTGGCGGCGCGCGCCCTGTACGGGCAGCCTGTCGTCGTAGTGGACTTTGGCACGGCCACCAACATCGAGGTGGTCGATCGCGACGGCGTGTTCGCGGGAGGCGTCATCGCCCCCGGTGTCGAGACGTCTGCCTCGGCGCTGTTCTCGCATGCCAACCGCCTCTCGGCAATCGAGCTTGAGGATCCGCACACCGCCATCGGCGGCAATACCGCGCAAGCCATCCAGGCGGGCATCGTCTACGGCGAGGCGGATCGCGTCGACGGCTTGGTGCGGCGCATCTTCGACCAACTCGGCTACGAGGCCCCCGTCGTGGCGACAGGCGGGCTGGCGTCCCGCGTCGCGCCGCTGTCGCGCACGATCACCCACGTGAACAAAGAGCTGACGCTGGAGGGCCTGCGCCGCATCTACGAGGCCAGAGGCTAACATGGCGGAAGGATGCGAAGAGGAGGTGCTTGCCGAGGATGCGGCGCCGGGCGCCGTCTCCGCTGCTGCGAGTCCAGGCGCGGCTGCGGTGCCGGATTCGTCCGTTGCCGGCGAGCCGGCCGCTGCGGGCAAAGGCGCCGACTACCCCTTGCATTTCGAGGGCGAGAACAGCTATCCCGAATGCGAACGCTGCGGGTCGTGCTGCCAGGTCAACGTGCTCGCGATGACGCACGAGGAGGTCGCGTGCATCCGGGAGTACATGGTCGAGCATGACGTCCATCCCATCGACCGCCATAAGCAGGGATGTTGCCTCCAAAACGCCGACGGAGACGGCTGCATGGTGTGGCCGGTGCGCGCGCAGGTGTGCCGCCTGCATAACTGCCACGTGTCGCGCATCGAGATCCTGCGCCGCAACCCCAATATCCACGTTCCGGAGGATATCCCCCTGGTCGACCTGCACGAATGCTTCATCAACGACCGCGAGATCGATCCCCGCTACGTCGAGGTACCGCAGGCGTAGGTATTTCCCGCCCTTGGCGCGCGCGTGGCCTTTTGGCTGCTCGAACCCTAGTACAATGTTCCTTGCGAATTCACCAGGGGGAAGGGAGCCCATCCATGCTGACCGATATCGAGATCGCCCAGGCTTGCACGCCGGAGCCCATCGAGAAGATCGCCGAGAAGGCGGGCATCGACGACAAGTACCTGGAATGCTACGGCAAGTACAAGGCGAAGGTCGACTACAACCTGCTGCGCAACGAGCAGCACGAGCCGGGCAAGCTGATCCTGGTCACCGCCATCAACCCCACGCCGGCGGGCGAGGGCAAGACCACCACGACCGTCGGTTTGGCAGACGCCCTTTCCAAGCGCGGCAAAAACGTCATGGTCGCGCTGCGTGAGCCGTCGCTGGGCCCGGTGTTCGGCATCAAGGGCGGTGCTGCGGGCGGCGGATACGCGCAGGTCGTTCCCATGGAGGATATCAACCTGCACTTCACCGGCGACTTCCATGCCATCGGCGCGGCCAACAACCTGCTGGCGGCGCTGCTTGACGCCCACATCCACAACGGCAACGAGCTGGGCATCGACGTGCGTAAGATCACCTGGAAGCGCGTGGTTGACATGAACGACCGCCAGCTGCGCTTCATCGTGGACGGCCTGGGCGGCAAGGCCAACGGCGTGCCGCGCGAGGACGGCTTCGACATCACGGTGGCATCCGAGGTCATGGCGATCTTCTGCCTGGCCACTTCCATCACTGACCTCAAGGAGCGCTTGGGCCGCATCGTGGTGGGCTACACCTATGACGACAAACCCGTCACCGCCCACGATCTGCATGCCGAGGGCGCGATGACCGCGCTTTTGAAGGATGCCCTCAAGCCCAATCTGGTTCAGACGCTGGAAGGCACTCCCGCGTTCGTCCACGGCGGCCCGTTCGCCAACATCGCGCACGGCTGCAACTCCATCATGGCAACGCGCATGGCGATGGCACTGGGCGACTACGCCGTCACCGAGGCCGGCTTCGGCGCCGACCTGGGTGCGGAGAAGTTCTTGGACATCAAGTGCCGCCTGGCGGGTCTCAAGCCCGACGCGGTCGTCGTCGTCGCCACGGTGCGCGCGCTGAAGAATCACGGCGGCGTTGCCAAGGCCGATCTCAACGAGGAGAACCTGGAGGCGCTGGAAGCCGGCCTGCCGAACCTGCTGCAGCATGTGGAAAACATCACCAAGGTGTACAACCTGCCGTGCGTGGTTGCCATCAACGAGTTCCCGACCGACACCAAGGCCGAGGTCGAGCTGGTGGAGCGCAAGTGCAAGGAGCTCGGCGTCAACGTGGCGCTGTCCCAGGTGTGGGCGAAGGGCGGCGAGGGTGGCCTCGCGCTGGCCGACGAGGTCGTGCGCCTGTGCGCCGAGGGCGACGAGCAGGGCCGCAGCGCCGAGACGTTCCAGTTCGCCTACGGTGACGAGCTGTCGCTTTCGGAGAAGATCGAGGCCATCGCCAAGCGCGTCTACCATGCCGACGGCGTGAACTTCGAACCCGCCGCCTCCAAGGAGATCGCCAAGCTTGAGAGCCTCGGCTTCGGCGGTATGCCCGTATGCATGGCCAAGACCCAGTACTCGTTCTCGGACGACCAGACCAAGCTGGGCGCGCCGCGCGGCTTCACCATCACGGTGCGCCAGGTCAAGGTGAGCGCCGGCGCCGGGTTCGTGGTGGCGCTGACCGGCTCCATCATGACGATGCCGGGTTTGGGCAAAGCTCCCGCCGCCTTCAAGATCGACGTCGACGAAACGGGTAAGATCAGTGGTTTGTTCTAGCATGAACCTCGACACTGAATTTCTTGAGAAGCTCGCTTCCGCCGAGCCCGCACCGGGCGGCGGCGGAGCGAGCGCTTACGCCGGAGCGTTGGCGGCGGCGCTTGCCGCGATGGTGGGCAACCTCGCCGTGGGCAAGCCGAAGTACGCCGATGAGCAGGAGGGCATCCTTGCCTCGATCGATCGCTTGGCGCAGCTGCGCTCCAAGCTGCTGGGGCTGGTGGCGGCAGATGCCGATGCCTATCTGCCGCTCAACCGCGCCTACCGCATGCCGCGCGGCACCGCCGAAGAGGCTGCGGCTCGCCAGGCAGCCATCCAGGAGGCGCTGGGCCCCGCGTGCGACATCCCGCTCGAGATCATGGAAGCCTGCTCGTCCATCATCGACGAAGCCGACTACCTTGCCCGCCACGGCAGCAAGCTCGCCGTGTCCGATGCCGGCGCCGCCGCGGTGCTCGCGCGTGGGGCGCTTGTCTCGGCAGCCATGAACATCTTCCTGAACGTGGATGACATGACCGATCCGGATCGCGCACTGCGCTACCGCTCTCGCGTGAATGAGATGATGATCAGCGCCCAGATGCGCTCCGACATCGTAGCGTCGCTGGTCATGGGGTATCTGCAGTAAAGGCTAGACGACAACGGGTTTCTTCGGCCTTCCGGGACGCGGTTTGTCGTTCAGCCGCGCTTCAATCGAAGCCGTTGTCACGAAAGTGGCGTGGCCTTTCGTGTATCCTTCGAGCTTTCCCGTCTTCAGCATTTGCGAGATGCGGGGCCGGGAGACGTTCAGCATGCGGGCGGCCTCGCTTGCGGTGACGGTGGGGATGGCGTCCAAGTCGACGCTAACTGCGACGATCATGTTCTCACCACCGTGTTGAGGTGCGTTTCCGAAAGTCGGCTCTGGGAGCGGCAGTTGCTTCATGATGCGATGCTCCATCTCGCCCTGCAGCCATTCGGCGGCCATTTCGGCAGCTTCGCGCAGTGTCTTTCCTTGCGTGCCGCCTTCGAGGTCATAGGGAAAGGCGAGCACCCAGCCCTCATCTTCAAATACTTCGAATTCATAAACGTGAAGCATCGGATTCTCCTCCGTCAAGCAGATCCGTCATTTTAATCCTGCCTGTTTTTTGATTCGCTCGAACATCTGCCTGCTGATCTCCCGGTGACGGGGAACTTGGGTGAAGCGAACGCCGTCGGTCCAGTGCTCATGATTCGTGCCGCCCGTCGGATGGAAGCCTGCGTTCCTCAATAGCCGGGTCACCTCCCGTCGCTTAACCATCAGATCTCCTGTTCTTTACTATAAACTAAGTTAATAACTTCTTTCAATCAGGAAGATCGTAATGCCGGCTTCTTGCGCGGATGTCGTGCGCCCGCCGCGGAATCATCTCGCTGTTCTAGCGTGTTCTTCCCATGTTCCTCATGCGCTCTCGCTGCGGATGGCTGTCGTCTCTCGTGCGAAATCGAGCCACAAGCTACAATGGCGTATGCCGATAACGTTTGCGGCATGTTGACGACGCGGGGAGAGATCGGAGGCGCCTGCATGGCGAAACTGCTGAAGGGGAAACCGGTTGCGGATGCGATCGTCACGGATGCGCGGGCGCGCTCCGAGGCGTTGCTCGAGCGGGGCGTCGTGCCGACGCTTGCCGTCGTGCGGGTGGGCGATGATCCGGGCGATCTGTCCTATGAGCGCACGATCCTCAAGCGCGCCGAGGCGGCGGGTGTCGCCGTGCGCACCGTGTCGCTCGATGCGGATGTCTCCCAGGCGGTTCTGGAGGTGGTCGTCCGCCAGATCGGCGAGGATCCCGAGATTCACGGCTGCCTGCTGTTCCGCCCCCTGCCGCCCCATCTGGACGAGGCGGCGGCATGCGAGCTGATCCCCGCGGCAAAGGATGTGGACGGCGTCACGCGCGCGTCGCTTGCGGGCGTGATGGCGGGGGAGGCCCTCTCGCCGCAGGCGGCGGGGTTCGCCCCGTCGACCGCCGAGGCGTGCCTGCGCGTGCTCGATCATTACGGGGTGCCGCTTTCCGGCGCGCGCGCGACCGTGCTCGGCCGCAGCCTCGTGGTGGGCAGGCCCCTCGCGCTTTTGCTGACGGCGCGCGATGCGACGGTGACGCTGTGCCACTCCCGCACGGTCGACGCGGCTTCGATCTGCCGGGCGTCGGACATCGTCGTGTGCGCCACCGGCCGGGCGCGGATGTTCGGGCGCGATTTCTTCCGCGACGGCCAGACGGTGCTCGATGTGGGCGTCAACTTCGACGACGACGGCGGGATGTGCGGCGATGTCGACGCCGCCGCTCTCGAACCGCTGGACTGCGCTCTCACGCCCGTTCCAGGCGGCATCGGTTCGGTCACCACCGCGGTGACGCTCGACCATGTGGTGGCTGCGGCGGAGCGTGCGGCGCGCTAGCGGTTCGGCTTTCCGCCACTTGCGCCGCGCCGAGCGTGGGGGTCCGCCCGTGCCGAACGCGGTTCGGTTGCTCGCTGACGAACGCTGCCTCCGTCCCCGCTGAGTGTCCCTGCCCGCATCGAGCGCCCTGTAGGAATGCACCCTCTACGCGCATCTGTCCCAAACGGCTCCCTTGTCCCGTGCGCCGTCAATGGGTATGATTATCGCCAATACTCGATATAAGCCAATAAGCGATTGCCACAAAGAACACAAGGAAAAGAGGAGCCGATGTCTTCCTGCGCGGTGCCGGGCCAGAAACGCCGTCTGCTCAAAGACGCGGGCAGGGTGTGCCCCGTCGACTACCATATCCCCGCCGAGGCGTTCGCCGGAGCGCCCCAGCGAACGTGCGAGGTGCTCTACGTCGTGGGCGGCCTGTACGGCAACCCCTTCGCGCTCGACGCGGTGAAGCGGATGGTCGCCGAGGAGACGGGCGAGGTCCTGACGGTGTTCAACGGCGATATGCATTGGTTCGACAAGACCGCCGACAACTTCGCCGCCCTCGAGCAGGCGGTCGCCGACGCCGGCCCGAACTTTCTGCCGCTGGTGGGCAATGTCGAGGCAGAGCTGCGGCGTCAGGCCGACGTGGGGGTGGGCTGCGGATGCGCCTATCCGGAGTGCACGTCCGATGAATCCGTGAGCAGGTCGAACCGCATCCACAAGATGCTCTCCATCGCCGTCGACGAGCGCCCTGAGCTCAAGGAGCTGCTGATCGGACGTCCCGCGACGCTGCTCGTCGAGGTCGCCGGCCGCCGCGTGGGCATCTCGCACGGCGACGAGAAGCTCATCGGCGGATGGGACTGCTCGCGCGAATCGCTGCAGGACGTCCTTCGCCAGGACGAGCTCGACCGCTTCATGAACGCCAACGACCTGGATGTCTTCACCACCACGCACACCTGCGCACCCGCCGCGCTCACGCTCGCGCGCGGCGCGTTCATCAACAACGGCGCCGCCGGCCTGCCTAATTTCCGCGGGCAGCACTATGGGCTGCTGATCCGCATCGCGCGCACCCCGCACGCCGATGCGCTGTTCGGCTGCGAGCAGGACGGGCTCCACGTCCAGGCGGTGCCCGTCCGTTACGACCACGACGCCTACCTCGCTTGGTTCGACGGGTTGTGGGATGAGTGCAGCCCGGCCGCCATCTCGTACCGCGACCGCATCGTGGACGGGCCGGACGACCGCCTCGAGGACTCGCTACTCGGCGGCTTCCTGCCGTGCGAAACGGCGTGGCGCGAGGCGGCGGTCCGCCAGGCGGAGCTGGGACCGCGCACCCGCGCGACCAAGCGCGACGTGCGGCTGGCGCTTGCCAAACTCCTCTATTTCGAGGACATGCTCGACGACGCGTGGCGGACGACCGAGGATGAGCCCAAGACGATCCAGGTCAACATCACGGCGCGCTGCAATCTGGCCTGCGCGCACTGCCATGTGGAATCCAATCCCGCACGCACCGAGGCGATGAGTCGCGAGGTGCTCGAGGCGGTGCTCAAGGTCGTGCGCGACCGCGGCATGCGCACGATCGACATCACAGGTGGCGCGCCCGAGATGCATCCCGATATCGAATGGTTCCTCGAGCAGGCCGCCCGAACGGTCGAGCGCGTCATGCTCCGCTCCAACCTGGTGATCCTCGAGGATCCCGCCTATGCGCACCTGCTCGACACCTACGAACGGCTGGGGGTGGAGATCGTCGCGTCGCTGCCCAACGTGTTCGCGGCGCAGGCGGATGCGCAGCGCGGTCGCGATGCGTTCGACGGGACGCTTTCGATCATGCGCGAGCTCAACGCGCGCGGCTACGGACGCGATGGCGCGCACATTCTGGATGTCGCCTTCAATCCCCAGGAGCCGGTTCTTCCTCCCGATCAGGGTAAACTCGAGGAAATGTACCGGCGGCGCCTGGGAGGGCTGGGGATTGTGTTCGACAACCTCTTCGCCATGGCCAACAACCCCATCGGCCGCTACGGCGCAAGCCTCATCGATGCGGGCGCGTTCGACATCTACCTCGACACGTTGATCGAACGCTTCAATCCCGAAGCATGCGAGGGGATGATGTGCCGTCACCAGCTCTCCGTCGGCTGGGATGGGCGCGTCTACGACTGCGATTTCAACCAGGCGTTCGGGTTGGCGGGTCGCGACGCTCAGGGCGAGCCGACGATCTTCGATTACGCCGAGGATCCGACGCGTCCGCTCAAACGCGCCATCGCGTTCGGCAACCACTGCTACGCATGCACGGCGGGGTTCGGATCGAGCTGCGGTGGCACGCTGGTCCAGGAGAGTTGAGGATTTCGTTTTCGTCGGCGGAGGGGCGAGGGACTGGATGTCTCTTGCCTCGACGGATCTCCTCGTGCCTCTTTTCGCCGGATTTTTTAGGACTAACTAAAACAAATGCTAGACACAATCCAATAGATGCTTTAGTCTAGCGAAGGCGCTCCGGATTGGGCCGACCCGCGCATAACCGACCCGCGCACGGCCGCCTGCGCACAGTCGGCCCCAGCATGGCAGTCTGCGTACGGCCGACTCAAGCACGGCAGCCTGCGCACGGTCGACTCGAGCCTGTCGCCCGCGCACGACCGACCTGAACATGGCAAGAAGGTGCGGCAAAGGCGTTCTCTCCACCGTCCGGCGGCGGGAGAGCGCGTTCGCCCACGTTCTTTCCCGCAGCGCATCGAGGAAGCAGAGGGGAAAGGAGCAAAAGGGAATGGATATGTCCACCGGGATCTTCTTCTGGGGGTTCCTCGTCGTCTACGGCATCGTGATGTTCATCCTGTCGCCGAAGACCGTCTCTCTCGGCGGCTTTTTCCGCGGCGAGGACAAGAAGGGCCGCGAGGCGGCGGGCTGGATGATCACCGCCTCCATCTTCATCTCGTGGATCTTCGCGAAATCCGTCACCAACGCCGCCAACATGGGCGCCGAGTACGGCATCGTCGGCGGCATCGGCTATGCGGTGTACTGGCTGTGCATCCCGCTGACGGGATACGCGCTCTACCGCCTGCGCCGTAAGTTCGGCGCAAAGAGCATGGTGAGCTTCCTCACCGACCACTACGGCGTTGCGGCGGCGTTCTGCTTCTCGGCCGCCATCTTGGTGCGCCTGTTCAACGAGGTGTGGTCCAACACGTCGGTCGTGGGCGCCTACTACGGTTCGTCGGGCAGCGCCCCGTTCATCATCGCGGCGCTGCTGTTCACCGCGATCACCGTGGCGTACTGCTGCTGGGGCGGCATGCGCGGCTCGCTGACCACCGACGTGGGACAGACCGTCCTGTTCGCCGTGCTGTTCGTGTTCGTGCTCGTCTACATCGTCCCGCAGGACGGCGTGGGCGCCATCGCCACCTCCGGCGTGTGGAGCCTCGAGGGCGGCGTCGACTTCATCATCGGCGCGGGCCTGCAGTGCCTCTCGTACGGCTTCCATGACGCGGTGCTCACCGACCGCGGCTTCATCTGCCGTCCGCGCAAGATGCTGCGCTGCATGATCGCGTCCGGCCTGCTCGGCTTCCTCGCCATCATGCTGTTCTCCACCATCGGCATCCATGCCTACCTCAATAACATCCTGCTCGAAAGCGACGCCCCCGTCGTCGTGGCGCAAAGCTTCGGCATCCTGATGTTCTTCGCGATGGCCGTCATCATGATCGCCACCGCTGGCTCGACGCTGGACTCTACGTTCACCGCGCTCGCCAAGCTGACGGCGCGCGACCTGCCGGGTATCCTGGGACGCACGCCCAAGATGAGCCCGCGCATCATCGGCATCATCTTCATGATCGTCTTCGGCATCGTCGGCAACCTGCCGATGGTCATGGGCGCCACGCTCATCTCGGCGACGACCATCTCGGGCACGATGATCATGGGCCTCGGCCCCATCTTCCTGGCGCACGGCTGGGTCAAACCCACCAAGGTCGGCTTCATGCTGGCGTTCTGGATCGGCATGGTGCTGGGCATCGTCGACACGTTCTGGCCCGAGACGCTCGCGTTCATGAACATCGGCGGCGGCGACTACGCCAACTTCCTCGGCGTCAACCTTTACGGCGCGATCATCTGCTGGCTGGCGTACCTCATTCCCGGTTTCATCGCGATGAAGCGCGATGAGGCGGCCGGCATCGAGCCCACGTGGAAGGGCCTCTCCAAGGAGGAGCTGCGCAAGCTCGACGAGGAGGAGCGCCGCGAGGAGCAGCTCGAGCGCCAGCGCAAGCTGGAGGCCAAGCGCGCTGCTGCGTAGATCCCCCTACCGCCCTCCATTGCCGGCACGGCGCGTCCATGCCGGATCGTCCCGAGGCGTCCCGCAGAAGCGGGGCGCCTTTTTTGGTTACGCCAACGTCTCCAGCTCGCGCGGATACGCGTTCAGCACCTCGCAGCCGTTTTCGGTGACGATGACCAAATCCTCGATGCGCACGCCGAAGCGTCCGGGCAAGTAGATGCCCGGTTCGATGGAAAAGCACATGCCCGGTTGCACCTGGGCCTCGTTGACGGAGGATACGTCGCCCGGCTCGTGCACGTCCAGGCCGATCTGATGTCCCAGGCGGTGCGTGAAGTACGGACCGTAGCCTGCGTCTTCGATGACCTTGCGCGCGGCGCCGTCGATGTCGCAGAAGCGCGCGCCGGGATGCACGGCCGCCCTGCCCGCCTCGTTCGCCTGGCGCACGATCTCGTAGACGCGGCGCTGCTCCTCGTCGGGCTCGCCGAAGAAGAACGTGCGCGTCATGTCGGCGCAGTACTCGTCCTGGCGGCAGCCCACGTCGAACAGGACCACGTCGCCCTCTTTGAGCACCGTGCCGTCGGGCTCGTGATGGGGGTCGGCGGCGTTCGCGCCGAAGCTCACGATGGGTGCGAACGAGTGACCCTGTGCGCCCAGCTCGCGGTAGATGTCCTCGAGCTTGCCGGCGATCTCCTGCTCGCTAGCGCCCTCGTGCACGAGTTCGCGGAAGCGCGCCATCGCCGCGTCGTTGGTTGCCGACGCCGCGCGCATCAGCGCCCGCTCCTCATCGTCTTTGATCGCGCGCGCGTCGTCCACGGCGTCGGAGGCGAGCGCGAACCCGGTGGCGATGTTGCGCTCCATCATCGGGATGAGGAAGCGCGCCGGCAGGTTCTTGTCGCAGCCGAGCGCGGCACCGGCGTCGCAGCGCTCGGCGAGCAGCGCAATCGGGTCGTCGGTATCGTTGAACGCGACCACGTCGGCCTCGACGTTTTCCGGCGCGGTGAACAGCTTGTTCAGAAACAGCGTCGGGCGCGCCTGGTCTGCGCGCAGCAGCAGCCCGAGGAAGCGCTCGCCCGGCTCGACATATGCGCCGACGAGGTACTGGATCGAACGCGGGTCGCACACCAGGATCTGCGACAGCCCCCGTGCGGGGAGGTTCGCCATGACGGCATCGATGCGATTAGTGCTCACAGTTGGCTCCTATCTTCGCGTCAGATATATCGCGCCCATGATAGCGCAAGCGTGATTTTATGGTGGGCACGAAGCTGAGGATCGTGCTAGGCTGTGCGCATGGAGGCTGAACGTTTGCGACATACTATCGATCCGGTGTTCGACGGGCGGTCGCGCGTGCTTCTGCTCGGGTCGTTTCCCTCGCCGAAGTCGCGCGAGATAGGGTTCTTCTACGGACATCCCCAAAACCGCATGTGGCGCGTGCTCGCCGCGGTGGCGGGAGAGGGATCGGTGCCGCAAACGGCGGAGGAGCGCACGGCGTTTCTGCTGCGCAACCGCATCGCGATGTGGGACGCGATCGCGAGCTGCACGATCGCGGGCGCCTCCGACTCAAGCATCCGTGACGTTGTCCCCAACGATCTGTCGTGCGTGTTGGACGTTGCGCCCATCCAGGCGGTGTTCTGCACGGGCGGCAAAGCACACCAGCTCTACCGCCGCTACCAGGAGAAATCGACCGGCGTTCCCGCAGTCAAGCTCCCCTCGACAAGCGCCGCCAACGCCTCCTGGAGCCTAGAGCGTCTCATCGAAGCGTATCAAGCAGTAGCGGACGCTCTGCGAGAACCATCTGCATAGATGGTTCTGCCGACGTTCTTCTCTCCAAGAGAGTCAGTGTAGGAAAGGGAGTGCGTGCACCCCGCTAGTGCGGAGTCGGTGAACTTGTTGCCTATAACGGCTCTTCGTCATAGAAGACGCCGTGTTCTTTTTCCAAGAACGAGAAAAACTCTTTCGGAGACAGCGCCGGAACCTCCGCTGTTTCGAATCCCTTCGCATCGCGGGTGATCAGGTAGTCTGCGCCTTCGTTGAGCGCGCAGCGGGCAATGAGGAAATCCTCCAGATCGGGCCATCCGGATGAGAGCCCTTGCGCGAGATCTTCCGATGTCGGTGAAACGACGCGCAGATGATCGAGGCTTGCGGACATCATTCCGCGCAGGGTTTCTGCAGGCACTGCGCGACGGAGAATGTATTCGACGTTGGCAAACGATTGGGTGCAGGCGAGAAGCTCGACATCATCGAAAAACGATGCGATCCAGAGCATCTTGGCGTGAGGGAAGAACGGCTCTCGACGTGCGTAGTAATCGACGAGGACGTTGGTATCAAGAAAGAGCTTCATATGCGCGTCTCATCTCGTCTTCGAGCAGCGAGTCGTAGCTTTGATCGGCGAAATGCTCTTCGGGAACCGGATAAGTCGTTCGGTCGAAGAACCGGGTGGCTTTGCGTTGTTGCTCCGCGGTAAGCGTGCGTCTTCCCGGCTTGAGGTGTGCTTCAACGCGGGGAAGCAGGCCTGTCACGTCGACGAAGACATACGCTTTGTTGATGAGCTCGGTGGGGCTCGACCCCATCTCCTTTAGACGCTCGTTGACCCTGTTACGCAAGGGCAGCGGCACGCGTGCGGACACCATCGGTTCCATAATGACCTCCTGTCATACCGTATGACAATACTAGCAAGCTGTACCATTGCATGCAACCGTCTCTCGTGCAGGTTTCGTAGCCGTGGTGTTGCGGGCGGCGTGGCTGGCGTATCATGGTTCGCATGGCTAATGGACTGACATACATGCGAAAAACCGCGACGCCCGAGGCGACCAAGCAGCTCGCCTCGACGCTCGCGCCGTATCTGCACGAAGGCGACGTCATCTTGCTCGAAGGCGACCTCGGAGCGGGGAAGACCCAGTTCGTCCAAGGCATCGCCGAGGGTCTGGGCATCCGCGCGGCGGTGACGAGCCCGACGTTCAACATCCTCCTCCAATACGGCGGCGGGCGCATTCCGCTGTACCACTTCGACCTCTACCGCCTCGACGACGCCGACGAGCTCGAGGACATCGACTTTTACGGCACTATCGAAGGCGACGGCGTGTCGTTCATCGAGTGGGGCTCCAAGTTCCCCGAGGCGATGCCGTACGGCTTCCTCCAGATCAACATCACCGTCGACGAGGAGGGCGTGCGGACGATCAAAGCCCACGCGCTCGGGGTCCGCGCCCGCTCGGTCCTCAAGGTGTGGTCGTCCGATTCAAAATCGCGGCTGATGAAGGTGGCGGGTTAGTGGTCGCCCCGGCTGCGGGCGCGCCACGCTATGTGCTGGCGTTCGATACCGCCAACGAGGTCATCTCCATCGGGCTGGGCACGCTCGACCCCGCGTCCCGGGCAATCGACCCGGTCGCGACCGCCGAGGTGCGTGCCCATCGTGCGTCCAATACCCAGTTGATCCCCCGCATCGACGAGCTGCTCGCCGAACATGGCATTGCGCGTGGCGACATCGCGTGCGTGGCGTGTGGGCGCGGACCCGGCTCGTTCACCGGCGTGCGTATCGCCATGGCGACGGCTAAGGGCGTCGCGTCGGCGCTCGGAGTGGGGCTTGTCGGCTTCTCGACGCTCGATGCGGTTGCTTGGAATGCGTGGGCTGCGGACGTGCGCGGATCGCTGCTCGTTGCGGCTGATGCGATGCGCAAAGAGGTGTATCCGGTTCGCTATGCGCTCGACGATTCCGGGGCTCATCGGCTTGAGGCTGATCGGGTTGTCAAGGCGATCGATGTGGTGGCTGAATATCTGCCGGACGGCCCGTCGGCGGGCGCGGCGGTCTCCGCGACGCGCCGCTCCGCTGCTCAGGATCCTGCGGATCCTTCGTGCGCTGCGCTACTGCGATCAGATGACGATATAGATGGTGCGCAGACGGTCGCTCCGACCGCCGCGCCCGCCGACGGGCCTGATGGGGCTCCATCTTTCGTCGGGCTTGATGGGGTGTCGCTCTCGACGGGAAGCGCTGAGTGCGGTGGGGCCCCGTTCGATTTCGTTACGGGTGATGCGCTGGTCAAGTATGAGGAGCTTCTTGCTCCGCTTGGTGCGGTGCTTTCGCGGGAGCTGTGGGAGCCGACGGGGCGGGGGTTGCTGCTTGCCGTTCAGGCGCTGTGGCAGACGGGCGAGGCCGATCCGTTCGATGCGGTTCGCCACGATCCGGCGTTCGCGCTGCCGGTGTACACACGGCTTTCGGATGCGGAGGAGAACGAGCGCATTCGGCTTGCGAAGAACGACCCCAAGAACTTGCGCACCGGCGTGCAGGATCTCGCCCCGCGCCGCGATCAGCGTGCGACTATGCACGATTCGGCGATCCTGAACGCGCGCCCCGATGCGGCGGGCATCACCTACAAGCCGCTCGATGCCGCGCATGCCGCCGAGGTCGCCGCGCTCGAGGCGCGCATTATGGGCAGCGACGCCTGGAACGAGCATCTTGTGGCAGACGAGCTTCCGCGCACGGATCGCACCTGGTGGGCCGCATACGCCGGGGCTTCGGACGGCTTGCAGCTTGTCGGCTATGCCGGCGGTTGGGTCGTCGATGGGGATGTGCAGATCCTCAAGGTCGGGGTCGATCCCGCGTGGCGTCGTCACGGCATCGCGCGCGAGCTTCTTTCGCGCGTGGCGTCGGATGCGCGCGATCTGGGTGCACGCACATGCTCGCTCGAAGTTCGCGCAGGCAACGAAGGGGCGCAGGCGTTCTATCAGGCGCTTGGCTTCGAATCGCTCGGAAAGCGTCCGCGCTACTACTCCGACGGCGAGGATGCCCTCATCATGCAGGGGCCGCTCCCGCTGGCGCATCACGATGTGGCTGGCATGGAGCTCCAGATCGACAACGCCCTCCATTCCCAGGAGGAGCTGCGGGCGCGGGCGGGGCTCGACGGGACCGCCGAGGATTCCGCGACGCGACGCTCCGCTGCTCAGCCTTCGGCTTCGTGCGCTGCGCTGCTGCGATCAGATGACGAACTAGATGGTGCGCAGACGGTCGCTCCATCCTCAGCGGCCCCGTCGAGCCATGTGCGTCCTCTCATCCTGGCGATCGAGTCATCCTGCGACGAGACGGCTGCTGCCATCGTCGATGGTGAGGGCAACCTCGTTGCCGACGTCGTTGCGTCTCAGATCGACTTCCATTCGCGCTTTGGCGGCGTGGTGCCCGAGATCGCCAGTCGCAAGCATATCGAGGCGATCTGCGGCGTGTGCGACGAGTGCTTCGACGCTGCGGCCAAGGTGCTCGACGTGCCGCGTTTGAGCTGGAATGACCTTGATGCGGTGGGTGTGACCTACGCTCCAGGCCTGCTGGGTGCGCTGGTCGTGGGCGTGGCATTCGCGAAGGGTGCCGCATGGGCTGCTGACAAACCGCTCATCGGCGTGCATCATCTCGAAGGCCATCTGTACGCCAATCGCATCGGTGCGCCCGATCTGGAGCCGCCGATGGTTGCATCGCTCGTGTCGGGCGGCAATACGCTGCTCGTGCACGTGAAGGATTGGGGCGACTACGAAACGCTCGGCGCCACCATCGACGATGCGGTGGGGGAGGCGTTCGACAAGGTGGCCAAGGCGCTCGGCCTGGGCTACCCCGGCGGGCCGGTGATCTCGCGTGCGGCGGCGCAGGGCGATCCGGATGCGATTCCCTTCCCGCGTGCGATGCTGCATTCGGGCGATCTGCGGTTCTCGCTGTCCGGCCTCAAAACCGCCGTGGTCACCTACATCAACAACGAGCGCGCCGCGGGGCGCGAGCTCAACATCCCCGACATCGCCGCCAGCTTCCAGCAGGCGGTGGTGGACGTGCAGGTGGCCAAGGCCAAAAAGGCGCTGCAGCTCACCGGGGCGCGCACGTTCTGCCTGGGCGGCGGCGTGGCGGCCAATCCGGTGCTGCGCGCGTCCTACGAGCAGCTGTGCGCCAAGATGGGCGTTCGCCTGATCATGCCGCCGCTGTCCGCATGCGGCGACAACGCGGGCATGATCGCCCTCGTGGCGCTCGACCGCTACCGCCAGGGCAAGTTCATGCCGCTCGACGCCGACGCGCAGGCGCACGCCGACCTGGATGAGCCGTACTAAGGGGCGCATGGTGAAAAAGCTCGGCTTGATCGGCGGCATGGGCCCCGAATCCACGATCCCGTACTACCACGACATCGTGCACGGCGTGCACGCCCGCGCCGGTCGGTTCCCACTCATGAGCATCGAGAGCGTGGATGTGTTCCATGTGCTGCGCCTGGAAAGCGAAGGCCGCTTGGACGAGCTCGCCGACTACCTCTCCGTCGCTATCGAGCGTGTTGCGAACGCCGGCGCCGAGGTGGGGGCCCTGTGTGCCAACACGCCGCACATCGTCTTTGAGGAACTGCAGGCGCGTTCGGCGATTCCCCTGGTCAGCATTGTGGATGCGTGTCGTGACGAGGCCCGTCGGCGCGAATTCTCCAAGCTGGGGCTTTTGGGGACGATGCCCACGATGGAGGGGGATTTCTACCATCGCGCATTCAGAGCCGCCGGCATGGAGCTTGCGGTGCCGGACGCCGACGACCGGCGTTATGTGGCGCGGAAGATCTCCGAGGAGCTTGAATTCGGCATTCTGCGCGAGGACACCCGCGTGGGCCTGGCGAGCGTGGTGCGCCGCATGCGCGATGAGGAGGGCATCCAGGCGGTGGTGCTGGGATGCACCGAGCTGCCGCTCATCCTCAACGACGGCGTGACCTGCGTGCCGTGCCTCGACACCATCAACATCCACGTGGCCTCGCTGATCGAGGCTATCCTGGCGGACTGACCCGCGCTGCCGGCCGACCGAGTCGGAACGACGAAACCCCACCTTCTCTTAGTCGGCGCTGCCCACCAGGTCTTTGCTGAGGAGCGCGATAAACGCATCGACGGGCAGGGGATCCTCCTCGTCGAGCCATGCGCAGATCGCCGCGATCAGGCCGGCCATGCAGTACTCCTTTGTCACGCGCTCCTCCTTGGGCGAATGGGCGCGCTTGATCGGAAGCGTGCGCTTGAGCGGCGGCCAAACGATCTCCTTGAACCGCGCTTTGAACTTGGGATCGCCTCGGTCGCTGAGCAGCACGCGCGCGTAGCTTCCATAGGTGCGCACCGCCTGCGCAAGCGGCGTCATCGCTGCCTCGAACCCGGGCGCGCCGCGCAACGTGGCAGCGTCCGCGACGCCTCCGTCCGGCGGAAGAAGGTTTCTCATCATCCCTTCTATCACCTCGAGCACCTTGTTCTCGATGTCGTCGAGCAGGTCGTATACGTCCTTGAAGTACAGGTAGAACGTCCCCCGGTTGTATCCGGCAAGGTCGGTGATCTGCTTGACGGTGATCTTCTGGATCGGTTTCTGCTCGTAGAGCCGCCAAAACGCCCGGCGCAGGTTGGTCTTGGTCTGCTCGGTGACGGCGGGCTGTTTGTTCGCCATGGTCGCTCCTCCCTCGTGCCGGCTTCCGAGCGGCGCGAGCCCGGCTTCTCGACGGGCGAACCTCATTCCCGCCGCCTCCGCGTGTGCCGGCTCTCCGGGTGCGCTGTTCGACATCTAGCAGCAGGTTGTGCATTGATGGCCGCGTGCGGCAACCGTATACTCTGATTATCGCACAACAGGTTGTTCAGTGATGTGCGGCGATCGCGAGCATACGAGAAACGGAAGGGATCGGCATGGCCTACGTTTCCTTTGAGAATGTGGTGAGGCGATACGGCGAAGGCGACGCGGCGGTCTACGCGCTCGACGGCGCCACGTTCCAGGCCGAGCAGGGCGAGCTTGCCGTCATCCTGGGCGCATCGGGCGCCGGCAAGACCACCGCGCTCAACATCTTGGGCGGCATGGATTCCCCCACGTCGGGCGAGGTGTTCGTCGCCGGGCGCGACATCGCCAAGCTCACCGGCGATGAGCTGGTGGAATACCGCCGCGCCGACATCGGCTTCGTGTTCCAGTTCTACAACCTGGTGCCCAACCTGACGGCGCTCGAGAACGTCGAGCTGGCGAGCCAGATCTGCCCCGATTCGCTCGATCCCGCTGAGACGCTGCGCCAGGTGGGGCTGGGCCATCGCCTCGACAACTTTCCCGCGCAGCTTTCCGGCGGCGAGCAGCAGCGCGTGTCGATCGCGCGCGCATTGGCGAAAAACCCCAAGCTGCTGCTGTGCGACGAGCCCACCGGCGCGCTCGACTACAACACCGGCAAGCAGATCCTCAAGCTGCTCCAGGACACGTGCCGCACCGGCGGCATGACCGTCATCATCGTCACCCACAACGCCGCGCTGGCGGACATGGCCGATCGCGTGATCCGCTTCAAGAGCGGCAAGGTGATCGACCAGACCCAGAACCTCCATCCCACGCCCATCGAGAACATCGAGTGGTAGACGATGCACGCCGCGTTCCGTAAAGACATCCTTCGCACGATCAGGGGGAACCTCAAGCGGTTCGTGGCCATCGTCGTGATCACCGTCCTGGGGACCGCGATGTTCTCGGGTCTCAAAGCGGGCTGCGACGACCTGCGCGCGGCGGCTGACGATTTCTACGACAGCCAGCAGCTGTTCGACGTGCGCGTCCTGTCGACGTTGGGCATCACGCAGGACGACGTCGATGCGCTGGCGGCGATCGAGGGCGTGGCGCATGCCGAGGGCGGCTATTCGGAGACCGCCCACGTGAAGGTGGCGGGCGAACGCGCTTCGGTCGACGTCAAGGCTCTATCCGACTCGGGGATCAACAAACCCTACCTGGTGGAAGGCGAGCTACCTGACTCTCCGGGCGAAGTTGCCGTGACCAGGGGTTATCTGAACGATTCGGGTGCGGAGATCGGTGACGTGCTCACGATCGAGGATGCCGAGGACGAGGCGAACGAGGTGTTCGATCGTCGCGAGTACCGCATCGTCGGCGCGGTGATCGACCCCATGGAGGTCAACAACGCCGAGGGCAGCATGAGCTTCCGCGCGGCGTCGTCTTCGGACTACGCGTTTTTCGTCACGGAAGATGACGTGACGGCGGATACGTTCACGGTCGCCTATGTGCGGCTTGCCGGCGCGGACGAGGTCCTGTGCTACAGCGACGAATACGACGACATCGTGTCGCAGGTGACCGACCGAATCGACGCCGTCTCCGACGAGCAGGCGCAGGCGCGCACCGACGAAGTGATCGGAGATGCGCTCGGGCAGGTTGAGGATGGCGAGCGCGAGGCACAGGAGAGCTTCGACGAGGCCGAGCAGGCCTTTGCCGACGGTCAGAAGGAGATCGACGACGGCCGCGCCGAGCTGGCCGACGGCCAAGCAGAACTGGACTCCGCCCGCCAAGAGCTCATCGACGGCCAAGCCGAGATCGACGCGAACCGCCAGACGCTGATCGACAGCCAGGCGCAGGTGGATGCGGGCCGTCAGGAGCTCGCCGACGGCCAGGCGCAACTTGACGCCGCGCGTCAGGAGCTCGAAGATGGCCAAGCGCAACTCGATGCCGGCCGTGCGGAGCTCGAAGCGAACCGCGCGCAGGTGGATGCGGGGCTGGCGCAGCTCAAGCAGACGATCGTCGTTCTGCAGCAGCAGGCACAGGACGCGTTCATCGCGGGCTGCCTCGAGCAGGGTATGACCGAGCAGATGGCCGAAACGCTGTTCGCTCAGCAGAAAGATGCGATCTTCGCCCAGGTGGAGGAGGGCGTCCGCAACAGCGAGGAGGCAAAGCAACTCGAGGCGGCTCAGCAGCAGATCGCCGCCGGCGAAGAGGAACTTGCCAATCGCCAGCAGCAGATCGACGCCGGTCTCGCCGAGATCGAGGCGCGTCAGCAACAGCTCGACGACGGAGCCGCCCAGCTTGACGCCTCCCAAGCCCAGATCAACGACGGCTGGTCGCAGCTCAACGCGGGGCAGGCCCAGATCGACAGCGGGTGGGCAGAGCTCGAGTCCGGCCAAGCCGAGCTGAACGATGGAGCCGCCGAGCTGGAGGACGGCCAACGCGAGCTCGACGAGCAGCGCGCCGACTACGAGCGCGAGAAGGCCGACGCGCTGGCTGAGCTTGCCGACGCGCGCGCAGAGGTCGAGAGCATCGAGCCCGCCACCTGGTACATCCAAGTCCGCTCGTCGCTTTCGGGCTACAGCTCCATCGAGAGCGACGCCGACTCCATCGAGGCGCTCGGCACGGCGTTCCCCATCATCTTCCTGATCGTGGCCATCCTGGTGAGCCTCACCGCTATCACGCGCCTGGTCGAGGAGCAGCGCGGCCTGATCGGCACGTACAAGTCGCTCGGTTTCGCCAAGCACCAGGTCTACGCGAAATACCTCATCTACGCGCTGTCGGCGTGCATCATCGGCGGCATCATCGGCAACGTGTTCGGATTCGTGCTGCTGCCCCTGTTCCTGTTCACCGTGTTCGACGTGATGTACGTGCTGCCCGCCTATCCGATCCTGTACAACGTGGCAAACGGCATGCTCGGCATCCTTCTGTTCGTCGTCGCCATCGGCGGATCGGCGTTCCTGTCGTGTCGCAGCGAGATCCATCAAACGCCCGCCGACCTGCTGCGCCCCAAGGTGCCCAAGTTCGGATCGCGCATCTTCCTCGAACGCATCCGGTTCGTCTGGAAGCGCTTGTCGTTCCTCAACAAGGTGACGGCGCGCAACCTGTTCCGCTACAAGAAGCGCTTCTTCATGACGGTGGCGGGCATCATGGGCTGCACCGCGCTCATCGTGTGCGCGTTCGTCATCAAGGATTCGGTTGCCCTCATGGCGCCCGAGCAGTACGAGTCGATCGACCAATACGACATCATGGCGGTCGTCGATGCGGACGATCTCGACCAGGTGGCAGACGAGCTGGCAGATGACGGACGCGTCGCGGATCTGACGCGCGTGCTGGTCGATTCCGGCGAGGTGGGCAACGGCGAGGACTCCGTCGATGCGCAGATCTTCGTCGCTCCCGACGATGCCGCTCTCGAAGGCTACGTGACGATGGCCGACGCTTCCAAAATCCCGCTCGAGCTTCCCGACGAGGGCATGCTCGTGACCAACAACGCACAGCAGGTGCTCGGCCTCGAACAGGGCGGCTCCGCTGTTTTGCAGGACAGCTCGCTCGAGCAGCGCGACGCGCTGGTCGCCGGTGTGTCACAGTCGTATCTGGGCAACTACGCGTATCTGTCGCAGGCGGCGTACGAGGATCTGTTCGGCGCGGGCGCCTACGAACCCAACGCGGTGCTGGTGCAGCTGGCCGACGATGTGGACGGCCCGGCCTTCGCCGACGAGCTTTCGCAGGACTCGACGTATCTGTCCGTCGTGAGCACGCGCGAGCTCGAAGACAGCTTTGCCAGCTCGTTCCAGCTGATCAACACCGTGGTCGCGGTGATCTTGGTGATGGCGGCAGCCTTGGCGTTCGTGGTGCTGTTCACCCTGTCCACGACCAACATCTCCGAGCGCGAGCGCGAGCTGGCCACCATCAAGGTGCTGGGATTCCGCCGCCGCGAGGTGCACCACTACGTCAACAAGGAGACGCTCATCCTCACGGGCATCGGCATCGTGTTCGGCCTCGTTGTCGGCCCGCCGCTCGGCGGCGTGCTGCTCGGCTCGCTCAACATGCCCGGCATCGCCTTCCCCGTTTACATCGAGTGGTACAGCATGATCATCTGCGCGGTGCTGCCGTTTGCGTTCGCCCTTGTCGTCGACGCGATCACCAACCGCACCCTCGACCGCATCGACATGATTGGCGCCCTCAAAAGCGTCGAATAGGATCGTCTCCCTTTTTTCACTCCGCGGTTCATCACGTGTCGACCGCCCTTTTGGAGGGCGCTGCGAGCTGCGTACGACTGTCCATCCAAGGCGTTTCGGGGTACCATACCGCGCAGAACTGCTCCAAAGGAAAGGGGATCGTATGCTGAAGCCGGAGGACCTGATCGGCACTTGGGAGATGGTGGAGTACTACCTGGAGAAGGACGGGGAGCGCGTCTACCCGCTGGGCGAGGATTGCAAGGGCTTTTTGATGTACACGCCCGACGGCTACGTTTCGGCGCAGCAGATGGCAACGGGACGCCCGGCGTATGCCAGCGGCGATCTGCATGAGGGCACCGCCGAGGAGATGGCAGCCGCGGCGCACGGCTATATGGCGTACGCTGGCCGCTACGAAATCGCCGATCTGAGTCCCGAGACGGGGGATGTGACCGTGCGGCACACCATGAACGTGAGCATGAACCCCACATGGCTCGGGCAGACGCAGCAGCGCAACGCGCATGTGAAGGACGGCATCCTCACCATCCACGCGCCCGTCAACGACGCCCATCTGGTCTGGCGCAAGGTGGCGCCTCACGCATAGCACAAACATCGGGGGACGGAAGGGTGAAAACCTCCGTCCTTTTCTTTTATCCCAGCAGCTCGAACAAGTCTTCTTGGGTGAGGCCTGCCAGTGAGATGCCGCTTGCGCCGATCACCTGGTCGGCTAGTTCGGCTTTTGACTGCTGCAGATGCAGGATGCGCTCCTCGATCGTGCCTTTGGCGATGATCTTCTGCACGGTGACGGCGCGGGTTTGGCCGATGCGGTGCGTACGGTCGGTCGCTTGATCCTGCGCCGCCATGTTCCACCAGGGGTCGGCGTGGATGACGACCGATGCTCCCGTGAGGTTGAGCCCGGTCCCTCCGGCTTTGAGCGAGATCAGGAATGCGGGCGTATCGTCTTGGTTGAACGCGTCGACCAGTTGCAGGCGTTTTTTCTTCGGCGTCGCGCCCGTGATGGCGAAATGCGCGATCTTTCTTGCGTCGAGTTGCTGCGCGATGAGCGCGAGAAAACCCGTGAACTGGGAAAACACCAGAACCTTTTCACCAGCGTCGCGGGCGGATTCGACAAGGTCCGCGACGACTTGCAATTTCGAAGCAGGTCCGGCGTAATTCTCGTAAAGCAGGGCGGGGTCGCAGCAGATCTGCCGCAGCTTGGTGAGCTCGGCGAGGATCTCGACCCGTCGCTTGGTGAAATCGTCACCCGCCGCCATGGCCGTCGCGGCGGCGGCGCGTGCCTCGGGGGTTGCGGGGACGGCTCTGCCCTTGCCTCCTTTGACGCGCTTCTGCTCGGTCAGGCGCTCGCGCAGCTGCTGCTCATGCGCCAAGTAGAGATCCTGCTGCTCTCCTTCCAGCGAAACGTACACGATCGACTCGAGCTTTTCCGGGAGGTCTGACAGCACGTCCTCTTTGCGACGTCGCAGCATGAAAGGCCCGCAAAGCCTGCGCAGGCGCGCCGCCGCATCCTCGTCGCCGCCTGCGATGGGGAGCTCGAACCTTTCCCTGAACCGGGTGTAGGGTCCCAGGATCCCCGGCATCAAGAAGTCGAAGATGCTCCAAAGGTCGGACAGACGGTTCTCCATCGGTGTGCCGGTGAGGGCGAAGCGATGCTCGGCATGGATGCGCTTGGCGGCGCGCGTGATACGGGTCGCGGGGTTTTTGATGTATTGGGCCTCGTCGAGGATGCAGCATGAGAACGCGCGGGACGCGAACGCATCCCCGTCGACGCGCAGCGTGTCGTACGAGGTCACGAGCACATCGTAGGGACAGTCTGGCGATGCGGTGCGCTCGGAGTCTGCGGCGGCCCCGTCTTCGCCGCCTGCTTCGGGAATTTCGGCGAGCAGCCGCAGACGTTCCTGCTTTGATCCCGCGATCGCGCATACGCGCAGATCAGGGGCGAAGCGTCCGCATTCTGCCAGCCAGCTGTACACCAACGAGGCAGGACAGACGATCAAGCTGGGCAGGGTCTTCGAACCGTCCGCACCGTGCCCGTGGGCATCGCCGTCGCAGTTGCGGGCATCGTCGATCCCCTGCTTGCGCGCCAGAAGCAGCGCGATCACCTGCAGCGACTTGCCCAGCCCCATCTCGTCGGCAAGGATGCCGCCGAATCCCGCGTCGCAGCGTGCCGACAGCCAGCGGAACCCTTCTGCCTGGTAGGGCCGCAGCACTTTCTCGAGCGACGACGGCACCGCGTAAGTCGCCTCGTCGGTCGCGCGGAACCGCTCCAGGTAGCGCGTGAACGATCGGTCGCGTTCGAGATCGGCCTCCTCGTCCAGATAGAAGGCGCGGAAGCTGGGCAGCTCGACGGCGCCCGAGGCGAGTTCTGCTTGCGTGATTCCCAAATCACGCGCAATACGGTCGAGCTGCGTCAGGTCGCATTCGGCCAGATCGACGAATGCGCCGTCGCGGAGGCGATGGTAGCGCTTGCGCTTGCGATAGGCGGAAAGCAGCGCCGCAAGATCCGCAGGCGGCAGGTCGTCTGCGGACACCGTGAGATTGAGCAGGTTGCCCGCAAGCGACACGCCGATGGATATGCGCACGGCTTTGTCGCGCAGCAGCCTTTCGAACGCCGGCGTGACGTGCACCTCTCCCAACGCGCGGAATTCGGCCAAGCCGCCAAGCAGCAGCGCCGCCACCTTCTCTTCGGCATCGAGCGGCAGCCGCGCCGCTGCGGGCAGCCAGCCTTCTCCAAAATAGCGGTCCACCAACGCTTCCGCCTTGGTCTCGCGCTTCGCGTCGCGCAGGGGAGCCAAGGGCGCGACTTTGTCCATCGAGCCGCCCCCTTTGCCGGGGAGTTCGACTCCGGCGGACGCGGCGGCTTCCGTTCCTATCCGAAACTCCGCATCCCCGTAGACGGCCCTCGCCTCGCAGACGATCTCGTTTCCTTCGCGATCGAAGTAGAAGCGCGGAAGGCACTGCATCGGCTTGAGCGCTTCGAGCTCGGGCGGCACCGCGATTTTCAGCGTGTTCTGCGCACCGGGAAGGACCGTCGCGCAGAAGAGGGCAACGTCTTCCGGCGCGATGTATGCCGGCCTCGTCTCGGGATCCAGCGCGATCGCGAGGAAATCCCCCTGCGCCGACCACGCGGCGGGGCACCGATGGAACCCCGCGTCGTCCCATACGAAAACCGTCTCGCCTGAGCGGATGAGCCGTGCCTGCTCCGCCGCTTCGATAAGATAGCCGCCGTTTTCGGCGGGGACGATCGCGAGGGAGAGCTCGGGCTCGTTTCCGTCGATCGGCGCGCGGGCGAGGGCACGCGTGCGCCGATCCTCGCTGGCGACGTCGATGGTGCAACCGTCCATGATGTCCAAAAGCTCGACGAGATGGGCGTGCGAGAGGGGTAGATCGCGTTCGATCTTGATCTCCCGTCGCAAGGCGCGGCTTCGTGCTTTGGCAGCGCTCCACATCAAACGTGCAAGGGCGCGCCCGCGTTCGGTGAACAGCTCGGGCATGTGTGCGAAGGCGAGCCTTTTACCGTAGGAGTGGCGCTCTCCGGTGCGCAGCCTGTCCAGAAAATCCGAGACGCTTCTCAGGACGTAGGAACCGGAGGGCCCTGCGATCTCGAATCGCGCCGACCATTCTCCGAATCCGTACGAAAGGGAGGGAATCAGATCGATCGTGCCGCGCAGATCATCGTCTTCGCGTGCTATCTGGACGCGCCGCATGAGCTTGGCAAGCGACGCGGACGTGGGCTCGCTCCAGCGGTTTTCGTCGTCCGAAGCGCGCTGTCCGGCTCCGTCTTCGGATTCGAAGCGATACTGCGACGGCATCCGCCCTCCTTTCTTCGGCTGCAAGTGTAGCATGGGGTAAAGGTGCGAACAAATGTTTTATACACGAGGAGATGCAAGAGGGGATGCCGCAGGCCGCCTTGTCATGACAGGGCGGCTGTAATGTGGGACAATAGTCCGGATAAACAACAAGCTCCACCCATGTTAGGCAGAGTCGCTTCATGTCAGCCAGATTCAAAATCCATGCGGCTGATCCCGCCGCTGTTTCGCGTCTTCAGCGCGATCTCGGGCTGCCGCGCTTCATCGCGGCGACGCTGGTCGCCCGCGACATCGACGATCCCGATCAGGCGCAGCGCTTCCTTGAGCCCTCGCTCGATCGCGATTGGCGCGATCCCTACAGCATCCCCGGCCTCTCCGACGTCGCAGATGCGCTTGAAGACGCCGTCAAGCGCGGCGACCGCATCGTCGTGTTCGGCGACTTTGACGTCGACGGCATCTCGGCGACGGCGGTGCTCACGCGCGGCCTGCGCGCGTTGGGGGCGTGCGCGCTGCCGTTCATTCCGCGCCGCTCCGACGAGGGCTACGGCATCACCGAGGCCGCTATCGAGCGCGTCATGCAGCTCGAACCCGATTTCCTGGTGACGGTGGACTGCGGCATCGCATGCGCCGCCGAGGTGGAGCTGCTCCGCAAGCGCGGCGTCGGCGTGGCGATCACCGACCACCACGAACCGGCGGACCTGGTTCCCCGAAACGTGCCGGTGGCCGATCCCAAGACCGACCCGTCCTGCCCAAGCACCATCCTTGCCGGTGTCGGCGTGGCGCTCAAGCTGGTCCAGGCGTTGGGAGGCCGCTTCGGCTACCCCCACCTCTGGCGCAGCTACACCGATCTGGCGACGTTGGGGACGGTGGCGGACCTCATGCCCATGATCGACGAGAACCGTGCGCTGGTGGCCGACGGCATCGAGCGCATCAACGCCGCGCCGCGCCCCTGCATCGCGGCGCTTCTGGGTACGAGCGGATCTGCCGGCAAGCCGGTCACCTCCACCAATCTCAGCTTTTCGCTGATCCCGCGCATCAACGCGGCGGGGCGCATGGGCGATGCGCAGCCCGCGCTCGATCTGCTGCTCACCGACGATTACGACGAGGCGGTGCGTTGCGCCGAGCGCCTCGAGGGGATCAACGACGAGCGCCGCGCCATCGAGGCGGAGCTTTCGGAGATCGCGAAGGCCCAGGCGGCCGAAGAGTACCACGGGCAGCGCGCGCTCGTGGTGGCGGGCGAGGGCTGGCACGAAGGCGTGAAGGGCATCGTGGCCAGCCGCCTGGTGGGCATCTACGGCGTGCCGTGTTTGCTGTTCACCATCGAGGACGGCGAGGCGCGCGGCAGCGGCCGCAGCGTGGGCCAGATCAACCTGTTCAAGGCGGTGGAGAGCTGCTCGGACATCCTCACGCGGTTCGGCGGGCACGAGGCTGCGGTCGGCGCGACGCTTCCCGCCGACAAGCTGCCCCTGTTCGCCGAGCGTCTGTGCGCCTACATGGACGCGCTTCCCGAGGGGGCGTTCCATCCCCTCATCCAGATCGATTCCTGCGTCGACCTTGCCGAGCTCACGTTGGAGAACGTCCAGCAGCTCGACAGGCTGGCGCCGTTCGGCCAGGAGATGCGCGTTCCGGTGTATCTGGCGCGCGATGTGATGCTGACCAACTGCCGCGCCGTGGGAGCGGAGAAGAACCACTTCTCATGCACGCTGACCACCGGCGCCGCCAGCGTGTCGGCGATCATGTTCCATTGCAGCGACATCGACGCACTCATGTGCACCGACAGCGTGGTCAACGCCGCGTTTGAAGTGCAGATCGACGAATGGCGCGGCCGCCGCACGGTCAAGGCCATGCTCAAGACGCTCGCGCCCGCGCGCACCTGCGCCGCCCTGGAGGCGTGCCTCGATCCCAAGAACCTCTCGTTCGTCGCCGACCTGTACGCCACCAGCGACGACGAGCTGTGCGCCGATGCCCCCCACAGCACCGAGGAGGTGGAGGCCTACGAAGCAGCGCGCATCGAGAACCGCGCGTTCTGGGAGCGCAAGGCCGCCGAGGATCCCCAGGGGCTCGAGGACGAGATCATCCGCGCGCTCATCGGGGAGCGCCCGCTGCATTCCTCGCAGCGCGAGGTGCTGGATCACCTGCGCGCGGGTCGCAACACGCTTGCCGTCATGGCGACGGGGCGAGGCAAGTCGCTCACGTTCCAGGTGCACGCCGCCCTGCTGGCGCTCGCGCAACGCAAGGCGAGCGTGTTCGTGTATCCGCTGCGCGCGCTCATCGCAGACCAGGCGTTCCATCTGAGCGAGACGCTCGAAGGGTTCGGCATCGCCGTCTCGGTGCTCACCGGCGAGAGCACGCCCGAGGAGCGCCGTCAGGTGATGGCCGAACTCGTCGACGGCAGCTGCGACATCGTGCTGACCACGCCCGAGTTTCTTGCCTACCACGCCGACAAGCTGGCGCGCTGCGGGCGCATCGGATTCGCCGTCATCGATGAGGCGCACCATATCGGGCTTGCCAAAGCGGGGCAGCGCGTCGCGTACGCCACCATCGGAAACGCGCTCGGCAAGCTGGGCTCGCCGGTGGTGCTGGCGCTGACGGCGACCGCCTCCGATGCGGTGTCCGACGACATCCGGTCCGCGCTGTCGATCGAGGCATGCGTTTTCGATGGCACCGATCGCCCCAACCTGCACCTCGATGACCAGCGCAACCTCAAGAACCGCGACGACTACCTGGCCAACCTGGTCGCCGGCGGCGGCAAGACGGTCATCTTCGTCAACTCGCGTGAGCAGTCGGTGCTGCTCGCGCGCCAGCTGCGCAAGCGCGTGCCCCAGCTGGCGCCGCTCATCGGCTTTTACAACGCCGGGCTCTCGCGTGCCGAGCGCAAGCGCATCGAGGAGCTGTTCCGCACCGACGCGCTATCGGTGCTGGTGGCCACCTCGGCGTTCGGCGAAGGGGTCGACATCCCCAACATCCGCCACGTGGTGCTCTACCACATGCCGTTCAACGCGGTCGAGTTCAACCAGATGAGCGGCCGCGCCGGACGCGATGGCCAGCCGGCGTGGGTGCATCTGCTGTTCGGACGCGCCGACACGCGGATCAACGAGGGGATCCTTGCCGACATGACGCCCGACCACGATTGCCTGGCGCAGGTGTACCGCTGCCTGCGCACGCTCCAGCGCCAATCGAGCGAGGACTTTTTCACGCTGTCCAACCTCGATCTGGCGCGCCTGTCCAGCCAGCACTTCCACGAGGTGCGGCCCGCGTCCGCCGCCTGCGGCATCGCGGTGTTCCGCGAGCTGGGGCTGGTGGAGACGCGCACGGCGTACGTGATGGGCGAGGCGACGCGTTCGGTGCACGTCGTCGACGTCAAAAGCAAGGTGGAGCTCACCGACAGCGTGCGCTATCGCGAGGGTTTGGGTGAGCAGGAGATATACCATACGTTCAGGGATTGGGTGATGGATAGCGACGCGTCTTCGCTGCATGCGCGCGTGTCCAGGCCCATTTTGCCCAAGCAAGCAGGGGAAGGGGAGAAGCGACCATGAGCGCTGACGACAGGAAAGCCGAGGAGCTGATCGGCCAGCCCGCCGAAAAGCTCGCGCCCAGGCAAACCGTGACTGACGATCTGCTGGGACGCCCTCATACGGCCGAGAAATCCTTCGCGGTGGACACGCGACCCGCCGGCGAGACCCGATTCGTCACCGAGACCCCCGAGGAGCGCTTTGCGGAGCTGCAGCGCATGACCTCGTCGTATCTCGACGCCGATGACGAGGCAAAGCTCGCCAAGGCGTTCAAGTTCGCAAGCGAGGCGCACAAGGGCGTGTGCCGCAAAAGCGGCGAGCCTTACATCATCCACCCGGTCGAGGTGGCCATCATCCTGGCCGATCTGCGCATGGATGTGGAAACGCTGATCGCCGCGCTTCTGCACGACACCGTCGAGGACACCGACGTCACCGACGAGATCGTGACCGCGGAGTTCGGCGAGCACGTCGACCAGCTCGTCGACGGCGTCACCAAGATCACCCGCATCGAGGTGGACAACCTCTCGGACAAGCAGGCCGCCACCATCCGCAAGATGTTCGTGGCGATGAGCCGCGATATCCGCGTCATCGTCATCAAGCTGGCCGACCGCCTGCACAACATGCGCACGCTGGCCGCGCTCGCCGAGGACCGGCGCATCTTCAAATCGCGCGAGACACTGGAGATCTACGCGCCCATCGCGCACCGCCTGGGCATCAACTCCATCAAGTGGGAGCTGGAGGATCTGTCCTTCTACTACCTGGAGCCCAACAAGTACAAGCAGGTCGCGCGCATGGTGATGGAAAGCCGCGCCGAGCGCGAGGCATACCTTGAGAAGGTGCTGACCATCCTGCGCGACGAGATGGACCGCGTGAGCATCCAAGCGCAGGTGATGGGCCGCCCCAAGCATCTGTACTCGATCTACCAGAAGATGACCAAGAAGGGCAAGGGCTTCTCGGAGATCTACGACCTGATCGCCGTGCGCCTGATCGTGAAAACGGTCAAGGACTGCTACTCGGCGCTGGGCGCGGTGCACACGCTGTGGCACCCGATGCCGGGCCGCTTCAAAGACTACATCGCGATGCCCAAGTTCAACATGTACCAAAGCCTGCACACCACGGTCATCGGCCCCGAGGGCAATCCGCTCGAGGTGCAGATCCGTACCGAGGAGATGCACCGTATGGACGAGTACGGCGTCGCGGCCCACTGGCGCTACAAGGAGGGCGCCGGCAAGCGCGGAGACGAGGCGCTCGATCAGCAGCTCGCATGGCTGCGCGAAGCCGTCGACTGGCAGGACGAGACGTCGGACTCGCGCGAGTTCCTAAAGGATCTGAAGGTCGATCTGGCGCCCAACGAGGTGTTCGTGTTCACGCCCAAGGGCGAGGCGATGAGCCTGCGCGCAGGATCGACGCCGATCGACTTCGCGTACTCCATCCACACCGAGGTGGGCAACCACTGCGTCGGCGCCAAGGTCAACAACATGATCGTGCCGCTCACCTACGAGCTGCAGACGGGCGATCGCGTCGAGATCCTCACGCAGAAAAGCGCGAGCCCCTCGCGCGACTGGCTCAACTACGTCAAAACGCCCAGCGCCCGCAGCAAGATCCGCTCGTACTTCAGCAAGGTCAGCCGCAGCGACGACCTGCAGGAAGGCCGCGACAAGCTCACGCGCGAGATGCGCAAGCACGGCCTGGGCATCTCCAGCGCCAACTCCATGCGCGCGATGAGGGTCGTGGCCGAGCACATGGGCTACAAGGATTCCGACGACATGCTGGTCAATATCGGCACGGGCCGCGAGAGCTCGCAGCATGTGGCCAACCGCCTGCTGAAGCTTTTGGTCGACAAGGGCAAGGAGCAGGACGAGGGCAGCCAGCTGGTCGCAGGCGCCATGTCCACCGGCAAGATGCCGCCGATGCTGACCACCGTGCGCCAGCCCAAAAAGCACGAGACCCACTCCAGCAACGGCGTGGTGGTCAAGGGCGTCGACGACGTGCTGGTGCGCCTGTCGCGTTGCTGCAACCCGGTGCCGGGCGACGAGATCATCGGCTTCGTCACGCGCGGGCGCGGCGTGTCGGTGCATCGCGCCGATTGCCCCAACGCCGTCGATCTGAAGAAGGATCCCGAGCGCATCATCGACGTGATGTGGGAAAGCGAGCCAGCTCCCAACACGTCGTACCAGGTGGAGGTGCTGGTCGAGGCGCTTGACCGCATGAACCTACTGCTTGATGTGACCACGGTCATCTCCGGCATGGGCGCGAACCTGATCTCCTCGAGCCTGAACGTCCATCGCGATGGCATGGCGGACATGCGCTTCTTGTTCCAGGTGTCCGATATCGGCACCATCGACAAGATGCTTTCCGGGCTGCAGGCCGTCGAAGGCGTGTTCGAGGCGCGCCGCATGCTGCCCGGCGAAGGCCAGCGCGCCAAGAAGTCGAAATAAGGCAAAGGGCCAGATCCCTTTTCTCGTTAAGGAATGCGCGTCCCGCCCCGCCGCTCTGCGAAGCGGGGCGCGCTGGAAACGCCGAGTGGAAAGGCTGCTTGATGCTCAAACGGACGATGTACAAAATCAACGGAGCGTGCGTCACCGCGGGGTTCATGGTGATGGGTCCGCTTCAGAACAACGTGTATTTCATCACCGACGGCAAGGCGACGTTCATCGTCGATCCCAGCTGCGATCCCGACGCTTTGGTCGAGGCGCTTGGCGGCGTGAAGCTTGATGCGATCGTCATTACGCATCGCCATGGCGACCATACGGGAGCCGCCGGCCGCCTGCAGAAGCTCACCGGCGCCACCGTCATCGCGTCGACGGTCGACGCGCCGTTCATCGCCGGCGAGGCACCCGATCCCGACGGCCATCCCGAGATGGATCCCTGCCCGGTCGATCAGCGCGTGTCTGACGGGGACGTCGTGCAGCTGGGCGGTATGGCGTGGCGCGTCATCTCGACGCCGGGTCACACGCCTGGCAGCATATGCCTGTTCCTCGATCCGCAATTCGGCAGCGACTCGGAGGGAGCGCCGCTGCTGATCTCGGGCGACACGCTGTTCTGCGGCTCGATCGGCCGCACCGACTTTGCAGGCGGCAGTATGGCGGACATGCGCCATTCCCTCAAAAAGCTTGCCACGCTGCCCGACCAGACCATCGTGCTGCCCGGCCACAACAACCTCACCACCATCGCCGCCGAACGCGAGCGCGTGTTCGCCTATTACGCCTAAGGCTTCGCTGCCCGTTGCCACAGCTGCCCGATGCTGCCAAGGCCCCGGCGTCCGGTTTCCATGCGATTCCGCAGGTTCGCACCGAAGTGCGTTTCGCCTGCGCGGTCCTGTGGATTCCGGACGCCGGGGCCTAGTTGTTTGCGCTGCGCCGAGTTGCCCGGGCGGAACCCATCGCGTCTGGCTTCTTGCGTTTTACCGTTTCTTGATATCCAATCGCGGAGTTTTACCTCGTTATAGCTAGGTTTGTCCGCATGTTTACAATCTCTTTACGATAAACTGAAAATCTACCTATAAATGCGTCGAAGGGGATGCCGTGGTTATAGAGTGGGGTATGTTCGTCACCGAACTGGCGTCCAATCCTTTGCTGCTGGTGGTCACCCTGCTCAATATCGGCGTCATCATTGTCAACGGCGCCACCGACGCTCCCAACGCCATCGCGACCGTCGTCTCCACACGCTGCATGAAGCCCACGCCCGCCATCGTCATGGCGGCTATCTGCAATTTCTTCGGGCTGCTGGTCATCACGCTGGTGTCTTCGGCTGTGGCCAACACCATCTTCCACATGGTCGATTTCGGCGGAGACAACCATGCCGCCATCATCGCGCTCATGGCAGCGATGGTGGCGATCATCGTATGGGGAGTCGCCGCCTGGGCGTTCGGCCTGCCCACAAGTCAAAGCCATTCTCTCATCGCCGGCCTCACCGGCGCGGCTATCGCGCTGCAGGGCGGCTTGGGCGGCATCAACGGCGCTGAGTGGATGAAGGTCATCTACGGCATGGTGCTCTCGACGTTTCTCGGATTCGGCTCGGGCTGGGTCCTCACCAAGATCATCGCGCGGCTATGCAGGAACTTCGACCGCGTCAAATCCGACCATGTGTTCCGTTGGGCGCAGATCGTCGCCGGCGCGGGCGTTGCGTTCATGCACGGCGCGCAGGACGGCCAGAAGTTCATGGGCGTCTTCATCTTGGCCATCACGCTGGCGACGGGCATCGGCCAGGCGGATTCGCTGATCCTGCCCGTGTGGCTGATGATCTTCTGCGCCTTGAACATGGGCCTGGGTACGGCGGTCGGCGGCAAGAAGATCATCAAGAGCGTGGGCATGGACATGGTGAAGATGGAAAAGTACCAGGGCTTCGCCGCCAGCCTCGGTGCGACGTTGTGCCTGATGCTGGCCACGTTCACCGGTATGCCGGTGTCGACCACCCATACCAAAACCACCGCCATCATGGGCGTGGGCGCCGCCAAGCGCAAAAGCTCGGTCAAATGGAGCGTGGCGATCGATATGGTCAAAACCTGGGTGCTGACGTTTCCGGGGTGCGGCCTTTTGGGGTTCGTATTTGCGAGGATATTCCTCGCGGTGATGTGAGGAAGGGCGGACGTTCCGGCAAATCCTCGAGCCTTTTGACAACAATAAGCGCGCTTTAGGTGTCAAAAGGCTCGAGGATTTGCGCAGGGCGCGTCCGGTTTGCTGAAAGGATGCGAAGATGGGCAAGAAGCATCATAGGTTCGATTATTTCGACCAGTTCGAAAAGCAGACGGAGATCGCCATCGAGGAAGCCGATCTTCTCGTCGAAGCGCTGGAGAACTTCACCAAGGCGGACGATCTTGAGCCGTACATGGAGCGGGCCCATCAAATCGAGCGCCGCGGCGACGAGGCGAACCACGCGATCCTGGAAAGCGTCGCCACCGACTTCATCACGCCGATCGAGCGCGAGGACATCATCGAGCTGGCCAAGTGCCTCGATGACATCATCGACTACATCGAGGATGTCATCCAGTGCATGTACATGTACGACGTGCACTACATCCCTGAGGGCACCAAGGAGTTCGCCGATCTCATCCGCAAAGGTACCGGCGCCCTGGGCAAGGCGATGGGCGACTTCCGCAGCTTTAAGAAGTCAAAGAAGTTCCGCGCGCTCGTGCACGACGTCAGCGACTACGAGGAAGTGGCCGACCGCCTGTTCCTCAAGGTGATCCGCAAGCTGCACACCACCGACCGCGACAATCCCATGCGCGCGCACGTGTGGTCCCGCGTCTTCGAGCGCATGGAGAAATGCTGCGACGCATGCGAGCACGCCGCCGACACCATGCGGTCGATCATGCTCAAGAACGTTTAAGTTCCGACGGCCTGCCGGCCGTCGGAACCTGTCGACGCTGCGAAGGGCCCTGGCACCGGATCTCGCGGCGATCCCGAGGACTCGCGTACCGAAGTACGCTTCGCCCTCGCGATCCCCACGATCTCCGGCGCCAGGGCCTTTCTCGCTGACTTATGCTCGACCTAGGAGTTGAATAATATGGCAGATGAGCAGGTTGTTTGTCGTGCCGAAGGCGACGAAGTTGTCCCTTACTCCACCGCTACGATCGTTGCGGTGGTTGGTTTGCCGGAGAAGTTTTTGTCGTTGGTGATGTGGCGGGCGTCCTCGAGGTCGAACGCGGGTTCGTCGAACAGTTCGATGTTGTGCTCGGCTTGGGCGAGGGCGCGCTCGTAGAGATCCCAGAAGCTCTCGTTGCTCGCCTTGTCGGTGAAGGGGTCGGTCCACTCCGCCCGCTCGCGGTTGTCGAAGATGCTCTCTTCGATCTCGACGGGCAGGTGGCTCATCGCGCGGCAGAACGAGTACGGCCTGATCAGCTCCTCCGCACCGCCCAACAATGCGCGCTTCAATCCGCTTGAGGAATGGAAGGCTCGCTGTCCCAGGCGCATCGCATGCACGCTGCTGCGGAACAGCTCCAGCGGAACCGCGCGCCCGTACACCGCCATCGCCACGTACACGTACAGCTTCGAAACCACGTCGAGCATGTGCGCGGATCCCTTGAGGATGTCGCGTGCCGGATTGAACCGCTCGACGGTCTCGCCACGCTTGACGAACAAGGTCAGCTCGTCGAGCTCGGTTTCGATGCAAGCGTGCACCTCGTGCCCGTCGCTGAGCGTAAGCCCCGGCTCGCCGGCGTCGCATAGCGCGTACTGCTGGCCGAAGATGAACGGGTGCATGATGCTGTCAAGCGTGTAGTGGCACAGAAAGCCCAGCGCGTACGCGCGGGCGATGGGGCGCTCCTCGTCAGACAGGAACGGCAACCCCGTCTTGAACGCGTCGATCAGGCGCGCGGGAAGCTGGTCGTGCATGACGTTGCCCAGATCGTGGTTGGCGCGCAGCCATGGGCAGGCGACGGAATAGAACAGGGGATCGGGGCCCTGGTTGCCCAAAAGGAACGCCTCCGCCTCGTCGCGCGAGCCTCCGATGGAGGTGAACAGATCGCGGTAGATGTCCTGCCCGAAGGTGTCGTGCGTGATGATGGAAGGCATGGCGCGTCCTTTTCTGACTCTGATTTTACGTTGGTCTACGCGGCATCATATACAATATTCGCCGGCTTGTTAACCGGCGCATACGCGTCGGATGCAAGGCGGTCTGCCAAGGGCGTCGCCCGAGGCGGGGCATTTCGTCAAGGATTCGGACGATATGCGCGATCGTCTGTCGGCAACAGGGAAAAGGACATCCGAAATGGCTTTCGGCTTGAACAAACAGGAGACCAGCTGGGTTCTCTACGATGTGGGCAACTCCGCGTTCGTCATGCTTTCCACGGCACTCATCCCCGTGTATTTCTCCAGCATCGCCGAACCGGGTTCGTCGGTCGTCGTCGCCTGGGGCTATGCCGAGACGGTCGCATCGCTGATCCTGGCGCTGCTGATGCCGTTTTTGGGCAGCCTTGCCGACCTTGCGGGCAACAAGAAGAAGTTCCTCGTCGGCTTCATGGGCACCGGTGCCGTGGCATGCGCTGCCTTGGGATTTCCCACCGAGGCGTTGCCGTTCCTCGTCCTCTATGTGATCTCGTCGGTGATGCTCAACGGCTCGATGGTGTTCTATGACGGCATGCTCGTCGACGCCACCACCGAGGACCGCTACGACAAGGTGTCTTCGCACGGCTACGCCTGGGGCTACATCGGCTCGTGCATCCCGTTCATCATCTGCCTCGCGGTGGTTTTGGGCGGCCCCTCCATCGGCATCGATATGATGATCGGAATGAAGATCGCCTTCCTCATCACGGCGGCGTGGTGGGTGGCGTTCACCATCCCGCTGATCCGCAACGTACGCCAAACGCATTTCAAGGAGCGCACGGCGCACGTTTTCGCCGACATGTTCCGCGGCATCGGCCACACCATCAAATCCATCGTGCATGACCGCCGTCTGCTGCTGTTCATGGTGGCGTTCTTCTTCTACATCGACGGCGTGCACACCGTCATCAAGATGTCGACGAGCTACGGCACCGATCTGGGCATCGACTCCACCCAGCTGGTGCTGGCGCTGCTGGTGACGCAGTTCGTGGCGTTCCCCTCGGCCATCGTCTACGGGCGCCTGTCCGAGCGCTTCGGCACCAAGCGCATGCTGCTCGTCGCGATCCTCGCCTATTTCTGCATCGTGCTGTTTGCGGCGTTCTTCCTGCGCAGCGCGCTTGAATTCTGGATCCTGGCGATCTGCGTCGGGCTGTTCCAAGGCGGCATCCAAGCGCTTTCGCGCAGCGAGTTCGGCAAGCTCATCCCCAAGGACAACGCCAACGAGTACTACGGCTTCTTCGACATCTTCGGCAAGTACGCCGCCGTCATGGGCACGTTTTTGGTGAGCGTCTTCACACAGCTCACGGGCAACCCGTCGATCGGCGTGCTGTCCATCGCCGTGCTGTTCCTGATCGGGTTCGTCCTGCTGGCGCGTATGCCCGAGAAGGAGTAGGCTCTGCCCGGGATGAGAAAAAGAGACGGAGGATTTTTCTCATCCCTGGAGCGGTGCAGCCGGTTTCTGGGGTGCAGGTCTTCGCGGCGGGGTAGAATGGTGCCATGTCGCACAGCAAAGGAAAGCAACCGGAATCCGTGGGCGCAAACACGCGCCCTCGAAAAATGCCGTCCACCACGCGGCGGACGCTGCACTATTACTGGCTGGTGACGCGACGGCATTTCGGGCTATTCGCGTTGCTGGTGTTCTCGACGCTGTTCTTCGGCGGGTTCCAAACGTATATGAACCCGTTCGTCATGGGCCTTATCGTCGATCGGGTGAGCGCCGCGCCCGTCGCCGCCGATCAGGTGTTTACGGTGTTCGGTCCCTATATCGCGGCGCTCGTGCTGGTTAACGTTTGCGGTCAGACGTGCAGCAAGCTGCAGGACTACTCGCTGTGGAAGCTCGAGATCGCGGTGAGCTACGATCTGGCCACCATGAGCTTCGACGCCCTGTCCAACCAGTCGATGACGTTCCATTCCAACCGTTTCGGCGGCACGCTTGTGTCCCAGACTTCCAAGTTCATGGCCGCCTACAACCAGCTGGTCGAGGCATTGGTGCATCCGTTCTTGCCGGTGTTCGGCTCGGTCGTGTTCGTCTGCGTGCTGCTGGGGCCGCGCGTGCCGTTGTACGTGGTCATCTTGATGTGCCTGTTCGCGGTGTACGCGATGGTGTCCTACATCATGTACAAGCGCATCCTGCACCTGAACGAGAAGGCGGCAAAGGCGCAAAACGACCTGTCGGGCGAGTTGTCCGATGCGGTGACGAACATCCTGACGGTCAAAACCTACGGGCGCGAGGACTACGAGCGTTCGCTGTTCGATGCCGCCAACCGCGAAGTGGTGCTGCGCGACTCGAAGCGCATGCGTTCCTCGCTGGTGCGCGGCGTGATCACCGCGGGCATCGCGGTGGTGATCATGAGCGTGGTGGCGGTGTTCATCTCCGGTGGCAACGCATGGTTCGGCATCACGCCGGGCACGCTGGTGATGATGTTCACCTACACCTACACGATGACCCTGCAGTTCAACTTCATCAACTCCGGCCTGCAGCGCTTCAACCGCGCGTTCGGCGACGCGAGCGGCATGACGCAGGTGCTCGACGAGCCGCGGCTGGTGGCGGACGCCCCCGATGCGAAGCCCCTGGCGGTGCGCGAAGGCGCCATCGACTTTCAGGATATCGGATTCTCCTACGAGGATGGCGGGGTGAAGACGAAGGTGTTCGATGGGCTTGATCTGCATATACCTGCAGGTCAGCGCGTGGGACTAGTGGGCATGAGCGGCGCGGGCAAGACGACGCTCACCAAGCTGCTGCTCCGCTTGTCTGATATCCAGGAGGGGCGGATCCTCGTGGACGGCCAGGACGTGTCCGCTTGCACGCAGCAATCGCTGCGGCGCTCCATCGCCTATGTCCCCCAGGAAGCGCTACTGTTCCATCGCAGCATCGCGGAGAACATCGCGTACGGCCGACCCGACGCCACGATGGACGAGATCCGCGAGGCTGCGCGCCGGGCGAACGCGCTCGAGTTCATCGAGAAGCTGCCGCAAGGATTCGACACCATCACCGGCGAGCGCGGCATCAAGCTTTCGGGTGGGCAGCGTCAGCGCGTGGCGATCGCGCGCGCCCTGCTGGCGGATTGCCCGATCCTGGTGCTTGACGAGGCCACGAGCGCGCTCGACTCGGAAAGCGAGCATCTGGTGCAGGACGCCTTCGCGACGCTGATGCGCGGGCGCACGTGCATCGTGGTGGCGCATCGCCTGAGCACGGTGGCGAGCCTCGACCGCATCGTCGTGCTGGCCGACGGCAAGGTCATCGAGGACGGCCCGCACGACGAGCTGATCGAGGCAGGCGGCGAGTACGCGCACCTCTGGAGCCGCCAGACCGGCGCGTATCTGGAGTAGGGCGGCAAACAATGCCCCTGCGGTGGCAAACGGACAGATCGCTTGTCACCGTGAAAAGTGATCTGTCCCTTTTTCACGGAGCGGGGAGGAAGCTATGGAGGAGAGGCCGATTTTGGATGTTGCGCAGGTTGTCGAGCTTGAGCGGCGCATCGCCGAGGCGGGCACGTCGCTAGCGGAGCTGATGGAGCGTGCGGGCGCGGCGGTGGCGGAGGCGGCGAAGCAGCTTGTCGACGAGGCGATCGCCCAAAAACTCAAGCCGCTCGAGGCTGCGGCGCATGATGCCTGCCTGCCCTTGCCGAAGCTGGATCCTCCGTCGATCGCGGTGCTGTGCGGATCGGGCAACAACGGAGGCGACGGCTGGGTGGCGGCGCGGATCCTCGCGCAGGAGGGTTACTGCGTGGCGGTGATGTCGCCGTGCCGGGCAGAGGAGGTCAAAGCGCAGCCTGCCCACGATGCTGCCGTCGAAGCCAAGCGCGTGCTTGAGGAGGCGGAGCCGTGCCGTGTGTGCGAGAACGCGGGCATCTTGGAGTTTTTCGCGTTCGTCGCCGGAGCCGACGTGGTGATTGACGCGATGCTGGGCACCGGGTTCTCGGGCGAGGAGGTGCGCGCGCCCTATGATTGGTGGATCTGGTTCGTGAACGAGCGCTGCGCCGAACATGCGAAAGTGCTCGCCGCCGACGTGCCCAGCGGGTTATCCGCCCAGACGGGAAAGGCGGCCGATCCGTGCGTCGAGGCGGACCTCACCGTGACGATGATCGTGCAGAAGACGGGCCTTGCTCTGCCTGAGGCCGCTCGCTATTGCGGCAAGGTGGAAGTGGCGCCGCTGGCGTCCGTCGAAAGCTTGCTGGACGGGTTGGCCGGAGCCTGATCCTTTTCGGGATCGCTCGCCTTCGTTTCTGCGGCCGGGGCGCTCTCAGGCGTCGTTTCCGCATCGCCGGAGGTTTCGGTCGGCTCCGTTGCAGCCTTAGCGGGCTTCTCGTCATCGCCGTGCGGCAGCACCAGGTTCATCACCAGCGCCACCACGAACGTCAGTGCGATGGAGTTGTCCACGAAGATGTTCTGCACGATCTCGGGGAAAGCGACGAAGATGCCGCCCACCTGCGTGAAGCCGATGCCGATCGCCAGCGAGGTGGCAGCGATGGTGATGTTGCGTTGCGTGAAGCCGGCCTTGGCCACCATCTGGAAACCGCTGGTGACGATGGTGCCGAACATCATGATCGTGCAGCCGCCCAGCACCGCGTCGGGCACCGAGCCGAACACCGCGCTGACCGCGGGCACGAAGCCGGCGATCACCAGAATGCCTGCGCCGCAGGCGATCGCCTTGCGGTTGATGACGTGCGTCATGCCGATAAGGCCGATGTTCTGGGCGAACGTGGTCAGCGGCGTGCAGCCGAACACGCCGGCGATGGCGCTGGTGAAGCCGTCGGCCGACACGGAGCCGGCGATCTCGCGCTCGGTAGCGCTACGGCGGAAGCCGATCTCGGCGATGGCGTCGGTGTCGCCGATGTTCTCGGCGGCGCTCACCAGGAACAGCAGCGTCACCGAGATGATGGCGCCCGCGTTGAACTCAGGCGTGAACGGCATGATCTGCGGCAGCGACGCGACCTGCAGCCCTTGGAACACCGACAGGTCCACCTTGCCCATGAACAGCGCGACGATGTAGCCCACGATCAGGCCGAACAGCACCGACAGCTGCTTGATGCTGCCCTTGGTGAGGCCCTGGAACAAAAGGCACGCCACCAACGACAAGGTGCCCAGGAACAGGTTTTCGGGCGAGGCGAAATCGGGCGCGCCCGAGCCGCCGGCGAACGTCTCGGCGCCGGTGGAGAGCAGCGAGAAGCCGATCGAGGTGACGACGACCGCCGAGACGATCGGCCCGATGAAGCGACGCCAGTATTTCGCGAGCAGGCCCAGCACCAGCAAGATGAGGCCGCCCGCTATGACCGATCCCATGACGGTACCGTAACCATAGGTGGCCGCCACGCCGGAGAGCACGGTGACGAACGTGAAGCTCACGCCCATGACGATGGGCAGCTTGGAGCCGATGCGCCAGATCGCGAACAGCTGGACGAACGTGCCGATGCCGGCGACGATCATAGCGTTCTGGATGAGGCTTGCGGTCATCGCCTCGTCGAAGCCCGCAGCCGCGCAGATGATGGCGATGGGGGCCAGGTTGGCCACGAACATCGCCAGCACGTGCTGGATGCCGTAGGGCAGCGCCTTGGCGATGGACACCTTCCCATGGAAATCGGCGAGTTCGGCTTCGAGCTTGGTCGCCGGCTTGAATTCGGCTTCGGTGTTGGCTGCCATCATGTTCCCCTCTTCGCATGCCGTGCGGCAGGTCATGCCGTAAGGCAGGTCGTTCCCGTAAAACGCGCGTAAAGTGCGACATCTGATTGTACGGGTTCGAGGGCGGTATGGGAACGGCAACCTTGCGTTTTAACGGCAAGTCCGCGACCGAAATGCGGAATAAACGCCTGTGTTATTCCGCATTTCGGTCGCGGACTCGGCTTGGTAGCGGGAGCGGGGGCTTCTTCGGTGTGGTATCAGGCGATCCGAAGAAGGTCGCGGTACAGTATTTCGTCCGATTCCTTGTACACGTTGAAGACGACGGTAGGCGCGGGAAGGTCGGCTGCATCGCGTTCGGCGAGCCAAGCGCGGACGGTCTCCACGGCGAGGGGCGCCGCCTGCTCGGGCGGGAAGCCGAATACGCCCGTGCTGATGCAGCAGAACGCGACGGAGGAGTCGTCCGCTTGCGCGGCGGCATCGAGGCATGCGCGGTAGCTTGAGGCTAAATTCGCGCGGTGCTCCTGCGTGGGGCGGCCGTTTGCGATGGGGCCGACCGTGTGGATGATGTGGCGCGACGGCAGGTTGTAGGCGGGCGTGACCTTGGCTTGACCGGTCGGCTCGGGATGCCCCTGCTCCTGCATGAGGCGCGCGCATTCCAAGCGCAGCTGGATGCCGGCGAACGTGTGGATGGCGTTGTCGATGCAGTAGTGCAGCGGCGCCCAGCAGCCGGTCATGCCGTCGTTGGCGGCGTTGACGATCGCGTCTGCCGCCAACGTGGTGATGTCGCCCCGCCACAGGCGCAAGCGCGGATCGAGCGGGGATGCGGCGGTGTCCTCGACGGCGGTAATGCCCGCTTCGGCGATGAGCCCCTGCAGCAGCTCGTCCTGCGCGGCAAGCAGGTTATGGTCGGCGAGCCATGGCTCGCGCACGTTGGCGAGCGCGCGGAAGGCCAGCCACAAGTCCTGCGTGGAGGCACCCTCCTCGGCGCCGCGCGGCGGCATGAGCTCCAGCAGCTCGTTCGGCATGAAGCCGCCGTTGTCCAGCTGCTCCTTGACCAGCCGTTTGACGAGGTAGACGAGCAGATCGTGTTTGCGGGTTGCATTCATAGCGATGTCCGATCTTTGGCTTTGCGTTCCTTGTTCAATTGTACTGGAGAGGCGGATAATGACGTGCTGTCACCGTGCGTAGCAGTAACTTTTCGCACCCGCGTGGCGTATTTTCAAGGTCTAGCACGGTTGAGCTATTCGACCGAATCGTCTGAACATTCGAAAGGCAATCTAGGCGATCTGCAAGGCTTGTTGGGCGACCTAAAGTTGCGGTTCTGCCCATATCGTTGCGATGTCGCCTGTCAGTCCGACTGCGCCCGGAATGTGGGATACGTCGGCGGCGCCTAGGCGAAAACCACGCCGGAGGATTCCGCTGCCAACTGAGGAATCGATCAGACTCTTTAGCGACAATTGCATAGTCGTGGAAACGACGCGCCTCGTGCGATGCCGATCGTAAGAGGCGCGTCTTCGTTCGTTTTCGCCTGAAGGGAGTTCCGCCAAGACGGAAGCGCGAGTTGGAGAGGGAGAGGAGCCGACAGTGGAGGATCTTCAAAAGAAGGGCGATGCGGAACCTGGAACGGTGGTTGCCAAGAATAAAGCGTCGTCTCCTAAGGCGGTACTGGCTTTGCGCATCGCCATGGCGGTTGCGGCGGCGGCGTTAGTGGCATCGTTCTTTCTGCCATGGGGCGCTGCGGACGAGGAATACCGCGAAGCGGCGGCATCGGTCTCGCCGGACATGATGTTCTACGAGCCTACAGGGCTTACGGTGTCCGATGCCGCGGATTTGTCGTTGCTTGAATATGCTCAGGTGTACGGTTCTATGGGTGGCAACGGTTGGGATATTCTAGCGGCGATTATCTATGCGATTCCGGTTTTGTCGCTGATCGCCTTGCTGTTCGCGGCGCTAGGAAAGCCCATCGTTTCCGCCGTCTTCGGCGTTTTGGCTCTGGTAGTGACGCGTTTCATCGTTTGGGACTTCACAGAGCGAGGCGTGCTTCCCAACGGTACGCACGATTGGGGCATCGCTCCTGCGATCTACCTTGCAGTGACGTTTGCGATCGTCGTCCTTGCCGTCGCCCTGGTCGTATTGAAGCGCTGTGGCAAAGCGCTGGTCTCTTCATAACCACCTGGGAAAGGAGCAAGTTCTATGAAGAAGTTACCGATGAGAAAGACGGCGATCTTGGCATGTTCCGCTGCGCTGGCGTTCTCTCTGGTAGCCTGTAGCGGCAACCAAGCCCCAAGCGGCGGATTGCAGGAAGAGGCCGCCCCGGCCGCCCCAGCTGCTTCGTCCAACCCTCTTGAGGCTATTCTCTCGGAAGCGCAAGCGGATGTGTCGGGCACGAGCCAAAAACTAATTGAGGAGAAGGAGAAGGTGTTCGCCCAGGTGGGTGACACCTACGATGGATACACCGAGAACGTGCAGGCTGTCCAGGGTTGGTACGATCTTGCGATAAGCGAGACCGAAGGGCTTGGCGAGCGCCTGCGCGAGCAAGGGCGTGAATACTACCAAGCCGTGGTCGACAACGTCGATGTTGCCGACGATCGTGAGGTCGAAAAAGCGACCGACGAATACTACGATCAGATTTACGACGATGCCTTGGATGACTACTACGATGCGATCTACGAGGACGCCTTCGAAGAATTCTACGATGCCTACTATGACGGGGCCATCCTCGACGCGCAGGACGTCACTCCGTATGATGAATGGTACGACGTGAGAAGCGAAGCGTACGAGGCGTGGTTCGACGGTCGCAGCCACGTGTACGAGGCGTGGTTTGACGCGCGCAGCGATCTGTACAGTGATTATTCGGATATCAAAAGCGCGTTCTACGGCAACGACTTCGACGTTGAAGGCGTGTTCGGACCCGTGAAGCTGAAGGAGGACGCTGCCGCTCCCGTCGATGCCGACGAATCCCAGTCTGAGAGCAGCGCTGCCGCCGAAACGGAGGCCCTGGAAAGCTCGGATGCCGAAGTCTCTGCGGATCTGAAAGCGGCAATGGATGAGTACGAGGCGTTCTTCGACGAGTACGTTGCCTTCATGAAGGAGTACAAGGCAAATCCGTCATCAGCTGATTTGCTGGCGAAATACCCCGACATGATGGCGCAGTATTCCGAAGCAATGGCGGCGATAGGGGAGATCGACTCCGGAGAATTCACTGCCGCCGATGCCGCTTATTATTCCGAAGCGGTTGCGCGCATCACGGCCAAAGTGGCTGAGGCGGCATAGGAAGGACGAGGAAGGAAGCGGAAATCGCCGTAAGAAGATGGAGCAGAGTGTTGACGCCCCCGGAAAACCGGGGGCGTTTTGGCGTTTGGGACGGATTCGCTTGGCGCGACCTCGGCGGCGCTTACCAGAACAACGCGTGAGCCTCGGCGGTGGCGTAATCGGGATGGCCGAAGGCGTCGCACTCGAAGGGCGCGCTCCTGCCGGGTTCTGGCATGCTGATGAAAGTGCTGCAGCCATAGACGATGGAGCCGGACTCGTCGCGCAAGACGATGATAACGGCTACGTTGTTCACGAGTTCCGGGACTGCGCCGTCTGACATGGTCAGCTCTCCAGTGAAACTGGAACCGCCCATGCCGGACGACACCTCCGAGACAGGAGAGAAGCCGAACGTTGCCCGCGCCCCATCGGCTTCGGTGATGTCGAAGTCGTTTGAGGCGCCAAGTGCGAACTCGACGGTATCCGGCGCCGTGCCGTTTCCGGCCGGGCCGCCGAAATACTGGGTTTCGCCCGGCCCGATGGAAAAGAGCACTTGCGAATGCGAGAACACCACCGAACCATCGGCGGCGCGGCCGGTGATGACGACTTCGGGGTAGTCGATGGTTTCGGTGCTGCTGGGGTTGCGGATGGCGAAGGCGTAGTTGATGAATCCGTCCGTTCCGGGAGACCAGCCGGATTCGACCAGCTCCAGTTGAGCGGGCCCGGAGGCATCTTGCGAAGAATCTGTATCGCCGGTGCCGTTGCGGTAGGAATCCGTGGCGATGCCGAGCAGGTTATCGGAAAGGCTGTCGGCAAGGTTGGATCCGGCATCGTTCGAGTTGTTCGTCGACGCGGAGGATCCCGACTCGTTGAAAGATCCTTTGTCGGGATGCAGCGCTGAGATGACGGTTGTAGCGCCCAGGCAAACCACGGTGACAAGCGCGATGCCGAGCAAGGCGAATTTGAGGGTGCGGTTTGCTTTGGGACGGGCGGCGACGCTTGAGGGTACGTTGACGGCTGCTTGGGTGGCACCGCTCGTCGAAGCGACGCTGTATGTCGGTGCCGGAATCGGAGCCGACTGGGGTCGGGTTGGCGGCTCGGGTTGAGACGCCGGTTGGTCGTGGCTGTTCTGCGCGCTTGAGGGGCGAGCTGCCTCTCGCAGCGCTTCCGAGAACGTCGTGGCATCTTGAAAGCGGGCGCTCGGCTCGAACGCGCAAGCGCGATCGAGCACGGCGCGCAGCCGAGGCGGCACGATGGCGGGGTCGGCAAGGTGCTGCAAATAGCTATCGTCGTTGGAATCGCCCGGGCGAATGCCCGTCAGCATGAATCCCAACAGCCTTCCGAGAGAATAGACATCCGAACGCTCATCGGCTTGGGCGAATCCGTGCTGCTCAGGAGCGGCGAAACCCCATGTGCCTTGCGTCGCATCGTCGGGGGCGAGCTGTTCGTGCATCATGCGGGCGTTGCCGAAGTCGATAAGGTAGGCATGTCTCTCATTGTTGCTTTCGGAAACGAGCACATTGGCGGGCGAGATATCGCGGTGGATGATGCGATGGGTGTGTAGATCCGCTACGGAATTACAGAGCTGCCCCATGAGGTCTGTGGCCTCAGCGACGGAGAACCGTTTCCCTTCCGCAAGGACAGCTTCCAGCGTTTTCCCTGGCAGGTAGTCGTGCACGACCATGAACCAATCGGGCGTTTCGTACATGGCTTGAATACGCGGCAATCCCGCATCGCCGCAGTCGCCCAGCGAGGCCCAAACGGCGCGATGCACCAGCTTCCGAGGGATCTTCTTCCTGATGAACGGCCCTGCTTCGTTCAGAGTGACCAGCTCGGTAATTCCACGTGCGCTGCGTGCGAGCGTCTGCTCCACGCGGTAGGCGTCGTCGATGCTCATGGCGTGTGAGACGCGGTTTTCATTGGCTGGATTGTCGTTTTGCGGCATCATTGGAGGCTACTTTTCCGAATCGAACAGCGTCTTCTCTCGCAGACGCCATAGTTCTTCGTCGCATCCATCCAAGTCGCGACCTTGCTCGATGCACCAGAGGATGATGGCGTCACGGCGGTTCTTCGGCCACAGTTCGGACACGCCGGCCAGGCGCAGCAGGCGCTGAGTCTCGCGGAGGTTACAGTGCAGTCCGAACGCGAGCATGATGGCGTTGTCGCGTTTGGGCAGACATTTGCCTTGAAACATATCGTAGACGAATGTGGGGTTGAGCTTCGCCGCGCGGTACACGTCAGCGCGCGTCATACCGTCGCGTTCGTTGAGGAGCGCGTGCAGGTAGTCGCTCAGCTGGCGGTCGAGCGTCTCGCCCTGGTCGAGGTACTCCTCGGGGGTTTGCGCGTCGAGCAAACGTTTGAGCAGGTCTTCGGTCAGTTTTTCGGTTGGCATGAGCTTCTCCTTAACAAGAGCGCCAATAGGAATGGTAGCACTGGGCCTGCGGGCGGCTTGCGGGAAGAGCCGTTTTCGCCGGCGGACGAAACCCGCACGCAGGGGTGCTTCGTAAAATGGCTTGCGATTTTCGCGAATGGCTTCATCAGCCGACTTCGCGAGCGTCGTATGCCCTAGAAAAGAGCTTGCGATTCTCGCGAATAAGCTGACGCCGAAAAGCGTAACGCAACGACAGCGCCGATGATTCAGTTGGGAACTGAGGAAAAAGCTTCCTGATGAGCGTATCGTGGGGAAACGCGGTTAGAAATCGATGAAGTCCGCCACTTCTACGTCGAGCGCACGGGCAATGCGGCATAGAACGTCGATCCCTACGTCAGCGGTACCGGTCTCGATTCGCCATAGGTACGAGCGGCTGGTCCCGGTGATCAGCGCGAGCTGCCGCTGAGAGACGCCCTTGCGCACACGCGCCTCTCGAATATGCAAGCCCAAGCTCCTCTTTTCGCGCTCGTTGTCCATTCGCCCAGTTTAAGTTTGATATTATGGGAAATCGCTCTTTATAGAGAGCATATACAGCGAGCTTAAAGTGAACGTAAAGAGGAGGTGCATCGGCGTGGCGGAGGACAAGTCGAAGATATCGATAGCTCTGTCGAAACGAGTAAAGTTCCTAATCGGCGGTTTACTGGTCGGCTTCGTTCTGGGCGTATCCGGCGTGCTGCTTGTCCAGTCGAGCATTTTTGACAAGCAGTCCGATGAGGAGTCTGCAGCCAACGCAGTATCGGTCGTGTTTAGCAGGATCGTCGAGCAAAACGAGCTGGTAAGTGTCTCCCAAGACTACTCGATCGTAAAAAAAGCCACTGATGTTGCGCGTTTCTTCGATTGGTTTGACATTGATCCGACTAGGAACAGCTTCTGGTACCGCTATGCCGGCACGATAAAAGCTGGCGTGAATCTAGGCGAAGCTGACATGACGACCAACGGGTCAACTATCATCGTTTCGCTTTCCGAGCCGTACATCATTTCCAATACCCCTGACATGGAGGTGACGGGCGTACTGGAGGAGAACAACAACATCCTGAACCCTATCGAGGTTAAGGACGTCGATGCGATACAGGCGGATTGTCGAGCGCGAAGCGAGGAGGAGGCAATTGCTGGAGGCCTTCTCGATGAGGCTCGGGAACAAACGGAGAAGAATATCCGAAGCCTGTTTTTTGCTGCGTTAGGGGATTCGTATGCCGTTGAGTTTGAGTGGAAGAGCAATTCGGCAGAGGAAGGCAATCAGTAGCTCGATAAGGATAAGAGAGGTTCGATTATGAAAAAAATAACAGTTGTCATCGCATTGCTCTGTTCGATCATCTTGTTTGCGGGATGCACGCAGCAACCTCAAGATTCGGGGCCAGATTATGCGGACAACGAGGTGATGGCGGCGATTGCCGATGGCTTGGAAAGCAGATTCGATGTCGTCGATAAGCATGAGCAAACGGGGGATGCGCAGACGAAGGACGGTTATGCCGAAGCCATCCAGGTAGAAATTGACGCGATTGCCCCATTCCGTGATCGACAATTTGAAGATTCGAAATTGCAGGAGACGGTGCTTTCCTACGCCAATTTGCTAGACGATTCGCTCGAGCTACTAGACCAGTATCCGGTTGATAGTATTGAGTTTTACGATGCCTGGAATGCAATCTACGATGAACGAACTGTGGCTTTGAAACTGTTTGTCGAAACGTATGGCCTGGAGGTCGATCCAGCACATGAAGAAACCCTCAATGACCTGCTTCTAAACGCAAACACCGTCGAAGAGAAGACAGAGGTGGAAGATGCCATCAACCAACTCGTTGCTTCTCTTGCATTCGAGAAGGTTGATGAGGGATATGGGATGGCCACTTATACAGCTGTCGCCGAGAATACAACGGAAATCGGATTCGAAGACGTGGGGATTACTCTCGCCCTCTACGACAAAGACGGTGTGAAGATCGAAGAGACGTATGCCGGCACATCATCGTGGCCCGTGGGGGAGAAGGTTCGATTCGAGGCTTTCGGGGCAAGTGACGCCTCGGAGGTCAAAACAAGCGTGTCATATTACAGCGTTGTTGAATAACTGGTTGAATTTAATATACGAGCCACTTTTTCTGGTCTGATTCGGAATCTCTCGACACGGAAGCAAGATGACGGGTTCGTGCTGAGTAGTTTTTGCATAGATCGGTAGATGCTCAAACGAAAAAGAGGTCGGCTTTAGGCCGACCTCTGAAGAAAATGGGATGAACAGCAGTCTATACCGGACCGAAGGACTCAATCTCCAAGATTCCGTTGAAAAGGGAAATCTTGCCCCCGTTAAGCATGGCGATAAGGAAGCCTGCACCGAGGCCGCCTCCCACCATCAAGAACACCGGAAAGAACCCCCCTCGATCAACGGCTTCCGACACGCTTTCCAAAACGCGTTCGATACCCCTCGCCACCTGCTCGAGCTCCCTTCCGCTGAGCAAACGCCCAAGAGCTACCGAATTCTCGCACTGGTTCATAGCGACCTCCCAACTCGATGCGTATAATCACATACCCCGTTTTGCGAAGCAAACGAGAGCGCACATCGCCGCAGCGACAGCGGCGATCCTCGCAATATCCCGCATGCGCCTGAGCCTTGCAGGAAAAGTCTGGGCAGGATCGACAACGAACGCTTCAAGCCGTACCGCCTCGACCCTTTCTCTTCATTCGCCTCGCTTCGAGCCGATGCCCTCTCGACCATGACGATGAAGTCCGCGATACCGGAGCGGAGCTGGTCGAAGTCGATGTCGGGTTCGTAGAGGAAGCTCTCGGCCGCCCATTCGATGGAAGCCGCGATCGATCCTCGCGCACCCTGGCAGAGCACCTCGCCATCGCGGGACTCGATAAGCGGGCAGATCTGGCCGGCATTGCAGACGTCGACGACGCCGAAGCGGTTGTCGAGTTTGACGCGGTTGTTCGCCACGAAGAAGACGCTGCGGATGCAAGAGCGTGGAATGATGCCGGGAGAAGCGTTCTCCAAAACGTTGAAAAGGACATGCTCCTTTGCACGTATCTTCTCTCCGACGTTGTAGCAGCGATCGGGAGTGCGGTTGCGATCGTGGAAGAACCCGTCCTCGTCGATTTCGGCATCATGGTTGCAGAACTTGCTCTCCACGATATTGATACCGGACGGCGAAATCACGATGGCGTCGTACTCGCACTGCTCGCCCTCGAACTCGAGCTCGACGTTGAGTAGCACCTCGTTGGGGCACGTAAGCCACCTGAGGGCGCGCGCCATGTAGAACTCCCCGCGTGCGCCGTTGACAAGCGCCCCGATCTCCCCGCTCAGTTTCTGAAGCGCCCATACGAGCCTTCCGAACACTTCCGTGTCGTCAAGCCCATACTGGGACGCCATGTCGCGAAAGTGGGTGATCAGGTCATAGGTGCGCAAGCTGTCGGAATACCCCTCGCGGAAAACCTCCCCCAGAGCCGCCCGCTCGAAGCCTTTCATCTCATCAAGTAGCTGCTCATGCGTGTAGCCTTTGCTGGTCATCATCCCTGACGCTTCCAGACGGGCGATGATGTCGCTGGTTCTCGATGACATATGAGTCCCCTCGTCTCGTTTCTGGCATCACCTTCTGCTTGAAGTATCCAACTTGAAATTGATTCTTACTAGGCATTATATTTGTATAGTAATCTCGTTATTTCGGAGGTTTGATACATGAAATGTATATGCCAAGATCGAGCGAGAATCTGGAGAGAGGCTCAATACCTGCTTCGAAAGATACAAAGAGGAAGATCGCAAGAACGGCGGAGCAGGAAAAGTATCTCAAGCAGAGCTTGCTAGAAGGATCAACGAGAGGTACGAAAACGATATATCGTTTTCTAAAGTCAGTCAGGTGAGTATAAGTCGATGGCTGAAAATTGATGACGAAAGCGGGCGCGGAGCCTCTTTCCCTCCCATGGGAACGATCATCATGCTTGCAGACTTTTTTGGGGTCGATGTCGGATATCTTCTAGGCGAAACCTCTTCTAGGACATTTGAAATGCAGGATGCCGTTGATTACTTGGGGCTGGACGAGGCGACCATAGAGCGAATTAGGCTCTACACACAAATCGAAACGGCATTCCGCGAAACGGGCATGAAACCTTTTGAGACAAGCGAAATAATAGGCTCATTGCTCGGATCTAGAGGCTTTCGAGACCTTCTAAACGCTTTCCAGGAAATGAAAGCGGTCTACAGCGGACCCGACACTAAATCGAAATTGCTCGAGGAGCTCGAAGAAAAATATGGCGTCGCACTACTCGCGAGAGCGCTGGAAACAAATCCGTACGAAGAGGGCGAGAATTCCAACCCGAAGCTCATCGAAGCGTACAAGGATATTCAATCGGCAATTGATGCCATGCGCGAGGCCGATTTAATGAAAGAATTGTACACAGATGCAGCAAAACATAAGCTGTCTCGATGTTTCTCTCAGATAATCGACGAGCTCTACCCCCAGTAGCTCTCACTCCGCCGTCAAATGTCCCGGCGACGCCACTCCTCCTTCGATCCGCGCGTACGTCGCCGAGATTCGTTCTCCAACTCAGGCTACCAGAATATCTTCGTGGGGGGAACTCGGAGGCGGTGAGGATTCTTCGGTCTCTTCTCCGGATTGTCTGCCTAAAGGCGGAGGACGACGCCGGTGCGGTTGTCAACGAGCGAGCAACATCGAGATCGTTCCCAAAAAAGAAGGCGCATCGCAGGGTCAAGCCGGCTAAGGGCGTGCGTTTGACGTCTTGTACGCGGGCTATGAACCTCTTGGCAAGCCGATTGATTGCTCTTCGCCGTGGCTCGATGACGTGCTTATCGGCGTCGAGTACGAGGCGTGGTCGCGATGATCTGCGAACAGGGAGATTTCTTCTCGTTTGGACTTCGCCCCCCCAAAAAAAGACACGAGTCGGTGGGAAGGCATTACGCGGTGGTTCTGAGTCCTTGGGACATCAACAAGCGGTGCGCGCTGACGCTTATCGCTTGCTGATGCCGCCCGGCAACGGCTGCCCTCTGCATGTTCCGATAGCGGATGGCAATCCCATCTACGGTTTCGTCCAGTGTGAGGTGCTCCGCTCTGTCGACCTTGGCGCTCGAGAGAGAGGGGGCATGCTGGAGCGGGTTGGCTCGTTGGATGACGTGTCGCTTGCGTGTGTGCTCGCAAACGTCCTGGTGGTTCTTGGTTCGAAAAGATCTAGCGAATATAGTTCGGCGTCGAGAGCGTTTCCTACCGTGCATGCCAGTGAGCTTTTGCCAACCTAGTGCGAATTTCGACCGATATGTATGATTTGGCTCGCTCAATAAAAAAGCGCCCGGCGACCTTGCGATCACCGGGCGCTTTGCAGCCGGACTTCGGTAGCGGCCTCCCGCCTTACTCCTTGCCGTCCCAGCAGTACGTGCAGATCTTCTTGGGGTCGATGCCGATGGCCTCGATCATGCCCTGCAGCGACTGGTAGCCCAGCGAGTCGAAGCCCATCTGCTCGCAGATGCTCTTGAGCAGGCACTTGCCGCGCTCGGTGGAGCTGTCGGCGTACTCGTCCAAATGATTGTCGCCCTCTTCGCCTTCCAGCTCGCGTACGACGCGGCGGGCGATCAGGTCCATGTCGGACTTGCCGCGCGAGAAGCTCAGGTACTTGCAGCTGAACATGATCGGCGGGCAGGCCGAGCGCATGTGCACCTCGGAGGCGCCGGCCTTGTACAGGAAGTCCACCGTCTCGCGCAGCTGCGTGCCGCGCACGATGGAGTCGTCCACGAACAGCAGTTTCTTGTCCTTGATGAGCTCGGGAACCGGCACCTGCTTCATATGCGCGATGCGGTCGCGGATGCGCTGGTCGCTGGGCATGAACGAGCGCGGCCACGTGGGCGTGTACTTGATGAACGGGCGGGCGAACTGCGTGCCGCTTTCGGTGGAGTAGCCGATCGCGTGCGGCACGCCGGAGTCGGGCACGCCGGCGACGTAGTCGACGTCGGGCAGGGTGCCGGCCGCCGCCTCGTCGCGCGCCATGATGGCGCCGTTGTTGTAGCGCATGACCTCGACGTTGACGCCCTCGTAGTTGGAGTTGGGGTAGCCGTAGTATACCCAGAGGAACGCGCAGATCTTCATATCGTCGCCGGCGGGCGCGATCGTCTCGTAGCCCTCGGCGGTGACGCGCACGATCTCGGCGGGCCCCAGCTCGTACTCGTCGGCGTAACCGAGCTTCTGGTAGGCGAACGACTCGAACGACACACAGTAGCCGTCGGCGTCCTTGCCGATGAGGATCGGGAGGCGTCCCCGGTTGTCGCGCGCGGCGATGATCTCGCCGCCTTCGGTCATGATGAGCACCGTGAGCGAGCCGTCGATCATCTGCTGGGCGTAGCGGATGCCGTCGATGAAGTTGTCCTTCTGACAGATCAGCGCGCCGATGAGCTCGGTGTCGTTGACTTTGCCGGAGCTCATGGCCATGAACTGGTGGTCGCCGCCGTCGAAGCATGCCTTGACCAGCTCCTCGGCGTTGTTGATGGCGCTCACCGTGGTCAGCGCGAACACGCCCATGCGCGAGCGGATGAGCAGGGGCTGGGGATCGGTGTCGCTGATGCAGCCGATGCCGCACGTGCCGTGGAACGTCGCCAGGTCGTCTTCGAACTTGGTGCGGAACGGCGTGTTCTCGATGGAGTGGATCTCGCGCTGGAACCCGTCCTGCTCGTCGCGCAGCACCATGCCGGCGCGCTTGGTGCCCAGATGCGAGTGGTAGTCGACTCCGAAGAACACGTCCAAAACGACATCGCGATGCGACGTTGCGCCGAAGAATGCGCCCATTTCAACCCCCTGCGGTAGTGCCCGATTCCTCGCCTTGCGAAAAACGCAATTATACGAGATGGATCAAGTATACGAGCATCACGGGAGCGAATCATGAATAAATGCACAGAATGCCAGATAGCGCCCGTCGTCGGGGGATTCGTCCATGCCCGTCTCTTTTCGCGTCCCTGAGAAGCAAGCATGCTATACTCATGCCAAAGCATGAAAAACGGAGGAATTCGCGGAAAGGAGGGTGCCATGCCCGCGTTGCAAGTGAAGGATTTTCCCGCCGAGTTGTACGAGGAGCTGCGCGCTTGCGCGGCGGCGGAGGACCGCAGCATCTCCCAGCAGACGGTGCGCATCCTGCGCGAGTACCTGCGCGCGTATCGCCAGATCGGAGGCCGGACTGGTTGGGTGGTCGTGCCCGTGGAGCGCGAAGAGATCCGCCACGGCGATCGGCGAAGGACGGCGGAGGAGGAGCGTCAAGCCCGCATCGAGCACAGGAAGAAGGTGTTCGAGCGGATCGATGCGAGGCCGTATATCGAGATCCCCGACGATTTTCCGTCTGCCGCCGAAATCGTTCGACAGATGCGCGAGGAACGCGATGACCAGATCGTTCCGGAATTGGCAGGTATCCGATGATTGTTTTGGACTGCAGCGCCGCCGTTGAAATGGCTCGGAAAACCAGCCGGGGGTTGGGGTTCAGGGGTCTTGTGCTGGAAGGCGAGCGGATAATCGCCTCGGAGCTCTTTCGAGCCGGGACCAGGAATGCGCTCTGGAAATACGTGCACTCCGGCATGATGACCGAGGAAGAGGCGGAAGGGATCATAGAAGACGCCCTCGACCTCGTCGACGAGTTCGTCCCCCTCGAGGAGAACGCCGCCGAGGCTTTCGCCGAAGCGGTGCGCCAAGACCACTCCGTGTACGACATGTTCTACCTCACGCTCGTGCGTCGCAACGCCGCCACGTTGTTCTCCGCTGATAAGAAGCTCGTGGCGCTCTGCGAGGAAATGAAGCTCGACTGCGTGGCGGAGGAGCCGCTCTAGGCTATAATCTGCCCTCGTTCGCCGTCCGCGCGCAACGCGTGCGGGCGGGGTCGATCGACCGCCGCTTAAGGGATGCGCCTTCGAAGGCGCTTGTCCGGATGCGGGCGGATTGACCAAGCGGGTGCGGGATGAGATGCGGACGAGGGGGTGCGACGCGAGGTGGAGCGATCGATAAGCGGTGCCAAGTTCACCGGAGCGCTTGCGCTGCTCGTCGCCGCGTTCGTGTGGGGCATGTCGTTCCCGGCGCAATCCGCCGCGTCGGAGGTGGTCGGACCGTTCACGTTCATCGCCGGCAAAAGCTCGATCGCGTGCCTGTTCGCCTTGGGGATGATCGCCGTGCGCCGCGCGACGCGCCGCGGCAGCTCACGGCGCACGGCGGCGCCCCCGTCCGAGCCGAGCGCCGCGCCGTCCTCCGCGGACGCATTCGGAACCGGCAGCGCCCGCAGCCGCGCCGGCGCCGGCATCGGCCGTGGCGCTTCCGCGGGTTTCCTCTCGACTCATCGCCGCCTCATCATCGGCGGCATCATCTGCGGCATCGTGCTGTTCGCCGCCGACAACTGCCAGCAAGCGGGCATCTCGTCGTATCCCCCCGAGGCCGCCGCGTCGGGCCGCGCGGGGTTCCTCACCGCGGTCTACGTCGTGATCGTCGCGCTGCTCGCGCGCTTCATGGGGCGCAAGCTGCATCCGGCGGTCGTCGCGGCCGTGTTCGTGTGCCTGGCGGGGATGTACCTGCTGTGCGTGCCGCTCGACCAGGGATTCTCCGGCGTCTATCTGGGCGATGTCATCATGCTCGTGGGCGCGCTGTTCTATTCGCTCCATATCCTCGCGGTCGGGCGCTTCGCGCTCGAGGACGCGCTGTGGCTCTCGGCGATCCAGTTCTGCACGAGCGCCGCGCTGTCGTCTGCCTGCGCGCTCGCCGTCGAGGGCGCCACGCCGCTCGACGCCCTGCCGGCGCTTCTGCCGATCCTGTATGTGGGCATCTTCTCCACGGGTCTTGGCTACACACTCCAAAACATCGGCCAGCGCACCGTCGACGAGGCGCCTGCCGCCATCCTCATGAGCTTGGAGTCGGTGTTCGCCGCGCTTGGCGGATGGGCGCTTTTGGGCGAGAGAATGTCGGGTGCGGAGCTGGCGGGCTGCGCGCTCGTGTTCGCCGCCGTGCTGCTGGCGCAACTTCCCCAGTTCAAACGTGCGCGTTCGTCGTGAAGCCCGCTGAGGGTGCGGGGATGTTTGCTATAGTGGTAGCCGCATCGTTTCATCTGCGAAAAGAAAGAACGATATGTCTCTGATCGTATGCAAATTCGGCGGCACGTCGGTTGCCTCGCCTGAGCGCATAAAAAAGGTCGCTCGGCGACTTGTCATGCGTCGGCAGGAGGGGCATCAGGTGGTCGCCGTTGTGTCCGCTATGGGCAAGACGACCGACGAGCTGGTCGGCCTTGCCGCCGCCCTCAACAGCAATCCGCCCGCCCGCGAGATGGACCGTCTCCTGTCCACCGGCGAGCAGGTTTCCATGACGCTTCTGGCCATGGCCATCGAGGCGTGCGGCTACAAGGCTATGAGCTTCACCGGCCGCCAGGCCGGCATCGAGACCGACGGCACCCATGCCAAGGCCAAGATCGTGAAGGTGCACAACGAGCGCATCATGGATGCGCTGTCGCGTGGCTACATCCCCGTGGTCGCCGGCTTCCAGGGGATCGACGCGGCGGGTGACATCACCACGCTCGGCCGCGGCGGTTCCGACACCACGGCGGTCGCGGTGGCCTGGGGCATCGGCGCCGATGTGTGCGAGATCTACTCCGACGTCGACGGCGTCTACACCGCCGATCCGCGCATCTGCCCGCGCGCCAAGAAGCTCGACCAGGTCTGCTACGAGGATATGCTGGAGCTTTCCGGCGCCGGCGCCGGCGTGCTGCAGATGCGTGCCGTCGAGTTCGCGCGCAAGTACGACGTCGTCATCCATTCGCGCTCGGCGTTCTCCGACGCGGAAGGCACCTATATCAAGGAGGAAACCGACATGATGGAAGAAGCCGTCATCACCGGCATCGCGCATGACACGTCCGAGGTGAAGGTGACCATCCGCGGCGTGCCCGACACGTCGGGCGTGGCTGCCAAGGTGTTCAGCGCGCTGGCGGGCAACGCGGTCAGCGTCGACATGATCATCCAGAACGTGTCGGAAGACGGCCTCACCGACATCAGCTTCACGTGCCCCGGCGGCGATCTCAAGCGCGCCGAGGAGACGCTTTCGCGCGTGCTGCCCGACATCAAGGCGCGCGAGTACGTGGTCGACAAGGACATCGCCAAGGTGAGCCTGGTCGGCACCGGCATGAAGTCCTCTCCGGGCGTTGCCGCCAAGGCGTTCAGCACGCTGGGCGAGAACAACATCAACATCCTGGCGATCTCCACCTCGCCGATCCGCCTGTCGGTTGTGATCGACTCCGCTCAGGTGGCGGAGGCGGTTCGCTGCCTGCACACCGCGTTCGGCCTGGATTCCGACAGCGTGTTCGAGGAGACGCAGCTGTCCGCCGAGGAGATCGCCGCCAAAATGAACAAGGGCCGCTAGCCCGACACCCTGGAACGTGAAAGAGGCAGTCGCCTTTTCGCGTTTCGGGGGAGTATGTGAAAAAGCGACGGTCACTTTTTCGCGTTTGAAAAGGAGTGGGTTGCCATGTGGAATAAGGAGATGCCGGCGCGGCCGGTGGTCGCTGTGGCCGGAGCCACGGGCGCTGTCGGTTTGGAGTTTTTGCAGGTGCTGCATGACCTGGACTTTCCGGCGAGCGAGGTGCGTGCGTTGGCGAGTGCGCGCAGCGCGGGCAAAAAGCTTGCGTTCGACGGCTGCGGGGATGTTCCCGCCGGTGAGCTCACCGTTCAGGAGATGACGCCCGAGAGCTTCGAGGGCGTCGATATCGCGCTGTTCAGCTGCGGCGCCGACATGTCCAAGAAGATGCGCCAGGCCGTGGTCGACGCGGGTGCCGTGATGATCGACAACTCCAGCGCGTTCCGCATGGATGTGGACGTGCCTCTGGTGGTTCCCGAGGTCAACCCGGGCGACCTGGACTGGCATTCCGGCGTCATCGCCAACCCCAACTGCTCCACGATCCAGATGGTCGTGGCGCTCAAGCCGCTCTACGACCTGGCGCGCATCAAGCGCGTGGTCGTGTCAACGTACCAGGCGGCATCCGGCGCGGGCGCTCCCGCCATGAAGGAGCTCTACGATCAGACGCGCGAGTACCTGGGCGGTGCGGACGGCGACCAGCTGACCGTCGAGGCATTCCAGCACCGCATCGCGTTCAACTGCATCCCGCATATCGACAAGTTCTTCGACGACGGCTCCACCAAAGAGGAGTGGAAGATGGTCGTCGAGACCAAGAAGATCATGGGCGACGACGGCATCAAGGTCGCTGCGACCTGCGTGCGCGTGCCCGTGCTGCGCTGCCACGGCGAGTCTATCAACGTCGAGTTCGAAAGCGACGTCACGCCCGAGCAGGCGCGCGAGGCTCTTGCCGCCGCTCCCGGCGTCGAGGTGATGGACGATCCCGCCAACAACGAGTATCCCATGCCGGGCCTGCTCGCCGGCACCGATGGAACCTACGTCGGCCGCATTCGCCGCGATGACACGGTCGATCACGGCCTGGCGTTCTGGGTGGTGGCGGATCAGATCCGCAAGGGCGCCGCGCTCAACGCCGTCCAGATCGCCCAGGAGCTGCTGCCGAAGGCGTAATCGTCGGTGATAGACGGTTCGGGGCGATTTTTTCGCTCCATTTGTAAAGAAATCGGAGTAGTGAACGATTTTTCTCCGAAAAAGATGTCCCCGGACCCTCTTGGGTTTCGGGGACATCGGCGTTTAGATGGAAAAAGCCTGGTCAAGATGACGGGCGCGATCGTTCTCGGCGATAGTCTGCCTTCAGCCTGGCGGGAAGATCGTTCATATCTCGATTATTTATACAAATCGCCGAGAAAAACTCGTTCAGGCTTGGCTTGGGGTCGCGCCTTTGGAGCGAGAAGGGGGCGAATTGTACCGTTTCCCATCTCTAGCGCAGGGTCACGCCTTCGGGTAGCTCGATGTTGCGCCAATCCTCGTCGTCGGCGTCTTCGTCCGCGTCGACGACGGCAGGAGCGGGCGCCTCTTCCTTCGGCTGTCCGAACGCGGCGTCGAATGCGTCAAAATGCGCGCGCGGGACGGCGAAGACGACGCGCTTCAAGGTGCCGGGATGCTCGTCGATCCACTTTTTGAAAAGATCGACCACCTGCTGGACGGGGTATCCCATGCGCCCGCATCCAAACGCGCCCGTGACCAGCGTCTCGCAGCCGTTCGCCGCCGCCGTACAGAGGATCGTCTCGATGCGTCGTGCCAGCTCGTGGTCGCATTCCGTTTCGGATCGATGGTTTTCGAGCGCGCGGGCGCGCATTGGCTCGGCGATGGCGATCACGTCGGCCTTGCGCACGGTGCCGCCGCGCGAGAATGCCACGTCGGACAGATAGGCGCAGCGGTCGGTGAACAGCATGCCGCGACGATAGTCGCGGTTCTTGTCGTGGAAGTCGCGCTTGATGCCGCACAGCACCTCGAACAGGTTGCTGTCGGAGCAAAGCACCTGTTCCGGCCCGAACGCGCCGTCCAAATAGCCGCCGCCCGGACGCGTGAACGAAGCGGGATCGACCACGGCGCACTTCCCCTCCCCGAAGCGGTAGAGCGCTTCGGGGACGAATGCGGTGGTGACCAGCGTCTCCGTCGCCTCGAACGGGGCTTCGGGCAGCTCCAGCGCGCGGCCCTCGCCCTCTTCGTAGATGGTCGCGGCCTCGACGGTCGCTGCCGTCTCGCTTGCGAACGCGCCCTTCATCAGTGCGTTGTGCTTTTCGGCCTGCTCCTTGCGTTGCTCTCGATCTGCCATGATGCGCCTCCGTCCGACTGCCGTGTGACTTACGTCATCCATGATAGCCGACCGCCGTCCCCGCGGCGAGAAATGCACCGATCCGTTTACTTTGCCAGCGAGGCGTCCGTTTCCGCCAAACCGGTGCGGATCCGGGTTGTATACTCGCAGGGAGAGAAAAACCTGGGATCGAGGAGGTTTCGCCATGGATGCAGCCAAGAATTTTCTGACGCTGGTGGGGCATCGCTATTCATGCCGCGAGTTCTACGACAAGCAGCTGACCGATGAGGAGCTGAACGTCATCCTGGAGGCGGTGCGCAAGTCGCCGTCCGCGCGCAACCTGCAGCCCACGCGCATCTGCGTGGTGCAAAGCCCCGAGGGCCTGGCGAAGATCGACGAATGCACGCGATGCCGCTATGGCGCGCCGACAGTCATCATCGCTGCGTACGATCATGACGTGTCGAGTCATCCGACGCCCGATCATGGCCCCGAGACCTGCGATTTCGGTGACATCGACACCACCATCGCGCTCACGAACATCGATGATGCGGTGGCGAGCTTGGGGCTTGGCGGCTGCTGGGTGGGGGCGTTCGATCCGCGCAAGGTGCGCGAGCTGTTCAACGTGCCCGAGAACTACCGTCTGGTCGAGCTGTTCATGGTGGGGCACCCCAAGGCCGCTCCCGGCCCCATGCACGCGCAGCGCCGCGAACTCGACGAGATCGTCTGCCGCGAATCATTTTAAAAGGGATCGATGTCGAAACAGAAGAAAATCCGTCTTGACGAGCTGATGGTGCAGCAGGGCCTGGCCGCGGATGCGGGCGAGGCCCTGAGGCTCGTGCTCGCGCACCAGGTGAAGGTGGGCGATGAATATCCCGCCAGCGCCGCCGTGCGCGTCGCGCCCGACGCCGCCATCGAGGTGCGCGGTCGCAAACGCTTCGTGTCGCGTGGCGGCTTCAAGCTGCAAGGCGCACTCGATGCGTTCGGTCAGGACGTCCGCGGCCTGCGCTGCATTGACATCGGATCGTCCACCGGCGGCTTCACTGACTGCCTGCTGCAGGCGGGCGCCGCCAGCGTCGTCTGCGTCGACGTCAACTACGGGCAGCTTGCCTGGAGCATCCGTCAGGATGAGCGCGTGTCCGTGTTCGAGCGCACCAACATCCGCCTTGCCGACCCCGCCGAGCTGGGCGCGCCGTTCGACTTGCTTGTCGCCGATCTCAGCTTCATCGGGTTGGCGGCGCTCGCTCCCACGTTTGCACGCCTGTGCGCGGAGGGCAGCGTCTTCATCGGGCTGGTCAAGCCGCAGTTCGAATCACGTCACGAAGAGACCGACCACGGCGTGGTGCGCGATGCCGCGGTGCGCGAGCGCGTGGTCGACGAGGTGCGTGCCGCGCTCGCCGCCGAGGGGTTCGACGTCGACGGTGTGGTCGAAAGCCCCATCACAGGGCCCGAGGGCAATGTGGAATATCTGGTGCGCGCCGTATACCGCTCACCACGCGCCTGAATCCTGCTATAAACAATCAAGCGAACAGGCGGCGCCGCGAAGGCGCCGCATCGATACCCGAACCTGTTACCCCTGATAGAAAGGCAAGAGGCAACATGGCGGAATTCATCTACCAGATGTACAAGGCGCGCAAGGCGCATGGCGACAAGGTGATCCTGGACGACGTGACGCTGTCGTTTTACCCCGGCGCCAAGATCGGCGTGGTGGGCCCCAACGGCATGGGCAAGTCCACGCTGCTCAAGCTGATGGCGGGGCTTGAGGATGTCTCCAACGGCGAGGCGCGTCTGACGCCCGGCTACACCGTGGGCATCCTGCAGCAGGAGCCGCCGCTGGACGAGGACAAGACCGTCCTCGAGAACATCCAGATGGCCTTTGCCGACATCCTGGCCAAGGTCGAGCGCTTCAACCAGGTCAGCGCCGAGATGGCCGACCCCGATGCCGATTTCGACAAGCTCATGGACGAGATGGGCAAGCTCCAAGACGAGATCGACGTCAAAAACGGCTGGGATCTGGACAGCCAGCTGTCCCAGGCGATGGACGCGCTGCAATGCCCCGACCCCGACATGCCGGTCAACGTGCTCTCGGGCGGCGAGCGCCGTCGCGTGGCGCTGTGCCGTCTGCTGCTGGAGGCGCCCGATCTGCTGCTGCTCGACGAGCCGACCAACCATCTGGATGCTGAGAGCGTGCTGTGGTTGGAGAAGTTCCTGCACAACTACGAGGGCGCCGTGCTGGCCGTCACGCACGACCGCTACTTCCTGGACAATGTGGCCGAGTGGATCTGCGAGGTCGACCGCGGTCACCTGTACCCCTACAAGGGCAACTACTCCACGTACCTGGAGACCAAAGCCGCCCGCATGGCGGCTCAGAAGCAGCGTGACGAGAAGCTGGCAAAGCGCCTGGCCAACGAGCTGGAGTGGGTGCGCTCCAGCCCCAAGGCGCGCCAGGCGAAAAGCCGCGCCCGTCTGGACCGCTACGACCAGATGGTGGCCGAGGCGGCGCAGAGCAAAAAGCTCGACTTCACGTCGATTCGCATCCCGGCGGGTCCGCGCCTGGGCGCCGAGGTGTTGCGGGTCGAGCACCTGCACAAGGCGTTCGGCGAGCGCGTGCTCATCGACGACCTGTCCTTCGAGCTGCCGCGCAACGGCATCGTGGGCGTCATCGGTCCCAACGGCGTGGGCAAGTCGACCCTGTTCAAGATGATCGTCGGCAAGGAGCAGCCCACCTCCGGCACGCTTACGCTGGGCGAGACCGTCAAGGTGTCCTACGTCGACCAGGGCCGCGAGGGCATCGACAACGACAAGACCGTGTGGGAGGTTGTCTCGGGCGGTCTGGATTACATGATGGTCTGCGAGACCGAGGTTCCCAGCCGCGCCTATGTGGCCAGCTTCGGGTTCAAAGGCTCCGACCAGCAAAAACCCGCCGGCGTGCTGTCCGGCGGCGAGCGCAACCGCCTGAATCTGGCCATCACGCTGGCCCAGGGCGGCAACCTGCTGCTGCTCGACGAGCCCACCAACGACCTGGACGTCGAGACGCTCTCCAGTCTGGAGGAGGCGCTGATGGACTTCCCCGGCTGCGCCGTGGTCACCAGCCACGACCGCATGTTCCTGGACCGCGTCGCCACCCACATCCTGGCATGGGAGGGCACCGACGATAACCCCGGCAACTGGTTCTGGTTCGAAGGCAACTTCGACAGCTATCAGAAGAACCGCGTCGAACGCCTGGGCGAAGAGGCAGCCCGTCCGCACCGCATCCATCGCAAACTGACGCGCGACTAGGAGTTAGCGCGCTTGCCAGCCAACGCAACCGGTCGACGCTGCGGGTGGTGCTTGGATACGGGTTCGGGCGGAAGGGGCTCTTATGGATCATGCGACCAGGCAGATGCTGATGGAGATGCCGTGCGCCTCGTTCGTCGGGGCGGTGGGACATCACGCCTACTTTACGAGCAACGCCGCTGCGAGGGATCGAATCGAACGCCTTGCTCGCCTTGCGCGCCGCCACGGGATAAGAGGATTCGCTGCGCAAGAGTATCCGCAGGGAGCCGGTAAGGCGTTCATTGTGAATCTGACTCAGGGGAAGGTCTGTCTGGTCGACGGCAACGCGCACATGGTGGCGCTGCTGGCTGTCGACCCGCAACTCACCCTGGCATCGCTTGCGCGCCAGGCGGGGCGCGCCGATCTGGTGCGCCTGTGGCAGGACGGCTGGGAGGACGGATCGGGTCAGGACGCCGCTTACGACGTGTACATCCCTATCGGCACCGACACCGCGCGAATCCCTGAGGCGCGAGAGGGCACTGACTGGTTCAAGGACCCTCCCGCTCCCACCAAGATCGTCCCCGCAACCATCCCGTTCGACACGCCGCTTTTGAGCGAGGCGGATCGCGGGCGTCCCCTGATCGAAGCCGTCCGTGCGCTGGGACTGTAATATTCTTGCCGTTGCGCGCGGCGATCGAGGACGGCTGTCAATCGTTGCGAACGTCGGAGGTTCTGCAACATTCGGCCAGTATTCTGTCAGGCGTTCATCTGGTAAAACGATGTATAAGCTCGGGCGAAGCGCGTAGTTTGAAAACGCCAGAAAACCGGCGGGATGTTGCGTTCCCCAAGGGCTGTCGGCCCTGCTGCTCGGCGGCGTGTTCTGCTGGGGCCGGAGCCGGGGCCCAAGGGGGGTGGGGGCGCCCCCCCCCCCCCCGGCGGCCCCCCCCCCCCAACGGGTTTAGGGTGGTGGCGGGGGGGGGGGGGGGGGTGGGTGGGGGGGGGGGGGGGGGGGGCGGGGGGGGGGGCCGCCGCCCGCGCCGGCGGGCCCCCCCACCCCCCCTCCTTAGTTCTTCAGCGAGTTGAGCGGGGCGGGGATGCGGCCGCCGCGATGGGCAAACACGGTGCCCGCATGCTGGTTGACGGGCATGATAGGCGCGTATCCCAGCAGTCCGCCGAACTCCAGGCGCTCACCGACGTTCTTGCCGATGGCGGGAATGATGCGCACGGCGGTGGTCTTGCAGTTGATCATGCCGATGGCGCACTCGTCGGCGATGATGCCGGCGATGGTCTCGACCGAGGTGTCGCCCGGCACGGCAATCATGTCCAGGCCGACCGAGCATACGCAGGTCATGGCCTCGAGCTTCTCCAGGCAAAGCGCTCCGGCCTCCGCCGCGCGGATCATGCCGGCGTCCTCGGACACGGGGATAAACGCGCCGGACAGGCCGCCGACGCTGCTCGATGCCATCACGCCGCCTTTCTTGACGGCGTCGTTGAGCATGGCGAGCGCCGCCGTGGTGCCGGGGCCGCCGCAGGTGCCCACGCCGATGGCCTCCAGGATCTCGGCGACAGAATCGCCCTCGGCGGGCGTGGGGGCAAGCGACAGATCCAGAATGCCCTGTGCCACGCCCAGACGGCGGCTGGCCTCGCGCGCCATCAGCTCGCCTGCGCGCGTGATCTTGAATGCGGTTGCCTTAATCGCCTCGGCGACGGTGGTGAGGTCGGCGTCCTTGGGCATGCTCGCCAGCACCGCGCGCACCACGCCGGGACCGGACACGCCCACGTTGACGACGGCATCCGCCTCGCCGGAGCCGTGGAACGCGCCCGCCATGAACGGATTGTCCTCCACGGCGTTGCAGAACACCACCAGTTTGCCGGCGCCGATGCACTGGCGGTCGGCGGTGGCCTCCGCAGTGGCGCGGATGATGCCGGCCATCTTGAGCACGGCGTCCATGTTGATGCCGGCGCGCGTGGATCCCACGTTGACCGACGAGCACACGCGGTCGGTGGCGGAAAGCGCGTGGGGGATCGACTCCATCAGCTTGATGTCGGCCTTCGAAGCGCCCTTTTGCACCAGCGCGGTGAAGCCGCCCACAAAGTCGACGCCCACTTCTTTGCCGGCGCGGTCCATGGCCTCGGCGATGGGGGTGAGGTCGTCCTCGCGCACGGCGGAGCAGATCTCGGCGATGGGCGTCACCGAGATGCGCTTGTTCACGATGGGGATGCCGTACTCGCGCTCGAGCTGCTCGGCGACGGGCACGAGCTGCTTTGCGGCGCTGACCATGCGGTTGTACACCTTGCGCGCAACCGCATCCACGCTGTTGTCCGCGCACGAGCGCAGGTTCAGGCCCAGCGTGATGGTGCGGATGTCCAGGTGCTCCTCGCTCACCATCGAGAGCGTCTCGGCGATTTCATGGGGTGTGATCTGCATGGCTCCTCCAGTGCGCGGCCGTGCCGCAGATTAGGGTTCGGATGTGCGCGCGGGCATGGCGTCCGCGGTTGTCTACTGCATTCGACAAGGATAGCAAATGCGCGCCGCACGTCACGCGTCGATGGCGAACTCCTCGCCGATCACTTGGCGAGTGACTGCTTCGAGCTGCCCGACGGGATCGTCGAGCTGCGAGAGCATCCGGTGGCGGGAGGCCAGCTCCGGCGTGTAGTCCTTGAGCGCATACACCGCATAGGAGGTCTCGTCGCCTTCCTCGCCATGGTTGACCAGCGGCGTCCACGTGACGTTTTCGATGGAGATGCCGTCGTCGGTTTTGACGAAGTCGCAGGAGAGCATCCCCTCCAGCTCGTTTTCCAGCAAGGGCGAGGCGTGGTGGCTGAGGAAGTTGCCGAGCGAGTACGCCACAAGCGTCCGATGGCCCGACGATCCTTTCACCCATTCAAGCGGTCCGATGACATGCGGATGGGATCCCAGCACCACATCGACGTCCAGATCCGCCAGGAACTGCGCCAGGCGGATCTGCTCCGCATCGGCTTCGGTCTGGTTCTCGGTGCCCCAATGCATAGCTACCAGCACGACGTCCGCCATCTCGTGGGCGCGCGCCACATCGGCTTCGATGCGCGCCTCGTCGATGAAGTTGACGGCGTACGAGGGCAGGTCGGATTGCGCGTAGCCGTTGACGCCGTAGGTGTAGTCGAGCAGCGCGAACGTGATGCCCTTGCGCTCGACCACGGGGATGGTTTGCGCTTCCTGTTCGTTGGAGGCAGTGCCGGTGAAGGCGACGGGCTGCTGGTTCCACACGCTGCGCGAATGGTCGACTGCGCCGTAGTAGCCCCAGTCGTAGGAGTGGTTGGATGCGGATGCGACCAGGTCGAATCCCGTATCGACGATGGCGTCGGCCATTGCGTCGGTCGTGTTGAACGACGGCCAGCCGCGTGGGCCGATCTCGTCGCCGCCCAGGTGCGTTTCCTGCTTGACGTACGCCAGATCGGCTGACTCGATGTAAGGCTTGATGGGGGCGTAGATCGGCGTGTAGTCGTACGTGCCGTCGCCGGTCTGCCCGGCGCAAGCGTCGGCATAGGCGCCGATATAGGATTCGGGCAGGTTGTCTCCGACGGCGAAGAACGAGACGCGGTCGTCTTGGGATGTCGCGGCGGGGGAGGAGGCGTCGCCTTGTCCGTCGGCGGACGGGGCGGATCCGGGGCCGGGAATGCCGCCTCCGAACACGATGAAGGCAACGGCGAGAATGGCGATGCCCGCGACGACGGCGATGACGGGCGCAGCGGTTGCGGTGCCGCCTTGATCGCGGCGGCGCGTGGGCTTTCTGCGCGGTGTCGGCGAGTGCGTCATGGTATCGACCTTTCGGGTTGCTCCGTCCCGCTCATTCTAACCGGATGCGGCATCGATGCGTACGTGCGGAGCGCGGGGAAGCCGGGGCGACGGTGTACGGGCGCTTGTTTGGGCTATTGTGCGGGGCTTGTTTGGATTATGGCGATGAAATGCTGTTTTTTCACCGTTGGTCGACATGCCGGGGTGCTCCGAATGTGCAAAACCGCTCTTTCCAGGCTCTTTTTCCTAAAAGGAGGCCGATTTGAGCCGATTAGCGTGCTTTGCGGGTGGGGGCATGTCGACCAACGTGGAAAAACGTGCATTTGCGGCCGATGTATGGAACGAGAAGCGTTCGCGTGCGATAATCGCTATATTCGCAGGCAAGGATAAGTCAGGGGCGATGCATATGAGAGATCATTCCAAGCACATCGAGCTTTCGCGCGAGGAGGCCGTCGCGGCGATGTTGGCGCGCTGCGCGTTTCCGGAGCCGGGCGACGCCGCGGCGGAGGAACTGGTGCCGATCGCCGAGTCGTTCGGACGCGTGCTGGCGCGCGACGTGGTGTCGCTGGTCGACAAACCCAACAAGCTGCAGTGCTGCATGGATTCCATCGCCGTGCACTGGGATGCGTTCGAAGGGCTTGCCGCGGGCGAGCTGCCCGACACGTCGGGTTGGGTGCGCGGCGTCGACTGGGAGTTCGCCAACACAGGCGTCGTGATGCCGGATGGCTACGACACGGCCATCGTCATCGAGCATGTGACGGTGTCCGACGACGAGCAGCAGGTGCGGATCGACGCGGCGCCATCAGCGCGCTTTGCCGGAACGCGCGCGCCGGGCAGCCAGATGAAGCGTGGCGACGTGCTGGCGCGGGCGGGCGAGATCGTGAACGCCGACGTTGCGGCGCGCATCGCCACTGGCAATGTCACCGCGGTGCCGGTGCGCGTGAAGCCGAAGGTGGCGTTCATTCCCACCGGAGACGAGCTGGTCGTGCCCGGCGGCCCCATCGAGGCGGGCCGCAACATCGAGACGAACAGCGTGGTGTTCCGCGGCAAGGTGGAAAAGTGGGGCGGCGTGCCGATGGTGTTCGACATCGTGCCCGACGATCCGGAGCAGATCAAGGCCGCCATCCGCCGCGCTTGCGCGATGGCAGACATCGTGGTGCTCAACGCCGGCTCGTCGAAGGGGTCGGAGGACTGGAACTGTGAGCAGATGGAGGAGCTCGGCGAGGTGATCTGCCACGAGACCAACCACGGTCCCGGCCATCATAGCTCGTACGCGCTGGTGGACGGCACCCCGGTGGCGGGCATCTCGGGCCCTCCGGCGGGCGCTTCGTTCACGCTCAACTTCTACCTGCGTCCTCTGATGATGAAGTTCCTCGGGCTTTCACCCGAACCGGAGCGCATCCCCGTGCGTCTTGCCGCGCCGTTTCCCTCCAAACATCACGGCCCCAAGAAGAACGAGAAGCCCAAGGTCGCCGGCGAGGTGCGGCCTTCCATCGTCGCGCCGAATGCGACGTTTTTCGGCATCAAGTTCCTCACCGTCGAGGCGCTGCCCGACGGCACGCTTTCCGGCACGCCGTTGCCGGGGCGTCCTGGCTCGCCCGAAGCCGAGGCGGCCAACGCCTACTACATGCTCCCCGACGGACCGGGCATCGAAGCGCCCGCCGTCGGAGACGTGGTCTGGGTGGAGCTGCGCTAAACCGCAGCACGACTACGCCGTCAACGTAAAATCCTTGCAGGGACCGCGCCGAAAAGGTTGCGGTCCCTTTCTTTTCCTCGTAAAATGACAGATATTGAACAGGCTGTTGATTATTGGCCGCTGTGTTGATCGTCGGAGGAAGAAGGTCGCTTGGCGCCGCATGCCAACACCGATAGGCGCATCGCGCGTTCCAAGCGCGCTCTGCGCACCGCGCTCATCGAGCTGATGGAGGAGCGCGGGCTGGACGGGCTGTCCGTCAACGATCTGTGCGCCCGCGCCGATCTGAACCGCGGCACGTTCTACAACCACTTCCACGACAAAGACGACCTGCTCACCACGCTCGAAGACGAGGTCATCGCCGATCTCGAGCGCATCCAGGAGCAGATGAAGGATCTGACGGTGATGGATCTGGTGCGCTACCGCACCCGCAAGCAGCCCCTGCCGTTTCTCGTGGACCTGTTCGACTACCTGCGCGAGCAGGGCGACTTTTTGCATGCGGTCACCGGGCCCGGCGGCGACATCCGCTTTGCGCCGCGCCTGCGCGACTCGGTGTGCGCGAACCTTATTCAGACCATCCTGCACGAACGCTATCGCAACGACCCCACGCCGTTCGTCCAGTACTACGTGGCGTTTTACGCGACGGCGTATCTGGGCGTCATCGAGCGTTGGATCGAGACGGGCATGCAGGAGAGCTCGGAGGAGATGGCGCTGATCGCAATGCGCCTGTTTTTCATCAAGCCGGGCGAATCGATCACGTTATGAGCGTCTGCGGCCGGCATGGCTGCAAGGCGGAAGATGAGGAAAGGATGAGCATCATGGCGGACGAGGCCGTGAAGGCGACAAACGAGCAGGGCGGGCAGAACCTGCACATCGGCATCGACGTGGGATCCACCACGGTGAAGCTGGCGATTCTGGATAACGCCCACAACGTGCGCTACTCCATCTACCAGCGCCATCATGCGGACGTGCGCGCCACCATCGTCGAGGTGCTGGAGAAGGCGGCGGAGGAGTTCGGCGACGAGGTGATGACCATCGCCATCACCGGCTCGGGCGGCCTGCTGCTGGCGCAGTGGCTGGGCATCGAGTTCGTGCAGGAGGTCATCGCGTCCAAGACGGCGGTGGAGACGTTCATCCCCAAGACCGACGTGGCCATCGAGCTGGGCGGCGAGGACGCCAAGATCATCTACTTCGACCAGGGCATCGAGCAGCGCATGAACGGCACCTGCGCGGGCGGCACCGGCGCGTTCATCGACCAGATGGCCGCGCTTCTGGACACCGACGCGGGCGGTCTGAACGAGCTGGCCAAAAGCCACACCACCATCTATCCCATCGCCAGCCGCTGCGGCGTGTTCGCCAAAACCGACGTGCAGCCGCTGCTCAACGAGGGCGCGCGCAAAGAGGACATCGCGGCGTCCATCTTCCAGTCCGTGGTGACCCAGACCATCTCCGGTCTTGCGTGCGGACGTCCCATCAGGGGATACGTTGCTTTCTTGGGTGGTCCTCTGCAGTATCTGCCCGAGCTGCGCAAGCGCTTCTACGAAACGCTGGAGCTTGACGACGAGCACATCATCGTGCCGGACAACGCGCATCTGTTCGTGGCGAGCGGCTGCGCCATCGCCGGCACCGAAAGCGACAACGCCCGCCCCGAGCGCCTCAACGACGTGGTCGAGCGCTTGAAGGGCCTGGGAGACATCCAGGGCTCCGAGGTCGTGCGCCTGGCTCCGCTGTTCGCCGACGAGGACGAGTACGCCGAGTTCAAGCGCCGCCACGACACCGAGGTCGTGCGCCGCGGCGACCTGGCATCCTACGAGGGCACGGCGTATCTGGGCATCGATGCCGGATCGACCACGTTCAAAGCCGCGCTCATCGCCGAGGACGGCGCGCTTCTGTGGAGCCACTACGCCAGCAACAAGGGCGACGTGCTCGGCTGCGCCAAATCGGCGCTTGCCGCGATGTACCAGGCGCTTCCCGTCACCGACGACGGCCATCCGCTCGTACGTATCGGGCACGCCACGGTGACCGGCTACGGCGAGGCGCTTCTGCTCGAGGCGCTGCGCGTCGATTCGGGCGAGATCGAGACGGTGGCGCACCTGCGCGGCGCCCAGGAGATGCTGCCCGGCGTGGAGTTCATCCTGGACATCGGCGGCCAGGACATGAAGTGCCTGCGCGTCAAGGACGGCGTCATCGACCACATCATGCTCAACGAGGCGTGCTCCTCGGGCTGCGGCAGCTTCATCGAGAGCTTCGCCAGCGGCCTTAACCTGGACGTGGCCGAGTTCGCGCAGACCGCCATCCGCGCCAAGGCGCCGGTGGATCTGGGCAGCCGCTGCACTGTGTTCATGAACAGCCGCGTGAAGCAGGCCCAGAAGGAAGGCGCCACGGTGGGCGATATCGCCGCGGGCCTGGCCATCTCGGTCATCAAGAACGCGCTGTTCAAGGTCATCAAGATCCGCGACCCGCATGACGTGGGCGAGCGCGTCATCGTGCAGGGCGGCACGTTCTTGAACGACGCCGTGCTGCGTGCCTTCGAGCAACTGGCGGGCGTGGATGCCGTGCGCCCCGACATCGCCGGCAACATGGGCGCCTACGGTGCGGCCCTGCTGGCGCGCGACCGCTACCACGCCGCGCTGCACCGCAGCGCGCTGAACGCGGGCGACACCGGCTCCATCGCGCCGGCCGTCGCGTCCACGCTGCTGTCCCTCGACCAGATCGAGGCTCTGGCGCCCACGCATCGCACCGTGCGCTGCAAGGGCTGCTCGAACGCGTGCCTTCTGACCGTGAACGACTTCGGCAAGGACGAGAAAACGGGCAAGCATCGCCGCTTCATCACCGGCAACCGTTGCGAGAAGGGCGAAAGCTTCGGCAAGGGCTCTGAGGCAACGGACGTGCCCAACCTGTTCGAATACAAGACGCATCGCCTGTTCGACTACGAGCCGCTTGCTCCCGAGAACGCGCCCCGCGGCAGCGTGGGCATCCCGCGCGCGCTGAACATGTACGAGAACTATCCGTTCTGGTTCACGTTCTTCACGCAGCTGGGCTGGCGCGTGGTGCTGAGCGACCCGTCGACCAAGAAGACCTACGAGGCGGGCATCGAGTCGATGCCGTCCGAGAGCGTGTGCTATCCGGCCAAGCTCAGCCACGGCCACATCATGAACCTGCTGGACAAGCATCCCGATTTCATCTGGTTCCCCTGCAGCAAGTGGGAGCGCCAGGAGGACGAGGGCGCCGGCAACCACTTCAACTGCCCCATCGTGGCCAGCTATGCCGAGGCGCTGCGCCTCAACATCGACGAGCTGCGCACCTCCGACGTGCAGTTCCTCAACCCCTGGTTGCCGTACGATCGCAAGGACCTGCTCAAGAAGCGCCTGTACGAGGATCTGGTCAAGGCGCACCCCGACCTCATGGGCAAGGGCGTCCCCGCGCCGACGCGCGCCGAGGTGGACGCCGCCGTGGAGGCCGCGTGGGCCGAGGACGAGGCGTTCAAACGCGACATGCGCACCAAGGGCGAGCAGACGCTGGCCTGGATGGAGCAGACCGGCACGCACGGCATCGTGCTGGCGGGCCGTCCGTACCATAACGATCCCGAGATCAACCACGCCATCCCCGAGCTTCTGACCAGCTTCGGGTTGGCGGTGCTCACCGAAGATTCCATCGCGCATCTGGGCACGCTGGAGCGCCCCATCCGCCTGGTGGACCAGTGGATGTACCACACGCGCCTGTACGCCGCCGCCAAGGTGGCCACCGGGCGCAAGGATCTCGACCTCATCCAGCTCAACAGCTTCGGCTGCGGCTTGGACGCGCTCACCACCGACCAGGTGCAGGAGATCCTCGAGCGCGCCGGCAAGGTGTACACCGTGCTCAAGATCGACGAGGTGTCCAATCTGGGCGCCGCGCGCATCCGCGTGCGCAGCCTCTTGGCCGCGTTGAAAGACCAGGCCGACGAAGAGGCCGAGGCGCAGGCCCAGGTGGCCGGCTGCCCCGTGGCGTCGCTCGACGTCGACAAGGTGGTCGCCGACATGGAGGCGCGCATCGAGGCGAGTGACGGCAGCGTCGAGGGACGCATCGCCGCCGAGCTAGCCGAGCAATCCGCCGCGACCCACGCCGCCGAGGACTCCGCTGCGGCAGCCGATGCGCGCGCCCAGGTGGCAGCCGAGCATGTGCCCAACGCGCCCGCGACGTTCACGCAGAAGGCGGCGCCCGAGGTGCAGGAGCGCTTCCGCCAGCGCGAGGGCGCATCCACCGAGTTCCCGCGCGCGGTCTACACCGAGCAAATGAAGGCCGAAGGCTACACCATCCTGTGCCCGCAGATGGCGCCGATCCACTTTGACCTGCTCATCGACATCTTCAAGCGCAACGGCTACAACTTGGAGCTTCTGCCGTCGGTGGACCACGGCGCGGTGGACGCGGGCCTCAAGTACGTCAACAACGACATCTGCTATCCGTCGATCCTGGTCACCGGCCAGATCATGGAGGCTGTCATGAGCGGCCGATACGACACCGACAAACTTGCCGTCATCATCACCCAGACCGGCGGCGGCTGCCGCGCCACCAACTACATCTCGTTGATCCGCAAGGCGCTGGCGGCGGTCGGCCTGCCGCACGTGCCGGTGATCGCGCTGTCGTTCAAAGACCTGGGCGAGGACAACCCCGGCTTCAAGATCACGCCGCAGATGCTGATGCAGGCCGTGTACGCGCTGCAGTACGGCGATCTGCTGATGATGACGCTGTACCGCACGCGCCCCTACGAGGTGGAGCCGGGCAGCGCCAACCGCCTGTTCGACCACTGGATGGAGGTGTGCAAGGGGCAGCTGCGCCGCGGCCTGAAGGGCGCGGAGTTCAAAAAGACCGTGCGCCAGATCATCGAGGATTTCGACACGTTGCCGCTTCAGGGCGAGGGCACCAAGCCGCGCGTGGGCGTGGTCGGCGAGATCCTGGTGAAGTTCCATCCCACGGCCAACAACCAGATCGTCGACGTGATCGAACGCGAAGGCTGCGAGGCGGTCGTGCCCGGCCTCATCGAGTTCTTCCTGTTCGGCATCGCCGGCGGCATTTTCCAGCGCCAGCTGGGCAAGACCAAGAAGAGCGAGGTGGGCAGCAAGATCGCGCTCAAGGCCATCGCCAAGCTGCGCGAGCCGGTGCGCAAGGCGCTCGAGGCGTCCAACCGCTTCGAGCCTCCCACCGACATCTACGAGCTCGCCGAATACGCCAGCGAGATCCTGAGCCTGTGCAACTCGATGGGCGAGGGCTGGCTGCTCACCGCCGAGATGGTCGAGCTCATCAAGACGGGCGCGCCCAACGTGGTGTGCACGCAGCCGTTCGCCTGCCTGCCCAACCATGTGGTGGGCAAGGCGGTCATCAAGGAGCTGCGCCGCCGCTATCCCGAGAGCAACATCGTGGCGGTGGACTACGATCCCGGCGCGTCGGAGGTGAACCAGCTCAACCGCATCAAGCTGATGATCAGCGTGGCCAAGGCCAACCTGGCCGACAAGGAGCGCGAGGCGCGGGTGCTGCGTGCACGTGCCAACCACACCGAGGATCCGGTACTCGGCGCCCATGCCAAGGCCGCTGCCGGCTGCGACTGCGGCTGCGCGGCGATCGAGGAGGACTTCCACACCGAAGACGAGGTGCGCACCGAGCGCGCATAGGCGCAAGCAGGCGCTTTTGAAGGCCGCCCCTCGCGCCTCGCGTGCGAGGGGCGGCTCTGTTTGCAGTCTTTTGCGAGTGCTGCGTCCCTCTTGTGCGATAGAATCACGTGAAGCGGTGTTTTCCGGGCTGGCAGCCAAGGCGCTTATCCGAAGGTCGATGCAAAACGCCAGATGAGCGATGTGCGGTGCCAGATCTGCTGAGTTTCGTTGGTCATGCGCTTTGCGTGGTCGGAGGCGGTTCGAGAAGGGTTCGGGCTATGGTGAAACGGGTTTTGGCGTTCGCGTTCTCGATCATCTTGGCGGCGGGGGTGCTGCCGCTGCCGGCTTTTGCGGATGAAGCGCCCGATGAGGGGATTGCAGCCGAGGCGGCACAGTGGGAGCCCGACGCCTATGTGGAGCACGAGGCGATCGCGTACGTGGTGGATGGCGGCGCGCAGGCGAGGGCGTTCTCGCTGAGCGGCGATCTTCTCGATGGCGCCGAGACGCTGGTGACGGTGGACGCCGAGGCGGCCGCGGAGACGCTGGGCGACGATGCGGAGGCTGGCAGCGAGGCGGAGCCGGCGGCGCGTGCCCGCACGTTGGCGCTTGGCAGCGCCTCCGACGAACCTGCCGGACGCTTGGTGCTGGTGCGCGACGAATCCAAGACCACCGAAGAGCTCATCGCGGAGCTGGAAGCCGACGGGCGCGTGCTGTTCGCCGAACCCAACGGCTACGTGGAATCCTTCGACGAAGAGTCGGAAGGCTTTTCCGGTATCGGAGAGGGTGTCTCGTCAGCCGGGCTTGCCACCGGGGATGGTGCGGGGGCGCCCGAGGGCGAGACGTCCAACGATGCGGCGTTGTCGCAAGCGGGAGAGACCGGGGGCTCCTCCGACGATCCTTCCGAGTCGGAAGATCCTGCGGCAGGGTTCGAGCCGGCGACGTTCGGCTCCGACGAGGAAGAGCTTGCCGCCGACATGACGGAATTCCAGTGGGGGATGTCCAACGACGGAGCGATGGGCGGCGTCTCCGCCGATGAAGCGGTCGATATCGACTACGATGCTTGGAACAACGCCGTTGCGGCGGGCGGCCTCGATGACGTGGTTGTGGCCGTCATCGATTCCGGCGTCGACGAAACCAACCCCGATCTTGCCGGCGTTCTGTGGGACGAAGGCGAAGAATATCCCGAGCTCACCGTTCTCGGCGGCGATGCGCATGGCTTCTCGACGGTTCCCGACACTACGTCAACAAGCCCGATCTCTGCAGAGCAATCGCACGGCACGCATGTTGCCGGAATCATTGCGGCAGAATGGAACAATGAGGGCACCTCGGGAGTGGCTCCCAACGCCAAGATCATGTCGGTGCGCAGCGAGGTGGATGCCGCCTCCGATATGCTGCGCTGCATCAACTACGTGACCGAAGCGGCGAAGGCGGGCGTTAACGTGCGCGTGGCGAACTGCTCGTGGGGCATGGGATCCAACGCCTCGCGCGCGTTCGATGTGGCGTTTACCCAGATGGGCAAAGCAGGCGTGATGGCGGTATTCGCCTCTGGCAATTCCGACAGCGATATGGATGCCACGTTGAACACGATCTCGACGTTGCGCGACAACCCGTATGTTGTGGTTACGGACTCTATCGACGCATCGGGCGAGCTGTCGATGTTCAGCTGCTACGGCCAGGCGACGACCGACGTCGTGGCGCCCGGCTCCACCATCTTGTCGACCTGGCCGACGTCGGATCCGCAATATTTGGGCGAAGAGGACGATGCCGCCGCGCTCTACGAGAGCTTCGATGGCGAGACACGCGTTGCCGATGGCGTCTTAGACGAGGGCAGTCCGGTTGCTGGCGGCAATGCCGTGCTTTCGTTCCGGTACCCGAGCGGGGAGAGCGCTTCTGTTGTGCCAGACGAAAAGCGCTTCGACGGCGATGCGTCTTTGGAGCTGTCCTACAATGCTGAAGAGGCGATTTCACTGGGTGCGGGCGGCCTTATGGCAGTGAGGAGCAACGAGCTGGATCTGTCTGATCTTCCCGAAAAGCCTCGCTATCTCAGCATTCGCATGACCAGCGAATGCGCGAATGGCGGTTCGGGCTATCCTCAGGTGATGGTAAGCGTGAATACGACGGACGGCTCTCAAAGCGCTCCGCTGTCTGTTGTTTCTGAATTCGGGATAGGCGGTGACTCTTGGACGGGGTACTTCGTCGAGCTGCCCGAGAACACCGATTTCGAGAATTTCGGCATAACCATTTCGTATCTCAACCTTCAGATAAGTGTTTTGGGCGGCCAGCGTCAAGCGCAGGTTGCAGACGGCACGATCTACATCGACAGCATCGGCTTGGGCAGCGATCTTGTTCCCTACAAGTACAGCCAGGGAACCTCGATGGCGGCGCCGTCAGTGACGGGCGCTGCGGCGGTGATTGCGGGGGCGCATCCGGAAAGCTCCGCAGCGCAGCTGGCGGCGTACCTGAAGGGCGCCGCTGCGGGCGATGCCTACGAGGAGTCCTGTTCGACGGGCGGCTACGCCACGGTCGACGGTGCTGCGAACCCGTCTCCGGTGCCCGTTGAGGCGGAGGTCGCCGAGGACGGTGCAACTGTCACGGTGCGCGGCTATTTCGTGCCTGACGATGTCCAGGCGAGCATCGGCGGGACATCGTGCGCGGTGGTGTCGCGTGACGACAACGTGGGCGGTCCGGGCGACAGCGAGCTGACCGAGCTCACGGTGCAGGCTCCCGCCGGCTTCACCGGCGGCGAGGCATGGGTCGAGCTTGCGGGCGGCAATGGAAGCGGCCGGATGCTGGTTCAGTTTGAGACGATCGAGCAGGAGGATCCGACCGAGCCTCAAGCCACTTATTACGACGAAATGAATCTTCCCGTGCCAGACGAGCTGGACGACTGGGGAGGGTGGCAGCTCATCGGCTTTGCCGGCGATGTGTATGCGCTTCCCCAGGAAAACGAGATGAACTACACCGCCGAGCACGGCTTCATGATGAAGTACGACCCGCAGCTGCAGGAGTGGAGCCGCGTGGCAGTTCCCTCCTCCGAGCAGTTGGCCGCCGCAGGTGTGCGCAATGTTACGAGCATGGCGGGCACCACCTACCAGGGCTCGCTGATCGTGCAGATCACCAGCAACGCGCACGGGGAAGGCGGCGAATTCTACACGGAGGGCAGTTTCTGGCGCTACACCGTCGATGGGGCGTGGGAGCATATTCCCGTGCCGTCCCTCGACGGTGAGACGCTTTCGCTGTCCGCCTTGGGAAGCGATGGCGACAGCCTCTATGTGTTCGGCGGCAGGGGGTCTTACGGCTACTCGGGCGAGAGCGGAGGCGCGGGCGGCGAGGTGAAGACGATTTTCCGCGTCGACTTGGAGACGGGGTCCGCCGAAGAAGTGGGCGAAATGGTGCGCGAGCGCCACAACGCGCACGTCGCCTATCGCGATGGCGTCTTTTTGGTGGGCGGCGGCCAGAACTCCTCCGCGCAGGAAGCCAGCAGCATGGGCGTCGAGCGCTTGCGCGTGCTCAGCGAGGCTGAGACGCTGCCCTCGCCAACGGGCGAGATGACGGAGTACCCCGCCGGTTCGCTTGTGAACGGCGCCGTGCGCATGTCGTCTTTGGTTACCGAAACAGGCGAGCTGGCGTTCTCGCCGGCAGCGGTTGCCGACGGCTTCATGATCGCGGGTGCTCGCTGCGACGAGGATAAGGGGGTCGCCGACACCTACACGGTGTCCGTCGAAGACGGCGCGTTGCCGCAGACGTACGGCAAGCTCGCTTCCGATCAGCGTCTTTTGGCTCCTGCGGCGCTTGCCTACGATGGGAAGCTCTACGTTCTGGCGGCAACCACGTCGGCTCCGTACCGCGTGTTCAGCGCGACGGCGGTCGAGACGGTCGCGCAGCCGGGCGACTATGCGGGGCCCCGGGATGACGACGGCGATCAGGGCGGAACCTTGGAATCGCTCGCCTCCACGGGCGATCCGCTGGGGTCGCTGGCTGTCGGAGCCGCCCTTGCCGCCGCTGCGGCGGGCGGTGTCTGCTTCATCCGTTCTCGCGTATCGAGGGGGCGCGCCTGATGGCGCGCTGTGCGCTCTGCCTTAGTCGTCGTTCGCGCAGAAAGCGATGCCGTTTGAGGATGGATTTGCGTGTCCGTCCCGTGTGGAGCGGGCGCCTTTCCGTGTGGGGCGGATAGAATGGACCTGTATGCGCGCGGCGCCAATCGCCTTGCGTGGGATTGCTCGTTTTGCTCGGAGGTCTGCCATGTTGCGCAAACTCGTTTCCGTCCTGTCGGCTGCCGCGCTGGCGTGCGGCTTGATGCCCGTGGCGGCAGGGGCCGAAGAACCGACGGAGGACGCGCCGTCGCTTCAGCTTGAAGCCGGCACCTATGTGGAGCACGAGGCCATTGCCTACGTGGTCGACGGCGCAGCAAACGGCATCATGCCCTTCTCGCTGGGCGGCGACATCCTGTCGGGCGCCCAGGACTTGATGACGATCGATGCGGGCGCCGCCGAAGAAGCTCTGGGCGTCGATGCGGATGGGGCGGACGCGGACGAGGCCGCTGCCGTTTCCGCTCTGTCGCGAACGCGCTCCAATGCAGCCGCCGATGCCGCGGAAACGGGCCGTCTGGTTTTGGTGCGCGACGACTCGAAGACCGTCGAAGAGCTTGTCGCCGCGTTGGAAGACGATCCGCGCGTGGTGTTCGCGGAGCCGAATTACCTGGCGGAAAGCGAAGATGAGGGCGACGATGCCGCTGCGGCAACCCAAGTGCCGACGGACTCAGCAGGAACGTCGACAGATCTTGCCGACACGGACGGAACGGGCGATGGGGGCGCCGAGGGCGGCTCCGCCGACGCGGACGCCGGCAGCGGAGATGCCGACGCCTCCGCCCGGAACGGCGACGGCGGCTCCGATGATGGAGTGTCCGGCACAGATCCCCAAACCGGCAGCGGCATGGATGCCGGCAGCGGCTCCGATGCCAATGCGGCATTCGGCCAGGATCCGAGCGCTTCCGTCGAAGATCTCACCTCGCTGCAGTGGGGTTTCAGCAACGACGGCTCGATGGACGGCATCTCGTCCGACGAAGCGGTCGATATGGGCTACGACGATTGGAATGACGCCGAGGCTGCGGAAGTGGCGAGCCTCGAAGACGTTGTGGTGGCCGTCATCGACTCGGGGGTGGACACCTCCAACCCCGACTTGGCATCGGTGATGTGGGACGACGGCGATACTATCGACGCGCTCTTCGCGCTTGGCGGCGACGAGCACGGCTTGTCCACCGCGTCCGGCGCCACTTCCACCACCGGCTTGGTCAACTACCACGGCACCCATGTGGCGGGCATCATCGCCGCAGATTGGGATAATCAGGGCATTTCCGGAATGGCGCCCAACGTGCAGATCATGTCGCTGCGCCATTCCGACACGCTGTCGAGCCTGCTTGCGTGCCTCAACTATGCGAAGGTCGCCTGCGACGAGGGCGTGAACGTGCGCGTGGCCAACAACTCGTGGGGGCTGGGGCAGTGCGCGAGCCGTTCCATCGACCTCGCCGTCACCGCGTTGGGCGAACGGGGCGTGGCAAGCGTGTTCGGCTCCGGCAACTCTACTGCCGACAACGACGCCGCCTCCTCGCTTTCCACCACGTTGGCCGACAACCCCTACGTCGTGGTGGTGGATGCGATCGAGCCGAGCGGCGAAGTGGCGAGCTACTCGCAGTACGGCCAGACGACCACCGATGTGATGGCGCCCGGCTCGGTGATCCTGTCCACGTGGTCAACCGGGGAGAGCAACGGGCAGGGCTCGGCCGAAGGCCAGAAATACTTGGGCGAAGCCGATAGCGACCCCGTGCTGTACGAGAGCTTCGACGGGGAAAGCGCCTTCGATGACGCTGTCGCCTTGGAGGACGGAACGAAGCCCGTGCAGGGCGAGCGGGCATTGAGCTTCTTCGCCTATGGGCGTTCCGGTGTGGGCGAGCCTGTCGGCGAGGCGAAAGAAGGCACTTCCTTCGTGGGCGCCGCCGCCTATGCGATCCCCTACGACCCCGCGCAGGGGTCCGGCTCCCTCTATCAGACCGTGGTCACGAATGTCGCCGATCTGTCGCAGGTGGCGGACAAGCCCCGTTATCTGAGCATGCGCTATTCGTTCAGGGATGCCGAAGGGCTGCAGGGTGGCCAGCTGCCCTATGGCCAGGTGGCGATCGCGGTGAAGCTGAAGCAGGACTCCGGCTACACGTGGGCTCAGCTGGCTGCCCAAGGGGCCTCTGGCGTTGTGGACTGGCAGGGGTCGTACTATGACTTGGGCGGAACCGCCATCGCAGTGGACGGCAACGGCCAGCAGGCGCAGATTCAGCTTACCGCCGATATGATCGACTGGGAGCATTTCCAGCTTCAGATCACCTTCATGGTGGTTCCCGTGTCCACGACGGGCGGCGTGCAGACGTCGGAGCAGACTCCCGTTCCGTGCACCATCCTGCTCGACAGCATCGGGCTGGGCAGCGACGTGGTGCCGTACCAGTACGAGCAGGGCACGTCGATGGCCACGCCGGCCGTGACGGGCGCGGCGGCCATCATCGCGGGCGAGGGCCTGGCGGATGTCGAGGGCGATGCGGCGAAGTCGGCCGAGAAGCTGGCGGCGCTGGTTCGCGGCGCGGCTCAGCCCGACGAGCGCTACGAGGGCCTGTGCTCCACGGGCGGCTACGCCACGGTCGACGGTGCGGATAACCCCGGTCCTGCCATCACCAAGGTGGTGGATGAGGGCGAAACCATCGAGGTGCAGGGCTATTTCATGTCCAAGAACGCCCAGGTGCAGCTTGACGGCATGTCGGCCCAAGTGACGTCTTGGGTCGATCTTGGCGATGGGAAGGCGGAGCTCACCGTGGCCAAGCCCGACGCGTTCGCGGGAGGCCAGGTGACGGTGCTCGTCACCGAGGACGGTAAGCAATCCAACCAGCGTGCCGCCCTTGGTCAATCGACCAGCGCGACGTACTACGACCAGACGAGCCTGCCCGTGCCCGCCGAGCTGTCGGAATGGGGCGCATGGCAGCTTGTGGGCTTCAACGGTGACCTGTACTGCCTGCCGCGCACCACGATGGTGGAAAGCAACGAAGACGGATTCGAGTTCATGCTGCGCTACGACCCCGCCACGCAGGAGTGGGCGCACGTGGAGCTTCCGAGCGCGGATACCCTCGTCCAGGCGGGGCTTGCCTCCGCGTCGGTGGTGGACGTCACGGCGACCACGTTCAACGGCGACCTGGTGGCGATGCTTTCCGACGCCGGGGGAGAGGGCGTCCTGTTCCGCTACACGGCGCAAGGGGCGTGGGAGCCTTTGGGATACGGCACCTCCGTCAGCTGGCAGACGCCCGGCTTCGGCACGTTGGGCAGCGATGGCGAGGCGTTGTACCTGTTCGGCGGCGTAATGGGCGATATGGCCCAAGGCGCGGTGCAGGAGTATCCCTATATCTTCCGCCTCGATGCCGACGCGCAGTCGATGACACCTATCGGCCGGCTGGCGACGGCGCGCATCCGTCCGCAGGTGTCGTACGGCAACGGCGCCTTCGTGGTGTCGGGGGGCATCGGCGTCTCCATGGCCGTCCAGATGGGGGGCCTTGCCGGCTCGGAGATGGTGACATGGGGCACCGACCAGGATGGTCCGGCGCTTCTGGGTTCGTCGCTGGACCTCGCGCAGTTCTCCACGCAGACGGGCCAGCTCTCCTATGCGTCGGGCGCGACGGCGGACGGGTTCATGCTCGCCGGCGCCGCGAACGATGCGAACATGGCCGACACCTACGAGCTGGGGCTGGACGGGTCGCTTTCCGCCTACGGCAAGCGCGCATCCGAGCAGACGCTCCTGGCGCCGGCGGCGACCGCCTACGACGGCTGGTTCTATGTGCTGGCTGCCTCGGAGAACGAGCCGTACCGCGTGTTCAGCGCCACAAGGGTGGACACGGCTCCGCAGCCGGGCGACTACGTTGCCCCGGATCCCGGCCCCGACCCCGATCCTGAGGGCGGGAACGAGGACCAGAGCCTGAGGAAGCTTGCCACGACGGGCGATCCGCACGGCGTGGCATGGGCGCTGGGCGCCATCGGCGTTGCGGGCGGGGCGGCTGCCCTCGTCGCGGCGCGCCGACGCGTCAGGTAGCGCGGCGCGGCAGGCGCTCCCGGCAACTGAGGTGGTTGCCGGCAAGACGGGAAAGGGGCTTGCGGGCTCTCTTTCCCGTTTTCGCATGGAAGGCGAAATGCTAGAAAGGCAGGAGCGACCTTTTGGGCAGAGTGCGAACGACGAAGGCGGCAAGGGAGCCGAAGCAGAGCAAGGCGGCGTGTGTTTCGAGGGCGATTCTCGCGACGTTGCTGGCTGCGGCCTCGGTTCCGGTTGGCGGGCTCGCCGCTTTTGCGGAGCCTTCTGAGGACGCGCCCTACAGCGAGGCGGTCGATCGGCTCGCCGATCAGCTTCAAGCTGCGTCCGATCTCGACGATTCGCTTACCTATGTGAACGAGAACGGCTACGAGGTGCGCTTGGATGGCGACGATGCCGCCTTGCCGGATGATGCGGCGCAAGAGGCGGCTCGGCAGAGCCTTCCCGAAAGCTACATCGCCCCCTATACCTCGGTGAAGGATCAAGGCGTGCTTGAATCGTGCTGGGCGTTCTCCGCCATCGCGTCGTTCGAATCGGCGTATTTGAAGCAGCGGGGCATGGACGAGCAGGGCACGGATGCCGTCGATTTCTCCGAGGCACAGGCGGTGTACGGCACCTTCAACGGGAAAACGGGCGACGGCACGGTCTCGGGCGCGGAGCTGACGGACTCCGACAACGACCATCTTGTCGCAAGCGATGGGATCTACGGGTTCGGTACCTCCCTGAACTGGCTATACGTTGCCGGCACGCTGGCTGCGGGACGTGGGGTGTCCTATGAAGGGGATATCCCGCTTTCCGTGCCGGAGGAGTTCTGGGAGCTGCGGGAGTGCGCAGATGAAATGGCACAGGCGGCGGCGGCTTCCTACGATCTGACGCGTGTGCGCCTCGATTCCGTCGAGAAGGCTTCCGAGGTCGTCACGACCCGTGCGAGCGGGTTCGACATCGAGCGAATATGGAACGAGTCGGCGCTTGCGGAGGTCAAGCAGCTGCTCTTCGACAAGGGCGCGTTGAGCGCTCTGTGCTACCTGAGCTCCGACCCCTCTTCTCCCTACTACCATCAGGCACCCGATGCCTCCTGTTTACCGGATGCCGCCTCGTCGGGGGAGGTTCCATCTGGCGGCGGATCGCCGGATGCCGCAGCGGATGTCCGGGGGTACTCGCCGAACTACTGGGTTTTCGATGCCGACAGCCCGGGCGGGTCCGGCGATGCGCTCGATACCAACCACGTGGTGACCATCGTGGGATGGGATGACGCCTGCTCGCGCTGGAACTTCGCCACGCCGCTGGTTGCCGAGGACGGATCGCGGCGAGCCTACGATCCCGACATCGCCGAGGTGGCGGAGGGTTCTGACGGCATGCTCTACATCGTGCCTTTGATCGATGGCGCCTGGGTGGTCAAGAACTCTTGGGGCACCGGCGGACTGTCCGAGGACGGAACCGTGCAGACCGTTATGGGCGAGGAGGGGATGTTCTACCTTTCGTACTGCGAGAAGACGATGGCCAACCCCGCAGCGTTCGTTCCCGACTCCGGCGAAAGCGGCAGTTCGTATGCCATCGTGCAGCAGTGCGATGGCATGTCGCCGGATACGCTGGGGCTCCAAGGCGATGCGAAGGATTGCGCGAACGTGTTCGCGGCGGAGGAGGACCAGCGTATCGAGGCGGTGGGCGCGTGGGTGATGCAGGAGAACATGCGGGTGTCTGTGCGCGTGTACACCGATCTTGCCGACCCGGCGGATCCGGAAAGCGGGACGCTTGCCTCCGAGCGCACCGGGCTGTATCCGAACGAGGGCTGGTACACCATCGAGCTGGACGAGCCGGTGCCGGTGGATGAGGGCGGAACGTACAGCGTGGTGATGACGTTCGAGGTGGAGGCGTCGGACGGGTCTCTGTGGTACTACCTGCCGGTGGAGCACGCCTCCTATCGGTACCCTTCGCAGGGGTACCGCGGGACGGGCGAGAGCTTCATGGAAAGCCGGGATGCCGAGGGCAACGTCGAGTGGGTGGATACCCGGGACGTGTCGGTTTCGTGGGGAGACTGGGTGGGCAACGTGTGCATCAAGGCATTCGCCAATCCTGCGGACAGCGGCGATTCCGGTGACGGTGGGGATGAGGACGGAGGCGGGTCCGGAGATTCGGGCGCTGCGGGCGCGGGCGATGGGGCGGGAGGCAGCGCGGGCGATCCCGGCGGCTCCGGCGAGCCGGGAGGGTCGAAGGATGGCGCTGACGTGTCCCCGCTTGCCGGCACGGGGGATGCGGCCCATCCGTTCGCTGTGCTTGCAGCGACCGCTTGCGCTGCTGCGGCGGCGATGGGCGCGGCGACATTCGCGCGCATTGCACCGGAGCCTGCCGGCGATCGCACCCGGCGATCGGGCCGCCGCATCGGGCTGGCTGACGATGACAGCGCCGAGCAGGCGGAAAGCCGTGGCAGGCGATAGGAAACGCGGCTCGCTTTCCCGCGCTTGCGGGATGCGGAAAGATGCGGAAGGGCGTGGAGGGGGAAGATGCCATGGCGTCTGAAAGAAGAAGGGCGAGTCAGCCCAGCTTCATGCAGGTGCGCGGGGCGCGCGTGCACAATCTGAAGAACGTGAACGTCGACATCCCGCTGGGGAAGCTGGTGGGGATCGCCGGCGTGTCGGGCTCGGGGAAAAGCTCGCTGGCACTCGGCGTGCTGTATGCCGAAGGCAGCCGCCGATACCTGGATGCGCTGTCCACGTACACGCGTCGACGCATCTCGCAGGCAGCGCGTGCATCGGTGGATGAGGTGCTGCACGTTCCCGCCGCGCTCGCGCTGCGGCAGCGTCCGGGCGTCCCCAGCGTGCACTCCACGTTCGGCACCTCCACCGAGCTGCTGAACTACCTGCGGCTACTGTTCTCGCGCGTGGGCAGCCATGCGTGCCCCAACGGCCATCGTGTGCCCCCTTCGCCCAACGTGGCGTTGGAGCTTCCCCTTGTCTGCCCCGTATGCGGTGCGGAGTTTTTCGGCCCGGGGGCGGAGGATCTCGCCTTCAACAGCGGCGGCGCCTGTGCGACCTGCGGCGGAACGGGCATCGTGCGCACCGTGAACGAGGCGGCGCTCGTGCCTGACGAATCGATCTCCATCGACGACGGCGCCGTGCTGCCGTGGGGCACGCTCATGTGGGATCTGATGAAGCAGGTGTGCGGCGCGATGGGCGTGCGCACTGACGTGCCGTTTTGCGAGCTGACGCCCGAGGAGCGCGAGATCGTGTTCCACGGTCCGATGGAGAAGAAGCACATCCTGTACAAGGCGAAGAAGGGCGAGAACTTCGCCGAGCTGGATTTCACGTACTACAGCGCCGTCAACACGGTGAAGAACGCCCTGGTCAAGGTGAAGGACGAGAAGGGCCTGGCGCGCGTGGCCCGCTTCCTGAAAGAAGGGGAGTGCCCCGACTGCGGCGGAACGCGGCTGTCGGCGGCGGCGCGCGCTCCGATGATCGACGGGATGAGCCTGGCGGAGGCGACGGCGCTCACCCTCGACGAGCTTGCGCAGTGGGCGCCGGGCGTTCCGGGCAAAGTGCCGGCGGGGGAGGTGCGCGCCATGGCGCAGGCGATCGTCGCCGAGATGGCGGAGCCCATCGCGCGCCTTCAACAGCTCGGCGTGGGATACCTGTCCCTCGACCGCGCCAGCTCGACGCTGTCGACAGGCGAGCGCCAGCGCGTCCAGCTGGCCCGCGCGGTGCGCAACCGCACCACCGGCGTGCTGTACGTTCTGGACGAGCCGTCGATCGGCCTGCATCCCTCCAATGTCGAGGGGTTGCTCGGCGTGATGGACGACCTGCTGGCGGACGGCAACTCGGTGGTGATGGTCGACCACGACGTGCGCGCGTTGCGCCATGCCGATCACCTGATCGAGCTCGGTCCCGCCTCGGGGGCCGATGGCGGCAGCATCATCGCGCAAGGCTGCGTCGATGACGTGGCGGCGGAACCAGCATCGCGCATCGGGCCGTTCTTGAACGGCATGCGCAAGGTGCGCGTCCGCAGCCGCGCCAGTGCCGACGAGCTGTTCGACCGGGGTTCCATCCACCTCGAAACCGATGCCGTGCACACGGTCAAGCCGCTTGCGGTCGACATTCCCCGCGGTCGCCTTACCGTGGTCACCGGAGTGTCGGGCTCGGGCAAGACCACGCTGGTGCTCGAAAGCCTCATGCCCGCGCTTGCGGCTTCTGCCGCAGGCGAGGTGCCGCCCGCTCCCGTGAGGGGGATCGAGGCCGAGGGCATCAGGCGCGCCAACCTCATCGACGCCAAACCGATCGGCGTCAACGTGCGCTCGACGGTGGCCACCTATTCGGGCGTCCTCGACGACCTGCGCCGTGTGTACGCAGCGCTGCCGGAAGCCAAGGCGAGCGGGCTCAAAGCGGGCGCGTTCTCCTACAACACGGGCAGCCTGCGCTGTCCCACGTGCGACGGAACGGGGCAGGTGTCGCTCGACGTGCAGTTTTTGCCCGATGTCGACATCCCCTGCCCGGATTGCGGCGGATCGCGCTATGCGCGGGACGCGTACGCGGTGCCGATGCGCGTCGAGGCGGGCGACGTCGCGGAGTCCGATGCCGCGTCAGCGGACGGTGCCGACCCCTCATCCGTCGAGGCCCTGCCTCTGCCCGACGTCATGGCGCTTACCGTGGACGAGGCGCTGCGTCGTCTGCCCGATGCCAACGCGGGCATGAAGCGCGTCCGCAAGAAGCTGCAGGTGCTGCATGATTTGGGATTGGGCTATCTGACGCTGGGCGAGGCGACGCCGGCGCTGTCCGGTGGCGAGGCGCAGCGCCTCAAGCTGGCAAGCGAGCTCACGCGTACCCAGGATGACGCGCTGTTTGCCTTCGACGAGCCTACCATCGGCCTGCATCCGCTGGATGTGGAGACGCTGCTCGGCGTGCTCCAACGTCTTTTGGACAACGGCGCCACTGTGGTGGTGATCGAGCATGACTTGGATATGATCGCCAACGCCGATTACGTGGTCGACATGGGTCCTGGCGGCGGTCAGGACGGTGGACGCGTGGTGTCGTGCGGCACGCCCGAGCAGGTTGCGGCATGCCCCGAGAGCGTGACGGGCCGTTTCATCGCCGAGGAGTTGGGAATCCGCCGTTAGGAATCCACGACGCGGAGTTCGAGCTCGCAGCGCACCTGGTCGTAGCGTTGCTTGGGGACGGGCAGCTTCGTTCCGTCCGACAACGTGAGCTGGTAGCGTTCGATGCTCATGACATGCTCGGCGTTCACCAGGTAGCTGCGATGCGTGCGCACGAACGTGCCCGGCAGCTGGCTTTCGGCTTCGCTCAACAGCGTGTTGAGCGGAAGCGTTCCGTTTATCTGGTGCACCGTGCAGTGTTTGCCGAGCGCTTCCACGTAGAGGAAGAAGTTCGGGCAGATGCGGTTCACGAGCGGCGCCGCATCGTGCTCGTAGAGCGCCGCGAGAATGTTGTTCAGCACCGAGGGGAGGTTTTCCGGCGTCTCGGCGAGGGGCGTCGCGCCGATCGCCGATGCCGTTGCGTTGGCGCTGCCAGCCGTCGGTTTCGTCATGCGATCCATGCCATTCCTCCTCTCCGTTTGATCGAATGATTCGATCGTATGGTCGAATGGTTCGCGCATACGCTGAAACGCTCCCTCAAACGGACCGTCGCCGATGCTGCGGCGGCGATTGCGGTCGCCTGCGTCGCGTTCGTCGTCATCAGCCTGGCGATCTTCGATCCTTACATGGATATGAGGGCCGCTCTCTCGAACCTTCTGTTCCTAGCCACGCTTGCGGTACTGCTGCCCCTGTTTTGGAGCGAGGTGATCGCCAGCCGCTCTTGCAAGACGCTCGTGTTCCTGATGGCGATGGTGTACGGATGCGTGCTTGCGGTTTCCGCTTCGGCGCTCAGAGGAGCGCTGGGGTTTTCCGGCGATACCGACTTGCGATTGTACGCTGTGAGCAGTCTGGTCATCTTTGCGGCGCTCGATATGGCGACGCTTCCTTTGGGGTGGCTGCTGATGCGGCGCTTGGTGACGCCTTGGCTCGAAGCGGGGTTGGACGACCTCCGATGGCGCAGGCTGTGCTTGTTTCCGGCTGCCGTGCTGATCGTGGTCGTGGGGCTGTACTGGATGCCCCGCCAGATCGTCTCGCCGCCGGCGGAAGCGGCTCTGTTCGCGTCGGTTCTGGTTGTGGGCATCGTCGTTGCCGTCGGATATAAGCTATCTCGAGGTGTTCGGCCACAAGCTTGTGATCCACCTGTCCGATGGGCGCACCGAGCAGCTCAACTACAGCCTGTCGCAAGCGCGCGAGCTGCTTCCCCAGGATCGCTTTTTGCAATGCCATCGCTCGTATCTGGTCAACAAGCAGGCGGTTCGGTCGCTGCGCCGCTACGAGATTACGCTTGACGGAGGCGAGGCCGTCCCGGTGAGCAAGCAACGCTATCGTGAAGTGGAGGAGGAGCTCGGCGTTCGATGACGGGCTCGACCGTGCGCGCGTTCCGCTACAGCCGCGGCTCCAGCGCGCCGGTTTCGCGCAGGACGAAGCGCTCCCCATCGTAATCGACACGGGTCAGGCTGCCGTTGGCGATAATGAGCGGATCGTTGATGCGCGCGGGATCGAGCAGGTACATCACCGTGCGGATCGTGAACGCATGGGTCGTCGCCAAAACGTTGCCCCCGCCTGCCGCCAGGGTGGCATCGCCGATCTCGGTCAGAAACGAGCGCACGCGCCTTGCGACATCCTCGAAGCGCTCTGCGCGTCCGGATCGATCCAGCCGCGCCAGGTTGTCGGCGGTCTCGGGCAGACGCTCGTTCTCCTCCGCAAAGGAAAGCTCCTCGCCGAACCCCTCGGTCAGGCGGCGGTGCAGCATCTCGCCCGATTGCATCTCCAGATCACCGTAGCACCATTCGCGTAGGCGCCAATCCGCGCGGAGAGGAAGCCCTGCGACAGATGGCGCGGACCCGGTGGAAAGCGATGCGCGCAGGGCGTCGAGCCAGACCGCGGCGCCATCGGTGCTGGGGCTTGCCGAGGGAAGCGGAACGGCGGGCTGCGATGCATGGGCCTGCGCATGGTCGGGCGCGTCGATCGATGCTTCGGGCCACTTCGGATCGGCGTCGACGGCTGATGCGAGGATGCTATGCGCGGTATCGGGGGCGATCCTGTCGCCTCGCACCGCCCCGCGCGCGTCCAGCAGCTCGGCGAGCGTCTGGCACGTGCGCCCCTTGTCGCTTGCGTAGGCGCTGGCGAACTCGATTTCCGCTAACTTGGACCCGATGGCGCGGGAGGCGGCGACGCCTTCTTCCACCAACGGGGAATCGCACCAACCCTGCACTTTGTGCTGGGTGTTGAACAGCGTTTTTCCGTGGCGAATGAAGTAGAACGACATGCCCATGGCGCGGTTGATCCTTTCGATGGAGCGACAACCGCATCAGGCTAGCACAATGACGGTGGAGGCATGTCGACTTTTGCTACAATCGCGTCGTAAGAGTGAGGAGGGACGGATGATCCAGCAATTCGGCGTTTTGGCTCAGACCGGCGACAACTACCTTCCCTTCATCGCGGGAGGCGTCGTCGTTGTGGCTCTTGTCGTGCTCATCGTGGCGTTTGTGCTGATGAGGCGTAAGTAGATATGGCGGATCAGGTCGAATCCGCGCAGGAGGGCGCCGGCGCGGCACATCCGCGCGGAGCGCATTCGCGCGAGGGCCGGCTGGTCGTCGTGCCCACGCCGCTGGGCAATCTGGGCGATATGACCGAACGGGCGCTTGCGGCGCTGCGCGAGGCGGATGCCGTGTGCGCCGAGGACACGCGCGTCACGGGCAGGCTTTTGGCCGCATTCTCCATCAACAAGAGGCTCGAGCGTTTGGATGAGGCGCTGTCGGCGCAACGCGCCGCGGGCATCGCGCAGCGTGTGCTCGACGGCGAGGTCATCGCGTATTGCAGCGATGCCGGCATGCCGGGGGTGTCCGATCCGGGCATGCGGCTGGTGCGCGCATGCCGCGAGGCGGGGGCGCCGGTGGAGGTGCTGCCCGGACCCACCGCGGTGGCGACGGCGTACGTTGCCAGCGGCTGCGACAACCAACGGTTCTATTTCGGCGGCTTCTTCCCGCGCAAAGCGGGCGAGCGCCGCGCCGTGCTGGAGGGCCTGCGCTCCCTTGATGCGGCGCTCATCTTCTACGAAAGCCCCAATCGGCTCGTCGGCGCGCTGGAGGCGATCGCCGAGGCGTTTCCGTTGCGCGAGGCGACGGTGTGCCGCGAGCTCACCAAGCTCCACGAGGAGGTCGTGCGCGCGACGACGCCTGATCTGCGCGACGAGTTCGCGCGCCGTGCGGCGCAGGAGGGCATCAAGGGCGAGATCGTCATCGTGATCGACGGCCCCGTGGACGCCGAGGCCGCGGATCGGGCGCAACAGGCCGCCGACGATGCGCGGGGTCGCGCCGCGCAGCTTGCCGCCGAGGGCATGCGTGCCAAGCAGATAGCGCGCACGATCAGCGACGAGCTGGGGATTTCGCGCAACGAGGCTTACGAGATCGCCTTGGAGGCGAGCCGTTCGTGACCGGACGCGCATCCGCCGGCGCACGTCGCAGCGCCGCGCCGGTCGAGGAGCTCGTGTTCGTCGACGAGTTCGAGGTCTGGATCCTTCGCAAGCGCGTCAAGAACGTCAACCTGCGCGTGAAGCCCCCCGATGGGCGCATCGAGGTGTCGGCGCCGATGCGTGTCGACAGCGAGTTCGTGAAGGCGTTCGTCCACGAGAAGCGCGACTGGATCCGCAACCAGCAAAAACGCATCGCCGCATCCCCGCAGGGCAGAGCTGCCGCGGCATCGTCCGACGAGGTCGCGCAATGGAAGGCCGTGGTCCAGGCGTTCGTCCCTCCCTTGATCGCCAAATGGGAGCCCATCATCGGCGTGAAGGCCGGCAAGATCACCTATCGCAACATGACAAGCCGCTGGGGCAGCTGCCAGCCGTCGACGGGGCGCATCTGCATCAACGTGAGGTTGGCCCTCTATCCGCCCGAATGCTTGGAGTACGTGGTCGTCCACGAGCTGTGCCACCTGCTGGAGCGCGGTCACGGGCCGCGGTTCCATGCGCTGATGGACGCGTTCCTGCCCGATTGGAAGGCGATCCGAGCCAAGCTGCGCTAGCCGTCGATGCACTCCGGACAAACGGATGCCGTTCGCGCCAAGCGTTTCGCACGGCGTTGAAAAGCCTGATAGGATGGGGTTATGGCGCAAACGGGAGAACAGATGGGCATGAAGGGCGAACGCGCGGCGGACAGCGAGCCCGCTGCCGCGTTCTCCGCCCATATGCGGCATTTGATCCTGGGCATCATGATGCTGGGGACGGGCGCGGCGTGCATCTCCCAAAGCATGATGATCTCGGCGCTGCCCGCCATCATGAAGGAGTTCGCCGTCGACGCCACGCTGGGCCAGCTGCTCACGACTGCCTACATCTTCACGCTCGGGTTGATCTCCGCGATATCGGCGTTTTTGGTCAACCGCATCAATGCCAAAAAGCTGTTCCTCATCGCCATCGGAATCTTCTTCGTCGGCTGCGCCGCCGCGCTGTTCGCGCCGAACTACTGGCTGCTGCTTGCCGCGCGCCTGTTCCAATCGGGCGGCGCGGGCATCCTGCTCCCGCTTATCCAGGTGGTGGCGTTGTCGGTCTACCCCAAAAGCGAGTATGGCAAGGCGATGGGCATCGTCGGCATCATCATCGGGTTCGCTCCCGCCATCGGCCCGAGCATCGCGGGATTCTTCATCGATTTTTGGGGATGGCGGTCGGTGTTCGTCCTGTTGGGCGCGGTGGCGCTGGTGCCTGCGGTGCTGTCGGTGCCGCTGCTTCCGCACGATATCGTGCCGCCGCCCAGCCATCGCGAGAGGTTCGATCCGCTTTCGGTGGTGCTCTACGTCGTCGGCTTGGTTGCCTGCCTGGTGGCGGTGACCATCATGGAGTCTGCGGGCTTCGCGCTTGAGGCCGTTGTGCTGCTGGTCGCGGGGGCGGCGGTCATCGCGGTGTTCGTGCGCCGGCAGCTTGCGAGCGACGATCCTCTCCTCAAGCTGTCGTGCTTCAAAAACCGGGCATTCGCCGTGTCGGTCATGCTCGTGCTCGTCGGCCACATCGCGTTCATGACCGGTTCGGTGATGGTCCCGCTGTTTGTGCAAGATGTCCAGATGGATTCGGCCACCGTGTCGGGGCTCACCATCTTGCCGGGCGCGGTGCTGCTCGGCTTCCTCAATCCCGTCACGGGGCGCTATCTGGACAAACACGGGCCGCATGCGCTTGTGATCGTGGGGTGCGTCGTGCTGGTGGCGGGCACGCTCGCGTTTGTCCCGCTGGGTTCCGACACGCCCGAATGGGTGGTGACGGTGCTTTACGGCGTGCGCACGGTGGGCGTGGCGTGCCTCATGATGCCTCTGACGGCGTACGGGTGCGCGGCTTTGCCGGTGGACGATCTTGCCCAAGGCAACGCCATCGTCACCTCGTTCCGTCAGATCTTCGGCTCGCTTGCCTGCTCTGTGTTCATTGCGGTGATGTCAGCCAATTCGGCAAGCTCGCTCGGCGTGGACGCGCACGGCTTCGGCGTGAGCTTCGCGGTGCTTGCCGCGGTGATCGCGGTGGGCTGCATCGCCGGACTGGCTTTGCTGCCGCGTCCAAAGCGGCCTTCGCGTGATTAGGCGGGCTGCGCTCAACGGTGCGCCAAGCCCTTCCGGATCGGGAAAACGAGCGTCTCAGTAGGTGTAATGCACACCTCTCACCTGCAGGTATGCGGTTTTGGTGGGTCGACGTCCCTGAAAAGGCGCCTCACCTATAATTGAGGATTGCAAAGGGTCGTGCGGTTTCACCCCCGGGCGGCCATTCGATCAGACAGGCCCTATATGCAGCGAAACGCAGTTAAAACGCACGAAATCGCCCTGATGCGGGCTCGCATCGCCACCGTGGCGCTTCTCGTCTTTTCCCTTGTCGTCGCCGGCTCGTTCCCGGTCGCCGCACAGCCTCAGCGCGCGTTTGCGGTCACCGAGGAAACCGAGGCGGAACCCGACGATCTCCAGCAGCGCGTGGAGCAAAGCGCCGCCGAATACGATGCCGCCGTCGAGCGCGTGAGCGAGCTGGAGCAGCAGATCGCCGACAACCAGGAGCAGATCGCCGAGATCGAGGAGGATCTTCCCGAGCAGCAGGACCGTGCGGCGGATGCGATGCGCGACCAATACAAGTTCCAGCGTGAGGCCCCCGGCCTGTTGGAGATGATCCTTGGATCGGGATCGCTTTCGGACTTCCTTTCGAGCTGGGATTACTTCACCCATATCCAGGATAGGAACTACAACGAGCTTGAGCGCCTTGAGCAGATGCGCGAAGAGCTCGAGACGACCGAGCAGGAGCTATCGGCGGCGCGCGACGAGGCCGCCGAGCAGCAATCCGCCGCCGAGCAAGCCCTTGCCGAGGCTCAGGCGGCGCGCGAGGAGGCGCAGCGCCGTGCCGAGGAGGAGGCCGCGCGCCAAGCCGAAGAGGCACGCCGCGCCGCGGAGGAGGCTGCCGCGCAGGAGCAGCAGGCGGAACAGGCGGACCAGGCGTCCGACCAGGAGCAATCCGCCGAACCCGAGGCGCAGCAACCCGCTCAGGACTCCGTCGTGGAGACGCCCTCTTCGGATGGGGCCGATTGGAGTTCCGACAAGGAGACGTTCGTGTCCCAGTGGGCAGGCCGCATCGATGCGTATCTGGCAGGATCGCCTTTGGCGGGGCAGGGCGCCACGTTCGCTTCCGCCGCATGGGACTACGGCGTCGATCCGCGCTGGTCGCCCGCCATCTCCAACACCGAAAGCTCCAAGGGGCTGTATTGTTTCCTGCCTCATAACGCCTGGGGTTGGGGATCGTACAGCTGGGGCAGCTGGGAAGAGGCGATCAACGCCCACGTGCGCGGTTTGGCGCGCGGCTACGGATACACCATCAGCGTTGAAGCTGCCAAGAAGTACTGCCCGCCCAACTGGGAGCACTGGTACAACGCCACGCTGGCGCAGATGAACATGATCTAAGTCGACGGCTCGTTCTGCCGGGCTTTTCGCATCGGATGCCAACTTGTGCGAAGAATGCGACGACGCGCGCGTGATCACAGCGCGCCGCCGTCGCATTTTTGACATTGAGCGTCGTTTTCGCGAGCGAAAGTGCCGAGATCGCGGAAATCATCATGCCGCATGTCGCATTCTGCCGAATAATCGGCATTCGATTCGAAAAGCCTGGTAACTACATGATGGCGAGCAAGGGCGGCTTGGACACCGTCGCCTCTTGGCAGGCTGGATTGCCTATCAGCGACCGGCCGGCTCCTTTGCGGCAAGGTCGGCGAGCGTGATCCCCTTCAGATATTCGATGATGACGCCCTCGAGGCCTGACCACAGGGAAAGGGTCGGGCATTTTTCGCGGCGGTCGCACGCGTCGGCGTCGACGATGCAGGGCAGGGCGTTCAGCGAGTTCTCGGTTGCCCGGACGACCTCGGCGGCGGTGATCCTGCCGGGCTCCTCCGCCAACTGGTAGCCGCCCGAGAATCCGCGCGTCGCCTTCAGGAGGCCGTGGTTCATCAGCAGCGAGACGATCTGCTCGAGGTACTTTTTCGAGATGTTCTGGCGTTCGGCGACATCCTTGAGGGCGATGTAGCCTTCTCCCCAATGCTGAGCCAAATCGACCATGAGCCGCATCCCGTATCGGGTTCGAGTCGATAGCTTCATGTGCGGCCCCCTTATCGCCAGAGTTCAACGATTAAGGTTCATTGTAATAGTTTACAGGCCGTTGCGGGCAAGGTTTTCTATCGTAAACCTGCGAAATACGGGGATTCAGCGAAGGCTGAGCCGTTATGTCGCTGGAGGGGCGCCCGGCGTCGCCGCGCGGGCGATCCGCGGATCGTTTTCCACTGCGGGATGCACGCGGTTATGCGCGGCTATCCTCGCGCCCCGTGCTAGAATGACCAGTTGTCAAAAGAGCAGCCAGGCGACCGCGCGCCGACGTTTCGCACGTCCGCGTCCCGGCGCCGCCGTTTCCGCCAAGGGTTCCATTCGCCTGCGGCAGGAGAGGAGTTTCACGCATCATGTCCAAGGGAACCTATTCGTTCACCACGCCCATCTACTACGTCAACGCCGCGCCGCATCTGGGCACCGCCTACACGACGGTCGCCGCTGACACCGTGGCGCGCTATCAGCGCATGAACGGCTACGACGTGGCCTTCGTCACCGGCATGGACGAGCACGGCCAAAAGGTCGCCGACACCGCTGCCGCCAAGGGCATGCAGCCGCAGGAGTGGTGCGATTCGATGGAGCCCGCCTTCCGCGACGCCTGGAAGATGCTCGACATCACCTACACCGACTTCGTGCGCACCACCGAGCCGCGCCATGCGCGCACCGTCCAGAAGTTCTGGCAGGACCTCTACGACAAGGGTTGGTGCTACAAGGGCAGCTACGAGGGCTGGTACTGCGTGCACGAAGAGACCTACTACGCCGAGAGCGACCTGGAGAAAAACGACGATGGCGAGTGGGTGTGCCCCGACTGCCACCGTCCCGTGCAGAAGGCCTCCGGCGAGGAGAACTGGTTCTTCAAGCTCTCCGAGTTCCAGCAGCCGCTGCTCAAGTTCTACGAGGAGCATCCCGATTTTATCCGCCCCGAAACGCGCCGCAACGAGATCGTGTCGTTTGTCGAGCGCGGCCTGAAGGACCTGTCCATCAGCCGCTCCACGTTCGACTGGGGCATCCCGCTGCCGTTCGACGAGGGGCATGTGGCCTATGTGTGGGCCGATGCGCTGCTTGCCTACCTCACGGGCATCGGTTACGGCGACGAGGGCGAGCGCGCCGGCGAGTTCGAGCAGCGCTGGCCGATGCAGTACCACTTCGTGGGCAAGGACATCACGCGCTTCCACTGCGTCATCTGGCCGGCGATGCTGATGGCGGCGGGCCTGCCCGTCACCCATACGGTGTTCGGCCACGGCTTTTTGCTCACCAAGGGCGAGAAGATGTCCAAGTCCAAGGGCAACGGCATCATGCCCGCCGACCTGATCAAGATCTTCGGCGTGGATGCCTACCGCTATTACTTCATGAGCGACGTGCAGTTCGGCCACGACGGCAACATCTCCATGGAGCGCATGGTGCAGGTGTACAACGCCGATCTGGCCAACACGTGGGGCAACCTGTGCAGCCGCGTGTTCAACATGACCAAGAAGTACTTCGGCTCCAAGGTGCCCGAGGTGCCCGCCGAGTTGCGCGACACGGCCAACCCGCTGCGCACGGCGGTCGAGGGCCTGTACGAGACGTACGACAAGTGCATGGGCGAGGTCGACTTCACCGGCGCGGCCGTCGCGGTGCGCACGGTCGCCGAGGCGGCCAACCTCTACGTGGAGGAAAGCGCTCCGTGGGCGCTCGCCAAGGACGAGGCCAAGGCGGGCGAGCTCGCCTTTGTGATGTACAACCTGCTGGAATGCATCCGCATCATCGCGCTGTACATGGCTCCGTTCACGCCGCATGTGTCCGATGAGGTGCTGCGCCGCATCTCGCTGGGCAGCGCCGGGGACGTGACCGACATCGAGGCGGCGACCGCCTGGGGTCAGCTGCCTGCCGGCAACGCCGTCGAGGTGGGCGATCCGCTGTTCCCGCGCCTTGAGGAGGTTCCGACGGCTTAGCAGCCGTCGGAACCGGCCGCTGCTGCGGCCGTCTCTGGCACCCGGCCTTCGCGCGATCCCGCAGGCTTGCGTACCGAAGTACGCGGCACCTGCGCGATCCCGCGAATTCCGGGCACCAGAGACGGTCTCGCTGACGTTACGAACGACCTGGGACGGATTAGGAAGTGACCACCATGGCTGACGAGAGATTCGAGGAAGAGCCGCTGTTCTTCGATGCCATGTTCCATCAGAAGCGCAAGAAGGGGCAGTGGCGTATCGTCGATGCGCCGTATCTGGAGGCGCCGGTCGCCGACACCCATTGCCATGTTCACCTGCTGAAGGATCCGTCGCTTTCGCTGGCGCGCGCCGGCGCCAACGGCGTCGAGTTCCTCTGCGACATCGTCGACGTGCACGAGGACGGATCGGCGCCCTTCGACAACATGGAGGGCTGGGCGCTGCAGGGTTCGTTCAAGATCCGCCAGATCGCCCGCGGCGGTTGTTGAGGCTCGCCGTCCCCGCGCGTGCCGCGGGTTCGGTTTGCGGTGGGGTGCCACCCCCACAACGCCAAGTTCTACAACGATGATCTGGAGCGAACGCTGCTCGAACGCCTTGCCGACCCGCGCGTTTCGGCGGTGGGCGAGATCGGTCTGGATTACCACTACGACTTCTCGCCGCGCGAGGATCAACGCGAGGCGTTCCGCCGCCAGATCCGCGTTGCCAAGGAGGTGGGGCTGCCCGTCGTCCTGCATATCCGCGAAGCGCACGACGACGCGTTCGCGATCCTGCAGGAGGAGGGGTTCCCCGAGGCGGGAACGCTGCTGCACTGCTTCAACTTGGATTGGGCGGAGCTCGAGCGCTGGGTGGAGGCGGGCTGCCATGTGGCGTTCGGCGGTCCTGTGACGTTCAAGCACGCCGACGAGGTGCGCGATGCCGCGGCGCACGTGCCGGAGGAGCTGCTGCTCACCGAGACCGACGCGCCGTATATGACACCCGAGCCCCTGCGCGGTGCCACGTGCGGACCCGAGCATGTGGTGTTCACGGCCGAAAAGCTCTGCGAGGTGCGTGATCTGGCGTTCGGCGAGGAGCGCGAGACGTTTTTGTGGAAGCTGCTTGCCAACGCGCATGCGCTGCTCGACCGCGAGCCGACGCAGTGGCAGCGCGAGCGCGCCCAGGATCTGGGCATCGAGGAGCTCTCGCCTGCAGAACGCGCGCGTGCCGCCGTCGCGCAGTGGCGCGCCTCGAAATGAGAAAAGGGACCGAGGATCATCCCCATTCCATGAAAGGATGCGTTTCGTGAACCGTGTGATAGTGGTGGGATCGCCGCGGGTGAATGGCCGCAGCGCCTCGCTTGCCGACCAGCTGATGTACGCGTGCATCGAGGAGTGTCCCGACGATGTCGTGTCGATCGTGTCGGTGGCAAGCACCGATGTGCGTCCATGCTGCGGATGCGATGCATGCGCGCGCGAAGCCGAGCCGGCAGACGATGCACCGATGGAGGATGGCGATCCGCTGACTCCGCATCCCCTTATCGCGGAAAGCGACGCGCCGCTGCATCGATGCGTCATCGACGACGACATGCCCGAAGTCCGCAAGCACCTCGATGCCGCCGACGAGCTGATCGTTGTCTCGCCGGTGTATTTTGCGGGTCCGCCTGCCCAGTTCAAGGCGCTGCTCGACCGTCTGCAGCCTTATTGGCGATCCAACGTGCGTGCGCGTGGCAAGCGGCCGATGATCCTGCATGTGGTGGGCGAGGGCGGCGATCCTCATGGCTACGACCCGCTGGTGGGGTCCGTGCGTTCGGCCTTTTCGGTTGCGGGCTTCGAGCTCGTGTCCATTTTCGACTGGGTGGGCAAAATCTCCGAAGAAGGGGATTTCCTAGGCGAGCCGCAGGAATACGCCTTGATGGACGAAGAGTCCGCATCTGACGCGGCGGCTGATGAATCTGCCGCGGAGACCGAGATCGTGGAGTTTCCCGGCAAGAACCGCGCCACATCTGCAATTGCTTCGGGCGATGGCGCGAAGCCCAAGCCCAGGCTGTCGCTGTCGCAGCCTGCGAAGGGCGCGAAGCGTTCGGCTCGCGAGGGCGAAAGACGCGCATCGGGCGGTCGTCAAGCAGCGGAGCGCGGGCAGCATCCATCGAGCGGCGATCGCCGCGATTCTCGTAACGGTCAGCGATCTTCGAAGCGCGGCGGCCAGTCGTCCGACGGTCGCAAGGGAGGCTCCGCCAAACGTGCGGGACGCGGAGCCAAGGGCGGCTCGCCGAAGGGAGGCCGCCGTGGGTAGGCTTTCCCCGCTTGCAAGCGTGGCGGCGACGCGCGAAGTGCTTGACCGCCATGGTTTGGCGACCAAGAAGGCGCTCGGCCAGAACTTCCTCATCAACGACGACGTCCTTTCGAAGATCGTCTCTCTGGCTGAGCTGGACGATGATGATGCGGTTCTCGAGGTGGGGCCCGGCATCGGCACGCTCACGATCGCTTTGCTGAAAAACGCGCGTTGCGTGGTGTCGATCGAGCGCGACACCGATCTGCCCGCCGTGCTGGAGGAGACCTGCGCACCATGGGCGGATGCGTTCCGCCTGATCAGCAAGGATGCGCTGGACCTTTCCGCCGACGATGTCGAAGCAGCGGTTGCGTCTTTGGGACGCGAAGGGCTTCCATCCAAGTTCATCGCCAACCTGCCTTATGCGGTGGCGGCCACCATCATCCTCGATTTCTTCGAGCGTTTCGCGTGGCTCGATTCGGCGACGGTCATGGTGCAAAAGGAGGTCGCGGACCGCATTGCTGCGCAGCCCGGATCGAAGAACTACGGCGCCTACACCGTCAAACTGGGATTGCACGCCCAGGTCGCGGGGCGCTTTTTGGTCGGCCCCGGCAACTTCTTCCCGCCGCCGCATGTGGACAGCTCGGTGATCAGGCTCGACAGGCGCACGCCTGCAGCCATTGCCGAAACTGCCGCCGCGATGGCCGTCGACGGGGACGAAGCGTGCAGGACGCTCGAAGAGGAGCTGATCCGCGCCGCCTGCACCATGGCGGACGCCGCGTTCGCGACACGCCGCAAGACGCTGTCCAACTCCTGCAAGACGTATTTCGCGGGGCGCGGTGCGCAGGGCAAGCGAATCGCCGCGGAGTTGCCGGGCCTATTCGAGGCCGCGGGCATCGATCCTAAGCGCCGGGGTGAGTCGCTTGACCAGGGGGAGTTCATCAAGCTGGGCGCGGCATACCTCAAGCTGCGCGAACGCGCGGAAAGGCAATAAAGCCTTCTCGCTGCTTTGCTCGGATAAATGATACCTTCGCCCATGCAGATTCGATGAAGTCTTGACTGGCGTGGTAAAATATCACCTTGTCATTTTACTATGCAGGTTTGAGCGAGGTTGAGCATCAATGGATTTAGCGAAGCAGGCCGGAATCGTCGACTCGATCCATGATACGTTGAACGATCTGGTTGGTCAACGCCTGAAGGTGCGTGCGAACATGGGCCGTTCCAAGATCGTCGAGAGCGAAGGTGTGCTGGCCCAGGTGCATCCGCAGCTTTTCATCATGGAGGTCGATCGCAAGCGCGGTCGTACGGCGCGTCAGTCCTATCAGTACGTCGATGTCCTGACGGGCATGGTCGAGCTGTCCCAGAACGGCGAGCCGCTGTTCGAGCCCTTCATCACCGATGAGGCCGACGGCGAGGCCAACTATGAGGCTGAAGAGGATCACGAGGAAGAGAAGGTCCTCTCGTAGCAAGGTGGATCATAGCCGCATGCGCGGCGGTAATCGAATGCGAAGGGGGCGTCGGATGCGGCGCCCCCTTCCTCGTTTCCGGAGCGTTATGGCGCTTCGATCCTGCTTCAGACCGCCCGTCTCGTTACAGGCTGCGCGCCTCCACGGCGGCGACCATGGCGTTGTGCGCAGCTTCGATCTGAGGCATGAGCGACACCGCCTCATCCCATGCTCCCGCGCGGAATAAGGCGAGTTGCTTGTTGGCGAGCTCGAACAAGGGCTTCATCGACAGATTGCCGCTCGTCCCCTTAAGGGAGTGGACTGCCGCGATGGCGCCGTCCATGTCGTTGGCGGCGACGGCATCGCGCAGCTGATCGAAATGCGTGTCGTCCAAATACATCCCCATCACGCGCTCGAGCAACGTTTCGTTGCCCATCACGCGCTCCAGTGCCTCGTCGACATCGATTCCAGCTTGCGTTAGTGCGTCGCGGTTGAGCATTGCGGCCTCCTGCCTGTGCGTGTAGCGTCGGCTCGCCGGCGCATTCCTGCCGCATAGTATACCCGCGTTGTGCGCATTGGCCTCTGTGTGCGTTTTGCGGCGGTGGGTTCGGAGTGCGAATCGGCGTTTGACAAACATCTGCAAGAGGTGCAAAATACTGCTCTGCGCTTCGGCGCGACTACCCGTGGGGATGTAGCTCAGCTGGGAGAGCATCACGTTCGCAACGTGGGGGCCGAGGGTTCGAATCCCTTCATCTCCACCATGGAAATCAAACAGGCTCGGCAGTGCGTCGAGCCTGTTTTGCGTTTGGGATCTGAAAGGATTCTAACCGCCTACTGCAGCTCCACCACACCGTAGGGGACTCCGTCGTTATCGGCGAGCAGTACGACGGTGCGTTCTTCCTCGATCGTCACGTGCGGCTGGATGGCATCGCCCAATACCGCGGAACGGCGGTAGTCGACGCGCGCACGACGCGGCTGCATCTCGTCGGGGAGCACGCTCAAAGCGATGCGCACGTACTGGCTGTTGTTCACGTGCTCATTGGTGTCGATGAGGTCGCGGCGCACCGTGATGGGGTCGCAGGCGTGCAGCTCGCCGGCGTCGGGCAGTGCGATCTTGCGGCTCTCCTTGGGCATCTCCAAGGGCGTTCCCAAACCGTATGCGGCAACGTGCTCGGCAGTGGGACGTATCGGCTTGCCTGCTGCAAGATCCATAAACCCCCAGGTGGAATGCGCGCGGGCGATGACGGCTCCCTCGGCATCGCGCAGATAGAAATCCCTGCCCGCCGAAACCGTCTTGAAGCTGCTCGCAAAAGTGCCCACGGTGATCCGTTCGGCAAGCTTCGGATACCGATCCACCACGATATGCCAGTGCGTGAGCACCCAGGCCTTCTGCTCGTTTTTCAGAAGCGCGGGGCCGTAGCCGATCTTCTCCGAATGAAAGATGCTGCAATCTTGAAAGATGTCGATGAGAGCGGGAAGCGACATCGTTCCGTCGTGCGTCGTCTCGCTGTAGCGGACGGGAGCGGTGAACTCGAATGCCGCCGGATCAAGCTTCTCCATGGTGCTCCTCAAACGTGCGATGCGGATATCGAAGAGAGCATAGCACTGCACGGCGAAAGCTCGGGCGCGTTTTCCGCTCGAATCCAAGCTGGCTCACGGCTTTCCAGAACCCAGTTCCCGCCTGTCCGCCGCCCGGCTTCCTTTCTGCCTGCCCGCTGCTTCGGCTTCTTTCTTTTCTGCTTGTCCATCTGCCCGCCCGCCTGCTTGTTCGGTCCTTCTCTCTGTTGAGACTCTCTGTCGGGATTCTGAAGCTTCCCCGAATAACGCATTTTTTGGATATCTCAGTCAATTATTTCGTTATTTGGGGAAGAGAAGGCGGAAACGCAGGGAATAGCGCAGATCCCCTGCTCTGCTGATGGATGGAATCAATTGTCGTGACGATTCGTTATGTAAAAATGCCTGGTAATAATTATATTCAAACATGTTAGGTTTTGATTTCGACCCGGATCGCGATTCGATGATTCGCTTGTTCCCCCGAATAACGTCATTTTTGACTTCAATATCCAAAAAATGCGTTATTCGGGGGAACGGCCGCAAGACGGGTATGGGACCGGCGGAGCGAATGCGCGGCGGTCTCCTGCAGACGCGTCTTTCCGGTATGACGCAGATGGCCTATCTCTTCGCACTGTTCCACGGCGTTCGGGGCGATTGCCTTCCTGGCCGTCGGCGTATTGTGCGCGCAATGGCACTCGTATTGCGTTGGTTGAGCGCCCGAAATCCCGCGGCAGAAGTCGGGCGGGATGGCGGCTGGTTCCGAGACGGCGTGAGACGCTTCTCTGTGCAAAATGTCCATTACGCTCGTATGTCTGTGCTCAGCGTGCCGTTTGCGAGCCGATCCAGCTGGCGACAGATCCGATGACCACGAGTGCGGCTCCCGCCCAGAAGATCGGGCCGGGCGTCGCTGCCAAGATGATCGTGGTGGCGATCGTCGACAGGATTGGCGTCGCGTATGACGAGATGGACAGCACGCGCATGTCTCCGCGCACGATGGCATGGCCCCAAAGCGCATAGCCCGCCGCAACCGCCGCTGCGGTTGCGATGAGCGGGATCAGATTCGTCGGCTCGAACGCCGCCGGCAACGGCGCGCCCTTCGCAAAGAACATCGCCCACAGAGCGATCGCGACTGCCGTGAAGAAGTATGCGATGGCGTTGCCGCCGTCAGACACCTTCGGCGTGACCGTGTTGTAGAGGCCCCACAGAAGCGCGGCGACGCCAGCGAGCACATAGGGTGCGGGGTTGACGAAGAACTCGGCGAATGCCGATCCGCGCGCGATCAGGTCCTGCCCGCCCACGGCCAGTGCGACGCCGATCGTGGCCACGATCGCGCCGGGCAGCACCCGCAGAAACGACGCTCCGCGCCCACCTCCGCTGACCAGCGCCCATAGCAGCACCGTGAACGTGGGCCACAGGTAGTTGAGCATGCTGACCTCGAGCGTTTGGGCGGGGCTTGCGGCAAGACCGACGGCAAGGGCCAGCAGCACCTCGTACGACACAAAGAACGCACCGCTCACCAGCAGGAACTTCTTCGAGAGCCGGCGCAGGGGAGTGGGCCGGTTCACCAGAAACAGCAGCACGGCGCCAACCGTGTACACCAAAGCCCCGCCCAGCTCGGATCCGAACGCGTTCATGGTCGCGCGCAAAAGCCCGATCATCAGGCTCCAGCACAGGATGCCGGCAATGCCCATCAATGTGGCGCGGTTTTCGATGGGAGCCTCCTCGAGATCGGTTCGGGCCGGTTGGGTATGGTAATGGCGTTTCGGGTTCGGGTTGATGGGGCGGCGTGCGAGCTGATCGAGACGTACGCCGGATGCAGCCAGGCGACGTCTCCGTTGGGCTTAGACCGCACGCGTGCACGCGGGCGCAACGGGGTGCTGCGCCGGATCGTCGTCAGTCTTCGGCGAGGCACGCGTCCAGCGCGGCTTCCACGGCGGCGCGGTCCATGTGTCGCCCGATGATGCACAGGCGCGTGCCGCGGTCTCCCAGCTCGGGATCCCAATACGCCGCCAGCGTCGGATCGGCCGCGAACTCGGCCGCGCGCTGCTCCTCGGGCATCGCTGCGACAAAGGGGCCTGTTCCCATCGCCGAGATCTCGCGCCCCGCCTGCTCGAACAGATAGCGCTCATCGGGATCCTGCGCCGCCCAGATGACGCCCTTGGCGCGCACGATCCCCTCGGGCCAATGATTGGCCAACTCGCCGAGCGCCTCGAGGTCGATCTTGCGCCGGCGGTCGTACACGAACGTCGAGAACCCGTACTCGAGCACCTCGGGATCCTCGTGCTCTTCGGGGTGGTCCATCGCGTCAGCCCAGACGGCCGAGTTGTAGGCGTCCATGAAATCGAAGCGCCCCGTGTTCACGAGCTCCACCATCGCCACCTCGCCGCGCTGCGCCTCGACGATCCGCGCGTCCTTCTGCAGGCTGCGCACGATCGCGCGCAGCTCAGCGATCTGCGCGGGCGTCACCTTGTCCGTCTTGTTCAGGATGAGGGTGGTGCAAAACTCGATCTGCTGGATGAGCAGGCTTTCCACGTCGTCTTCGTCGACGTCGCCCGACACCAGCGTGCGCCCTCCGTTGAACTCGTCGTACATGCGCGCGCAATCGACCACGCACACGATGTTGTCCAGCGCGAGCGGGGATGCACCCTCCTGGCTTGCATCGCAGAAACCGCTGATGGTGTAGGCGATGGGGATGGGCTCGCAGATGCCCGACGCTTCGATGACGATGTAGTCGAACTCGCCCGACTGCGCGACGCCGGAAAGCTGCTCGGCCAGATCCTCCGACAAGGTGCAGCAGATGCAGCCGTTGGTCAGCGGGATGATGTCCTCGGCCAGCCCGCCGTCGCGCACCAGGCTGGCATCGACGTTCACCTCGCCGATGTCGTTGACGATGACGGCGGCGCGGATGCCGCGCTGGTTTGCAAGGAGATGGTTCAAAAGCGTGGTCTTGCCGGCGCCCAAATAGCCGGTGAGCAAGATGATCTTCGTCGGTTCGACGGCGTTGTCGGCCATGCGAGGCTCCTATCGATCGGGTGAACCCAGCGTTCACTCCTCATGATAGCGCTTCACGACGCAATCGTTTTTGCCGGCTTGCTTGGCGGCGTAGAGCGCCTCGTCGGCTTGCTGGAACAGACGCGAGAAATCGACCGATTGCCCGTCGGCGTAGACGGCGCCCATGCTCAGCGTGATCGCCGTGCCGGCGGCGCCCTGCGACTCCTCGGCCACGCGGCATGCGAGCTCCTCGAAGCGGCGGCGGATGATGTCCTCGTCGATCATCCGGTCAGCCAGCACCAGGTACTCGTCGCCGCCGAAGCGCGCGATGAGGTCGGTGGGACGGTAGAGCTCCAGCAGAATATCGCCCACGCGCGAGAGCACCTTGTCGCCGGTATCGTGACCGAGGGTGTCGTTGACCTGCTTGAAGTCGTCGATGTCGATGATGGCGAGCGAGCAGGACGAGCGCGGGTTGTGCACCTCGAAATAGCGCTTGGCATCGTCGAAGAACGCGCGCTTGTTGTACAGGCTCGAAAGCGTGTCCCGCTTGCTCATGGTCTCGTAGCGCAGCTTCAGCTCGTGGGCGTCCAGGCGCGATTCCATCACCAGCTGCGACACGCAGATGGCAAAGAAGGCGCCGGCGGCCATGCCGTAAATGTCGTATTGGGCGATGTAGGGGTTTTTCATCGTGATGACCAGGACGGCATAGAACGCCTCCGCCGCCGCCAGCATGCCGTAGGTGAGCCAGGCGGGCAGGACGAACAGCGAGGGCAGCGCGATGCAGAGCAGCTGCACGAAGCTGGTGGGGGCATCGGGGCCGCCCAGCGTGTCGATGAGGATGACGAACAGGTACAGCATCGCTTCGAACGCGGCGCACAGCACGATCGATGAGCGGTAGCTCACCCTGCTGCCTCTGGACCATGCGAAGGCGCACAGCGCTATCGATACGGGCAGCAGCGCGTAGTGGTAGGGGCTCGGAATCCAGTCCCTGATGAGGAGCATCGCGAGGACGAACAACGCAACGAGCAGGAGGACGGTGAACAGCGAGGCGTAGCGGAGGGTGGACATGTTGCTCTGGATGATCTCGTCCCGCTCTTCGCGCAGGAAGAACTTGCGACGCTCGTTGTGGGATTTGATTGTCGTGCGCAGCTTGCCCATTGTCACCTCCCCGTGCTGCCCGGCGCCTCGATCCCTCTCGGGTCGAAACGATACCCTTGCGTCGGCGGCCGCTATTCCGTCGCGCGAATAGTATCAGGAGTGGATGGCTGTGAATCGCCTGTAAAACGAGATCTATTATAAACAAACACCCTCCCGGTGCACTATCGTTGCAACCGATTCATCCATTCATGGAATCAGTGCCGCATTCCGTTGGGGATTTGCGCAAAGCGGGCATGTGCACGCCGCTGAGATGAGGCGGAATACCGCAGCCGCGCCATGCGGCGCCGTGAGCCTTTTCCGAAGGTTGCGGGGCCGAACGCGATGCATCGAGGGCGCATGCTACAATGCCCACGCGGTCCATGCGGGCCGCCGTCGTCCCGCCGGGCGCGGGGCGCCGTCGGTGCTTCGACACAGGAAGGTCTCATCGATGAAGGCACTCATTCCCGCCGCAGGCCTGGGCACGCGGTTTCTGCCGGCGACCAAGGCGCAGCCCAAGGAGATGCTGCTGGTGGTCGACCGTCCCGTCATCCAATACATCGTCGAGGAGGGCCTTGCCTCCGCCGCCGACGAGGTCGTGATCATCAACAGCCGCGAGAAAAAGGCGATCGAGGACCACTTCAGCCCCAATCCCGAGCTGGTGGCCACGCTGCGCGAGCGCGGCAAGGACAAGTACGCCGACATCGTCGAGCAGGTGGGCTCCTACAACGTGAGCTACGTCTACCAGGACGAGCCGCTGGGCTTGGGCCATGCCATCTACTGCGCGCACGAGAAGACCGCCGATGAGCCGTTCTACGTGCTGCTGGGCGACGTGATCGTCCCCGACAACAAGATGCTGCCGCGCATGCAGGAGATCTCCGACGCGCACGGTGGCGCCAGCGTCATCGCCGTCATGCCCGTTCCCGACGACCAGGTGAGCCGCTTTGGCATCATCGCGGGACAGGCGATCTCCGACGATGTGTGGAAGATCGACTCCCTGGTGGAAAAGCCCGCGCTCGAGGACGCGCCGTCCAACCTGGCCGTGTTCGGCCGCTATCTGCTGTCTGCGCGCGTCATGGAGCTGCTCGCCGACGTCGAGCCCGGCGTGGGCGGCGAGATCCAGCTCACCGACGCTCTCGACGCCGTCCTCAAGGAGGAGGAGATGTACGCGCTCGTGATCGATCCCGCCGACGGATTCGACACCGGCACCGTCGAAAGCTGGCTCGAGACCAACAACGTTCTGTACCAGCGCAAGAACGGTTAACGAACGTTCAACCTGAAGTTGTGCCTCCAGCGCCCTGCGACGGCCGATCGTCGCAGGGCGCTACACTTTTCGGTTGGAAAAACGACCCTAGGAAAGGATCTCCAGCATGTTCCAAGACAACGCCATCTGGATGGGCATCGGCGAAAATCACGTGAACCTCCTTCTCAACCAGGCCAACCGCCACGGCCTCATCGCCGGCGCGTCCGGCACGGGCAAAACCGTCACGCTCAAGGTGATGGCGGAAGGCTTCTCCAAGGCGGGCGTGCCCGTGTTCATGGCAGACGTCAAGGGCGACGTGACCGGCATGTGCGAGGCGGGCAAGGACTCCGAGGACATGCAGGAGCGTATCAAGCGCTTCGGCATCGAGGGCTTCGCGTTCGAGGGCTGCCCCACGCGTTTCTGGGATATGTTGGGCGGCCAGGGGCTGCCGGTGCGCATCACGATCTCCGACATGGGCCCCACGCTGCTCTCGCGCCTGCTGGAGCTCACCGATGTGCAGGAGGGCGTGCTCGACATCGTGTTCCGCATCGCCGATGACAAAAAGCTCCTGCTGATCGACCTCAAGGATCTGCGCGCCATGCTCAACTATGTGTCCGAGCATGCCAAGGAGTACGAGACCACCTACGGCAAGGTGTCCTCGCAGTCGGTCGGCGCCATCCTGCGAGCGCTCATCTCCGTCGAGGACCAGGGCGGCGATGTGTTCTTCGGCGAGCCCGACCTGGATCTTTCCGATTGGTTCGCCTGCGCGCCCAACGGCCAGGGCTACGTCAACGTCCTCAACGCTGCCAAGCTCATCCAAAGCCCCCAGATCTACGCGATGTTTTTGCTGTGGATGCTCTCGGAGCTGTTCGACACGCTGCCCGAGGAGGGCGACCTGGACAAGCCCAAGTTCGTCTTCTTCTTCGATGAGGCGCATCTGCTGTTCAACGACATGCCCAAAGAGCTGCTGGACAAGATCGTCCAGGTGGTCAAGCTCATCCGCTCCAAGGGCGTGGGCGTCTATTTCATCACCCAGAGCCCGAGCGACATCCCCGACGAGGTGCTCGCGCAGCTGTCCAACCGCATCCAGCACGGCCTGCGCGCCTACACGCCCGCCGAGCAGAAGGCGGTGCGCGCCGCGGCGCAGTCGTTCCGCGAGAACCCGGCGTTCAAGTCCGAGGACGTGATCCTGGAGCTGGGCACCGGCGAGGCGCTGGTGTCGTTCCTCAACGAGGACGGCCAGCCCGAGATCGTCGAGCGCGCCAAGATCCTGCCGCCGCAGTGCCTGATGGCCGCCGCTTCCGACGAGGCGATGAAGAAGGCGCTCGACGAGCAGGCCGAGCTCATGGAGAAGTACGGCACCGCCGAGGATCGCGAGTCGGCTTTCGAGCAGATCGCCGAGATGGCCGAGGACGAGGCCGAAGCCGCCGAAGAGGCTGAGGAGGAGGCTGCCAAGGCCGCCGAGAAGGCGCGTAAGGAAGAGGAGAAAGCCGCCGAGCGCGCTGCCCGCGAAGCCGAGAAGGCCGCCGAACGCGAGGCAAAGGCGCGCGAGAAGCAGACCCAGGATGTGATCAAGAACATCGGCAAGATCGCCACGTCGTTCCTTGGAGCGTTCGGCCGCGATGCCGCCAAGGAGATCACCCGCGGTCTGTTCGGCACCCGCCGCCGCTAAAAGGTTCCGCCGGCCTGTCGGCCGGCGGAACTGCTCGACACTGCGAGGGGCTGGGGCACCCCGCCTTCACACGATCCCGAAGGCTTGCGTACCGAAGTACGCTTCGCCTTCGTGATCCTGCGAATTCGGGGCACCCCAGCCCCTCTCGCTGACTTATGCTCCACCTGGGATTTTATTTCACGATGTTGCGAGGCCTTCCTTCGAGGAAGGCCTCTATGTTTCGGGCGACCTCGTCGAGGAGGCGGGCGCGGGCTTCGCGGGTTCCCCAGGCGATATGCGGGGTGATCGCGATGTTGAGATCGCGTGCTTCGAGCAGCGGGTTGTCGGAGCGCATCGGCTCGGCGGCCACCACGTCGGCGCCGAAGCCGCCCAGCTTGCCCGAGCGCAGGGCGTCCGCGACCGCGCGTTCGTCGACGAGCGTTCCGCGCGCAGTGTTGATCAGCAGCGCCCCGTCTTTCATCCGGGAAAGCGCCGCGGCGTCGATCATGCGCTCGGTCTGCGGCGTCGCCGGCGTGTGCAGCGACACGATGTCGGAGCGGCGCAGAAGCTCGTCCAGGTCGACTTGGCGCACGCCGGGAGCCTCCAGATCCGGCTTGGGGCTGCGGTTGGCGAACAGCACCTCCATGTCGAACGCCCGCGCGATGCGCGCGACCGCCTGGCCGATGCTGCCCATGCCGACGATGCCGAGCGTCTTTCCCGCCAACTCGATAAGCGGCATGCTGTAGAAGCAGAAGTCGTGCGTGCGCGTCCAAGCGCCATCGAGCACCTGGCGGGTGTGCTTTCCGACGTTCAGGCACAGCTCCAGGATCAGCGCGATCGTCATCTGGGCGACATCGGGGGTCGAGTACGCCGGCACGTTGCAGACCGTGATGCCGCGGCGCCGCGCTTCGTCGAGATCGACGACGTTGTAGCCGGTGGACGCCAGGGCGATCAGCTTGAGGTCGGGCGACCAGTCGAGCGCCTTCTTGTCCCAGATCGCCTTTGTGGCGACGACGATCTCCACGCCCTCCATCCGCTCGCGCAGCGTGTCGCGCGGCGTCCGCTCGTACACCGTCACGTCGCCGTATCGCTCGAACGCGTCCCAGCTCAAGTCGCCGGGGTTGCACACGTACCCTTCCAGCACCGCGATGTTCATGTGCGTCCTGCCTCCGATCCCGTTCCCAGCCGAGCTCCACGCGATCTTGCCTATGCCGCGCAGCCGCTCGGTATCCAAGGATAATGCCACAACGTTTCCGTTGCCCGGCACGTTGTTTCGATCGAAAGCGGATTCGGCTGCGGTCGCGGCCGCATAAAGAAGCGGCCCGGCGGAGAGGGGAACTCCGCCGGGCCTAAGGAGGGGATGATGCGATGCTTTGCGCATCGCTCTGCTTTAAGGGATAAGCAGAAGCAAGGGGAGGAGGGGAACCTCTCGCTTGCTGGCTCCCAGTATAACGAACGCCATTGAAGACCGTATGTGCGCCCCGTGGCTGTTTTGTGAATTTGCACCCTCATAAGTAACAGTTAGGTAAAAAGCGGGCAAAAAAGGGCCCGGCGGAGAGGGGAGCTCCGACCGGGCAACAAGGAGGGGATGACGCGATGCGCATTGCATCGCATCTGCTGAAAAGCAGAGCGGCTGGAAAGGAGGGAGCCTCTCAACCGCTGCATCGATTATAGGGCGGGGTCCTACGGATGCCCGCCTTGCGCCGCGGTCGGCGGCAGATGCTCGGCGAAGTGCGCGTTGCGCCGGATGTCGAACCGCTCGCCCTCGGATACGCTCCGCCGACCCCTCGGGCGGCGGGCAGGTCTGCCGAGGTTGCGCGTGCGATCCGCGGCGTGCGTGCGACGAACCTGCGGAAACCGCGATGCGCGGGTGGCGGCAGGCATGCGGTTCACGTATGATAGCCAGATGGCGGAGCAAAAGCAGCCGCCCGCAAGGCAGGGCCTCGCCGATAGCGCCCAAGCGGCGCCGGCGCTTTGCCAAATGCGTCTTCCTCGCAGACAAGGAGGGCTTCCATGCCCGATATTCAAATGCGCTTCGACAAGGACATGCTCGTCCTGTCCGCTCCCCTTCGATCCGTTCTGGTCCGCCAAGGGGTCAATGTCGATCGCGATCTGGAGTACATGCTTTTGGTTGAGCCGGAAGCGCTGCGCGACACCGTGCGCATGGAGATGGTCGCCGGCGCCCAGTGCCTCGTCGCGGCGACCGAGGGAATCGCGCCCGCCCGTCTGGCGCACAAGGGGATGGAGGGACGCGAGGTCGAGCTGGCGCTTGCCGCCCTGGGCATGCTGCGCCCGTTGAAGCCCCAGCACCTGATCGCCGAGATCGGCCCGTGCGGGCTGCCGCTCGACGGCTCGAATGCCGACTCCCTCAACGAGAACCGCGCCCAGTACGCGCGCGCCGCCCATGCCTTCGATGGGCAGGAACTCGATGCCTTGCTCCTTACCGGGTTCAAGCGCCCTGACGATCTGAAGTGCGCTCTGATGGGGCTGCGCCAGGTGACCGACGTTCCCGTGTTCGCCTCCGTCGACGCCGACGGCCAGGGGACATTGCCCGACGGCCGCACCTCGATCGAGGAGGCGGTCGCGCTGATGGCGGAGTTCGGCGCGTCGGTCGTCGGCTTCGAGTGCGCCGCGCCCGAGCAGGACATCGTCGCCATCGCGCGCCGCGCCGCGGGGGCGTGCAACCTGCCCTTGATGGCGCAGCTGAATGTCGCCTGTCGCGATCCCAAGCAGGGGGCGGCTTCCTCGGAGAATCCCTACTATTGCGCGGACACCATGGTGTCCGCGGCGCTTGCCCTGAGGGCCGCCGGCGTCCAGTTCCTGCGTGCCACGGGAGACGCCTCTCCCGCCTACACCGGCGCGCTCGCCGCCGCCGTGATGGGGTTGGATGTGGCGCTTCCTGCGGGACAGGAGCGCTAGGGTGTCCGCAAGCGCGACCAATATCCAGCGCAGCGACCACTACGGCGAGCTGCAAGCCGTCGTCGACGCGCTGTTCGCCGATGCGGATTCGCCGCGCTATGCCGTCCGCCGGCTCGATGCGGTGATCGCCGCCGAGGCGGCCGATCTGCCGGAGGAGCTTTTGGAGGTCGTTCGCCTGCTGCCTCCGAGCACCTACACGCGGCAGCGTCTGTGCGACCAGCTCAACTCGTCCATCGGCGGGCATGCCTGGGGCCAGGTCTACGGCACGGTCGAGTAGCGTCGGCATTCGAAAGGGGGATGGCGCATGGAATCCGGTTCCGACAGCGTTGTGGCGACGCAGGCCTCCGACGCCGATCCGACGATGCTCGAGGAGCCCGTCGACGGCTTGCTGGCCTTCGTCCGCAACTTCGTTCCCGTCGATTGGCTCAGCACGGTCATCGTCATCGTCATCGCGCTTGTCGTCACGGCGGCGCTGGCGCGCCTTGCGGTCAAGCTGATCCGGCGCGTGCTCAGCCACGACTCGGTCCCCTTGCCATCGTCGTCGATCTTCGCCAACATCGTGCGCGTGGTGGTGTGGGCGATCGGCGTGAGCGTGATCCTGTCCAGCTGCTTCGGCGTGGACGTGACCGCTGCGGTCGCAGCGCTGGGCATCGGCGGCATCGCCATCTCGCTGGGCTTCCAAGACACCCTGTCCAACCTGATCAGCGGTTTACAGCTTTCCATCATGGGCATCATCGAGCCGGGCGACAACGTGGAGATAGGCGGTCAGCGCGGCATCGTGCGCGATGTGACGTGGCGCCATACGACCATCGTGTCGTCCACAGGCGAGGTGGTCATCGTGCCCAACTCGGTGCTGAACACCTCGGCGCTCGTGCAGCTTCCGCCGCCGCGCAAGGTGGTGGTCCCCATCTCCGTCGTCGCCAAGGGGGACGAGCTCACGGAGGTCTCCGATGCGATCGCCCGGGCGGCCGGCGAGGCGGCGCGCTCGGTGGGCCAGGTCGATGTCGATCCCAGCGTCCAGTTCACCGATGTCACGGCATTCGGCTTCACCGGAAACGTGGTGGTGTGGATGGGCGAGGGCGTCGATCCCGCGGCTGCGAAGGACGCGGTCGTGCGCGCGGTGGCTCCGCTCACGCGCGATGGGGCGGGCGCCTAGCCGCTTTTTGGGCGCGGTGCCTCTCCTCGGAATGCCGTGCGTCCGGTTCGCGTGCGGCGCTGCGGCCGTCCGGGCCGATTCAACATGGTCATCCGGGTAGTTTTACCTGCATTTGATTTGGGACGATGCGTCGATGAAGTAGAATACGAGCCATGATTTACTACATTGAAGACGATACCAACATCCGCGATCTGACGATCTACGCGCTTCGCCAAGCGGGGTTTGAGGCCGAAGGATTTGCCGCTGCGCCCGAATTCTTCGAAGCGTGCCGACGCCAGCTTCCCGAGCTCATCCTCCTCGACATCATGCTTCCCGAGATAGACGGGCTCGAGATCCTGCATATGCTGCGCGAGGATCAGTCCACCAAAAACCTTCCGGTGATGATGCTCACGGCCAAGGGCACCGAGTTCGACACGGTGAGCGGCTTGGATGCCGGCGCCGACGACTACCTGGCCAAGCCGTTCGGCATGATGGAGCTGGTCTCCCGCGTCAACGCGCTTTTGCGCCGCGCCGCCGCGCCTGCGGTGATGGCGGACGACGAGCTGACGTGCGGTCCCGTCGTGCTGCGCACGGCGGCGCATTCGGTCGAAGCCGGCGGCAATCCGGTGACGCTCACCCTCAAGGAGTTCGACCTTTTGCGCACGCTCATGGTCAACAACGGCCGCGTGCTCACGCGCAGCCAGCTGCTCGAAGAGGTGTGGGGGATCACCTATGTCGGCGAGACGCGCACGGTCGACGTCCACATCCAGACGCTGCGCCAAAAGCTCGCCGCCGCCTGCCCGGGTGCCGATGCCTGCATCGGCACGGTCCGCGGCGTGGGCTACTGCCTGAAACGCCCCTCGTAGCGAGGCGCCGCGCATGATCGCGAAATTCTCCGGCTCCCCGCTCAAGGTCAAAAGCCTGGCGGGGCGCATCTTCCTCAGCGTCCTGGCTTTCGTGCTTGTCACGATCATCGCGGTGGCGCTCGTCCTCACGTCCGTGTTCTACCTGTTCTCCGCCAGCGAGGGGGAGGGCAACCTGATGCGCCAGGCGCGCGAGGCGGCGGCGTTGCTCCAAGACGCTCCCGATGATCAGGCCGAGGTCGACGAGCTGAGCTTCCAGTTCGACGGGGAGATCCGCTACACCCTTATCAACTCGGACGGCGACGTGCTGTTCGACAGCGACGCCGACGAGGGCGTGATGGAAAACCACGCCAACCGTCCCGAGTTCGTCGAAGCGTGCGAGCGGGGCGAGGCGCTCAGCGTGCGTTTCTCCTCGACGTTGCAGACCGACACCGTGTACGCGGCGGTGCTGCTCGACGATGGCGATGTGATCCGCCTGTCCGAATCGCGCGCTTCCCTGGTCGCGTTCATGAGCAGCATGGTGGTGCCGGCGATCGTCATCACGCTGGTCGCCGCGGTGCTTGCCTTTGCAGTGTCGCGCCTGCTCACCAAGCACATCATGAAGCCCATCGACGCGCTCGACTTTGCCAACCCCCTCGAGAACGAGATCTACGAGGAGATGGATCCGCTCCTGTTCCGCATCGACGAGCAGCAGCGCCAGCTCAAGCAGCAAAACATCGAGCTCGCGCAGGCCGAGAGCATGCGCCGCGACTTCTCGAGCAATGTGAGCCACGAGATGAAAACGCCGCTGCAGGTGATCTCGGGCTACGCCGAGCTGATGAAAAACGACATGGTCGCCCCCGAGGATCGACGCAGGTTCGCCGGCCTCATCTACGACGAGGCGCAGGCGATGCGCCTGTTGATCAACGATGTGCTGACCCTGTCGCGCCTCGATGAGACGACGCTTCAGCAAACCGACGCCAAGCCGCTCGACCTCACCGCGCTGGCGCGCCGCGTGCGGATGCGCCTGGAAAGCTTCGCCGCCGAGAAGGTGGTGCGGGTCAAGGTGACGGGGGAGCCCGCCTACATCATGGGCAACGAGACCATGGCCGAGGAGATGCTCTACAACCTGCTGGAGAACAGCATCCGCTACAATCGCACCGGCGGCGAGGTGCATATTGCAATCACGCGTGAAAAGCCCAAATCAGGAGATATTTTTGCCGAAGGAGGCCGTTTGGAGGCGCCCAACGGCGTCATCGTGGTGCGGGTGAGCGATACGGGACGCGGCATTCCCGAGGAGTACCGCGAGAAGATATTCGAGCGTTTCTTCCGCGTCGACAAAAGCCGCTCCAAGGACACCGGAGGCACGGGACTCGGGCTGGCGATCGTCAAGCACACCGTGCTGTACCACCATGGCACGATCAACGTCGAAAGCGAAGAAGACAAGGGGACGACGTTCACGTTGAGGTTCGCCGCCGTGGAGCCTTTGGAGGATGACGAGCAGTAGCGTTCGGTGCTTCGAGTGGGGTGCGTGCCCCTCCTCTTGTTCGTGCGCTGCGGTATGTCAAGTCTTTAATTTGGCCGCGCGTGCCCTATACTCACAAGTAGGTTCCACCCTCGGATCCATACTTTTTGCGATGGACCGACGTATTATGCACAGGGAGCTCAAGATAGCGAGTGAAACGGAGATTCGCATCCGTTGATGCGAAAGCCGGGAAGCAAGCTGCGAGCACCCACCTTTCGAGGTGGGTTCATCCTTCTGGCCGGGGGTGGGGCTTTTCTTTTGTTCCGCTTGCCTGCCGGCCGTCGGAACCTGTCGACGCTGCGAAGGGCCCTGGCACCGGATCTCGCGGCGATCCCGAGGACTCGCGTACCGAAGTACGCTTCGCCCTCGCGATCCCCACGATCTCCGGCGCCAGGGCCCTTCTCGCTGACTTATGCTCGACCTGGGCGATAAAATATTCTGCTCGCTGCTGCGAACGACCAAGGCGAAAAAAACTTGCTCGGTCTTCCGTCTCGGTTTGCTCCGTACAATCTCTTGGTGCGTTTCGGTCTTCTTGAAGGGCAAACAGGCGTTCGTGTGGTACTATGCGCCCATGGATACTCTTTTCTCTGAAATCGAACAGCAGGCACGCTCGTCCGTGGCGCCGTTGGCGGTGCGGATGCGGCCGCGCACGCTTGACGAGCTGGTCGGTCAGGACGAGGCGGTGGGGCCGGGCAGCTGGCTGCGCGCCGCGATCGAGCAGGACCGCCTGAGCTCGATCATCCTGTACGGACCGGCCGGCACGGGCAAAACCTCGCTCGCGCACGTGATCGCCCAGGCGACCAAGGCGACGTTCGTCGAGGTGTCGGCGATCGGCGGCACGGTGTCCGATCTGCGTCGCGAAATCGACGCCGCCGAAAAGCGCCTGGCGATGAGCGGTACGCGCACGATCCTGTTCGTCGACGAGATCCACCGCTTCAACCGCAGCCAGCAGGATTCGCTTCTTCACGCGGTGGAGGACCGCATCATCGTGCTGGTGGGCGCCACCACCGAAAACCCGTTCTTCGAGGTCAACTCGGCGCTCATCTCGCGCTCTCGCGTGGTCGAGCTGCACAGCCTCCCCGATGCGGACATCGTGCGCCTCATCGAGCATGCGCTTTCCGACGAGCGCGGCTTGGGAGGGCGATTCCGCCTCACCGACGAGGCGCGCGCCGCGATCGTCCTGCTCGCAGGCGGTGACGGGCGCGCCGCCCTCACCACGTTGGAGTTGGCGGCGGGCATGGTCGAGGAGGGCACGCCGGATGCCCCCGCCGAGATCGGCGAGGACACGGTCCGCGCGGCCGCGCCGCATCGCAGCCTTCCCTACGACAAGAACAAGGACATGCATTACGACGTCATCTCGGCGTTCATCAAGTCCATGCGCGGAAGCGACCCCGATGCCGCGCTGTATTGGCTCGCGCGCATGATCGATGGCGGCGAGGACCCCAAGTTCATCGCGCGCCGCATGTTCATCGCGGCATCCGAAGACATCGGCAACGCGGATCCCCAGGCGCTGCTCGTCGCGGAAGCGGCGTTCCGCTCGGCGGAGGTGATCGGCTATCCCGAATGCCGCATCAACCTGGCTCAGGCGGCGATCTACCTGGCGCTTGCCCCCAAGAGCAACGCCGCCGAGGCGGGCATCGACGCCGCTCTGCGCGAGGTGCGCAACGGTCCCGCGCGCGCCGTCCCGGACCATCTGCGCGATCGCCATCGTCCCGGCTCGGATGAGTACGGCGCCTACCTGTACCCCCACGACTATCCCGGAGGTTGGGTGGACCAGCGCTATCTGCCCGAGGGACTCGAGCGCGGCTGCTTCTACCGCTCGAGCGATCGCGGCTGGGAGGCGTACCGGGCCGATTCCATCGCGCGCGACCGCGCGGAACGCGACGGGCGCTGATCGCCCTTTCCTCCGCGCATCGCCGCCCTTGCGCCGCCGCGCACGCCAAGCCGCGTCCGCCGCGGGCGTCCCAGATGGCGGTACGGTGACGATTGCCGTATCCAACAGGCGGTTCGCGCGTCGCCCGCTGCGCGAACGTGCTATAGTGATGGCTTCAGGCGGACTGTGGGCCCGCCTTGGCGGACCAGGAGGTTCATCGTGGATTTCAACGAGATCATCGGCACGGCGCTTCCCATCGTCTACGTGGTCGTGGGCGTCGTCTTGGTATGGCTCATCGTCGAGCTGGTGCTGACCGTGCGCCGCACGCGCCAGACAGTCGACGACATCAAAAAGCAGGTCGAGCCCACGCTCGCGCACGTCGAGAGCATCACGGCATCGCTCGAGCCTGCCACCAAGAAGATCGATCCCCTGGTCGACCGCGTCTCTTTGACGGTGGATGCCGCCAACCTCGAGATCATGCGCCTCGATCAGATCCTCGAGGACGTGAGCGAGGTCACCGACACCGTCTCGTCGACGGTGTCGACGGTCGACGCCATCACGAGCGCTCCGATGGACATCGTCAACAACGTCGCTGGCAAGGTGCGCGGTGCGTTTCGCTCCCGCGGAGCAAGCGAGGAGTCGATGGCGCTGGGCGATCAGAAGGCCGAAGCCGCGCGTGAGGAGCGCGAGGCGCAGGAGCAGCTCGATCGCGCGGGCAAGAAGGCGCGCGCCGTCGAGCGCATTGAGCGATCGAAGCAGGCCGACGATGCCGTTGATGCTCCGTCCGCTGGCGAAGAGGGGAAAAGCGCGTCTCCGGCACCCGCGCAGGACGGCTACTTCACCTTCGGCGCCTCCTCTGACAAGCAGTCCTCTTCTGGTTCCGACGACGCCGCCCCGGCAGGAGGCGCGCTCGCCGACGACGAGCCGGACGAAGAAGATTTCGCGCGCATCTAGGCGTCAAGGTCGTTGGGCATGCGCGATTTGGAACTCCCCGAACTCGATCCCCGCGCCCCCGAGGTGCAGCGACGTGCGCTCAAGGCGCGCCGCCGCTTCTTGGGCGTTTGGACGACGGTTGGCGCCATCCTGCTCGCGGCGGTGGCGATCTATCTGCTCAACGTTCTGTCCGCGCCGATGGGCGTCATCATCTGGGCGACCATCATCGTGTTCTGCCTGCGCGGCATCGTCAACGGGCTTGAGAAGCGCGGCTTCAACCGCGGCGTTGGCACCGCCATCGCCTACATCATCATGTTCGTCGTGCTCGGAGCGCTGTTCGTCTTGATGTTCTCGCCGGTGTTCGGCTTCGGCAACCAGTTCGCCAACTTGGTCGAGAGCATCCCCGGCTACGTGCAAAGCGCCATCGATTGGGGCAACGGCATCTACCATCGCTACGCGAGCCTGTTCGAAAACGAGAGCGTGCGCCAGGGCATCAACGATGTGCTGGCAGCCGCCGGCACGTGGGCGACCAACTTCTTCAGCCAAAGCGCGTCGGGGGCCATCTCGATCGGCGCAGGGGTGGCCAACAGCTTCGTCGCCATCGGCTTCGGCCTGGTGGTGGCGTTTTGGATCTTGATGGAACTGCCCGCGCTCGGCCGCGAGTGCAAGCGCCTCGCCGGTCCCAACCGCCAAGAGGACCTTGAGATGCTGCACGTGACGTTCACGCGCGTTATGGGCGGCTACATCAAGGCGACGCTGATGCAGTGCGCCATCATCGGCATCGGCTGCGGTATCCTGTTCGCGGTGGCGGGCATCCCCAACTACGCCGCGTTGGGCGTCATCGCCGGCCTGCTCAACATCATCCCCGTCGTCGGACCGTGGCTCGGCGGCGCGCTCGCGGCGATCGTGGGCCTGTTCGTCAGTCCGATCGCCGTCGTCGTGGCGTTTGTGGGCACCATCGCCATCCAGCAGATCGTCTACACGTTCGTCTCTCCCAAGATCATGGCGGACTCGGTGGACGTCCATCCGGCGCTCACCCTGATCACGTTGCTGGCGGGCTCCGCCATCGGCGGCGCCATGAGCGGGTTCGTGGGTTCGATTTTCGGCATGTTGGTGGCGATTCCCGCCGTGGCAGTGGCCAAAGCGGTTTTCGTGTATTATTTCGAGAAGCGCACCGGCCGCCAGCTGGTCGCCGAGGACGGCGTGTTCTTCAAAGGGACGCCCTCCGAGGGGGACCAGGTCGATCCCCTGGGAGATGTCACCGCGCTGCATCCCGATTCGACGGGGTCGATGCAGCGCATCCAGGAGATCAAGGAGCAGGCCGCAAGCCGCGCCAACCGGCGCCGACGGCGCTAGACGACACGGCGCATATGCGTTGCAGCCGCCCGGTTCTGGCGACCGGGCGGTTTCATGAAGGGAAACAGCGCACCGCCAGCGCGCGTGCGTGCAGAAAGACGGAATGGGGGCCGATGCGGCTCCCGGACAAGGTGAAAAGGCGAGTTTACGAGTATGAAGTACATGACCACGGCGGAGATCCGCGAGAAATACCTCAAGTTCTTCGAGGAGAAGGGCTGCAAGCGCATGCCGTCCTCCTCGCTTATCCCCGACGACCCCAGCCTGCTGCTCACCAGCGCGGGCATGGTGCAGTTCAAGCCGTACTTCCTGCACACCAAGGAGCTCGACCCCGCCTACGTCGGCACCACGACGGTGCAGAAGTGCGTGCGCACCAACGACATCGACATCATCGGCACGACGGGCCGCCATCTGAGCTTCTTCGAGATGCTGGGCAACTTCAGCTTCGGCAAGTACTTCAAAAAGGAGATGTGCGCCTGGGCGCTCGAGTTCTCCACCGAGGTGCTGGAGCTTCCGCTCGAGAAGCTGTACTTCACCGTGTTCGAGGACGACGACGAGACCATCGAGATCTGGAAGAGCCTGGGCGTCGCCGAGGACCATATCTCGCGTCTGGGCGAGGATGATAACTTCTGGCGCGCCGGCCCCACCGGTCCGTGCGGCCCCTGCTCCGAGCTGTACTTCGACCAGGGCCCCGAGGTGGGCTGCGGCAGCCCCGACTGCAAACCGGGCTGCGACTGCGACCGCTTCCTGGAGTACTGGAACTGCGTGTTCACCCAGTTCGACGGTCAGGAGGATGGCACGCTCGCGCCGCTTAAGACCAAAAACATCGACACCGGCATGGGTTTGGAGCGCATCGCGGCCATCATGCAGGGCGTCACGAACAACTACGACACCGACGTGCTGCGCGGCCTGATCTCGGTCGGCGAGGAGCTGTCGGGCAAGGAATACAAAACCGACGAGGCAGCCGACCTGTCGCTGCGCATCGTGGCGGATCACAGCCGCTCGGTCACGTTCATGATCGCCGATGGCATCCTGCCGTCCAACGAAGGCCGAGGCTACGTGCTGCGTCGCCTGCTGCGCCGTGCGGTGATGCACGGTCACAAGCTGGGCATCGAAGGCCCGTTTCTGAAGAACTACATCGACGCCATCATCGAGAAGATGGGCGATGTGTACCCCGAGATCATCGACAACCGCGAGCTGGTGGAGCGCGTGGTCCTCTCCGAGGAGGAGCGCTTCGGCGCCACGCTGCGCCAGGGCCAGGCGTATCTGGAGGATGCGCTCGGCAAGCTGGAGGGCACCGTGCTTTCCGGAGAAGCGGCCTTTACGCTGCATGACACCTACGGCTTCCCGGTCGAGATCACCGAGGAGATCTGCGCCGAGCGCGGCATCACGGTGGATCACGACGGCTTCGACGCCTGCATGGAGCAGCAGCGCGAACGCGCCCGCGCCGCCACCAAGGACGACGCCGAGGCGGCTTGGAGCACCTACGGTGGCGTGCACGCCGATATCCTGAAAGAGGTCGGCGCCACCGAGTTCACCGGCTACCGCGAGCTCGTGCACGAGGCCAAGGTCGTCGCGCTCATCAAGGGCGGCGCGCGCGTCGACGCGCTGGCCAAGGGCGACGAGGGCGAGATCGTGCTCGACGCCACCCCGTTCTACGCCGAAATGGGCGGCGAGGTGGGCGACACCGGCGCCATCGCGTCTGAGGGCGGCTTCGTCGCCGACGTCGTGGACACCAAGGCGCCCGAGAAGGGCTTGGTGTGCCACATGGCGAAGGTGCTGGATGGCAGCGTCTCCGTGGGCGATGCCGTCATCGCTGCGGTGGAGGCCAAGCGCCGCGCCCGCATCACGCGCAACCACACTGCCACGCACATCCTGCATGCGGCGCTGCGCAAGGTGCTGGGCGATCACGTGAAGCAGGCCGGTTCCTACGTGGGGCCGGATCGCCTGCGCTTCGACTTCACGCACTTCGAGGCCACCACGCCCGAGCAGCTTGCCGAGATCGAGCGAGTTGCCAACGAGGAGATCATGGCCGCCATCCCCATGAACATCTACGAGACGTCGCTGGACGAGGCGCGTGCCTCCGGCGTGACGGCCCTGTTCGGCGAGAAGTACGGCGACACCGTGCGCGTGGTCGAGGCGGGCGAGTTCTCCCGCGAGCTGTGCGGCGGCTGCCATGTGTCCAACACGGCAGAGATCGGCTTCGTCAAGATCGTCTCCGAGTCGAGCGTCGGCGCCAATCTGCGCCGTATCGAAGCGGTGACCAGCTACGACGCCCTGGAGTACATAAACCGCATGGAGGCGGAGCTCAAGGATGCCGCCGCCGAGATGAAGGCAAAGCCCTTCGAGGTGGCCGAGCGCGTCAAGGCCAACCTGGCCGCCATCAAGGAGTTCGAGGCCGAGCGCAAGCGCGCCAAGCAGGCCGCGGCCGAAGGCGACGTGTCGGATCATCTGAAGGATGTCCTCGATGCGGCGGCCGGATACCCGGTGGTTGTCACCCGCATCGATGGACTGGACACCGGTGGCCTGCGCAACGCGTGGGATATCCTGCGTGCGCGCCTGCCCAAGCCCGGCGCCTGCATCATCGGCACGGTCAATGACGACAAGCCCGTCATCATGGCCGCCGGCACTGACGAGGCGGTGGCAGCGGGCTTCAACGCCGGCGCGATCATCAAGTCCATCGCGGGCAATATCAAAGGCGGTGGCGGCGGCAAGCCCACCATGGCCCAGGCGGGCGGCAAGGACGCCTCCGGCATGGACGCCGCGCTCGAGGCGGCTCGCAATCTGCTCAAGTAGCGGATGCGTGTTCTAGCGCTTGACATCGGCGAGGTGCGCGTGGGGGTGGCGGTGTGCGACCCCGGTGAGCGCGTGGCCTCGCCGGTTTGCGTTCTGCCCGCGGCGGAGGTGCTCGCCTGCGCCAAGTCGTTCCGACGCGTGCTGGAGGACTGGGAGCCCGAGCTGCTGCTGTGCGGGCTGCCCTACACCCTGGCGGGCGAGGAGGGCCCTCAGGCGCAGCGTATCCGCGCGGCGGCGGACCGGATCAGCGCGGCGTGCGGCATCCCCCATGAGTTCGCCGACGAGCGGCTCAGCTCGTCTGAAGCCAAACGGAGTTTGCGTGAAAAGGGCCTGAACGAGAAGCAGATGCGCGGCAAAGTGGATATGATAGCGGCAAGTATGTTCTTGCAGGCGTGGCTGGATGCCCGCCATCATTCCGACGCATAAGGAGCGCTCATGCCTCTGCGAAAAAGGCAGATCACCTACTCGCAGCGACCGAACCACGCTGCCCGTTCGGCGCATGCTCGCGGCGACAAGATGTTCCGCACGTACGACACCAGCTATATTCGACCCAAGCGCAGCAAGGCGCCCACCATCATCGCGCTCGTGGTGGTGCTCGTGGTGGTTGCGCTGGTCGTTTTCGGCATCTTCTCCCTGCTGAGGGGTTGCTCCGCCCAGCCCACCCTCGCCGAGGGGCAGACCGTCCAGATCGAGGTGGCGGAAGGCTCGGGCGCAGGCGCCATCGGCGATCAGCTCGTCGAGGCGGGCGTCATCGGCAAGGCGAGCGACTTCACCGACGCGGTGACCGCGCAAAACGCAGCCGCGCAGCTCAAGCCGGGCACCTATGAGCTTACGGGCGGCATGACTGTCGACGAGCTGGTGACCTTGCTCTCGACCGGCCCCAACGTGGTGGGCGAGGGCCTCACGATCCCCGAGGGCTACACGCTCGCTCAGATCGCTTCGGCAGTCGAGCAGTTCACCGACGGCCGCATCTCTGCCGCCGACTTCACCGCCGCGGCGTCCGATGCCAGCGCGTACGCGGGCGAGTTCTCGTTCCTCGCCGATGCGGGCAACGCCAGCTTGGAGGGCTATCTGTTCCCCAAGACCTACGAGGTGACCGACGATGCGACGGCGGAGTCGCTGATCCGCCAGATGCTGCAGCAGTTCCAGACCGAGACCGCCGCGCTTGATTGGTCGTATCCCGAAAGCATCGGGCTTTCGCGCTACGACGCGGTGAAGCTGGCTTCCATCGTCGAGAAGGAGTCCAGCGGCGACGAGACAATCCGCGCCCAGGTGGCATCGGTGTTCTACAACCGCCTGACCACCGACGGAGAGCCCACCTACGGCATGCTGCAAAGCGACGCGACCACCGCGTACGAAGTCGGGCACGAGCCCACCGCCGAGGACGTGGCGACCGACGGCCCCTACAACACCTACACCAACAAGGGTCTTCCGCCCACTCCCATCTGCGTTCCCAGCATCGCCTGCCTGCAGGCGGTGTGCGCGCCGGCTCAGACCGACTACTACTTCTTCTACTTCGAGCCCGATGATTCCGGCGTGATGCAGTACTACTTCTCGGAGACCTACGAAGAGCACATGGCGACGTTTTCGTAGCCGTCATGCCGATTTTGAAACCTGACAGATACTTCTCGCGTATCTCGCGCATCGACATCGAGCGCGACTTGATCGGTTGCGGCTTCAAGTCCGTGTTGATGGATGTGGACAACACCATCCTCACACGCGACACGCACGAGGTGCCGCGCGATGTGGCGCAGTGGCTCGCCCGCGCACGCGAGGCGGGGCTTGAATTCTGCCTGCTTTCGAACAACTGGCACGAGGGCGTCTACCAGCTTGCCGAGCGGCTTGAGCTGCCCATCGTCGCCAAGGCGATCAAACCGCTGCCGCCCGCGTTCCTCATGGCGCTGCGCAAAATCGATGCGAAACGCGCCACCACCGTGGTCATCGGCGACCAGCTCGTCACCGACGTGCTCGGCGCCCATTTCCTGGGGATGACGGCGTACATGCTGCAGCCGCTGGTCGAGCAGGATCTGCCCCACACGCTGATGCTGCGCCACTTCGAGCGTCTGGTGATGGGCAACGCCAAGCCCGAGGAGGCGCCGGCCGCCTGCGAGGCGCGCGAAGGATCCGTGAAGGAAGCATGAGCGAGCATCTCTATCTGCTCGGCCATCCGGTCGGGCATTCCAAATCCGCTGTGATGTACAACGCGGTGTACGAAGCCGCCGGGCTGCCGTGGCGCTACGAGCTGCTCGATTGCGCGACGGAGGAGGATGCGCGCGCGGTGCTGGATGCGCGCGTGTTTTTGCAGGTGAACATCACAACGCCCTACAAGCCGCTCGCCTTTGCGGCAGCCGATGAGCGCACGGCGGCAGTCGAGCGCATCGGCGGGGCGAACGTGCTGGTGAACCGCGACAGTCGTCTAGTCGCCCACAACACGGACGGTGCCGGCTGCGTGGGCTTTCTGAAACGCGAGGGGTTCGCACCGCAGGGCACCCGCGTGGCGATCTGCGGGACGGGCCCGACGGCGCTCGCCGTCCTCACGGCGTTCGCCGAGACGGGCGCGGCGGACATCTTGCTGCTGGGACGCGATGCCGGACATGCTCGGGCGGTGCTCGACGGCTGGACGGAGCGGGGGGCGCGGTGCGCCGCTTCGGATCCGCGTGACGCCCTCCGGCGCGTCGGTGCGTCGAGTTACGAGGAGGCTGCCGCGCGTATCGCGCAGGCGGACCTGGTCGTCAACGCGACGCCCCTCGGCATGAATGCGGATGACCCTGCTCCGTTCGACGGATCCCTCCTTCGCGCGGGACAGTGGGCGTTCGATTGCGTGTACGGACATGGACCGACCGCATTCACGACCGCCGCCCGCAAGGCGGGGTGCCGCACCTACGACGGCGCGGGCATGCTCGTGGGGCAGGCGGTGGACACCGTGCGCATCGTCGCGCGTGCGACCGGTGCGCAGATCCCGTTCGACGATGAGCGGATGTTCGGGATCATGGCGGATGCCGCCGGCTTCTCGCTGGCTCACGTCGGGTGATGCGAAAGCCGCGCTTTCCGGCACGATGATCGATGACGGCGCAAGGCCGTGGAAGGAGCTGCGCATGTACGGACTCAAAACCGAGGCGGCGTTCGATTCCGCCCATTTCCTCGCCGACTACTATGGCAAATGCGAGAACCTGCATGGCCACCGTTGGCGTGTGGTGGTCTATCTGGATCAGCCTCAGCTGCAAACCGAAGGCACCATGCGCGATATGGTGCTCGACTTCGGCGTGTTCAAACGCGCGGTGCGCGCGCTGGCCGAGGAGCTCGACCACACGTTCCTCGTCGAAGAGGGAACGCTCAAACCCGCCACCATCGAGGCGCTCGAGGGGGAGGGCTTCTCGCTCACCATCCTGCCGTTCCGGACGACGGCCGAAAACCTCGCGCGCTACTTTTGCGACCGCCTGCGCGCGCAGGACCTTCCTGTCAGCCAAGTCGATATGCACGAAACCCCCAACAACTGCGCCATCTATCGTCCGTAAGCGATTCTGGTAAAGCGGCCAGGCGCGACTTGCTCGAAACCGCTTCCCTGATATTCCGAATGCTCGTTTCCGATCGCGCTGTCTGCGAGCAGGTGACTGCGGTGTTGCGCGGCAACACGTCGGAAACAGCGGCTGGGTTACAATAGCCAACGTATATGCCGCCATCGAGGGAAAGCGACGCGCATGCGATACTTCACAGCGGGCGAAAGCCACGGACAGGAGCTCACGGCCATCGTCGAGGGCGCGCCGGCGGGCCTGCGCATCTCCGAAGAGCAGATCAACACCGACCTCGCTCGCCGCCAATCGGGCTACGGTCGCGGCGGCCGCCAGAAGATCGAGCGCGACACCGTGCGCGTGACCTCGGGCATCAGGTTCGGGCGAACCATCGGCTCTCCGATCGCGATGGTGGTGCGCAACCGCGACTGGACGAATTGGGAAAAGCGCATGGCACCGTTCGGCGAGGCGCCGCAGGATCTGATCCGCGAGGTGACGCCGCGCCCCGGTCATGCCGACCTGCTCGGCGTCCTCAAAACCGACACCGACGACTGCCGCAACATCCTGGAGCGCGCGAGCGCGCGCGAGACGGCGGCGCGCGTGGCGGCGTCGGGAATCCCGCGCGAGTTCTTGGCGGAGCTGGGCGTCGACATCCTCTCCTACGTGACCTCCATCGGCGAGGCGTCGATGAAGGAGGACGACCCCATCGCCCAGGCCGCCCATTACGCTCCCCTCGACATCGAGTTGTCCGAGGTCCGCTGCCCGGACTCGGGCGCCACGCGCGCGATGAAGCGCGAGATCGACAAGGCGATCGAGAACCGCGACAGCCTGGGCGGCACGTTCCGCGTCGTGGTGAAGGGGCTTGTGCCCGGCGTGGGAGGCTATGCGACGGGCCGCGATCGCCTCACCTCGCAGCTGGGCGCTGCCGTGCTGTCCATCCCCGCGATCAAGGGCGTCGAGTTCGGCCTGGGCTTCGATGCCGCGCGTCTGCCGGGATCCAAGGTGCATGACGAGATCGTGCTGGACCCCCAGACCGGATTCACGCGCGCCAGCAACAACGCCGGCGGGCTGGAAGGCGGCATGACGACGGGTCTGCCGCTGGTCATCACGGCGGCGATGAAGCCGATCGCCACCCTGATGCAGCCCCTGCGCACGGTCGATCTGGACACGCTCGAGCCCGCCGAGGCGTCCAAGGAGCGCAGCGACGTGTGCGCTGTCCCCGCTGCCGCCGTCATCGCCGAGGCAGAGGTCGCCTTCGTGCTGGCAGATGCTTATCTGCGCAAGTTCGGCTGCGACAACATGACCGACATCAAGGCCGCGCTCAAGGCGTACAAGCAGCGCCTGCGCACGGCATCGAGGTAGCACGATGCCTGGAGCCGATCAGTGGAAGACGGGCGCGTCCGGCGGCGGGCGGCGTGCGCCGCAGCGCGGCAAGAGCCGCCAGCGCAAGCTTGAGCGCATCCCCTGCGAGCTCGCGCGTCCGGTGTTCTTCGTCGGGTTCATGGGCGCGGGCAAGACATCGGTGTCGCGTCGGCTGGCGCGTCTGTGCGGCATCGCCTCCATCGACATGGACTCCTACATCGAGCGTCGCGAAGGACGGCGCATCCGCGACATCTTCGCCGAGGACGGCGAGGGGCATTTCCGCGATCTGGAGACGCAGGTGCTGCGCGAGATGACGCAGGGCGATCCCGTGCTGGTGTCGTGCGGCGGCGGCGTGGTGCTACTGCCCGAAAACCGCGCGATCCTGCGCGAAGGCGGCTTTGTCGTGTTCTTGAAAGTGCAGGCCGACGAGGCCAAATCGCGCATCAGCGATCCGTCGACCCGCCCGCTTCTGGGCGATGCGGAGGCTGCGCGCAAAACCAACGCCGAGCGTCTGCCGCTCTACGAGGAGGTTGCCGACGCCACCGTCGACACATCCGGCAAAGGCGTCACGGCGCTTGCCTACAAGGTCAAATCCATCTTGGAGAAGGAGGGCATCCTGTGGCCACGAAAGTGATGGTCAACATCCCCGACGAGCGCGCCTACGCCGTGCGGATCGGAGCGGGGATCCTCGCGGGATTGGGCTCCCATGTCAAGCAGGCGTGCGGCATCGAGGGCACAGGCCGCGCGCTTATCATCACCGACTCAAACGTCGCGCCGCTCTACCGCGATGCCGCGCGCGCATCGCTTGCGGAAGCAGGCATCCGCGTGAACGACATCGTCGTCCCCGCCGGAGAGGAGACCAAGTCCCTCGAGGTGCTCGGCGAGATCTGGGAGGCCATGGCGCAGCTCGGCCTGGGCCGCGATTGCGTCGTCGTGGCTTTGGGCGGCGGCGTCGTGGGCGATCTGGCGGGTTTTGCCGGCGCTGCCTACATGCGCGGCGTCAAGGTGGTGCAGGTGCCCACCACGCTGCTCGCGATGGTCGACTCGTCGGTCGGCGGCAAGACGGCGATCAATCTGGATGCGGGCAAGAACCTGGTGGGCGCGTTCAAGCAGCCCTCCTACGTTTGCGCCGACACCGATACGCTTGCGACGCTTCCCGAGCGCGAGTGGCGCTGCGGCTGCGCCGAGGTCGCCAAATCCGCGGTCATCGACTCGGACGAGTTCTTCTTTTGGATGTCCGACCATTCCGTCGCCATTGCCGCGCGCGAGGTCGAGGCGGTGTCCGAGGCGATCGCGCGCTGCGTTGTGTTCAAGGCCGACGTCGTCGCGATGGACAAAACCGAGAGCAAGGGCGTGCGCGAGTGCCTCAACTACGGCCATACGCTGGGCCATGCCATCGAAAAACTGGCCGGATACGGCACGTTCACGCATGGCGAGGGCGTCGCCGAGGGTATGCGCTTCGCGGCCAGGATGGCGATCGACCTGGTGGGGGCCTCTCCCGAGTTCGTCGAGGCGCAGGACGACCTGCTGGATGCGCTTGGCTTGCCGTCTTTGGCGTGGTCGGCCGAACCCGAGGCGCTGCTGGATGCGATGAAGCGCGACAAGAAGGCGCGTGGCGGCAATGCGCGGTTCGTTCTGCCGCGGGATGTGGGGGAGTGGGAGCTTGTCGAAGTCGACGATGCGACCATTCTTGCGCATCTGCGGACATGGGTTGAGGGGAAATAGCTCCTGATGGGGGACGGTTCCGCCGCGGGGGCGAGGGTCCGTGCTCAAACAGGTCTCCTGATGCGGGACGGTGCGTTCGAAGGGCAGGGCACGTGCTCAAACAGGTCCTCGCTCTTTGAATAACGCGTTCTTCGAACGCGTTTAAGGAGCTGCGGATACTGCGCGCGAGCCCTGCCCTTCGGACGCACCTCTCCTTTGCTGAATGGCTTTTCTATCCGAAAGAAGGTCTTTATGAGGAAGTATCTTTTGCTGAACGGGCCCAATCTCAATATGTTGGGGGTGCGGGAGCCTGGGATCTATGGGCGCGACACGCTCGATTCCATCGAGGCGGAGGTCGTCGCCTACGGTGCCGAACGCGGGGTGCAGGTCGACTGCTTCCAGTCGAACCATGAAGGCGTGCTCATCGACAAGATCCACGAGGCCCATTGGCGCTACGACGGCATCGTCTACAATCCCGGCGCCCATACGCACTACTCGTATGCGCTGCGCGATGCGATCGGTTCCGTCGACACGCCGGTGGTCGAGGTCCACCTGTCCGACATCAACGCGCGCGAGTCCTTCCGCGCCATTTCGGTGATCGAGCCGGTGTGCATCGCGCAGATCAAGGGCAAGGGCAAAGAAGGCTACAAGGAGGCGCTGGATGTCTTGCTCGAGCAGGCGGATCGACAGGCTTAGGAGCGCGCTTTCCGATATGGGCATCCGCTCGATGCTCGTGCGCGACACCTCCAATATCCATTGGCTCACCGCGTTCGACGGGGTGTTCGACGAGGAGGACGCGCATGCGCTTCTGGTCACGCCGCGCGATGCCGTCCTCCACACCGATTCGCGCTACAGTGCCGCGTTGCGCGCCGCCGTCGAGAGCACAGGCGCGCCGATCGAGGTCAGCGACGAGCGCGTCTCCCATGCCGCGTTCTTCGCGGGCGCGCTTGCCGCACGGCATGTCGGCTCCGAGGCGCGCGCTGCGGGGTTGCCCGAGCCCCGGGATGTGAGCATGGCCATCGAGGACGGCATCACGCTGGGCGAGTATCGCAAGCTCGTGGAGGAGTACGAAAAAGCCGCCGCGTTGCCCGACATCCGCGAAACGCACGGGCTCATCCAAGGTTTGCGTGCGGTGAAGGATGCCGACGAGGTGGCGCGCATGCGTGACGCGCAGGCGATCACCGACGCGGCGTTTTCCCATATCGTCTCGTTCGTGAAGCCCGGCATGACCGAGCGCGAGGTCCGGATCGAGCTGGACGACTTCATGCGCCGCCACGGCGCTGACGGCCTGGCGTTTCCCACCATCATGGCGAGCGGCGCCAACGGGGCGAATCCGCATGCCGTTCCCGGCGACGCGGTTTTGGAAGCAGGGCAGTGCGTGGTGATGGACTTTGGCGCGCGAGCGCGTGGGTATTGCTCCGACATGACCCGCACCGTGTTCCTTGGCGAGCCGAGTCCGCGCATGCGCGATGCCTACGAGGCGATCCGCCAGGCCAACGAGCAGGTCGAGGCGCTGCTGCGTCCCGGCATCACGGGCAGGCAGGCCCACGAGTTCGCCGAGCAGGTGCTTGCCGACCACGGATTCGCCGGCAAGATGGGTCATGCGCTCGGCCACGGCGTGGGCATCGACATCCACGAGGAGCCGGTGCTGGCGCCGCGCAACGAGGAGGCGCTTGTCGAGGGAAACGTCGTCACCGTGGAGCCGGGCGTGTACTGCGCGGGAGAGTTCGGGATGCGTCTGGAGGATTTCGGGGTGGTCACCGCCAGCGGATTCGACGTCTTCACGAAATCCACGCATGAGATGGTTATACTATAACGGTTTGGCACGAGATCGGGGGCGAGGGGTGCTCCCGGTGGTTTGAAAGGAAACGCAAGCATGGCAATCTCCACCGCCGACTTCAAGAACGGCATGTGCATCGATTACAACAACAAGCTGTGGACCATCGTCGAGTTCCAGCATGTGAAGCCCGGCAAGGGCGGCGCGTTCGTCCGCACCAAGCTCAAGGACATCCGTTCCGGCCGCGTGGTCGACTACACCTTCAACTCCGGCACCAAGTTCGACTCCGTGCGCCTGGAGACCAAGAAGCTGCAGTACCTGTACAACGACGGCGCTGATTTCTGGCTGATGGACAACGACACCTACGAGCAGATCTCCGTTCCCGCCGAGACCGTCGGCGACGCCGCCAAGTGGCTCAAGGAGAACGACGAGGCCACGCTGCTGTACGCCGGCGAGGAGCTGATCAGCATCGAGCCCCAGATGTTCGTCGAGCTGGAGGTCACCGAGACCGAGCCCGGCTTCAAGGGCGACACCGCCACCAACACCACCAAGCCCGCCACGCTGGAGACCGGCACCACCATCCAGGTGCCCACCTACGTCGCCATCGGCGATGTCCTGCAGATCGACACGCGCGACGGCCACTTCGTCAAGCGCGTGTAGTTTGGTTACGCCGGTCTGACGACCTCGCGAAGTAGAAACGTCAAGCCCCGTCTCCGATCTTTGATCTCGGAGACGGGCTTTTTATTGCACGCTCAACCCGTCGCGCCTCCCGGCGCGTCTTTGTGTCCCTTGTCCGTGGATTCGGGGTGTGCGGGTGCCGAAAGTCCCTGCGTTCACCTATAATTTTGATTTCGATCTTTGACTATTCGCAAAACCGAAGGGGGTGTGAGTTCATGCCAAGGCTTCAGATCATGGATACGACCATCCGTGACGGCCAGCAGAGCCTGTGGGCTACGCGCATGCAGATCGGCGACATGCTTCCCATTCTGCCGAAGATGGACCGCGTCGGGTACTGGGCTATCGAGGCCTGGGGCGGTGCCACGTTCGACACCTGCCTGCGCTTCCTCGACGAGAATCCGTGGGAACGCCTGCGTTCGATCAAGGCGCAGACGCCCAACACGCCGCTCGCCATGCTTTCGCGCGGCCAGAACCTTGTCGGCTACAAACATTACTCACGCGAGATCTGCAACCGCTTCATCAAAGCCGCCAAGCGCAACGGCGTGCATGTGTTCCGCGTGTTCGACGCGCTCAACGATATCCGCAACGTCATCGACAACGCCGAGGCCATCAAGGAATGCGGCGGCCACTTCGAGGGCGCCATCTCCTACACGATCTCGCCGGTGCACACGCTTGACAGCTTCCTGGAATACGGCCAGCAGCTCAAGGACCTGGGCGCCGACTCCATCGCCATCAAGGACATGGCCGGCATGCTGACGCCGTACCGCACCGAGCGCCTGGTCAAGGCGTTCAACGCCGAGATCGGCCTGCCGCTGCACATCCACTGCCACTACGTCGGCGGCATGGCTCCCGCCAACATCATCAAGGCCGCCGAGGCAGGCGCCGCGATCGCCGACACGGCATCCGCGCCGCTGGCGTTCGGCAACTCCCAGCCCGCGGTCGAGATGGTCGTCGCGGCGCTTCAGGAGAGCAGCTACGACACCGGGCTCGATCTGGACCTGCTGTTCGAGATCGCCGAGTACTGGGAAGAGGTGCGCAAGCGCGGCCATTACAAGCGCGGCGTCTCCTCGCTCATCCACATGCAGGTGTACTCGCATCAGGTTCCGGGCGGCATGATGAGCAACCTGGTCGCCCAGCTCGAGGGCCAGAACGCCGCCGACCGTCTGCCCGAGGTCATGGCCGAGATCCCCAAGGTCCGCGCCGAGGTCGGCTATCCGCCGCTGGTGACGCCGATGTCCCAGATCGTGGGCACCCAGGCCGTGTTCAACGTGCTTACCGGCAAGCGCTGGAGCATCGTCTCCAAGGAGATGAAGGACTACATCTGCGGCTACTACGGCAAAGCGCCGGGCCGCATGGACAAGGACGTGGTCGCCAAGGTCGTGGGCAACAGCCAGATCCTGCCGCCCGACGTGGCGCCCGGCTCGCTTGTCACCACCACCTTCGACGAGGTGGCCGAGGAGATCGGCGATCTGGCCAAGAGCGAAGAGGACGTGCTGATGTACGCGCTCTTCCCCAACGAGGCCCGCACCTATTTGAGCAAGCATCGCACATCCGAGAAGGTGGACTTTCTGTTGGAGCAGGAGTCCAGCCAAGCCAAGGAGGACGATTACGTGGACATCAATCAGATTCGCGAACTGGTTCGCGTCGCCGAGGAAAGCGGCGTCGGCGAGATCGTAGTTGAAGAGGAGGGCATGCGCATCGCCGTGCGCATGCCCGGTTCGATGCCGGTGCAGGCGGCCCCCGTCGCCGCTGCTCCCGCAGCTGCCGCTCCGGTTGCCGCAGCCGCGCCGGTGGAGCAGGCCCCCGCTGCCGCTCCCGCCGATGACAAATCCCGTCCGTCCACGTGGCACTGCGTGACGGCGCCGATGGTGGGCACGTTCTACACGTCTCCCGCTCCCGGCGAGCCGCCGTTCGTCAAGGTGGGCGACGAGGTGACCGCCAGCCAGACGCTGTGCATCATCGAGGCCATGAAGCTGATGAACGAGATCACCGCCGAGCAGATGGGCACCATCCGCGAGGTGTGCCTCGAGGACGCCACGCCCGTCGAGTTCGGCACCCCGCTGTTCTACATCGAGCCCAGCAGCGTTCCCGGCTCGGCTCCGGAGACGGCATGATGTTCGACAAGATCCTAGTGGCGAATCGCGGCGAGGTCGCGCTGCGTGTGATGCGCGCGGCACGCGAGCTGGGCGTCAAAACCGTCGCCGTGTATTCCACTGAGGATGCCGACACCTATCCGGTGCGCTACGCCGACGAGGCGGTGTGCATCGGGCCTGCCCAGGCGAACAAAAGCTATCTGGTGATCCCCAGCATCATCGCGGCTGCCAAAAACACCGGCGCCCAGGCGATCCATCCCGGCTACGGCTTCTTGGCCGAGAACGCCGACTTCGCCCGCGCCTGCATCGACAACGACATCGTGTTCATCGGCCCCTCGCCCGAATGCATCGACCGCATGGGCGACAAGTCCGCTGCGCGCGAGACCATGAAAGCCTGCGGCGTGCCCACCGTGCCCGGCTCCGACGGCTGCATCGACACCGTCGAGGAGGCGCGCGCCTTCGCCGAGAGCGTGGGATATCCCGTGCTCATCAAGGCGACGGCGGGCGGCGGCGGCAAGGGCATGCGCGAAGTGCACGACCCCGCCGAGCTCGAGGCGCAGTATCTGGCCGCCCGCGCCGAGGCGGGCGCCGCGTTCGGCAACGACGGCGTGTACCTGGAGAAGCTCGTGCTCCGTCCGCGTCACGTCGAGGTCCAGGTGCTCGCCGACGACCACGGCAACCATATCTCGCTGTGCGAGCGCGACTGCTCGGTGCAGCGCCGCCACCAGAAGCTCATCGAGGAGGCCCCCTCGCCGGCGTTGACCGACGAGCTGCGCCGTGCGATGGGCGTCGCCGCCATCAAGGCGGTGCGCGCGGTCGACTACCGCAACGCGGGCACCATCGAGTTCCTCTTGGACGAGAGCGGCAAGTTCTATTTCATGGAGATGAACACGCGCGTCCAGGTGGAGCATCCGGTTTCCGAGCAGATCACCGGCGTCGACATCATCAAGGAGCAGCTGCGCATCGCTGCCGGCGAGCCGATGAGCTGCGCATCGCGCGCGCCGTTCGCCCCGTTCGGCCACGCGATGGAGTTCCGCATCAACGCCGAGGATCCCGATCACGGCTTCCGCCCCTGCCCGGGCACCATCACGCGCTTCGAGCCCCCCGCGGGCCCCGGCGTGCGCGTCGAGAGCTACGTGCGCACCGGTTCGCGCATCTCGCCGTATTACGACTCGATGGTCGCCAAGCTGATCGTCTACGGTCAGGACCGCGAAGAGGTGCTGGCACGCGGACGTCGCGCGCTGGACGAGTTCGTCATCGAGGGTATCGCCACCACGCTGCCGTTCCATCGCCGCGTGCTGGACAACCAGGTGTTCTGCGAGGGCAAGGCGTGCACCGACTTCATCGAAACCCAGATGGGAGATTTGCTATGAGCGAATTGAACCTTGAAGGCATGGCCATCGCTCCCGGCGTGGTGGAGACCATCGTTGCCATCGCCGTGCGCGAGGTGGAAGGCGTCGCGGCGGTCGGTTCCAACGCGACCAAGGGCAACCTGCGCTCCATGCTGGGCGGCAAGCCCTCCACCCAGGGCATCGAGCTCGAGGTGGACGAGGGCAGCAAGCTCAAGGTGGCCGCGCATATCGACGTGTACTTCGGGCAGGTTCTGCCCGAGGTGGCCGATCGCGTGCGCACCGCCATCGCCGATGCCGTGGCCAGCCAGGTGGGCGTGGAAGTCTCGTCCGTCGACGTCTATGTCGATGGAATGCAGTTTGCCGAGTAGCCATGGCTGCGAAACGACATCAACGCACGGCAGCGCGTCGCGCCGCGCTCGCGCTGCTGTACACCAGCGAGATAACCGAAGAATACGCGACGACCATCGCGGATGAGGGCCGCGCGCTCGAAGAGGCGGGTCCCTTGACCGATTACGCCAAGCAGCTCGTCCGCGGCGTGGAGTCCCATATCGCCACCATCGACAAGGAGATCTCCGCCACGGCCGAGAACTGGTCGGTGCATCGCATGCCCATCGTCGACCGCTCCATCCTGCGCCTGGCGGTGTACGAGATGATGTTCGTCGACGAGGTGCCCACTTCCGTGTGCATCAACGAGGCCATCGAGCTTGCCAAGGATTTCGGCGGCGAGGACGATTCTCCGCGCTTCATCAACGGCGTGCTGGGCCGCATCGCCCGACGTATCGACGGCGTCGACGAGGCAGCCGGATCCGAGACGGCGTGCGAAGATGTCTCGGCAGCCGACTCCGACGAGACGTCCGATGCTGCCGCACCGGGGGATTCCGACGCGAGCCCTGTTTCCGATCAGGGCGCCGATGCCGGAAAGGATGCGGTCAGTGGCATCTAAGGACTACGATACGTTCGAGGCGGTGCAAAGCCGCCTCGACGAGATCGTCGAGGCTGTCGGCGATGAGAACCTGCCGCTCGACGATGCGCTGGCGTTGTACGAGGAGGCGGTCAACCTGGGCCTGCGCGGCAGCGATCTGCTCGAGGAGAACATCGAGGCGTTCGACGCGCAGCAGCAGGCGGACGCCGCTGACGACACGGAGGGTTCCGCTGCGCCTACCGAAGCTGCATCCGATGCGGCAGAAGAGCTGGACGGCGGTGCTGCCGTCCAGGACGTTGACGACGAGGAGCCGCAAGCGTTTGCGGACGGGATTCGATGAAACGGGGGCGTCATGGAGGAGAAGCGCATTCTCGACGCGGTGACGTCGCCGGCCGATCTTAAGCTGCTTACCAACGAGGAGCTCGGAATCCTTGCGGACGAGATCCGCGGGGAGATCATCGATGTGACGTCGCAGACGGGCGGCCATGTGGCATCTTCGCTCGGAGCGGTGGAGATCATCCTTGCCGTCCACAGCATGATCGATTGTCCGCATGACAAATTCGTATTCGACGTCGGGCATCAAGCCTATGCCCATAAGCTGATCACCGGCAGGCTCGAGCAGTTCCGCACGTTGCGCCAGTACGGCGGCATCTCGGGTTTCCCCAAGCCGAGCGAAAGCCCTTGCGACGTTCATCCCTCGGGGCATGCCTCCGACTCGCTTTCCGTCGCATATGGCATCGCGATGGCGCGCGATATGGCGGGCGGCGACGAAAAGGTGGTCGCGCTCATCGGCGATGCCGCCCTGTCCGGCGGCATGGCGTTCGAGGCCCTCAACAGCATCGGCCAGACGCAGACGCCGATGGTCATCATCCTCAACGACAACGAGATGTCGATCTCTCGCAACGTCGGCGCGCTGGTCAAGCACCTGGGCGCCGTGCGCGCCTCCTCGCAGTACCGCGAGACGCGCGACACGCTGCAGGAGCGCTTGGAGCATATCGGCCCCGCCGGCAAGGCGCTCGTCAACCTGGGTCGCAACGTCAAGGAGTCGATGAAACAGTTCGTCGTCCCGCGTTCGATGATCTTCGAGCAGCTGGGGATCCTGTGCACCGCGCCGGTCGACGGGCACGACATCGGCCTTATGAAGGAGATGCTGGCCGTTTCGCTGGAGGCGGGCGTGCCGGTTCTGATCCACGCGGTCACGCACAAGGGCGCGGGCTATGCTCCCGCCGAGAAGGACCCCGAGACGTTCCACGGCGTTTCGGCCTACGATATCGCCACGGGCAAACCGAAGAAGAAGCCCGCCACAGCGCCGACGTACACCGAGGTGTTCGGCAAGGCGCTTGCCGACGAGGCGCGCCGCGACGAGCGGATCGTCGCCATCACAGCTGCCATGAAGGGCGGCACGGGCCTGTCCTCGTTCGCACGGGAGTTCCCCAAGCGCTTCATCGACGCCGGCATCGCCGAAGAGCATGCCGTCGGTATGGCAAGCGGCCTTGCGATCGGCGGCAGCAAGCCGGTGTGCGCCATCTACTCCACGTTCTTGCAACGCGCGATCGACCAGATGATCATCGACTGCGCGCTTCCGAACCTCGATGTGGTGTTCGCCATCGATCGCGCCGGCATCGTGGGCGAGGATGGTCCGACGCACCATGGCATGTTCGATCTGACGTACACGCGGATGGTGCCCAACATGCGCGTGCTGGCGCCCTCCGATGAGGCGGAGCTCGTCTCCGCGCTGCACACTGCGCTGTCGCTGGGCGGGCCGGTCGCGCTTCGCTATCCGCGCGGAGCCGCGCTTGGCGTGCCGATTCCCGATGAGCCTCAAACGTTCGAGATGGGGCGCGCCGTGGTGCGCCGCGAAGGCGGCGACGTCGCGATTTTGGCATTCGGCAGCATGGTCAAGCGTGCGTTGGATGCGGCCGAGGAGCTTGCTCGGGTGGGTATCCAAGCGCGCGTCGTCGACATGCGCTGGGTCAAGCCGCTCGATGCCGATGCGATCCGCGCAGCCGCTGAGACGGGGTATGTCGTCACCGTCGAGGACGGCGTTATCGAGGGAGGTGCCGGCGAGGGCGTTTTGGAGGAGCTTTCGCGCGAGGGCCTGACCCCCAAGACGCTGGTGCTCGGCATCAACGATCAATACGTCCATCAAGGCAAGCCCGACCTGCTCATGCACGATTTGGGCCTGGATGCCGAAGGTATTGCCGCCTCGGTGCGCACGCTTCTGAGCGGAAGCCGCTGATTTGTTTCCAAGCGGCTTCCGCTGCGTTTCCCGTCTGTTGCGAGGCGTTTCCCATTCGATTAACTGAGCCCGCGGGCATCGTTTCGAAACATTCCGCCCGCATGATCGGGTTGTCGGCGCGCGACAACCCGGTAAGTGCGGAACGGAAGCGAGGTTTGAAGGATGATCGATACGGGCGCGACGGGCTTCATGATCGTATGCGCGATGCTCGTCTTCTTGATGACGCCGGGGCTGGCGTTTTTCTACGGCGGCCTCTCCCGGCGCAAAAACGTGGTCAACACGATGATCATGTCGTTCGCGGTGCTGGGCATCGTGGGCGTGGCGTGGGTGGTGGCAGGTTGGTCGTTCGCCTACGGCGGCGACGGCTCCATCCCGTTTTTCGGCGGATTCGACCAGCTGGGGCTTGTCGGCTTGGTCGGAGACATGATCAACGAGACGGAGGGCGCGCTCAGCCATGACGCGTATCCGTTGCTGGTGGATGTGGCGTTCCAGGCGGCCTTCGCCATGATCACCACCGCCATCATCACCGGATCGCTCGCCGGACGCATGAAGTTCGGCGCGGTGGCGCTGTTCGTCTCCATCTGGGTGCTCGTCGTCTACGCGCCGCTCGCCCATATGGTATGGGGCGGCGACGGATCCCTGATCGGCGACATGATCGGCGCGCTCGACTTCGCCGGCGGCGATGTCGTCCATATCAGCTCCGGCCTCACCGGTTTGGTGCTGTGCCTGATTCTGGGCAAGCGCCGCGAGTTCGGCATGATGAACTACCGACCCCACAACGTGCCGTTCGTGGCGCTGGGCGCGGCCCTTCTGTGGTTCGGGTGGTTCGGATTCAACGCGGGCTCCGAGTTCGCTCCCGACGGCGTGGCGGCGCTCGCGCTTCTGAACACGGTCGCGGCCTCCGCGGCGGCGCTCGTCTCCTGGATGATCGTCGAGCGTGTGCGCGTCGGCAAGCCCACGCTCGTCGGCGCGGCGACGGGCCTGGTGGCGGGCCTGGTCGTCATCACGCCGGCTGCGGGCTTCGTCGAGCCGTGGGCGGCGGTGATCATGGGCCTTATCGTGTCTCCCATCTGCTATTTCGCGATCTCGTTCCTCAAGAAGAAGATCGGCTACGACGATGCGCTCGACGCGTTCGGCTGCCATGCGGTCGGCGGCATCACCGGTGGCATCCTCACGGGCATCTTCTGCGTGCCGGATCTGTCCTGGACCGACTTCGGCGGCCTCGTTTACACCGGCGATGCCACGCTGCTCGGCGCGCAGGTGCTCGGCATCCTGGTCACGATCGTGTTCGTCGCGGTGATGGACCTGATCCTCGCGTTGGTCGTCAAGGCGCTCTTCAAGGGCAAGCTGCGGGTGAGCGCGCAGGAAGAGGCGGTCGGCTTGGACGTCTCCGCTCACGGCGAGAGCGCTTATCCGGCGTATCTGGGGTTGGATTAGAAGCTACGTTTGTTCGATGAAAGGATCCTCATGAAGAAGATCACGGCGATTGTTCGGCCGGAGAAGCTGGAGCCTTTGAAGGAGGCGCTGTTCGCGGCGGACGTCGATGGGATGACGGTGTCGCAGGTGCAGGGGTGCGGCAACCAGCACGGCTGGAAGGAGTACTACCGCGGCACCGAGGTGCTGTTGAACATGATCCCCAAGGTCAAGTTCGAGCTCATCGTGCCGGACGGGCGCGTTGAGGAGCTCATCGGCGTGATCCGGGAGTGCGCGGCGACCGGGCAGGTGGGGGATGGCAAGATCTTCGTGTTCCCCGTCGAGGAGGTAGTGCGCATCCGCACCGGGGAGCGCGGCGAAGCGGCGATCTAGTTTTCTGGTACCATGGCCGATGCGAAACGGATCGGCCATGGCAAGGAAAGAAGGTCCCCAATGTACGATTACACCCCGCGCGGCGTGTGCTCCCGCCGCATCAGCGTCGACCTCGACGGCGACACCATCAAGGAGGTCTCGTTCGTCGGCGGCTGCGACGGCAACCTGAAGGCGATCGCGAAGCTGGTTCGCGGACAGAAGGTCGACGATGTCGTCGCGCTGCTCGAGGGCAACACCTGCGGCCCACGTGCCACGTCCTGCGCCGACCAGCTCACGCGCGCGCTGCGTGAAGCCCAGGCGCAGCAGTAGGGCTGCGGCTCGGCGGCGCGGCACGGCGCGAAGCGCGGCGGCCGGCGTCGCCGGGCCGGTGCCCGGCGCGGCACGGCGGCTGCGACGATGCGGCCTTCAGCGCTGCCGTGCGATCCGGCCCTGGCTTGCAGCACGTCCGATGGGGCGCCGGGACAGCGCCCGACATGATCTGGCGACGTTATGCAGATGCGATAGCGGCTCCCTTGAGGAGCCGCTATTGATATATACTCCTAATAAGGATTGGATTTCACGAAACGACGGTTGCGGGGAGGTGCGGCGTATGAAGACGGCGAATCCGGAGACGAAGGCATCGCGCAACACCGTGCAGCGCGCGCTGGTGCTCGAGGCCGTGCGCTCGCTGCGCAACCACCCGACGTCCGCCGACGTGTACGAGGAAGTGCGCCAGAAGCACCCCAGCATCTCGCGTGCCACGGTCTATCGCAACCTGGGCGTTTTGGCGGATCGCGGCGACGTGCTGCGCGTCGAGGTTCCCAACGGCGCGGACCGCTACGACTTTTTCAGCCAGCCCCATTACCATGCGAAGTGCCGCAGATGCGGGCGCGTGTTCGATGTCGATATGCCCTATCATGCCGACATCGCCGACGAGGTGTCGGATGCCCATGGGTTCGCGATCGAAGGCCACCAGATCGTCTTCACCGGCCTGTGCGCCGAGTGCCGCACGGATAAGGGCATCTGCTAGCAAAACGGGCTAGCGTTCTCAACGGAAAACGGGCTGACATTCTTGACGGCCTCATAGCAGAAATCAAGCGGCTGCGGAATGGTGCAGGGCGCATCCTGGTGAGGAAGAGCGGGCCAGTTCTGGCGGGGCAGAGCGGGTCGCTCTTGATGGGGCTTCCCGACTTTGGCACTTTCAATTTCTCGTGTGCGCGGGATGAATTCGCGCGTCCGGCGATTCTGCGCATGCTATACTAGATCGGCTTGCGAGAAAGGCTCGCAGGCGTAAGTAATGTAGGCCCCCGAGACATGTTTGTAGCACAGCCCCACAAGGCAGGCGTTCTGCATAAGCGAACATGGTGAATGCAGCGATCAATCATGACGAAGGGTCCCCAAACTTGAAAGGGGTCCGTTTTGACCGAAATCAAGAATCCGTCCATCATCGACTTCTCCGACATCGATGATGATCAGATGAATGCTCTGATCGACGGCACGCTGACCGATTTCGACGAGGGCGATCTCGTCGACGGCACGGTCGTCAAGATCGAGCATGACGAGGTGCTGGTGGACATCGGCTTCAAGAGCGAGGGCGTCATCCCGCTGCGTGAGCTGTCCATCCGCAAGGACGCCGATCCGTCCGACATCGTCAACCTGGGCGACAAGATCGAGGCCCTGGTCCTTCAGAAGGAGGACAAGGACGGCCGTCTGATCCTGTCCAAGAAGCGCGCCGAGTACGAGCGTGCCTGGATCTCCGTCGAGGAGAAGTTCAAGGCCGGCGAGACCGTCACCGGTGAGGTCATCGAGGTCGTCAAGGGCGGCCTGATCCTGGACATCGGCCTGCGCGGCTTCCTGCCGGCATCCCTCGTGGACCTGCGCCGCGTCAAGGATCTGGACATGTACCTGGGCACCGAGCTCGAGGCCCGCGTCATCGAGATGGATCGCAATCGCAACAACGTCGTGCTGTCCCGCCGCGTGCTGCTGGAGGAGGGCCGCAAGAACGAGCGTGCCGAGATCCTGGCCAAGCTGTCCAAGGGCATGCGCCTGAAGGGCACCGTTTCCTCCATCGTGGACTTCGGCGCCTTTGTGGACCTGGGCGGCATCGACGGTCTGGTTCACATCTCCGAGCTCTCTTGGAACCATGTCAACCATCCGTCCGAGGTCGTCAAGGTGGGCGACGAGGTGGAGGTCGAGGTTCTCGACGTCGATCTGCAGCGTGAGCGCATCTCCCTGGGTCTCAAGCAGACCACTCCCGATCCGTGGATCAAGCTGGTCGAGTCCTATCCCGTGGGCACCATCGTCGATGGCCGCGTGACCAAGGTCGTCCCGTTCGGTGCGTTCGTCGAGCTGGGCCAGGGCATCGAGGGCCTGGTGCACATCTCCGAGATGGCTCCGCGCCACATCGACACGCCGGCTCAGGTCGTCAAGGCCAACGACACCGTCAAGGTGAAGGTCATGGACGTCAACCCCGAGCGTCGTCGTATCTCCCTGTCCATGAAGGCTGCCGCCGAGGAGCTGGGTATCGAGATCGAGGTCGACGAGTCCATCCAGGCCGAGGAGCGTCCCGCCAAGCGCAAGAACGACAAGAAGCGCGAGGACAAGTCGGCCGAGGAGACCGAGGTTGCCGCCGAGGAGCAGGCCGAATAAACGCATCGGCTCTGCCGCTTAGCTAAGCGAACGAATAGGGCGTCCCGCAATGGCGGGGCGCCCTTTTTTTCGTTTGCGGGGATGATGCAACCAGGCTTTTCGCGTTCGATGCCAACTATTGCGAAGAATGCGACATGCCGGGGATGCGGGCGTCGCAATCTCCGCAATAGTTGGCATTCTTCCGGCGATGGGAGCGTTTTGGCCAATCGGCTGCCCGTGCTTTTGCGAGTGCTGTCGCAATCTTGCTAGAAAATGGCATTCAGCCCGAAAAGCCTGGTTGCGATTGGGCTGGTGGATGGAGTTTGGCAGTTAGGGCAAGTGCTAGGCCTAGCGATCGGCCGAGGGGCCGACCGGCTTCGCTAGCTGATCGACGATGGGAGCGTAGGGGTGCTCCAGGAGCTGCTTCATCTTGTCGACGGCGAACTGCTGGGTGGTTTTCAGCTCGGCGCGCTCGTCGCCCTCTTCGTGCACGGGCAGATAGTCCGCCACGGCGGAGTGCACCATGTCCACGTATGCCTGCGCTCCGTCGGCAGACAGATGGGTGCCGTCGCCGTCGAACCACTCGCCATGCGTCGAGGATAGGTTGTACCAGTCGATCAGGCTCACGTTTTCGTAGCGATCGGCAGCACGCGCCAGCGCATCGTTGGTTTCGCCCATCCAAGAGGTCGTGCTGCGCGTGTTGATCAGCCAGATGCGCTTGTCGGATCCCACGGCGCCGATGAGCGTGTCAAGCTGCTCGTCGGTCGCGACGCCGTTGGTGCCCAGGGCGAACACGACGATGTCTCCCACGATGTCTTGATCGGCATAGGATTGGTAGATGTCCTGGCCGACGTAGAGCTGGCGGTTGACTGCGGCGTCGATGGCGCCGTAGGGGAATGCCTCTTGGAAGTTGGGGATGGCGCGCACCGATACGGAGTCGCCGATCATGAGGATATCCAACTTGGCGTTGGCCGGAGTCACGTGGGAGTTCTGTCCCTCTTCGGAAAGTGCCCCCGCGGTGGGTCCCGCGATTTGGGCGGATTCGTCTTTGAGCAGATCGCCGCCTTCAAGCGCCGAGGTGTCGGGGACGAAGATGAGGCCGCCGATGGCCGTGAGCACCAGCGCGATGGAGACGACCACGTGGACGACATGGCTGCGGACCCATTCGACGAACGTGGTGCGGCGGTTAGCGATGTCGGCGAGCAGCGCGCCGATGGCGCCGTGGCGGATCGGGTTCTCGACGAAGGTGTAGGAGAACGCCGAGATCGCGAAGATGACGGCGAGCGCCAGCAGGAGCATCCACCAAGGCGTCTCGGAAAAGCCGTTCTGCGGAACCATCAGCAGCAGGATCGGATAGTGCCATAGGTAGATGCCGTAGCTGCGTTTGCCGATCCACACGAAGGGCGGCAGGCCCCAGAATTTGCTCAGGAGGCTGGCGGGGTGCACGAGGACCGCGATCACGATGGCCGTGAGGATCGAGCACAGCACAAGCCCGCCGTAGTAGAGGAACGGCGAGAAGCCGTTGCAGAACGCCACCATCAGCGCCAAACCGATGAAGGCGAGGATGCCCACGCCGTCGAGCGCACGGCGCGCGTTGGTGCTGATGCGGACGCTGTCGGTGGCGCCGAGCTGGTTGGAAGGCCAGACGAACGCAAGCCAGGCGCCGATGAGCAGCGAGAACGCGCGCGTGTCGGTGCCGTAGTAGACGCGGGACGGGTCTCCGTGGGGGTCGAACAGCACGGCCATGTCGATGGCGGAAAGCAGCGCCAGCACGAGCGTCATGATGCTGAGCACGCGCTTCTTGACGCCGAGCTTCATCATGATGAACAGCAGCACCGGCCAGATAAGGTAGAACTGCTCCTCGATGGCCAGCGACCAGAAGTGCGTGACCGGCGACGGCGAGCCCAGCGCGTCGAAGTACGACACGTTGTGGAAGATCTGCCACCAGTTGTTGAAGAAGAGCAGCGACGGGATGACGTCAGGCCGCAGCTTGGTGAGCAGCGCATGGTTGAAGATCGTGCACAGCACCGCGATGGTCACGACGGAGAACACGATCGCCGGGAACAGCCTTCGGATGCGCCTGAGCCAGAAATCGGGCAGGTTGATGCGTCCGGTGCCCTGGAACTCGATTACCAGAAGGCTGGTGATGAGGTAGCCCGACAAAACGAAGAAGATCGTCACGCCCAAAAGGCCGCCCGTCGCCCACGGCATGCCCATGTGGTAGGCGATGACCGCCAGCACGGCAAAGGCGCGCAGGCCGTCGAGCGAGGGGATGTAGCGGGATTTGGGACGAGCGGGAGTCTGAGCCTTGGCGCCGTTGTCGGCGCGGCCGTGCCTGCCGCCGCCGCTGCGACGGGGAAGCGTCTCGGCGGCGCGCCGATTGCGGGACGTTTGACGGGTGCTGGCATGGGCCGCTTGTCCGCGCGTCGTCCTCGCTTGTCTACTCGAAGAAGGCATCGTATTGAGCTGATCCTGCGACGCGTGGCGTGTCGTCACGGCGCGAGAGGTTCTGCCGCGACGCACGTCCTCGGCGGTGCGGGCGCGTGTTCGGGAGCCGCTGCGTACGCCGCCCTCGCCGCTCAACCGAGCATGGTCGCGCGCGCCCATGCGGGCGTGTCCGCGCTGAGGATTCGAGGGGGTGCGGGGCATGCTCTGCGGTTCCTTTCGTTTTGAGGAGACTAAAGATGGCTCAAGGCGTCGATTTGTACGCAACTTATCAGTATACCAGCGAACAGGCGAATAATCCCCAGATGGATACGCATAAGCGGATTGTTGTAGGTCGGCCTTGCCTTTCCAGCGGTTCGTGCTCTTTGCGCTTTGCCGATCCCTCGTGGCATCCGACGTGATCCGACGAGCTCGCTGGTACAATGAAAGGTACTGCGCACGATGCGATGCGCGCATATCGGAAAGGGGCTCCTATGCTCGTGTTGGTGGTGAATGCCGGCAGCTCTTCGCTCAAAAGCCAGTTGATCGAGACCGACGGCAAGATGACGCTCATGAAATGCATCGCCGAGAAGGTGGGAACCGACGCGGCGTTCATGAACGTGTCGTTTGCCCCCGACTTCCAAAAGACGCGCTACAACGTCGCGGGCAAGCGGGTGGAGGAATGCTTGGCCAAGCTGCTCGAGGTGATGGTGGAGGACATCGAATCGCCGGTGAGCAACTTAAGCCAGATCGACGCGATCGGAAACCGCATCGTTGCGGGTGGCGAGTATTTCACGCGCTCGGTCGTCATCGACGCCCAGGCGCGCGACAACCTGGCCAAATGCGAGGAGCTGGCGCCGCTTCACAACCCTCCGGCCGACGCTTGCATCGACATGCTGCACGAGCTGATGCCCGAAACGCCCCAGGTTGCCGTGTTCGACACCGCGTTCCACGCGACGATGCCGCCCAAGGCGTACATGTATCCGCTGCCGATGCACTATTACGAGCAGTATCACATCCGCCGCTACGGCGCGCACGGCACCAGCCACCGCTACGCCGCGCAGCAGGCGGCCAACCTGCTCGGACGTCCGTTGCGCGATCTCGGCCTGATCACCTGCCATCTGGGCAATGGAGGTTCCATCACGGCGGTCAACCACGGCAAGTCGATCGACACCACCATGGGCTTCACGCCGCTCGAGGGCCTGATGATGGGAACGCGAAGCGGCAGCATCGATCCGGCGATCATCACCTACATCATGCGCCGCGAGGGCAAGACCTTCGACGAGATGGACCGCATCCTCAACAAGGAAAGCGGCATCCTGGGCATAGCGGGCGAAAGCGGCGACATGCGCGATGCGTTGGCTGCCGCGGATGCGGGCAACGAGCGCGCGAAGCTTGCCATCGAGATGTACGTGTACCGCGTCCAAAAAGCGATCGGCAGCTATTATGCGGCGATGACGCGCACGGACGCGGTGGTCATGACGGCGGGCATCGGCGAGAACTCCGCCGAGTTGCGCGAGCTCATCTTCGCCGGCCTGGCGCATATGGGCATGATCCTGGACAAGGAGCGCAACCAGGTCGAGGGCGCCATCGGTATGAACCGCATCATCAGCATCGACGACAGCCCCATCAAGATCTGCGTGGTCACCGCCGATGAGGAGATCCGCATCGCGCGCGAGACCGACAGCTTGGTCAGCCAGCTGCAGTAGACGGGCGGATTATGGGGGGTGCGGAAAAGCGCGTGGCGCTGGGCATGAGCGGCGGCGTGGACAGCTCGGTGGCCGCCGTGCTCCTGCAGCGCGCGGGGTATGAAGTGATGGGAGTGACCTGCCTGTTCCACGACGACGAGGCCGCGCGCCGAGATGCGGCCGCCGCCGAGGAGGTGTGCCGGACGCTCGGCATCGACCATGCCGTCGCGGACTGCACCGCTCAGTTCCAAAAGCGCGTCGTCGAGCCGTTCGTCAAAGCCTATGCCGCCGGCCTCACGCCCAGCCCCTGCGTCGGTTGCAACGCCTCCTGCAAGCTGCCGGCGTTGATCGAAGTCGCCGACCAACTGGGGTGCGGCAAGGTGGCCACCGGCCATTATGCGCGCGTCGCGCGTTTGACGGCCAGCGGCCGCTTCGTCGTGAAGACGGGCCTCGACGAGCGCAAGGACCAAAGCTACATGCTGGCGCTTCTGACCCAGGACCAGCTGGCGCGCCTCATCCTGCCGCTCGGGGCGCTCACCAAAGCGGACGCGCGGCTCATCGCGCATGACTGCGGGCTGCCGGTGGCGGATGCCCCCGAAAGCCAGGACGTGTGCTTCATCGAAGGGGACTACCGCGACTTCCTCAAGGCGCATGGCGTCGAGGACGCGCCCGGCCCCATCGTCGATGCGTCTGGCACGGTGCTCGGCGAGCATGCGGGGTTGGCGGATTTCACCATCGGCCAGCGCAAGGGCATCGGCGTTGCCGGACCCGAGCCGTATTACGTCATCGCGAAGCGTCCCGCCACCCGCGAGCTGGTCGTGGGCACGGCGGACGAGGCGCGCATCAAGGCGGTGCGCGTCGGCGCGCTCAACTGGCAGGCGTCCGACCGCTTGGATGTCGAATGCGAGGCCATGGTCAAACTTCGATACCGAAGCCGTGGGGTAGCGTGTATCATTAGACCTGAGCATGCCGATTCCGTGCGAACGTCTTCCGCGGGTGCGACCGCCGCCAAGGTGGAGCTGGTCAGCCCTCAGCCGACGACGGCGCCGGGTCAATTCGCGGTGTTCTATGAAGGAGCCACCGTTTTGGGTGGCGGTGTGATCGAGGAGGTTACGCAGGCATGAAGAAGCTGTTCGTCATCGGCGGCATGGGCGCCGGAAAATCGACCGCACGCAAGGCGCTTGTGGACGAGGGCCTGCCTTACATCGATCTGGACGTCGTCGGGCACGAGGTCCTCAAGTGGGACATCGTGAAGGAGGAGCTGCGCGAGGAGTTCGGCGACGACGTGTTCGACGAGAACGGCGAGGTCGTGCGCCGCGCGCTTGCCGCGAAGGCGTTCGTGAGCCCCTATGAAACGCGCGCCCTCAACCGCATCACGCTGCCGCGCATCGAGGATGCCTACACCCAGATCGTCGACAAGCTCGAGCAGGAGGGCAACGAGGCCGTGGTGGTCGAGTACTCCGTGTTCAAGAACCGCGAGATCGGCTTCATGAACAACGCCGACGTGGTGATCGCGATCCTGGCCAAGCTCGACACGCGCATCGAGCGCGCCGTCGCCGCGGGTTGGGATGAGGACGACGTTCGCCGCCGCATCGCCCGCCAGATCACCGACGCCGCGCGCATCGACGAGTCGGACGTGGTCTTCAACAACGACGGCACCCCCGAGGAGCTGCGCAACCAGGTGACCCTCTGGTGGCGCGACTACAAGGCCCGCGGCTTCAAGTTGGGGTAGGGAGATTCCCGTTCCGTTTGCATGGGGGCTGTCGGTTCGACGGCCCCTTTGTTATGCTGGGCGTTCGACGGCGGCGTTCGACGGCGGCGTTCGACGGCGGCGTCAGACGCAAGCGCTAGGCGCGACAGTCTAGGAGAAGGTTCTATCATGCGCAAGAACATCCTGATCATAGCCACGGGCGGGACCATCGCCTCCATGGAGGACGGACGGGGGCTCGCGCCTGCGCTGACGGGCGAGGAGCTGGTGGGGTACGTCCCCGAGATCAACGACGTGTGCGATTTCGAGATCGTGCAGCCGATGAACATCGACAGCACCAACATGCGCCCGCGCGACTGGCTGCGCATCGCCGCCGTCATCCGCGAACGCTACGGCGCCTTCGACGGATTCGTCGTCCTGCACGGCACCGACACGATGGCCTACACCGCCGCGGCGCTGTCCTACCTCATCCAGGACAGCCCCAAGCCCATCGTGCTCACCGGCTCGCAGCGCCCCATGGCCAACCCCTTCACCGACGCCAAGGTGAATCTGTACCAGAGCCTGCTCTACGCGGCCGACGGCCTCTCGCGCGACGTGTCGGTGGTGTTCGGCGGCCAGGTGATCGCCGGCACGCGCGCCCGCAAGCAGCGCACCATGAGCGACAACGCGTTCATCAGCCTGAACTTTCCCGCGGTCGCCCTCATCCGCGGCGGGCGCATCGTCCGCGCCGGCCGTCCGGCAGCCGGCGGGGATGCCCCGCGCTTTTACGGGACGCTCGACGAGCGCGTGTTCGTGCTCAAGCTCACGCCGGAGATGGATCCGTCGATCTTCGACGTGCTGGCCGACAGCTACGACGCGGTGATCATGGAGACGTTCGGCATCGGCGGCATCCCCGAGTACGATGACGCGTCCTACAAGCGCGCGATCTTCGACTGGGTCGACGCGGGCCACACGCTCGTGCTGACCACGCAGGTCCCCGAAGAGGGTCTGGACCTGGGCGTGTACGAGGTCGGGCGCGACTACGTGGACCATCCGGGCATCCTGCACGGCGGCGACATGTCCACCGAGGCGCTCGTCGCCAAGACGATGTGGGCGCTCGGCCAGACCGACGACCCGGCCGAGCTGCGCCGCCTGTTCTCCCAGGTGATCAACCACGACCGGCTGCCCGAGGAGTAGGAGGAGGCGATCATGGCCCATCTTTCCAACCTCGAAGGCGTGGCGATGGAGGGCAAGCTCCCCGACGTGCGCTTGGCGAACACGCCGTTCAAGGTGGTGTCGCCCTACGAACCGGCGGGCGATCAGCCCCAGGCGATCGAGAAGCTGGCCGAGGGCGTCCGCCGCGGTTTGCGCTATCAGACGCTTTTGGGCGTGACCGGCTCGGGCAAGACGTTCACCATGGCCAAGACCATCGAGGCCGTGCAAAAGCCCACGCTCGTGATGGCGCCCAACAAAACGCTTGCCGCCCAGCTGGCAAGCGAGCTGCGCGAGTTCTTCCCCGACAACTCGGTCGTCTACTTCGTCTCCTACTACGACTACTACCAGCCCGAGGCCTACGTGCCCTCATCTGACACGTTCATCGAGAAGGACGCCTCCATCAACGAGGAGGTCGAGAAGCTGCGCCACGCCGCCACCTCGGCTCTGCTCTCGCGGCGCGACTGCGTGGTGGTGGCGTCGGTGAGCTGCATCTACGGCATCGGCAGCCCCATGGATTATGCGGGCATGGCTGTGTTCCTCGACAAGCAGAAGGAAGCCGACCGCGACGACGTCATCCACGAGCTCATCGACATCCAGTACGACCGCAACGACTACGAGCTCAAGCGCGGCACGTTCCGCGTGCGCGGCGATTCGCTCGACATCTTCCCGCCGTACGCCGACAACCCGATCCGCGTGGAGTTCTGGGGCGACGAGATCGAGGAGATCGCCGAGATCGACAACGTCACCGGCGAGGTGCTGGGCACCTACGAAGCGCTGCCCGTGTGGCCGGCGTCGCACTACGTGACGGCGCGCCCCAAGATGGACCACGCGCTCAAGACGATCCGCGAGGAGCTGCGCGAGCGCCTGCAGCAGTTCAAAGACGAGGGCAAGCTGCTCGAGGCGCAGCGGCTGGAGATGCGCGTCAACTACGACCTGGAGATGCTCGAGACGATGGGCTTTTGCAGCGGCATCGAGAATTACTCGCGCCATCTGGACGGACGCCAGCCGGGCGAGCCGCCCTACACGCTCATCGACTACTTCCCGGACGACTTCCTCTGCATCATCGACGAGAGCCATGTGACGGTGCCGCAGATCCGCGGCATGCACGAGGGCGACCGCTCCCGCAAGGTCACGCTGGCCGAGCACGGGTTCCGCCTGCCCAGCTGCTTGGACAACCGTCCGCTGCGCTTCGATGAGTTCGAAGATCGCGTGCCGCAGTTCATCTACGTATCGGCCACGCCGGGCGATTACGAGGAAAAGGTCACGCAGCAGGAGGTCGAGCAGATCATCCGGCCCACGGGCTTGCTGGATCCCGAGATCATCGTGCGCACGAGCGCCAGCCAGATCGACGACATCATCGACGAGGCCAAGGAGCGCGCTGCCCGCGACGAGCGCGTGCTCATCACCACGCTCACCAAAAAGATGGCGGAGGATCTGACCGATCATCTGCTCGACCAGGGCGTCCGCGCACGCTACATGCATTCCGACATCGCCACACTCGAGCGCGTGGAGATCCTGTCCGACCTGCGCCGCGGCGAATTCGACGTGCTGGTGGGCATCAACCTTTTGCGCGAGGGGCTGGATTTGCCGGAGGTGAGCCTGGTGGCCATCCTCGATGCCGACAAGGAGGGCTTCCTGCGCAACCACCGCAGCCTTATCCAGACCATCGGCCGTGCGGCGCGCAACGTGTCGGGCCAGGTGATCATGTACGCCGACAAGATAACCGACTCGATGGACCGCGCCATCACCGAGACGCGCCGCCGCCGCGAGATCCAGATGGCCTACAACGAGGAGCACGGCATCGAGCCGCAGACCATCCGCAAGGCCATCAACGACATCATGGGCTACGTGACCGACGAGGTGGGCAACACCACCGCCGAGCAGGTGAACAAGGAGCTGGCGGAGCTGTCGCGCGAGGAGGTGCTGCGCATCATCTCATCGATGGAGGACGACATGGCTGCCGCGTCGCGCGACATGGACTTCGAGGAGGCGGCGCGCCTGCGCGACCAGGTGGTGAAGCTGCGCGCCAGCGTGGAGGGTCAAAGCGAGGAGGATGTGCTCAAGGACCTCAAGCGCACCGCCCGCAAAGGCAGCGCCTACGGCAACCGCAAGCACGCGGCGTACGGAGGAAGCCGCCGGTCGTAAGCGGATCGGACGCCCGATTATGGGGCTTGCGTTTCCTTGGACGCCTTGCCTCCTCCGGATGGCCCAACCCCGAATAACGGAAATAATGGATATCCAAGTCATTTCTTCCGATATTCGGGGTCTTGCTTACAGCGTGCATGGAATATCCACTAGTGAAAATAATTTTGAACAGCCATTTTAAAATGCTAGAATCGCGATTCTGCTTTTTATAGGTTTCTAATACCCTGAATAGGCCGCGGAAGGCATGCCTGTTTCCCCGAATAACGGACATTTTGACTTGGATATCCAAAAAATGCGTTATTCGGGGACTTCCGGCAGGGCGGCTCCGTCAGGGGGTCGGGAGTTTGATTGATCGCGGTCGAGCGCGCGGATTTCGCGGGGGAGGTACATCGCGGCACCGAGGATGACGCAGAGGATGCCGTCCACGATGAAGAAGGGCGCAACCCCGATGCCCTCGGCGAGCGCGCCGCCCAAGGCGACGCCGATGGGCGAGGCAAGGCCGAAGCCTGCGGTCATGAGCCCCATCACGCGGCCGAGCTTCTCCTCGGGCACGTTGCGCTGGGCAAGCGTCATCGTCGGCGCGTTGAACCACGAGCAGGGGATGGCCATGAGGCCGCACAGTACGGCGAACGCCGGGAACGCGTCGGGCGGCAAAAGGCCGCATGCGACGGTGATGATGCCGGTAAGGATGCAGGCCACCACCATCAGCAGCGCCAGGCGCTTGCCGCCGCCCCACGCCATGATGATGCCCGATCCGACGATCATGCCGATGCCCCACGTCGCCTCGGTGATCGACGCCATGAACCCGTCGCCGCCGAAGTAGCTGTAGGTCATCAGCGGGTACACCGCCGACAGCGGCGAGAAGATCATCGTTCCCAACGTCACCGCCGCCATCACCATGAGGAGGCCGCGCTTCGCCGTGAGCGCGCGCCAGCCGTCGCGCAGGTTGGCGATGATGTGCTGGTTGACCGCCTCCTCGTCGCGCACGTTGGGGATCTTGGCGAGCATCAGGCCGGCGACGGCGCACAGCGCGCCGAAGAAATCGAGGAACATGACGGAGTGGAAGCCGACGGTCGTGTACAGCAGGATGCCGAAGGCGGGGGCGCCGATGGAGACGATCGACAGCAGCAGCTGGTCGAGCGTGTTGATGCGCATGAGGTGCTTGTCGGGTACGAGCAGGGGCAGCGTCGCCATCATCGCGGGGCTGTGAAATGCTTGCCCGATGCTGCGCGCTGCGGCGAACAGAGCGATCAGGGCAAAGGAGACGTCGCCTGCGAGGATGAGCAAGCCCAGCGCGAGCGAGACGACCCCCACGCCCAGGTCGGAGACGATCATCACCGTCTTGCGGCTGAAGCGGTCGGCGATGACGCCGCCGAACGGCGACAGCAGCCCAGTGGGCAGCATGGCGAAGATGGTCATGAGCGAGAGTGCCAGAGCGCTGCCGGTCGTCTCGGTGACGTACCAGATGGCAGCGTAGCCCGCTGCGTAACTGGTCACCATGGACACGGCCTGTCCGGCCCAGATGGTGGCGATGACGGCGAGCCATCGCTTGGGCAGGGGGCGTCCGGCGGCGCTGAGGACGGGTTCGGTGTTCTGGTCGGTCATGCGGGTCCTTCTGGGTTGAGCTTTAATGTAGGACTTTCGGGTTCCGGCTTCAGACGGCGGAGCACGTGCTCAAACAAAGTCCTCGCCTTGCACAACGCGATCTTCGATCGCGTTCAGATGGCTGCGGATGCTGTGCGCGAGCCCCGCCGTCTGAAGCCGGAACGTGCACGCTTTAGGCTTGCGGCAGCAGGATGTTCAAGTCTACCGCAGTGTCGATGCCGGTGACGTTGCCGTTGTTGGTGTATTGCCAGATTGCAAAGTCGAAGGGTGCGGTCGGGGTGGAAACGTCGTACTCGGCGAACCACACGGGGCGCCCGCCGATCGCGTCGGCGAGCGCCGTAGCGGCTTGGGCGGAGCCGTCGAGCGGCGAGAAGCGCGCCATGTCGGAGCGGTTGCCGTAGACCATGGTGTCGTAGCCTGCCGCCTCGATCGCGTTGCAAAACGCCTCCATGCAGGCGGTGAGGTCGGATCCCGTCACGGCGTTGGCGCGGCCGGCGACATCCGCGACGGGCTCGTGATCGAACACGACCGGCATTTGCAGCCGCCGTCCTGCCAGCTGGTCCAGCACGAATCGCGCCTCTTCCCGAGCCTCGTCGGGCGTGGTGGCTTGCGAGAAGAAGTACACGCCCGCGTCGAGCCCCGCCGCTTGCGCGCCGTCCAGGTTGTAGTCGAAATACGCATCGGCTGCCAGCGCGCCTTCCGTGTAGCCGCGGTTGCCCAGGCGCACCATTGCGAAGTCGATGCCGTCGGCTGCGACGGCGTTCCAATCGATCCAGCCTTGGTGGTCTGAGACGTCCACGCCGATGCGCGATGCGACTGCGCCGTTGCTCAGGTAGGAGAGGCGGTCGCCGTTCCAGCTGAGGGCGGTCCAGTCGTAGGGGCTCTCGTAAGGCTTGGGCGCGCTTTGATCCTGCGACGACGAGCAGCGCGACGCGCCGAACCCGATGAGCGCGACGACGGCGACGAGGATCGCGATGAAGACGGTGGCGGCCCATGGGCTGCGGTTGCGTGCCGATGCGGCGGATGCGCGGCGCGGCGATACCGCACGATGTGACGAGCGTGCGGGTGCTGCGCTGCGCTGCCGCGATGATGGCGTCGTGCGTCGAGTCCGCTCCGTTGCGGAGCCGACGCGTCGCCGCCGATCCGCTTCGAACGAGGAGCGCTTGCGCGGTCGCGTTGAGGAGGGGGTGTTTCTGCGTCTTTCCATGACGGCATCGTAGCAAAAGGGCGACGCCGCCTTCTCTAAGCGCCCGAACCCGACTACGAAAAACAAATCTTCGCAAGAGGCTTTGCATCGTGCCTGCGCGATCGCCCGTTGGGCGGAGGTTGTGCGCGAACGATCACCTGGCAGGTAGGAGATGCCTTCCCTGACATCGTCGCGGCCGTCCGCGGGAAGTGCCGTTCGCTCGGGAGGCTCCGTTCGTGCGCCGCCGCATCTCCTTCACGCCGACGCGCGGTTCATTCAGTCGCGGTTTTGCTCTTGGCCCAAAGCGGGGTTGATAGACCTGGCGTATGAGTCGCTCCAGCTGGCGATGGATACGTTCGCTGCTGCGAAGAAGCCGGGCCTGAAGGAGCAGGAGGTGCAGAAGCCGCCTGCCAGCACCGAAACCGATGTCGGGGAGGGCGACGATACCACTTCCGACGAAAGCGGCGCCGATGATGACGATGGCGCCGCCGCCTCGCTTGCGGGCACAGGCGATGGGGTCGGTCTTGCACCGATCGGGATCATCGCCGCGGGCGATCCCGCGTTCGCGGATCCGATGGACCTGAACAGCCATGGCACCCACGTGGCGGGCATCATCGCGGCAAACGGTGACGTGAAGGGCGTGAACCCCCATGCTCGCATCGTGGGCGTGCGTGTTACGCTTTCCGATTCGGGATCGTCCACAGGCGAGTCCGTGTACACGAGCGGCATCGTGCGCGGGTTGGGCTGGATGGTCGAGGCGAAACGTGATTACGGTGTCAACATCGAGGGGTTCAACCTCTCCATCGCCGGTCCGACCGGCGTCACCTACGCCGCACGCGCTGCGTTCAAGCTTGCTGAGGAGAACGGCATCGTCGGGTTCGTCGCAGCGGGCAACTTCGCCACCAACGTCGACGAGGGCGACAACCTCCTGTCCGCCGTTCAGCAGGGCAGCACCGTGGTGGTCGACTCCGCCGACACGACCGGCGATACGTCATGGTTCTCGAACTACGGCAAAATCAACACCGACGTCTTCTCCCCGGGATCGAGCATCCTGGCGACGCTGCCCAACGATCTTTCCGTCTACCATCCCGCTATCGCCAAGCGCTACGGCGAGGCGCTCGTCTACGAAGGGTTCGAAACGGCGGGGTCTGCCGGCGACGCCTACGATGGGGATGTCGGCGGCGGATTGAACCTCCGCTATTTCGACGAACAGGCCGAGGACGGTTGCGGCGAGGAGATCGCTGCAACCGGTGAGCGCTTCTTCGTCGGCGAATCAAGCTTGCTCGTCGTCGCGGACGAGTACTACGAGGGCCAGCAGCAGTTCGATTACGAGCGTCGTGCCGCAATCGTTTCCGAGCCGATCGACCTTCCGGCGACGGATTCCGACACGCCTTATTCGGCCCAGGTCGCGGCATCCAACGGCGACGCCGCGCTGCCGGGGCTTCCCGGCATCCTGGATACGGGCGAGGCAACGAACTCCGATGTGTGGAAGGTCGTCGAGGGGGCGCAGGAGGCGGTCCCGACGCATGTCGTGCTGCAGGCGGGAGGCTCCACCGAGCTGGTTTCGGTGATCGCTGGAGACATGCTCTACGTCTGGGGCGTCTCGCGGGCGATCGATGAGCGCACGTTCTTCCGCTGCCTGCCGCTTTCGGCATTGGGGATGAAGGCGGAAGGGACGGTTTCCGAAGAGGACGTGCCTCCCTCGACGGTCGACGAAGAAGAGCCTCTGCCGCTTCCCGGGGATCCGTCTGCGTTGGCGTCCACCGGTGACGGGGCAGGCTGCCCCCTGGTCGTCGCCGCGGTCCTCGCGTTGGTTTCCGCCTGCGCGGTGGGAACGGCGCTCCGTCGGGCTAGAACCTCTTCTTCCGATCGTTTGCCGCGATCTCCCGAGCGGTGATCGCTTCGTCGTCCTTTCCGGTGATCGTGCAGTAGATCCAGAAGATGACGCGAAGCCCGAGGAGCAGGAAGAGGATGCCGAACGCAAGCCCCAGGAGATCCAATGTGACGTCCATGAGGATGCGCGAGGGGTCCCAGAGCCAGATCGTCACGCTTTGCAGGATGTTGAACAGCTCCAGGACGCAGACGATGCCGACGATGATGCGTGCGGGGATCCATGCCTTGCAGATGGCGGCGATGGTGCGGAGGCTGGCAAGCATGAGCCCGGTGATGACGGCGAACGCGAAGGCGACGATGCCGATGCAGGAAAGGATGAACATCGGGTCGGGTGCTTCGTCGCTGGCGGAGCTCCCGGCAAGGGCGATGGCGATCCCCAGCACGCCGCCGACGATCGCCGAGCCGACGATGATGACTACGTCCGACTTCCTTCGGCCATGCAGCAAGTCGTCGGCATACTGCACTTCATCTTTATAAGGGGGTCGTTGAATATCCATAGCGTGCCACGCTTTCCCGTCTGCCTGCCAGGCGATCGTCCTGTATACGATCGCCTTAGGCTTAGCATAGTGCAGAGCGTATGCGCTGATATCAGGTGACGGTAAAATCTCCCCGTGATTCGCTGGGATTTATAGCTCCTTCGCGCGATACATCCGCGCGGCGATCAGGCAGCTGGCCGCATAGGCCGCCAGCACGACGATGGCGATGGCGGCGCAGACGGCGATCTGATTCGCCGGATCGGAGACGAAGGCGTCGATCGCGTTCGCCATGGGAGCCAGCTGGCCGCTCAGCAGCGCATCGCCTGCCAAGGGCACCGCCACCACGAACAGAAGCACGATCACGACGGGAGCGATGCGCATCGCCTTGTTCATGCCGAAGCGCAGCACGAACGGCAGGATCAGCGCCGTGACGATCAGGATGATGGCGGCGCCTGCCAAGGCGCTGGCTGCGAGCAGCAGCGGATCGCTTTGCGCAACAAGGCTCTCGGCCGCGCCTTCCGCGAGGGGCAGATATGGCGCCGCCTGCGCCAAAACGAGGGCGACGACCACGGCGAACGCCGCCATGGCAATGCTGGAGAGCAGTACGATGGCGTAGCGGCCGAACACGATGGCGCCGCGCGAGATGGGCAGACATGCCCTGAAGCGCTGCCAGCCGTTGGCCTCGTCGTAGCCGGAAAGCGTGAACACGACCAGGAAAGGCGTCATCGCGGAGATGCAAGCGACCATGGCGATGGAGCTTTCCATGGCGATGCCAACAACCACGCCGATGATCAGGTAGATGATCGCCATCTGCAACAGGGCGCTGCGGATGGTGGCGAACTCGCAGAGGAACGCGGCTTTCATATGGTTTCTCCCTTCAAGGTGAGCTGCAGGTAGTCGTCGATAGTGGCGCGATCGCAGGCGATATGAGGGAACCGCTTGGCGAACGCGAAGCGGTCGGGCACCAGCACGTCCATGCTCATCGGCTGGCGGATCCAGCGCAGTTCGCCGGGGGCGAACAGATCGCTTGTTCGCACGTCTTCGAACTCCGCGATGCGGCAGTGCGCCACGCCCGCCATGTCGGTGATCAGGTCCTTTTCCACATCGAAGGCGATACGGCCCTGGTCGATGCAGACGACGCGATCGGCGATCTTCTCCAGATCGGTGGTGATGTGGCTCGAGATGAGGATGCCGCGGCTCTCATCGGCCATGAAATCGCGCAGCAGGTCGAGGATCTCGTCGCGTGCCATCGGATCGAGCCCGGCGGTGGCCTCGTCCAGGATCAGCAGGTCGGGGTCGTGGGCGAGCGCGCAGGCCAGCTGCAGCTTCATGCCCATGCCGCGTGAAAGATCCTTGATCTTCTTCTTGGGATCGAGCTCGAAGCGATCCAGCAGATCTTCGAAGCGCCCCTGCTTCCATGCGGGGTAGGACGCCTTCATGAGGGTGCCGGCGGTCTTAACCGGCAGGTCGCCGATGAAGGGGCAGGTGTCCAGAACGACGCCGATGCGCTCCTTGAGGCGGCGCGCGGTCGCGTCGCCGGCATGCGGGCCGAACGGTTCGCCGAACAGGATTACCTCACCGGCGTCGAGTTCCATCAGCCCCATGAGGGCGCGGATGGTGGTGGTCTTGCCGGCGCCGTTGACGCCGATGAAGCCGGTGACGCAGCCGGCGGGGACGCGCAGGGACACGTCGTCCAGCACGGTGGCGCCGTCGTAGCGCTTGGTGAGGCCGCGTGCGTTGATGAGGTCGGTCATGATGGTCTCTTTCGATAAGCGTGCCGCAAGGGGCGCGCGGGTGGTTTCGGTTGTCACCGTCGGGAGGCCTGGCGGCGATGTTCTGGGGAAGAGGCGGGCTTCCTCCGCTATTCCTCCGCCATCACATCCAGCATGTCGTGCAGCTCTTGCAGCCCGATGCCCGCGCCGCGCGCTTCCCGCACGGCGCCGCCCAGAAGCTCCTCGATGTGGCGCAGGCGCTCCTCGCGCAGCAACTCGGCGTTGCCGCCGGCGACGAAGCTGCCCTTGCCCTGCACGGTTTCGACGAACCCCTGGGCCTCCAGCTCCGCATAGGCGCGCTTGGTGGTGATCACGCTGATGCGCAGGTCGCTCGCCAGCGCGCGGATGGAGGGGAGCTGCTGGCCCTCCTGCAGCTCGCCGGTAAGGATGAGGTCCTTCATCTGCACGACGATCTGCTCGTAGATGGGCTTGTCGCTTGCGTTGGAGATGATGATGTCCAATAGGGCTCCTTCAGGTTCGCACGCCGCTTTTCGAGCTGCGCTCCGGGTGCGAGCCGGGCACAGCGGATCAGCGTGCGCGCAAGTTCGCTCTGCCCCGTCCGGCGTCCCGGGCGGGGCGGGCGCGTCGCGGCGTCCCGCTTCGCGCCGGAGAGGTCGGTGCGCTGCCAGCCCTCCCCTCGGGATAGCGCTCCGCTGTGCAGAGTGTATATACCCGATATACACACTATGAACAGGAGGCCGCGCGCTTGTCAAGAGGCGATGGACGGCTGTGTTTCGGCTATAGTGGGTCCAGCATCGTTTACGTTGAAAGGATCTGCCATGGCGCGCGTATTGTTCGTCGAATACCCCAAGTGCTCCACATGCAAAAAGGCCAAGGCGTGGCTCGATGCCCATGGCGTGGTGTACGACGACCGCCACATCGTCGAGGACAACCCCACCGCCGAGGAGCTGGCCGCATGGCAGGGGATGAGCGGGCTTCCGGTGCGGCGCTTCTTCAACACGTCGGGGCAGAAGTACCGTGCGCTGGGCGTGAAGGCGCGGCTGGATGCGGGGATGACGGACGAAGAGGCGTTCGCGCTGCTGGCGACCGACGGCATGCTGGTGAAGCGCCCCATCGTCGTGGGCGACGGTTTCGTGCTGGTCGGCTTCAAGGAGGCCGAATGGGAGGCGCGCCTGGCGTAGGAACAGTTATGCCGCTGCGGCGCTTCACAACGCGTTCCGGCCCTCCGTAACCGGGCTTCTTGAATCGAATGCAGATTATCTTGAAGAATGCGACGTCCTTCGTTTACGAAGGACGTCTAAAGGTCGCATTCTCCGGTTTTTCTGGTGAAACGGGGGGCTCTGATGCGAGAAAGCGCCAGCTGACGGCGAGAGCTGTCGCATTCTGCTGAAAAAGCGGCATTGGATTCGAAAAGTCTGGTTGCGGACGGCGGTTCGAACGGATGGGCCGAGCTTGGCGCTCTTTTCTTGGAATGGGGCGCCGCGCCGGGGTGCTGGACGCGCTGGTATACTGGTTGGGAACCATGATCTTTCCGAAGAACGGCGAAACGCATGATCGATGAAATCCAAGTTGAGAACCTGGCGCTGATCCGCTCCGCGTCGCTTGCACCCGCGCGCGGACTCACTGTGCTCACGGGCGAGACAGGCGCCGGCAAGACGGCATTGCTCTCAGCGCTCAAGCTGCTGATGGGCGAGCGTGCGGACAAGTCCGCCGTGCGTGAGGGCGCCGACGCGCTCACCGTGTCGGGCCGCTTTTTCGGGCTGCGCGGGCACGGGGGCTTTCCGGAAGACGCTTCGGAGGGCGTCTCGGAGGGCGCGCCAGAGAGCGCATCCGATGCCGGAGCTTCCGGGTTCGGCACGAAGGATGTTCGCGCCGGCGATGACCTCGATGCCGCAGCCGACGAGCTGGTCGCCATCCGGCGCGTGACGGCGGACGGCCGCTCGCGCGTCACCCTCGACGGCCGCATGGCGAGCGTGGGGGAGCTGACGCGCGCCGTCGCACCCGCAATCGATTTGTGCGGCCAGCACGAGCATCAACGCTTGATGAAGCCGGCGGAGCATCTGCGCATGCTGGATGCATGGGCGGGGGCAGATGTCGCTGCCGCGCTCGGCGCGTATCAGGAGGCGTTCGCCCAGGCGAAGGATGCGGCGGCGGAGCTCGACCGTGTCCGCGCGGCGGGTGAGGCTTCGACTGCGCGTTTGGACGAAGCTCGCTTCACGCTCCGCCAGATCGACGCGGTCGATCCGCAGGAAGGCGAATACGACGAGCTCTCCGCAGAGTTGGCGCGCTCCGAGCATGCGGAAACGCTGGCGACGGCGGCGGATGCGGCTCACGCGGCGCTTTCCGGAGACGGCGGGGCGCTCGACGCGTTGGGCTCGGCGATCTCGGCGTTGGAAGGCGTGGCGCGCTTCGACGAATCGCTCGGCGCCCATGCCGACTCGCTGCGCGAGGCGGGATACATCCTGGAGGACGTGGCGCGCGAGGCGCGTGATTACCGCGACGACGTGGAATTCGATCCCGAGCTGCTCGCCGAGAAGCAGGAGCGCATGGCGGCGATGCAGGGGCTGATGCGCGCGTACGGCCCCCGCATGGAGGATGTCCTCGCGCGGCGCGCCGAGGCGGCGGAGCTGGTGTCGCTGGTTGACGATGCGGCAGAGCGCGAAGCGGCGGCTCAGCGGGCGGTGGACGAGGCGGAGGCGCGGCTTGCGGAAGCGGCGCGGACGCTCGCCGCAGCGCGCGGGCAGGCGGCGCCGCGTTTCTCGGAGGCGGTCACCGTCCAGATGGCGCGGCTCGAGATGGGCGGCGCCGAGCTGGCGTGCTCGCTGGAGGACCTTCCGCGCGAGGCGTGGACGCGCGTGGGATCGCAGTCGGTGGAGTTCCTATTCCGTCCCGGCGCGGGCATGCAGGCGCGTCCGCTGGCGCGCATCGCCTCGGGTGGCGAGATCAGCCGCGTGATGCTCGCCGTCAAAGTGGTGCTCGGACAGGTCGACGACGTCGACACGCTCGTCTTCGACGAGGTCGATGCGGGCGTGGGCGGCTCGACGGCCAACGCGCTGGCGGATGTGCTCGCCGATTTGGCCGAGACGCATCAGGTCATCGTCGTGACCCATCTCGCCCAGGTGGCCGTGCGCGGTCGGGCGCACTATGTCGTGCGCAAAACGGAGGGCGCCGACGGCATGCCCGAAACCGATTTGCGCAAGCTCGCCGACGACGAGCGTCCGGCCGAGATCGCCCGCATGCTCTCGGGCGACGCCACCGAGACCTCGCTCGCCCACGCCCGCGAAATGCTCGAGGCCGCGCAACGCTAGTCGTCGACGCCCATGCGCAGCTCCAAGCGGTCTGCGGCGTCGTCGAGCGAGTCTTCGATCGCGCTCACACGCTGGTCGTAACCCCAAAACGCATCGCGCTCGAGAGATCCTTGGCGATATTGCATCTCAAGTTGATCCTCCAGCTGATCGGCTTCATGCTCGAGCGTCTCAAGCGGGGCCTTGGCATCGAAGTAGGCTTGCGGGCGGGCGCTGGCATCCTGCGGAACCGCAACGGCGTCGGCGGTCTCCACGGCGGCTGCGGCGCGGGACTCAAGGTCGGCAAGGGTCGCTTCGATGTCACCGCCGGCATCGGCGGTGCCCGCGGAGGCGGCGGCGTCGGCGCCGGATGCGGCGGTCGCGCCCTGGTCGCCCGCGGCGGCGGTTTGGTCTCCGCTTGCCGCCTGCGAGCCCTTGAGCTCGGCGATTTCGGTTTCCATCTGGTTCAGCTTGTCGAGGATCTCCTGATCGGTGTTGGACGAGGAGCAGCCCGTAAGAAGCGCCCCCGATAGGGCGAAAGCGCAGATCGTGGCGATGGCGGCGGTTCGTTTCGTCAGGGCTTTCATGGCGGACCGTCCTTTCCTCGGCTCAAATGATGCTCAAAGAGTATCAAAGCGCCGCGAAAAAGAGAAGTGCCCGCTCATCAAAGGCGGGCACCCGTTGCCTATCCGTTGTCCAGTTGTTACGCTCGGCGGAGCCGCCGCGCGTCGAGCCGCCGTACAGAGAGCCACGGCGTTGGAGGATGTCGTGCGGGGAGGCGAGCCCGATCGATCGCCCTACGAGATATTCGATCGCGGACAGGCCGCCGAACTCTGCATCCGACGCGTCAGTTGACGCCGCGCGTACCCGCTACTGCTGCGCGACAGTCTTCCGCTCGCGGCGGTTTTGCTCCGCCTCGGCGCGCTTGCGCTCGTCGATGGCGATCTCGCGGTCGAGATCCTTGTCGTCGCGGCCCTCCAGGTAGGTCTTCATCGAGTACAGCGTGATGTCGGAGCGGTTGATCACGCCGATGATCTTTCCGTCGTGCAGCACGGGGATCTTCTTCAGGTGGTTCTTGCTCAGGATGCGGCACACCTGGGGCAGGGTGGTGTACAGATCGACGCCGATGACGCCCTTCGTGCCAATGTCGCGGATGTTCATCTTCATGAGGTTGGCGAGCTTCTCGTCGTAGGTCTCCTGGTCGACGCCCATCTGCATGATCATGACGACCGGGTCCATGTAGGAGTTGGACTGCGATGAGAGCAGGCGCATGATGTCGCCGTCGGACACGAAGCCGACCGCCTTGCCGCTCTTGTCGACCACCGGCGCGCCGCTGATGCCGTGCTTGACGAACAGCTTCATGGCGTCCACGACGGTCGCGTCGGGGGAGAGGCTGTACACGTCGGGCTTCATGATCTTCTCGATCATCGTGCGCTCTTCGCTATCGGGCTTGGCCTCATGCTGCTTGTCGGGCGTGTTCTTGACGAAGATGATGGTCAGGATCAGCGCGATGGCGGACAGCACCACGGCCGCGGCAAAGGCCGCGTTGACGCCCAGGATGCCCGCCTCGACCGCGCCCATCGTGCCGGAGGCGGATCCGGTGACGAACGTGTCGATGGATACCAGCAGCGCCGTACCCAGCGAGCCGGACACCTGGCGCAGGGTGTTGTTGACCGAGGTGCCGTGGTTGAGCACCTTGTTGTCGAGCGCGTTCATAGCCCAGGTGGTGATGGGCATGTTGATCAGCGACATCGAGAACATGCGGATCGCGTAGATGATCGTGAGCCATACGACGTCGGTGGTGCTGCTGAGCGTGGCGAATCCGACCGTCGAGACGGTCAGGATGGCCAGGCCCGTGATGCTCAGCACGCGCGGGCCGTACTTGTCGAACAGGCGGCCGGCAAACGGGTTCATGATGCCCATGAGGATGGCGCCGGGCATGATGACCAGGCCGGATACGGTTGCCGAGTAGCCCATGTAGCTTTGCAGGTAGATGGGCATCAGCACGCCGGCGGCCAGAAGCGACGCCTGCACGATCATTCCGATCACCGTGCCGATGAGGAAGCGGCGGTTGGCCAGCACGCGCACGTTGAGCATGGGCTGCTCCATCTTGAGTTGGCGGCGGAAGAACAGCACCAGCACGACGATGCCCACCAGCGTGATGACGCCGTCGGCGACGTTGAGGCCCACCGATCCGATGGTGGAAAAGCCGTAGAGCAGCGCGCCGAATCCGACGGTGGACATGACGACCGAGATCTTGTCGAGGTGCGCGTCGGGGTTGAGCGGCTCGGACTTTTTGAGTACGAAGACGCTGATCAGTATGACGACGGCGATGAGGATGGCGATGGCGTAGAACATGATGCGCCATCCGTAGCTGTCGATGACCAGGCCGGCGACGCTGGGGCCGATGGCGGGGGCGAACGCGATGACGACGCCGAAGATGCCCATGGCCGATCCGCGGCGCTCGACGGGGAAGGTGAGCATCAGCACCGTCATGACCATCGGCATGAGGATGCCCGCGCCCGCCGCCTGCAGCAGACGGCCGATGAGCAGAACGGTGAAGTCGGGGGCGATGCCGGCCATAAAGCTGCCAACGGCGAAGATCGCCATCGAGACGATGTAGAGGATCTTGGTGGAGTGCTTGTCGGTAAGGTAGGCGGTGACGGGGATCATGATGGCGTTGACCAGCGTGAAGCCGGTGGTCAACCATTGGACCAGCGAAGCGTCGATGCCCATCTCCGCCATGATGGACGGCTGGGCGGGCGTGACGACCGTCTGGTTGAGGACGGTGACGAAGGTGCCGAAGATCATGATGACCAGCATCACGATCTGCTGCCGAGTGAGTCCGTATGCCATGTTTCCCCCTGATGTCCGAGCGCAAGGAAGCGCCTGGAGCCGGTCGCCTGCGGTCTGAGCGGCGATGGGCGGCGCCAAGCGCTTTCCTTCGATAATTTATGCACCGAGTATAAAAAGAAGTTTGGTAGATGTGAACCCCGAGTATAGAAAAATGTGATATGGTCACGCAAACGGCACATTTCAGGTTGAGGAGGAAGTCCATCGTGGACGAACAGGCTTGCCTTGGATTGAGGGAGCGAAAGAAGATCAAGGCGCGGCTCGCCATCGAGCGTGCGGCGCTCGAGCTGGTTTTGGAGCGTGGATACGACGGCACCACCGTCGAGGACATCTGCGAACGCGCCGAAGTGTCCAAAAAGACCTTCTTCAACTACTTTCCGTCGAAAGCCGCGGTGGTCACCGGCCGCGTGAGCGATTTTCCCGACGCGGAACAGCTCGTGGCGATGATGGAGGCCCATAACGAGATGTGCTATCTGGACGTGCTCGTCAACATGATCAGCGCCGATTACACCGTGCGCGAAGGCGACGAGATGGCGGAGCTGAGGTTCAAGATGCTGCGCAAGATGCCGCAGCTGTTCTTCAGGGGGCAGCGCGACCTGCTCAACGTGCAGAAGGCGGTCACCGAGGCAGTGGGCGCCTATCTTGAAGCGCATCCCGAGCGCCGCATGATGGATGACCATTCGACGAATTACGAAGCGCTGGTGGCATCCTCCTCGGTCACCGCGCTCGTGCGCACGCGGTCGATGCAGCATGTGTTCTACGAGGAACCCGCATCGGCCGAGGACACACGGCGGATGCTGGCGGAGTATCTGTCCCGTTAGCGCCGCGTGTAGCGGTTGATCGGGTGCGCCTGGATGATCTCGAACAGCGATTCCTGCAGGGCGTTGCCGAAGGGGTTCATGCGCGCGTCGAGCAGCTGGGATTGGATGCCGGGATGTTGGAGGAAGAACTCCGTCGAATTGAGGATCTGGCGCACGCTCAGCGTGGCGACCATCTGCAGCGTCTCCGGCGGCATGTAGCGCCCGTCCAGGATGAATTTCACGTCGTTTTCCACCAGGGGGTAGTACAACTGCTCCATCGCCGAGAGGAACTCGGGCTCCATCATGGTGAAGAGCTTGCGGTAGAACTCGGTGTCCTGTGCCACGCAATCCAACAGGGCTTTTGAGAAGAGGCTGGCGTCGAGCGTGCGCGCGCCGATCTCCACATGGGAGTAGAGCGCAAGGTTTTGGGGGATGCGCTTGCTGAACGGCAGGGCGATGAGCTGGTCTTCCGGAAGCGATGCGCGCAGCTTTTCGTCGAGGGCGCGCCTGAACACCCACAGCGCCGTCTCGAGCTTGCTGGAAAAATGATAGTAGTACGTGTTGCGGTTGATGCCCAGCTGCTCGATGAGGTCGGCGATGCGGACGCGCGAAAGCGACGATTCGCGTACGGCGTCGACGAACGCATCGGCGATGAGCTGCCGCGTGTCTCGTTTTGCCATGCGTGCGCCTCCTTGCAGACGAGAACTGGGTATACGGGCATTTTATCCAAATCGCAGCGCTTGCATAAGGAGCTGGCGTCAAATCCGTGATAGATCCAGGTAAATCATACTGGGCAGATACAGGAAGCGCCCATCCGCACGCCGTCGAGCGCCGCATCGCCGCTTCAAGTGAGTTTGCGTCCGAGCAGGAGGATCCCCGCTTTCTGTTTGGACTGAAGCACAAACGGCGATAGCCCCTTCGGACCCCTCCGCCGTCTTCTTTTGGACTTGCGAACATATTTCGCCGCTTGCGCGAACCCTATCCTCTTCCTCTATGAAAGAAGAGGAGGTAATGCGTTGGCAGATAGCAAAAGCGAGGAGCTGAAAAGCATCATCCCCTTGATGCGTCGAGGGGTTTCCCGCGCGTTGGAGGGCAGATGCCTTTCGGGGCAGGAGATGCCCCAGGCCGCCGGAGGCAGGATTTCGAGTTGGTTGAACGTCGCGCCGCATGCTGCGAGCGCCGACGGGGCCGAGAAAGGCAAAGCGCCCGTGGTGTTCGAGCTGCATGGTGGCGGCTTTGCGTTGGGCGATGTGCGCAAAGGCGATGCGCTGCGCGCCTGGATCGCCTATCGCTACGGCGTGAACGTGGTGGGCGTGGGGTATCGGCTGGCTCCGGAGCATCCGTGGCCAGCGGCGCTGGACGATGCGATCGATACCATCGAGTACTTTGCCGAGCATGCCGGCGAATACGGCATGGATCCTGATGCGTTCCATCTTGTCGGCTACAGCGCGGGCGCCAGCCTCGCTTTGGCGGCGTGCTTGAAGCTCCAGGAGCGTGACGGGCTTCCGTTCCGCATCCGGGGCTTGGTGCTCCATTATCCCTTCCTGGATGCGGCGACACCGCCTTCCAGCCTGTCCGGGCGCAGCGAGGATATCCCTGTCGAGATGATGGAGGCGTTCAACAGCTGGTATGCGACGGAAAACGATCCGTCCGATCCTTTGATATCGCCGTTGTTCGCGACGGATGAGCAGCTGGCTCTTCTGCCGCGCGTCATCCAGTACCCGGTTGCAGGAGACGCCTTGCTGCCCAGCGCGGAGGCGCTTCATGCCAGGCTTGAAGCCGCCGACTGCTCATGCTCGCTGCACGTGGTCGAGGGCGCGTATCACGGCTACATCGAGGATGCGGAGAACCTTTCCGTCTACCGCGCCACCAGCTTGCCTGAGACCGTCGCGGCGCGTCCGTCCGATTTCGACCAGATCGCAGCGCGATCGATCGCGCTGAGCCTTGATGAGCTTTTGGGATCTCCTCTCCATGACGTCCCCTTCCGTCCCGCCTGCGCCGAAGAGGACGCGCGCGGGTTTTCTTCACAGGAGGTGCGCTGATGAGCCCGTGGAATCGAGTCGTCATCCTTCAGGATATCGTGCTGGCCATCGTCATCAACACGTCCGCGATGCTGCTCACCGGAGCGGAGATCACGTTTGCCTCATGGTATCCCGGCACGTGTTCGGCGTTCGCGACCAACGTGCTCATCCAGCTGATCGTTCCCGTGCCCGCAATCGGGCGTGTTCTTTCGAAGCCGCTTGAAAAGAGCAAGGCGCGGCCGATCCTGTCGATCTTCGTGGAAAACCTCATCTACGTGACCTGCATCTCGCTCACCATGGCATGCATCCAGGCGGGCGGGCGTCCCATTGTGGACGTGTGGCTGCAAACGTATGCGTACCTGGTGGTGATCGGCTACGTCACCTCTCTGGTCCTGTTTGCGATCGTGACGGTGTGCGAGCGTCGTGGACAGGCGGCCGCATAGCGCGTTCTTTTGTGCTGCATTCCAATGCGGATGGAGCACAGGATGGCAACAATACGGGATGACGCGTCAGCGCAGGCGCGTCGGACGCGCCGTCTCCGATGAGCCTCATCGGAGACGGGCGCTCTGCGCAAGCTGACAGCTCAACGAATCCAGTCGAACGAAGTAAGGAGCAACCATGGCAGAAGCCTATACCATCCTGACCCTGTCTCCGGGATCCACGTCCACGAAGGTGGCCGTGTTCAAGGGCGACGAGCAGGTGTTCAAATCCAACATCAAGCACACCGCCGAGGAGCTGGCGAAGTTCCCGCAGGCCAAAGACCAGCTGGAGTGGCGCACCCAGTGCGTGCTCGACGAGCTGAAGAACCACGGCCTGGAGCTGTCAGACCTGGATGCGTTCTCCGGCTACTGCGGCAGCATGGGCCCCACCGTCGGCGGCATCTTCAAGATCGACGAGACCGTGTGCGACCACGTGCTCAACGCCGGCGTCAACCATCCCGCCATCTTGGGCGCGCCCATCCTGTTCAACCTGGCGCAGCAGGTGGGCAAGCCCGCCTATGCCGTCAACCAGCCCGACACCGACGAGCTGGACGACGTCGCCCGCATCACCGGCTATCCCGGGGTGTACCGCAAGAGCCACGTGCACTGCCTGAACCAGAAAGAGACTGCCATGCGCTGCGCGGCCGAGCTGGGCAAGGAGTACAAGGACGTCAACGTCATCGTGGCGCATGTAGGCGGCGGCCTGTCCGTGGCGGCGCACAACCACGGCCGCATGGTCGACACCAACGACGTGCTTGAGGGCTCCGGCCCCTTTGCCCCCAACCGCTCGGGTGACGTGCCGCTGAAGCCGGTCGTGAAGCTGTGCTTCAACGGCGAGCATGACAAGAAGGAGATCGACGGCGTGATCGGCAAGACCGGCGGCCTGAAGGGCCTTTTGGGCACCGACGACGCCATCGAGATCGACAAGCGTATCGAGGCCGGCGACGAGTGGGCCAAGATCGTCTACGAGGCAATGGCTTACCAGGTGGCCAAGGCCATCGGCGGCTTTGCTGCCGTGCTCAAGGGCCAGGTGGACGGCATCGTGCTGACCGGCGGCGTGAGCAACGACAAGTACTTCACCGACTACATCTCCGAGCGCGTCAGCTGGATCGCCCCTATCAAGATCTACGGCGGCGACTTCGAGATGGAAGGCTGCGCCGCCGGCGCCGTGCGCGCCCTGACCGGCGCCGAAGAGGTCATGACCTACACCGGCGAGCCGTCCTGGAAGGGCTTCACCTGCGAGGGCGCCATCCCCGAGGCGTAGGCGAGGCGTCCCTCATCAGGCGGAGTCGTCGCTTTCCGCCACGCAGAAGGCGACAACCACGTTCTCTTCGTGGGAGAGCGACACGTGAAGCGCCGTCTGCCCGGCAAGGGCGGCGGCGTTTCCGATTATGCGGGTGCGGGGAGCGCCGGATGGGAGCGAGAGCGTTTCGATCTGGGGGAATTCGACTTCGACATCCTGTGCGTTGAGGGCCTTGGCGACCGCCTCCTTTATGGCGAAGCGACCTGCGAAATAGCGCAAGGCGGCGCGGGAGCCGCTTTCCGTCTCGCGTGCTGCGGCCTCCGCGCGCTCGCCCTCGGTGAAGATGCGCCTGAAGAACGGATCGTCCCACTTTCCCTCCAGCGGGGCTATCCTTGACAGTTCCATGATGTCGACGCCGATGCCCCTGATCATGCAGGATCCTCCTCATGCTCAGCGTCAGCAGACGCGTCGGTGCTGGCGGATTCGGCGGGGCTCTTTCCGCCGTCCTTCTCGAACTCGACGATCTTGTTCACGACTGGCTGGGGCTTGGGCGTCGTGCCGACGTCCGTCCGCGCCTTTCTGCCGCGCTTCCTCCTCTTGCGCACATCTTGTCCACCGGCATCCGCATCGGAGCTGTCCTTTGGCAGGACGAGCTGCTCGAACTTGCCTTGGTGCTTCAGGATGAGGAACGTCATCTCCACTTGGGTTATCACCCAGCCGTTTTTGATATCGACGCCCATCAGCTGCCGGATGCGGTCGAGGCGGTAGTACAGCGTGTTCTTGTGGATGAACAGCTTCTCGCACGCTTCGGCGGGATGGGAAGGGTTCTGCAGGTAGACGAACAGCGTATAGGCGAGGTTCGTCCCATGCTGCAGATCCTCTCTGATCACGTGCATGAGCGGCGGGTAACGGAGGGCGAACAGGGCTTTTTGGTCCTCGATGTGCGAAACCATGTCCGCCATGCGAAAGTTGGCAAAGAAGTAGACCGGGCCTTCGCGGTCGTAGGCCATGCCGCTGGAGATGGCGCGCTGCGCTTGGACGAAGTAGCTGGGCGCATGGAGGATGTCGGTGAAGATACTCGAAACGCCGATCTTGACCTGCGTGCCGCGCACCACGTCGGCCAGCTCGCACAGATCCAGGCGTTCCTCGGCGATCAAGAGGGGGTCATCGGTGTCTTGATCGGAACGGGACTCCGGTTCGATATCTGACCGAGGGGTGCTGCTCAACCCTCGCGTGACGATGTCGTCGGGGAGGATCTTGTCGCAGTAGAATCCATCGTCAATGAACGTGTTTCTGCTGGTCAAAAGGATGATGCCTTGCGTTGTGACCACGTAGATGTTGTTGTCGAGAACCTTGTGGAGCCGCTCGGCGAGCGATTGGATCTGCGAGGAGTCCATCTGCTCACGCGACAGGTCGGCGAACACGATGCGCTTGTAGGGGCGCAGCGAGTAGCCGAACACTGAGAAGCGGTAGCGTAGCGTGTCGGGGTCCTCGTCGATGCTGCCGTTGATGAGGTCGGTGAACAGGTGCGAGTAATACACCGACTTGTTCATCAGGTACACATTGCTCTTTTGCATCTCGATGCTCAGGATGTGCGCGATGCCGGGAAGCAGGTCGATGCGGCTTTTGCGCATGGGCTTGAGCTGCGTGAATAAGCTGAGCGACGCGATGACGGTGTCGCCGATGCTGATCGGGGCGAAGTGGTTGAAGCACAGTGATCCGTCCTCGGTGGCATGCCAGCTGAACACCCTGGGCTCGCTGAGCTGCTGGCGCGCCACCAGCCCCTCCGCTTTCATCGCGGCGACAGCGCGCTCGGGCAGAAACGTGTTCTCGCCCGAGTGTCCGTCGGAGACCCAGGTGGGAAAGTAGTCGGATCGCGAGACGATAGAAAGCGAGTTGTCCAGCACGTTGCAGGGAACTTCGAAGATGTCCGAGATCCGGTTGAGCAGCGCTTTGAGGCCCACACCGCGGCTCACCAGCAGGGTGAGGTCGAAGATGCGGTCCTTGATGCGGCGATACAGGCGCATCTCGTTGGAGAGCTGGTTGTAGCACTCACGCATTTCGCTTAGGCTGGCGAAGGTTATCACGGTCACGTCGGCGGGAAGCGGTTTAATCGGCTCGTCGAGATGCAGCACGAATGTTCCGTGCGTAAGATGACGGTCCCCGATCGCATTGAATTGGGACGCATCGCCGAAGCAGATCGTCTCGGGAGAGATCAACGCGACGCTTGAAACAGGGTCGCTCAAATACAGAAGATTGGCTATCCGCTGCCCTTTTTTGCGCAATTTGAGCGTTTTCATTGTGTCGAAGTCCAAAACGGATAAAAGCTCGGAAAACTCCACCATGACCTCCTTGCCTTGTCAAAAGATGCTGCAGGAGCAGCCAATTCGACAAGGAATCGCCTCATTTGTCCGGAACAAGCGCGTTTTGGCAAATCAACAACTTGTCAAACGTCTCGGATTGAACCAACCATTTTACTTGGCAATGGGTTCATGATTGTGCTCGGACCCAATGAAATCGTTGCGTCCCTATCCTAGATTCTCATCAGAGCTTGCGCAAGAAGTTTTCAAATCAACGTCATCGAAAGGAAAGGTGGAAACCATGGCTGAAGAAGTCGAGATCATCTCAGCTGAGGATGTGAAGCCGGGCGAGATCGCTAAGAAGATGACCTTCGGCGGCGAGGAGTTCGAGGTTCTCTTCGCCAAGGGCAACCCGGGCAAGACCCGCGAGGAGCTCGAGGAGATCAAGCGCAAGGCCGCCGAGTCCGGTGGAGCCAGCGACGCCGAGATGGTGGCCACGATGGGCTACTGCGCCCCGTACCAGCCCCACACCTACCTGACCGAGCTGCAGGACGTCATCTGCGAGCGCGACCAGGCGTGCACGCTGCGCGACGGCACCGTGATCTACGCGGACATCTACCGTCCGATCACCACCGAGAAGATCCCTGTCATCTGCGTGTTCGCCCCGTTCGGCAAGAACCCCTCCGAGGGTATGGACTCCTGGCAGCTGATGGGAGTGCCGCCCAAGACCGTCTCCCAGTACGCCAAGTTCGAGGCTCCCGACCCGGGCTACTGGTGCCGTCAGGGCTATGCGGTCGCCAACGTCGACCCGCGCGGCGTGGGCAACTCCCAGGGCGATGTGTACCTGTGGGGCTCCCAGGATGCGCAGGACGGCTACGACTTCATCGAGTGGGTCACCGCTCAGGATTGGTGCAACGGCAAGGCCACGATGATCGGCAACTCCGGCGTCTGCATGTCGCACTGGCGCATCGCCGCGACCCGTCCGCCCCATCTGGCATGCATCGCCGCGTGGGAGGGCCAGGGCGACCTGTACCGCGAGAGCTACTTCTGCGGCGGCATCCCCAACCCCGATTACGAGACGCACATCATCGACGCGTTGGCGGTCAACAACTACATCGAGGACACCCCCGAGATGATGAAGAAGTACCCGCTGATGAACTCCTACTACAAGGACAAGATCGTCGACTGGAACAAGATCCGCATCCCCGCTTACGTGACCGCCGGCTGGGTGCACCATCATCTGCGCGGCGCGTTCGAGGGCTTCCGCCGCATCCGTTCGCCCAAGAAGTGGATGCGCGCGCACCGCGACTTCGAGTGGCCGGACAGCTACAAGCCCGAGAACCTCGAGGACGTCAAGCGCTTCTTCGACCGTTACTGCAAGGGCATCCACAACGGCTGGGAGATGACGCCGCGCGTGCGCATCGACGTCATGGACGGCTATGAGTTCGACTACGCCAGCGCCCGTCCCGAGGAGACCTTCCCGCTCAAGCGCACCGAGTACAAGAAACTCTACCTCAACGCCGCCGACGGCTCCGCAAGCTTTGAGAACCCCACCGCCGAGGCCGAGGTCGTCTACGATCCCAAGACCGAGACCACCACGTTCACCTACCAGTTCACCGAGGACACCGAGATCACCGGCTTCATGAAGCTGCACCTCAACGTCGAGTGCCGCGGCTACGACAACATGGACCTGTTCCCGTGGGTCATCAAGCTGGACAAGGACGGCAACTACGTGCCGATCCGCGTGATGGGCGCTCCCTACCGCGGCGCATGGGGATTCCTGCGCTGCAGCCACCGCGACCTCGATCCCAAGTACGCCAGCGACTTCCAGCCCGTGCATTCGCACGAGAAGGAAGAGCGCATGCAGCCCGGCGAGATCGTCCCGGTCGATGTCGAGTTCTATCCGCATTCGCGCTTCTGGCACAAGGGCGAGCAGCTGCAGGTCGTCGTCGCCGGCCGCTTCATCAAGACCGAGTGGTTCCACGACACCGACATGAACCACCAGACCGACAACGGCGACGGCATGCATGTCATCCACACCGGCGGCGAGCATGACTCCTACCTGCAGATCCCTGTCGTTCCGCCCAAGTACCAGGTGGGCGACTACGTGTACCGCGGCTAACGCGGATCCATCCAAGAAGGAGGAACAATGTCAGGGGAAAAGAAAAAGTTCAACGCTTGGATCCCTAATTTCGGGGCCAAGGGTTGGGGCATCACCGCAGTCTGCTTCGTGTTCATGATCTTCTACACGTTCTGGAACTCGGTGACCAACACGCTGTTCGGCATGTTCACCGAGCAGTACGGCTGGCAGCAGACCGACATGTCCTATGTCGTGACCGTGTCCGGCTGGGTGTCCCTGATCGCCGTTGTCATCTTCGGCGCGCTGGGCAAGAAGGTGGGCGCCAAGATCGTCAGCGCCATCGGCCTTATCGGCAGCGCCATCGGCTTCGTCATCTTGGCGAACATGAACAGCTTCATCATGTACGCCGCCGGCGTGGGCATCTTCAGCTTCTGCATGGTGGGCTACGCCTCCATCGGCATCGGCATGCTGGGTTCCCAGTGGTTCCCGCACACCAAGGGCGCTTTCATGGGTATCGCCACCATCGGCATGACCTTCTCCTCCGCCGCCCTCAACCCCATCATCCTGGGCTTCGTGGGCGCCGGTTGGGGCGTGTCCGGATTCTTCTGGGCGTGCGCTGTGGTGCTGATCATCGTCGCGGTCATCGTGCTGGCCTTCGTCAAGAACAACCCCGAGGAAGCGGGCGCGTATCCTGACAACGACAAGTCCATCACCCGCGAGCAGCTCGACGCCGAGTTCAAGGCCGCCGAGGAGTACAAGAAGAACAGCCCGTGGACCATCGGCAAGGTCCTCAAGACCCCGCAGACCTGGCTCATCGGCCTGGGCACCGGCCTTCCCATGATGGTGGGCGCGGGCGTCATCGCCCTGCTGGTCCCGACGCTGGCCTCCTACGGCCACGACCCGATGTTCGGCGTGACCCTGCTTTCGTCCATGTGGCCGATCGGCCTGCTGGGCCACTATCTGATCGGCGTCATCGACCAGAAGATCGGCACCAAAAAGACCACCGTCATCGTGGTGTGCATCCTGGGTCTGGGCGGCCTGATCACGTGGCTGGGCGGCACCAACATGGTTCTGTGCTGCATCTCCACCGGCATGTTCATGTTCGGCCTGTCCGGCTCCGCCAACGTGTGCATGTCCATGACGACCTCGATCTTCGGCCGTGCCGACTTCGATGTGGCCTACACGCCCATCCAGGTCATCTTCAACGCGCTGAACTTCGCCGGCGTGTCGGTCATGTCCACCATCGCCGCCCTTGCCGGTCCGCACAACGTGATGCTGGGCGTGTTCATCGTGTGCCTGATCGCCCTCATCCCCGTGTTCGCTCTGCCGTATCGTCAGATCGCCTCCAAGGTGCGCGGCGACGAGGAAGTGGCGCACGCTCATAAGTAGCGTCTGTCGTTAGGCGCCGTCTTCGGGCGGCGCCTGCACGAAAACGGCGCATGATCGCAAGATGAATGCGCCCTCGGGCTTGCAAGCCGCTGCTGCAGCCGTCGGGACTTTCGACGGCGGGAGAAACGTCGGGATATCTGGTTCCGGCAGTTGCGACGAGCCCCTCTTTTTCAACCGATAACGAACGATTCGAAAGGACGTAAACCATGAACGAGTTCCAGGAAGAAGTCATCGAGATCCTCAAGGACAAGGCCGTCGAGCTGTTCGGCGTCGATCGCGACAGCCTCTCCGCCGACACCAGCTTCGTCGATGACCTGCACTGCAAGTCGGTCAACATCGTGCAGTTCGCCAGCGCGCTGGAGGACGAGTACGAGGTCGAGGTTCCTTTCATGGAGCTGAACAAGAAGAAGACCTTCGGCGAGGCCGCCCAGCTGGTCGACGAGAAGCTTTCGATGTAAGGAAGCCCCATGGCAGGTTTGGTAGAAAAGCTCATCGAGGACGCGAAGGGCTGCCCCAAGCGCGTCGCGCTGCCCGAGTGCGAGGCCGACAACACGCTGCTGGCGGCGCGCCAGGTCCTCGACGATGGCATCGGAACGCCGGTGCTGGTGAGCCCCCGCGAGGTCATCGAGGAGACGGCCGCGCGCGCGGGCGTGTCGCTGGAGGGCATGGAGATCGTCGACAACACCGACGAGGCCGCTGCCGACGCGCTGGCCGAGCGCTACATGTCCACGGGCACGATGCGCCTGATCTCCGCGAAGGGCGCCCGCCGCAAGATCAAGGACCCCATGTACTACGCCATGATGATGGAAGAGCTGGGCGATGTGGACTGCACCTTCTGCGGCCACACCAACACCACCGGCGACGTGTTGCTGGCGGCCCAGACCATCATCGGCCTGCAGGAGGGCGTCGAGGTGCCCAGCATCCTGGCGCTGGTGGACGCCCCCGGCTTCGAGGGGCCCGAGGGCAGTGTCATCGCCTTCACCGATTGCGGCCTGAACCCCGAACCGACGGCAAGCGAGCTGGCATCCATCGCCATCGCTGCAGCCGACAGCGTCAAGGCACTGATGGGGTGGGAGCCGCGCGTGGGATTCCTGTCGTTCTCCACGACGGGTTCCGGCGCGGGCGAAAGCGTCGACAAGGTGAACCAGGCCATCGAGCTGGTGCATGAGCGCCGTCCCGACATCCTGGCCGATGGCGAGTTCCAGCTGGATGCCGCCATCGATCCCAAGGTGGCCGCCAAGAAGGTCAAGCGCGATAGCGACGTTGCGGGCAAGGCCAACGTGCTGGTGTTCCCCGATCTGAACGCGGCCAACATCGCGGTCAAGTTGATCCAGCGCTTCGCCGGCGGCGCGGCCTACGGCCACAACCTCTCCGGCTTCAAGTGCCCTGTTGCCGACTCCTCGCGTGGCGCCACCGTCACCGAGATCGTCGGCGACATCGCGATGCTCGTCCTTTCCGCTCGCTAGCAATTGGCCCATCCCCTGAGCGCGTGTCGCGGCAGGGGATGGGCGTGCGGCGGCGGGCGCATGCGATGGGCCCGCGGCAGCGCGCATAGCGCGCATGAGCGACGTGCGCGCCGGCGTGCGACGGTGCTGTTTCCGGATGCCGGACCGCTTGCCTGCGGGTGCGTAGCGTATCGTTTTTCGATGCATCGCAGAGCGTTTCACTCACGCATATGACATTCCTCTCGGACTCGGTTTTCGCTTACCTTTCCCGAGTCCATTCCGACAGCGCCCTCCCCGTCCCAGCGGGGAGGGCGCTTTGTCGTTTGCGCTCCTTCCGGCGATCGCGTCGGCGTGCTCTCCGCCGTTTCGGCAAATCGACGTGATGTCGGCGTAAAGTTCGAGCGGAAACGCCGAAAGGTTTCATCGGCGGTCGCGCGATTTCGATGAGGGCTCGTGGCGCTAGCGTTGTCGTAAGCGGCTCCCTGCGGTCCCGTTGCGTCGCAGGGGTTGTCAGGCGGACGGCGACGTGCGAGGAGAAGCGGATGGCGAATAGAAGAGACGACGAGGTCAAGCTGATCTTGGATGAGGCGGAGTCTCAGATGAGATGCGCTTTTGCCCGCGATAAGAATGCCGCGCGCATGCTTGGCGTGCGCCGCGCCGAAGGGCAGCTTGCGATGCCCCATCCGCGTTTGTACGTTCGATCCGAGCTGTGGGAGGAGCTGTCCGATGTCGAGCGGCATCTCTATCTTCTTCGGGCGTACGCCGCGAAGCATCCCGATTGGGTGTTTTGCCTGCATTCCGCTGCGGCGGTCCACGGGTTGTTTGCCAGTCGTCGTGCACTCGAAACCGTGTACGTTGCCTCGCGATATAGGCGGCGCTCGAACGTCGTGGAGCATCGCATGGATTGCTCGGGGACGGTTGAGGAGAAGTGCGGCTTGCGTGTGACGCCGCTTGACGAGACGATGTTCTCCTGCATTAGAGACCTAGATTTTCCGGAGGGGCTTGCCATCGCCGATTCAGGGCTTCGGGTGTCGGGTCTGTCCCGCGCCGAGGCATTGGATCGCTTTGCAAGCGGCTGGCGCGGCTTCAGGGGAATCGGAAAGGTGCTATCGACGGTTGCGTTCGCGAATCCTCTGAGCGAGAACGGCGGGGAGTCGTTTGCGCGGGCGGCGATGATCGAAGAGGGGTTCCAGGTGCCGACGCTGCAAGTGGAGCTGCCCGATCCGATCAGTCCCGGCGGCGTGTACCGAGTTGATTTTCTATGGCGCTTACCCGACGGCTCGCACGTTGCAGGGGAGTTCGACGGCATGCGGAAATACAACGATCCCCGGTTTCGAGGTGGTCGTACGGCAAACGAGTGCTCATCGCAGAGCGGGAGAGGGAGTCCCATCTGAACGCGCTCGGCTTGCCCGTGATGCGATTCAAGTACGCTGACGTGCTCGATCGGCGGCGTTTCGTGAGGCTGCTCGAGAAGTTCGGCATTCCCCGTGTCGGCAAGATCGGAAACGGCGCCTGAAAAAACGCTCCGCCTCGCGTTTGCGTCGTCGTCGAAGCTGGAGAGCAGCGCTTGTCTGCTGTTTGAGATCGCCTCGAGCTCGAGACGGACTGCCTTCCCTTTCGAGGATCGCCTCGAACTCGAGACGGGCTGCCTCCCCCTTCCGAGGATTGTCTCGGGCTCGTGGCCGACCGCCTCTTCTTCCCGGAGATCGTGTTGGGCTCGTGGCAGACGGCCTTCCGCCTTTCGGAAAGTGTCTTGTGTCCAGGGGTCAGATGCTACTGCCCCTTCTAGAAACCGCTTCAAAAGGGAAACGGGTACCGGTTTCCCCTTTGAGGATCGATTCAGAACGGAGATGGTTGCCGTTCTCTCATTCGACCACCGATCCAAACCGGAAACCAGTACCGTTTCCCCTTTTGACGATCGTCTGAAACCGGAAACGGGTACTGGTTTCCAGTTTGACGGGTCGAAACGATCCATACCTGTGTTTTCTTCCAGTTTGAACTGCGATTTTTAGGCTTCAAACTGGAAAAAAGCACAGGTGCGCGGAAAAAATCGGCTTCAAACTGGAACAAAACACAGGTACGCAGAAAAGGGCGGCTTCAAACTGGAGAGAAGTACTGGTTTCCAGTTTGGGCAAAGGGATCGAGGCGGCTGGCGTCTATGCGCTGCTTGGTCGGGGATGCCGACGGATACGTTGCGGGGCGGGTTATGCGCGGGCGTCCTTTTCGGCGAGCGTTTTCTCCACGATCTCCAGAATCTCCTGCTGGTTGTGGACCCCCAGCTTTTTGTAGATGCGGTAGATGTGCGTTTTGGCGGTGCTCAGCGTGATGCGCAGCTTGTCGTGGATGTAGGCGGCGTTGTGACCGCGAGCCAGCAGGTACAGGACCTCGGTCTGCCTGCTGGACAGGCCGTTGTCCCGAGCGATCGATTCGCAGGCCCGCCAATAGGCGTCCGCGTCGGTGCGGGCCGATGGGATGCCGGGCGTTGCCACCGAGGCGGTCGTTCCATCGGCGCTTGTCGGAAGCTCGCCGGGCGATCCGCCAGATGCTGCGGTGGAGGGTGCGCCAGGCAATCCGGCGGCACCCATCAGCGTGGCCGAAGCGGAAGCGGTTCCCGTCGAAACAGCGTCCTTCCCAGAGGGGGCGCCATCCGTCGCCTGGCTGGCCAGCGCATCGCGGCGGGCGATGTCGATGCGCGGGTTGAGCACATATCCGATGGCGAAGATGCACACCACTGCGCCTCCCGCCACCCCTGCGGGTAGATTGTCGATCAAGGGGGTGTTTGCCGCCAGCAGAATGCCGCACAGTGCGCCGAATGACAGCGCTCCGCGGCCGATGCCGACAAGGAACACCGGCGGAAGCCGGTATTCGCGAGAGAGCCCCGCCAGCAACGACCAAAGAATCGCTTCGACGTACAGATAGCAGGCTATCAGCAAAAACAGCGCCGGAGCGGGCGATCCCTCCAGCAGGAGCGGACCTGCGAACGCGGCGATGGCGACCACCACCAAAAGGGGCCTGAGCATCAGATCCCAACGGGATCCGCGCTTTTCCCCGCGCGGCAGGGGCAGCAGCAGAAGAACGGGCACGCATAGGCAGGCCAGCACCAGCGCCACCACTTTGAAATCATCGTTGCCGTTTGAGAGGATGCCTGGCGCCGCGACGATCTTGAGCAGGCCGAGCGCGATGCCGAACAGCGCCATCGACACGGCGAGCATCGTTCCGAACTTGCCTCGGCGCAAAGGGAACGCAGGGGCGTCAGGGGTCTCGGAAGCCCCTCGGGAGGCGCCGCTGAGCAGGGCGCAAGGCGCTTCCAAAAGGGGCAGGACGGCAAGCGTCCAGCTTCCGGGCGTCCAGCTGTCGTGCAATCCCACGACAAAATTGTCGAGGCAGCAGAAGATGATCACGGCGACCGCCATCGCGCAGCTGATGTTCAGCACGATGGAGGGCAGGTCCATGCGCGAGAAGGCGATGCCCCAAAACAGCAGGAGCACCGCGCAGGCGATGCCGATGACGGCGGCGCCCAGCAGCGGAAGCGCGCCGCTGCTTATGCCAGAAAGATCGACGACGAACACCGCCGCCGTTCCCGCTGCGAGCGCGACTGAGGCGGCGATGGCAGCCGGTCTGCCGCCGAAGAATCCGGGATCGTCGGCGGAGAACGCCCCGGCGGCAAGCAGCACGAGGGCTTGCGACGCCATCGCGGCCACGAACACGGGGGAGGCTCCTTGTCCGGCAAGCGCTTCGAATCCCGGCAGGGACGCGCCGGGCACGATGCTCAGGCTTCCCAACGAGGTGCACAGGATCCAAGCGAGATGAAGCCCCAGGCCCAAGGCCGCAAGCGACAGCGAGCTGTTGCGCACGGTGCCCGCGCGTTTCACTTGGATGCGTATGTGGGGCAGGGTCGCTATGAGCCGGTCCTTCCTCCCGCTTCGGTTTTCCTTAAACCTCAATTGTATCGATGAAACAGGGTTTGCGCTTGGGCGATTTCCCAATCTGAACAAACAGCATCGAAATCCGATTCGATTCGCTTTGCCGCGGTCCTTTTCCTGCGCAGATGCGCAAGCACGACGTCCGATGCCTCACCTTCGGAATCGCCTCTCGGGGACGCGGCGTGCCGATTTTATTTCAGATAACGATAGACGTATTGTGCTTTTGTCCAATGACAGCAACCTGTGAACTTTGCACAATGGGATCAGACCGGACTGTGGGTTCGGCACCGCATCAAGAAGGAGGAAACATGAGCAACACCGATCGTCCCTTGGCAGGGGTGAAGGTCGTCGAGTTGGCGACGTTCATCGCCGTGCCCGCCGTGGGCCGCATCTTGGCAGACATGGGCGCCGAGGTCATCAAGATCGAGACCGCGAAAGGCGATAACCTTCGCTACACCGCAGCCAACGAGGGCCGTCCGAGCGATCCGCACGAGGACATGACCATCGACCTTGAGAACGCCAACAAAAAGGGCATCGTGGTGGACCTTCGCACCGAGAAAGGCATCGAGATCCTGTTCAAGCTGCTGGAGGATGCCGATGTACTGCTGACCAATTGGCGTCCGCAGGCGCTTGAGCGCAAGCACCTCACCTACGAGGACCTCAAGGAGCGTTTCCCCCGCTTGGTGTACGCCAGCCTGACCGGCTTCGGCGAGAAGGGCCCGGACAAGGATCTTCCCGGTTTCGACTTCACCGCGTTCTTCGCGCGCAGCGGTTGGGCGGGCTCCCTGTACCAGAAGGGCACCGTGCCCACCAACCTCATCCCGGCCTTGGGCGACCATCAGGGCGCGCTGGCTCTGACCACGGGCGTTCTGGCCGCTCTGTACCGTCAGGCGCGCACCGGCAAGGGCGAGAAGGTCACCACCAACCTGCTGCATACCGCTATCTGGATGCAGGGCTTCTCCATCCAGGCGGCTCAGTACGGCACCGAGTTCGGCGGCCAGGTGTTCCCGTTCGATCGTCGCGACAATCAGCTGCCCTACCAGCCCGCCGTCGAGACCAAGGACGGCCGCTTCTTCCAGGTCATGGGTCCCAACTACTCCATCTACTTCCCCAAGATCATGCAGGCCATCGGCCGCGAGGACCTCATCGAGGATCCGGTGTTCAGCAACCAGAAGAAGATGATCGACGAGCATCGTCAGGGCGATCTGTACGACATCATCCAGGAGGGCTTCAAGCAGAAGACCGTCGCCGAGTGGGAGCCGATTCTGACCGAGCTCGACATCCCCTACGCCCTGTGCAAGACCTATCAGGAGATCGTCGACGACGAGCAGGCGTGGGCCAACGACGTGTTCTACAAGATGGACTACCCGCGCGGCCCCAAGGCGCTGGTGCGCGTGCCCGTCACCTTTGAGGAGACGCCGCTGCCGCCCTACGAGAAGGCCCCGCTCATCGGCGAGCACACCGAGGACGTCATGGCCGCTTTGGGCTACACGCCTGAGGAGATCAAGGCCATGGAGGACGAGGGCGTCATCACCCAGGGCGAGCGCAAGTAACTAGTTCCGCCGCTCTGCCGAACGGCGGAACGTGCCGACGCTGCGGCCGCCTGGGCACCCGGCCTTCGCGCGATCCCGAAGGCTTGCGTACCAAAGTACGCGGCGCCTTCGCGATCCCGCGAACTCCGGGCACCCCAGGCGCCCTCGTTGACTTATGCTCGACCTATGAGCTTCGTTCAACTTGGAAGTAACCATTTCTAGCCGTATCCATCAATCTAAGAGGGGGATTAAATGGCAGAAGAAACCGCTGAGAAGCTGCCGGCGGGCAAGTGGCTTGCCAAGATCGCCGACAGCGTGTACGAAGACGCGCTTGAAGCCAAGGCGCGCGGCGAGAAGGTGGGCTGGATCTCGTCCAACTTCCCGCAGGAGATCCCGGAGACGCTGGGCCTGCACGTGGTGTATCCCGAAAGCCAGGCGGCAGCCATCTCCGCCAAGGGCGCCGGCCTTGCCATGTGCGAGCACGCCGAAGGCGAGCTGGGCTACTCCAACGACCTGTGCGCCTACGCGCGCATCAGCCTGGCGTACGCCGATCTGGGCAAGTGCCCCAATGGCGAGCGCGAGATGCCGCTTCCGGACTTTGTGCTGTGCTGTAACAACATCTGCAACTGCATGATGAACTGGTACGAGAACCTGGGCCACGAGCTGGGCATCCCGGTGATCATGATCGACGTGCCGTTCAACGACAAGTACAGCGCCGATGCCAAGCGCATCGCCTACATGCGCGGCCAGTTCGACGCCGCCATTGAGCAGCTGTGCGAGATTACGGGCAAGACCTGGGATGAGGAGAAGTTCCTGAAGGTCTGCGAGATCTCCAACGCCGTGGGCGAGAAGTGGCTTGAGGCCACCACCTACATGAACTACAAGCCTTCGCCGCTGAAGGGTTACGACCTGTTCAACCACATGGCCGTGGCCACCATGGCGCGCGGCAAGCAGGAAAGCCTCGACGCTTTCACCGCCCTGGTGGAGGAGTACAAGCAGGCCGTGCGCGAGCACACCTCCACGTTCAAGGTGGAGGAGAAGAACCGCATCATGTTCGAGGGCATCGCCACCTGGCCGTACCTGCGCGTGACCTACTCCACGCTCAAAAACGCCGGCACCAACGTGACCGCCTGCGTGTACGGCCCGTCGTTCGCCTTCACCTACGGCAACACCGACGAGATGATGCGCGCCTACGCCGAGGTGCCCAACGCCATCAACCTGGAACGCGCGGTGGAGTTGCGCAAGCAGCTGTGCCTGGACGGCAAGGTCGACGGCGGCCTGGTGCACGTCAACCGCTCCTGCAAGATGTGGTCGGGCATCGCCCCTGAGATGGGCCGCCGCATCGCTAACGATCTGAACATCCCCGTGGTCACCTTCGACGGCGACCAGTCCGACCCGCGCAACTTCAGCGAGGCGCAGTACGTCACGCGCGTCCAGGGCCTGGTCGAGATCATGGAATCCAACAAGAAGGAGGCTTAAGCGATGGCTGATATCGCATCGATGCTGGGCGCCTTCTCCGAGGTAGCCGCCCATCCGAGCAAGGAGCTCGACAAGCACCTGGCAGCCGGCAAGCGCGTGATCGGAGTGGGTCCCTACCATGTGCCCGAGGAGCTGGTGTACGCCGCCGGCGCCGTTCCGTTCGGCGTGTGGGGCATGGTCGGTCCGTCCGCCGAAGCCAAGAAGTACTTCCCGCCGTTTTACTGCTCCATCTGCCAGATGACGCTGGAGATGGGCCTTACCGGCGTGCTCGACAAGCTGTCGGGCATGATGATCACCGGCCTGTGCGACACGCTGCGCGCGTTCTCGCAGAACTGGAAGGCGGCCATGGGCAGCAAGGTGCCGATGATCTACGTCACCAACGCCCAGAACCGTTTCCTGGAGGCCGGCCGCCAGTACTCCATCGAGGCGTACACCGAGGTCAAGCGCCGTGTGGAGGAGTGCTGCGACACGATCATCGGCGACGATGAGCTGATGGAGGCCATCAAGCTGTACAACCAGTGGCGTGCCGCCATGCGCGAGTTCGTCGAGCTGGCGGGCAGCCATCCCGCCGAGGTCGGCAACGCCGACCGCGTCGCGGTGGTCAACGCCGGCTACTACATGGACAAAGCCGAGCATCTGAAGATGGTGTGCGAGCTCAACGCCGCGCTGGCCGAGCTGCCCGCCTCCGCCGACGGTTACCGCAAGGTGGTGCTCTCGGGCATCTACCAGGACATCCCCGCCATCACCGCGATCCTGGACGACAACAAGATCGCCGTGGTCGCCGACGACCTGGCCAAGGAGTCCCGCGCGTTCGCGCGCCAGGTTCCCGAGGAGGGCGACCCCATCGAGGCGCTCGCCGACGGCTGGTGCGGGCTGCGCGCCGACACCGAGCTCTACGATCCCAAGAAGGAGCACGTCGACGTCCTCGTCCAGAAGGCGAAGGATTCCGGCGCCGACGCCGTGATCATCCTGCTCGCCAAGTTCTGCGACCCCGAGGAGTTCGAGGCGCCGCTGGCCACCCGCGCCATCCGCGAGGCGGGTCTGAAGTGCATCACGGTGGAGATCGACCAGTCCACCGAAAGCTACGAGCAGGCTCGCACCCAGGTGCAGACGCTGGCCGAGCTGATCGGTTAAGGAATATGCGTCGCCGTTCCGAGCGGCGCGCAGGACTGCGGGCGCGTTGACGCGCAACCGCCACGAGTCTTTTCAGAGGACCCGATCCCGGAATGCAGCTGGGGTCGGGCCCTCCGCTTTTCGTGCAAGGGAGAATGCGGATGGGAATGAGGGGGGCCTGACCTCCTTTTGTCGCCGGATGCGGTTCGGCGGATTCCGACGTTGTCATGAGATGCGTTTTTGGCGGATAATGGAAATTGCGCACATGCGCGGGCGGGTGCGTCCCGCCGCTTCTGCCAGGCATGCATCCAAGGAGGTCTCCATGACCACGTACGGCGAACTGAACGCGGATCTGATCGGCCGGCTCGAAAAGATCGTCGGCGCCGATAACTGCCTTACCGGCGACGCCATCGGCGACGATTACACCCATGACGAGATGCCCATCTACGGCTCCCATGCCCCTGCGGCGGTGTGCCTGCCCGCCTCCACCGAGGAGGTCGCCGCCATCATGGCGCTGTGCAGCGAGCACGACATCCCCGTGACCGTGCGCGGCGCGGGCACCGGCTTGGTGGGCGGCTGCGTGCCGCTTCACGGCGGCGTGGTGCTGTGCACGATGCGCATGGACAAGATCCTGGAATACGATAAGGACAACCTCACCGTCCGCGTGCAGCCGGGCGTGCGCCTGTGCGACCTGATCGACGACGTGGCGGCCCACGGGCTGTTCTATCCTCCCGATCCCGGCGAGAAGACCGGCTCGATCGGCGGCAACGTGGTGACTAACGCCGGCGGCATGCGCGCGGTCAAGTACGGCACCACGCGCGACTATGTGCTCGCGGCGACGGTCGTGCTGCCGTCGGGCGAGGTGATGGAGCTTGGCCGCGCGGTCACCAAGACCAGCTCGGGCTACAGCCTGCTGCACCTGGTCATCGGCTCGGAGGGCACGCTCGCGATCGTCACCGAGATCACGCTCAAGCTGATCGCCCGCCCCGAGGCGTCCATGAGCTTCATCCTTCCCTTCGCCGACATCGACGCTGCCATCGCGTCCGTCCCCGGCATCAAGCTGGCAGGTCTGGACCCTCAGTCGATCGAGTTCATGGAGCGCGACATCGTGGTGGATGCCGAGGAGCACACCGGCAACCACGTGTTCCCCGCCGAGGTGGACGGCCAGGAGGCGACCGCCTACATCCTCATCACGCTGGACGGGACCGACGTGGACGAGATCTTCCAACGCGCCGAGAAGCTGGCCGAGATCGCCGACGAGGCCGGCGCGTTCGACGTGCTCGTGATCGATCAACCCTCCGAGCGCGAGGCTGTGTGGCAGGTGCGCGACGCGCTGCTCACGGTGATCGAGCACGAGGCCGAGCTGCTCGATGAGATGGACGTGGTCGTGCCGGTCAACCGCATCGCGGAGTTCCTCGGATACATCTACGGCGTGGGCGCCGAGCGCGGTATCCGCATCCGCTCGTTCGGCCACGCTGGTGACGGCAATCTGCACGTCTATTGCGCAGGAAAGGGCATCGACGAGGACGAGTTCCGCATCAAGGCCGCCGAGATCATGAAGCTTGCTTACGAAAAGTGCGACGAGCTGGGCGGCCTGGTGTCGGGTGAGCATGGTATCGGGCATGCGAAGAAGGAATACCTGCGCGAGTCGGTGGGCGAGACCGCCTACGGCTTGATGGCGGGCATCAAGAAGGTGTTCGACCCCAAGGGCATCTTGAATCCCGGCAAAGTGTGCAGCTAGGCATCTGCGGGAGCCGGAGTCGTTTTATCCGCGCATACGGATGAACGGCGGCTCTTTCGGCATCCCGGGGTGATAGAATCATGCTGTCATGCAAAAGCATGGAAATCGTTGCGGTAAGCGATGAGGAGGAATTGCGTATGACTAAAAAGGTGCTGATGCTGTGCGGTGATTACACCGAGGACTACGAGACCATGGTGCCGTTCCAGGCCCTGTCCATGCTGGGCTACCAGGTGGACGCGGTCTGCCCCGACAAGAAGTCGGGCGATGTGGTGCGCACCGCCGTCCATGACTTCGTGGGCGACCAGACCTACACCGAGCTTCGCGGCCACAACTTCGCGCTGACCGCCGATTTCGATGCGGTGAACGTCGAGGACTACGCCGGCCTGTTCATCACCGGCGGCCGCGCTCCCGAGTACATCCGCCTGAATCCGCGCGTGCTGGAGATCACCCGCGAGTTCTTCGCCGCAAACAAGCCCGTTGCGGCCATCTGCCACGGCCCGCAGGTCCTGGCTGCCGCCGGCGTGCTCGAAGGCTACAAGGCCACCGCGTATCCCGCCGTCGGCCCGGACGTGACCGCTGCGGGCGGCACGTACGTCGAGGCTGAGATGGATGCCGCCGTGGTCGACCGCAACCTGGTCACCTCTCCGGCATGGCCGGGCGACACCGCCATCTGCCGCGAGTTCGCCAAGCTCATGGGCGCCAAGTGGGAGATCTAACCCCGATTCGCTGACATAGCCTGAAACAAGAGGGTCCGCGCAGGTCGCGGACCCTCTTGCTTTTCAGATGCCACGTGTGGAGTGGGATGAGAAAAACCTCCGTCCCTTTTTCTCATCCGCGTCACGGCAGGGCGATGACGTCGTAGCGGACGGCTTTGCCTGCCAAGGAATAGCTGGGCTTGACGTCGGCGAGCCAGGGGCCTTTGGGCGGGCGCTTGATGATGACCTTGCGGGGATGCGCGGAAAGCGCGGCTTGCAGCAGCGCTTCGGCGTCGTCGCAGGGGGCTTCCAGATGATGGAGGAGCTGGAACTTCTTTTTGACCGCAGCGCTTTTCTGCCGTGCGGGGAACATCGGATCGAGGTAGATGACGGAGGGGGAGGATCCCTCGCCTTCACCCATGCGCTCAAGCGCCGCGATGCTGTCGCCGCAGTCGAGCTTCATGCGTGCCACGATGGCTGCGAGCTGCGGATCGGCTGCAGCGCGTCGAAGCGCGTCGTCCAAAAGCGCCGCCATGACGGGATTCCGCTCGAACATCCGCACCTTAAACCCCGCCGCCGCAAGCAGCAGCGAATCTTCGCCCAAGCCGGCGGTGGCGTCGACCGCAAGGGGCGCATCGCCTTGCGCGCGCTTTACCTTGGACGCGCGCACGAGCAGCTCGCGTTGGAGCCTTCCGGGTTTGAGACGGTCCGCCATCTCGCGGAAGTCGACGCGCAGCGTCATTCCGTCGCCGGCTAGGGCAAGCCCCTGCTCGTCGCGTTCAAGCGCCAGGCCGCATCGCGCAGCTTCGTTTTTCGCCTTGGCGAACAGATCCATCGTCCTTTGCTTCCTTTCCGCGCGCCGTTCGGATGTCGACCTTGCCGGAGGGGGCGGGTCGATTGCGGCGCGGTTTCTCCATCCTAGCAGCGCGATCGCGGTTTAGCCAGCGGTCTTTGGATGCGGACCCATGCATTCCGGCAAGCCCGTGATCGACTTTTGCGCAAGGTGCAACCAGCATCTTCGGGCAGCTTGGCGGTCGCGGGCGGTCTTTGTTCGGCCCGGTCGGAGGCTCCCTGCTCGGGCTGATCGCCGGCGCGGCGCTGCTCGTCCACTCCCATGTGTAACCAGATCGATGAAAACCAGGAGCGCCTTGAGGCGTTCGCGCGGATCGTGGGCGAGGGATTTGTGGCGCGGGACGGCTCGGAGCTCTCGGACGAGGCGCGGGAGTTCGTCGATGGCACGCTTTCGCTCAACCGCTTGCTGGACGGATACACCGAGGAGTTCGACGGCATGGTGGCGGTTGTCAAGGACGGCACCGTGCTTTTGACCGACAGCGACCAGTTCAAGGCTGGCGTCTCGATCGATATGTTCTTCGGGGAGGGCAGCGGGCCCATCCTGTCCGAATACGCGTCCTCGGGGAAGATGGTCCAGCTGGTCTATTCTGACGAGAACCTGTTTGAGCCGGCAGAGGAGGATCGAATCTACTCTTTGCAGGTCGCCTACCTTCGCGTGGGGCAGGTGGACGATTACCTTGTGTTGATGATCCAGCCTGCCAGCATGGTGTTCGCCGACCGGGCGGGGGTCATGGTATGGCTCACGCTGTCGGCGCTGGTGCTGCTTTTGGTGGTGTTCGCCGCCTCGTCGCGCACTACGCGTACCCCGATGCGACGCTCGAGCGTCCCGGCGAGGTGCGCGTCTCGTACACCTGCAGCGCCGAACCGCCTTCGATCACGGTTGAGATCGCCGACGAGGGTATCCCGTTCGACCCGGTGGCGCGGCCCGATGCCGTCGCGCCCAAGAGCATCGAGGACGCTCGAATCGGCGGATTGGGCATCCTCATGGCCAAGAAGAGCGTCGACGAGATGCGCTACGAGCGCACGGATGGCGCGAACGTGGTGACGATCATCAAGAAATGGTAGCGGCTGCCGTGCCGTGCCGGTGAAGCGGCGCGCACCGTCGTCCGCCGCGGGCCTTGGCGATCCGTACGGCTAGACGGCGCGGTCGTCGACTGGTCAGCGCTCTTCTCTGTCGCTTGGGTGCACGCGATAGTACTGGCCCTTGGCCTCGTACATGTTCTTGTCCGCCTCGTCGAACTGCTCCTCGACATCGCAGTTCTCGCTGCGGAACGACAGGCCGACCGCGATGCTGATGTGGTGCGCCTTCATGCTGCGGCATACGCGCGAGATGCCGCTTTCGAACAGCTTGCGATCCGACTCGGCGTCGATGATCATGAACTCGTCTCCGCCGATGCGGTACGCCTTGCCCTCGAAGCACGACATGATGATGTCCGCCGCGCGGCGTATCAGGTCGTCTCCGGCGCGATGCCCGTGCAGGTCGTTGGTCCGCTTGAGGCCGTTGATATCGAAATACGCGATGCCCAGATGGTCGAAGGAGCTTTCATGCCCGTCGCTCAGCTGTTGGTTGAACTTGTTGCGGTTGAACATGCCGGTGAGCGAATCCTCGAAGCTCTGCTTTTCGAGCGCCTGCTCCAGCTCGATGCGGTCCGAGATATCGAACACGATCTTCTGGATGATGTCGCCGCGATCGTCCCTGCCGATGAACTCGTTGTTGGAGGATATGTAGACGATCTCTCCGGAAGGTCGCCTGAGTTTGCAGACCATCTCGGCTCGGTCGCCCGGATTCTTCAGGCTTGCCATGAGCGAGCGCGCCATTTGGGCGTCCTCATCGACAAGCAGTTCGCAGTAACCGTTGGACCAATCGAGGCCCTGCAGCTCTTCATCCGGGATGCCTATGATCCGGGCGGTCGCGGGATTGATGAAGGCTGGCTCGTAGCCGTCTTCGGTGCGCAGCAGGCGCATGATCGAACAGGGGGCGATGGCGTAGATGCTGGCAAGCTCGGCGCTTTGCTCTTCGAGGATGCGCGCCTGCTCCGCAAGGCGCTCCTGCAGATAGTCGTAGGATTGCGCGGACATATGCGTGGGGAACCCCACATCGTCCGAGGTCATCTCAGCATAGGGGTTCGAAAGGTGGATGTGGAAGCATTTGAGGCTTCCGCCGCGGATACGAAACCCCATGGTGGTGCGCTGATGCACGCGGATGCAGGCCTTTGCCGAGGGGTCGGTGGCCACCCAGTAGGTGCCGGAGACCAGGTACACGCCGGGGGCGGGCTCGATGACGTCGAAGTGCTCATCGGTGATGTTGCAGAGGAGCACCTTGCCTCTGAACTCGTTGAAGATGGCGGCGACGGTGCTGCTGCCGATGGCGTACTCGTGCTCGGCGGCGCCGAACCAGCTGAAGCACTCGTCATCGTCGTCAAGCAGCTCGATCAGCGCGTCGACGTCGTTTTCGCAGTAATGCTTGTGCAGGATGTAGCTTGCGAGGCGGGCGGCTTCCTGTTTGCCGTCGAAGCCGTCGATGGAGGGAAATGAGGATTCGTTCATCGTGCTGGGACCTTCGTCTTTGCATACATGAATGGATCCGGTGTCGATCCGGGTGGGTGTTTGCCTGGCGCTCACCATGATATACCACCCGTCAGGTGATAGTTGCCGCATTGACCGGAATAAACGAATCGCTGAGAAGGGCATCCCGTTCTGCCTGCAGGGTGATTCGGGATCTGCGGGCGCGGTCTAGCGCTGGCAGGATCGAGGCGCTTGACGCTTTATAAGCGAAAGCATAATCTGAAACCATGATATAAGTAACATGATGTAATGAATCGAAAGGAGCATCTCATGGGAAAGACATTGGTCGCGTATTTCTCCGCCACGGGCACGACCGCGCACGCTGCGCGAGGGATCGCAGAGGCTCTGGGCGCCGATCTATACGAGATCGAGCCCGCTCAGCCCTACACTTCGGCTGATTTGAACTGGCATGATCGCAATAGCCGCAGTTCGGTGGAGATGAACGACGAGTCGTGCCGCCCCGCCATCGCTGGCGCGGCATGCGATGTGAGCGCTTACGACGCGGTCTTCGTCGGGTTTCCGGTGTGGTGGTACGTGGAGCCGCGCATCATTGACACGTTCTTGGAGTCGCATGATTTCAGCGGAAAGACGATCATTCCCTTTGCCACCAGCGGCGGCAGCGGTTTGGGCAAGGCTCCCCAGCGCATGCAGAAGATCGCCGCGGGCTCCACGGTCGTGGAGGGCAGACTGCTCAACGGGCGCCAGAGCGCGGAGAGCCTGCGCGCATGGGCGGAGGAGCTGGGGCTGTAGCGGCACGGATTCGCCGTGGGCGGGGCGCTTCTACTCGGCGTTTTCTTGCTCGGGAGAGGCGTCGTCATGCTCGGATGCGGCCCCGTCCCGCCCGCCTTCCCTGCGGGCGAGGCGTCGCTGCTGCGCCTCCTCTTCGATCTCACGTGCGAAGCGGTCCATCTTCTCCTCGGCGGCGCTGCGGATGCCGAACAGCGTGCGCCCGCTGGAGAACGTCGGCTGCTCGTCGCCGTTCATCTGAATGCGCAGCTGGTCTTGGATGCGCTTCCATCTTTTCTCGAAATCGTCCATGCGATCATGGTAGCGCATCCCGACGGTGCTCCTGCTGGTCGGCTGCTTCCGGCGTCGCTATCGCCGATCAGCGCAGCCCATTCGGAAAGATCTTCGGGCGCCGTCGTGCGATCTGGGAAAGAGCATCCTTACAGGCGCCGCGGCATGAGACAATAGCGGCAACGCAAAACGCGGGCGCTGCCGCCCGCCGATGATGAGGGGGGATCCATGGGAGCTAATGTGTACTTTGCCGACATGCATGCCAAGGCGGGGGACAGCATCCTCGCCAAATTCGAGCGGCTCATCGAGAAGGCCGGCATCGATCAGATCGATTTCAAGGACAAGTTCGTCGCCGTCAAAGTCCATTTCGGCGAGGTGGGCAACATGGCGTTTCTGCGCCATCAGTACGCCAAGGTGTTGTGCGACCACATTAAGGCGCGCGGCGGCAAGCCGTTCCTCACCGACTGCAACACGCTGTACGTGGGGTATCGCAACAACGCGCTGAACCACCTGGACGCCGCGTTCGTCAACGGCTACAACCCGCTGTCCACCGGCGTGCATACGATCATCGCCGACGGCCTGCGCGGCACCGACGAGCGCGAGATCCCCGTCGAGGGCGGCGAGTACGTCAAGGAGGCCAAGATCGGCGCGGCCGTCGCCGAAGCCGACATCATCGTGTCCCTCACGCATTTCAAGGGGCATGTGAACGCCGGATTCGGCGGCGCGCTCAAGAACATCGGCATGGGCTGCGGCTCCAAAAAGGGCAAGATGGAGATGCACAGCAGCGGCACCCCGCGCATCAGCGCGAGCAAGTGCATCGGCTGCGGCATGTGCGTCGACCACTGCGCCAGCGACGGCGTGCACGTCGTCGACGGAACCGCCGTCATCGACGAAGGCCATTGCGTCGGCTGCGGGTACTGCATCGCCTACTGCCCCGCGGGGGCAATCATGACGAAATGGGATGAGGCCAAGCCCGTCATGAACAAGAAGATCGCCGAGTACACCAAGGCGGTCCTCGACGGCAAGCCGTCCTTCCATGTGAGCCTGGTGCTGGACGTGTCGCCCGATTGCGATTGCGAGCGCCACAATGACGTGCCCGTCATCCCCAACGTCGGCATGTTCGCCTCGTTCGATCCCGTTGCGCTCGACCAGGCGTGCGTCGACGCGGCCAATAAGCAGCCCGTGATCCAGGGCAGCAAGGCCGACCCGCAGGTGAAGGAGGCTTCGGCATCCGACCATATGGACGGCGCGCGTGCCATCCCCGAGCAGGCGTATTCCGAGCATGCCGCCGGCGACGACGGCCATGACGTGTTCAGGATGGTCCATCCCGACACCGATTGGGCGGCGGGCCTCGACCATGCCGTGAAGCTGGGCATCGGCACGCGCGAGTACGAACTCGTCGTCGTGCGCTAACCGCAGGTCGGGCGGGCGCGGCGACGGAACGCGCCGCCGCGCCCGTTTCATCGGAACCGTCGGAAAGGAGCGTCGCATGTCGCGCAACATAGCCGTGGTTATCGGAAGCCCGCGTCGTGGCGGGAACACCTGGATGCTCGCGGAGGCGTTCATCAAAGGAGCCGAGGAGGCGGGGCACCATGTGGAGGTGATCGATGCGGGCAACGCCGACATCATGGGCTGCATCGGATGCGAGTACTGCTTCTCGCATGCGGGCATCTGCTTCCGCAAGGACGGCATGACGCCGTTCTACGGCATCCTGCGCCGTTGCGACACCATCGTGTACGCCACGCCGGTGTACTGCTTCTCGTTCTCGGCGCAGATCAAGGCGTTCATGGACCGCATGTTCTGCGGATTGGCCGATCCGTTCGGCATCACGTCGTGCTGTTTGCTGACAGTGTTCGAGGACAAGGATCCTTCCATCGTGCAGCCCCTTATCGACACGTATCGGATCAACGCCGCCTACACGCATATGAAAGACGAGGGCATCGTGTTCGTTCCCGGCACCTACGAGAAAGGCGCCATCGAGGGCAACCCGAAGCTGGAGGAGGCCTACGAGCTGGGCCGCAGCCTGTCTGCCGACCCGGTGCCGGCGCATGAGGAGGCGCGCCCCTAGCGTCCGATCCTAGAATATCGGTGCGTTCCGGCGGCTTTTACCGTTCCCTGACCACGACGCGGCCGTTATGTCCTAGAATGGCGTGCCGTCGCCTCCGCGGAGGCGGCGGCACGTTGCTTTTTTGGGAATGGAAGGAAGAGGATGGGCCGCAGGGAATGGCTGGCGCTTGCCGGATTGGCATGCTGCGCGTTCGTGATGAACACGTCGGAGTTCATGCCGATCGGCCTGCTCGTCGACATCGCGGCGGATTTCGCCATGACCGAGGCCGAGGCCGGCACGGTCGTGACGATCTACGCGTGGGCGGTGGCGCTGCTGTCGATCCCTCTGATGGTCGCGCTTTCGCGGATGAGCCCCACAAGGCTTCTGCTCGGCGTGATCGCGCTGTTCTGCGTGGGGCAGATCGCCTCGGCGGTGGCGCCGACGTTCGCGCTGCTGGTGGCGGGCCGCCTGCTGGTCGCGGCGGCGCATGCGGTGTTCTGGTCGGTCGTGTCGCCGGTCGCGGTGCGCATCGTGGGCGCGCAGCACAGCAGCGCCGCCATCGCGACCATCGCCGTGGGCTCGTCGATCGCCATGGTGTGCGGTCTGCCGATCGGGCGCATCATCGGCCTTGCGATCGGCTGGCGCATGACGTTCGCCTGCGTGGGCGCGGTGTCCGCCGTGCTCCTCGTCTACCTCGCGCTGATCCTGCCGCGCTTGGGGGCAAGCGAGCCCTTCTCGGTCAAGTCGCTTCCGTCGCTGTTCAAGCATGCGCCGCTTCTGGGCATCTATATCGTGACGGCGCTGTACGCGACGGGGCAGTTCACCTGCTACAGCTACATCGAGCCGTTCCTCCAGCAGGTCGCGGGCTTCCCCGATGGGATGATCACCCTCGCTCTGGCGCTGTACGGCGCGGCGGGGTTCGTCGGCAGCGCGATCTTCTCGCGCGTCTACGATCGGGCGCGGTTCGCGTTCATGCGCGCAGCGGTGCTGGGTGTGGCGGCGATGATGGCGGTGCTGCTGCCGGTGGCGGGCAGCTCCGTGACGACGATCATCGTCTGCTGCGTTTGGGGCGCGTTCTACACGGCGTACAACGTCGCGTTCCAGGCCGAGGTCATCAGCAACGCTCCCGAGGGCACGACGATGGTCGCGATGTCGGCGTACTCGGGCATCTTCAACATCGGCATCGGCGCCGGCACGTGGATCGGCGGCGTGGTGGTCGCCGGCGGGGGGATCGGCGATGTGGGTTTGGTCGGCGCCGCGATCGGCGTGGCCGCGGGCCTCGTCTGCGCCTTCCAGCTCGTCTGTGCGATCAAGCGCGAGGAGGCGCAGGGACGCGCCTAGTCGTCGGAGCTCGGCTCCTCGTGGGTGGTTGCCGTCTCCTCGCGCTCCAGCTGGTCGAGCATGGCGCGGGTGGGGGCGGGGCCGCCGAAATAGTCCGGGTCGCGCGATATCTGGATGCGGGCGATGGCGAGCACGGCGATGTCATAGAGCGCGTGGGCGATCGCGACGACGGCGAGGCTTTCCGTGGCGAGGAACGCGCCGCCCAGCACAAGCGCCAGCCCAAGGGTGAGCACCGTGGTGGCGAGGTCGCGGTAACGGACGTGCGAGAACCAGAACACCGTCGACGAGACGAACAACGCGATCGCCGCGACGACGGGGCCGGGCAGCACCGGCGCGAGCAGCTGCGTGACGATTCCCATCAGCGCGAATCTGAACAGCAGCTCCTCGGTGAACCCTGTCAGCGCCATCAGAGCGATGATGAGGGGAAACGGCAGACGCGCCAGCTCTCCGTTGATGCCTTGGCGTGTTTTCAGGACGCTTTGTCGTCCCGCTTCGGTCGAAAGCGCGCGTTTCTCGGCGAGGAAGGCGGCGACGGTGAACGCGGCGGCGAGGCCGATTCCCGCGACAAGCGTCGGAATGGGAGCGAGCGCACCGAGTGATTGCCGGACCATTCCCACCCAGGCGAACCCCAGCGTCGCAGCGCCCCAGTCGCCGGAGGCGATCCCTGTCTCCACGATGGACGCGACAACGCCGATGGCGAGCAGGATCAGCTGGCTGATCAGCAAGTTAGCGGTAAGGACGAGGGTCTCTTGGTGGTCGAGGGGCGTCGGTTTCATGGGGCAGGCGCTCCTTGCGGACGGTCGGGTTCGGCTGGGGTGCTTTGCATTATAGCGGGCGCCTTGCTCCCTTCGCGTCCTCCAAGGGATTTCGGGGTATGATGCAGTTGGTTGAAAAAAGGCTTTCGGCCAGAGGTTTCGCAGGAGGTGCGCGATGAAGGGGACAACCGGGGAGGGCCTTTTCGATATTCTGGGCATGGAGAAGAGGCCGGACGCGCCGGAGGTGAAGCCGCTCGAAAAGCCCGACGTGGATGCGGGCGAGGCGGCCAAGGCCATTCTCATCCGGCTCGCCGTGCCCGCTGTCATCGGCGCGATATGGGTGATGGGCGCCATGGCGGATACCGGGCTCGACCTCGCCGAGGTCCTGCCGGTGATCGCCACCTGCGCGCTTCTGGTCGCAGCATGGTGGATCGCCCATTGGTTTTTCGCCCGCTGGCGCAAGGCGAACAAGGGCAATCCTCGCGCAGATGCGATCGTCATCGGGTGCCGCGCGGTGCTTTGGAGCCTGTTCGCGCTTGTGTTCTGCATCGTCGCGGCCGTGATCCCTCCGACGGATGTGTGGGGTCAAACTTCGCGTGTGACATGGACGCTCGGCATCGGATGGAAATGGTTCTGGGCATCGGGGCTTTTGCCCGCCATCTTCCTGTTCGCCGCGGTGCGCGCCGGCAACCGCCTGGTGCGCAACGCGCTTGCGCCCCTGCAGCCCAGCGTCGCGCTCCTGTGGGCGCAGGCTGTTCGGAATGGAGTGCTCGTCCTGCTCACCATCGTGGCGGCGGTGGGCCTTGCCATCGCTTTGCTTATGTGCTGGCCGCTTGTGTACACGCTCGCTTCGGCAGGACCGTTCAGCGCCGATGTTGTGAATTACCTTACCTTGCAAGGCCCGTGGTTCGCCGAGCTGCAGGCGGCGTGCGGCCAGCTTTCTGCGGCGGGCGTTTGGGCGCTCGTCATCGCCATCCTCGTCATTCGAGCTTGCTGGCGACATGCGCGGTTCGCCTGGGCGGAGAAGGTGAAGGAGGATGAGGAGCTTTTGGAGGAGGACTCCGGCTCCTCCGAGGAGGACGCCTCGTCCCGCAAGGCGTCGAAATCGTTCGACGCCTATCTGGCGCCGAGCCTGATGCGTGTCGGCTCGGGGATCGGCTTCGCGTTGCTGGGGATCGCCGTGGTTTCGATGATCCTCTCGCTTATCAACCCCGCCGCGGGTAATTGCTTCAAATACGCCAACGATCTGATCTCGGCCCTGCTCACCGCATCGAACGCCCTGCCCATCGCCTTCGCCGCCTTCCTCGCCGTCCAGGTGGCGCTTGCGGCGATCGGCTACGGGGACGACGCAACGCAGGGCAAGCACCCCGCCTTGAGGGGTCTCGCGAAATTCCTCTCGTACGCGGGCGTCGTCGCCTGCGCGGCGCTCGGCATCTATGCGGTCGTGAAGGCCGAGATGACCTACGGCATCCTGCAATCCTTCGCCGATCTTGCGGCGGCGGGATTCGAGACGGCGACGATCTGGACCTTCGCAGCCCAGTTCTTCGCCCAGTTCCTGCTCTACCTGATCATCATCGCGATCGCGGTGTGGGTTATCGGGGCGCTGCTGAGCAGCGGCGGCGCGGGTGCCGGCGGCGGCGCCCGCGGTGGCGGCTCGTACGGTGGCGGCTACAGCGGCGGCTCCTACAACGGGGGCGGCTTGTACGGCGGCGGATCTTCCGGCGGCGGCAGCCTGTTCCCCGATCGCGCCGCCATCTCGCAAGGCGGCTTTTTCGACGGCGGCGCGACGACGATCCGCGACGGATCCGGACGCAAGGTGGCCACCGTCAACGAGGGCATGTTCGGGACGACGATCCGCGACGCCTCGGGGAACAACATCGGTTCCGTCCGCGAGGGGTTCTTTGGCGGCACCCATGTGGATGTCGGCGGCTCCCAGTACGAGGTGCGCGACAGCTTCTTCGGCGATAGCAAGATCGTCAGCGAGAACGGCAAGACGGTCGGCCGCATCGAGAAGGATTTCTGGGGCAACGATGTTTTCAAAAAGGAATGACTCCGCGCTAGGCGGGCGCGACGGATGCGAGACAGTCGCGCTGCACCCCCATTTGTTCTCATTCTGACATTACGCCATGCGATCGGCGCATTGAGGAGGCGCGCACATCCCAACACGGGACGGCGCGCTTCCTGCTACAATGCTCTCTCATGTGATTACCGCGGCAGCGCTGCGCAGGGGAGCGGTGGGTGCCATGACATAAGGAGGGGATTCGATGAGCGGCGACTTCAATACCTGGCTTATCGACGTGACCACGCAGTTCGATGATTTCCTGTACACCTACATCCTGGTGTTTTTGCTGGTGTTCTGTGCGATCTACTTCACGGCGCGCACGAAGTTCGTGCAGATCCGCTACTTGAAGGACATGTTCACGCAGCTTTTCGAGAAAAAGCACGTCGAAGGCTCCAAGTCCATTTCGTCATTCCAGGCGATGATGGTCTCCACCGCCTCGCGTGTGGGCACGGGCAACATCGCCGGCATCGCCACCGCGGTCGCGTTGGGCGGTCCGGGCGCCATCTTCTGGATGTGGCTGATGGCGCTGCTCGGCGCGGCGTCGGCGTTCGTCGAGTCCACGCTCGCGCAGATCTGGAAGGTGCGCGGCAAGGACGGCGAGTTCCGTGGCGGCCCGGCGTACTACATCCAGCAGGCGCTGGGGCAGCGCTGGCTGGGCATCGTGTTCGCGGTGCTGCTGATCATCTGCTACGCGTACGGCTTCAACGGCCTGCAGGCCTATAACATGGCCAGTGCGCTTGAGTACTACATCCCCGACTACGCCACCAACGGCACCGCGGTCGTTTTGGGCATCGTGCTCATGGTCATGACGGCGTTCGTCATCTTCGGCGGCTCCAAGCGCATCAGCGTCATCTCCTCGATCCTCGTGCCCATCATGGCGGTCGCTTATCTGGCGCTCGGCTTCGGCATCACGATCCTGAATCTCCACCTGCTGCCCGAGGCGTTCGGTTACATCTTCCAGTCGGCGTTCGACTTCGAGTCCATCTTCGGCGGCTTCGCCGGCTCGGTCGTCGTTTTGGGCCTCAAGCGCGGCCTGTTCTCCAACGAGGCAGGCATGGGCTCGGCCCCCAACGCCGCCGCGACGGCGAGCGTCTCGCATCCGGTCAAGCAGGGCCTGGTGCAGACGCTGTCGGTCTACCTTGACACGATGCTCGTGTGCACGTGCTCGGCGTTCATCGTGCTGATCTTCTATGTGAACTCCGGCGGAACGTTCGGCGACCTCAACGGCATGCCGCTCGTCCAGATGGCCATCAACTCCCAGGTGGGCGAGATCGGCATCCATGTGGTCACGTTCGCGATTTTCTGCTTCGCGTTCTCCAGCCTCATTGGCAACTACTTCTACGCCGAGAGCAACATTCGCTTCATCACCAAGAGCAAAGCGGTGCTGTTCGTATTCCGCCTGACGTGCCTGGCCGCCATCATGGTGGGCTGCCTGAACAACTTCACGCTGGCGTGGAACTTCGCCGACATCACCATGGCGTTCATGGCGATCGTCAACCTGGTGGCCATCTTCCTGCTGGGCAAATGGGCGTTCAAGGCGCTGGACAACTACCATGCGCAGCGCAAGGAGGGCAAAGACCCCGTCTTCGTCGCTGAGGACATCGTGGGCCTGCCCGCCACCGAGTGCTGGCACATCGAGAAGGACGATCTGCCGCACGTCGGCCCGCAGCCGGTCAAGGAGTACTTCGAAGAGGCGATCGACGCCGACGGCGAGGCGGTCGGACTCAAGTAGCGCGGGCGTTCGACGACGCAGATACTTGCGTGCGGGATCACGAAAAGGGCGCGGCCCCTCCCATTGCGGACGGGGCCGCGCCCTTTAGCTTTGCTGTGCACGAAGCAGGCTTTGGCGAGGCGTGATGCGGCTCTGCGCGGTATAGTGGAGGCAGCCGTTTCCGTCGATCGTGCGTGAAGGGAGATCCGCCATGGAGTTCAAGGACGTCGTCAAAGAGCGCTATTCCTGCAAGAAGTACGACAGTCGCCAGATAAGCGACGAGCAGCTGGCTGCGATCTTGGAGGCGGGCCGCCTTGCGCCCACGGCGAAGAACCTCCAGGAGCAGCGCATCTACGTGCTGCAGAGCCCCGAGGCGCTGGCGATCGTCGACGAGCTCACGCCGTGCCGCTATGGCGCGCCGACGGTGATCGCGGTGGCGTTCGACGCCGACAACGTTTTCACCTATCCGGGCGGCAAGCGTGATTCGGGCGTCGAGGACGCTGCCATCGTCGCGACCCACATGATGCTCGCCGCCAAGGACGCGGGCGTGGAGAGCTGCTGGCTCAACCTGTTCGATCCCGACGTCGCCAAGGAGAAGCTGGGCTTGCCGGGCAACCAGGAGGTGCTCATGCTGCTCGACCTGGGATTCCCTGCCGAGGGAGCCGGCCCGCTGCCCAACCACGCCAACCGCAAGCCTCTCGAGGAGACGGTGGAATACCGTTAGGCCTTTGCCTGCTCGAGACGGGAACGTATACTGTCGGCATCGTCGCTTTTCATTGACAGCGGCGCTTGCTTCCCCTTGAAAGGAGACCTCATGAGATTCGTGCTCACCGGTGATTCCGATTGCCCTATCGCCCGTCTGGCGCTTTCGCGCGGCGAGTCCGTCAAGATCGAGAACGGCAGCATGGTGTACTCGCGCGGCGTCGAGATCTCGGGCGGTCTCAATTCCAAGAAGAAGGGGCTCGGTGGCGTCCTCGGCGCCATCGGTCGCAGCATCACCAGCGGCGAGTCGATGTTCATCACGACCGCTACCGGCACCGTCGACGACGGCGAGATCGCCATCGCCCCGCCCATCCCCGGCAAGATCATCAGCCTGCAGGTTGGCGGCCAGCAGCAGTACCGCCTGAACACCGGCGCGTTTCTCGCATGCGACGCGACGCTCGACTATACGATGGTCAACCAGGGCCTGGGAAGGGCGGTCTTCGGCGGCACGGGCGGCCTGTTCGTCATGGAGACCAACGGCGCGGGCACGATTCTGGTCTCGGCGTTCGGCGACATTCTGTCGCTCGACGTGACGCCGGAGTCTCCGCTCGTCGTCGACAACGAGCACGTGGTCGCGTGGGATGCCAGCCTCAACTACAATATCCAGGTCGCCAGCGGCATGTTCGGCTTCACGACGGGCGAGGGCGTGGTCAACTCGTTCAACGGCTACGGCCGCGTCTACATCCAGACCCGCAACCTGCAGAACCTCGCGCAGGCGATGCACCCCTACCTGCCGACGTCGGCGGGCTAGGTGAGCGGTTTTTCCATGAGGAAGTTTTTCAACTCGATTCCGCGCCGCACGGCGATGTTCTCGCGCACGACCGAATAGCCCCTGCTCTCGAAAAAAGGGCGCGCGGTTAGCGAGGCGAAGGTGCGGAGCACGCGCCATCCCCGTGTGCATGCTTCCTGCTCGAGCGCGGCGGCGAGGGCGGTGGCGATGTCGAGTCCCTGCCGCTTCTCACTCACGTAGAGCATATCGAGCTCTCCCGTGCAGTCTAGGCTGCCGAACCCTACGAGCAGCCCGTTCTCCCTCACGCCGAAGAGGCGTTGGCTTCCGAGCTTTTCTGCGAGACGCCTCCGGTGCTCATCGTCATCGGGTGCCCAAGCGTCGAGCTGTGCGGGAGAGTAGTCGCGGGCGTTGACGGCATGCACGGTGGCATGGAAAAGCGCCACGGCTTCGGGGATGTCGGCGGATCCAAGCGGGACGACGTGCCAGATACCGCTTTCGGGAAGGTTTTCTCGTCCTGCGATCAAGGAGTCCTCCGTAGCCTCGGGTCTTCGGCTTTCACCGCATTTGCAGCCTATTATAGCTGGTCTGGCGCGCGGGACGCGCTGCCGGCAGTTCCACGACGCGGGTGGCGATATGGTCGAGCAGGGCGTCGGAGTGCGTTACCAGCACCATGCCGATGGCGTTGGCGCGCGCGTGCTCGATGAGGAAGCGCCACAGGTACGCTTGCGTCGCTGCGTCGAGCATGGTGGAGATCTCGTCGCAGATCAAGTACCGCGGGCGCGCGATGAGGGCGCGCACGATGCAGCAACGCTGCAGCTCGCCGCCGGAGAGCTCGGAAGGGAAGCGCTCGAGCCATGCGCGTTGGATGCCCAGGGCGTCGAGCAAGCGGGGGAGGAACCCTCCGCCTGCGGGCTCTTCCGGTGCCCTGTCGAAGATCGGCTGCCGGCCGTTTTCGTCAAAATGGGGGCTTTCTGTGCAAATCATCGGTGGAAATGCGCAGTTTTCGAGCTTGGTTTTGCGCATATCCGCCGATGATTTGCGTTTCTTCGCGGATATGGCAATCTGCCCGCCGCGCTCCCAAGATGCCAGCGCGGCGGCGTCCGCGGGATCGATTGTCGCCTCGGCGAGGCTGCGGCGGATGGTGATGGCCGGATCCATCATGCGCTCGGGGTGTTGGGCGATGAGCTGGACGAGGCTGGCGCCACGGCGGGGGAGCGGCATCCCGTCGGCTAGGACCGTGCCCGACGCGGGCTGAAGGTATCCAGCCAGGATGCGGCACAGGGTTGTCTTGCCCGTTCCCGAGGGCGCGCGCAGTGCAACGCGCTCGCGCGGCTTCACGGTAAGGTTGAAGTCGTGCAGCACCTGCTGCCTGCCGTAGCTGAAGCAGATCCCCTTCGCCTGCAGAGAAGGTGCCAAAGGGACACATCTAATGGCACGCCGGCATCGCCGGCGTG
>CAUDUM010000004.1 GCA_958452575.1 uncultured Eggerthellaceae bacterium
GATGCCGGGGACCTTTTCGGTGGTGCCCTCGATGTAGTAGTTCACCGTGTAGGCGAAGTCGTCCTGGGTCTGGTCGACCTTGTAGTAGACCGTGGCCGTGGCCAGGCCGTCGTTGGTGACGGTCAGCTTGGTCGGCTGGTCATCGCAGACGACGTAGCCGGTGGTGAGCTCCGGGTGGGCGATGTCGATCTCCTGGCCGACGTAGCCGGTGCCGGTGACCGGGTTGGGGTCGATGCCGGGGACCTTTTCGGTGGTGCCCTCGATGTAGTAGTTCACCGTGTAGGCGGCTTTGTTCAAATCGAAGTACAGTTCAACCCTATTATTGCTCCCTTCAAGAACAATAAAGTCTTTTGTTTTGCCATCATTAAACGTGTAATCGACAGCACCCTTCAGATATGTCATCGGATCACGCACTGTGACAACATCTCCACCGTAAGCAAGCTCCTGAGTGGAAAGCTCATCCGACTTAACATACTCTCCGTTTGCATTTTGGAGAAGCACGTCAACGAACACTACGACAGGCTCGCCGTCGACAATGCTGTCTCCCCATTCAGCCGTGAACTCAATCGTGCGGCTTTCTCCAGCAACCGAACGAAGAATATCCTCGATGTTCAGCACGGTACCGGGCTGATATGTCACATCGCCAAGTTTCCAACCAAGGAAAACTTTTCCGGAATCGGTCTCCGGGGCACTGGCAACGACAAGATTCTTCTCAAGAGCAAGACCGTATTTAGTCGTGTCAGTCGGCGCCTCACCTACGACATCATTCATGTCGTAATGCACGCTGTATGCAATCGGCTGTGTGGAGACGTCGAGATGCTTTACAACCGTGTTCGTGTTGCTTACCGCATAAGCACCTCGATACGTGCCCCCATGCTCAGGGTAAAGAGCGGCGCCATCAAGCGTAACGCCTTTGAGCTCATACCCAGGTTGAATGTCGAGATAGAAGTAAACGGTTCCGTTGGTGGTCTGGACCGGCCTCTCGTTGATGACCTCGCCCGTCACTCCACCTTCGGACCTAACGGAAACAGCGCTCGAGTCGAAGTGAGGCATTACCTCATGGTGCTGCGAACCAACGAAGTTGATGCGGGTTAGATTCACATCTTCCTTGGCATTTGATACGGTCACCGTGTAGGTATACTCGTAGGCAACCCATTTATTCCAGGGCGGCAAATAGTTCTGTTCGGTTTTCGTCACTCGATCAGTAAGAGTTATTGATACTCGGACGCCGTTTTCGAGCGCTGTGGTTGCGCTGGCACCTTCCGTGTAGCTGCGCGGCAGCGAAATGGTCTGATTGTTAATCTCCAAAGAGTCAAGCAACCAATAATAGCCCCTTACCGACGACCCGTCTGCGCCAATCCACGTCTTAATATCAAATTGCAATTTATTACCAACCGAAATACCACTTTGGTCGGGAAGAGAGTCGGCCCCCATCATACCGTGCGCGTTTTCTGAATTCCGCACGCTATCCGGCACCGTGAAGTCGTACGTGGTGTTCGCCGTATACTCAACGTTAACCGTCGTATCGCTCGTAACGTTGTCCAGCGTATACACTCCGTTGTTCCCAGTCAGCAGGGAATTGTTGACAGAAACCTGAACCGTATATCCGTACACGTCGGCAACGGTGAAGTCCACCGAATCGCCCGCCTTGACAGACGTTGCGCCAGACACCAGGCCCTCGGGGTCATCGATTCCCGTCACGCTGTACGTGATGGTGTGTTTATCCACATGAGTCTGATAGCGCAGCACGATGGTCTGACCCTCACCGAGAATCGAGGCGATACCGCCATCGGCATCAACTGCATAATAAGTGTGCGTACCCTCGTTCGTGGTGCGAGAACCCGCAAACTCAATCGCGTTATTGCCAACGTAGGCGCCTACGAAGTCGTACGTGGTGCCGTCACTTCCGGTCAACGATGCCGAAGCGTTCTGAGAGATGGTTCCGCCGTCGAGTTGGCTCGGAATATCCTGAACATCGGGATTGATATCCTGCTCGTTTTCGTCAATGAACTGAACGCTGACGCTGTAGCTGCCCCATTCAACCGCACGAATGGACAGAGTCTGCGGGACAGCAACCCCTTCAACCTGGCCCTCGCCCTCAACCGCGCTCATCTCGACCTTCACCGTCAACCCATCGGTGACGTCTTCGGCGGCGATCGTGTACTCGCCGTTCTCGTCGGCGGCGATCGGGTCGACGGTCTTGACCGCGGAAATCTGCATGCCCTCGGGGGCAGCAGCCGTGAGCTTCAGCTCTTCGTTCGCGGCGACGGCGGTCTGCTTGGTGGTGGAAGCAAACTCTTTGCCGTCGATCGTGATCGTGGCGCCCTCGGCGATGTCCAGATTGATGGAAGCAACCTGGTCCTGCTCGGAGCCGGGCGCAGCGGCAGACCCGCCGTTGTCAGCGGGATCCGTGCCGGCGGTGCCGGCCTGCTGGTCCGTCGGCTCTTGGGTGCCTTCATCCGTCGGCTGAGTCGCAGAAGCCTCGTCCGCGGGATCGGTCGCGCTGTCGGTTTGCGTTTCCGTATCCGTCGCGGTGGTATCGACCGCCGTGTCGGTCGTCGCTTCGTCGACGCCCGTGTCGTTTACGGTCGTCGCGATGTCCTCGCTTGCCTGCTTGTTGGACATCGTGGCGGTTGCAAACGCCGGCGTGCCCACCATCTGCGTGGCGAGCAGAATCGTCAGGATGACGGCCGTTGCCTTGACGCCGAAATCCCGCCATCCTCTCAGGACTCTACTGTTGGACTTCATAAGACACCACCCACCTTTTCAGCTGCGATCTCTCGCGGTTCCTCCTCGCCGGACCGCGCCGCCCCGTGCGTTCCAACGTGGGAGCCGAACTTCCATTCCGGCATCCCCGCCCGGGACGTTCACTCGTCTGCGATCCGACGTCGAACTCCTACCTGTAGGGTAAAAATAATCGCTAGTATATTTACCACAAATACCCACCCATGTTTTTCAGCTCAGAATGAGATGGGTACGCAGCGGAACGAATGCATCCCTGCGGGGTGCTCTTTTTTGACCATCGGGAATGAGCGCAGCGGATTGGGCATCAATGCAGAAAACGGACGGTTGCCTCTGGAACGAATGCCGCCAAGGTTGGATCGACATTCCTACTAACGAGATTTCGATATTTCTACTAATGAAACTTCAACATTTTTACTAATGAAAAATCGATATTTTTACTAACGGTGATAAAATCGCTGGTAGAAACTTTGACCGGCGGATTGCAAGAGGGCAAAATGATCTACCTTCCTCGAATCTTCGACAACATCCTAGCTCGTCGCCTGAAAGCCAAAGACGCCATCCTCGTCGAAGGGGCAAAATGGTGCGGAAAGACGTCGACTGCGCAGCAACAAGCCGCAAGCGCGCTTTACCTGCAGGATCCCGCGTCTCGCGACCAGAACCTCCGGATCGCCGAAATCAATCCATCCCTCCTGCTCGAAGGAGATGTTCCGCGCCTGATAGACGAATGGCAGTTGGCACCGAAGCTCTGGGATGCAGTACGATTCGAAGCGGACAAACGACAGGAATTCGGCCAGTTCATCCTTACAGGATCGACCGTGCCACCTTCCAAGGGAGCAAGGCGTCATACGGGGACGGGCCGAATCGGGCGCATGACCATGCGACCGATGGCCCTTGCGGAATCGGGCGAATCGAATGCAAAGGTATCCCTCCGCTCTTTGTTAGCGGGCGACCCGCTGCCTATGGCAAAGTCCGACATCACGCTCGGCGACCTTGCGTTCCTTGTATGTCGCGGAGGATGGCCGCGATCTGTCAACGCGAGCGATACCGTGGCTCTGCAGCAAGCTTTCGATTACCTCGACGCCATTGTTGAAGACGACATTTCGGACATCGACGACACTCCGCGCGACCCCATGAGGGCGCGTGCGATCATGCGTTCATACGCACGCATGATCTCGTCTCAAGGAAAGATTTCTCAAATGGTCGCCGACGTTGCGCGCTCCGATGATCCTTCTGCCGACGCCACCGTCAGGTCGTATCTCTCGGCTCTCCGAAGGCTTTTCGTCCTCGAAGAGCTTCCTGCATGGAATCCGAATCTGCGCTCGAAAGCCGCCGTCCGAACTACGGATACGAGGCACTTCACTGATCCTTCCATCGCGGTCGCTGCGCTCGGAGCGAATCCCGATGGTCTTATCGCCGACATGCGCACGTTCGGCCTCCTGTTCGAAAGCCTTTGCATCCGCGATTTGCGCACGTATATGGAGGCGCTCGATGGATCGGTTTCCCATTATCGCGACAGCACGGGACGCGAATGCGATGCCGTGGTGCATTTAAGGAACGGGGCGTACGGCCTCGTCGAGGTCAAGCTCGGCGGCGAGGGGCTTATCGACGAAGGCGCCTCGAACCTGCTCGATCTGACGAAGAAGATTGACACCGAGACCATGGGCGAACCGACGTTCCTCATGGTTCTCACCGGCGTCGGAGACTACAGCTATCCTCGTGAGGATGGGGTTCTGGTCGTCCCCATCGGAACGCTAGGAGCATAGGGAGCGTCGGCAAGATGCCAGCGTAGCAAAAGGCGGCGCCCACGGGGTCGTGGGCACCGCCTTGCAGTTCGCGGCTGCAACCTGCTGCCGCAGGCTTGCGGCTCGCAGCTGCCTGGACTTGTGGCTCGCGGCTGATCAGGCTCGCGGCCCTTACAGCCCCGCTGCCTCCAGGCGCTTTTCTAGGGCCTCTTGATGGATGCCGTGCATAAGGGCCACCTCGCGATCGACGATGCCGCGCTGCACCAGGTCGAACAGGCTCTGGTCCATGGTCTGCATGCCCGTCTCGCCGCCGGCGGCGATGACGGAGTCCATCTGGTGCGTCTTCTCCTCGCGGATGAGGTTGCGGATGGCGGTGTTGGCCAGCATGATCTCGAACGCCGGCGCCAGGCCGCCGTCCTTGGCGGGCACGAGCTGCTGGCTGACGATCGCCTGGAGCACCATCGAAAGCTGCAGGCGGATCTGGCGCTGCTGCGAGGGCGGGAACGCGTCGATGATGCGGTCGACCGTGCCCGATGCGCCCGTGGTGTGCAGCGTCGAGAAGATGAGCTGGGCCATCTCGGCGGCAGTCACGGCGGTGCCGATGGTGTCGGCGTCGCGCATCTCGCCCAGCAGGATGACGTCGGGAGCCTCGCGCATGGCGGAGCGCAGAGCCTCGCCGTAGGTGGCGATGTCGGTGGGCACCTCGCGCTGGGTGACGATGCAGCCGCGGTGGCTGTGGATGTATTCGATGGGGTCCTCCATCGTGATGATGTGGCCCGAGCGCTCGCGGTTGATGCGGTCGATGATGCAGGCCAGCGTGGTGGACTTGCCCGAACCGGCGGGACCGGTCACCAGCACCAGGCCCTTTTGCAGGCCGGCCGTGCGCAGCACCGCCTCGGGGATGTTGAAATCCTTGGGATCGGGCAGGCCGAACGGGATCACGCGGATGACCGCGGACAGCGAGCCGCGCTGGCGAAACACGTTGGCGCGGAAGCGGCCGATGCCGGGCAGGGCAAAGGAGAAGTCCTCGTCATGGTTGTCAAGCACCAGGAAACGCTCGACCGAACGGCCGGCCACCTCGTAGATGGCGCGCACCATGGCTTCGGTATCCTGGGGCATGAGCGCGGGTCCGTCGATGCGCTGCTGGCGTCCGCCCACGCGGTAGGCGATGGGCAGGCCGGCGACGATGAACACGTCGGATGCCTTGGCTTCGATCATCTCTTTCAGAAACTCGTCGAGTCTCATGCTGCTTCTCCAATCGTAGTGCCAGCTTGCATCATTGTAACAAGCACCGGGCGGTCGGGGATGCAAAATGGCCGCCCGGTGGGTAATAGTTAACCTGCGGCGGACTGATCTGCGGTGGTCACCGCCGCATCCCCCGCCGCGTCGCCGCTGCCAGCAGCCGCGTCGCCGCCGGCAGCACCACCGCTAGCAGCCGCGCCTCCCGTCCACAGATGGTCGGTGGTGTCCTCGGTCCACAGGGTCGTCGCCTTCCATGCCGCAACCGACAGCGTCGCGTCGGGCTGGATGGCAAACTCGATATCCAAGCAGCGCCCGCTTTGCGCCTGGATATGCACCGCAAGCTCTCCCCCTTCAAGCGAAGCGCTCACCGTGGTCTGGGACCCCGCATCGGAGGATGCCTCCTGCGCGATCTGCGCCACCGCGGCATCGAGCGCCGCTGCCGCCGCCTGCGCATCGCCGCCCTGGGCGCGCACCTGCGCCAGCACGTCGTCGACGCGAGCATAGAACGACTGCCCGGCGATCTCGTTGCGGTAGTCGTCGGCGGTGAACTCCGCCTGGCGCTGCGCCAGCGCCGATCCGGCGGACGCGGACGTGACGGACAGCACGCCCAAAACCGCCAGGCACAAGATGATCACCAGCGCGAACACGCTGATGGGGCCCATGCGCACCGTCGAGGGACGTCGTTCCATCTACTCCACCCCGCCTTCTGCCTCAGGGGATGCGGTCGCGTCCGCATCGGTGCCGGCGCCTGCCGCGGGATCGTCTGCGTTCACGCCCTGCAAACCGCCTTCGAGCCCCGGCACGTAGCGCGCCGTATCCAGCCGGTATATCTCCTCGCCAGCCGCAATCGAACCGCCGCCCTCCTCGTCGACGACCGTCACCGTCGCGTTCAAAAGCAATCCGGACTCATGCGGATCCTCGCCCACCTGCACGGTTGCCACCAAGCCGTCATCCTGCAGGGCCAGCCCCTGCGCGCCGGCGGGATCGGCGGCAAACTCCTCAGCGGCGTTCTGCGCCAACTGGACCGCCTGCGACAGGCGCTCGCCCTCGTCGGCTTCGGTGCGCGCTTGCACGAACAGGCTCACCAGGATCGAAAGCGACGCGACCAAAAACACCAGCAGCACCAGCGCCTCGACCAGAAACGCCTTGCCGTGCCAGCTTGCTTTGCGTGCTTGCCTATCCGCCACGTCACTCACCGCCTTCCGCCGCATCGGGCGCCGCCATCGCGTCGCCAGTCACCGCCTCCGCACCCGCCATGCCGGCCGCCGCGTCGCCTGACAGGAGCGCCTCGTCGGCCACCGCACCATCGGAGCGCAGCGCCACCACAGTCCGGCCTGCGTCGCAATCGATGCGCACCGCGTCGCCCTGCACCTCGAACGAGAACGTCTGCGACGCCGTCACCCGCACGGCGCCGTCGGGATCGTAGGGCGACCCCGCCAGCGTGTACTCCTCCACAACCCAGCCGTCGTGCAGGTACATCCGCGTCTCGAACGTGCCGGAATCCAGATGCTCCACCAGCACCAACGCCCGACCTTCAGGACCCTCGCCCACCGTCACGGCATCGACGGCGTCGACCGCGCGCACCGTGTTGGCGATGAGCGACGTGCCCATGCGCATGTCGCGCGCCGCCTGGTCGTCCTCCGCGATCCGCTCGTAGGCGGTCGTACCGCCCGCAAGCGCCAGGAACAACGCGATCGCCAGCACGCCGAACAGCAGCATGGCAAACACGTTGGCGGGCGCGAACTCGCCCATCGCCATGCGCCTGCGTCCGGCGTCGACCACGCGGCGTAGCAAGCCCGCGCGGCCTGCGGTGAACGTCCGCTGGTCGCGGCCGCGGTCGTGCGCGCGTGCGGTGTCGTTGCGCTGCGTCATCGCGGCACCACCGTCACGCTGGGCACCACGTTGGACGCGAACGCCTCGTACAGGATCACGTAGTCGCTATGGTTGACGGCCAGTCCGTAATGCTCTTCCAAATGCTCGATGGTGGACGGATACGATCCTTCCACGGCGCAGCACTGCATCGCGGCGGACAGCACCGCCTGGCGCACGCTCTCCGCGCCCTGATCCGCCGTGCTGGCCTGCGCCGCCATCAGCGACGCGACGATCACCACGGCGACGACCAACACGCCGAGCGCCACCAACATGGGCCGCAGCCTGCGGGGGATGCGGCCGCGCGGATCCGCCGCACCCGCGGCAACCTGGGCGCGCACGTCGGCCCCGACCGCGTTTGCCCGCGCCGTCTTTCCGATCATCGCAGACCCCCGTCCCTAGCCGATCGCGCCCATGATGCCGATCAGCGGCAGCATCACCGAGATGAGCGTAGTACCCACCGCTATAGTCAGCAGCGCAGCCAGCAGCGGCTCCACGCTGTCGATCACGCGGTCGACGCGGTCGGCCGCCTCGTTGAAGAACGTCTCGCCCAAGCCCGCCAGCACGTTCTCGACGCTGCCGGTGCGCGCGCCGATCACGATCATGCGCGCGTACAACGCGTCGAGCAGGCCCGACTCGGCGATCGCCGCCGACAGGCCGCACGAGCGCTCCGCGTCCTCCATCAGGCGCAACGCCGCTTCGGCATGGGCGCGCACCTGCGGATGCTCGACAGTCTTGATCGATTCGGCCATCGCGACGTCGTCGTTGACGCCCGAGGCGATGTAGGTCGACAGCGCCAGCGTGAACCGCGACAGCGCCAGCTTCTCCATCGCGCCGCGCGTGAACGGCAGGCGCTCGAGCACTTTGATCAACAGCGCGTTGCCGCGCGGCGTGCGGCTGGCCACCACGGCAGCCACCGTCGCCGCGGCGCCCAGCAGCGTCACGATGAGCGCCACCCACCCGATGGCGACCGACGCCGCGATGGCCGCAGACGAGCCGGCGGTCAGGCTGCCCGCCATGCTCTCGTACACGCGGATGAACACGGGCAGCACCACCCACACGGTGAACGCCACGATCACCGCCATCACGCACAGAAGCGCCGCCGGATACCCCACCGCGGTGCGCACCTTGGCGAACACGCGGCTTTCCTCGTCATAATAGGAGGTCAGGCGGCGCAGCGTCTGCTCCAAGCGCCCCGTGTGCTCGCCGACGCCGACCATGTCGACGGCGTGGCGCGGAAACGCCCCGGTGCGGCGCATCGCCTCGGCCAGGCCGCAGCCCGAAAGCACGGCGCGGTAGGCCTCGTCGCACACGCACGACAGGCGCGCGCTGGCGCGGCGGATGTCCAGCAGGCTCAACGCCTCGTCGACCTGGATGCCGGCGGCCAGCATCATCGCCATGCCCTCGCAGAATACGCTCACATCGGCCGAAGTCAAACGCTCGCTTGCGCCGTCGCGCACGCCTTGCGCCATCTTTCCGTCGTCCATAACGTCTCCCTCCATCGCTAACTAATATCGATAGCGGTCGGTGTATCCGGTTCCGTCGCCGGTGGCGTCTCCCGCACCGGCGGCGGCGAATGTCAAATCCATCCGGGTCCACGTGTCGGGCTGGATGCTGAACTCCACGCTCACCCAGCTGCCGTCGATGTAGACCATGTTCCACGCGTGGTACAGCGCGTCGGGCGACACGTACCCTGTCACCACCTGGCACGGGATCCTCAGGCTGCGCAGCATCGCCGCCGAAAGCGACGCGTAATCGAAGCAGATGCCGGTGCGCTCCTCGTAGGTGCGATCGGGATCGGGGATGTAGCCCGTGACGGTGGCCAGCTCGGCGGCTTTGTCGTAATCATAGGCGATGTTGTCCACAACCCATTGATAGACGGAACGAACGACGTCTCCTTGGTTAGCAGCGCCGGCAGCCAGGCTGCGCGCCTGGGCCACGCACACGCTGGCGTCGTCGTAGTCGCAGAACTGGTTGGGGCGCAGATACGGCTCGAACTCCGAGGCCAGCGTCACCTGGGCGCTGGCAGAGGCGATCTCGACGTAGTTGTTGCCGCTGGTGTTCTGCATGATGCGGAACGTATAGGCGCCGTCGCCCATATTGAGCGGGCACACGATGGGCGTGCCGTCGCCGGGCAGATCGTAGTTGTAGCTGCCCTCGCCGCAGATCACCTGGAACTTGAGGCGCGCGTCGTTTACCGCCGACGCGGCCACGTAGCCGTCGGCCACATGCGACACATCGATGCTGCCGCCGGGCATCGCGATGGCAGCCGCGGCGTCGAACGAGGCGGGTTGGATGGATGCGGGCTCCTCGTAGGCGGGGCCATCGGTGGAGCCCTCGTCGCCGGTCGCCCCCGCCTGACCCGAGCCTCCGCAGCCACTCAAGGCGAGCACGACGGCGGCGCAGCATAGCAAAAAGACCCCGCACAGCATGCGGGGCCTCCGGGAATCGGATCTGCCGGAAAACCGGCACGTCATTGTTCGCCCGATCTGCGCGGGGGCCTACAGCCCCAGCGCCTTCTTGAGCGCGGAAACGCGGCGGCGCGACACGGGGATCTTGTCCTCGACGCCGTTGAGCGTGAGCAGCAGGGTGCCGCCGGACACGGACTCCACCTCGTCGACCATCGACAGGTTGACCAGGTAGCCGCGGTGCACGCGGAAGAATCCATGGCCGTCCAAGCGCTTCTCAAGCTGCGCCAGGCTCACCGTCGAGAAGTAGCGGTCGGTGTCGGTCTGCAGGTACGCGTAGTCGTCGCGCGCCATGACGTAGCGGATCTTGTCGATGCCGATGAGGATCTTCTTGCCGCCCTTTTCCACCGGGATGCGCTCGGACTTTTGGGCCTGCATGTGCAGCGCCACGTGCTCGCGCACGCGTGCGATGGCCTGGGCCAGACGCTCGCTTTCGACGGGCTTGACCAGATAGTCGATGGCGTGTACCTTGAACGCGTCGAGCGCGAACTCGCTGTAGGCGGTGACGAACACCACGGCGGGCGGGAATTTGAGGTGCTGCAGCGCGTCGGCGAGCTGCAGGCCGGTCGCCTCGGGCATGTTGATGTCGAGGAACATCACGTCGCAGGGATATTCCTTCAGCTTCTCGATGGCCTCACGCACGCTGGCCGCCTCGGCAACCACTTCGGTCTGGCCGAGCTCGTCAAGCAGAAATCTCAGTTCGGAACGCGCAGGGGCCTCGTCGTCGACGATCATCGCTTTAAGCACGGAAACCTCCTTGTGCCCAACCCCACTCTTATCTGACCTTAACGCTCTCATTATACGGCAAGGAGCCGCCGTGCAAAGGTATATCGGGCAAGGTTTCGAACGATTTAATCCCTTATCTGCGGCGGTAAACGGTCGCAAACCGAACTTCAACGGTGCCGAATCGCCGACGAGCGGTAGCAAAACGGGGACCCGGCAGCGCAAGGGCCGGGTCCCCGCTCCTTCATCGCAAGGGATGATCCCGCGAGTCTAGAATTGCAGCTTCATCAGCTTGCCCAAGGTGAGGGCGTAGATGCGGAAGGCGTCCTTGAGCAGCTGCTCGCTCACGCCCTCGTCGGGGCCGTGCATGCTGCCGACCCACTCCGGCATCTTCTCCCACGACTTCTCGGGACCGAAGCTGGCGGCGTTGGAGAAGTGGCGCGCGTAGGTGCCGCCGCCCATGGTGAACGTCTTGGCACTCTCCCCCGTGGCCTCGTTGTAGGCGGACAGCAGCGCCTGGATCACCGGCGACTGCGGATCCATCAGGAACGGCTCCTCCTCGCGGCCGGTGCGGTAGGTGCAGCCGGCGGCCTCGGCGGCAGCGCGGATCTTATCGGTGATGGCCTCGGCCGTGATCGTCGTGGGGAAGCGGATGTCGATGGACTGCACGAAGCAGCCGTCCTGGGTGCGGACGGTGCCGCCCACCGCGGTCAGCGGGCCGAAGTGCTCGTCTTCGCAGGCGATGCCCAAGCCGCTGCCGTCGGTGTGCGCGATCAGGCGCTGCTCGAACTCCAGGAACGTGCGCTCGGCATCGTCGCACAGGCCGTTGGCGAGCAAGTAGTCCACCACGACGCCGATGGCGCTGACGCCGGCTTCGGGCGTGGACGCGTGGGCGTTGCGGCCCGCGCCCGCGATACGCGCCAGGCCCTGGCCCTCCGCCGTCACCGTGATGCGCTCGGCGGCGGGCAGCTCGGCCGCGTCCGCGCGCACGATCGCATGCGCCTCGCCAGGCACCGCGTTGGTGGCGACGCCGCCCTCCAGCTCGACGATGCGGCCGACCTCGGAGCAGGGAGCCGTGACGAACCCGTCGTAGAGGCCCTTCTCGCCGTAGCACACGGGGAACTCGGCATCGGGCGTGAACAGGAACAGCGGGTCGGCGTAGCGCTTGCGGTAGTACGCGACGTCCGCCATGCCCGTCTCCTCGTTGGCGCCGAACAAAAAGCGGATCGTGTAGGGAAAGCGCTCGGCCTCGCCTGCGTCCTGCAAGTCCTTCCAGAACTTGACGGCATGCAGCGCAACCACGCTGGGGCCCTTGTCGTCGATGACGCCGCGGCCGATCAGATAGCCGTCCTTGCGCGTGACCTGGTAGGGCTCGAACGTCCAGCCGGGGCCGGCGGGCACCACGTCCATGTGGCCGATGATGCCGATCTGGCCGTCGGTTTGGCCGGGCAGGTCGGCGTAGCCGATGTGGCCCTGGACGTCGCACGTCTCAAGCCCCATACCCTCGGCCATCTTGAGCGCGGCGGTCAGCGCCTCGCGCGGGCCGGGGCCGTACGGCGCGCCCTCGGCAGCCTTGTCCAGCTCCTCGACGCTGGGAATGCGCACCAACGCGTCGATGTCGGCGACGATGTCGTCCCAATGCGCGACAAGATACGCATCGATTTTGGCATTGATCTGGGTTTCGTCCATTGAATGCTCCTTTGGTTGCTTGCCGCCGCGCGACCCTTCGCAAAGCGGATCGGCGTGACGGGCGCGACGGCATCTTGCGGGTCGCCGCGCCCAGCCCTTTCGTTCCGGATCATTATGCGGCAGAATTGCGTAGTTGATCGCAGGAAACAAAAAATCCGAAGGAGCCGCCATGATCATCGCCGTCAGCGCCTGCCTGCTGGGAGAGCCCTGCCGCTACGACGGCGCGGCCAAGCCGAACGCGGCGGTCCAAGCGCTGCGCGAGGGCCACACGATCGTGTCCGTCTGCCCGGAGTCGATGGGCGGCCTGCGCATCCCCCGCCTGCCCAACGAGATCGTCGCCGACGCAGACGGGCTGCGCGTGGCTGATTCGGCGGGCATCGACAACACCGAGGCGTTTGTCGCGGGGGCGCGCCGGGCGCTTGAGCGGGCGCAGCGGGCGGGCTGCACCGCGGCGGTCCTTAAGTCCAAAAGCCCCTCGTGCGGCAGCGGCCGCATCTACGATGGCACGTTCACCGGCACGTTGACCAATGGCTGGGGCGTGGCGGCGGCGTTGTTCCGCGATGCCGGCATCCGCGTGATCGACGAGGACGAGCTCGAGCAGGGGATGCGGCTTTAAACTCCTTCGGATGGCTGCCATAGGCGTGAAAAGGGAACGGCCGCTTGTTCGCATTTAAAAGCGACCGTCCCCTTTTCACGCCCCTCCACGCCCACAGGTGCGGCGGGCGACGTTGCCCCTGCAGTTGAGTTCCGGTATAATCCTCCGTTGCGCCCGAGTGACGGAATGGCAGACGTGGCGGTCTCAAAAACCGTTGTCGAAAGACGTGCGAGTTCGACTCTCGCCTCGGGCACCATCCCAACAAAAAACGAAGGGCCGCATCCGCGGCCCTTCGTCGTTCATCGCCCTTGCGAACTACAGCGCGAACTCCTTCTCGCCGTTGAACACGGCCAGCGCGTCCTCGACGGAGTAGTCGGCCAGCGTGATGGCACTGATCGCCTTGGTCAGGCGCACGGCCTCATCTAGGCTGCGCTGATGGATGTTGCGGCCGGTGGCGTTGCCGCACGCGCCGCCAACGTGGATCTGCTCCCACAGCTGGGTCAGGAACGTCTTGGCATCGACGGTCGAGCCGCCCGCGCACACCAGGCCGGTGCGGCCTGCGGCCATCGAAGCGATCTTGAGGGCCTCGGCGGGAGTGCGCGTGTCCTCGCCCTCGGGCTTCGGCGGATTGACCTTCACAAAGTCGGCGCCCAGGCACAGGGCGACTCCGGCGGCGCCGGCGATCAGGTCGGGATCCTTCTCGGCCGTGACGGCCTTGCCGCGCGGGTAGATCCACAGCACGACAAGAAGGCCGTTGGCGTGGGCCTGAGCGATGAGCTCGCCGGCCTCGGCCATCATCGTGGCCTCGTATTCGCTGCCCAGGTAGATCGTGTAGCCCAGACCCACGATGTTGACGCCCGCGGCGCGCATCGCCAGGACGGCCTCGAGGTCATGCAGCTGCGGAGAATACGGATCCTCCTGGGCGGTCTTGACCAGGTTGGTCTTGGAGTTCATCTTGACCAGGTAATTGATCTCGGGATAATCGGCCGCGTAACGGGCGATCAGGCCGCGCTGGCCCGCCAGCACGCCGCAGATGCCCTGGCTGCCGATCTTGAACAGATGCTCGGGCTCGGCGTCGGAGATGTCGATGCCCTCGCCGTAGAAGTCCTTGTTCAGATGCTCGATCTTCTGATCGCAGGCAAACAGCATCAGACGGCCCGTGCCGCGCGTCGCCTTCAGGTAGTTCTCGATGTACTCCTCGCGTGCCTCCGGCAGAACGTCGACAGGCACCTTGACGTCGTCATGGGTGATAGTGGGCATGATCTCCTCCATTCACGTATTGAAGCTCCCCCGCCGTCATGCCGGCGAGGATCGCCCTGCACGTTCTATTCTACCGAACCCGCCCCGCCTTGCGCGCGCAGAGGGGGATGATTCCAGCGATCGGGGCAATCTCAGCCGCATGACGAGCGCTGCGCAGGTTTTTCGCTCAGCGATCCGATTAGCAGGCTTCCTCGATGCGCAGGCTGAGCATGGCGCCTGTGTCGTACGCCACGCCGCCGGGCTCGTCGACGTCGCTGGTCACGTTGAAGCCGATCAGACGCTCGCCGCCGTCGGATGCGGGCCCGTAGATGCAGGCGACCGTCATGTCGTCGGACTCGCGCACCTCGACGCGCTGCCCCTCGCCCGCCTGCGACACGCCCGCTGAGATGAACAGGGTGCCGTCTACGGCGATGGTGTTGGTCATGATGTGGCCGGGATACGCCCCCGCCGCCTCCGGCTGGCGTCCCGCCAGCTCGGCGGCGATGGCACGGCCCGCGCACTGCCCCTGCAGCGCAGCGGTCTTCCAGATGCCCAGCACGCGCGGCTCTCCCGAGACCAGCTCGAGCGCCTGCGCTGCGTCGCCGGCGGCGAACACGTCGAGCGCGCTCGTGCGCATGAAATCGTCCACCACGATGGCGCGATCGATCTCGATCGACCCGTCCTTGACGAAGCCGAAGTCCGAGCGGACGCCGTGCGCGACCACGATCTGGTCGTAGGTTTCGACGTCTCCACCCGAGTACGTCACACGCAGCTTGCGCGATGCGCCCTCACCGGCGGCTGCGGCGTCCTCGAGCATCTCGACCTGCGCGATCGTCTGCCCGAAGCGCATCGTCACGCCCTTGGCCGCAAGCCCGCGTTCGAACCGCTTCGCCGTCTCGGGCAGCGCGCTGAAATCGAGGATGTGATCGTTCATGCCCACCAGAGACACGTCGAGCCCGCGGTTGAGCGCCGCCTCCACGCACTTGAGCGCGATCATCGACGCGCCGCTCACCAGCACGCGCCCGCATGACGGGTCCTCGAAAGCGGCCTTCATCCGCTCCGCGTCGTCCATCGTACGCAGCACCAGCGGCTCGTAGCCGCAATCGGCGGGAAACCCGACCGTCATCGGCTGCGCGCCGACGCAGATGACGCACTTGTCGTAGGAGCTTTCCCGCCCCGCTTCGGTGACGATGCGGTGCGCGTCGGGATCGAACTCGACCACGCGGCTGCCCGGCACCACCTCGACGTTCAGCTCCGCCAGCTCGTCGGCGCTCCACGGGAAGCACTCGTCGTAGGTTTTCTCGCCGCCCACGTAATACGAGGTGAGAATGGGGCTGTAGGGCGGGATGTCCGTATCGGAAAACGCGCGGATCGCTCCCGCGTACCCCGCGGCGCGCAACGCGATCGCCGCGTTGACGCCCGCCGTGCCCCAGCCGATGATGGCGACGACCTGGTCCGCCGCGTCGACCGTCATCGCGCCCTCGCGCGGCTCGGCGCTAGGCGCCATGTTCGACTTGTCGCTCATACCGATCGCCTCCCCTTACGCGAACACCTGGGCGAGCCACGGTCCGTATTCGCCCGACCACATGCCGCCCAGCTGGGCGAACGTTTTGTCCCAATCGAACTGGCTGTCGAACAGCAGCTCGCAGTAGTGCTTGTTGGCCACGTTGCGCGGCGACTCCATCAAGCGGTATGCGTACGTGTAGGTGCACGTGGGGCACATCGACACCACCGTGGCGCCGTCGGGCGCGAACGACAGCTTGCCGTCGGCTTGCTCCGCCTGGCGCGACGGATCGAACGCGCTCACCGCGCCGCCCGCGCCGCAGCATCCGTTGAAGATCGAGAATGCGCCCTCGTCAAGCCCCAGCGCCGCACGCGTCTGCTCCAGATAGGTGCCGTCGCGATCCTGGCACGACTTGGACAGACACAGCGGGCCGTCCGGCAGTGCGTGCTTGGGCGTGAACCCGCGCTCATGCAGCCAGTCGGCCAAAAGGCGCACCTCCACCTCGATGCCGCGCTTGGCGAGCGCCTTCCTCATGTCGTTGGCGCAACCCGGGCACACGCACACCAGCTCCTTGGCTCCCGCCGCCACCAACTCGTCGGCATTGCGGTCGCACAGCGCCTCGGCGCGCCCGAAGAAGCCGGCGCTTTTAAGCGACGAGCCGCAGCAGCTGTCGACCATGGTCAGCCTGCCGTCGGTCATCTGGTCCATCGTCTGGAAGATCTCGCGCGTGAGCTCGGGCCCGTAGGCTGCCAGCGAGCATCCGGGGAAAAACGCCGTGTCCAGGCCGGTCTGCGCCTCATGCCCCTCGTACGCCTTATGGCGCACCAGGTCAACGTATCCGATGCCATGGATGGCACGATAAGCGGTGAAGATATCCCACTCCTCGTCGACGAGCACGCTCGACCACGCCGCACGCTCGATCAGGCCCAGGTTCTGGAAATCGACACGCGCGCTGTAGATGAGGTCGCACACATCGTTGTGCGCGAAGCAGGTGTTCTTGCACGACGTGCAGAAAAAGCAGCCGCGAACTGCTTGGATCAGGTCGCCGTTGGTCGCGATGTTCATCGCCAGCTCTTCTTTGGAGGAGGCCGTGCGTTGGGCCTCCAGCATCGCCTTGGCGATCTGGCCCAGCGACATGCCGGCCTTGGTCAGCGACTCGCACGCCTCGGTGCAGTGGCCGCACTGGGTGCACGTTCCCGCAAAGCGCCAATATGCATCGGCGCGTTCAAGCAATCCCATTCGAACCCCTCTCAGACAGGCGCGGCCGCTTCGGACGCGTCACCATCCGCATGACCGTTACCGCGCAAAGCGCCCGCCCGCCAACGTCGCGCGTTTGCGGATCGCCGCTCGGCGGCGTCGGGCGGCGCGTATGCGCAACCGTGCACAGTTTAGCGAATGCGCAGCGGGGCGGAACGCCTCAGAACCACTCTTTTTTGTTGGCGACGTAGATGGCGTCGAACTCGCTTTGGGATTTTGCCAGGTAGATGATGCCTTCGATCAGCGCGATGACCCACATCACACCCGCAGCGAGCCCGATGGTGAAGATGCTGCCCAAAATGGTGACCGCGAGCATGATGAAGCCCGACGTGTTGTAGCCCAGGTAGAACTTGTGCACGCCGAACACGCCCAGGAAGATCGCCAGCAAACCCGCCGCGACGTGATCCTTGGTGACGACCGGCTGCGCGTACGACGGCGGCGTGTAGGGCGCGTTCGCGTACGGCTGCTGGGGGGCGCCGTAGGGTTGTTGGTATGCGCCGAACGGCTGTTGACCATAGGGTTGCCGAGGCGCGCTGTACGGCTGCTGCGGCTGACCGTAGGGCTGGCCGAATTGCTGCGCGGCGCCGTGGGGCGCACCGTAGGGTTGCTGCGCGTACGCTTGCTGGGGCTGTTGGAAGGCGCCGTACGCAGGCGGCTCGTAGGGAGCCGGATTGGGAATGGAGGAGGACGACGCGCCCGCAGAGCCCCCGGGAGCCGCAGCGGAATCCTCCGCCGCTGCCGTGCCGCCTTCGGCGGAAAGCGGCGGTTGCGGATAGGAGGCGTCACGTCTTAGCTCGGCGATACGTGCGCGGGCGGCCTCCAACTCCGCCTCGACGGCATGCAAACGCTCCTCGGCGCGCGTCAGCCCGTCATCGGAGGATTGCGCGTCGGATGCGGTCGCCGATCCCGCGACGCTTGCCGCATCGGCTTGCTCGGCACCGCCGGACACGGTCTGCGCAGCGTCGGCCGAGACGCAAACCTCAGCCGCAGCGTCTGCATCGGTTCGGACGTCAGCCTCGGACGCGGCCTGCGCGGCGTCGGCGATCGGTTCGTCTTGCGGCTTGTTGGTCGGATCGCTCATTTGCCCTCCTTGCCGGTATCGGCCGCATCGGCGTCTTTGTGGCGATGACGCGAGAAGAAGTCCATGATGCGGTCGCGCAGCAGGATGCCCACGATCGCCACCGCGGCGAGCACGGCGAAGATGATCACGCTTTCGACCACGCGCCCGTCGGCCAGACCGGCGGCGGCGTACGTCGACACGACGATGCCCGGGATGCGCCCCACGTTGGACAGCACCAAAAACGTGCGCATCGGCATGTCGGTCAGAGGCACCAGATAGGTGAAGACATCCTTCGGCAGGCCGGGGACGAGGAACAGGATGAACACGATGATGTTCAGCTTGCCCGTCTCCTCGAACGCACGGAACTTGTCCAAGTACTTGGTCGGCACCATCTTCTGCACGAACGGAGAGCCCAGGCGCTTGACCACCACGTACACGAACGCGCTGGACAGCACGCAGCCCGCCAAGATCACCAGGGCGCCGATCCAGGGGCCGTACAAAAGGCCGGCAGCCATCTGCGTGACCTCGCCGGGAATGAACGCGACGACGATCTGGATGAACTGCAGCCCCAAAAGGATCAAAAAGCCCACCGGACCGGCGGAGCGGACGTCTTCGATGACGCGCTCGAGCCCGCCGGGTTCGAACAGCTCGTGGAAATAGGGCCACAGCAGATAGACCAAAAGCCCCATGATCGCCAAAAACGCGATGAGGCCGACGAACTTGAAGATGTCGCCCATCTGCATGGGATGGCCGTGCACGGTGGTGGGCTGCGCCGCCTTCTCGTGGATGGCCTCGGTGCGGTCGTGGACCTTGTCGCGCAGGGTCTCCGACGACGACGCCGAATCGCGATGTCCGTGCCTATTCGTCACCATGGCGCGCCTTGTCATACTCTTCTTTGAATGCGGCGAACATGTTCTTCTTCGCCGGGGCCTTCTTGGCGGACGCCGTCTGTGCGGCGGGCTTTGCAGACGCGGCCTTTTTCACGACGGCGGATGCGCCCTCTTCGGAGCCTTTGCCGCGCGCCTTGTCGTACTCCTCCTTGAAGCCCGCAAACGCGTCTTTGGTCTCCTCGGCGCGCTTGCCGACGGCGCGCACGCCCTTGCCCACCGCCTGGGTCGTCGCCTTGGCGGCGTTGGTCACCGCGGGCTTGACGGTGGTGTTCACCTTGTTGACGGCAACCGCCGTCGCCGCCCCCGCCTTTTCGGCGACGCTGCCTTCGGCCGCAAGCTTCAGCGCCTCGTCGGACACCAGGATGGCGCCGAGCTCGATCTCGTCCTCATCCTGCTCGGCCCCCGCATCGTCTTGCTGCGCCAGCGCGATGCCGATGCCGCGGCGGAAGCCCTTGATATAGGACGCGGGGATGACGCGCGTGCCCAGCAGCGTGTTGGCGGTGGCGCCCGCGTCGGCGGCCACGGTGAAGATGGCACCGGTCTCGCGATCGAACGTGACCGTGCCCACCATGCCCAGCATCTCGCCGGACTCCGTCATCAGGGGCAGGCCCTCCCACATCACGCAGGTGTTCCAATCGATGCCGAGCGCCTTGCAGGCGCCCTTGTCGGTGGCGTCGGGGGTTTGGCGCACGACCACGCGGCCGTCGACGATGTCGAATCCGTTGATCGAGACGAACAGGTCCTTGCGGTGGAACATCAGCGCCAGATCGGGGCGCTTGACGATAAAGCCCACCACACGGCGCTCGCGCGGATGGAACACGAGACGGCGCACCTTGCCGATATGGGAGGTGCCGTTCTTGCCACCCAGCACGCGCACGCCGCGCAGCTCGTCGTTGGTCATCAGATTGCTTACCATACCCGTTGTGGTTTCCTTTGCCCCGGGCGCCCTTGGCGCCATGCTATGTTGCGGAAAACAGCGCGCTTCACCCGACGGGCCATCCCGCCGCGTGAAACCGCATATCGTTGTGGATGAGCCGTTAGATGCGCTCCGCCTCGCCGGCTGCGGGCTGAGCGTCCTGCGCGACCTCGGCCTGAGCCTCGAGGGCCTCTTCGGCAACAGCCGCGGGATCGACCGCCTCGGCGGCTTCCTCGGCGTTGCGCGCCACCTGCGCCGCGATGCGCTGGCGGGCAGCCTCGATCTTCTCGCGCAGCTGATCGTTCTTGTCGGTGATGACGGGCTTCACCGCGCCCGCCGCCTCCTGGACGCGCGCCTGCGCCTGGCCGTAGATCTCCTGGCCGCGGGCGGCGACGTTCTGGGCGACCGACTGGCCGCGGGCGGCCACATCCTGCGCCACCACCTGACCGCGCTCAACCGCGGTCTGATACGCCTGCTGCGCGTTCACCTGCGCCTGGGCGCCAAAATCCTGGGCACCGCCCCACGCGGTGTTCATCTTCTCGGTCACCAGCGCACGCGTCTCGACGCCGGTACGCGGGGCATACAGCAGCGCGACCGCCGCACCCACCAGACCGCCGACGACGAAAGCTCCCAGTTTGTTGCTCATGTTGAATCTCCGTTCTGGGCGCGTTCCGTCAGCGCCCCTCGTCATGCGTCCATTATAGGGGCGCACCCCAGATGACAGCGCAAAATCACGAGCGCTCTAAAAAAAGGTTGCCGCTCCGTTGATTTAGGTTGATATAGGCTGAGCATAAGCCAGCGAAAAGGGCCCTGGCACGGAGACGCGGGAATCGCGAAATCCGGTGCCAGGGCCCTTCGCAGCGTCGGCCAACTCCGTCGACCGGCAGGCCGACGGAACCCATTACCAAACAGGAGGATGCTCGAGGGCGGCGTGGACGAGCTCGTCGAGGACCTTGGGCATCGTCAAGCCGGCGCCGCGGCAGGCAGCGGGGAACATCGAGTACTCCGTCATGCCCGGCGACACGTCCATCTCGAGCACGCGCGCCTGGGCGCCGTCCCAGATCAGGTCGACACGGCCGAAGTCGCGCACATTGTAGGCGCGGTAGACCTCCAAGGCGGCGCGCTCGATCTCGGCGCGGATAGCCTGGGCCTCGGCGGGATCGGTGGACAGCGATTCGGGGCGCACAGGGCAGTGGAAGTCGACCGCGCCCGCCGTCATGCGGGCGGCCGTGTCGTACAGGCCCTGGCGCGGCACGATCTCGACCGGCGGCAGCGCGTAGGCATCCCAACCGGTGCCCAGGATCGACACGCCCATCTCGACGCCCTCGATCCACTGTTCGATGACGACGGCGCCGTCGTACGAAAGCGCGTCGAGCACGGCCTCGCCCAGATCCTCCACGCGGTTGACGCGATGCACGCCCATTGCCGAGCCGCCGTGCGCCGGCTTGACAGCGACGGGATAGCCGCCGATGACGCGGTCTTCGACCATGTCGAGCGCCGTGGCGGCGCCCATGCTCTTGAACGCGTCGCGCGCGATGTAAAGGCCCTGGGGCCACGACGCGATCGGCTGCTCGCCGGTGATGTTGCGATAGGCGGCAAGCTCGTAGTGCAGCGAGTCCTTGTTCCAGGCGCGCTGGCACACCGAAGCCGACGATCCCACGAACGGGATGTCCAAAAACTCCAGCAGGCTCTGCAGCGTGCCGTCCTCGCCGTGCTTGCCGTGGACGGCGATGTAGCACACGTCGGGTCGCTCGCTGCGCAGCGTGGGAACCAGATCCTTGGTGGTGTCCAGCGGCACCACCTTGTGGCCGGCCTCCTCAAGCGCGTCGCACACCGTCTTGCCGCTCTTCAACGAGAACTCGCGCTCGAACGAGGTCCCGCCCATCAGAACTGCGACTTTCAGTCCCATATCGTCTCTCCCTCCTGTGAATGCGAAAAAGGGCAGTCCCTTTTTCTCATTCCTCACCGGTCGTTCGTAACGTCAGCAAGGGTGTCTTCGGCGGCCGGAAGACCGCCGGAGCCCTCACTCGGATTTGCGCTGGGGCGCCGTCTCGCCGATGGCGCCGGCGTCGATAAAGGCGCGGTACAGCTCGAGCCGCTCCTCGATGACGCCTGCGAGGCGGCGGATCGCCTCCTCGATGTTCTCGGGCGTCTCGTAGCTGAAATTGATGCGCATGCAGTTTTTGCCTTGCGTGCCGCCCGGGAAGAACGAGTCGCCCGGCACGTAGGTCACGCCCGCTTCAAGCGCCTCGGCCAGCATCGAGCCGGTGTCCATGTACTCGGGCAGCGTCACCCACACGAAGAAGCCGCCTTCGGGATGCGTCCACGACGCCTCGGGCGGAAAGTTCTCCTCCAACGCCTTGAGCATCGCGTCGCGGCGCGTCTTGTAGGTGCGCACGAACTTTTGCAGCGTGCGCTGCCACGGCGTGTCGGTGAAGTAGTGCTCCACGACGATCTGGTCGAACGAGCTGCCGCAGAGATCGGAGCCCTGCTTGACCAGGTTGACCTTGCCGATGATGGAGCGGGGCGCCGCGATCCACCCGCAGCGCAGGCCCGGCGCGAAGATCTTCGAGACCGTGCCCAGGTAGATCACGCGCTCATCAAGCGCCTTGAGCGGGATCTGATGGCCGCCCTCGTAACGCAGGCGCCCATACGGGTCGTCCTCGACCACCAGGAAGTTGTACTCGTGCGACAGCTCCAGCAGACGCTTGCGGCGTTCGGGCGTCATCGTGACGCCGCCGGGGTTTTGGAAGTTGGGGATGGTGTAGCAGAATTTCAGGCGCGGGTTGTTCTTGCCGATCTTCTTGAGCTCTTCTTCCAAAAGATCCATGCGCATACCCTCGTCGTCGAAGGGGATGGCGTGGACCTCGGGCTCGTAGGTCGAAAACGCCTGCAGCGCCGTCAGATACGTGGGACCCTCCACCAAGATGATGTCGCCCGGATCGATGAACACCTTGCCAAGCAGGTCGAGCGCCTCCTGGGCGCCGCTGGTGATGAGGATCTGGTCGGGTTTGCAACGCACGCCGATGTCGCGCATGAGCGTGCAGAACACCTGCTTGGTCTCGACGCGACCGTCGGTGGTGCCGTATTGCAGCGCCTGGGCGCGGTGATCTTCCACCGCTGCGCGCACGGCTTTGCGGATGTTGGTGACGGGCAGAAGCGACACGTCGGGCATGCCGCCGGACAGCGAGATGATGTCGGGACGCACCGCCGCGGAGAACAGATCGCGCACCGGCGAGGAGCGCATCTTCTCGACGCGATGGGCGTGCTTGTCGTCGGTTTTATCGAACGTGAGATGGGCTGATGTCATACTGCGTTTCCTCCCCTCGCTCGGAATATCCTGCTAGGGTAGCACGCAATCGTTCAGATACGCCGCCGCGTCGCGAAAAGCACGTAAGGCGACTAAATCGTCGGTGAAGCTCACCTGGATACGCGCGGTACCGGCTGCTTCGTCGATCCATTCGGTGGTGCCGACAAACGCGGCGTCGTCATGCGAAGAGGCGCGCGTCTGCAGGTCGATGACCAGATGCTCGAGCAGATGGGGCAGCGGGGTGCGCTCCATGACGGCGGCGAACGTGGGGCCTTTCCCATTGACGCACGCGTGGCGCGGCAGATCGGGGAACCGCGGGCGTATGCGTTCGATGAGCTCGGGCGACGTGAGGCGCGCAGCGTCGGGGGCGAGGCGGACCTCGCACGTCAGACGGCCCGCGCCCACGGTCATGCGCTCTATGGTGATGGGCTTTTCGCCGCTGGAAGCCACCGACCCCGCCTTTGCTACATGAGGTCCTCGGGCGCGAGCGCGTTGGAGCCCACCGAACCGCTCTCGCCGCTTTGCGTGAGGGCCTCCTGAATATGCAGCTCCTCCTGGCGCTTCTCCTCCTCGGCTGCCTCGGCGGCGGCTTGCTCCTCTGCAGCTTGCTGCTCTGCCTCCTGGTCATCGGAGGACGGCTCCTCCGCAGGCTGATCCTCGGCGGGGCTCTCGTCGGAAGCGTCCTGCTGCTCGCCGGGCTCGGCGGAGCCATCGGCGCCCTCCGCGTCCTCCGCAGGCTGCTCCGCGGGCAGCGACGGCTCGCGCGTCAGCACCAGCGATCCTTCGCCCAGGGAAGGGCTGGCGCTCGGCTGGCCGATGATCGTGCCGATAAGGCACGACCACGCCCAGGCGATATCGCTCGCGAGCGTGTCCATGGTGCCGAACTCCCCGTCCTGGATGGCGACTTGCGTGCGATCGGCGGAAAAGCGGTAACGCGCCTGGCCCGACAGGTCGCTGAAGGTGAACGTCAGCGTTTTTGCCCCGGCGTCCATCGTGTAGGCGTACGCCTCTTTGTCGGTGAGGTGAATCGACTCCCCGTCGATCGTGACGGTGTTGGCGGAGTCGGCGACGTGCCACTCCCCCTGAAAATCCGCGGCGTCGTCGTAGCGCGCCCAGCGGTCCCACGCGAACAGGGAGACGGCAACCGCAGTCAGCACGACGACCGCGATGGCGATCCACAGCCCCAACCGCTTGGGCTTCTGCGCACGGCGGACGGACTTGCGCTTGGACGGACGTGCGGACTCGGGGGCTTCGGAGTCGGACGCGGCCTCCTCTTCCGTGGCGTCTGCGTCGTCGGACGGCTTTGGCTCATCGGCCTCGGATGCGGGCGCATCCGAGGAGACGTCGGCTTTATCGGAGCTCTCGGAGTCCGCCGCCTGGGCGGACGATGCGGAATCGCCGTTGTCGGATGCGGCATCCGCCGCGCTGTCGGATTGCGCGGCATCACCCGGCTCGCCGCCATCGACGGCGGACGACGTCGAAGCGGCCGGGGCATCTGCCGACGGCTCCGCCTCCGCCCTCTCGGGCGCCGCGGACTTGGATGCCGGCGCTTCAGGCGCGGCGTTCCCGGCCGCAGCGGAAGGCGAAGCATTCGACGCCCCAACAGCCGCCCGCACGGAAGGATCCGTGGAAGCGGTGGGTCCGAAGCTGCCGTTGCCCGCAGAGCGCGCGACGGCAGGGCCGCCGGACTCGGCGGCCGACTTCTCCTCCTGCAGCTGAGCTGCTATCTGGGACAGGGGGGCCGTCGCCTTGCGCGGTCCCGATTTACGCTTGCGGACCAATGACCTCAACGCCGCCCATGTAGGGGACCAGCACGTCGGGCACGCGGATGGTGCCGTCGGGCTGCTGGAAGTTCTCGATGATGGCAGCCATCGTGCGGCCCGCGGGCAGGCCGCTGCCGTTCAGCGTGTGCAGGAAACGCGAGCCTTTGAAGTTCTCGGGATCGCGGTATTTGATGTTGGCGCGACGCGCCTGGAAATCACCGCAGTTGGAGCACGACGAGATCTCCTTGTAGCCGTTGTAGCTGGGCAGCCAGACCTCGATGTCGTAGGTCTGCTGGGCGGAAAAGCCCAGATCGCCCGTGCACAGCGCGATGACGCGGTACGGAAGGCCCAGCTGCTGGAGCAGGTACTCCGCCTCGGCGGTCATGCTCTCCAGCTCCTCGTCGGACTGCTCGGGCGTGGCGAACTTGACCATCTCGACCTTGTCGAACTCATGCTGGCGGATGATGCCGCGCGTGTCGCGGCCGGCGCTGCCCGCCTCCTCGCGGAAGCACGGGGTGAACGCGGTGTAGCGCAGGGGCAGGTCGGCGGCGTCGAGTACCTCGCCGGCATGCAGGTTGGTGAGCGTCACCTCGGCGGTGGGGATCAGGAACATGTCGCCGCTCACATGGTAGGCGTCATCCTCGAACTTGGGCAGCTGGCCCGTGCCGAACATGGTCTGGCGCTTGACCACCACCGGCGGCCACCACTCCTTGAAGCCACGCGAAGCGTGCGTATCGACGAAGAAGTTGATGAGCGCGCGCTCCAGACGGGCGCCCAGACCGCCCAGCACGGTGAAGCGGCTGCCCGAAAGCTTGTTGCCGCGCTCGAAATCCAGGATGTTCAGATCGGTGCCCAGATCCCAATGCGGTTTGGCCTCGAAGCCCTCCGCCTCGAAATCGCGCGGGGTGCCCCAGCGGCGGATCTCGGGGTTCTCGGTCTCGTCCTTGCCGACGGGCGTCTTGTCGTTGGGGAGGTTGGGCGTATGGGCGATCAGGTCGTTGAGCTTGCCCTCGACCTCGTCGCGGCGGGCGTCGAGCTCGGAGATCTGGTCGTTGATGGCGCGCACGCGCTCCTTGGCGGCCTCGGCCTCGTCCTTTTTGCCCTCCGACATCATCTTGCCGATGGACTTGGACGCGCTGTTGCGCTCCTGCTGAAGCGCCTCGACCTCGGCGATGGCGGCACGGCGGGCCTCATCGAGCTCGGAGAAGAGCGCGGAATCCCAAGAGGCGTTGCGATTCTTCATCGCCTGGGCGACTTCCTCTTGATGTTCGCGGACATAACGGATGTCTAGCATGATCGCGCTCCTTTTTGCGTCAACGTTTGTTTGACCTGCGGCATGCCGGATGCGTGCCGCGGCGGATGGGTTGTCAGTATAGCGCAGCCCGGTGCGACCGCCCGCCCCTCATCCGCATTCCGCACGTCATCGCCATCTGGACGGCATGCGGCACGCAATTACTGCTCCGGTTTCCGACAAAAACCTCTTTTCGCAGAAATGGCGTCATGTTTACTCGAGAATAACGTTAAGGTATGTTTAATGTAATGGGGCGCGCATCCGTCGATGCGCCGCCTGCCTCACGTCGGAGGAAACGCCGATGAACGTCAACCAGCTCAAGTACCTTCGCGCGGTCATCGCAGAGGGAAGCTACGCCGGAGCGGCTCGGGCGTTGTTCGTGTCGCCGCAGGCCGTGTCCAAATCGCTCAAAGCGCTTCAAGCAGAACTGCCGTTCGCCCTTTTCAAGTGCAAAGGACGCAGCATCACGCCGACCGACGATGCCGTACACTTTTCCGATCAGGCTCAAGATGCCGTGCGTTCGTTCGACGATCTGGCGTATTACGTCTCGGGTTACAGCGAGGAAGGCGGCGGGCGCGACATCCATCTGGGAGTCGTGCAGTCGGCATCCCGCTGCCAGGTGTTCTTCCCCGAGGACTTTGCCTGCTACCGCGAGCAGAACCGAAGGGACCGGTTGCATCTGACGTTTCTCAGCAACGAGATGTGCGCGGCGGCGCTGCTGTCGGAGATGCTGGATGTCGCGATCATGCTCGGGGCGGCGGAAGGCGACGATGTGGAGAACCGCCGCATCTGCATGCTTCATCCGCGCGCCATCATGGCGGACGAGCATGTGCTTGCCAATCGAAGCCGGCTGCTCTTGGATGATCTGGACAGGCGGCCCACCGCGCTCCCCCTCGATCGCGGATGGTCGGCGCCGCGCTTGATCGAGGGCTGTCGGCGCCGCGGGGTCATGCCCCTGTTCGCCGACCTGGCGCCTTCGAGGGAGGCGGCGATCGGGTTCGTCCGCCAAGGCGGGATCGTCCTGGCGGTGCGCGAAGGCAGGACGCTTCCCCTGCCCAGCGGGATGGTCGCGTTGCCGTTCGACCCCGGCGAGCGCTTTGCCGTGCCCCTCACCATGGTCTATCGGGCGAAGCGGTCGAAAGCGTTCGCCCCGCTCTACACCTACGCCGCCACCGCGGCACGAAAACTGTTATTAGAAGGGAGGACGCGATGAGAGGCCCGCGCCGCTGTCACCGATCGCAGGACGCGCCCGGCGCGTCGATGCCCGCAAAGAACTCGGTGGCGGATATACCTAGCCCGTCGACGATCTTGTTCAGCGTGCTCATGCGCAGATCGCAACGTCCGCGCTCGACATCCGACAGGTGGCTTTTGTTCAAGTCTGTCATCAGGGCAAATTGACGAAGGGATATCCGCCGCTCCTCTCTGAGTGAGCGGATTCGCAAGCCGATGCTTTTTGCGGAAACCCCCATGGGCACTAGACTATTGAGAATTATGCCTTGGGTGTACGGTTACAACCGGACACCCAAGGCATTCAGGAGGAAAAAGATGGATCCCAATCCGCAGTGTCACGCGAAGCTCATGGCGCTCAAGCGCGCTGCGACGGAGTACCTTGCCTCGTGCGCGCCGGACGATCTCGACAAGGCGGAGCGCCTGCTGTGCCTCGAGATAACCAACTGCGCCGACGACGTCCGCCGGAAGACGGCTGTGCAGTATACTGCCTCTGACACGATTAACGGATGCCGCGAAGCCCCGCCGGACGACGGCGCGGCGCGGCGGGAAACCCGCGAGAGCTAAGAGGATCCATGGACTTCGAACAGATCTATCACTTCCTGTTCCAAACCTACGGCGGCATCGGCTGCATGGTCGGCGCCGGCATCGTCATCTGCCTGATCGCATGCATCATCATGGAGAAGCGCACGCGCAAGATGTTCGTCGACCGTCCCAAGACCGAAGACGAATGGTCGCTGTTCGACGACGATGACGACGAGGTGGAGGATTCCAAGCAATAGGATCGCGACAGGATCCGGCAATCACCCCGAAACAAAACCGAGTCATACTCCGCTTGCACGCGCCGCATGTTGTTGCGGCGCATTTGACTTGCTAGGGAAAGGAAGCATCCATGACCGAGGCAGACGAACAAACCGAACGCGGCGTCGGCGGCCCCTTGCACACGCGCCAAGGCGACTACATCCCCCGCATCGCCGCCGTGCATGACCTGTGCGGCTACGGCAAATGCTCGCTGGGTGTGGCGATCCCCGTCCTATCCGCCGCCGGCTGCGACGTATGCCCTGTTCCGACGGGCCTGTTCTCCAGCCACACGGCGTTTCCCGGGTGGTACATGCACGACACGACCGGGATTTTGCCCGACTACCTGAACGCCTGGAAGGGCATCGACGTCGACATCGATGCGGTGTATTCGGGATTTTTGGGAGCGCCCGAGCAGGTGGACATCATCCGCGGCATCTACGAGACGTATCCGCGTGCGCTGCGCGTGGTCGATCCCGTGATGGCGGATCACGGAAAGGTCTACCCCACCTACACCCCCGAGCTGTGCGACGCGATGGCGCAGCTTGCCGCCGACGCTGACATCCTCACGCCCAACCTCACCGAGGCGGCGATCATCTTGGGCGAGCCCATCGGCGACGCGTGGGGCGGCGTCGACATCAGCGAGGCGGAGGCGGGACGCCTGGTCGAGGCGCTGCTGGCCAAGGGTGCCAAAAACGTGGTGCTCAAGGGCATCCAGCGCGCAGGCGAAAACGTCATCCGCAACTACGTGGGCGGCGCCGAATGCGATCTGACCGAGGTGCACAACGAGTATTTGCCCTACATGCTGCACGGCACCGGCGATCTGTACTGCTCGGCTTTGATGGCGGCCGTCATGTGCGAGCGCAGCCTGGCCGATGCAGCGCGGTTCGCGGGCGACCTGGTGCATGACGCTATGATCGTGAGCGCCAAGCAGCCGCACTTCCAAGAGCGCGGCGTCAGCTTCGAGCTTTTGCTGGGCAAGGTGTGCGAGCTTTTGGGATAAAGCGCGGCGCGGTTCGAAGCGCTGCCGGGCACGTCAGACGCCGCCCGGATCAGCGGTGATGAGATATCCGGCTACAAGCTGCGATCGAATTCGGATTCTTCGAAGGGCTCCTCGTCGAGGGGCCCTTCGCCGTTGAAGAAGGACGTCGCCACCGCGCCGACCGCAACCGCGCTTATGAGGATGGAGGCGAACGCCTGGGGCGAAGGAGCCGCCACCGCCTGATGTGCCGCGATGCCCGCGGCAAAGCACGCCGACGCGACGAGAACCGCAGCGGCAAGCACGATGCCGACGATGAGCAGGGCGCAGCTGCGCCGCGAACGCAGCGCCGACAGCAAAACCGCGGCTGCCAGCCAGCCGGCGACGACCACCCAGGTCGCGGGATCAACGGCAAGGTCGATCAGGCTGCCTTGGATGTCGGCTCCCGCGAAGCTCCACGTGCCGAACGCATCCCATCCGAACAGGTTGCCCGATCCAAGCGCCGCCAGTATCAGCGCGGTGAACGCGGAGAACGCCCCTGTCGCCAACGCCTGCAAGGGACGAAGCGACGCCCCCGCCGCCAAGGGGGCGAGCGCCGCCGCGCCCACCGCGCCGGCAAGCGGTCCGGCCAACGCGGCGTTGGCCTGGGCCGTCCCCTCGCGTCCGACGAACCACCACCAAACGCCCGCAGCCGCGATAAGCAAGCATCCCGCCGCAGGAGCGCCCTGCGCGATGAGCGCCGCCGCCAGCACCGCATACGCCGCAAGCGCGCCCGCATGGGGCAGCGCCGCGCCCAATGCGGCGACAAGCGCGAGCAACCCCCAGAACAGCGGGTTGTCCGTACCCGACGCGCCCGGGAGGTTCGACAATCCCAAGCCGGCAACCAGGGCCGATCCCGCCAAGGCGACCGCACGGCCGGCTATCTTGCGGGGAAGCGGGCCCACGCGCTCGGCCAAGGGCGCACGTTCCGCGGGAGGGGCGGGCTCGGGTTCCTCGTCCTGCCAATCCTCGCCGTCCGAAAGCGCCTCGTCGATCAGCTGCGCCAGCTGACGGCGCCCCCGCTTGGGGTCGCCGAGGAACTTCTCCATCTCCTCGGCAAAATCGCCGACCGTGTCGTAACGCTCCTCGCGATCGGGATCCAGCGCGTAGAACAGCACATCGTCGACCTGGTCGTCGAGGTCATCCCAGCACAGCGAGGGCAAAACCAGCTCCGCATCCAGGATTGCGTCCTCGGCCTGGCGCAGATCATCCGCCAGGAAGGGGTTCTCGCCCGTCAGCATCTCGTAGGACACCGAGGCAAGCGCCCATTCGTCGCACCTCACGTCCAAAAGCTCGCCGCGCATCTGCTCGAGCGGCATGTAGCCGACGGTGCCGCCGCCCGCCGCGCCGAACCCGCCCGCGCCCGCCAGTTTGGCAAGACCGAAGTCGGTCACCTTCACCTGGCCTTTTCGATCGACGAGGATGTTGTCGGGCTTGATGTCCAGATGCAGCACCTGGTTCTCGTGCGCCACCTCCAGCGCGTGCGCCACGCTGGAGAACACCGCCGCCACGATATCGAGGGTCAGCGCGTCGCCGCACTCGTCGAGCAGCTGCGTGAGGGTCATGCCCTCCACGTACTCCATGATCAGATAGGCGGTCGAACCCTGCACCTCGAAGTCGTACACAGCCACGATGTCGGCATCGCTGAGCATCGCCGCCGTGCGCGCCTCGTCCAATCCGGGAACGCGCAGATAGGCGCGCACCGCCGCAGAGTAGTCGTCGCGTCCGCCGAGCGCGCGGGTGGGAGCCCCGGCCTCGTCGATGATCCGCGTCTGCGCCGCAGGGGATGCGGCGGCGGGACCATCCCCTGCCACATCGAGGCCGCCGAGCGACACGGTCTCCTGCGAGGAAAGATCGTCCGGCAGCTCGGGAGCGCGCCGTCCCATCCGACGGGCGCCGCGCGGCGCGACAGGCTCCCGCAGCTCATCGAGCTCGATGCATTTGATGGCCACCTTGCGCTGGATGCGCGTGTCCCAGGCGACCTGGACCGTGCTGAACCCGCCCGTGCCTGCCTCGGCAAGGGGCGCGTAGCGATCGAGTATGAGCTGATTGCGTGCCATGCGGACAGTATAAAGGGAGGCGCGCGAAGGCGATGGCTCCAAACGCAAAAACCGCGATGCCGCCTGCGTCCGCCTAGCCGGACGGACCGCTCGCCCGACCAGCAGAGCGGCGCCGACCGCCGCGGACGACGCCGGCCTGTGGGGATTTTGCGCGGCCTTGCGAGGTATGGCGTGTTTATGTATACTGCATGCTTGCGCTTCGCAAGAAGCCGTGCGCCAACGTGGCTCAGTTGGTAGAGCAGCTCACTCGTAATGAGCAGGTCACCGGTTCGAGTCCGGTCGTTGGCTCCACGAAATCAAAAGGCCGTCGGATCCGTCCGACGGCCTTTTCTCTTGTCTGCAGAACCAGGGGCGGCCGACGCCGACCTCGGCACGCCGGCTAGTCGCCGGCCTTCACCACCATCACCGGGCACTCCGCCTCGCGCAGCACGTAGCTGCTGACGCTGCCGAGCATGCCGCGCAGCGCGCCGAGGCCGCGCGATCCCATGATGATCAGGTCGCAGTTGTTGTCGGAGGCGTAGGAGACGATCTGCACGCCCGGCGACGTCTCCTCCAAAAACTCGATGATTACGCGGTTCATCAGGCGATCGAGGACATGGTCGATCTGACGGTGCAGATCGGCGTCGGCCTCGTCGACCACCTGCTGGTGGATCTGGCGCAGCCGCGCCGAAGGCACCACGCCTTCGGGAAGGGGATGCTTTTCCAGATATGCCGCGACGCGCGACTCCGCGTCGATGATGGTGACGATGCGCAGCGTCAGGCCGGGATCCTCGCTGGCAAAGCGGGCGGCTTCCTCAAGCGCCGCGCGCGCCGATGGGGAACCGTCATAGGGAACCATGATGTTGTCGTACAGCATGTTGAAAACCCTTCCTCGACGAGGGCGCCCGCCAAGCGCTTCTACGTGGCGCCAGCCGTTGTCAAAATCGCTGCTTCCATTATAGCGACCTGCGGAGAAGCGACAACGGGCGTCTGCCGCGAAACAGCATGCCGCATGCGGGAGCATCGACGTCGCGGCGCGCGGACGCCCGATGCCGCGCCCGGACACCAAATGCCGTCCGAAGGGCGTATCCAGCATCGCCCGGCCGCAGCTTACGGCAAGCTTACGAAGAGGGCTCCTTAAGTGACGATTGCATATAGAATGCGGCCGCGCACAAGGGCTGCGCGTTCGTTTGTGGCAAGATGGAGCATTGCATAGTCGCGCACAGATCGCCTAGCCGATTGACCGATAGGAGAAGCAGATGGGCTTCCTTTCAAAGTTCGAAGGCAAGATGGAAGACACGGTGGAGGGAGCCGCCAACAAGATGGCGGGCGCGCCCCTGTCTCCGGTGCAGATCGCCAAGAAGGCCGAAAAGCAGATGCGCCGCGAGAAGATGGTCGGCGCCGGCAAGCAGTACGCCCCCACGCTCTACACCGTGCTGGTGAACCCCGATGACGACGAGCGCCTGTTCGGCTACTACCCCACGCTCGCCGGGGAGACCGAGACCTACCTTGCCGCCAAGGCCGCCGAGCACGGCCTGGTGATGGACGGTCAGCCGCTGGTGCGCTTCATCGTCGACGACGAGCTCAAGCACGGCAAGTTCGACGTCATCGCCGAGGCGGTGGCAGCCCCCATCGTCGCCCAGCTGCGCGATGAGGAGATGCGGCGCTACGGCCTGGCGCCGCAGCCCGCGGGCCACGGCGCTCGCGGCGGCTATCCGCAGCAAGGCCGCGGCCAGGGCTTCGGCGCCCCCGCGCCCCGCGGTGGGGCATACCAGCCCCAGCCCGCATACGGCTACGACGAGTACGGATACGATGACCAGGCGGGCTATGACGGCCCCTATGACGAATACGACTCTTACGACGCCCAGCCCGCGCAGGGCGGATACGATCCCGCATACGACGACCTGGACCGCGGAACCGCGCAGCAGGACGCCAACGCGCCGTTCGACTACGACGACGGCGGCGAGGCGGCGCTCTTCGGCGCCCCCGCCGGCGGAGCGGCAGCAGGCGCCGTCGCCGCAGGAGCCGTCGCGGGCGCGGGCATGGCCGCCCGCCAGGCGCAGGCTCCCCGCAACCAGCGCGTCGCCAACACCGTGGTGTTCGCCGGCGGCGAGAACCAGCCTTTGGCGCCCGCCCCGCAGGAAGCCGCCCAGGCGCGCCTCATCGACACCGTCAACAACCGCGCCTACACGCTCATGGCAAGCCGCCTGATGGTTGGCCGCGAGTCCAAAAACGACATCGTCGTCTCCGACATCAACGCCAGCCGCACGCACGCCGAGCTCACCTGCGACCCCCAGGGCACGTGGGTCATCACCGACCTGGGATCCACCAACGGCACGCTGGTCAACGGCTTCGAGATCGCCTCGCAGCCCCTGCAGGAGGGAGACCGCATCACCATCGGCACGACGAACTTCGTCTTTACCTACCGCAAGTAAGACAGAGGTGCGCACCGCATGATCGACATCGCATTGCTGGTGGGGCGCCTGCTGTTCGTGGCGTTGCTCTACCTGTTCTTGTTCGCAATCATGAAGACCGGCATCGGGCTGGTGCGCGGCCAGCGCAAGCGCGAGCGCACCTGGAACATCTCGGTCGAGCGCGGCCCCAAGGAGCTGCGCGGCGTCTCGATCGTGGTGCGCGGCCCCGTCATCGTCGGCCGCAGCCCCGGAGCCGACATCGTGATCGGCGCGGGATACGTGTCGGCGCGCCATGCGCGCTTCTCGCTGATGGGTCAGAACCTTTTTGTGGAGGACCTGGGATCCACCAACGGCACGATGGTCAACAACCAGATGATCGCGGCCCCCACCGCGCTTAAGAACAACGACGTCGTCACCGTCGGCGACGTGTCGATCAGAGTGAGGCATGCCTGATGGCGCGCGAGAAGCAGGGATACCGCTCCACCGCCCACACGAGGCGCGGCGCCATCACCGCCTTTGGCAGCCGCACCGATGTGGGGTGCGTGCGCGACCACAACGAAGACAGCCTCGTGGTCACCCCGCCCCTTTTCGTCGTCGCGGACGGCATGGGCGGCCATGCCGCCGGCGAGGTGGCATCCGAGATAGCCACGACCGTGCTGGCCGAGAAGGCGCCCAAAACGCCCGACGCCGAAGCGCTCGGCCGCGCCGTCGAAGAGGCCAATCTCGAGATCATCGCCGCCGCCGAGGACGGACGCGGCCGCGAGGGCATGGGCACCACCTGCACCGCCGCCATCCTGCAGGAGGAGCGCTTGGTCATCGCCCAGGTGGGCGACTCGCGCGCCTACCTTTTGCACCAGGGCGAGCTCCAGCAGCTCACGCGCGATCACAGCCTGGTCGCGATGATGGTCGAGGCGGGCCAGCTCACGCCCGAGGAAGCGCGCATCCATCCGCGCCGTTCGGTCATCACCCGTGCCTTGGGCACCGACCCTTCCACCAAGCCCGATCTGTACGAGATCGACGTCGAGGCAGGCGATCGGCTGCTTTTGTGCTCCGACGGTCTGTACGGCATGGTGGAGGATCCCGACATCCAGGCGATCATGACGCGCACCGCCGATCCGCAACGCTGCGCCTCGCAACTGGTGAACGAGGCCATCGCCGCCGGCGGCAACGACAACGTGACCGTGATCGTCGTCGACATCGAGGGCAAGCGCGAGGCCCGTCGCAAAAAGATCGCGCTCAAGACCAAGCTGACGATCGCGTTCGTCCTGATCCTGCTGGCGGCCATCGTCGCCGGTGCGGCATGGGGCATCAACGCCTACGTGCACAACTCCGCCTACCTTGCGGAGGAGGACGGCAACGTCGCGATCTACCAGGGCATTCCCGAACCGTTCCTGTTCGTCTCGTATTCCGAGCTCGTCGAGGAGACCGACGTGCCCGTCGACAAGCTCTCGCCCGGCGTCGCCGATCGCATCCGCGAGGGGTTGCGCGTCGACAACGTGAACGCCGCGCGCGATCTGATCGAGGAGTACCGCGACCAGCTCTCCCCCGATGACGGCGAGGATTCCGCCGCGGACGATGAGGGCAGAGACGCCGACGCGTCCGCCAGCAAGCAGGACGCCGGCACCGGATCGAGCCGCGCTGACTCCGAGCAGGATCAAGCCTCATCCGACAAAGCCGCCGACGAGGGCTCCTCCGACAGCGCATCTTCCGTCGACGCCGGCTCCAACGCGCTGAGCGCAGAGGACGTGGCGCGAAGCGGTGAGGGCGCATGACGCGGCGCAACCTCGAGCTCATCCTGCTGTGCATCGCGGCGCCGCTGGTCATCCTCATGTTCGCGATGCTGGTGGTCAACCAGGGCCAGCCGCTCAACTTCAACACGCTGGGCGTGCCCATCGGCATCTTCGCCGCATTCGTCGTCGCCCATCTTGCCGTGCGCAAGCTGGCGCCCGGCGCCGATCCGGCGATCCTGCCGATCACCTTCGCCCTGTCGGGCATCGGCATCGCCTTTGTCACGCGCTTGCGCCCCGAGCTGGCCGTTGGCCAGCTGATGTGGCTGTTCGTGGGCGTGGCGTGCCTGGTGCTGGTGCTTTTGTTCGTGCGCAACCTGGACAAGCTCGCCCGCTACAAGTACACCCTGATGCTGGTGGGCTTCATCCTGCTGCTGTCCCCCCTCATCCCGTTCATCGGCCAGGAGATCTACGGCAGCCGCATCTGGCTGTCGATCGGCCCGTTCTCGTTCCAACCGGGCGAGCTGGCAAAGATCGCCATCGTGCTGTTCCTGGCGGGTTACCTTGCCGCCAACCGCGAGATGCTCTCGGTGTTCACCTGGCGCGTGGGGCCGTTCAACCTGCCCGACATCCGCACGCTGCTGCCTCTCTTGATCATGTGGATCATCTCGATCGGCATCGTCGCCTTCGAGAAGGACCTGGGCAGCGCGCTGGTGTTCTTCTTCGTGTTCCTGGTGATGCTCTACGTGGCATCGGGCAAAAAGACCTACGTCATCGCCGGCGTGCTGATGATGGCGATCGGCGCCGTGGGCCTCTACTTCGTGTTCGACCACATCCAGGTGCGCGTGGCCACTTGGCTCGACCCGTTCGCCGACGCCCAGAACACCGGCTACCAGCTGGTGCAGACCATCTACTCGCTCGCTGACGGCGGGCTGTTCGGCGTGGGGATCGGCCGCGGCCTTGCCGACCAGATCCCCGTGGTCGAAAGCGACTTCATCTTTGCCGCCATCGGCGAGGAAACCGGCCTTTTGGGCGCGGCGGGTCTGCTGCTGCTCTACCTGTGCCTGGCGATCCGCGGCATGGCCACGGCGGCGCGCGCCAAAAGCGACGTCAGCTCGTTTTCGGCTGTGGGCCTGACCGCGATCATCATCCTGCAGGCGTTCATCATCGTGGGCGGCGTCACCAGGCTCATCCCGCTGACGGGCCTGACCCTGCCCTTCGTCAGCCAGGGCGGATCCTCGCTTCTGGCCAGTTTCATCTCGATCGCGCTGCTGCTGCGTGCGGGCGACGAGGCCACGGGCGTGGGCGAGGAGATGCGCTCCGCCACTTCGATGCTGCCCACCGCCAGCGTGCTAGGGCGTGTCGCTTTGGGCAAGCGCCTGACCCGCACAATGGTCGGCTTCTCGGTGCTGTTCGCGCTGCTGGTGGCCAACCTCACGCTCATCATGGTCGTGCAGGCCGATTACTACCAAAACATGGCCGGCAACAACCACACCCTGATGCAGGAGGCCGACACCGAGCGCGGCAGCATCTCCACCTACGACGGCGTGGTGCTGGCCGAAAGTCAGCAGACCGAGGACGGCAGTTACGAGCGCGTATACCCCGCGGGCGATCTGGCAAGCCACGTGGTCGGCTACTATTCCACGCGCTACGGCACCAGCGGCATCGAGGCAAGCGAGAACGAGACGCTCAAGGGCCAGCAGAACTACGCCAGTTGGACCGACGTGATCAACGCGGCCGCCGGCATCAACACGCCCGGCAACGACGTGCGCCTGACGCTCAACTCCACCATCCAGCAGGCGGCGCAGGACGCGCTTGCCGGTCAGACGGGCGCCGCGGTCGTGATGGACCCGAGCACCGGCGCCGTGCTGGCGATGGCATCGTCGCCCACCTACAGCGCCGGCGATGTGGAGACCTTGCTGGAACAGGCGGCGCAGAACAGCGGCTCGGACGATTCCGGCGAGCTGTTGAACCGCGCGACCCAGGGCCTGTACGCGCCCGGTTCCACGTTCAAGATCGTCTCGCTGGCCACCGCCCTGCAAAACGGCATCGCCGACGAGGACACCGTGTACTCATCGCCCGGCGTCATGGAGATCGGCAACGCCGAGGTGTCCAACTTCGGCGACGAAAGCTACGGCGACATCACGCTTCAGCGCGCCACCGCTCTGTCGTCCAACACCGTGTTCGGACAGCTGGGCGTTCAAATCGGCGCGCAGCTGCTCGTCGAGGGCGCCGAGGCGTTCGGGTTCAACCAAGAGCTTGATTTCGAGCTGCCCACGGTGACCTCGCTCATGCCCGACCCCGACGAGATGACCGAATGGGAGACCGCCTGGGCATCCGCCGGCGAGCCGGTGGGCGAGCATGAAAGCCCCGCCGGCCCCCAGGCAAGCGTCCTCGAGATGGCGATGGTGGGATGCGCCGTCGCCAACGGCGGCACGATCATGCAGCCCTATCTGGTCGACAGCGTCTACAACGCCAACGGCGAGCGCAGCTACCAGGCGCGCTCCTCAAGCTACCTGCAGGCCATCACGAGCGAGACCGCCCAGCGTGTCAAAGAAGTGCTCAAGGACGTCGTCGACTACGGCACCGGCACCGCCGCCGCCATCAACGGCGTGCAGGTTGCCGGCAAGACCGGCACGGCCGAGCATATCGACGGCAACGACGGCTGGTTCGTCGGCATGGCTGATGCGGATTCGGATTCGCCCAGCGTGGTGCTGGCCATCGTGATCGAGGACAGCGACTCGACCACCGTCTCCGCCAAGGCGGGCGACATCCTGGAGACCGCGCTGCGCGTGAGGGGCGAGCTGTGATGGGCGCCTTCGACGGCATCGGGACCCGCGCGTGGAGCCGCACTGTCGGACACGCGCGAAAACTCTATGATGAATGCGGCCGGGCGGACACACGGGCCGCAAGAATAAGGTATGCTTGTGAACTGGATAATTTTTGGCATACCCCAACTGCATGCATGTACCCAAAAGGAGCAAAAACGTGGCCGGAAGCATGATTGGCAGAATCTTCAATAACCGTTACCAAATCACCGAGTGCATCGGCGTCGGAGGCATGGCGGAGGTCTACCGCGCCACCGACAACGTGCTCGGGCGCATCGTCGCCGTCAAGGTGATGCTGCCCCAGTACGCCGCCGACGAGAACTTCGCCCGCCGCTTCAAGCAGGAGGCGGCATCGGCGGCCAACCTGTCCAGCCCCTACATCGTCAACGTGTACGACTGGGGCCAGGACGACGGCACCTATTACATCGTCATGGAGTTCGTCCGCGGCAGCGACCTCAAAACCGCCATCAAGGAGCGCGGCGCCATCAACCAGCGCAAGGTCGCCGAGATCGGCTCGCAGGTGTGCCAGGCGCTTTCGGTCGCGCATAAGCAGGACATCATCCACCGCGACGTCAAGCCGCAAAACATCATGGTGCAGCCCGACGGCAACGTGAAGGTGATGGATTTCGGTATCGCGCGCGCCAAAAACTCCACCATGGACAAGACCGCCTCGGTGCTGGGCACGGCGCACTACATCTCGCCCGAGCAGGCTCAGGGCAAAGACCTCACCCCCGCCAGCGACCTGTACTCACTCGGCGTCGTCATGTACGAGGCAGCCACGGGCAAGCTGCCCTTCGACGGTCCCGACGCAGTGAGCGTCGCCATGAAGCAGGTCCAGGAGATCCCCGTTCCGCCGAGCGAGATCAAGCCCGACATCGATCCCGGCCTCGAAGCCATCATCATGAAGGCCATGTCCAAGAACCCGAGCGAGCGCTTCGCGACGGCCATGGAGATGCGCTACGCCCTCAACGATTTCCTGATGGGCCGCCCCGTCAACGTGGGCGGGTTCACCAGCGCCCAGACGGCGGTCATCGGAGGGATGGGCAGCGCCCAGACCCAGGTGATGGCCGGCGTCACCCCCGCCGCCGGCGTCGACGGCACGGCCGTGATGCCTGTTTCGGGCGTCGCGGGCCAAAACGCGGCCGGAGGCAATTCGGGATCCATGTCCTACCGCTCCACCAACACGGCCAAGAAGGGCCCCAACAAAAAAGCCATCGGCATCATCGTCGCCATCGTGGCCGTGATCGCCATCGTGGCCATCGCCGCGTTCGCCTTGAGCGGTAGCGGCAGCGGTTCGGGCAACATCGCCGTGCCCAACGTGGTGGGCAAATCGCTCGATGAGGCAACCCAGGAGATCGAGGCCGCCGGCCTCGAGGTGGGCAGCGTGTCCGAGCGCTCCGACGACAAGTACGAAGAAGGCCAGGTGGCAAGCCAGGATCCCGCCGCGGGCACCAAGCGCGCCGAGGGTTCGCGCGTCAACCTGGTGGTCTCGAGCGGCACATCGCAAAGCTCGGTGCCGGACGTCTCCGGCAAAACCGCCGATGAGGCTCGCAAGATCCTGACCGATGCCGGATTCCAGGTGCAGGCGGGCGCCGCCAAGTACAGCGATACCGTCGAGAAGGACCGCGTCGTCCAGACCGATCCCGCCGCCGGTCAGTCGATCCCCAAGAACAGCGTCGTGACGTATTACCTGTCGCTGGGCAAGGAGGGCACCGAGGTGCCCAATGTGGTGGGCTCCTCGCAGGGCAGCGCCACAACCACGCTCTCCAACGCGGGCTTCAACGTGACCAGCGAGTCCGTCTACGACGACAACGTTCCCAACGGCCAGGTCATCAGCCAGACTCCTGCCGGCGGCGAGCTGGCCAAGGAAGGCGACACCGTCCATCTGGTGGTGAGCGCCGGCCCCGACCCGGCCACCCAGGAGCCCGAGCAGGTCAACATCCCCAACCTCGTGGGCTGGCGGGTGTCCGACGCCAAGTACCAGCTGGAAAGCCTCGGCTTCACCGTCTACGTTGCCAACAACATGCCCGATAGCGCGTTCGTCACCTCCACCACGCCCACCGGCTCCGCCGAGGAGGGCGCCACGGTGACGATCTACGCTCAGAACGACACCTCGTCCGGTTCGGACGACGACAAAGACGCTGACAGGGCGTAGCGCCGCAACCGCAGCCCCAACGTCGGCTGCCGGCGATCGGCGTGATCGGAGCGCCATCGCCGTCGTGCTACAATACACGGCACGCCTCCGTAGCTCAGGGGACAGAGCACCGCTCTCCTAAAGCGGGTGCCGCGCGTTCGAATCGCGCCGGGGGCACCATGAACGCAACAGCCCATCGGATTTTGCTCCGATGGGCTGTTTTCGTATGACCTGCGCATCGCAAACTCTTCCGATCGCTTTACAGTTCGTATTCCGGACGGCAATCTCACCTCGAACGGCTACAATGAGGCGATGCCAATCGAAAGGAACCCCATGGATCCCCAAACCAGCGTCCAGCCGGATCAGCCCGAGCAGACCGCTTCCGGCAAGCCGGATAAGCCGACGAAGAAAATCCCCATCCTGTACCGCATCTACGGCCTGTACTGCTTTGTGTCGGCAGCCATCGTGCTGGGGCTCATCGTCACGATCACGGTGCTGTCCGCCACCAAGACGATCGACTTGACCGCCGGGTCCAACAACGCTTCGCTCACCTTCATCCTCACGGTCATCCAGTTCGTGCTGATGGGCGTGGAGAGCGTGGTGATGATCATCTTCGGCATCTCGCTCCTGCGCAACCGACGCCGCCATGCCGCGCAGATGGCCTATGCGCTCATCGCCATCAACATCATCAGCACGCTCATCGAGATCATGCTGCACGGCTTCGGCGAGAACCTCATCGGCGCGGGCGTCCAGCTGGCGATCCTCACCATCATCTCCGTCACCGTGGATCCCACCCTGCGCGAAGAGCGCCGTCGCGAGCGCATCGAACGCGACGCCGAACTTGAGCGCGAGGCCAAAGCCGGCACGCTCGGCCGCGCAAAGGGCGACCGCGGGTTCATCGAGCTGGACTTTTTCAACCTGTTCTGGGTGTTTGTGGTGTGCTGCTTTTTGGGCCTGGTCATCGAGACGGTCTACCATATGGTCGTGGTCGACCCCGGCGTCTATCAGGATCGCGCCGGTATGCTGTTCGGCCCGTTCTCGCCCATCTACGGCTTTGGCGCGGTGCTGATGACCGTGGCCCTCAACCGCTTCTACAAGTCCAACTTCATCGTCATCTTTTTGGTGAGCGCGATCATTGGCGGCCTGTTCGAGGCGGCGGTCTCATGGTTCATGCAGACGGCATTCGGCGCCGTGGCATGGGACTACACCGGCTCGACCATCTTCGGGCTGTTCCCCGACCCCATCGCCGAAGTCTTCCACGGACGCACCAGCGCGCTGTTCATGTGCATGTGGGGCGCGCTCGGCTGCGTGTGGATCAAGCTGTGCCTGCCGTGGCTTTTGAAGCTCATCAATCTCATCCCCTGGAAGGCACGCTACGGCGTCACGACGATTTGCACCGTTTTGATGCTCGTCAACGGCGTCATGACGCTTGAGGCGCTGGATTGCTGGTATCAGAGGGAATCAGGCTATCAGCCCACGTCACCGGTCGAAGAATTCTATGCCAAGAACTTCGACGACGCCTATATGGAGCACCGATTCCAGTCGATGACGATCACGCCCGAACAGACCGCCCGAGTGGACGCAGGAACGGCAAATCCGGCATCGTAAGGCCGCCCACAACCAACGTCAGATCATCGTCGGTGAGGGGTCTTTGGCTGCGCTCGGGCGCATTGTACTCGGATCCCTCCATCACGCGGATCACGCGCGCGGCGTCGGCCAGGGCCTCGGCGTTTTTGCGCGGCGTCGTCCAATGCTTGATGATGGTGGTCTCGTTGCGCCCGCTCACCCGTTGATACGAGCAGCCGTCCATCAGACGCCTGACCAACAAGATGCCCAGCCCGGGTGTGCCCGCCAAAGAGGGATCGCCCGTCGTGTTGTGACGGTCCTCCGCAAAGGGATCGAACGCGCGCCCCTCGTCTGAGATCAGCACCGACACCGTGCATGCCGTATCGTCCACCGAGACGGTCAGGTCCAAAAACCCGCTGTCCTGTCCGTAGGCATAGGAGGAGATGTTGTTGAACAGCTCTTCTACGGCAAGGCGTACGTCGTTGGATGCCTTCAGAGGCATCGAGCTGAGCTTCAGGACATCGGAAAGGAACTGCTGGGCGGCTTTTTCGTTGCCTGCCCGCACACCGAAGCGCCGGGTTTCGACGATGCGGTTGCCCATGCGCCTCTCCTTTCCTGTCTTGGTTTTGGCGGCGATGCCGTACGTCCTCGATAGCCGACGCAGCACGACCGCCTGCGGTTCCACCTATAGTTGATTGCAGTATATCGGTCGGCTTTCGAAGAAACCTGCAGCAGGGGCGCAAATGTCCAGCTTATCGGTATGAACGCAGCATGAACGACGGCATCGGGATACCGTAGTGCGCCGAATGGGCGCCCGGTACCGATCCGATCCGGATTCGCCCCCGTTTTTGCCATATAGCACCGCCGGGGAGTCCGATAGCGTACAATTGATCAAAGGGGGTGAACGCATGACGGATATCAAGCTTTTCGAAGCCGATCGGCTTCCTGCGCTCGCCCAGAGCATCGTCGGCGCGTACTATTCGCAGAACATAGCGCCCCTTTTCGAGGCGCTTGCCAGCGACTGCCGTTTCGTCATCGAAACCGGCAGGATCATATCGTCGCTCGACGAGCTGAAAACCGCGCTCGCCGCCAAATCCAACTCCCCTGCGATGATGGTCCGCGAGACCGACTTCCATCTGATATCGCCGTGCGAAGGCATCGAGCCGCCGAAAAACGCCGTGGTGATGGGCTCCTACAAGCTCTACAGCAGCCCGCGCGAGCAGATGCTGTTCGCCGCCAGCCATGTGATCACCGTGTGCTTCCGATTCGATGACGCCGAATGGAAGGCGTACCATATCCACGTCACCAGCAAGCGCTCCGATCCTGTCGGAAAGGAGATCTTCCCCATCCAAGCCAGCCGCGAGACGTACGAATACGTGCGCGAGATCCTGCGCACCGGCACCAGGACGGGCATCCTCCCTTCGCGCATCATGCTCGAGAGCACCGAGAACTCCCATTACGTGAACCCCGACGACATCCTCTACATCGAGGCCGAGGGCAAGCGAAGCATCGTGCACTGCCTTGAGTCGTGTTTTCCGATCACCTCGCTGATCAGCGAGGTGTCCAAGCAGATGCCGGGGACGTTTTTGCGCGTCCATCGCAGCTATCTGGTGAACACCGCCCACATCAGCGGCATGCGCAAGTTCATGCTCGAGCTGTCCGATGGAACGGAGATCCCCATCCCCGAGCGCCGCTACACCGAAGTGCGCCGCGAGATCGCCTTGCGCGCCGCCGGCGGGCTGAACGCATAGCCGCACCAGATCCGCGACCGTTGCCGGGCGCAAGATCGCGCCCCGTCCATCCCCGAAAACGAAGAACGCCTGCAAGATCGCTCTTGCAGGCGTTTGCTTGCAAGGCTCGCGAATCGCTTTAGCCTTCCAGAGCGTCGGCGACCTTGCGCGCGGCCGCCGTGATGGTCAAATCGTCCACATCGACGGTCACCTGGGCGTACTTTTCGTAAAGCGGCTTGCGCTCGTCATACAGCTCGCGCAGGCTCATGCCAATGCCGCCCTTGAGGACGACGCCGCGCTCCTGCAGATCGCTCAGGCGGTTGACAAGCTGGCCATAGGAGATCTTGAGGTACACGACGCGGCCGATCGAGGCAAGGTGATTCATCGCCTCATCCGAGTACACCGCGCTGCCGCCCGTGGCGATGACGGTGCGCTCGGCCTGGATCTCGCTCAGCACGTCGTTCTCGACTTGGATGAAGCCGTCGGGACCGCATGCGTCGATGAGCTTCTGCAGCGTCTTGTCGCACTGCTGCTGGATCAGCAGATCGGCGTCGAGGAAGCTGTAGTTCATGATCTTGGCCAAAACGATGCCGAGGGTGGATTTGCCCGCTCCGGGCATGCCGATGAGGACGATGTTGTCGGTTCCCGCCATTTCCCCGCCTTCCCTAGGATTTTGCTCGGTGACACTATACTCCATCGCGTTTGACGACCCGTCGAGAAACCGCCGTCCGAAGCGCTTCTGCGCCGGAGACGGGCGCCTTTTCGTGCCAAAGCAGCCAACTCGTATGCGCTTCCGTATCCGCGGCATCGGGCAGCTTGCCCTTCAGACCGTCCAGCGCCTTGTCGGACACGCCGAACAGATAGGCGCAGACCATGAGGTCGCCCCATGATGCCAGATCGGAAGACGGCTGCTCGTCAAGCTGCGCAAGGTCGCGCAGCCAGTTGCGCAGCGCCTTGCTTCTGGCGCACAGCTCGTTTCCCTCCACGCTGCGGCGCGGCATGTAGTTTGCCAGCAGAACCAGCCCCGCTGCCGAAAGCACGCCGAAAAGCAGAGGGATGAAGCTCCCCGATGCCGACCACGACGCAAGCGCCACCGCCGCCGCGACCGCCGCGAGCACGAGCGCGCGCGTCCGCCAAACGAGGCTCCTCTTCTCGAAGAACGAGCGCTCGCCAACCTTCTGCGACAGCATGCTCTCCCACGCTCTGATGGCATCGTCGAACTTCTGGGGGAAGCGCTCCTTGAAGGCGGCGATCTGACTGATGCGGACCGCGTCACCCCCTTCGGCCGCCACGTCGAACAGGATCTCCAGTGCTTTGCGATCGAGGGGGTCGGCAAGCTCGGCCTGTGCGGCAGGCTGGCGCGTCAGCTCGAAGTCGCACCCGCCCTCCTGGCCGGGCCAGGCCACCTTTGCGATCCGCATCGCGCCGATATTCGAAAGGTGCATCGCCGTGGCAACCAAGTCATCCTCGCTGCGATGGTTCCAGCGCCACACGCGTCCGAGCAGCGCCGGATGGACGGTGTCGCTCGGGAGCTCGCGCAGGTATTCGTCTTTGAATGCCGGCACGCGCTCTTTTCCGCACCGGAGATAGGCGATCAGCCCGACAAGCAGCAGCACCGCGCAGACGAGCGCGCATCCGATGATGTACGCGAGCTCAAGCGAGAAGGCGCGATTATCCTGATCGATCCACACGCCTTCTTCGGAAAGCACCGAGGAAAGACGCGTCTCGATGCGATGCGGCTGCGCCGTGCCGCTGGGCAGGTTGGTGAGCCACTCCGAGGGAAACACCACGCGCGCTTCGGCGAACGATCCCGCTTCGACGCGAGGGACCTCGCACACAACACTGCCGTCGTCGTTGACCTCGACGACGCCATCGGCCGGACCATGCCCCCACGCGCGCACGTTGCTGCCCGGCACCACGGATGCGCCCGAAGGCACGGGCAGGCTCACGGTGAGGGTCACGTTTTCGGAATCGACGCCCCATCGGCTGCTGACGAACTTCCATTCGATTTCGCCGACATCGGAGTAGGCGGTCACGCCGTTGGTCACCGTGTAATCGATTTCGATCAGGCGACGCTCGTCCGTCGCATCAAAGAACACGTACACAGTGTCGCGCGCACGGTCGACCGAGTAGGCGTCGCCTTTGGGTCCTCCCCCGTCGCGCCACGACAAGGCAAAGGGGGTATAGCCGATGATCTGAGGATAGCCGGAAGCCTGGCCATCGTCGCCCATCGACGCCATGCGGACGGAGTTGACGACGACCTCGCTGCTGGACGGCAGGTCGTCAAACGTCCACGTCATCACGGAGAACGAGCCCTCAAAGTCGAAAGTGCGCTGCTCGACCACATGCAAGGAGCCGTCGGTTTCGGCTTGGGCGTCGATATCGACCTGGGGCATGGTGTAGGAATCGGCACGCGCTATAAGGGGGGATGACGCCACGACCGCACAGGCGAAGAGCACGGCGGCAACCAACGCGAACAAGGCGGCAGAGGAGCGGAGGAGCGATGCGATGCGGACAGCAGACGAACCCGCCAAGCTCCGCGGCAAAGAGCGCGCTCGAAGGCACGAGGACGCGCTGCGATGATTCTGCGAAGCAGGGGGGTTTTGAGCCATGATGCTCCTTGCAAGTTCCTATTGGTCACGGTATCATAATCAACCGCACCATTATAGTACGGAGAAGTGACCGAGAGGCCGAAGGTGCTCGCCTGCTAAGTGAGTATACCCCACAAGGGTATCCGGGGTTCGAATCCCCGCTTCTCCGCCACGGTGATAGCACGGGCCTGGCAACGCGCCAGGCCCGTTTTGCGTTTCGGTATATGCGAGCCGCATTCCAGCGAGGCAAGACACTCGGCGGCGGGCCATCTCACTGGACGGCACACGGACGCTTGACCACACCCGGCAGCGCGGCTCAGGCGGATTGCCCGGCGCTCAGCGGCGCTTGCCCCCCTGCCCCTCGATGCGCTCCGCTTTCTGCGCCTTCTTCTTGTAGTTGGGATGATGATGCACGAAGACCGCGTGGCAGATCCGCGTGACGCCCAGCGCGATGAGAGCCGTCGCCAAAAAACTCGCGGTCAGCTCGAACACCGCCCAGTTGCCGTCGAGCAGAACGTACAGGCAGATCACCGCCAAAGCGACGCTCAAAACCCCCGTGAACCAGGTGAACACCCTGATCAAGATCTCTTTTGCCTTATTCGGCGAATAGCGCCACGTGGCAACCAGGTAGACGATGGCCGCCACGATCGCCAGGATGATGATCAAGGGGATGATCCGCGACAATCGCGCGATCATAGCAGCCTCCTTTCGCAGAAGCGCCCTGCCGTTCGGGACGCTTTTCAATCTTTCTCATACGCGGGCGACGGGATGCGCCGCCCGAAGCGGGATGCGCCGCCCGAAGAACGCCTATCTCTTGGGCACGATCGCCGCACGTGCGGGACCGAACGTGGTGGTGCGGGACCACCAGCCCCGCGCCTGCGCGCTCGACGCGATGCGGCATGCCGACGAGAAGTCGCGGCAGATCGCGAACACCGCCGACCCGCTGCCGGACATGAGCGCGTCCACAACGTCGTCGTTTTGCGCGCGCACCCACTCACGCACTTCGACCAGCGCCGGCAGCAGCTGCTCCGACGCGCACACCAGGTTGTTGCGCAGGGGCACATCGCCGGCGTCGGTCGCCGTCAACGCGCTTTGGCGGTCGGATTCGTCGAGCTGCTGCGGACACGAGTCGAACGCCGCGTACGCCTCTTTGGTCGACACGCCTCCGGCGGGCTTGATGAGCGCGACGGCATCGGTGCGCGCCTTGAGCGCATGGTGGAACACATCGCCCACGCCCGTAAGGCACGTGCAGCCGCCGTGCAGGAAAAACGCCACATCGGCGCCCAGCTCTTGAGCGGCGCTCTCGATGCGCGGATCGTCCGTCGCAAGACCCCACAGGCTTGCTGCGCCGATCAGCGCCGCCGCGGCATCGGATGACCCGCCGCCCAGCCCCGCCTCGGCGGGAATATGCTTCTCGATGATGATGCGCATCGACTCGTCGGCCACACGGCCGATTTTGTCCGCCAAAAGCCGCACCGCCTTGGCGGCGATGTTCTTTTCGGAAGGCACATCCAAAGGCTCGATGCCCTCGCAGGGGATGCAGCGGACATCAAGCGCGAGGCCGCCTTCCGCTGCGGGGTCAAGCTTCATCCTCAGCACGTCGTGCAGCATCAAGGCGTGCATGACGGTCGTCGCCTCGTGGTAGCCGTCGGGGCGTTTGTCGCCGATATCCAAATACAGGTTGACCTTGGCGGGTGCGATAAGGCGGATCTCGCCCGGCTCGAGCCGGCTATCCGCCGTTTGCGTCATGCGGGCCTGCGCCACCATGTCAACGGCTTTCGATTCCATCTGGGTGCTCATCGCTTTCTTCTCTTGTTTTTGAAAAACTCCTTCAGAAGCGCCACGCATTCCTCTTCCAGAACGCCCGGAGTCGCCTCGAAGGTATGGTTCAACCTCTCATCGGAGTTGACGGAATACAGCGTTCCCAGCGCGCCGGCTTTCTGATCGCTGGCGCCGTAGACGCAGCGGTCGATGCGCGCTTGATGCATGAGCCCGGCGCACATGACGCACGGCTCCAGCGTCACATACACCGTGCAGCCGGTGAGGCGCCACGCATCAAGCTCGCGCGCCGCCTGCTTGAGCGCCAAAAACTCGGCATGGCCCGCCGGATCGCGGGTGGTCTCGCGCAGGTTGCACGCACGGGCGATGACGCGCGGTTCGGCGATGGGGCGGCGCGTGGCGGGATCGATCGGAGCGTACACGACGACCGCGCCGATGGGGACTTCGTCCATCTCGGCGGCACGCCGCGCCTCGTCGAGAGCCATGCGCATGTAGTCTTCATCCGTCATGACCTGTATTATATGGTATCCTGAAGCGGCGTTTTCAACGTGCTCGCAATCGCTATGCAGACGTTACCTCTCCGAGGAAAAACGTCGCAACGACCTGCGGCAAGCGCAAAACGCCCATGTATGCGGAGGCGTGGCCGAGTGGTCGAAGGCGGCAGTCTTGAAAACTGTTGAGCCGCGAGGTTCCGTGGGTTCGAATCCTACCGCCTCCGCCAGTAAAATTCCTGATCGGCAAATTGCGGCTTTCTTCCCAAAACAAGCTCTCCTGGAGACTGATTTTGAGAAGAAAGCCGCAAACGTTTTAAATGGGTGCGTCAAGCTGGAAAGATCACCGCAAAATGACGGCAGCTGGACATTCGCAATGGGAAGAAGCGCGTATAGTACGCGATTCTTCCCAAACCGCGCCGCAGTCTGCGTCGCGGCGCCGTCAATCGCGGTGCGGCGTTACTTATTGCGCTTGAACAGATCGCTGGGATCGAACGGCTTGCCGTCGCGCTCGCACTGGAGCTGGTATTTGCGCTGGTTGCAGATGGAGACGGCCTTGCCTTGGTAGATGCCGTAGGTTTTGAATCCGCAGTTGCCGTAGCCGCTGCACGAACGGCATTTGATGTCAGCAAGATCGAATCCGTCGAAGTCCTCTTCGGTCATCTCTTTGATAGCGACGCGGCCTTTGGGCACATGCTTGAGGTCAACCATGGCAATCTCCTCGCGTTTCCGCTCGATGTGTTCTCGTCGCCGCCATTGTACCCCACCGCAAGGAAAAGTGGACGCATGGCGCGGCGGCATGCGCATGCGATGCGCGGCGGCGCTCCGCGTGCGAGCGCGCACGATACGCGCAGCCCCCAGCTTCGGACGTTCTTCTAACGCTGGTCGATCGGCTTGTAAGGGCGGCTTCCCTTGCGCCACGTCTTGTAAGCGGGGCGGATGATGCGCTTGCCGTTGATGAGCTCCTCGAACCGGTGCGCCGCCCAACCCGCCATCCGCCCGCAAGCGAACAGCGGCGTGAACAGATCCTCGGGGATGTTGAGCATCGTGTACACGAATCCCGAGTACATATCCACGTTGGCGCACATGTCCTTTTTGGTGCCCTTTTCGCGCAGAATGACCTCGGGCGACAGGCGCTCGATGGATTCGAGCAGCCGAAACTCCGCCTCGTGCTCGGTCCCCTCCGCCATTTTGGCGGCGAACTTCTTGAGGATGACGGCGCGCGGGTCGGACACGGTGTAGACCGCATGCCCCATGCCGTACACCAGACCGGAGCGGTCGTAGGCCTCCTTGCGGACGATCTTGGCCAGGTAGTCGGCCACTTCGCCATCGTCTTCCCAGTTCGAGACGTTCTCTTTGATCTCGCGCTGCATCGCCCGCACCTGGTGGTTGGCGCCGCCGTGCTTGCGGCCCTTGAGCGATCCGATCGCCGCCGCATACGCCGAGTACGGATCGGTGTCGGCGGTGGTGAGCACGCGCGTGGTGAACGTGGAGTTGTTGCCGCCGCCATGCTCGGCATGCAAGCACAGCATGATGTCGAGCATGCGCGCTTCCTCGCGGGTGAACTGGCGGTCGGGACGCAGCATGGACAGGATGGTCTCGGCGGTGGATTGGCCGGGAATGAAACGGTGCATGATCATCGACTCGTTGTTGAACTGCGCGCGCATGGCGTAATACGCAAGCACCATGATGCGCGGCAGACGCGAGATCAAAGAGATCGCGGTGTCGATCTCGTGGGAGATGTCGCGATCTTCCGCATGCTCGTCGTAGGAGTAGAGCAGCAGGACCGACCGCGCCAGCGCGTTCATGATGTCATGCGGGGTCGCACGCATGATGGACGAGGCGGTGAACCCGTCGGGCAGCTCGCGCTGCGAATCCAGGATCGAGATGAAGCGATCGAGCTGCTCGTGCGTCGGCAATTCGCCCATCAACAGCAGATAGACGATCTCCTCGTAGTTGAAGCGGCGATCCGCGTCGTCGACGCTCAGCAGATCGCCGATCTCGTAGCCGCGCAGGCGCAAAGACCCCTTGTCGGCAAGCTTCTCATTGTCGGAGATGACGTAACCGTGGACGTTGGCGATGCCGGTGATGCCAGCCACGACGCCCGTGCCGTCGGCGTTGCGCAGGCCGCGCTTGACATCGTATTTCTCATACAGCTCGGGATCGATGGCGTTGATGGAGCGAAAATGCTCGTACAGCGCGAGTTTTTTCTCATCGGCCATGGCGCACCTTCCTGTGGCTTCCGGCAACGCGCCGAGGGCGCGCAGGCGACGGGGTCTGCGATCACACGGCGCAGGGCGCGGCGTTCGCATCGTTTTCTTTTGACAATGATACCGTCCGAATGCTTCCGTTCGATGAACGATACGGAAACAGGTTTTCTCCGTGTGGAGGAAGCGCCTTCGCGCCGCGTTCATCCACAGCGCGGCGAGAGAGGCGCGGGCAAATGGAGGCGTGTCGGAAAAATAGGAAAATTATCCCTTGCGCACGTGCTGACGCTGGGGTATTATTATGAATCGCTTCTTGTGAAGCACAACGGATTGCGGGCGTGGCGGAATTGGCAGACGCGTACGGTTCAGGTCCGTATGGGGGCAACCCCATGGAGGTTCAAGTCCTCTCGCCCGCACCATTTGAAACTCGGAGCCTCGGCAGTTGCCGAGGTTTTTTTATTTTCCCACACAGCCGACGCAGAAGCCCCTCCCCATAATCGTTACGCGCTCTAGCTTGATCGAACCGTCCATCCCCCTCCTTCACGTGAGACAATAGAAGACGGCAACACCGCGAGGGAGGAGCGCGCATGAACACCGACAAACTTGTGCATCGTCCACCGTACGACATGAACTGCCCCGTCTTGCAAGTGACGCGCGGCTGTTCGCACGGCAAATGCCGATTCTGCGATATCCAAGAGGGCAAGAGCTTCAGCGTCGTCCCCTTTGAGGAGATCATCCAAGACGTCGAGGAAATCGCGAAAACCGCCACTCAGCTGACGAAGCGCATCTACCTTGCCGGCGGAAACCCCTTCGTCCTGCCAAACGACCACCTCATCAAGATCTTCGATGCGTTGGAGGAGCGCATCCCCACCGTCAACAGCTACGGAGGATTCGCGCGCATCACCGACTTCAAAGGCAAGACCGACGAGGAGCTTGCACAGCTTGCCGCGCGCGGCGTCACCGACATCACGATCGGCGCCGAAAGCGGCTGGGACGAACTGCTCGCGTTCATGGAGAAGGGCCAGACGGGCCAGGATCTGATCGACCAGGGCAAGCGGCTGCACGCCGCCGGCATCCGCTACACGTTCTTCTACCTGGCGGGGCTTGCCGGCGCGGGCAAGGGCCAGCAAAACGCGCTCGAATCCGCACGCGTGTTCAGCGCGGCGGAGCCCGACCGCATCCTGATCGTCACGTTGACCCCCGCCAAGAACTGGCCTTTGGCGGACGACATCGCCTCCGGCGCGTGGGTCCCCTACGGCGAGCGCGAGGCGGCGGAGGAGATCCGCACGTTCATCGCCAACCTCACCTGCCACACCAACATCATCGCCTCGCACGACTCGGATGTCATCCGCTTCGACGGCGGCATCCCGCAAAACCAGCAGGGCATGATCGAGCTGATGGACAACTACATCCCCAAGATCAACGAGGATGCGGCTCGGCGTTTCCGCAACCTCATCCACAAGGCGACGTTTTGATCGCCGCACAGTGGGGTAGCGGGCAAGCAGTCCTGCTCGTAGCGGGATCGAAACGCAGGACTCGCGCTAATCGTTCGATTTGCACATCTCGAAGGCGGAATGCGGGCGATTAGCGCGAGTCTGTTTTTAGGTAATTAGCATACATCGCTATCTACCTGGGAAAACGCAATCGCCTCCTCATTTCCACGTGCGCCAATCGCAGCGATCCGTGTAAGACGGTACGCTAATCGTCGATTTTCGGACAGCAAACGTCGACGATGTGACGATTAGCGCACTTTGAAACGTGGTCGCGCAGCGCCCGATCGTCGGATGAAGCAGCCAACGCAGCCGCCTCGCTAGACGATGGGATCCGCGGGATACGCGCCGCTGCGCACTCGGAAGAAGTTGGCGGCGAACAGGACTCCCGCCAAAGCGAGGGCGGTTCCAAGGCCTGTGTAGAACACGGCGATGAACGCATCGGGCAGAAGATGCAGCGCGCGGATCGTGATGCCGCCGGTCATCATGACCGCCATGATCGCGAACGAGCGCGCATCGAAAAACCTCACGAACAGCTGGCGCTCGTCGCCGTAGCCGGCGATGCGGCGGGTGTGCTTGACGGTCAGCTTATGGAACGCCATGAACCAGAACACGATGCCGACGACGACGGACAGCGCCACGTTGAGCGCGCTCACGTACCCGAGCGCGTATTCCTCCAGGCCGATGCGCGCGATGTTGGCACCCGCGGCGAACCACACCGCGGCGGCGATGAGCAGCAGCGTGAGATTTCTGACCTTGAACATGACGGCGACCTTCCCCTATGATATGAACAGCGTTCATCTGAACGATGTTCATGCTAGGGAAGACGTCTCGGGGCGGCAAGCGAAATGCCGCGACGACGGCGCTTTCGGCAGAAGAGCATGAACACTCCACGCGATTGTTCAGGAAGCGCTTCGGGTTTCACGGGCGGATGCATCATCGCGCGTCCGAGGATCCGGCAGCATGCAGAAGGAGGAGCCGTGCCGAGCAAACCGTCCATCAGCCGCCAGGCCATCCTCGCCGCGGCCTACCGCCAGGCCCAGCGCGACGGGATCGGCTCATTGAGCATCCGCGGCATCGCAACGGAATGCGGCGTGGCGATCGGCAGCATCTACAACCACTTTCCCGACAAAGCGTCCCTGGTCACCGAGGTGATCCGCCGGTTTTGGGAGCATGCGGCGCGTGGGGACGAAGGGCGGTCGTGCTTTCGCTACCGCCCCGGCCAAAACCTCGTCGCATTCTGCAAGCAGGTCGCCTCGGGACTGGAGGACGCGCTTGCGGAGTTTCGCTCTGATTGGCTTGCGGAGATCTCATCGCTCGACGCGCGCACGTTGCAGCACGGCCACGCCGCCGAGCGGGAATGCTTCCGCCATATCGAGCAGGGCTTCCAGATCGCCATCGCGCGCGACCCCTCGATCGACCCGCGCGCGATCGAGGCGATCGGCGCCGAGAACCTTGCGCATTTCATCTGGGGCAACATGCTCCAAGCCCTCAAGGACGGCGACAGCGAGTGCGCCACGCTGACGACGATCCTGCGCCGCGCGCTCTACCGCTGACGCAATCCGCTCTATTCGGTTTATTCTTGCAAGAAAGATTTTCATACGTTCACCTGGGTGTTCGTATTATTCATCCAGGCAATTTTTCTTGTCCGTTTTCGCCGTTTAGAGCGCCTTATATGAAAAAACGCCCGCCGATGGAGAGGATCGACGGGCGTTGAATGGAACGTGCGAGGGCACCCTATTGCGGCGTGACCTTCTTGGCGGCCATGCGACCGAAGAAGCGCGCCAGCAGGTTGAACAGCAGGATGCACACCATCAGCACGGCGGCGGTGCCGTTGGAGACCATCTCCAGGTCGGGCACGACGCCTTCGGAGTTGATCTTCCAGATGTGCACGGCCAGCGTCTCAGCGGGACGGAAGATGTTCCACGGGCACGACGGGCTGGACAGATCGAAGTTGGTGAAGTCCAGCGACGGCGCGGACTGGCCGGCGGTGTAGATCAAGGCAGCCGCCTCGCCGAACACGCGGCCGGCGGACAGGATGACGCCGGTGATGATGGCAGGCAGCGCCGCGGGCATCAGCACGTGGATGGTGGTTTCCCAGCGGCTGGCTCCCAGCGCCAGGCCGCCTTCGCGCTGATCGTCGGGGATCGCCTCAAGCGCCTGCTGGATGACGCGCACCAGGATAGGCAGGTTGAACATCGTCAGCGCCAGCGCGCCGGAGATGATCGAGAAGCCCCAGCCCATCTGCAGCACGAAGAACAAAAAGCCGAACAGGCCGACCACGATGGAGGGCAGCGAGGACAGCGCCTCGATGACCGTCTTCACCGCGTTGGTGATCTTGTTGACGGGCGCGTACTCCGAAAGGTAGATCGCCGCGCCGAGCGAGATCGGCACCGAGATCACCAGGGTCAGGATCAGCAGATAGAACGAGTTGAACAGCTCGGGGCCGATGCCGCCACCCGCTTTGAACTGCTCGGGGTCGCCCGTCAAAAAGTTGATGTCGACCAGCTTGCCGAAGCCGTTGATGAGGATGTACGCGATGATGGCGACCAGAACCACGCAGATGAAGCCGACAATGAGGGTGAGCACGCCCGTGGCGACGTCGTTCTGGACGGCGATGCGCTTCGCGTACGCTTTTTCGTCCTTAGCCATTCTTCTTCAACCCTCCCTTGTGCTCGATGAAGTGGATGATGGCGATGAACACAAGCGACATGATCAGCAGGAGCAGCGCCAGCGACCACAGCACGTTGGCGTACACGGTGCCGGTCATCTCGTTGCCGATGCCCATCGTCAGAACCGACGTGAGCGTTGCTGCGGGGGTGAACAGGCCATCGGGCATCTGCGCCGCGTTGCCGACGACCATCTGCACGGCCAGCGCCTCGCCGAACGCGCGGGTCATGCCGAGCACGACCGCCGTGCACAGCGAGGGCATCGCCGCGCGCAGCACGACATGCCACACGGTCTGCCAGCGCGAGGCGCCCACGCCGTAGGATCCCTCGCGATAGGCGCGCGGCACCGAAGTGAGCGCGTCGATCGAAAGCGAGGTGATCGTGGGAAGGATCATCAGCGCCAGCACGATGGACGACGACATGATGCCGTAGCCGGTAGTGCCCGTCAGATCGCGCATCACGCCCACGATGATCGTCAGGCCCAGCAGGCCGTAGACGACCGAGGGGATGCCGACCAAAAGCTCGACCACCGGCTGGAAGACCGAGCGTCCGAACTTGGGCGCAACCTCGACGACGAAGATCGCCGAGCCGATGGCAAACGGGATGGCGATGACGGTGGACAGCAGCGTCACGGCGAACGAGCCCACGATCATGGGCAGCGCGCCCACGGTGGGCATGCCGTTGGCGTCATCGACATGCGGGTTCCACTCGGTGCCCGTCAAAAACGCGATGGGGCTGATGCCGTTCACGAAAAACGTCGCCAGGCCGTGCTGGGCGACCATGAAGATAAGGGTGATGACCAGCAACACCACGATGGCGATGCAGGCAGCCGACACCGATTTGCCGGCAAGGTCGACGCGACCCTTTTTGCTGAGCTTGCGCCGGCCGCCCTTAGCGGGGGTGTCCTGTGCGGTTGACACGGATGAGCCTTCCTCTAGCTTTCAGTACATGAATAGGCCCCCTGGGTTGCCCCAGGGGGCCGGAAGGGAAAGAGACTAGATCTCGGTGACGTTGCCCTCGGCGTCCTTTTCCACCTTCATGCCGGACACGGGGATGTAGCCGTTCTCCTCGACCAGCGAGCCCTGGACCTCGTCGCTCATCATGTACTCGATGAACGCGGCCGTGGCCTCGTCGGGTTCGAGCGCGGTGTACATGTGCTCGTAGGCCCAGATGGTCCAGGAGTTGTCCTCGACGTTGGCGGTCTCAGGCGCCACGCCGTCCACAGACAGCGCCTTGGTCTGGTCGTCGAAGTAGGAGAACGCCAGGTAGGAGATGGCGCCGGGGGTCTCGGAAACCATCTTGGCGACGGTGCCCGAAGAATCCTGCTCCTGGAAGGTCGCGGACTCCTGGTCGCCCAGCACGGCGGCCTCGAAGACCGCACGGGTGCCGGAGCCGGCCTGGCGGTTGATGACGACGATCTCCTGGTCGGAGCCGCCCACCTGGTTCCAGTTGGTGATCTCGCCGGTGAAGATCTTGGCCAGGTCGGCGATGGCGATGTCGTCGACGGAGACCTCGGGGTTCACGATCGGACCCATGCCCACGACGCACACGCGGTTGTCCTTGATCTTCTCGGCGTCGGCGGGATCGTCGACCTTCTCCTCGGCGAACACGTCGGAGTTGCCGATCTGCACCGCACCCTGGACGATCTGCGTGATGCCCTGGCCGGAGCCGCCGCCCTGGATGGTGATCTGGACACCGGAGTTCTCCTCCATGAACTGCTCGGCAGCAGCCTCGACGAGGGGCTGCAGAGCGGTGGAGCCGACGGCGGTGATGGTGCCGGACAGCTTGGCGGCAGCTTCCTCGCCGCCCTCCTTGGAATCGCCCTCGGCAGCGGTGCCGTTGTTGCTGCTGGAGCAGCCTGCCATGGTCAGGCCGGCCACGGCGGCGGTGCCACCGGCGACCGCCAGGAAGCGACGGCGGCTCATGGAGTTGTTCGCGATCTGCATGATCAGTGTTTCCTTTCCTCAGAACTTTCGTTCACTCGAGACGCAAGGGTTCCGCCCCTGCGTCTGCCTATGGTAGAAAGCGGCTATCAGAGCTTCGTCAGGTGCGTGCAAAATCTCTGTTAAGTCGCGTTTTCCCAGCTAGTTGAGCGGCTCGCCCTTGTACAGGCCGGTGATGGAGTACTCCACCCACTCGGCGATGTTCTGGGCGTGGTCGCCCACGCGCTCCAGGTACTTGGCGACCATCAGCGCTTCGACCAGATTCGCAGCCGGATCCGTCTCGGACTTGATGCCGTCGATGACGTCCTGCTTCACGCGGTCGAACATCTCGTTGACGCCGTCGTCCGCGCCGATCACGGCATGCGCGCGCTCCTCGTCGCGATTCACGTAGGCGCCCACTGCCTCGTGAACCATCACGCTGGCGCGGCCCGCCATAGCGGCAAGATGCGCGTTGAGCTCGGGATCGAACTCGCCGTCGAGCGTCAAGACGACGTCGGCGATATCGGATGCCTGATCGCCGATGCGCTCGAGGTCGCCCACCATCTTGAGCGCGGCGCCCACGCGGCGCAGGTCGCCGGCGACCACCGGCTGCTGCATCAGCAGCAGCTTCAGGCACAGGCTCTCGATGTCGCGCTCGAACGTGTCGATCTCGTCGTCGTTGGCGATGATCTCGCGCGCCTTGGCCGTATCGCGCGTGGAGAGCACCTCCACCGCCGCCATCAGCGACGATTCAGTCGCCGTCGCCATATCCTTGAGATGCTCGTTGAGCTGCTCAAGCTGCGAATCGAACCTTGCACGAGCCATGGGATCACCCGAACCTTCCCGTGATGTAGTCTTCGGTGCGTTTGTCGGAGGGGTTGCTGAACAGCTTCTCGGTGTCGTCGAACTCCACCAGATCGCCCAGCAGGAAATAAGCGCATTTGTCGGACACGCGGGCGGCCTGCTGCATGTTGTGCGTGACCATGACCACCGTGTAGTCCTTCTTGAGCTCCACCGCCAGCTCCTCGATGCGGCTGGTGGACAGCGGGTCAAGGGCGCTGGTGGCCTCGTCCATCAGCAGGACGTCGGGCTCGACCGCCAGCGCGCGGGCAATGCACAGGCGCTGTTGCTGGCCGCCGGAAAGCGCCAGGGCGCTGTCTTTCAGGCGGTCTTTCACCTCGTCGAAGATCGCCGCCTTGCGCAGCGCGGTCTCGACGATCTCGTCGAGCTTGTCCTTGCTTTTGGTACCGTGCGTGCGCGGGCCGAACGCCACGTTGTCATACACGCTCATCGGGAAGGGGTTGGCCTTCTGGAAAACCATGCCGATGCGCTTGCGCAGCAGGTTGACGTCCATTTCCTTGCCGTAGATCTCTTCGCCGTCAAGCGTGACGGAGCCTTCGATGCGGCATCCGTTGACCATGTCGTTCATGCGGTTGAGCGTGCGCAGCAGCGTCGATTTGCCGCAGCCCGACGGACCGATGAACGCCGTGATCTGGTTTTCGGGGATGTCCATGTTGATGCCGTGAAGCGCATGGAAATCGCCGTAGTACAGGTCGAGATCCTTCACGGTCATCTTGATGGAAGCCGCGGCGTCTTCGTGCGATCCCTCGTACGCCACCTTGTCCACGATGCCTTGGAGGCTGGCTTCTACCATTCATTCGTCCTTTCGCTTCGTTCCCTGGCGCAAGCGCGGCTGAGAGCCGTGTCGCGGTTGCGCAGCGCTTCGACCTGCGGTGATACGCATGCGAAGCCGCGCAAGGCACACGACGATCCCGTCGGCGCTCATCGCCGATAGAGAACTCTATGAGGTTCGAATTAAGGAGAAGTCAGACAGAGGTCAAATCTTTGCAAAACCGTGCTTGGCAGCAACGAATATGCCATGAAGGGCCGCGGCGAATTCGGGCGAAGGGCCGCGGCGATGCGCGGTGCGGCCCTTCGCCGCAGGAGCTATGAGCGGACCGAGCTGTAAATCGTGCAGGTGCGGTTGCCCTGCTCGTCGGTGGCGTACGCCTCGAAGTCGGCGACGTCGCCGCGCGGGAAATCGGGGCCGTAGACGATGTCCCAAGCCGCGTTCATCGTGTCGGGCGTCACGTCGAAGCGCGCGTACGTGCCGGCGGGAATGGTGAACTCGACCATGCCCTCGGGCACTGCGCCCTCGGCGGGGCAGCCGACGATGGCGTCGTACTCCCACACGCTGTAGTCGTAGTTGCAGTAGATGGCGTAGATGTCGAAGGGCTCGACGGCGCGGCCCTCGACCTCGTTGATGCGGCCCTCGGACGTGAGCTCCTGACCCATCGGGGCGCCCAGCATCGCGCGCCACAGATTGGGGATCTTCAGGCTGCACTCGCCGGTGGTCGACTCGATGCGGTCGCACATGCCCACCACGCGCGTTTCGGGGAACTCGACAAGCTTGTACTCCATGACGGCCTCTCTTTCTTTGGGACGCATGCGCCAAAGGCGCCCGATCCCCGCCGGACGCGCCGCAGCCCCATCCTGTTAGGAATCGTTCCTGTGCTTTATTGTAGCGCGCCGGGATCGGCGGCACGAGAGCCGATCGGAGCCTCGACGTCCCGCGCCCTATCCTTTTGCGCTCCGTCCTGATGCGTCCCGCCCTTGCGCATCCCGCCCTTGCGCGTCCCGCTTTTCCGAAAGGAACAGACCCGCAATGGTAAGCGCCACCCCCAAAGCGATGCGCCAGGTCAAAGGCTCCCCCAGCACAGCGACCGAGCACGCCACCGTCACCACCGGCACCAGGTAGATGTAGGCGCTCGTGCTCACCACGCCGATGATGCGGGCAGCTGCGCCCCATGTGGCGTAGCACGCTGCGGAAGCGACAAAACCCAGAAACGCCAGATTCGCAAGCATCACGGGATCTATCAGCTCCGCCAACCCGGCACCGTCGGCTCCTTGGCCGAACCCCATGATCGGCAGAAACGGCACCATGAAGACAAGGCCCCATAAAAACGTGCGCTTGGTGGTGGCGATGACGGGCAGGCCCAGCCGCTCGATGCGGCGCACCAGCGTGGAGTACACCGCCCAGGCGCACGCCGCCAAAAGCGCCAGGAGGCAGCCTTCAAGCCCCAAGCCGCCCGCCTCGGCGCCCTCGAAGCTGATAAGCGCGATGCCGCCGATGGCCAAGGCGAAGCCGACGAAGAACCTACCGCCGACGCGCTCCTCGCGCGTGACGAACGACGCGATGAGGGCAATGAACAGCGGTGACACCGCCACGATCACGCCCACATTCGAAGCGCTGGTCATGGTGAGCGCGATGTTCTCCATGAAAAAGTACAGGGTGACGCCCGTGGCGCCCGCCGCAGCGAACAGCACCTCGACCCGCCAGCCCATAAACGGAGTCACCTTATGATGCAGCACGCACAGCGCGCAGAAGCCCAAAGCGAACCGCAGGAACAGGATCTCGATCGGCGAAGCAACCGTGAGCAGCACCTTTGTGGACACAAACGTGACGCCCCATACCGCAACCGTGAAGCAGGCGAGCAGATGGCCGCGAGCTTTGCCCTGCAAGCCTCGTGCGCCTTCCGCTCCTTGCGCCTCCTGCGCGCCTTGCGTTTCCCGCACGACTTGCGCCTCTTGCGCGCCTTGCGCTCCCCGTGCGGTTTGCGCGCCTTGCACTCCCCGTGCATCTTGCGCTCCCTGCGCGCCCCGTGAGCCTTGCATTTCCTGCTCGCTTTCCGCGCCTTGTGCGCCCATGCCGCCTCCCCTCCTTCGTCGCCCATCGAGCCAAATCGCGGATCCTTTCAATTGCGCTAATCGAGCAATATTCGTCTCCCCTAGGCGAAAAGCGCACGATTAGCGCAATGAGCTCGGGCCCTTTGGATCTGCCATGAAAAGCACACGCTTGTGAACTGGGTTTTTACTTTCATGCTGAGCGCGACGGCTGCAACCGACCGGCCATAACTGCGCTAATCGCTCACTTTTCGCAATCGTGCGGCGAGTTTTGCTCAATTAGCGCCGTCGGTGGCGCAAACGCGAGGACCTCCGCAGCCCCACCGCCAAAGCGCCGACGCTAACCGCACGCCGCCGCTCCTTGACACCGCCGCATGGCGCCGCCGACTGGCACCGCCGCATGGCGCCGCCGACTGGCACCGCCGCATGGCGCCGCCGACTGGCGCCATATCGCTGCAGCGACCCATAAATACCGCGCCGATCGCGCAACTCTCGCCTCCGAGGTGGCGAGGAAGTCGCGGTTAGCGCGGTATGCCGGCGACGCGGCCCCTATCTGCTTACACCACCGCAGCGGCCAGCTCTTCCACGTGCCGCAGCACCGGCGCCGCGCCGGAGATGATCGCAACGCCGCCGTCGGGCGCCACCTCCAGCATCGTGGGTGCCTGCATAATGCTGAAGCGCTGGCACAGCTCGACGTTGTCCTCGGCGAGCAGCTCCTCGTAGGGGATGCCGGCCTCGTCCATCTGGGCGCAGGCGAACTTGCAGTTGGGGCACGTGCGCGTGGCCACCAGATAGCGGCCGGCGGGCAGCGTGCTGCTGGCCGGAGTCGTCACCGCCGCGCCATCGGACACATCCACCACCTTGGGTTGATGCGCCAACGGACCGACGTGCGTCAGCTTGGACGCGGCCACGTCGTACAGGCGACGGTCCTTGAACTCCTGGCTCTTGCCGTCGTTCCAGTTTTTCACCGGACGGTAGTAGCCCGTGATGCGGCTGTACACCTCGGTCTCCTGATGGCACTGCGGGCACTCGTACACCTCGCCGGCGATGTAGCCGTGGTTCTTGCACACCGAGTACGTGGGAGAGAGCGTGTAGTACGGCAGCTCGTAGTTCTCGGCGATCTTGCGCACGAGCGTCGCGGCCGCCTTCCAGTCGGGCAGTTTCTCGCCGAGGAACGCGTGGAACACGGTGCCGGACGTGTACAGCGTCTGCAGCCCATCCTGGATATCCAGCGCGCTGAAGATGTCCTCGGTGTAGCCCACCGGCAGGTGCGAGCTGTTGGTGTAGTACGGCGTGCCGTTCTCGTTGGCCGTGATGATGCCGGGGAACTGCTCCTTGTCGTGCTTGGCGAAGCGGTACGTGGTGCTCTCGGCGGGCGTGGCCTCCAGGTTGTAGAGGTCGCCGTATTTCTCCTGGTAGTCGCTCAGGCGGTCGCGCATGTGGTTGAGCACCGCCTTGGTGAACTCCTGTGCGCGCCCGTCGGTGAGGTCGCAGCGCAGCCAGCCGGCGTTCAGACACGCCTCGTTCATGCCCACCAGGCCGATGGTGCTGAAATGGTTGTCGAACGTGCCCAGGTAGCGCTTGGTGTAGGGGTAGAGCCCCGCATCCAGCAGCTTGGTGATGACGGTGCGCTTGGTCTTGAGCGAGCGCGCGGCCAGGTCCATCAGGTGGTCCAGACGCGCGTAGAAGTCCGCTTCGTCAGCAGCCTGGTAGGCGATGCGCGGCATGTTGATGGTGACGACGCCCACCGAGCCCGTGGATTCGCCGCTGCCGAAGAAGCCGCCCGACTTCTTGCGCAGCTCGCGCAGGTCCAGGCGCAGGCGGCAGCACATCGAGCGCACGTCGGAGGGCTCCATGTCGGAGTTGATGTAGTTGCTGAAGTACGGCGTGCCGTATTTGCTGGTCATCTCGAACAACAGCTTGTTGTTCTCGGTTTCCGACCAGTCGAAGTCGCTCGTGACGGAGTAGGTGGGGATGGGATACTGGAACCCGCGGCCCTCGGCGTCGCCCTCGATCATGATCTCGATGAACGCCTTGTTGACCATATCCATCTCGGCCTGGCAGTCGCCGTAGGTGAAGTCCTGCTCCGCACCGCCCACGATGGCGGGCTGGTCGCGCAGGTCGGCCGGGCAGGTCCAGTCCAGCGTGATGTTGCTGAACGGCGCTTGGGTGCCCCAGCGCGACGGCGTGTTGACGCCGAAGATGAAGCTCTCGATGCAGTGCTTGGTCTCGTCGTAGGACAGGTTGTCGACGCGCACGAACGGAGCCAGATACGTGTCGAAGCTGCTGAACGCCTGGGCGCCGGCCCATTCGTTTTGCATGATGCCCAGGAAGTTGACCATCTGATTGCACAGGCTGGCCAGATGCTTGGCGGGCTTGGACGTGATCTTGCCCGGCACGCCGCCCAGGCCCTCCTGGATGAGCTGCTTGAGCGACCAGCCGGCACAGTAGCCGGTGAGCATCGACAGGTCGTGCAGGTGGATGTCGGCGTTGCGGTGCGCGTCGGCGATCTCCTTGTCGTAGACCTCCGACAGCCAGTAGTTGGCGGTGATGGCGCCCGAGTTGGACAGGATCAGACCGCCGACGGAATACGTGACGGTGGAGTTCTCCTTGACGCGCCAGTCCTCCACCTTGAGGTAGCTGTCGACGAGCGCCTTGTAATCCAGAAGCGTCGCCTTGGCGTTGCGGACGTTCTCGCGCTGCTTGCGGTAGAGGATGTAGGCCTTGGCCACGTCAGCGTAGCCGGCCGTGGACAGCACTTCCTCGACGCTGTCCTGGATGGCCTCGACGGAGATGATGCCGTCAGCAACCTTCGGCTCGAAATGCGCGGTGACGTTGAGCCCCAGCAGATCGATCGTGGAAGGATGGTACTGCTTGCCCAGCGCATCGAAAGCCTTGGCGATGGCCGCGGTGATCTTGGTGACGTCGAATTCGGCGATTTTTCCGTCGCGTTTCTGGACTTGGTACATGGCGAGTCCTTTCGTCCGTTTTTGCGTGGAGGGCCGCCTGCGCGATACGCGCAAAACGGCGACCTCCATCCTACCACGCATTCGCGACGGCAGCTGAGTCAATACCATATGTTGAATCGCTTTTTTAACAGCAGCACAATATATGGTGGTTTTGCTGGTTTTTCATGAATCAGCGCAAACACGGCGGGCGCTTCGAATGCCCACCTGCGACAACGTTGTCAAGCGGCTTTGCAGGCTGACGTCTCTTTCCATCCGCAGGCTTGCGCAGGGTAGAATGAGAGGCATCGACATGAGGAGGAGCACATGCGCATCGCGGGCATGCAGAAGCTGACGTTGCTGGATTATCCGGGGCTCACCGCCGCAACGGTGTTCACACCCGGATGCAACCTGCGCTGCCCGTTTTGCCACAACAGCGAGCTGATCGATACCGCCGATGCGACGAACCCCTCCCCCGATCCCTCGGCAGACGAGGTCCTCGCCTTCCTGCGCACGCGGAGCCGGCTGCTCGACGGCGTGTGCGTCTCGGGCGGAGAGCCCCTGCTGCAGCCGGGACTGGACGATTTCTGCCGCGCCCTTCACGAGCTCGGCTTCTCCGTGAAGCTGGACACCAACGGCACGCTTCCCGATCGCCTGCGCGCGCTTTTGGACGCGGGTCTGGTCGACCACGTCGCCATGGACGTGAAGAACGTGCCGGAACGCTACGCGGAAACGACCGGGCGCGCCGATATCGACATGGATCCTGTGCTCGAAAGCATGCGGCTGCTGTTGGCGCAAGATCCCGCGGCGGGAGGGGCGTCCTATGAGTTTCGCACCACCATCACGAGCGAGCTGCACACCCGCGAGGACCTCGTCAAGCTCGCCTACTGGATCGCTGACGAAGCGCGTTCCATGATGTCGCCTTTGTGCCCGCCCTGGTTCATCCAGAACTTCAAAGACTCCGACACCGTGCTCGCGGGCGCGGGCAGGCTGCATCCCTGGAACGAAGACGATCTGCGCGCGCTGATCCCAAGGCTGCAGGTGATCCTCCCAACCGCACAGCTGCGCGGTATCGAGGAGTGAGCGGCGGTCTTGCCCGCATCCGCACGCCCCTTCAGCGACCCGGGAGCCCTCGGCGATGCCGAACGCGCCCGCAACGCGCATGGTATAGTGGAAGGGTTCGCGGTGATTTCGCGGCACGCAGTCGGCACGCGCCGAAGCCCGCCTGACAAGGAAGGGACGCCGCGCTGCCGCGAGGACATCCGCATCCGATCCGCATCTGCGAGAAATGAGGAGCACACCATGGCAAACTGCCTCGTCGCCCAGTCCGGCGGCCCCACTGCCGTCATCAACGCCAGCCTCGCCGGCGTAATCCGCGCCAACCAGCTCAATCCGGTGTACGACCGCGTCTACGGCGGCCTGCACGGCATCGAGGGCGTGCTCGACGACAAGCTCTACGACCTCACCGACCTGCCCGGACACGAGATCGAGATCCTGAAGCAGTCTCCCTCCAGCGCGCTGGGAACCTGCCGCTACAAGCTCAAGCGCGGCAACGACACCGACTTCAAGCGCCTGGTCGAGATCATGGACAAGCACGACATCGAGGTCATGTTCTACATCGGCGGCAACGACTCGATGGACACCGTCGACGCGCTGTCCGAATGGGCGCAGGCGCACGACATGCCGCAGCGCTTCGTGGGCATCCCCAAAACGGTCGACAACGACCTGGTGCCCGTGGACCACTGCCCCGGCTTCCCCAGCGCCGCCAAGATCGCCAACCAGATCGTGCACGCCACCTATCTGGACTACGCCGCCTACACGCGCCCCGAAGTGTTCATCGTGGAGACCATGGGCCGCGATGCCGGCTGGCTGGCAGCCAGCTGCTGCGTGACCGGGGATGTCGACCTGGTCGTGCTGCCCGAGGTCGATTTTGACAAAGAGGCGTTCCTAGCCGAGGTCAAGAAGAAGTTCGACGAGAAGGGTGAGTGCTACATCGTCGTGTCCGAGGGCGCGCACTACGCCGACGGCACCTACCTGTCCGCCGGTGACACCGCCAACGACGGCTTCGCGCACGCGGTGCTGGGCGGCGCGGGCCTGCAGCTCAAGCAGATGATCATCGACTCCGGCATCGTGCCGCGCGGCGTGGTGCAGGATCTGTCGCGTGCGGCGCGCTCCAGCAACTTCGCGCAGAGCCTCACCGACGTGACCGAGGCCTACGAGCTGGGCATGAGCGCGCATATGCGCAGCGCCGATCCCGCGTTCACCGCGCAGGTCGTCGGCATCGAGCGCGAGACCGACGAGGCGGGCAACTACTGCGCCCGCTACTTTGCCAAGCCGGCGTGCGAGTTCGCCAACTTCGTGAAGCACTTCCCCACCGAGTGGATCCTGCCCAACTACCAGGGCATCACCCAAGAGGCCATCGACTACTTCAAGCCGCTGATGGCAGGCGAGCCCAAGCTGATCATGGACGGCGCCGTCCCCGCCACCATCGTCCCGTTCAACAAGCGCTAAACGATCCTAAGCCGGGGAAAGAGTCCAATCCTTCCCGACCGTCAAAACGGAGGCCGTCTGCGAGATCACGCAGACGGCCTTTTTCGTATTCGCAAAATGAGAAGAGGCGGCTGTCGCTTTTTCAGAAGACGAGGCGCTATTCCGCTTCCTCCAGCAGCGCTTCGGCAGCTGCGGCGGCCAGCGCGCATGCGTGCGCGTAGAAATCCTCGTCGGTCCGGGCGAGGCAGTCGGCAGCCTTGCCCACCCAACGGCTGGCGTGCTGCTTGCTGAACTGGGCGGCAAGCTGCGCCCAATGCTCCGCCTGCGCCTCGTCAGAAGACTCCCAGCATTCCGCCTCGCGCTTTTTGCAGAATGCGAGGAACGCCAGCTCGGACGCCAGCGAATCGGGATGGAGGCTTTTGACCGCCAAGTCATAGCCGGAAAGAGCCTGAAAATCGAACTCCACCGTATGGTAGCAGCGCAGCACATGATCGGTGAGGTCGCTTTGGGTGGACGCGTAACGCATCACGCCATCCTCGTCCTCGGCGCCGCGGGCGACGCTGCTCTCGATCAGCGGCACATAATACGGCGTCGAAGTGACGAACAGCCGATCGTAATAGCGCTGCTTCAGATCGTCGTCCGCCGCGAAGTCGAACCCGTCCTGGCCTAGCGCAGCGGCGACCTTGCGCACGTCGTCGATGATCGCCTCGTCGGGCTCGTCCAAAAACGCTTCCGCGCACGCGTCGAACACCACGCTGAAACCGCGCGCTTCGGCGGCCTTGCCGGCGAAATCCGTCATGATCGTCCTCCTTTGCGCTGCAGTTGCCCCTGGCATCCGCAGCCGATTGTTTTCGATGCACATCAGTATACGAAAAGAACCCGTCCCGTTTGCGCGCTGGAGGAAAGGGAAGGAAGCGCGCAAGCGGGACGGGGCGGCGGGCGCGCTGCGCACCCGCCGCGAAAACCGCCGGCGCAAGCATTACCGGCAGCGAAGAGGGCCGTCCGCCGAATTCGGCGTCAACGGGGAGCCGCCCGAAGCGGCCCCGAAAGGAGGGCGGGCGCCGCAACGGCGGCACCCGCCCATCCGCAAAGGCTACGCCGCGGCAACCGCCACGGCGGCCATGATCACCAGGTAGCGCAGCATGAAGCCGCCCACCAGGACGCAGGCCTCGCCCGCCATGGGCAGCGCCTTGCTCTGGGAGCCGCGATGGCTCATGAACTCGAGCACGAACGGCACCACCAGGCCAATGGCGATGAAGCCCAGCCAGAACGCGACCGCGTAGGGGCCGCTGATCAGGTTGGCGACCGAAGCGGCGCCCGCGGCAGCGGCGGCACCGCCCGCGGAGCCGGCGACGGCCAGGAGCACGATCACCAGCGCGAGCTCGAGCACCGGCAGCACCAGGCCGGCCTTGCCGAGCCACGGCAGCGCGGACACCTCGTCGGCGGCCACGAAGCGCGTGATCAGCACGGTGATGGCGATGCCGGTGGAGGCAGCCGACACGATGAACAGGATCGGCAGGACCGCCATGTTCCACAGCGGGAACGCGACGCCCGCGTCGCCCAGCAGCACGCCGGTGTAGGCGGCCACGCACACGGCCAGGACCGCGCCGACGATGTCGAGCGCCTTGGGCGTGCTCTTCTTCACCAGCAGGATGATGACGTCGATGATGCTCACGACGAGGAACACCGACAGGATGATGACGCCCCACGCCATGACGGAGCCGAGGTTGGTCACCAGGCCGAAGAAGCGCAGCGGGTTCATGAGGCCCGCGTGGGCGTCGACGACCAGCATCAGCGTGCCCACCGCGACGGCGACGGGCGCCACGATGAAGGCGATCTTCTTCATCGTGGGGGCAGGCGACTTGGCCCAGTTGGTCAGCGCGCCCAGCACGAACGCGCCGGCGCCCAGGCCCGCCAGGAACAGGTAGATGGCGATAATCGCATCCCACACCATGTTAGTTCACCCCCTCGTACGGCTTGACCACGTTGCCGCCGCGATGCACGGCGGAGGCCACGGGCATGGCGTCGATATCCGACAGACCGATGTAGGTCAGATGCGGGTTCAGGCCCAGGTCGCTGTAGAGCGCCTCGCTGCCGCCCGCTTCCGCGATGCGCTTGGAGATGTCGCTATCGGGATCGTTGAGGTCGCCGAAGATGCGCGCCTTGGTGACGCAGGTGGCCACGCAGGCGGGCAGCAGGCCCTCGCTGGAGCGATGATGGCAGAAGGTGCACTTCTCCACCTCGCCGGACTCCAGCTGGTAGCGCGCCTGGTAGGGGCACGCGGCCATGCAGTACTTGCAGCCGATGCACTTCTCGGGGTCGACCTGGACGGTGCCGTCCTCGGCCTTGTAGCTGGCGCCCGTCGGGCACACCCTCACGCAGGGCGCGTCCTCGCAGTGGTTGCACTGCTTGGGCACGTTCGCGCGGGCGATGCGACCGTCAGGACGCTCCACGTCGAAGCTCTCGATCCAGGTGTTGAATTTGTCGGCAGGCACGCCGTTCTCGTACTTGCATGCCACCACACAGGCGTTGCAGCCGATGCAGAGGGCAAGGTCGATCAGCATGCCAAGCTTTTTCTCGCTCATGTTCGCTTACCCTCCTTACGCCTTCTCGATCTTCCACATACCGCCAACGCGGCCAGGGGATGCGGCCTCGTTCTCGGAGTAGATGCTCAGCACGCCGTCCTTGCTGACCAGCGGATCGAGCATCTGATGGGTGCGCACGCCGGCGGCGATGGCCGGGTTGCCCGGCGTCAGCTTGCCGTCGATCTCGATGTCCTGAGCGCCGTAGTTGATGTGCTCGTAGCCGAAGGCGATGGCGAAAGCGCCCTTCGCCTGGCCGGCACGGACCATGGCCTCGCCCTCGGACACATCGCCCATCGGGGTGATGCAGCGGACGCGGTCGCCGTCCTTGATGCCCAGCTCGGCCGCATCCTCGCGGTTCATCTCGATGTAGTTGTGATCGCAGATGCCGCGCATGATGGGGCTGTTGGACAGCATCGAAACCGTGCGGAAGCGCGGTTTGTGCTCGGAGTTGAGGAACGGGTACTCCTCGCGGGAGAACATGTCCTCGGTGTAGGACATGTCGGACAGGCGCTCACGCGTGTAGTGGAGCACCGGCCAGGTGCCCTCGCCGGAGTAGCAGTTCTTGTACGTGGCGCGCTTCTCGGAGTAGATGAAGGTCTGATGATCCTTCTCGTAACCCAGGCAGTGGATGCCGTCGGGATCGCGCACGTACTCGATGGGCCAGTAGCGGCCGCCGCGGGACAGGACGTTGAGGACCTTGGGCCACTCTTCCTCGGTGACGCAGGCCTTCATATCCTCGGGCAGCGTGTCCAGACCCTGCAGGTGCGCCTCCTCGTCGGAGATGTCGGCGACCGGATCGTTGGCGTACGCCAGGTTGGCGATGGCCTTCAGATAGAAGTCGCCCGCGTCATGCAGCGGCCAGGAGTTGCCGTCGTTGTCCTTGATGGCGCCCTCGCCGAAGCCGGGCAGGTCGATCGCCTCGGCGACGTCGCACAGGAACGCCTCCCAGCTGGCGTAGCGACCATCCTCGAGCTGCACGCTCTCGGGGGTCTTGACGGGCCAGCGGACCGTGGTGCCGTAGCCGACCCACGTGGTACCCGGGGTGGGCAGGCCGTAGCTCTCGTACGGGGTCACGTCGGGCACGATGTAGTCCGCGTACTGGGCATGCTCGCCCACGAACACGTCGCACACGATGTGCAGCGGCAGGATGTCGGGATCGCACAGGCGCTCGATGACCTCGTCGCGCATGGCGCCCGGCGTGGCCTGGATCGTATTGGCCATCCAGGTGGTCAGGATCTTGCACTGGTACGGGTACTGGTTCACGATGGACATAAGAGCCTGGCTGTCAGAAGAGGAGCCGAGCGGGAACCAGGGCATCTTCGGCTTCGGGTCGGTTTCGCCCGCAGCAACGCGGTTGTTGTACTCGTCGGTCTTGTCCCATGCCTTGCCGGTACGGGAGATGGCCTGTGCGGTGATCTTGGGCTTGTCGGCAACGGTTGCCAGATCGTAGCGAGCGCCCTTGCCCGCCGTGGTGGGGCTGGGGCTGTTGGGGGCGTTGCCGCCGATCATCTGGTTGGTGCCCATCATCATGTGCAGCATGTTGGCGCCCACCATGCAGTCGACGCCGTGCACGGATGCGCACTCGCCGCCCTTATGGCACACGCTGACCTTCTGCCCATGGGAGGTGAACTCCTTGGCGATGCGCTCGATGTCCTCCACCGACACGCCGGTGATCTCGGAGTACTCCTCGATTGTGTACTCGTTGACCGACTCGGTGAGGATCGCGAAGCCGGTGCGCACCTTGACGCCGTTCACTTCGCCCTCGTAGTCGAGCACGCCCTTGGAGCAGTTGTCCGTGATGGCGGGCTGGTTGGTCTCAGCGTCGATGCAGACGAACTGGTCGACGGGCTTGCCGTCCTTGTCCAGCTTCTCGGGGGCGTCGATGCCCGCGTCGGCAGGACGCATGAGCTTCTTGTAGTTGGGATGGCTCTCGTCGTCGATGACGAGGAACGAACCGTTGCAGAACGCGGCGTAGCCTGCGGCGAGGGCGGCCTTCTGGTTGGTGAAGGACATCGCCTCGGCATCGAAGGTCTTGTCGGCGATCATCTTCTGGATGAGGGCCGCGCAGAACGCCGAGTTGGTGGCCGGCTTGATGGGGATCCAGTTGATCCCGGGCAGCGTGGGGGTCACGCAGCCGTTTGCCAGCGAGGGGTCCAGAACGTCGATCTTCAGCTTGCCAGCCGCGAGGTTGGCGGCGGTGCGCTTGCCGGAGCTCTGGTAGTTGATCATGCTACCGCCGGGGAAAGCGCCCAGCCAGATAGCGTATTCGGCCTCTTCAGGATCGGGGCTGAGGCCGGTGCCCGATGTTGCCAGCGAACTCGCTGAATTAGCGACCGCTCAACTGGAGGCGTGTCCGTACGCGTTGACGGAGCCGAAGCTGCCGGCAAAGCGGCTGGAGAAGTTGCCGCGGCCGTCGGAGCGGCTGCCCAGCATCACCAGCTGATTGGACACGGGGCCCAAAGAGGGCTCATCGGGGTTCATAGGGGTTTCGGTGTCGTGCAGGGCGCGGAAGCCGGCGATCTCGCGATCCTCGCCGATCTCCTCGAACAGCTTGCCGCCCTCGACAACCTCGGTGATCAGCTGATCCCAGCTGATGGGCTTCCACTTGCCCTCGCCGCGCTTGCCCGCGCGCTTGAGCGGCGTGGTGATGCGGTCGGGCTGGGTGTAGCCGTCCAGCGTGCCGTTGCCGCGGCCGCAGACGCTGCCGCGCAGCAGGTTGCCCTTGCCGTTGGCGTAGCTCATGGTCTGGTACGCCTCGGTGAGGGGCGCCTCGAAATCCAGATAAGGATAGGCGCACGCCGGGTTGTAGGGGTTTCCGCCCACGCTCAGGACGCGACCGGTCTCGCGGTCCATCTTCACGCGGTTGCCGCAGGAGCTGTAGCACCCCACGCAGCCGGAATAGCGGACGATAACGTCCTCGTTGACGGTGACATCGCCGGTTTTGGGATCCACCTTTGCCTCGATGGGCTGGCCATGCTTGGGTGCGGGGAACTCAGTGTCCGCAGCCAAGGCGCGGTTTGCTTGACCGCTCAGGCCGACGCCGGCAACCGACAGCGCGCCGACGGCCGCAGCGGCCTTGACGAACGTGCGTCGATTGATGTTCATCGATTCCATACCCTCCTCCTCTTCTCGTCTTGTGTTGGACATGGCGCATGAAAGTATGGCGTGCAGCGCGCACGGGCGCATGACCGCGATGTGACCATTTCTGGGGGTGATGACCGCGAAAGCGGCTCCATCAGGCTGTTTTTCCTCACTACGATATGACTAGACACGCAAGAAATGGCTTACCGAGAGGAAACGCAGAGCGCGGCGGCAAAGGGTGATGCTATAGTGGGATGCGGCTCAATTTATAGATTGAAGCTAGGTTTTTTCGACCCGCGTGGTGGGGATTTGATCGGTCGCGCGGGATGAGATTTTTAACGAAAACGGAGGCGGGAGCGCTCCGTCGTGCAAAGGAGGGGACCGGACGTGGTCGAGATCGCCACGCGCCTGAAAACATTCTGCTCCGGCAACATCGGCATGTCGTTTTTCTTGGCGTGGAGCTATATGACGGTGTTCACCTCCAGCGTCTACACCGGCGAGGGCGATCCGTTCGGCATCGAGCGCCTGTGGATGGTGAGCGCCGCGGCGCAGGTGGTTGCCGCCCTGATCGGCCTCGCGCTTGGACGCGCCGGCAAGCTGAGAGCCGGCAAGGGCTGGGGCATCGTGAGCGCGGTCGCCGCACTGGCGGGCAATATCGCTCTGTGGCTGTGCTTCAAGGGGCCTGATCTGTACTGGGCGCTGCTCCCCTTCACCGGCATCGTCATCGGCATCAGCATGGCGTCGTTCAGCGTGATGTGGGGAGCGCGCCTCGCGCGGTGCGACTACTCCCAGATCGAGTTCGACGTCCTGGGCAGCTTCGCCATCGCGTTCGCGCTGTACTGCATCACGCTGCCGATGAAGCTCAACGGCATCCCCCAGCTCATCATCGCGAGCGTGCTGCCGGTCGCCTCCGCATGGCTGGCGCTTCGCAGCGGCCGGAAGGACGCCTCGCGCGAGGACGAGCGCGCCACACGCGCCTACGCCCAGCCGCATGCCCGCGAGACCCTGCGCGGCAACGGCTCGACGTTCGTGATGATGGGATCGCTGTGGGTGATCGCGGCCTTTCTGCGCGTCATCTACACGCCCTATGGCGCGGCGGACACGTTCATACACTATTTCGCGCCCTTCTTCCTGGCGTGCATCGCCTCGATCGTGCTGTTCGGCGCTCTTGTGTGGCTCGCGCGCCACATCAACGTGACGCTGGCGTTTCGCTGGGCGATCCCGTTCTTTTTGGCGTCGCTTGCCGCGGTGTGCTTCGACCCGTTCAGCGTCCAGTGCTATTCCGCCGCCTACACCCTCAACTACCTGGGCCTGTTCGGCGTTCAGGTGAGCCTGTGGATGGCGATGGCCAAGTTCGCCCGGCGCAAGCATGGATCGGCGCCGTTCGTGTTCATGTGCTACCTCATCGCCAGCGGCGTGGGCATCCTTGCGGGTTGCGCGCTCGGCAGCGTGGCCTGGGAGCAGTTCGCCGGAACGCAGCGGCTTGCCGTGGCGCTCGTGGTGCTGTCCCTCTGCGCGTTTTTGGCGCTCCTGCTGGGCTTCAGCCCCCATTGGCGCACGCCGGGCACCGTCAAACGCGTGGTCAAGGCGAGTTCTTTCGGCGAGGGCGGCGCATCGGAGCAGAAGGAAGACCCCGGGGCGCCCGCGAGTGGCAACGCGAAGAGTGCCGCCGAAACTTCCGACGAGGCGTCGAGCGATACGTTCCCGCAGCTCTCCGAAGAGGAAATGCTCTCGCTGCTCATCCGCAACAAGGCGCGCTCGCTGCAGCAGGAGTTCGGCCTCACCGCGCGCGAGACCGAGATCGCCGAGCTGCTGCTCGCCGGCCGCAGCCGCCCCTACATCCGCGACGAGCTGATGATCTCGCTCAACACCGTACACACCCACGCCAGCAACATCTTCTCCAAGTGCGGCGTCCACTCCCAGCAGGAGCTCATCGACCTGGCGCGTGGGAATTAGCGGCGCCGCGGTCGACGGCGGCTATGTGCTTGCGAAGCGCCAGGACAAGCAGGAATGCCAGCGCGATGGGGATGATCATCACATCCCACATGGCCGCATACCCCACAACGCCCGCCACGTGGCCGCCGATGACCGGACCCACCAGGTTGCCCAAATCCATGCCGACGAAGTACGCGCTGCTGCCCGCGCCGCGGCGCTCGGGCGGTACGCACTTCATGCAGTACGCCTGGATCATGGGCCCTGCGGCGCCATAGCCGAACGCCGAGAACGCCGCCGCCAGCAAAAACACCGGCAACGACGTGGCCTGGCTGATGATGAAAAACGACAGCGCGAAACTGCAGACCGACGGCAGCACCACCTTCACCACGCCGAACCGATCGGCCAGATTGCCCACCAGCGGCCTGGACACCAGCATCAGCAGCGCGTTGACCGTGAAGTACCAGCCGATGCTGTCGCCCACGCCGCGCTCGGCGGCATACAGCGCCAAAAACGAGTTCACGTTGCAAAACGCCGTTCCCAGCAAGAACGTGAGCGCGGCGGGCAGGATGGTCTCCTTGGCGAACATGCTGGAAAGCGACAGCCTGAACGGCCGCTTGTCGTGCGGCGGCTCCTTGACGATGAGCACGGCGAACGCCGCGATGGTCATCATCACCGCGCCCAGGACGAACGCGGAGTTGTAGCCGAACGCCGATGAGAAGTTCAGGCCGATCATGGGTCCCACCGCCATGCACGCCGCCTGCGCCACCGAGAAGAACCCGATGCCGGAGCTGATGCGCTCGGGCGGCAGCGTGTCGGTGGCCATGGCGAGGCAGGTGGTGGTGGTGAACGCCATGGCCGCGCCCTGCAGCAGACGAGCGCAGATGAGCATCACGATGTTGCTGGACAGCGCCATGAGCGTGTAGGCCGCCACCAGCGTGAACAGCGACCCCATCAGGATGCGCTTGCGGTTGAAGGAATCGATGGCGGGTGCCGAGACGAACTTGAGGATGAGCGCCGTATAGGCGAACGACCCCACCGTGAACCCCACCAGCGATGCGTCGGCGCCCAGCGTGTCGGCGTACAGCGAGATGAGCACGTTCATCATGGTCTGCCCGAACGAGATGATGCCGTTGACGCAGAACAAGCTGATGAACGTCTTGCTCCAAATGCTTTCGCCAGTTCCGCCCACGTCGTGCAACCTCTTCGAAAAACCCTGATCTATCCATGATAGCGAGATGGCGTTGACGCGAACCCTAAAAACGTCGATGCGATGTCAACACTTTATTTCAGGCGATGGGACAAGGTGTTTAAAGTGGGGCCTGCCGTCGTCCGCGTCTGCTACTTTTTCTCAAGGGCGGCGCGCTCCACCGCGCCGATGCGCCCGCGGAACACCAGCACCAATGCGAACGCGATGGCGATGGGAACGATCATCAGGTTCCACATGGGGGCGTAGCCCACCTCGCCCACGATACCGCCTGCGATGACGGGCCCGATGAGGTTGCCCACATCAACGCCGATGTAATAGGCACTGCTGCCCACGCCGCGCCGATCCGGCGGCACGCATTTCATGCAGAAGGTCTGGATCATGGGGCCTGCGGCACCATAGCCGAACGCCAGCAGCACCGCGGCGAACAGCAGCACCGGCAAAGTGGTGGCCGAACCCACCACCAAAAACGTGACGGCATAGCAGATCAACGAAGGAATGAGCACCTTCACCAGGCCGAACTTATCGGCAAGCGATCCCATCAGCGGACGCGAGAGCAGCATCAGCAGGGCGTTCACCGTGAAGAACAGGCCGATGTCGTTTCCGATGCCGCACTCCACGCCGTAAAGCGCCATGAACGACATGACGTTGCCAAAGCCGACGGCCAGAAGCATCGCAAGGAACGCCGGCAAAAAGGTCGATTTGGCGAACACGTTGGAGGGCGAGAGCTTGAACGGCCGCCGCTCGCGCTGGGGCTCCTTGACCAAGAACGCGGCGAACGACGAGGCGAACATCAGACCCGCCGCTATGAGGAACGTCGCATCATAACCCAGCGCCTCCGCAAGCGCCAACCCCACCAGGGGGCCCACCGCAGAAAACGCCGCCTGCGCCACCGAGAAAAAGCCGATGCCCGATCCCATGCGCTCGGGAGGAAGCGAATCGGTCGCCATGGCCAGGCAGGTGGTGGTGCTGAACGCCATCGAGACGCCTTGAAGCAGACGCGCCAGCACCAGCATGGGCACGCTCGCCGTCACACCGACGATGAAGAACGCCACTGCCAGCAAGACAAGCGAGCCGGCCAGCAACACGCGGCGGCTGAACGCGTCGATGGCGGGCGCCGAGAACACCTTGAACACCAGCGCGGTGATGGCGAACGAACTCATGACGAACCCCACCTCGTCCGAAGTGGCGCCCAGCGCATCCGCATCCAGCGACACCAGCACGTTCACCATCTGGATGACCAGCCACATGATGCCGTTCACGATGAACAGGCTGATGAACGATTTGCTCCAGATACCGGCGTTGCCCATAGCGACCTTTCCCCTGCCGCGCGTTTTCCGCCTCGTATCGTAACCCGACGGGGGCGCCTCCGCCATAATCTGTGCGTACAGCACATCGAGCATGCGGGTTGATGCCCTCATGCGGATAGATTCGACTACGGAGCCGGGATCGGAGCCGGGATCAAAGTTATGCAGATGCCGAAATAACGCGAGGATCGTCCAAGACGCTTCGCTTACGGCCGGCGCTTCGAGCGCGGGCGGGTCTGCGAGACGGCAAGTCCGGAAATGGTCAGCACGGCGCCTGCGGCGACGGCAGGCGTGAACGGCTCGCCCAACGCAACCACCGCCACCACGATGGTGATGACGGGGACCAGGTACTGGTACGTCATGGTCGTGACCGGGCCGAGGCGCTTGAGCGCCGCATTCCACATGGCGTAGCAGGCAGCGCTTGCCCCCAAGCCCAAAAACAGCAGGTTCGCCAGCGGTACCGGCTGGGTCAGATACGCCCAGTCGGGACCAAAGCCCGTGAACGCCAAAAAGGGGATCATCCCCACCAAACCCCAGAAGAAAAAGCGCCGCGTCACCGTGATGGAGTCGTAGCCGCCCATCGACGCACGCTGCGATAGGATCGAGTAGATCGCGCACACGATCGCGTTGCCCAGCGCAAGGCAGCAGCCCACGGCACCAAGCGCGAGCGCGTCGGAGCCTGCGCTCTGAACGATCTGCTCCTCGCCGGAAAAACTGATGAGCGCGATACCGGCGATGGCCAGCGCAAATCCCAAGAAGAAGCGCGCTCTCAAGCTCCCCTGCTTGAGGATGAGCGATGAGATGATCCCCGTGAACAGGGGCGATGTCGCAACGATCACGCTTACGTTGGAGGCGGTGGTAAGCGTGAGCGCGATGTTTTCGAGCATGAACGAAAGCGTGACGCCGCAAATGCCCGCAGCTGCGAACAACGCCTCCTCGCGCCAACCCGACGTGCGCAGCAGCTTCGGCCGGATAAGCCAAAGGGCCAGGTATCCGATCAGGAAGCGGAGGACGAGGATCTCCGCCGGCGAAAGGCCGACCAGCAGCACCTTGGTCGAAACGAACGTGATGCCCCACAGCGCCACCGTGCCCAGCGCAAGCACATGCCCCCGAGCAAACGCGTCGCCCGTCCTCATTACGCCACGCCTCCTTTCCCCTTCATCCAGACCGATTGGTCATGATACCAGCTCCAGCCGTTTCCCTTCTTCTCCATATTTGCTGCTTGTCTAGTAGCAATTTGTCGAAAGATGGGATATGCTTCGGGCAAAAGCAGGGGGAAGGGGCGTGCGCCCCTCAGGAAGGAGAGCAGCATGATCCGCAATATCGTCCATATCGACGAGGACAAATGCACAGGATGCGGCCTCTGCGCCGATGCCTGCCACGAAGGGGCCATCGGGATGGTGAACGACAAAGCCCGCCTGCTCCGCGACGATTACTGCGATGGCTTGGGAGATTGCCTTCCCGCCTGCCCCGCCGACGCCATCAGCATCATCCAGCGCGAGGCCGACGCCTACGACGAGGCGGCGGTGGTCGCCAACCAGATGGCGCGCGCCAAGGCGCACGCGCACGCGAGCATGCCCGCTGCGGGATGCCCCGGCTCGATGGCGAAGAAGATCGAGCGCACGGCAAGCGCCGCGGACCAGTCGGGATCAGGCGCAGCAGACGCCGCGGATCGCGCATCTGCTGCGGAGGCAGATAGCGCCGTCGGCTCTGCAAAGCAGCCTTCTCGCCTGGCGCAGTGGCCCGTCCAGATCAAGCTCGTGCCCGTGAACGCACCTTACTTCGAGGGAGCCGATCTGCTGATCGCGGCCGATTGCTGCGCGTTCGCCTACGGCAGCTTCCACGAGGACTTCATCGACGGCCGCATCTGCTTGGTCGGATGCCCCAAGCTCGACGGCGTCGACTACGCGGAGAAGCTCGGCGCGATCTGCGCAGGCAACGACATCCGCTCCATCACGGTCACCCGTATGGAGGTTCCCTGCTGCGGCGGCATCGAGCATGCGGCGCGGCGGGCGGCTGATGCGAGCGGGCGGGATCTGCCGGTTCGCGTGGTCACCATCGCTACCGACGGAGCCATCGTCTCCGACGAGCGGCGTTAATCCCGAGCCTCCAGCAACGCGCGGATCTCGCGCTGGACGCTGTGCTCGGCGTTCGTGCCGATCACGCGGTCGGCAATCTGCTTGATCGCCGACCGTCCGTTCTCCATGGCGAACGCCGCACCCACCATGCGCAGGATCTCGTAGTCGTTCATCGAGTCGCCGAACGCCATCACCTCGTCGGCGGTGATGCCGTGCGCAGCCATCACCTGCTCGATGCCCGTCGCCTTGTTGACGCCGCGCTGCATGACGTCGATCCATTTGCTGCCCGACGGCGCGAACACGAAATCGTCGCCAAGCTCGCGGGTGAGCGCGTAGGCCATGTCCATCACGCCTTCGTCGCAGTAGACCGACGCTTTGATGATGTTCACCTCGGGCGAGGGCACATCATGCATCCGCACCGGCATGGGGAGATTCTTGTCGAGCTCGCGCTCGAACGCCGACTCGTCGTCGAGGAGGTAGCTGCGCGTGTCGTCGAACAGCGCCAGATGCAGCGTGTCGAACAGATCGACCGCGTGCGCGAGGCGGCGCACCGCCGCATGCGAGAACACCTCGCGGTCGATCAGCCGCCCGTCGACGACGACCTGCGCCCCGTTGGCGGCGACGAAATCGATGCGGTCCGCCACCGGGGCGAACTGCGCCTGCAGCGTGTCGAAGCGCCTGCCCGACGCCGCCACGAAGCGGATCCCCGCATCGTGCAGGCGGTCGACGAGCTCGAAGGTTTCCTGGGGAAGCTCGCCCTCGGGGTCGAGCATGGTGCCGTCCATATCGCTGGCGACGAGCTTGATGCGCTGGTAGGGAGCGCGTGCGTCCATGGGTTTCCTTTCTTCAGGGATGCGTTGCGCTGGAGCGGGCGGAAGGAAGGCGGACCCGCCCCAGCGCACCTCGCCGCCATTGTACGGAGCGCTCCGCTTCGCGAAAGACGCTTCACAGTCTCGCCACGGCGATTTTGCATGCATCAGATGTTCGGGTGTGCCTCGCCGCAGAATCGGCCGGAGCGCACCCTCCGCGCGTCCGCTGTCAGAGCTCCGCTTCACGCATCCCCCTGGCATCCGCGCCCCCTGCGCGCTTCGTCGAAACGCGCGTCCGATGCGCCCGGCAATCCCCTGCCGACGCTTGCCGTTATAATGGCAAGGTTCACGGGAAAGGCTGGATGGTATGGCGTTTTTGCTCGGTTGCGAAAAAGTGCGGGTAGAGTTTCCCACCAAGACGGTGTTCGACAACGTGTCGCTCGGCATCGACGAGGGCGACCGCATCGGCATCGTCGGACGCAACGGCGATGGCAAATCCACCCTGCTCAGCCTTCTGTCCGGCGCGCTCGAGCCCGACGAGGGACGCGTGGTGCGCAACGGCTCGGTGCGCGTGGGGCTGCTCGGGCAGACAGACGACCTGCGCGACGACGACACCGTGCACCACGCGCTCGTGGGCGATGCGCCCGAATACGAGTGGGCCGGCGACGCGCGCATCCGCGACATCCTGGACGGCCTCGTCTCCGACATCCCGTGGGAGGCGGAGATCGGCACGCTCTCGGGCGGACAGCGCCGTCGCGTCGACCTGGCACGGCTGCTCATCGGAGACTGGGATATGCTCGGCCTGGACGAGCCCACCAACCATCTGGACATCCGCGCGATCTGGTGGCTGGCGGAGCACCTCAAGAAACGCTGGAAACCCGGCGCGGGCGCGCTTCTGGTCGTCACGCACGACCGCTGGTTCCTCGACGAAGTGTGCCTGAGCATGTGGGAGGTGCACGACCGGCGCGTGGAGCCTTTCGAGGGCGGTTATTCCGCCTACATCCAGCAACGCGTCGAACGCCAGCGCGTGGCGGCGCTCGCGGAGGAGAAGCGGCAGAACGCGCTGCGCCGCGAGCTCGCGTGGCTCTCGCGCGGAGCGCAGGCGCGCTCGACCAAGCCCAAGTTCCGCGTGGAGGCGGCGCGCGCGCTCATCGCCGACGTGCCGGAGCTGCGCAACCCCATCGAGCTCAAGCGCATGGCGATGGCGCGCCTGGGCAAGCAGGTCGTGGAGATGAAGCAGGTGACGGTGCGCTTCGACGGGCGGACGGTGCTCGACGGGCTCGATTGGATCATCGGGCCGGGTGACCGCTATGGCATCGTCGGCGGCAACGGCGTGGGCAAGACCACGCTGCTGCGCACGATCCAGGGGCTTCAGGCGCCCGATTCCGGCACGGTGAAGATCGGCAAGACGGTGAGGTTCGCCGTCCTGTCGCAGCATCTCGACGAGCTGATGAAATACCGCGGCGACCGCGTGCGCGAGGTTATCGGGCGCCTCGGGCGCCGCACGATGCTCGACGGCAAGGCGATGACGCCCGCGCAGCTTTTGGAGCGGCTTGAGTTCACGCGCGACGACCTCAACGAGCCGATCGAGGATCTTTCAGGCGGTCAGAAGCGCCGCCTTGCTTTGATGCTCATCCTGCTCGACGAGCCTAACGTGCTCATCCTCGACGAGCCGGGCAACGATCTGGACACCGACATGCTGGCGGCGGTCGAGGGACTGCTCGACGGCTGGCCGGGTACGCTGCTTTTGGTCACGCACGACCGCTACCTGATGGAGCGCGTCACCGACCACCAGTTCGCGCTGATCGACGGCAAGCTGCGGCATCTGCCGCGCGGCATCGACGAGTATCTGGAGCTGGCAAGCGCCGGGGCGGCGCGCGGCGCCGATGCGAAGAAGTCCAAAGAGAGCGCGGCGCGGCTCCAAACCTCGCCTTCCGAAGACGCAGCTGGTCCTTCTGTTGACGGCAAGCGCCTCAGCGGCGGAGAGATCCGCGCGCTGCGCAAGACGATGGCGTCCAATGAGCGCAAGATCGAGACGCTCAAGGGCAAGATCGAATCGACGCGCGCCGAGATGGCAGCCGCCGACCCGTCGGATTTCGTCGCGCTGGGCGATTTCCAAAAGCAGCTCGACGACCTGCAAGCCCAGATCGACGCCCTTGAGGAAGAGTGGCTAGAGGCCGCAGAAGCCCTCGGCGAATAGCGTGAGGGTGACAGGGGACGGTCCTTCTGTCACATTTGAATAATGTGACAGAAGGACCGTCCCCTGTCACCCTTCGATCTCGCATACAGCGATGGTGAACCAGGTGCGCTCGTAGGGGCGGTAGAACGTCTGCTGCTCGACCGCCTGCGCCTTCCAAAGGCTTTGGATGTCGGCGAGGTCTTTGGGTTCGGACCCGTCCTGCGTCTGCCCCAGCACGATGAATCGGCCGTGGAACCCCGCCAGCGCATCCCCCCACGATTCGATGCTCGAAAGCGTTGGCGCGTACGACCGATACGCCGCGCCCCAGTTTCCGGGCTGCCAATCAAGATAGGTCTGCGCGACGGCGGGGCGCTGCACCGCGAACACCCCTTGGATGCCGATGTCTGACGAGAGGACCAACGGCTCCGCGTCCGCCGCATCCGCCTCGGCGACCGCTTCAACCGCCCTGTCGAAATACTCCAGCGGAGCGGCATTGTCCCGAGAGTAGCTATCCTGCACCAACAGCACCTGATTGAGGATCGCCAGCCCCAGCACCGCCGTGCACGCTGCGCCCGCCAACGCACGGCTCTCAACGCGCGCGATCAGCAACGCCACCGCCAGCAGCAGCGGCCCCACCGCCACCACCAGGTAGCGATAGTAGATGATGAGCGAATCCATCAGGATCGATGCCGCCCAGCCGATGGCGAACACCCCCACGTACACCGCAAACCCCGCCACACAGGCGAGCACGCGGTCGCTGCATGCCCACGACGGCAACGCGGCGGCGGCACGCCGCAGGCCGCATGCCGCCGCGCGAACCCCGCGCACCGCCAGATATACGACGACGATGACGGCGACGACAAGAAGCAGGCCGCACAGCCAGATTGCCAGCACCTGCGCGATCACGCCGTACGAACCGCGCGCCGCGAACGACACCGGTGCCGTCAAGAACAGATACGTCGCCTGCTCGATGAAGGTGAGCGGAAACTGGTAGACCGCCCAATACGTACCGCCCACCACCGCCATCTGCCGCGCGACCTCCACCAACCACGGCGAGTAGAGCAGCACGTCGATGAACGCACCGGCAAGAAACACCGCCAGATGCCGAGCGCACGCCCTCGCCCGCGCCAGAAGATACGCGAACAGCAGCAGGTTGACGACGAACGCGGCGATCGCCGCGAAGTAATGGAGGTAGGCGCTTGCCAGGCTCGCCAGGAACAACGCCACCCACCAACGCCGGGGAACGCGCGCACCGCGCCAGTCCGATTCGCTGCGACGCGAACCGTTCCCGTCGCGCTTGCGTACCGCGCCGAAGATGCGCCACGCATACAGAAACGACACCATCACCGCGAACGCCGCCCACGAGTACATGCGGATCTGGGAGCCCTCGATGGCAAGATAAGGGGTGAACGGCACGAGGAACGTGAACGCCAGGCCCGCCTTCCATCCGAAATCACGGCGGACATGCGTCAAGCCCAACGTGGCGAGTGAGATCATGCCGGCGATCGCGAAGAGCCGATACGCCAGGATGCTCTCTCCGAAAACCAGATAGAGGATGTGCAGGCACCAATAGAACAGCACCGGATGGACATCGTTCGATCCGATGGCCCAAATATCAGCGAACGAATGGCGTGCGATCGCCACCGAATAGCTTTCGTCGAACCACACATTGCCGTGAAACGCATCGATCAGAAGAAACGCCGCTCCCAGCGCCAGCACGACGACATGGAAGGGAACCCCCGACAGGCGGAACACGCCGCGAACACCCGAAACTCTGCCCATAGAAAGCGCACCGCCTTATCGGGACGGAATCTGGTAGGAGCGGCGCACGATATAGAGGGGGCGGTGCTTCGACTCGATGTAGGCACGCGCAAGGTATTCGCCGAACACACCGAGCACCACCATCTGGATGCCGCTCATCAGCAGCACCACATACACGAGGATCCGCTCCGTCGACACGCCGTCATGCAGCACCACGTTGTCGAAAACGTCGATCCCAAAAAGCACGAGGGCCAAAAGCACCAGAATCACGCCCAAGACCATCGCCGCGCGCAGCGGCCACGTGGAAAACGCCACTACGCCGGTCCACGCATAGCCCAAAAGCGAGCGCATCGTCCATTTGCTTTCCCCTGCGTATCGGTCATGGACTTGGTAGGTGGTCACACGCGTGTTGAAGCCCACCCACGAGAACATGCCCTTTGAAAAGCGGAAATGCTCGCGCATCGAAAGAAGCGCTGCGGCGACCTGCCGCGTGAACACGCGGAAGTCGCTCGCCCCCTCGACGACGTCGAGATCGCTCATATCGCGGAACATGCGGTAGAAGACCCGCTTGAACGCGCGCATCGGCAAGCTCTCGCGCCGCTGTTCCTGCACGGCGGCGACGCAATCGTAGGACGGGTCATCTCTGAGCAGGCGGAACATGCGCACCGCAACGGCGGGGTCCTGCTGCATATCGGCGTCGATGAAGCCTAGCACGTCGCCCGTCGCACGCTCGAGGCCGGCGTACATCGCCGCTTCTTTGCCGAAGTTGCGGGAAAAGCCCACGACCTGGAATGCGAGACGGCGTCCGTCCTCTTTCTGGGCGGACTCGGTGCGCTTCTCGTATGCCTCTATCTGATCTTGGATGACCTGGTACGTCGCGTCGGAGCTGCCGTCGTCGACGAATACCAACTCGCACATGGCATCCAATGCCTCGAAATACGAAATCGCCGTGGGAATGAAGACTCGGAGGTTCTCCTCCTCATTGAAACAGGGAACGATCAGGGAGAAGTCCATAACTCACCTTCAATCCGCCTTCCGCAGGAATCGAACCGAACGTCCACGGGCGAGTGTAGCATCGCGGCTGGATGATGCTCGAAGTTTTACAATCCCGTTTACAAAGATACATCCGCTGGAGTACCCCTTTGAAAGCAACGTGAAGCGCACGTGGCGAAAGGATGGATATGCTGCAGCGATGGGCGTTTTTCCTTGCCATCCGAGCCGCGTGCACTATGGTTGGCGCTGAGATAGCGAACGCAGCCGCGCCTGTCCGGACGGCCGCGATAACACGGGAGGAGCGAGGCGATCCGACATGATCATGCACGCTGACGATTTCGGAATCACGGCATCGCAGGCACGCGCCATCCTGGATCTGTCGAGCGCCTGCGGCGGACAGGGCGCCCTCAACAGCGTGAGCATCTTCGCTAACAGCCCCGCTTTCGAGGAAGCTGCGGCTCTCGCGCGACCGTTCGTCGGGAAAGCGCGCTTCGACGGAAACGGCACCGGCGTGATCGGCGACGAGCCGCGCCGCACGGTGCCGGGATTGGCAATCGGGCTGCATGTGAACCTGGTGGAAGGGCCGTGCTGCGCCGACCCCGCCCTCATCCCCTTGCTCGTGGACGGACGCGGCATGTTCCGCAACGACTTCGTCCGCCTGCTGCTGATGGCAGCAGGCCCCAAGAAAGGCGCGCTCCGCTCCCAGGTCGAAACGGAATGCGGCGCGCAAATCGACCGCTTTTTGAAGCAGTTTCCCGAGTTGCGCCTCCATCTGCATCTCGACAGCCATCAGCATGTCCATGCCATCCCGGTGATTTTCGAGGCGATACTTTCCGCGGCAAAAAGCCGCGGGGCTCAGGTGACGCGCCTTCGGATCCCCTCCGAACCGCTTGCGCCTCATCGCCGCTGCGGAACGCTCGAGCTGGCAGGGGTGGCCAATCGCGGCAAAGCGGCGCTGCTCACCGCGCTTTGCCACCGCATCCGAGCGAACGTGCCGAGCGGATGCGCGACGCCGGTGTTTTGCGGCGTCGTCCTCTCGGGCAACATGAGCCGCATCACCGGCGAGCTTGCGAATGCCTTCGAGGATGAAGCGCACTGCTTCGCGGCGATGCAGGCGGAGCGCGACTGCCGCGCGCTCGCACAGGACGATGATCGCGTGGAGATGCTGTTCCACCCCGTCAGCATCCCTGTCGTGCAGTGCCTCGATCCCAAAAACGCGTCTTTCGCCCTCGCCTGCGCCTCGCCCGAGCGAGACGCCGAAGCGGAGACGATCAGACGGTTGTCCGCAGAACTCGGTGCCTGAAACGTAAGCCGCGACGGGGCGCGTGACGGGGGACGGCCCTTCTATCATGCGACGGAAGGGCCGCCACCCGTCACGCCGCGCTACGAACGCACTTTCCAGACGGCACCGATGAAGACGGCTATTGAGAGGATGGCCGACAGCCCGAACGCGACCTGGTAGCCGAGCGCCGTCGGATCGCCTGATGCCGTGACGCCGAGCGCCGTGATGGCGAACACCATCAGCGCTGTGCCGAACGAAGCGCACGCCTGACGGATGCAGGCGAAGAACGCGCTGCCGTCCATCATGATCTGATGCGGAAGCTCCGACATGCCCCACGAGTTGAGCGGGCTGATCAGCGAGCTCACGCCGATGCCGCGGATCGTCTGCATGAGCGTCACCAGCCAAAGCGGCGTGGTCGCGTCGATGTACGCCATCGAGACGCCGCCGATCGCCAGCAAAGCGCCCGCCACGACGGTCACCGGACGCGGCCCGATCTTGTCGGCGAGGATGCCCGCCAACGGGTTGAACACGATGGCCAGGATGGTGGCGGGGATGAACACGAGACCCGCCTCCAGCGCCGTGCCGCCGCACAGCCCCTGCACGTACAGCGGCACTATCAGCGTGATGCCCATGAACGAGCCGAACAGGCAGTTCTGGATGACGAAGCTGGCACGGTAGCGCTTGGAGCGGAAGATCGCCATGTTGATAAGCGGGATCCGCACGCGGTTCTGACGCAGCACGAACGCGATCAGGCACACAATGCCCACCAGCAGAAACGCCCACACGGCAGGGTTGGTCAGCTCGATGCTGGATGCGTTGGAGAACCCGAGCAGCAAACCACCCAGACCGCAGGTCGACAGCAAGAACGATGGGATATCGAGCGAAGCCTCGCGCTCGGGCACGCCCTCGTGCTCGACGAACAGCAGCGACAGGACGAACAGCACGGCAAGCGCCGCCATCAGGATCAGGAAGAAGCTGCGCCATCCCCACGAATCGACGAGCGCGCCGCCGATCGTCGGACCGATGTTGGGGGCGAAGCCCATTGCGATGCCCGAGATGCCCATGGCGGTGCCGTTTTGGCCTTTGGGGAAGCGCATCATGGCGATGGACTGGATCAGCGGCAACGTGATGCCCGCCGCGAACGCCTGAAGCACGCGCGCGAGCACGAGCACGGGAAAGTTCGGCGCCACGAACGCCAGAAGCGAGCCTGCGAAGAAGATGCCCAGCACCATGAACAGCAGGTTGCGCGTCGAGATTTTCAGCGAGAGGAACGTCACCAAAGGAACGGTGATGCCGAGCACGAGCATGTAGACGGTCGTGAGCCACTGCCCCAAGCTGGCGTCGATACCCAGATCAGCCTCCACGCCGCCCAGCATAGCGTTCATGACCGTTTGGGTGAGCGAGCCGAACGCGCACGTGAACACGACGATGGCGAACAGCGCGTACACCTGCCCGCGTTCGGATTTGATGAGACTTGCCACGGCGGATCCTCCTTGCGAACCGTTCATACGCGGCGCGGATCCCTTGCCGAGTCCGCTCCGCACGCGTTGACGTAGCGCGCAACGCACGATGCCGCCCGGCGGAGTTCACGGATCCCGCGCAAGCCGTCGGCAGCCTTCTGCGCGGGTTCGATGCAGTATAACCCGGATTCCCCGATTTGACGAACGCAGCTCACAGCCGACCGAAGACGCGCGGACGGCCGCTGCGCTGTTCCTCACCACCCTAATTGAACTTCTGCTGGGTCTTCTCCAAGCCATGCTCGATAAGGTAGAGGGTGGCCTGGCAGGCCAGGTCGCAGGCCTGCTCGAAGTCCTCGGCAGCCTCCTTTTTAGGCAGCGACAGCACGTAGTCGGCCACGGGCATGCGTCCCGGCGGGCGGCCGATGCCACAGCGCACGCGGAACCAATCGCGCGTGCCCAGCTTGTCGCAGATCGAACGCAGGCCGTTGTGCCCGGCGTGCCCGCCGCCGAACTTGACGCGGATGGTGCCGGGATCGATGTCGAGCTCGTCGTGGACGACGATCAAATGGTCGGGGTCGACGCCGTAGGCGTTGCACAGCTGCTTGACCGGGCCGCCCGAGGTGTTCATGTAGCTTTGCGGCTTGGCCAACACCACATCGATGTCGTGGTAGGCGCCCTTGGCGGTCAGCGATCCGCACTCGGTCTTCCAATAGCGGGCCCCGACCTCCTGGCCGATAAGGTCGACGGTGTCGAACCCAGCGTTATGCCGCGTGTGCGCGTATTCCTCCCCCGGATTCCCCAGGCCGACGATCAGAAACATCCCAACTCCCTATCAACCTTCCGGCGCCCCGACGCGCCCGAACAACGGCACGAAAACGCCGCGCCGATTCTATCACGAAACGAAAAAACGGCCCCGGATGCGCCAAAGCGTCCGGGGCCGCGCGGAAAAGCGCCGCTTGAAGCGCTCTCTTCCTTCCCCTATTCGAACAGCGACGCGACCGAGCCGTTGGCGTAGACGTTTTGGATCGTCTGGGCGAACAGCGGGCCGAGCGACATGACCTTGATCTTGCCGGTCTGGCGATCGAGCGGCACGGGCACAGCGTTGGTCACGAGCACCTGCTCGATGCAGGAGTTCTCAATGCGGTCGTACGCCGGACCGCTGAACAGGCCATGCGTGGCGCACGCGAGCACCTTGGCAGCGCCCTTGGCCTTCAGCGTGGCGGCAGCAGCCACCAGCGAGCCGGCGGTGTCGATCATGTCATCGTTGAGGATGCAGATCTTGCCGGTGACGTCGCCGATCAGCGCTGTGATCTCGGCCTGGTTGTGCTTGGGGCGATCCTTGTGCATGATCGCGATGTCGCAATCCAGCATCGTGGAGAACTTCTTGGCGGCCTTGGCGCGTCCCACGTCGGGGGACACGACGACGACCTGCTCGGGATCGAGGCCCATGCTCTTGTAGTAGTCCACGAAGATGCCCATGGCGGTCATGTGGTTCACCGGGATGTTGAAGAAGCCCTGGATGGCGTCCTGATGCAGGTCGATCGTGATGACGTTGTCCACGCCGGAGGCCTCCAGCAGGTCGGCGACCAGCTTGGCGGTGATAGGCTCGCGCGGCGCGGCCTTGCGGTCCTGGCGCGCGTAGCCGTAGTGCGCGATGACGGCGGACACGTTGTGAGCGCTGGCGCGCTTGGCGGCATCCGCCATGATCAAAAGCTCCATGAGAGCGTCGTTGACGTCCATGCCCGAACCGCAGCACACGGACTGGATGAGGAAGACCTCCTTGCCGCGCACGCTTTCCTGATAGCGCGCGTAGATCTCGCCGTTGGCGAACTTCTCAAGCTTGACGTTGCCCAGCGGCACGCCGAGCTCCTTGGAGATATCGTCCGCCAGACCGGGGTTGACCGAACCTGCGAACAGGGCAATCTGCCTCTCTTCCGCCATGATGCGCACTCCTTTGCTTTGCTGGGCAGTTGATGGTTTCACGGCATCGCCGCTTCCCGTATTGTAACGTCGGCGCCGCGGTTTAAATGCATTTTTGCGGCCCTTGCTCCAAAAAAAGCAGCGTTTTGCATAGGACGATCCCGTCCGTGCGGCGGCAAATGCCCGACCCGCTGCCCAAAAGCGGTCGATTGCGCCGCAAACCCCAGGTCACAAAAAACGACAAGCGCCGACGGCATCGCAAGATGCCGTCGGCGCTGTGCAAAACGTCGCTTTTTTGGACGAGCCCCTACTTTTTCTTGCTGAACAGGCCCAGACGGGCGCGTTTCTTCTCGGCCCAGCCCTTGACCTCGGTCTGCTCGGCACGCGCGATGCCCAGCGAATCGGGCTGGACGTCCTCGGTGATAACCGAGCCCGCGCCGACGATCGCGCCGGCGCCGATGTTGACCGGCGCCACCATCATCGTGTCGCTGCCGATGAACGCGCCGTCGCCGATGACGGTCGAGTGCTTTTTAGCGCCATCGTAGTTGCAAGTGATGGAACCGGCGCCGATGTTGACGCCCTCGCCGATGAGCGTGTCGCCGATGTAGCTGAGGTGCGGAACCTTGGAGCCCTTGCCCACCGTGGACTTTTTGATCTCGACATGCGTGCCGGCCTTGGCGTCTTCGCACAGATGCGCGCCGGGACGCAGGTACGCGCGCGGACCGCACGTTGCTCCGTCGTCGATGGCCGATTCGATCGCGATGGTCTCGTCCACCGTGCAACCGCGGCCGACCACGGTGTCGGTCAGACGCGTGTTGGGGCCGATGATGCTGCCCTCGCCCACGCTGGTCTTGCCGTACAGAAACGTGAGCGGGAGGATCTCGACGTCGCGCGCCACCTTGGCGTCGGGGCCGACCCACACCAAGTCGGGATCGGTCATCGTAACGCCCTCGGCCATCAGGCGTTCGTTGATGCGGCGCTGCAGCTGCTTGGTCGCCTGCGCCAGCTGGCCGCGCGTGTTGACGCCCAAACACTCCGCCGGATCGTCGGTCGGCATCGCCAGCACCGCACGCCCCGCCTCGCGGCAGATGTACAGCACATCGGTGAGGTAGAACTCGCCCTGCGCGTTGTTGTTGCTCACCTTGAGCAGCGCGTCGAACAACGCCTTCCCGTCGAAGCAGTAGAAGCCCGAGTTGCACTCGGTGATGGCGGCTTCGGCCTCGTTGGCGTCCTTTTGCTCGACGATGCGCTCCACCTCGCCGGAGGCGTCGCGCACGATGCGGCCGTAGCCGGTGGGGTCATCCAGCTCCATCGTCAGCACCACGACGGCGGCGCCGGCGCGCTCGCGCATCTCGACGAGCTTGCGGATAGTGGACGGAGTGATGAGGGGGCAGTCGCCCGAGAGCACCACGACGGAGCCCTCGAAGTCGCCCAGCTGCTCGCGACAGGAGTTGACGGCATCGGCCGTGCCGCGGCGCACGTACTGCTCGGCGATCTGAGTGTCGCCCTCCACCAGAGGGATCACCTGGTCGCGCTCATGGCCGACCACGGTGACGATGCGGGACAGGCCCGCCTCATGCGCGGCGTCGATGACCCAGCGCACCATCGGCTTGCCCAGCACCTCGTGGGCGACCTTGGGCTTGCGCGATTTCATGCGGGTGCCAGCACCGGCAGCCAAAACGATTGCAGCAGATTCCATGGGACCTCCCTACGCCGTCCGTCCTTCATCGTGGAAAACGCGCCTTGGCGCGCGGACATTCTTGGCATTCCGCAGAAAGTATAGCGCACGCACGCGACCGATCGGCATCAGCCCATCGCTTCTCCGGCAAACGCGCGTCGCGAAGCGCGCCGTTTACTCCTTCTCGCTTTGGGAGCTTTCGCTCTGGGAGCGCCGCGCCTGCACGAGCAGGAACAAAAAGCCGATCACGCCCGCCGCAAGCGATGCCAGCAGGATGCCCATCTTGGCCGTCGCGATGTGCGCGGGGTCGGCGTAGGCAAGGTTGGCCACGAAGATCGCCATCGTGAAGCCGACGCCGCCCAGGATGCCGGCGCCCAGCATGTGCAGCCAGGTGACGCCCTGGGGCAGCGTCGCCGCCTTTAGCTTGACCGTAAGGAAGCTCATCAGCATGATGCCGATCGGCTTGCCGACAAGCAGGCCCAGCATCACGCCGTACAGCACAGGATCCGCGAAGATCGCCGCAGGGTCGCCGTCGATGAACCGCACGCCCGCGTTGGTCAGCGCGAACAGTGGAAGCGCTGCAAAGTACACCCACGGATGCAGGCGATGCTCCAAGCGGATCGCCGGCGGCACCACCTGGCGCGACACGCGGCTGAGGCTCTTGACCGTCTGGAGGTACTCCTCCTGGGCGAGCACCGGCGTCTCGGGCTCGAACGCCTCGCGCGCACGGTGCACCTGCTCGCCAGACCAGTCCATGAAGCTGTGCAGGTTCACGCGCGACCCGGTGGGGATCGTGAACGCCAGCAGCACACCGGCGATCGTCGCATGCACGCCCGACATCAGCACGCAGAACCACAGCACCGCGCCCACCGCCAGATACGGGATGAGCGCGTAGACGTGCGCGCGGTTCATGGCGACGAGCACGAGCAGGACCACGCCGGCGGCGACGAGCCACTCGATCGAGGGAGCATGCCCATAGAAGATCGCGATCACGATGATGGCGATGATGTCGTCGGCAACGGCGAGCGTGCTCAGGAACACGCGCACGCCGTTGGGCACGCGGTCGCCCAAAAGCGCCAGGATGCCCAGCGCAAAGGCGATGTCGGTCGCCGTGGGCACGCCCCAACCGTGGGCGGTCTCGGGGTTGGCGGCGTTGAACGCCAGGTACACGCCGATGGGCACCAGCACGCCGCCGACCGCGCCCATGATGGGCAGGATCGCCTGGCGGATGTTGGTGAGCTCGCCCACCGTCATCTCGTATTTGATCTCCAAGCCAACCAGTAGGAAGAACAACGCCATGAACAGGTCGTTGATAACGTGCGCTATGGACATGCCCGCCACCTGGTCGCCAAAGAAAAAGCCCACCTCGACATGCAGGAACTCCTCAAAGGGGCCGTAGGCGTCGGTGTTGGCCACGATGACCGCGGCGATGGCGGCGAGCAGCATGATGAACGCTGCGCGCGTGGACGAATGGGTGAAGTCGATGAGCCTGCGGTAGCGCTTTTGGTGCCCCTGCACCTCGTCGATGAAAAGGTTGTCGGTCATAAGCCGCCTTGCTCTTTGAAGCCGCGCGCCGGGGCGCGGGACGGAAGGGTTTCGGCCATCATAGCATGCGGCGGCGCACCTCCCCCTGCCGCCCGCGCGGACCCACAGGCTCCCCACGCGTCTGCGCGGCGGCGGCGCGCAGACGCGCCCGACGCGGGGACGTCGGCCCGCCTGGCGCCGGAACTTCGACCCGTCCGCCGTCGGAGCGCTGCACCCTCAAAACAGCATCCGCGCGTCTCCTGAGGACACGCGCGGATGCGTGGCGTGAGCTGCGATTTCACCACCGCGCATATTTCTCCTTTCGAATGCGTAACAGTGCAAAAACGCGCCGCACAACCTCGGTTTTTGAGTTAGACTTTACCTGCAGCAAGTTGAAAGGAGCACCGCCTTCAAACCGTGCAGACGCGCATACGCACTCCTGCACGAGGCGAGGAGTGCCTTTTCTCAGCTGCTTTTTTATTCGCCACGAGGTAAGAGGTGATCGCATGGCCGTTACCGTTGCCGGTCGCAAAATGACTGTAACTGATGCACTGCGCCAATACGCCGACGAGAAAATCGGCAATTCCATGAAGGTCATGGACATCAACCCGCTGGACGCCGAAGTCGTGCTGTCCGTCGAGAAGAATCCCGCCAACCCCACGCCTTGCACGTGCGAGGTGACGCTGCGCACCAAGGGACACGTCATCCATGTCGAGGAGCGCGAGGAGGACATGTACGCGGCGATCGACGTCGCTGCCGCCAAGGTCGTCCGCCAGCTGCGCAAGTACAAGACCAAGGTCGTCGACCGCAAGGTCCGCGCGACCGAGAAGGTCGCTTCGGGCGCACCCGACGCCGCCGGCGACGTCGACTTTGACGCGCTGATGGAAGAGCTTTCCGCCGATGACGAGGTCGTGCGCGTGAAGGAGATCGAGTTCGCGCCGATGACCGAGGAGGAGGCGCTGGTCCAGATCGACCTGCTCGACCACGATTTCTTCGTGTACACCGACCGCGACAGCGGTCAGGTCAACGTCCTGTACCGCCGCACCAACGGCGGCTACGGCAAGCTGATGCCCAAGGAGTAGCGAAACCGAGGTAGCCTGGCTACCACGATCCGCCCCGCCGACGAGCGCGGGCGGAGTTTCCGGGGCGCGCAGCAAGCGTCCCGTTGCAGAGAGGGCCGGCAGCCTCGACAGGCTGCCGGCCCTCGGCGTTTGGGAACGTGTGAGAACAAGCGTGGATGGCGGAGACCGGATATGATGCGGGATATGCTCGAGCGCAAAGCGGAATCGGGCAAGCGACGAAAGCCGCAACGAGGTCAGGGCTAGGACGTGCGCCAAGGTTAGGGCGAGACCGAAGGTCAAAACGCAAGCGAAACGTCAATGCCATGCCGGGGCAAAGCGCTTCACATCAAGCCTACGCCCGCTCTGCTTCAGAGTTTTCGAGTAGGATGCCGCTTTTCGCGAAGATTGCGACAGCGGAAAACAGCCTACGACCCGCATTTGCCAGCCTTTTCAATCCAGATGCCAATTAGCCCGGAGATCGCGACATCGAGCGCCTCAAGGGAAAGGCCTCACGTCGCAATCTCCGGGCTAATTGGCATCTCGCCAGCATTTCAGCGATCTGGACGCTCGCCTCAGCTTTGCTTTGTCGCAATCTGCGACATTTTTGGCATCTGATCCGAAAAGCCTGGAAACGCGCGGCGAGCAATCGTCGGAATTCACGATTAAGCGCGAAACGCTGCGCGCGCGATATAGAGCGGCTAGCGCACCGCATGCGCGCTCGCATACGACGCAACGCACTTTGCAGCGGCGCATGATGATGACGCACGTAACCGCGCGGCTATTCGCTCCTACCTGGTCGCCCGAACCGCTTCTTTGAGTGCAGCAATCGAGTAGAGGCTGCCGAATGCGCAGATCAGGCCGTCCGGGTCGGCGAGTTCGCGAGCGCGGCGGATCGCGTCTTCAAAGTCGCGCGCCACGACCGGGTTGACGCAGGCCGAGCATCCCAGCAGGTCCTGGCCGGTCCAGCGGATCGCGCGGGCCAGCTTGTGCGCGGGCAGCGCGCGCGGATTGTCCGGCGTCACGCACACGAACGCGCTGCCCAGCGGAAGCACGTCCTCCAGCATGCACGGATAGTCCTTGTCCTCCAAGATGCCGATGACGAACACCGGCTTGCGTCCCGGAAACGCCTCCGCAAGCGAATCGACCAACGCTCGAGCACCCTGCGGATTGTGCCCGCCATCCACGATGATCGCGAACCCGTCGGGCGAGGAGCCGCCCTCGACGATCTCGAAGCGCCCCGGCCAGCGCGTTGCGGCAACGCCCGCGCGCACGGCCTCATCCGAAATGCTCCAGCCGCGCTCGCGCAGCGCCTCCACCGTCTCCAACGCCACCGCAGCATTCTGCGGCTGGTAGGAGCTGATCAAAAGCGTGCGCAGATCGTCGAGCCCCTTATACGAGAAGGGCCGGACCACACAGGAGACGAAAGGCGACCCGTCGTCCCCCGTCGACGCGGCAACGTGCTCGGAATCCGCATCCTCCTGGCACCGCGCCGCCGCCGAAGCGCAGCCCTTCCAACTCAGTGTTCCCTCTTCAAGCTGCGTGAAGTCCGGCACCCACAGCCCGCAGCCATGCTCGGCCGCCGCGCGCTCGACCACGTCCATCGCCTCGGGATCCTGCGGCCACGACACCACCGGGGATCCGTCTTTGACGATGCCGGCCTTCTCGCCGGCGATGGCGGCAAGCGTGTTTCCCAGCAGCGCCGTGTGATCCAACCCGATGCGGGCGATCACACACGCTTCGGGTGCGTCGATGACGTTGGTAGAGTCCAGACGGCCGCCCAGGCCCACCTCCAGCACGACGATGTCGCAGCCGCTTCGCGCGAAATGCTCCAGCGCCACAGCGGTCATCAGCTCGAACTCAGTGGGATGGTCGCCCGTCTCATCAGCCATCGCCTCGGCGTGCTCGCGCACCGCAAGCGTAACGTCGCGCAACTCATCCAGGCTGATCCTCGCGCCGTTCACGCGAATGCGCTCTTCAAAACGCTCGATATAGGGACTGGTGAACATGCCGGTGCGGTATCCGGCAGCCTGCAGGATCGAGGCAAGGTAGGCGCAGATCGACCCTTTGCCGTTGGTGCCCGCCACGTGGACGAACTTCAGGCGATCCTGCGGTCGGCCGAGTCGATCGAGCAGCTCGCGGATGCGCTCGAGCCCTAGCCGCGACGCCTGCCAGCGCGGCGTGTTGATGTACGCGATCGGATCGAAGTCCATCCCAATCCCCTTCCGCAAAAAGGCCCGCCGGGGCGCATGGATCCCAGCGGGCCTGAACAATCTCCGAAGCTGCGGCTATTCGCCGAGCAGGTAGTCAGCGATACCAGCAGCGGCACGCTTGCCGGCGCCCATGGCCAGGATCACCGTTGCGGCGCCGATGACCGTGTCGCCGCCCGCGAACACGCCGGGCTTGGACGTGGCGCCGGTCTCCTCGTCGGCGATGACCAGGTTGCGCGAGGTCACCTCGAGGCCAGGTGTCGTCTGCGCGATAAGCGGGTTGGTCTTGGATCCGATGGCGATGACCATCATGTCCGCATCGATGACGAATTCGCTCCCCTCGACCGGCACCGGACGGCGGCGTCCGGACGCGTCGGGCTCGCCCAGCTCCATGCGGACGCACTCCACACCCGTCATCCAGCCCTTCTCGTCGCCGATGATGCGCACCGGATTGCACAGCAGGTCGAAGATCACGCCCTCTTCCTGCGCATGGTGGATCTCCTCCGCGCGCGCGGGCATCTCCTCCATGCCGCGGCGGTACACCACATGCACCTCGGCACCCAGGCGCAGCGCCGTGCGCGCGGCATCCATCGCGACGTTGCCGCCGCCGGAGACCACGCACTTCTTGCCCGCATACACCGGCGTGTCGTACTCGGGGAACAGATAGCCCTTCATCAGGTTGACGCGCGTGAGCAGCTCGTTTGCGGTCATGACGCCGTTGAGCGCCTCGCCCTCGATGCCCAGGTAGCTTGGCAGACCGGCGCCCGTGCCCACGAACACGGCGTCGAAGCCGCGCTCGTCCAGCAGCTCGTCGATGCTGTAGAGCTTGCCCACCAGCGCGTTCATCTCAAACTCGACGCCTTGGTCGGCCAACTGCGACACCTCGCGCTCGACCAGGTCCTTGGGCAGGCGGAACTCGGGAATGCCGTAGGTCAGCACGCCGCCCGCTTTGTGCAGCGCCTCGAACACGCGCACCGAGCAGCCGCGCTTGGCCAGCTCCCCCGCGCACGTCAGCGACGCCGGCCCGGACCCGACGACCGCCACGCGCTTGCCGGCAAGGTCGCGCTTGCGATCAGGCTGGGCGCTATCGCCCTCGCCCTCCGCTACGCCGTTCGCCATCGCCCAATCCGCCACGAAGCGCTCCAGGCGGCCGATGCCCACCGGCTCGCCCTTGCGACCGCGGGTGCACACGCCCTCGCATTGCGTCTCCTGCGGGCACACGCGTCCGCAGATCGCCGGCAACGCGTTGGCATCCTTGACCAGCGCATACGCTTCGGCGAACTGACCGTGCGCCACTTTTTCGATGAACTGGGGGATCGGCACGCCCACCGGGCAGCCGCCCATGCAGGGCGCCTTGGGACACTGGATGCAACGACGCGCCTCGTTGATGGCGTCCTCGGCGGAATAACCGCGCGCCACCTCGTCGAATACCTTCGCGCGCTCGACGGGATCAAGCTCCGGCATCGGCGTCTTATCCTGCTGCTTGTTGGTCTCGTAGCTTATGCGGGCCATGCCTTACGCCTCCTTCTTCTCGCCGGAGGCCGCGCCCGCAGCCGCCGTATCGCAGTCGCGGGCCTCGCTTGCGACGCGACCGGCCGCCGCCTCGCGTGCCGCCTGCTCGAAATCGCGGTACATCACGCCGCGGCGCATCGCATCGTCGAAGTCGACCAGATGACCGTCGAAATCGGGGCCGTCGACGCAGGCGTGCTTGTATTCGCCGCCCACCTTCACGCGGCAGCCGCCGCACATGCCGGTGCCGTCGATCATGATGGGGTTCATCGAAACGAAGGTCTTGATGCCGTGGGGCTTGGTGGTGAGCGCCACGAACTTCATCATGATCACCGGGCCGACCGCCAGCACCAGATCGTAATCGACGCCGGCGTCGATGCGCTCCTGCAGCGGAACGGTGACAACGCCCTTGTTGCCGTTGGAGCCGTCGTCGGTCATCACCTTGTGCCACGAGGAGCACGCCGCCAGATCGTCTTCGAACAGGATCAGGTCCTTGTTGCGGAAGCCGGTGATCACGTCGACCTCGCAGCCATGATCATGCAGCCACTTGGCCTGGGGATACGCGATCGCAGTGCCCAAGCCGCCGCCGATCACGCACGCGCGTTTGACGCCCTCCAACTCGGTCGGATTGCCAAAGGGGCCTGCGAAGTCGAGCAGCGCGTCGCCCGCACGGAGCTTGGCGAGGCGCATGGTGGTCGCGCCCACCGCCTGGAACACGATGGTCACCGTGCCGGCTTCGGGATCGCAGGCGTTCATGGTCAGCGGGATGCGCTCGCCGCGCTCGTCGATGCGCAGCATGATGAACTGGCCCGGCTTGATTTTCTTGGCGATTTCCGGAGCCCGCACCACCATGCGGGTCACCTCAGCGTTGAGCTGCTCCACCTGTTCGATGGGATACACGTTGCCTCAGACCCCCTCGTCGTATCGGCTTTTCATTTGGGAATGCCTCAGTATATCAGCGCCGTGTGTGCGATTGGTAACGCAATCGTTTCCGCACGTCGGACGGTTGTCTTTTTTGGCGGAGGGCTATGCGGCGCAGCTACAGAAGATGCTCCTGCTCGTAGTGGGGCTGGGCCGGCTGCTGATCGGCCTGCCCGGCGACCTGGTCGGTCGTCTGGCCAGCCGCGGCAGCGCCCTCTGGCACGGAGCCCTTCTGAGCGGCAAGCTCGTCCTGAGCTTGCCGCCCCGCATCCACAGCATCCGCGGCCTGCGCGCTTTGGCGCAGCAGCTCGCCGAGCGTAGCGAAGTCGTCCTCGAGCGCGACGCGCTTGCTGCCGTCGTAGAGTGCGGCGGCGGGGTGGAAGATCGGGAACACCTTGAACCGTCCCGCTTGCTGCAGCTTGCCATGCAGGCGCGTGATGCCGACCTCGGTCTTGAGGATGAACTTGGTGGAGAAGTTGCCCAGCGTCACGATGAACTCGGGATCGATCGTGCGCGTCTGCTCGCGCAGGTACGGCGTGCACAGCTCGATCTCCTCGGGACGCGGATCGCGGTTTCCCGGCGGGCGGCACTTGAGTACGTTGGCAATGAACACATCCTCGCGCGCAAGCCCGGCAATGGCCAGCAGCTCGTTGAGGTACTTGCCGGCGGCGCCCACGAACGGGATGCCCTGCAGATCCTCGTTCTTGCCGGGCGCTTCGCCCACGATGAGCACGCGCGCGTCGGGGTTGCCATCGCCGAACACGGTCTGGGTGCGCCCATCGGCCAGCGGGCAGCGATGGCATGCGGCGACCTCGGCGCGGATCTGGTCCAGGGGGATGTGCGGTTTATGCATCGCGGCAATCGCCACCTTCCATGTCGTTCGCAACGTCGGCGCCCATCCGCGCGGCGTCGGCAATTCCGCCGCTCGCAGGAGCAGCCAGCCGCTATTTGTAGATGCGCGGCATGCGCATGCTGAATCCGCAGGCCACCTCGTAGTTGATGGTGCCCAGCGTATCCGCCATCTCGTCGAGGGTGATCTCCGCGTCGCCTTGGCGGCCGACAAGCAGCACCTCGTCTCCGATCTGCGGATCCAAGCGGCGATGCATGCCGTACACGCGCATGTCGACTTCGAACATGCACATGTCCATGCAGATCTGGCCCACCTGCCGGCAACGACGGCCGTCCAAGATGACGTCGGTCATGTTCGACAAGCCGTGGCGCAGGCCGTCAGCGTAGCCCACGGGGATGGTGCACACCTTGACGCTGCCGGGACTGCGGTACTCGAGCCCGTAGCTCACGCCCTCGCCCACAGGCACCGAGCGCACGTCGGTGATGCGCGCATGGACGCTCATCGCGGGGCGCAGGTCCAGGATGCCGCGCGTCACCGGCGAGGCATGCAGGCCGTACAGCGACACGCCCAAGCGCGCCATGTCGAACTGCACGTCGGAGAAACGCGCGCCGGCGGCGGTGTTGGCGCAATGCACGATGCCGGGGTCGATCCCCGCGGCGCGCAAGGACGACACGGCCTCGATGAAATGCTTGACCTGGATCTGGAAGTCCAACGTCTCGGAGGCGTCGGCGGTCGCGAAATGCGTGAACACGCCGCCCAGGTCGAGCGCGCGGTGGAAGCCCACCTGCGTCATGAACTCGAGCACCTGGTCGTGACGCACGCCGATGCGGTTCATGCCCGTGTTGATCGCCAGGTGGTACGGCGCGCGCACGCCGAACGCGTCGGCGGTCTCGGCGTAGGCGATCGCGAACTCGGGCGTGTAGACGGCGGGCGTGATCTTGTAGGCGAGCAAAAGCGGAGCCGCCGTCACCGGGGGTTCCGAAAGGATGAGGATCGGAGCGTTGAGCATCGCTTCACGCAGCTCGATGGCTTCGTTGACCGTGGCGACGCCCAGCCATTCGGCTCCGGAGTTGAGCGCGGTGCGCGCCACCTGCACCGCACCATGCCCGTAGGCGTCCGCTTTGACGACGGCCATCAGGCGCGTGCGGGAGCCGAGGCGGCGGCGGTACTCCCCCACGTTGTGGCGGATGGCGGCCAGGTCGACCTCGACCCACGACCAACGACGATCGATAGCGGGGATGGTGCGCAGCTTATCGGGATCGAAATGCAGCGCCCCCGACGCGTCGCGTTGATGGTCGCGCGCGTACTGGAAGGCACCTTGGGCGGCGGAGCTTACCGGAGAGGCGGGGCTGAAAGGATAGGACGAATCGCCCCTGTCGGCAGAAAACGACAGGCTGTCCCGCGCGCCCGTTCCCACAGGCGTATGCCCCACGCTGACGCTCGCCGGCACAAAGCCCGGCTTCCGCCGCGCGAATCCGGTGAACCCGTTCAGCGGTTCTTCTTCCATCCGCGATGCCTCCTCTTAGAAAATCGGGCATCAGTATATCACTGGGATTTCCCCCGCTTGGGCGCGCGGCAAGGCCTGCCCAAATCCCCTATAACCCCGCACAGGGAACGCCCATCGAGTGCTCGCAGACAAACCCGCATATCGACGGGCAGCTCCGCGTTTGCAAGCACCCCAAGAGCGACAGGCATCTCCACGATTGCGAGCGTCCCCGAAGCGACGCGCGACTCTGCGTTTTCTAGCATCCTCAAAGCGACGGGCGATTCCGCATTTGCGAGCGCCCCCGAGCAGCATGCGATTCCGTGTTTGCGAGCGTCTCCAAAGCGACGGGCGGCTTCGGATTTTCGGCGTCCTCAAGCGACGGGCGGAACACCTGGATAGAAAAACGCGGATGCGACACTTTCCACTGTCGAAAAGCGTCGCATCCGTTGGATTTCATCCATTTTGGGGGTTCGGATTGTCGCATTCGCCGGATTTCATCCGCAATTTCGTCAAATGGGATGAAATCGCGCGATTGCGACTTAGTGGCCGCCGCCCGCCATCATCTTGGCAGCATGGGGCAGCGCTTTGACGATGCCGTCCCAATTCTCACGCGCGGCTTTCTCGCTGCCGGGCAGGTTGATGACCAGATGGCGCCCGCGCTGCATGCACAGAGCGCGGGAGAGCATCGCATACGGCGTGATGGCCAGCGAGTGGGCGCGCATGGCTTCGGCGATGCCCGGCACGTTGCGCTCGCACACGTCCATCGTCGCCTCGGGCGTCACGTCGCGCAGTGACAGTCCGCTGCCGCCGCACGTCAGCACGATGTCGACATCCAGCTCGTCGCACGCCGCGACGATGGCGGCCGAGATGTCGGCGCGCTCGTCCTTGACAACAACATGGCTTTTGCACTCCCAGCCGTTCTCGGCGATCAACGCCTCGAGCGCCGCGCCGGCGGTGTCCTCCTTCATGCTTCGCGTATCCGAGCACGTGATGATGGCAAAGGTCAAAGCGTTTTCAGACATCTCGTTTCCTTTCTTTGCCCGAAGAAGCAAAATCGAGGCAATAGCGGGGCGCGGCGTGCCGGTCGGGCTCGCGCGCAGTATCCGCACGAGCCGAAACGCCCAGTGGGCGTTTCGTGCGAGCCCAGGACTTGTTTGAGCACGTGCCCGCCCGGCACGCCGCGCCTGTCAGGTTAATCTAGATCACCGTCTCCTCAGCGACGTCCAACAGCGTGCATTCCACCAGGTCGCCGGCAGAACGGCCGCCCTGGCCCTCGGGCAGCACCGCCATGCAGTTGCTGCGCTGGATCACACCGAACAGACCCGAGCTCTGATTGCTCGCCGGCTCCACGATGTAGCCGCCCTCGGGATCCTTGCGCAAGGTGGAACGCAGGAACAGCCGGCGCGTGTCGTTTTTCTTGGTGTCCTTGGCAAGCTTGGCCATCACGGTCGGGCGCACGAAGTGGCTGTACCCCTGCATCTTGCGCAGCGCCGGGCGGATGATCAGCTCAAAGCCGCAGTAGGCCGCCGCCGGGTTGCCGGGCAGGCCGAACACGGGCGTGCCCTTGACGACGCCGAACGTCTGCGCCTTGCCGGGTCGCATGTTGACGGTCGTCATCATCAGCTCGCCCAGATGCTCGACGACGGGTTTGATGAAGTCGAAATCGCCGTTGGACGCGCCGCCGCTGGTCACGATGAAGTCGTAATCGTACGTCGCATCGGACACCACCTGCGCGAGGGCATCCTCGTCATCGGAGACGATGGGCAGGATGGTGGGAACGGCGCCGGCTGCCTGGGCGCAGGCGGCAAGCGCGTAGCTGTTGGAGTTGCGGATCTTGCCCGGCGTGGGCATATCGGTCGGATCGACCAGCTCGGAGCCGATCGCGATGATCGCCACGCGCGGACGGCGGTGCACCGGCACCTCGATGATGCCACATCCCGCCAAAAAGCCCGCGCCGGCGGAGCTCACGATCTCGCCGCTCGACACGACGACCTCGCCCGCCTTTGCCTCCTCGCCCGCCTGGCGCACGTTGGAGCCCAGCTTGGTGGGCGCATCGAACGCCACGCGGCTGCCCGGCTTGCCGTCGCCGGACACGACGCTGACGATCTCGTACTTGACCACCGAGTCAGCGGCATCTGGCAGCGGCGCGCCCGTCATGATGCGGACGCACTGGCCTTCGCCGATGGGCCCCTCGTACGTTTCGCCTGCGGCGATCTCGGCGATGACATCCATCTCGACGGGAGCCTCGGCGGTCGCGCCTTCGAGCTCGGCGGCGCGCAGCGCGAAACCGTCCATCGCAGAGTGCGCGAACGGCGACACGTCGATGTCGCTTCTCAGATCAGCTGCCGCGACGCGCCCCACCGCATCCAGCAGACCCACCGTCTCGACGGGAAGCGCCGACACCTGCGACAGCACCAACTCGCGCGCTTCTTCGAGCGAGATCATCTCCGCCATGAACTACCCCTTTCATCGTCGCGCCGCCGACGCGTCCCATGCGCGTCGGCGGCGCTCGTCTCATGTCCGTCCATTATAGCGTTCTTAGAATTATTCGCGCGCAAAAGAAACCGGTCCGACCGCTCGCAACGAAACGCCGCCGCAACCCTCCAAACGCATGCCGCATCCACAGCACGTCCCCACCCTCAAACGAAGCGGGCCGGCACCCGAAGATGCCGGCCCGCATGCGGTCCAAACGGAGATCCGCCGCTACTTGATGTTGTAGAAGGCGCTCCAACCGGCGTAGAGGGCGTCGCCGTCAAGCTCCTCCTCGATGCGGAGCAGCTGGTTGTACTTGGCCACGCGGTCGCTGCGGCACGGGGCGCCGGTCTTGATCTGACCGGCGTTGGTGGCAACGGCCAGGTCGGCGATGGTGGTGTCCTCGGTCTCGCCGGAGCGGTGCGACACGACGCACGCATAGCCGGCGCGCTTGGCCATCTCCATGGCGTCGAGCGCCTCGGACAGGCTGCCGATCTGGTTGACCTTGACCAGGATCGCGTTGGCGCAGCCGAGCTCGATTCCCTTGGCCAGGCGTTCGGAGTTGGTGACGAACAGGTCGTCGCCCACCAGCTGGACCTTGTCGCCGATGCGGTCGGTCAGCTTCTTCCAGCCATCCCAGTCCTCCTCGGCCATGCCGTCCTCGATGGAGATGATCGGGTACTTCTCGACGAGCGCGGCCCAGTAGTCGACCATCTCGTCGCTCGTGAGCTCGCGGCCCTCGCCGGCGAGCACGTACTTCTGCTTGTCGGCATCGTAGAACTCGGTGGAAGCGGGGTCCATCGCGAACATGATGTCCTCGCCCGGCTTGTATCCGGCCTGCTCGCAAGCTTTGACCAGGTACTGCAGCGGCTCCTCGTTGGTGGAGAAGTTCGGCGCGAAGCCGCCCTCGTCGCCGACGCCTCCGCCCAGGCCGGCATCGTGCAAGACCTTCTTGAGCGTGTGGTAGATCTCGGCGCACCAGCGCAGCGCCTCGGCGAACGTGCTCGCGCCCACCGGCATGACCATGAACTCCTGGAAGTCCACGTTGTTGTCGGCATGCACGCCGCCGTTGAGGATGTTCATCATCGGGGTGGGCAGCACATGCGCGTTGACGCCGCCGATGTACTTGTACAGGGGAAGCTCGGCGGATTCCGCGGCTGCCTTGGCGCAGGCCAGCGAGGCGCCCAGGATCGCGTTGGCGCCCAGCGCGCCCTTGTTGGGCGTTCCGTCCAGCTCAAGCATGATCTCGTCGATCGTGCGCTGATCGCCGGCCTCGATGCCCACCAGGGCGTCGGCGATCTCCTCGTTCACGTGGCCGACGGCATCCAGCGTGCCCTTGCCCAGATAGCGGCTCTTGTCGCAATCGCGCAGCTCGACGGCCTCGAACGCGCCCGTGGAAGCACCCGAGGGAACCGCAGCCCTGCCGAACGAGCCGTCGTCCAGCACAACCTCCACCTCGACGGTGGGGTTGCCGCGGGAATCCAGCACTTCGCGGCCGAATACATCGATGATGACGCTCATTGAATGCCTCCTAAAGCATAACCGGTTCACGCCGCCGCACGACGCCGCGACGCTCATGCCCCGTCATGATAGCACGACGGGATGACGGCACGCGCAACCGCCCGCTCCAACCGCCGCATCCGCTTGTCAGCGGTAAAGCGGTTCAGCCCAAAACCGCGAGCGCGACGCACAGGGCCACGCCGATGACCAGCACCGCCACCGCGCCCCCCGTGATGCGCCGACGAGACAGCGAGGTTCGCTCGACGCCCGGCGCTCCGTAGCAGCGGGCATCCATCGCCACCGCCAAGGCATCCGCACGGCGAAACATGCTGACGAACAGGGGAACGAGCACGGTTGCCCACGCGCGCAGGCGGACCATCAGCCCGCCTTCACCGAACTTTGCGCCGCGCGACCACTGCGCATCGTGGATACGGCCCAACTCCTCGGCGACCAAGGGGATGAATCGCAGCGCGATCGAAAGCACCGATGCGACGTCGTCGACGGGTACGCGCAGCTTTCGCAGGGGGCGGAGGAAACTCGAGAACGCCTCGGTGAGCTCGGTCGACGTCGTCGTGAAGCTGACGAGCAGGCTCGCCGCCACCAGCAGCACGATGCGGATCGCGCAAAAGCATCCGCGGGCAAACCCCGCCGGCACGAATCCGAACGAGCCGGCCAAGGCTATGGGCGCGACTCCTTCCAGCCATCCCGCGGACACCGCTCCCAGACCGCCGGGCGCAGCACTTGACGCCGCGACGACATCGAACGAGAACGCATTGAACACGATGGCAAATGCGGCTATCACCATAAGGGGTATCGAGAGGGCCAAGATGCGCCGCAGCCCGACGCGCGACACGCCGAGCAGCACTGCGAACACGGCCGCGCACGCGCCGAGCGCCCACCACGATCCCACCAGAAACAACGTGATGGAATACGCGATGAGCAGCACGATCTTCACGCGTGCGTCGCAAGCGTGCACAGGCGTGGCGCCGGGTATGTAGGTGCTGATGTCGATACGCATGAGCGCAGTATGCCACATCGCCCGCCCCTGCAAAAGGAAAGCCCCGCACGGTCATGCCGTGCGGGGCTTGGAATCAGAGCGATTCGAAGGAAGAAGGAGGGTTACTTCTCCTCTTTCTTCTCCTCCTCGGCGGCCTCCTCAGCGGGAGCCTCCTCGGCGGCCTCGGCCTCAGCGGATTCCTCGGCCTTGGGCTCCTCGGCGACCTCGGCGGTCTCCTCGGCCTTGGCCTCCTCAGCCTCGGCCTCGGCGGCCTCCTCGGCCTTCTTCGGAGCGGCCTTCTTGGCGGCAGCCTTCTTGGCCGGCTTCTCGTCAGCCTTCTCGGCCTTCTTCTGCACCGGCTCGGTCACGAGCTCCATGATGACCATGGGGGCGTTGTCGCCCTTGCGGAAACCCAGCTTCATGATGCGGGTGTAGCCGCCCTGACGATCCTGGAACATGCCCTGCTTGACCTTCTCGAAGACCTCGCGCACGAGCTCCTTGTCGCCACCCAGGGCGGCGATGGCCAGACGGCGGGAATGCAGGTCGCCCTTCTTGGCCCAGGTGATGATCTTGTCAACGTCGGGACGGATCTCCTTGGCGCGGGATTCGACCGTCTTGATGCGGTCGTTCAGCAGCAGCGCGGACACCAGGCTGCGCTTCATGGCCTTGGTGTGGCTCTTGTCCGTGCCGAGCTTGCGCCCCTTCTTGTAATGTCTCATGATCTTGCTTCTCCTATTGCTTCAAGTTGAGGTCCATGGAAATGAGCTTGTCCTTCACTTCCTCGATGGACTTCGCACCAAAGTTCCTGATGTTCAGCAGATCGTTCTCGGAGAACTCGACCAGCTGGCGCACGGAGTGGATGCCGGCGCGCTTCAGGCAGTTGTACGAGCGAACCGACAGGTCCAGATCCTCGATCTGCTTGTCAAGCTCGGCGTTGGTCTCCTGGCCCTCGGGAGCGAAGATGGACGGCACCTCGCCCTCCTCCTCGTCCGCGATGTCGGACAGGCTCAGGAACGCACCCATGTACTGGTTGATGATGTTGGCGGCGCGGCACACAGCCTCGGTCGGGGCGATGCTGCCGTCGGTCTCAACCTCCAGCACCAGCTTGTCGTAGTCGGTACGCTGACCCACGCGGGTGTCAGTCACGTTGAGCGTGCAACGACGCACGGGCGAGAACAGCGAATCGACGTGGATGACGCCGATGGGGTCCTCGGTGCGCTTGTTGCGCTCGGCGGACACATAGCCGCGGCCCACACCGATGCGGATCGTCATGTCCAGCGTGCCGCCGTCGGCGACCGTGGCGATGACGTGCTCGGGGTTGACCAGCGTGAACTCGGTGGGAACCTCAAGGTCGGCACCCGTCACCGTGCACGGACCCTCGGCCAGCACGTGGGCGGTCGCCTCCTCAACATCGTCGTTGAGCGCGGAGAACACCAGGCCCTTGACGTTGAGGACGATGTCGGTGATGTCCTCGATGACGCCCTCGGCGGTGGTGAACTCATGCTGCACGCCTTCGATCTGGATGGCCGTCGCCTTGGCACCGTCGAGCGACGAGAGCAGGACGCGGCGCATGCAGTTGCCCAGCGTGTAGCCATAGCCACGCTCCAGCGGCTCCACAATGAAACGCGCTACGGTATCGTTGACCTCTTCCGTGGTTACCGTCGGCCTCATGAACTCTGTCATGTTGTGCAAGCCTCCTTACTGCGCGGCGATTAGTTCTTCGAGTAAAGTTCGACGATGAGCTGTTCGCGAATATCCAGATCGATCTGATCGCGCTGCGGGAGCGACAGGACGCTGCCCTGCAGCTTCTCGATGTCAACCTCGAGCCAAGCCGGAACCTGAACGCGCTCGTTGCTGATCAGCGCGCTCTTGATGACCAGCATCTCCTTGGCCTTGGGGGCCACGGAGATCAGGTCGCCCGGACGGACGCGGAACGAGGGGATGTCGACGCGGCGGCCATTCACATGGATGTGGCCGTGGCGGACCTGCTGACGGGCCTCGGCGCGGGACTTGGCAAAGCCCAGACGGTACACGACGTTGTCCAGGCGGCTCTCCAGGATGGTCAGGAGGTTCTCGCCGGTGACGCCCTGCTTGCGGGAGGCGATGTCGTAGTACGCGCGGAACTGCTTCTCCAGAACGCCGTAGATGCGCTTGGTCTTCTGCTTCTCGCGCAGCTGCAGCAGGTATTCGTTTTCCTTGACGCGCTTGCGGCCAGCCTCGCCGGGGGCATAGGCGCGGCGCTCCATAGCGCACTTATCGGTGTAGCAGCGGTCGCCCTTGAGGAACAGCTTGGCACCCTCGCGGCGGCACAGCCTGCAGTCAGCTCCAGTGTAACGAGCCATAATGATTGATCCTTTCAGTTACACGCGACGACGCTTGCGCGGACGGCAACCGTTGTGCGGGATGGGCGTGCAGTCTTGAATGCTGGAGACCTCCAGACCAGCGGCCTGCAGCGAGCGGATAGCCGTCTCGCGGCCGGAGCCGGGGCCCTTCACGAACACTGCGACCTTGCGCAGGCCGTGCTCCATCGCCGTCTTGGCGCAGGCCTCGGCGGCCATCTGCGCGGCGAACGGGGTGGACTTGCGGGAACCCTTGAAGCCGACGGTGCCGGCAGACTGCCACGCGATCACGTTGCCCTGAGGATCGGTGATGCTGACGATCGTGTTGTTGAACGTGGACTTGATATGCGCAGCACCAACGGCGATGTTCTTACGCTCGGAACGCTTGATGCGCGTGCGCACGTTTTTCTTCTGAGCCATTTATGCTACCTCACTACTTCTTCTTGCCGCCGATTTGCTTGCGCGGACCCTTGCGGGTGCGGGCGTTCGTGTGCGTGCGCTGACCGCGAACGGGCAGGCCGCGACGATGACGCAGGCCTCGGTAGCAACCGATCTCCATGAGGCGCTTCACGTTCTGCTGAACATCGCGACGCAGGTCGCCCTCGACGTGAAGGTTCTCCTGGATGTAGTCGCGCAGCTTGACAAGCTCCTCCTCGGTCAGATCGTCGGAGCGGGTGTCGGGGTTGATACCGGTGTCGGCCAGAATCTTCTTAGAGGTGGTCAGGCCGATGCCGTAGATGTAGGTCAAGGCGATCTCGATGCGCTTATTGCGAGGAAGATCGACACCAACAAGACGTGCCATGCTTACTTATCCCTTTCTTCCTAGCCCTGACGCTGCTTGTGGCGGGGGTTCTCGCAGATGACGAGCACCTTGCCATGGCGTCGGATGATCTTGCACTTATCGCACATTTTCTTGACCGAAGGACGTACCTTCATTTGCTTTTCCTTTCGGTAATGCGTTTTCGACTTATCTACACGCCCAGCCGCTGGCGATAATTTTCTTCGTTTGGTGCGGCGCGCCGGCATCAGCGCTGTCCGCGGCAGCATCGGGGCGGTTCGGCTTTCCGCCCTGCGTCGATGCTTACTTGAAACGGTAGGTGATGCGTCCGCGATTCAAGTCGTACACGGAAAGCTCGACCGTGACCTTGTCGCCCGGAAGGATCTTGATGTAGTGCATCCTCATCTTTCCGGAGATGTGGGCCAGGATCTTGTGACCGTTCTCGAGCTCGACCCTGAACATCGCGTTGGGCAATGCTTCGAGGACCTCCCCTTGAAGCTCGATGACATCTTCTTTGCTCAAAAGCGCTCCTTACAGCAATGCGTACGTTTTGCAGCAACGATAGATTCTATCAAAGGGAGGGTCTATTTCTAGAAAAATCCACAAGGGCGCAGAAAACCGACAAAACCTTGGGTCGGTTTTGAAATTACCTGCTTGCCAGGCGTGCGGCTGGATGCCGCGCAGCTTCGCGTCGGATAGCGAAGCCGCCAGGTATTCGCGCGATGCGCGGCCGCCTTGTCGGCCTTTGTTGCGCCCGGGGACCCGGGTGCCAAGAATGGCTGGGGTACCAGGATTCGAACCTAGATAGCTGGCACCAAAAACCAGAGTCCTGCCGTTGGACGATACCCCAGCGTCGGGCTGTCTTTCTCCGATCCGCCCGGAGAGCGGGCAAGTGCGATGGAAATGGTGGGCCGTGAGGGAATCGAACCCGCGACCTTGGGATTAAAAGTCCCCTGCTCTACCGACTGAGCTAACGGCCCACGCACCATCATCGCCCTCTCGCGAGAAAGAGCAATTCGTTATTGTAACGGGACACGCCATGCGGGTCAATGCGAATGGCGGGCCGCACCGTTTCTTCCTCTCTATATATATGTTGCGGTTTTTTCGCCGACGGAAAGGGATGGGGCTACAATCCTTGCGGCCTAAAGGGATGTGACAGGATGTGACAGGGGACGGTCCTTCTGTCACGTCTATGTGACAGAAGGACCGTCCCCTGTCACATCTGAAGCGCACATGCGGAAGGAAGGGGTTGCCATGTGGTGCAAAAAGGTGCTGGTCGCCTACGACGGGTCGACGGCGGCGCGCAAGGCCGTCGAAAAGGCGTATGAGATCGCCGAGGAGGAGCCCGAGGCGTCGTTCGTGTTCGTCCATGTGATGAAGCTCTACGCGATGGGCACCGGTGCCGAAACCGTGCTGATCGAGGATGCCAACGAAACGTTCGCCGAGCTCAAAGAGCTTGCAGCGCCTCTGGGAGAGCGAGCCGCCGCAAAGATGCTGCGCGGATCCTCGCCCGCCGACCTCATCCTGCGCTGTGCCGCCGACGAGGGATGCGATCTCATCGTCATGGGCAGCCGCGGACGCGGCGGCGTCAAAGGGTACCTGGGCAGCGTGAGCTACGCCATCGTGCAGGGCTCGCCTGTCGCCGTGCTCATCACCAAGGAGGAAGAGCGCTAGACCCATGGCATCCCAAGAACGCCTGTGGACCAAGGATTTCATCCTAGGAACCCTGATCAACTTCCTTTTGATGGTGAACTACTACAGCCTGATGGTTGTGATCACCAGCTATTCCATGAAGGTATATGATGCGCCCGCCTCCGCCGCAGGCCTGGCGGCGAGCATCTTCATCATCGGCGCCCTCATCGCGCGCATCATCGCCGGCAGCGTCATGGACCGCGTCGGACGCAAACGCATGCTTATGATCGGTATCGTGGTCGAGGTGGCATGCTCGGCGCTGTACCTGCTCGGCATCGGGTTCGCGCCGCTGTTCGTCCTGCGTTTCGCGCACGGCTTCTCGTACGGATGCTGCTCGACGACGATCGGCACGGTCGTGACGGCACTCGTGCCCGCCAAGCGCAAGGGCGAGGGCGTGGGCTACTACATGCTGTCCACCACGCTCGGCGCGGCGATCGGACCGTTTTTGGGCATGTTCCTGTCGCAGAACGTCGGCTACACGGTGCTGTTCGCGACAGCGGCCGTCGTCGCGGTCGTGGGACTGCTGTTCATCATCAGCTTGAAGGTTCCCGAGATCGCGCGCAAAGCGAAGGCTTCTTCAGCCTCCGCCGACGCCGGCGCGGCGGGCGGCGCCGGCGGGTTCGTCTCAAAGATCATCGAGCCCTCGGCCGTCTCCATCGGCCTTATGTGCGGCGTGCTGTTCTTCTGCTACTCCAGCCTGCTGACCTTCCTCACCCCCTTTGCCGAAGAGAACAACCTGACCACAGCATCGAGCTTCTTCTTTGTCGCCTACGCGGCGGCGACGTTCGTCACGCGCCCCTTCACGGGCAAGCAGTTCGACCGCAAGGGCGACCGCGTCGTCATGGTGCCGGCGTTCGTCGCGTTCACGATCGGCATGGCCCTGCTGTCCAACGTGCACCATCCCGCCGCGATGCTCGTCGCCGCTGCGCTCATGGGTTACGGCGCGGGCACGGTGCAATCGAGCGCGCTGGCGCTTGCCGTGCGCATGGCGCCCCCCGAAAAGCTCAGCCTGGCAAACTCGACGTTCTACGCGCTGCTCGACGTCGGCGTGGGCGTCGGCCCGCTCATCCTGGGCATCGTCGAGCCGTTCTGGGGATACCGCGGACTGTTCCTCTCGATGGCGGTGCTGTCGGTGGTCGCGTTCGCGCTGTACCTGTACATCGGCCGCAAAAACGGCACGATGCGCAAGCTGCTCGAGCAGAACGGGTAATCCGGTTTCAGTTGGTTTTCAGTCCGCTCAACACCGGCTGTTTTGCTCTACAATGAAGCTGCAAGCAAGCGATGCGGAGCGCATCGACCGAGCAATCCGCGCCGGATGCGCGGGCTCGCCTTTCGAGGAAAGGAAGGGATCGTATGTGGTTTAAGAAGGCATTGGTGGCCTACGACGGATCTGCCGCATCGAAAAACGCCGTTGACCTGGCGATGGAGATGGCAAAGGACAGCGATCAGACGCAGTTTCTGTTCGTGCACGTGCTGAAGCTTCCGCCGGTGCGCAGCGGCACGGGCGTCGAGGCGATGTTCGCTGAGGAGGCCCAAAACACGCTCGCCGATCTCGAGCGCATGGTCGCGCCTTTGGGCGATCGCGCGCAAGCGCGCATCCTGCGCGGCACCTCCCCCGCCGAAGTGCTGATCAAGGGCGCCGAGGAAGAGGGCTGCGACCTCATCATCACCGGCAGCCGCGGACGCGGCGGCGTATCGGGCTACCTGGGCAGCGTTAGCTACGCCGTGGTCCAGGAATCGCCGGTCGCGGTGCTGGTCGCAAAATAGCAGCCGGCAGCCAGCCGAAGCCAGCCAAATGAGAACGGGGGAGCCGATGGGCTCCCCCGTTTGCGTTCTGCTGCGCGGTCGCACCAGCCTATGCCGGCTGGAACGTGTCCTTGTCGGGCGCGAAGGAGCGCATCGCCTGGATGGTGCGGTCGAACAGCTCGTCGAGCTCCCATCCGCACAGCTCGGCACCTTTGCGGATGACGTCGCGCGAGCAGCCGGCGGCAAAGCGCTTGTCCTTGAACTTCTTCTTCAGCGACTTCACCTCGAAATCCATCACGCTCTTGGACGGGCGCATGATGACAGCGGCGCCGATGAGGCCGGTGAGTTCATCGACGGCGAACAGCACCTTTTCCATGAACAGCTCGGGTGCCGGGCAAGCATCGTTGAAATCCGAGTTGTGCGTCTGAATGGAATGGATCAGCTGCTCGGTGCCGCCTGCGGCGCGCAGCATCTCGGCGGTGCGCAGCGTGTGGTCCTGCGGCGTGGGATACTCCTCCCAGTCAAGGTCGTGCAGCAGGCCGACGATGCCCCAGAACTCGACGTTGTCGGGATCAAACTCCTGCGCGAAATAGCGCAGGCAGCCCTCCACCGCTTCGCCGTGCTCGATATGGAACGGATCCTTGTTGTGTTCGCCCAGCAGCTCGAACGCTTGGTCGCGCGTGAGCCCCGCCTCTAGTGCCGCCATGCTCGTCCCCCTTTTCGATCGATATCTCAAACCGCATTATACGGCGCAGGCGACAAGAATGCGTCCGTCCCTTTCCTCGTTCGCAGCAAGAGAAAGGCTCCGGGGCATCGCCCGATCGCAAGGCGAAAAGTCTAGAAGACGATGCCGAACGCGTTTCCGATAAGACCCCATGCGACGCCCATCGCGTACAAGGCGACGATGATGATGAGGTTCTGGCTCATCGGGCGATTGGCGCGCAGCAGCACGAGCAGGCCCACGCCCGCCGACACGAGCAAGCCGGCCATCATAGCGCCGGCGCCCAGAACGCCTTCGACGTAGAGCTGGGCGATCGCGACGCTTGCCGCGCAGTTGGGGATAAGGCCCACCAGCGCCGACGCCAAAACCGACAGCACGGGGTTGGCGCCTAGGAACGCGGCCAGGGCGTCCTCGCCCACGATCTCCAGCACGGCGTTGAGCGCGATCGTGATGACGAACACGAACAGGGCCACCTGAACGGTGTGGATCAGCGCGCTTTTGAGGATGCCGCGCCACCCGTGCCCGTGGTCATGATCGTGCTCGTGATCGTGGTGATGATGATCGTGGCGGCAGCCCTCGGCGCAGTCGTCGTGGTGCTGGTAGACGAGCTCGGGATTGTTCTCGCAGGTGGAGCACTCGTTGTTGCAGTGGCAGTGATCCTGCTCGCACAGCTCGTGGATGCGCAGCTTCTGCTTGTCGCGGCGAGCCAGGCGCAGCACGGTGTCCACGATGAATCCCATCATCATGCCGACGACGATCTTGGCGCCGAGGATCTTGGCGATGGTGTCGACAGGGACCTGCTCGGCGATGAAGATGGGCAGCATCTCGTCCGACGTCGACAGGAACACGGCGAACAGCGTGCCCAGCGTGATCACGCGACCGGCGTAAAGCGTCGCCGCCGCCGCGGAGAATCCGCATTGCGGAACCACGCCCAGCACGGCGCCGACGATCGGCCCCGCGGCTCCGGCATGCTGGATCGCCTCTTGGGTCTTTCCCGCCGTGCGGTGCTCGAGCCACTCCATCGCCACGTAGGTGACGAACAGAAACGGGATGAGGTACAGCGTGTCCGAGATCGAATGCTCCAGGACATGCTGGGCTATGTGCATGACTTCTTCCATAGCGCGCTATTGTAGCCGAACGGAGTCGGGGCGGCTCGAACCGTCCGGCAGACGCTCCAAATTCCCCGAAATCCTCGGGCGCCGTCAAGTTGTCCCCGAGCGCCCATCACCTTACGGCAAGACAACGCGGATAAACCGGCTGGTTACAGAACGGGACTCCGACGCGCTGGATTGCTATAGTCTGTGCAAAGAGGTTTATCGAGAAAAGGTGATCACGATGACGAACGCGCAGCCTGGTTGGTATCCGGATCCCGCGGGCGACCCCAACAAGCTTCGCTACTGGGACGGCGTGCAATGGACCGAGCATCTGGCGGAGCCGCAACCGACAGCGGGCGGTGCCGCAGCGCCGGGAGCCGTCGAAGCCGCCGCGGCGACGGATCAGGATGCGACCCAAAACGCAACGTCGCAAGCGGGCGGGCAGGGTGCGCCGCAGGCGGGCGAGCCCTCGTTCGTGACACCGCCGCGCCCCACGTCCACCTACACCACCTCGAGCTTCGTCGGCGCCGCCCCGTATGACGCGCCTTCCCCCTACGGTTCGACGGACGCGACCGGAACCGCCGACGCGCCCTACCCTCAAACCAGCGACGATCACACGCTGCGCCTCGTCGCCTTCATATTCGCCGTGCTGTGCACGGTGTCGGTGTGCTGGGCGATCATCCCTTTGGCTTGGATGATCCCGATGACCGTCCACTGCTGGGGCATCTACAAGGGCACCAAGCCCAACACGACCGCGTTCGGCGTCTGCACGCTCATCTTTCTGTCGTTGATCGGCGGCATCCTGCTGCTGGTCTCGAAGAAGGATCGCTAGCGCATCCCCCCGCTTCCCCGGCGTCTCGCCGCAGCGGCAGTTCGCGTGGCATGGGATGATGCCATCAGCAGAGATAGCCAAAGGAGGCGCGGCATGATCTATCTGACCGGGGACACCCACGGGACAATCGAGATCGGAAGGCTGTCCAGAGCGAACCTGGCCGCCGAGCGGGTCGAACCCGGCGACGGCGATTACGTCATCGTGCTGGGCGACTTCGGATTGGTGTTCGCGCCCGACGGGCAGAGCGCCGAGGAGCGCTGGTGGCTCAGGTGGCTCGACCAAAAACCGTGGACCACGCTGTTCGTCGACGGGAACCACGAGAATTTCGCGCGCCTCAACGCGCTGCCCGAAGAGGATTGGCATGGCGGGCGCGTGCATCGCGTTTCGGACTCGGTGCTGCACCTGATGCGCGGGCAGGTCTTTAAGATCGAGGGCAGCTCGTTCTTCACGTTGGGCGGGGCGGCGTCCCATGACCGGCATTTCCGCAAGGAGGGGCGCTCATGGTGGCAGGAGGAGCTGCCCTCCGAAGAAGAGCTGCGCCGGGCGGACGAGACGCTTGAAGCGCGGGGCCGCAAGGTCGACTACGTGCTGACCCACTGCGCGCCCACGCTCGTGCAGGGCAGGATCAACCCGATGTTTCTCCCCGATCGCCTGACGGAGTACCTTCAGCACGTGCGCGACACGACGGATTTCCACCGATGGTATTTTGGCCACTACCACATCGACCGCGAATACGACGACGGCTTCATCGCCCTGTACAACTGCGTGGTGCCGATCGAGTAGGAGCGCAAGGAAACCCACACATGGGTGAGGCGGAGATGCCGTCGTCCCCAACGGGAGAGGGGCCCCGCAGGGCCCCTCTAAGCTGCCGGCACCTTGGTTCGGGGCGCGCCGGTCTAGTTCTTGCGACCAGAATTCCTCAGCGCCGCAAGGCAGGTAACCAGCGCTGCGATCAGCACCGCACCCAGTCCAACGAGAACGCCTGCGATCGGATCGCCCGTAGCGACGAGCTTGACCTGATTCCTGCCATTCGAATTGTCGGATCCGGCACCGACGCCAGAATCAGAGTCGCCTCCCGTACCGAGTTCACCGCTGCCGGGCTGATCCGGGCTCGTCCCAGGTTCGTCCGGATCAGTCGGCTCATCACCGCTGCCGGGCTCATCGGGGTTGGAGGGCTTATCGTCACTGCCGGGTCGATCGGGGTCGATAGGTTCGTCTCCGCTGCCCGGCTGATCGGGTTCGTCCGCCTGCACCGTCAACGGCACTTCAACGTACAGCAGATCATAGTTCGCCGTGTCGGTCGGGACGAACACGGCCTGGTACATGCCGGACTCATCAACGGCTCCATCGGCGTCAACCCAGCTCCACGCGCCCTCAACCGCTGCTCCGGTTTCTGAAGACGTGACCGTCGCGCCCGTCAGGGAGATATCAGCGAGCTTCATGCCCTCCTTTACCTCGGCGGGACTCGCGACCAAGCCCGTTTGCGTCAGCGTTGCCTTAGCGATGACGATACCCGCCGGGTAATCCTTCTCAAACGGCACGTAAGCGTCGGATCCCCCGTAGACAAAGCGCACATCGTAGCTACCGACGTTGCGCGGCGCCTGGTCAGACCACGCGTCCGCTCCCGCCTGCGCCGGGTGATAGAGCACCTTCACTCTCGCCTGCTCGGCAGCGGGGAATCCGGATCCGAACGTCGGAACCGCCGGAACCGGCGCTCCCGTGTACGCCTGCTGCACGTTCGCGAACGAGAAGGAAGCCTCGCCGGAGAGATCTCCCAGCCACTTGGCGTAGAGAACCAGACCCTCGGTCGCCACGGTGGGCTGCTTGCCGGGCGCCAGCTCGTCATCGGCGAACAGCACCGGCTGAGTCAGCGCAGCGTCCAGGCACCAGCCTGCCAGCAGATAGCCGGCGCGGCTGGGTTGCGGGAGATCGGAACGATGCAACACAGCCCCGTCGGCAAGCATAACCTGGGCAGTTGCCGTTCCATCGGCAAACGCTCCGCCGTTGGCGTCAAGCGTGACTGCCGCCTGCGCCGCCGGAAGCGTCTTCCACTGCGCGTAGTAGGTGGAAGATGCCGCTGTCGCGTACACCGTGCTCGCCGTCACCTGCTCGCCACCCTGCTGCTGAGTGAACCAGCCAACAAACTCGTAGCCGTCACGCGAAGGCTGGGGCAGCTGGCCCACTGTCGCACCGAACGTCGCCCGGATCGTCGCCTGAGAAGGATCGCCGAACGCACCACCCTGGGGATCAAGCGTCACCGGGTAGACGTTGGCGGTCCACTGGGCAACGACGGTCATGCTCCCGCTCACGACGGTCTCCGAAGTGAAGGGGCCGCCGGACGCGTCCGTCCAACCCGCGAAGGTATACCCCGCGCGCACCGGCTCGGGCAGCGCGGCCACCGTGCCGCCAGCCGTTACCTCCACGGAAGCAGGGGCGCCTGCCGGCAGCTGGCCTCCGTTGGCATCGAAGGTCACCGTCGCCATCTGAACCGGCTGGTCGGGATTGTCAGGTTCGGCGGCATCCCAGGTCAGCACGAACGGGCTGAACCCGGCGCGCTCGACGGGGAAGCTCACGTAGCCGTCGGCGACATGCGTAGTATCGAGAGGCATCTCCTCAACCGCGCAGGCGGCGATTTGCTGCTGCAGATCGGCGGCATTCACGCCGTACTCGCGATGCAGATCGGCGAAGTGCAGCACGCGCAGGCTGTCAGGATCGGCGCCTTCCGGCACCTTCCAATAGATCGTCGCGCCTTCCGTCGAGCTCACCCACAGGTTGGACTGGCCGGCATCCACCAGATCGAGGTACTGGAAATCGCTCGCTTCATCGGCGATCTCGTACCCCTCCTGCGCGGCGCGGGCTTTCAGGTCCGCCAGACGATCGACTCCGTCGGAATCGTCCGCCCCCAACAGCTCATCCGAGAACAGGCGCACGCCGGCGAGCTCTTCTCCTGTCAGCTCACCGCTCTCCCGATCGTTCACGAAGATCCGCGTGCCTTTGGGAAGCTGAGCCGCAACACCGCCCGATGCTGCGTTCACGGCAGCCGTAATATCCGAAGAGCCGGCATCGGCGGCGATCAGCTCGACGTCGAGCGCTCCGGACTCAGCCGCGGCATCATCGGAAGCGTTGCGGATGGTAAGCGTCGAAGGCTCCAGCGAGAAGCGATAGACGTTGCCTTCCACGTTGACGTCCACCGAGTCCTCGGCATCCTGATCAGCAACGCGCGCCAGCAAAGCCGTGGCGGCGTCCACCACGATGCGCGCCTCGTACACGCCCGGAACCGTATCGTCAGCCAGCTCGGCGCCGTCGCCATCGAAGTAGGCGACACGAGCGGTCGTTCCCTCGTCCAGCAGCGCGTTCAGCTGGTCGATGGTGTAGACGTTGCCCTGGCCGTCGACCACGCGGGCGTCGGGGAAGTGGACTTCGCCGCCGTCGATGCCTCCCGTATACTTGACGAGCTCCGCCGGACGCAGCGTCAAACACGTGATGTCAAAGGTGTACCCCGCCTGCTGGCCCTCAGCGAGCTTCCAGGTGCGGGACGTCTTGTCGTAGGCGAGCGTGAAGCTCTCTTGACCATCCTCATCCGGGTCGGCGAAGTAGTGGGCGCCGTATGCCGGATCGCCCATCTGAGCGTACGCTTCCAAGTACTTCTGCGCATCCAGGACAACCGACACGGTCCAGACGCCGTCCGTCTCGGCAGGCTGGCCGATCTGGAAGCTGTCAGCGATAAGCGGCTGCACGTTGTCGCCTGAAGCGGCGAAGGTCACATCCGGATGCGCGCCGCCGTCGTTGGCGCTGTTGATCTCGTTCACGCCGTGGAGCGCCACCGAGACACCCTGGAGCCTCTCGGCGACATACGCGCTGGTCGGCGCAGCAGGAGCGAGTGTTTCCGCGCCGACGCTCCACTGCGCGGCGACCTCCAGGTCTCCGTTCACGACAGACGATCCATCGAAAGCGGTCCCGTCGGCGAGAGCCCAGCCCTCGAACCCATGCTCATTCCAGGTTGCCGTAGGCAGGTTGGCATCGCCCACGGAGGTTCCCGTCTCGAGAAGCCAGGTTGCGTTGCCCGAAAGCGTGCCGCCGGCAGCGTCGAAGGTGACCATGGCGAGCTTCACGTTTGCCGGCGCACCTGCGTTGTGGTTGGCGTCTGCCACCGCACGCACATAGTAGGTGCCGGAAGCGGTCGCCTCGAACGAGTCTCCCTCGATAGTCTGAGCGTTGGAGAAGTCCTCGGCAGCAGACCACTCGTAAGCCGCTGCTACGTGCGCGCCCTCTGCGCCTTCGATTTTGATGGTCGCCTCATCGACGCCGGGCGTCACCTCAAGCGCCGGAGCTGCCTGGTCCGCCTTGGCGATCACCACGCCGCCTTCGAAGGTCTGCTCGAACGCCGCGTAGGCTTTGTCCTCGGCGCGCGTCACGCGCACGTCGTAGGTTCCGGCGGCGACGGGCACGTCGGCCGCCCATGCGACATCGTCGGCAGAACCAGCCGGGCGGTACTCGACCGCGAAGCCCTCGACGTCAGCGCTCTTGCCGAATGCGAAGGGCTTGCCTTCGCCGTCGTAGACGTACTTCACGTTGCCTTCGTCGGGCGTGATCGCGATCGCCTGCTTCTCCGCCCACTTGGCGGCAAGCGTCGCGTCCCCGGTGATGGAGACCTTGTCGCCGGCCTCCACCTGGACGGCCTCGTCGCCGTCGCCCAGGAACCAGCCCTGGAAAGCGAAGCCCGCCTTGGTCGGCTCGGGCAGCGTCGGCCACACGCCGTTGTACGCCACCTCGATCGGATCGCCCTCGCCGTCGGCGAATGCGCCGCCGTCGGCGTCGAAGGAGACCTGGTAGGTCTCGGCGGTCCACTTGCCGTAGAGCGTGATGTTATCGCTCACCGGAGTCTGGGGATCGTACGCCTTCGTGCAAGCTTGGTCGGTGAACCACCCCTCGAACCCATAGTGCTCGATGTCCTCGGGCTCAGCGGGCTCGAACGTATCGCCCTTGAGCACGGTAACGGATTCGGGCACGTCGGCGGTATCGGGAGCACCCACGTATTCGAAGCTCACCTGGAAGCTGGTGCATGCGCCCTGGAACGTCACCGGGGTGGCCGTCGGATCCTCAAGGGTCCAGCCGGAGAGCACGGCGGGATTGGCGGACGGGTCGCCGTTGCTCCACACCAGCGTCACCGTCTTGGACGCGTCGCCCTCAACCGCATGCGTGCCCTCTTTAAGGTTCAGCGCTTTATCGAAGGCCGCCACGTAGGGCGCTGCCTGGATGGTCACGTCCACCTTCCAGATCTTGTCGGCCTTCGCCAGGCCGAAGAAGCGCGCCGCGCCCTCCAGCAGGCCCTCGGCCGGCGTGTCCTCGGAATAGACCTCGCCGATCGTGTACGAATCGCTCTGCCCCTCGGCGTTGGCGATCAACTCGTTGAAGGTCTGCGCGCCGTGCTCGGACGCCATCGCCTTGTTCGCATCGGCCACCTTCACGTCGAGCAGCGCGTTCACGTCCTCGACCGAGACCTCGGGCTTCATCTTGCAGACGACGTTCTTCTCCACCGTCACGTCGGTGGGCTCGCCGTCCACGTACAGCGTGGCCGTCACGGTGACGGAGCCCGCCGCCAGCTTCTCAAGCGCACCCGTGTCGGGGTCGATGGACGCCACGGTGTTGTCGCTCACCGAGTACTTGAAGGAGAGGCGATCGTCATAGCTGCCGCTGCTGAAGCCCTTGCCGGCTTCGTACGCGGCCGTCGCCGTGTCCTCGTCCAGCTCGTCGGGGCCTTCGAGCGCCGGCTTCACGGCAATGACCTCGACCGTCGCGAAAGCGCTCGGATTGGACGCGGACGTGGCGGTGATGTTGGCGCCGCCCGCCTGCTTAACCGTCACAACGCCCTGCCCGGCCGCTGCGGAAACGGAGGCCGTTTGCTCGTTGTCGGAGCTCCATTCGATGCCGTTGTCGAACGCGTTGGCCGGCGTGGTGTAGCCGGTCAGGCGCAGCGTGCCCGCGCCGTCCTGGTTGAGATCGACCACGCGCAGCGCGTCGCCGTCGATGGTCACGCCCTCCACCGGGTTGTTCTGGATGGTGCGCGCCGGGCCGTAGGCGATCACCGTGCCGCCGGAGATGCCGGACAGCTGGCTCTTGCCGCCGCCGCTCACGTAGTACTTGCCGAACACCGTCGAGGTGCCAGACGCCACCGTGGCGTTCATCGTGCTGTTGTCGGTTTGGAAGCTGTCGGACAGGCGCGTCGCAGACAGCGCGGCGACATCCTCTACCGAGCTGGCGCTGACGGCGCCGTCGACGGCGTAGATGCCGTCTTGGCTTCCCCACCCGTTGACGCTCGCATACGGCGCCGAGACATTCTTGTAGTTCTGCGTCTGGATGGCGCCCACGAACGGGTCCACGTCGCCCATCTGCACGGCGCCCTGGCCGTTCGCCATCACGTGCACGGTCGAGCCGCCGCTCAGCTGCCAGGCAACGCCCTGGTAGGGAATGAAGGTGCCGCCCGTAACGTAGGCGTTCGCGCCGTCGAACTGCACCGGCTTGCGCTCGTTGCTGGCAGAGTCGGCGTGCTCGAACGTGCCGCCGTTGACGCGCAGCGTGCCGCCGCACCACAGGCTGCTGATGTCGCCGCCGTTCACCGTCACGGAGCCGGGCGAATCGACCGCGGAATGGTTGTTGTTCTTGAGGTTGTACGATCCCCCGTTTATGACGACGGTCGAATTCGCCACCGTGGAGTACACCGCAGCCTCGGAGCCCCAGTAGGTGCCGCTGCTGCCCAAGATGGCGGAGGCGCCGTCGCCGATCAGCTTGACGGCCACGCCTTCGTTGCTGCCGCCCCGCCCATACTCGGTGCGCAGCGAGACGTTGCCCGTGGTGATGAGCGTAGAGTTCGCCTCCACCTCAACGGGGTTCAGCGCGTCGTACAACGACCCCTGCGTGCGCGTGTCGTTCACGTACACGGAATCCTTCAGCACGAGCGTCGCGCCGTTGCGCACGTGGAAGCGGCAGAACTTCAGCTCGCCGGAGCCGCCGACCACAAGGTCGCGGTCAACGTAGATCTCGCGGTTGCCGTCATCGAACAGGCCGCCCTCGTCGAACTCGAAGGAGCCCGTGGTAAGAATGGTGCCCACCGAAGGATCCTTCACCGCATTCGCGAAGTCGTCGGCGTTGCTCACCGTCACCGTGCGCTTGCCCGCGACGCCCTTCAGCACCGACAGCATGTGCTCGGCTGCCGTCAGGCGGTCGTAGTTGGACACCTGCGCCTGGTCCTCGGCCGACAGCGCGTCGTAGGCCGCACGCGCCTCGGCGATGGCCGCCTCGTCGTCAACCGTCACCTCGGACTGCTCGGGCAGCGCGGCGATGAGATCCTCCACCTGCTTCCAGGCGGGCGCATCCTCTTCGGACTTCGAGATGGCGAAGCTGTCCACCAGCGTCGACGTGCCGCCCTCCACCTTGTACGCCTGGTAGTACAGGTGGTCGCCATCGATGGTGATGCCGGAGTACACGGGCACCGCCAAATCCAGCGCCACCTCGCTGGGGATGTCGGCGGAAGGCGTCTGCACGTAGTTCTTCACGCCCGCCGTGCCGGCGATGACGAACGCCGTGCCGTTGGGGTTCAACGCCGTCTCGTAGTTCTGCCCCTCGTAGGTCTGCGTCTCCTTCGCCACGTCCTGCGCCTCGCCACGCGAGAGGAACGGCGTGCGGTTGTACACGTGGTCGTGACCGGACAGCACCAGGTCAACGTCGCAAGCCGCCGCAAGCGCGTCGATCTGCGAGCGGATGGCCGCCACGTCGCTGTCGGACTGGTGCGGGCCGTTGGAGTAGGGAGACTTGTGCATGAGCACGATCTTCCACTGCGTGCCGGCGTTCGCCAGCGTGTCGTAGGCCCAATCGTACTGCGCCTGCGACAGCCCCTCGTCGGCGCCCAGGTCGTTGGTGTTCAGCACGACGAACGTGGCGTTCTTGTACACGTAGGAGTAGTACACGCCGCTGGAGAGGTCCTGTCCTTCGGGAACGTTCGCCAAATTGAAGTGCGCCACGATGGGGTTGGCGTCGGTGATGCCTTCCACGTCGCTTTTCGCCTCGTGGTTGCCGGCAGCCGGCGTCACCGACATGCCCTGCGCCACGCCGTTCGCATCGTCGAGGGCCCAGGTCCAATAGTCCTCGTTGGCGCCGTCGTCCACGAAGTCGCCGCCATGGACGGTGAACGCCGCCGTGGAGAAGGTGGCGTCCGCAGCTGCAAGCGTGTTCTTGTACACGTCGTAGTCGGATTCCACCATGCCCTGCGAGTCGTTCACGTTGATGAAGGTGAACGCGTCGTCGGCGTCGGCCGCGTCGCCCGTGGAGAACGGGAAGGCGTCGCTCCACCAGCCGTTTTCCTTGTCGCCCACTCGGTAGTAGTAGGAAGCGCCGTCGTCCAGACCGGTCACAGAGGCGGAGTGGCGCTCGGCCTGCTGCGTGCCGTAGGTGGTCACCAGGCCCAGGTTCAGCTGGGTCTTGGGCTTGGTCACCTGCTCGGAGGTCGCCTGCGCCTCTGCGACGATGTTCTGGAAGTCGGCATCGGTGGCCACCTGCACGGTGCCGGAAGTCACGTTCGTGCCCGTGTACCAGCGGAAGTTGCGGTCGGTGCCGGAGCTGGATCCCAGCGTCATGGTGACCTGCGTGGGCAGCAGCCCGTTGTCCACCGAGGGCTCAGGCGGCGTGACGGTGCCGTCGAAGGTGATGGTGACGCCCTCGCCGTCGATCACGTCGTCGGCGAAGTTCGCATCGTAGAGCATCGAGCCGGCGATCCCGGAGATGAGCGAGCCCATGCCGGTAAGGAAGCTCGGGCTCATGTACTCGTTGACGAGCCCTTCGATCATGCTGCGGATGGCAGCGGAGTCGAAGCCGAAGAGGTCGAGCGTTTCCTTGAGGTTGCCGTCGTCGGTGGCGCTGTCGATGACGGTCTTCCACAAGCCCGAGAACGCGATGCCCGTGTCGATGGAGTTGTCCGCAAGCAGCGTGTCGATGATGGGCATGAGGTCGTCGATGAGCGTGGTGATGAGCGTCTGCACCACATCGCCCGACTCAATGTAGGCGAGCGCGTCGTCCACCCATGCCGGCGGGTTCTCGTGTCCGGCGTAGTGGCCGGTCAGCACCACCAGCACGAGGTCGTAGATGGAATGCTGCTCGGCGTTAAGCGAGGTGACGCCCATCTGGGATACCTGGGTGACGATCTTGTCCACTTCGCCCAGAAGCCAGTCGGGGTCGTCGATGTACTTGGTCTCGATGGTGTCCAGCACGTCGTCCACCAGGCGCAGGATCTGCGCGTCGGTGACGGTGGCATCGCCGATGAGCCCCGCCGTGCCGGAAGGCGAAAGCTGGATGCCGCCGTTGCGGTATTCCACATGCACGCGACCGACGCCCGTGCCCAGCTCGATGTCCATGCCGCCGGCCAGCGCATCGCGCACCAGGCCCTGCACCATCGCGTCGATGTCAACGTCGGGCAGGTTCTCGGCCAGCCATGCGCGCAGGCCCGTCTGGCCGATTTCCTCCAGGATGGGTCGCAGCATGCCGTTCGCCATGTTGTTGAACAGGGTTTCCGGGTAGAGCTTGTCCTGCGTGTAGGACTGGAAGTCCTCAATGTGGGTGACGTTGCCCGTGTGGTCTTTGAAGTCGATGGAGGACACGCCGCGCGAGCTGACGCTGAACTCTTCGTGCGTGCGCTGCGTGCCGTCGTCAAGCGCTGCGCCCTTGGTCAGGGTGACGGTGCGCTGCGGGCTTCTCCACGACGAGAGCGAACCCGTCTCGAGGTCGGTGATGGTGTTGCCCGCGTTCGAGGTGAACTGGGCGATGTCGTTGGCATGCATGTGGCCGGTGAAAACATAGCGCATGCCGGCGTCGGCGAAAGCGGTCGCCGTCGCCTGCCAGTTGTCCACCACGTACTCGGACAGGATGTTCTCTTCGCCCTCGAAATGCGGCACGAGGCCGTGGTGCATGAGGCCGATCACCGTGTCGCCCTCGGCGTCGGCGGCCTGGATCTTCTCCACCACCCAGGGCAGCAGGTCGTCGTCCACGCGGCCGGCGGTGATGTGCTCGTTCTCGCTGTAGCCGGTGTCGGCATCGGGGCTGTAGCGGCCCGAGTCCACCGCGACGATGGTGAACTTGCCCAGGTCGACCGTATAGGACAGCTCACCCGCTATCTCACCCGCGTCGTGGTTGGGGTTGGTGAAGTACTCGGCCTCGCAGTCTCCGTTGTAGCCGAAGTTCGCATAGATCTTGCGGAAGTCGTCGGCCGTGGTGGTTTCGGCATACTCCTTCGAGCCGTTCTCAAACGTGCAGGAGTCCTCGTAGTTGAACACGTCATGGTTTCCGTTGATGACGAACACCTCGGTGTCGGTTTCGTCCTCGATGGCCTGGAAGCGTTCGGCCAGCTGCTCGTGGCCCAGCTTCTCGCCGTCCTTGGTCAAATCGCCCGACACCACCAGGATGTCGGGGGCGTCCTCGCGCACCATCTGCAGCGCGGCATCCAGGATGGAGCCCGATTCCTCGAGCATCTTCGGATCGCCGCCCACGTAGGTCTCGTAGTCCTCGCAGTCGCTCACGTAGTTGAGCGGATAGTAGTGCGTATCGGACAAGACGGCGATCTTGATATCGGCGTCTCCCGCGGCGTTGCCATCGGCATCGCCCGGCGTGGCCTCAGCGGCGTTCTGCGCGGGCTCGTCGGCAAATGCCGAAAGGGTGGTAAGCCCTCCCACCGGCAGCGCCAACGCCAGCGCCAGAACCGCCGCAAGCGCCGCGCGGAACCCGCGAACGACCGCGTTTTCCAAGTGATCTTTCATCCCCAACCTCTTCCAATCGTTCACTGCGACCGCGCCCTTGAAAGAGGCGCGTTCGGGTGCGAAATACCCGAAAGAAATGCGGTTGAACGATAAGGAACGAGCGTAAAGAGGCTGAAAAATCTAGTTAAAGCAGGGGTTATCTTTCTGCAAAATATTACGTTTGCGCAGATGGATCAAGAAAAGTATCTCTTATCGATTCAGTATGTTTATGAACCTAACGTGAATCTGGGTTTAAATGCACCCGAAACATCGATCTCTCCAAAACGAAAAAGGCCTGCCGCCTCGAAAGGCGGCAGGCCTCATGCCCTCAGATTCGTGCGGTACGCGGAAAGCGTTTCGGCTCAGCGCTGAGGCTTAGTACATTCCGCCGGCACCTGCGGCAGCGGCGGCTGCGGCGGCAGCGGCCGGATCGGGATCCTTGGGGATCTCGTTGATCGTGGCCTCGGTGATCAGGATCAGAGCGGCCACGGAGGAAGCGGACTGCAGCGCGGTGCGGGTGACCTTGACGGGGTCGTTGACGCCCATCTGGATCATCTTGCCGTACTCGCCGGTGGCGCAGTTCAGGCCCTCGCCCTTGGCCATGCCCTTGACATGCTCCACGACGACGCTGCCCTCGTAGCCGGCGTTCTCGGCGATGGCGCGCATCGGGGCCTCCAGGGCCTTGCGGATGATGTTGACGCCGACCTCTTCGTCCTTGTCAGCGCACTCGACGCCGTCAAGCGCGGGCAGGGCGTCGACCAGAGCCACGCCGCCGCCGGCGACGATGCCCTCCTCGACAGCCGCGCGGGTCGCCTGCAGGGCGTCCTCGATGCGGGACTTCTTCTCCTTGAGCTCGGACTCGGTGGCAGCGCCCACCTTGAGCACCGCAACGCCGCCGGACAGCTTGGCCAGGCGCTCCTGCAGCTTCTCGCGGTCGAAGTCGCTGTCGGTGCGATCGAGCTCGACCTTGATCTGGCTGATGCGGTCGTCGATGGCCTGCCTGTCGCCCGCGCCGTCGACGATCAGGAAGCTGTCTTTGGACACCTTGACGGTCTTGGCGTGGCCGAGCATCTCGACGGTGGTGTCGGCGATGGTCATGCCGAAGTCCTTGTCGACGACCTGCGCGCCGGTGACGGCGGCGATGTCCTCGAGAATGCGCTTGCGGCGGTCACCGAAGCCGGGGGCCTTGACGGCGACGACGTTCAACGTGCCGCGCAGCTTGTTAAGCAGCAGGGTGGCCAGGGCCTCGCCCTCGACGTCCTCGGCGATCAGCATCAGCGGACGGCCGGAACGCATGATGGACTCGAGCAGCGGCACCATGTCCTGGACGTTGCTGATCTTCTGGTCGGTCAGCATGATGTAGGGGTCGTTGAGGACGGCCTCCATCTTCTCCATATCGGTGGCCATGTACGGGGAGATGTAGCCGCGGTCGTACTGCATGCCCTCGACAATCTCCAGCTCCAAATCGAAGCTCTGGTTGTTCTCCTCGACGGAGATGGCGCCGTCATGGCCGACCTTCTCCATGGCCTCGGCGATCTTCTCGCCGATCTCGGCATCGCCGGCCGAGATGGTGCCGACGTTGGCGATCTGCTGCTGGGTCTCGACGGGAGTGGCGTCGGCCTTGATGGCCTCGACCACGGCGTCGGTGGCCTTCTGGATGCCGCGGCGGATGCCCAGGGCGTCGGCGCCGGCGGTGACATTGCGCAGGCCCTCGCCCACGATCACGTCGGCCAGCAGGGTGGCGGTGGTGGTGCCGTCACCGGCGACGTCGTTGGTCTTGACCGCGACCTCGCGGACCAGCTGGGCGCCCATGTTCTCGACGGGGTTCTCCAGCTCGACCTCCTTGGCGACGGTGACGCCGTCGTTGGTGATCAGCGGCGCGCCGTAGGACTTCTCCAGGGCGACGTAGCGGCCCTTGGGACCCAGCGTCACCTTGACGGCGTCGGCCAGCTTGTGGACGCCGGCGGCAAGACCGCTGCGGGCGTCGGCTTCGAACTTGATGTCTTTTGCCATGATGTTTGCCTATCCTTTCAGATGAAGTGTCAGCGTGGTGTCGGTTTCGACGATGCGGGTTACTCGCAGATGGCGTAGATGTCGTCGGCGCGCAGGATCAGCACGTCCTCGCCGCCGTAGTGCACCTCGGTTCCGCCGTACTTGCCGTAGATGACCTTGTCGCCGACCTTCACGGGAACGGGCACCAGGTTGCCGTTCTTGTCCAGCTTGCCCTCGCCCACGGCGATGACCTCGCCGGTCTGGGGCTTCTCCTTGGCCTCGCTTGCCAGATACAGGCCAGACGCGGTGGTCTGCTCGGCCTCGTCGGCCTTCACAATCACGCGATCACCCAGCGGTTTCAAGCTCATAGCGCATGCCTTCCTTCCAAGTAGTAGGTGTTGTTCGGCATGGCGGGAAAGCAGCCTGGGCGATCGGATGGCTTCCGTCGGGCGCGTCTCTTGGCGTCCGTCGGTTGCCGCCCGCGCGGTCCGACTGCTAGCACTCACGCATGCCGAGTGCTAAACAATGTGTAACTATAGCAGCGCCGCTATCGAATGCAAGCCGAATTGAGGAAATCTGAGTGAACGGGACTTAGGTTTTGCCAAATCGTCAAAATGTCGTCACATTTGAGGCCTACGCCCCCGGCCGCACCAGGCCGCTCTCGTAGGCGGCGATCACCAGGCCGGCGCGGTCGTGAGCGTCGAGCTTCTGCATGATGCGCGCCAGGTGCGTCTTGACGGTCGCGGGTGAGATCACCAGCTTGCCGGCGATCTCGTCGTTGGAGAGCCCACGGGCCACCAGGATCAGGATTTCGCGCTCGCGGTCGGTAAGCGCGGCGATGCCGTCTGCTGCATGCGGACGCGCGTACGGACGCGACGCCGCAAACGTCTCCACCAGGCGCTTCATCACGGACGGCTGGATAAGGGCGTCCCCCTGGGCCACGACATGCAGGGCGTCCACGATGTCGTCGGGCTCAGCGTCTTTCAGCAGGAAGCCGCTCGCACCCGCAGCCAGCGCGTCGTAGACGTACTCGTCCAGATCGAACGTCGTCAGGATGAGGACGTGGGTATGGGGCAGCTTGGGGTTGGCCTTGATATCGCGGGTGGCATCGATGCCGTTCATGCGCGGCATGCGGATGTCCATGAGCACCACATCGGGCGCCAACCGCTGCGCCAACTCGACCGCCTCCAGGCCGTCGCGCGCCTCCCCCACCACGTCGATGCCGTCGTAGGAGAGCAGGATCAGCCTGAATCCGCTGCGCACCAGATCCTGGTCATCGGCGATCAGGACGCGCAAAGGCCGCTCATTCGCCGTCATGGGGTGCCTCCTGTTCCGAACCCTTCGCGGCAAACGGCACGCGCACATGCACCGCGAAGCCGCCTCCCGGAAGATCCCCCGCCTCAAGGCTTCCGCCCAGAAGGCGTGCACGCTCCGCCATGCCGAGGATGCCGTTGCCCGAGCCATCCGACGCGGCGGGATAGCGGCCCGGCTGCAACGGGCTGCCGTATCCGCGCCCATCATCGGAGACGAGCAGATCGGCAACGCCGTCGACGGAGGACAGCGTTATCGACGCATGCGACGCCGCGGCATGCTTGACGATATTGGTAGCCGCCTCGCGCGCGATGGCGAACAGCGCCAGATCGACATGCGCGGGCACGCGATCGCGATCGTAGGCGGCGTTTTCGATGCGGCACGCCACGCCCGCGCTCTGCAGGTAATCCGCGATGTCGGAGAATCGGTCGGTGCCGGCCGTCGGCACCGTCTCGGCCGGAGCATCGCCATGGCGCAGCACGCCGATCATGCTGCGGATGTTCTCGAGCGCGCTTTTGGCGGTGGTCCGCGCAGCGGCGATGGCCTCCTTGGCGGCCTCGGGGTCGCGATCGATCAGACGCTCGGCGGCCGCGGTCTGCACGCTCACCGCCAACAGCGAATGCGCCGTGATGTCATGCACCTCGCGCGCGATGCGCACGCGCTCCTCCTCCACGCGGCGCGCCGCCTCCTCCTCGCGCGTGCGCTCCGCCTCCGCGGCGCGGCGCTCGGTTTCGCGCACGTAGTCCTGATGCGAACGAAAGCCGTAGCCTGCGGCGGTCGCCGCCGCGATCAACCCCATGTTCTGCACCTGCATGAAAAACGCCAGCGTGAGCGTGACCGACGAGCCGGGGAACAGGAGAAACCCCAGCATCGCCAGCGCGGCGGCGATCACGGCCTCGCCAAGCGAGCGCTCGGAGGCAAGCGTGAACAGCGCCACCAGGATGCCTATCGGCGACAGCGCCACACCCGCGTACACGTTCTGCAGCGCGAAATGCGCCACCAACACGAACGCCGCAACGGGCCAGGGGAACACGCGGCGCACCGCCAGCGGGAACGTGGTGAGCGCGAGCGCGACGAACACCCCGAACTCGGGAACGATGTTCACCAATCCCAAGTATTGGCGCATGGCGAGGTCGGGGAAGATGATCGAGGACACCGTCAGCATCAGCTGCATGCACGCCACCGCGAAGGCGGCCAACGCCACGACGACGTCGATGGCCCAGTCCTTCGAGCTCATGCTGCGGTTGCTTTTGAGGAAGTCTTCCATACGGCCATGGTATACGATGCGCGGCGCGAGGCGCCATACCGCAAGCGCTGTATCTTATTCGTAAAACGCCGTGCTGGGAAACGGCGGCTCGAGGGCGCGCTTGAACGCGTAGGCGCGGGCGCGGCGCAGCACGTCGTCGACCAGCGCGCGATCATGGCCGCGCGCCGCCACGGCCTCGACGTCCATCCCGTGCTCGAAATGCGCCTCCAGGATGTCGTCGAGCTCGGCGTAATCGACGCCCAGGCTGCGCTCGTCCTGCTGATCGGGAGCGAGCTCGGCGCTGGGGGGCTTGACCAGCACATGCTCCGGGATGGGAGGCACCTCGCCCCGCTCCGCCGCGCTCTCGTTGCGCCAGCGGGACAGCGCGTAAACGTCGGTTTTGTAGATGCCGCCTATCGGAGCGAACGCGCCTGCCGTGTCGCCATAGAGCGTGGAGTAGCCCATCATCGCCTCGCTCTTGTTGCCGGTGTTGACCAGCATCCAGCCATGGGCGTTGGACAGCGCCATCAGGCACACCATGCGGCAGCGCGCCTGCGTGTTCTCGGAGGCGAGTCCCGACAGCCGCCCGCCGCACGCGTCGGCGAGCACGCGGGCAAACGCCTCGTAGGGCTCTCTGATCGACACGATGCGGGTGGCGATGCCCAGATTGCGCGCCAGATCCTCCGCATCGGTGACAGAGTGGTCGGTGGAATAAGGACCCGGCAGCAGCACGCCGTGCACGTGGTCGGCTCCAAACGCGTCGACGCACATCGCGGCGACCAAGCTGGAATCGATGCCGCCGGATAACCCGATGACGATATCGGTGAATCCGGCGTTGCGGGCGTATTCCTTCAGCGCGTCCGTGCACGCAGCGTATTTTTGCGAAGCATCCATCATGCGCCCCTTTCGTCCCGGAACACAGTATGCCCGTCCTCCGTTGCGAAGAGGTTACTGGATCGCGCGGATCTTGTCCGCCAGCCAGCCGGCCCACTCCGGCACGCCGTCGCCCTTGGTGGCGGCGATGGGAAAGATGGGGGCGGCGGGGTTGAGCTGCTTGACGGACGACTCGAACGCCTCGCGATCGAAGTTGAACACGGGCATCGTGTCCACCTTGTTCAGGATGACCGCCTGGGATGCCTGGAACACGCCGGGATACTTGAGCGGCTTGTCGTCGCCCTCGGGCACCGACAGGATCATCACCTTGATGTTCTCGCCCAGGTCGAAGTCGGTGGGGCACACCAGGTTGCCCACGTTCTCGATGATGATCAGATCGAGGCGCTCCAGATCGAGAACGTCGACTGCGCGTTTGATCATCGCGCTTTCCAGATGGCAGGCGCCGCCGGTGTTGATCTGGACGGCTGCCGTGCCCTGCGCCTTGATCTTCTCGGCGTCGACGCTGCTGGCGATATCGCCTTCGATGACCGCGATGTTGAACTCGTCGCGCAACGCATCGATGGTCGCCAGGATCGTCGAGGTCTTGCCCGAGCCGGGGCTGGCCAGCAGATCGACCACGTAGACGTGGTTTTGGGCAAAGCGCTCGCGCAGCTCCGCCGCGATGGAGTCGTTCTTCTGCAGGATCGGCTGCTTCATGTCTATCTTCATGCGGATTCCTCCTCGTCGTCGGGAATGTCCACCTCGATGGAATCGATCTGCAGCTCGCGCCCGGCAAGGAGCTCGGTGGCAAAGCTATCGCATTCGGGGCAGAACATATGGAAGCGATCGTGCTCGAATTCGGCACCGCATTCGAGGCAGCGGCTTTTGGGCTTGATCATGTTGATGGTCAGCTCCGCATCGCTGACGAACGGGTCGTCCTCGGTCAGCGCCTCGAACGCGAACACGAGCGCGTCCTGGATGCACTCGGTCATCTCGCCCACGGAAAGCGAGACTTTGAGCACCTTGTCTGCGCCGGCCTCGTGCGCCGACTTGGTGACCGCGTCCATCACGCCGGTCATGATGCCCAGCTCATGCATGGCGGGCCCTCCCTTCTGTTCCGCACCATAATAGAGCAAGCGCCGCCCGCCCGATCGCGAGACCAGGCGGGCGGCGCGCCGACGCGGACGCTGTACGGCGATTCGCCTTCGGATGCAGATCTGCGGCCGTTGGACGACGTTGCGAACGCCTCGACATGAGAAGGTGACGAACGGAACCGGGCGCGCGTCCAACTTTGCCCAAAAGTCTCAGGTCGGGAAGTCGACTTGAAGGCGGATCGGGCAACTGCGCTCCAAGGCGCCGCCGAGAGCAAGATTCAGGTCGTCCAACGGGCAAAACCCGCACCGCGACCCCTTTTCCGGATCAGTAGGCAATGCGCGCTATGCGATCATCTCTGCTTCGTAGTCTTGCTCGACGACTGCGTTCACCAGCACGTCGTCAGCGACGTCGGCGGACAGCTTGACGGTCGCCTTCTCGCCTTCCAGATCGACGATCGCCTCCTCGACGCCGTCGATGGCCTCGAGCGTCTTTTTGACGCGTGCCACGCAGTGCTGGCACATCATTCCGCCCACATGCAGGGTCTTCTCCATGATGATCTCCTTTTCGCCTTGATCTTTTCCTTCATCGCCGGCGATGCCGACGCTGATGCCTTCTTGAGAGGACGGCTCCTCCACGACCCTGACCTCGATCCCGCGCGCCTGCGTCACCGCCGGATCGGGTCCCTCCGCGAGTTCCGGAATCGCCGCGGGCTTCCACGTGCGCAGACGCAGCGCGTTGCTCACGACGCACACCGAGCTCAGCGACATGGCCGCCGCCGCGATCATCGGGTTGAGGTTGAACCCGATCCCCGACAGCACGCCCGCCGCCACCGGAATGCAGATCGCGTTGTAGAACAGCGCCCAGAACAGGTTCTGCTTGATGTTGCGCATCGTCGCGCGTGACAAGCCGATCGCAGCCGGAACATCCGCCAGGTCGCTGTGCATGAGCACGATGTCCGCGCTCTCGATGGCAATGTCGGTGCCCGCGCCGATCGCGATGCCCACGTCGGCGCGCGCCAGAGCCGGCGCGTCATTGATGCCGTCGCCCACCATGGCCACGCGCCCCTTTTGCGCCAAGTCGCGGATCACTTGCTCCTTGCCGTCGGGCTTTACGCCTGCGATCACACTGCCGACGCCCACCTGACGCTGAATGGCGGCCGCCGTGCGCTCGTTATCGCCGGTGAGCATGACGGTGTCGATGCCCATGCGGCCCAGCTCGCCGATCGCCGCCGCGCTGGTGGGCTTGACCACGTCGGCAACGGCGATGACGCCGACGAGCCTGCCCCCGCGTGCGAAGAACAACACGGTTTTGCCGTCGTCCGCCATGCGTTCGGCAGCTTCCCGCGCCGCTGAAACATCGATGCCGCGATCGGCCATCAACCGCGCGTTGCCTGCAAGGCAGGTTGCGCCCGCGATCGTCGCCTCGACGCCGCCTCCTGGGATCTGCGCGAACCCGTCGGCTTCCCGGGGGACGACCCCGATGCTCTTCCCGTATGCGACGATCGCCTGAGCGAGCGGGTGCTCGCTTTTGCGCTCGAGGCCGCACGCCATGCCCACAAGATCGGCCGCGCTGCAACCGAACGCCACGACATCGGTGACCTGCGGCTCGCCTTTGGTGATGGTGCCCGTCTTGTCGAACACCACCGTCTTGACCGCGCACGCCGTCTCCAGCGCATCGGCCGACTTCACCAGGATGCCGCTTGTCGCACCGCGCCCCGTGCCCACCATGATGGCAGTCGGCGTGGCCAAGCCCAGTGCGCAGGGGCAGCTGATCACCAGCACGCTGATGGCGTGATTGGCGGCCTGGGCGAGCGTCCCGCCGATCGCCAGCCACACGACGAACGTGACCAGCGCGATGGCGATGACCGCCGGCACGAACACACCGGAGATCTTGTCCGCCATCTTCTCAATGGGAGCCTTTGAGCTGGTCGCCTCATCCACCAGACGGATGATCCCCGCCAGCGTCGTATCTGCCCCCACGCGCTCGGCGCGCATGGCAAACCATCCCGTGCGGTTGATCGTCGCGCCGGTAACCGCAGCGCCCGCGCCCTTCTCCACCGGCACGCTTTCGCCCGTGATCACCGACTCGTCGACCGTGCCCGATCCCTCGACCACCACGCCGTCGACGGGGATCGCCTCGCCCGCCTTGACCACCAGGACGTCGCCGGGACGCACCTGCTCGGCGGGGACCTGCTCCTCGGAGCCGTCGGCGCGGCGGCGCGTGGCCACCTTGGGGGACAGGTCCATCAGCTTGGAGATGGCGTCGGTCGTCTTGCCTTTGGCGCGCGCCTCGAAATACTTGCCCAGTGTGATCAATGTGAGGATCATCGCCGCGGATTCAAAGTACAGGTCCATCGCCGCCGCGTGAGCGCTCGACGCATCACCCGCGCCCAGCGCCGCACCGATACGGTAGATCGCCGCGATCCCGTAGACGGTGGAGGCGGTGGAGCCCAGCGCGATGAGCGAGTCCATGTTGGGACCGCCATGCGCGAGCGTCGTGAACCCCACGCGGAAGAACTTGAAGTTGACGAAAATCACCGGCAGCAGCAGCAAAAACTGGGTGAAGGCGAAGATCATCACGTTCTGGTCGCCCAAAAACACCGCCGGCAAGGGCCAGTCGAACATATGCCCCATCGACAAGTAGAACAGCGGGATGGTGAAGACGAACGACACGATCAGCCGCGTGCGCACCTGCTTGGCTTCTTTTGCCGCGGCTTCCTGGCGCGCGTTCCCGCGGGCGACGGAAGAGACGGCCGGCGCTCCCGATGCGGGATCGGTGGACGCTGCATCGATGCGCGGCGTGGCGCCGTAGCCCGCCTTCTCGACCGCCGCGCAGATCGCGGCCGTCGTGGCGGGGTCGCCGTCGTATTCCACTTCCATCGAGTTTTTCAGCAGGTTGACCGAGGCATGCTGGACGCCCTCCACTTTGCTGGAGGCTTTCTCCACGCGCGCCGAGCACGCCGCGCAGGTCATTCCCGTCACATCGAAAGTCTGTTTCATGGCGCGCCTCCTAGCGGGCGAACCGCTTGATGAGCTGCATGGCCTCATCGATGATCTCGGTGTTGCCGCGCTGGACCTGCTCGACCACGCAGGTTTCCAGATGATCCTGCAGCATCAGCGCCGAAACGTTGTGGATGGCGCTTTCGGCTGCGGCGAGTTGCGTGAGCACGTCCCCGCAGTAGCGGTTGTCGTCAAGCATATCCTTGACGCCGTTCAGCTGGCCGATAGCGCGATTGAGGCGCTTCTTCAGATCAGCTTGAAACGCCGCCGAGCGCGGGGTTTCCTTGTGATGGCATGAGCAGTTATTGCACTCGGCCATGATCAGTCCTCCCTTCATACCCCCTAGGGGTATATTGTTTTTCGGCAAGGAGTATATACCCCTCAGGGGTATTGTCAACATGATAGGAGACAGACGGCACCGACTGACATGCTTCGCGAACCAGCACGGCGGCAAACGCCCTGACGACGGCTCGATCCAAACCTTGTTGGACCTGAACCCAACTCTATAATTCCTACTATTTATCTAGAAGTTGTGAATTAGTTGAAAAGTTGCGCAACATTTTGCTGAATGGTTCACTTTCGTATATCTCTAATGAGGAAAACTCTCGTATACTCCCCCACATGAGTGAGCGTATCGAAATAGAATTCGGCAACCGCGTCCGCAGGCTTCGCGAGGAGGCGGGGCTTTCGTCCCGCGAGTTCGCCTTGATGATCGGCCGCAGCAAAGCTTACATCATCCAGCTCGAAAACGGGCACCGCAACGTCTCCCTTGACACCATCGAGCGCATCGCCGCCGGCTTGGGTCTGAGCTTCGCCGAGTTGTTCGCCGATCTTGATACGCACGTCCAGGTCGGCGCGATCAATCGCCGCACCCCCCCCCCACGACGATAATCGAGAACTAGACGACGCGCTTCCCTCGATACCCTTTTCCAACACCTCCATGCTGATCTAGCGGGCAAGGCGGCTGCAGCGCTGCGCTTTGCGCTGTGCGAGACCTCAGTCCCGATGCGCCGTTTCGACGCTGCTTCACGTATTTCTCCGCTCCGGAACAATCTCGCAACAGCCCTGAAACCTCCAAGTGGCACACTTCTATCTTAATCCCAGCCAATTGCCGTAAATAACGTTTTGGCTGGTGCGCATTCAAGCGCAACGGGGTACAATGCGCGGCAACATAATTGAGCGGCGCGCGCTTCACAGGGGCGTATCGATCACTCGGTTTCGATGCGAAAGCGCGCGCTGCGATCCGCAAGGAGGGGAGATCATGCAGATCATCGATTCACAGGTTTACACGTTTTCCAAGGACAACGCCCCCTGCGCCACCGCGGCGCCGGGCGATACGCTGTTGTTCAAGACGCTGGACTGCTTCTCCAACCGCATCCCCGACGAGTCGGTGACGATGGCGGATCTGGACTACACCTATGGGTTCGCCAATCCCGCCGCCGGTCCCGTATTCATCGAAGGCGCGGAGCCGGGCGATGTCTTGGTTGTGGATGTCTACGACATCCAGGTGGCCGACGAGGGCACCATCGCCACCGATGACCACTGCGGCCCGCTGTTCGAAACAACCGGCTACCGCACCAAGAAGGTCCCGATCGTCGACGGATTCGCGCTGTTCAATGAGGTGAAGATCCCGGTGCGTCCGATGATCGGCGTGATCGGCTGCGCGCCTGACGGAGAGGACGTGATCGACGGCTTCGTGGGCGATCACGGCGGCAACATGGACAACAAGCTTATCCGCAAGGGCGCGCGCCTGTACTTCCCCGTGCGTGTTCCGGGCGCGTTGCTGCAGATGGGCGATGTGCATGCCGCCATGGGCGATGCCGAGTTGTGCGGCACCGGCATCGAGATCCCCGCCGAGATCACCGTGAAGGTTTCGCTGATCAAGAACTTCGAGCTGCACTGGCCCGTCCTCGAGACCGACGATAAATGGTACGTCAACGCCAACGCCCAGGAATACAACGAGGCACTGGTCAACGCCAGCAAGGAGATGCAGCGCCTGCTGGTCGACGTCACCGGATGGGACGGCGTCGAAGCGTACATGTACCTGTCGGTGGCGGGCGATGTGGAGATCAACCAGGGATGCAAGCCCTGCGAGGTGCAGCTGAGCTTGCGCCTGGGGATTCCCAAGTTGGCAGAATTCCCGGCGCTGCTTCCCTCACCTGCGCGATCCCGCTAAAATAGCGCCTTGCTCTTTTGACGGGGAGCGCGCTCGGTCGCGAATCGCTCCCCGTCATCGAGCACTTTCCATTTTTCGGTTTCACCGCATGCTGCTTTCGGCGATAGGCGGCACGCGTTGAAATAAGCGAATTAGCTTACGCATATATAAGAGGAGGAAACAATGGCAGAGACTAAGACGGCGCAGGCCGTCGACACCGGCCAGAAGGAGCTCGAGAGCTTCGGTTACAAGCAGGAGCTGCGCCGCGGCATGGGGCTGTGGGACGTCGTGCTGTACGGCGTGCTGTTCATGGTGGTTATCGCACCGCAGTCCATCTTCGGCGGCATCCAGCTGAACAGCCACGGCATGACGCCGCTGGTCTACATCATCGGCTTCGTTGCCATCCTGTTCACCGCGATGAGCTACATGCGCATGAGCAAGCGGTTCCCCATCGCCGGTTCCGTGTACTCGTATGTGCAGCGCGGCATCAACCCGCATGTGGGCTTCATCGCTGGCTGGCTGATCCTGTTGGACTACATCCTGGTCCCCGGCTTGCTGATCGTCATGGTGATGAACTGGGGTACCGCGCTTATCCCCAATAGCCCGGCATGGCTGTGGGGCATCGTGTTCATCGCGTTCAACACGTTCGTGAACATCCGCGGCATCCATCTGAACCGTGGTATGGACTGGATCATCTTCGTCATCGAGGTCGTCGCGCTGATCGCCTTCATCGCGCTGGGCTGCAACTTCCTGGCCAATGGCGGCGCGGACGGCTTCACCATCGCCCCGCTGTATCAGGAGGGCGAGGTCACGCCGCAGTTCATCGCCTCCGGCATCTCTCTGGCGGCGCTGTCGTTCCTCGGCTTCGACGGCATGTCGACGCTGGCCGAAGAGACGCGCGAGCCCGAGAAGAACATCGGCAAGGGCATCATCATCGCGCTGTGTTTCATCATCGTGGTGTTCGTGGCGCAGACCTACATCGCTGCCGCCGTCCAGCCTGACTGGGCCAACACCGATCCCGATATGGGCTTCTTCGACTCCGTCATGATCGTCGGCGGACAGGGCCTCTACATCTTTATGCTGGTCGTCAACATCATCGCCATCGGCATCGCCAACATCATGAACGCGCAGCTGGCCTCTTCGCGCCTGCTGTACTCGATGGGCCGCGACGGCGTCATCCCGCGCGTCTTCGGCAAGGTGCATCCCAAGTACCAGACTCCTTGGTTCGCCTCGCTGTTTCTGGGCGTCGTCACGCTGTGCCTTGCACTGCCGCTGATGGACCGCATGAACGACCTGGCCGAGTTCGTCAACTTTGGCGCACTGTCCTCGTTTGTGATGCTGAACTTTGCCACGTTCCTGTTCTTCTTCGTGCGCGAAGGCAAGCGCAAGACGTTCGGTGACTGGGTGAAGTATCTCATCTGCCCGTGGATCGGCATTGTCATCTTGGTGTACGTGTTCACCGGTTTCCAGACAGCCACCTACATCGTCGGCGTATGCTGGCTGGTCATCGGCCTGATCATCGGTGCGGTGAAGTCGAAGGGCTACAAGGAGGTCCCCGAAGCGTTCAAACATCTGGAGGTGTAACGGCGCGCGGAGACGCCTAGCGTAGGTGGCGCCTAGCGTAGCGATTTGAAAACCCGGGTCGAAAGGCCCGGGTTTTTGCTTTTTGAGAGGGTCGGGCAAAGCGCACCGTCCCGCGGTCGATGCAACTATCAACGTCGCCGCCAGCCAGCAGTACGCTATTCGAAGCAGCAGAGCGCTTTCTCGACAGAACGCCTTCCCAGCATAACGCTCCCTCATGGAGCGAATCTAGGAACATGGAGTCAGCTCGGAAAGCGCATAGCAGGCAATCGGCCTCGTATGAGTCGGACCCAAACTGGAAACCGGTACTCTTTTCCAGTTTCAGCGGCGCGTTTTTCACAGACCTGTGGTTTCTGCCGTTTTGAAGCCCGTATACGGCCTCGAAACTGGAAGTTTTCACTGTTCTGTGCCGAAAACGCATTTCAAACTGGAGAAAAGTACTGGTTTCCAGTTTGAAAGGAGATGCGCGGCGGCTTCCCCTGAGTGGGATCAGAACTGGACATCCGCGACGATCACCTCCGCCCAGGCTAGCTCCGCCCGAGCGCAACCTTGACCTGAAGCGGACGAGCCCGGGCGGAGGGGGCCCGGGCTCGTTGCGTTGCTCGGCGCGCGTGGAGGGGTCTCGCGCCGTTGGCTATTTCGGGAAGGGCCGAGGGATGCCCTTCCCAATCAGGACCCATCCCCTACGCGTAGAAATAGGTCAGGTAGTGGAAGCGGGTGCCGCCGTAGAGCACGCCCATGATGCAGGCGATGGTGCCCACGAGCAGGGCGCACAGCCAGATGTTGCCCGTCTTCTTGTAGATGAAGGTCGAGCCGCACACGGCAACCGTCATGCCGACCGGCAAGCCCCAGATGCGTTGGGTGTCCAAACCCATGCCCCACAGCCAATTGGTGTCGGCGGGGCTGCCGATGGTCTGCAGGTACCACTTCACCGCGACGATCACGATGACCACCGTCACGCCGATGACCAGGTTCACGGCCATCGCGATCAGCAGGTCCTTGGTCTCGTTGCCGGTCGTGGGCAGGCGGCGGATGATGTTCATGTCGAAAGACAGGATCACGAACGCCACCAGGAAGACCGCCAGGTAGTTCAAATACACCGGGATCTTGCTGACGGGCAGATCCTTCACGCCGAAGAACCAGGCGTAGAAGTCGGTGCCCAGCACGTTGAGCTGCAGCTGCGTGTAGCCGAAGCCAACCGCCACCGCGATAGCAGCGACCAAGGCGCTCTTGCCGATCATCAGCGCGATGCCCTTGGCGCGCCCGCCGCGCGTGGTGCGCTCGGCGTAGTCGGCCGGAGTCAGGCCGAGCTCGGTCAGGCCGATCTGCTTCTTCTTGCGCTCGGTGAGCATGAACACGATGAAGCCGATGGTCGCCACGATGGTCAGACCGCAGATCACGCCGAAGCCCATGTTGGAGTAGCCCATGTTGAAGCCGATTTCGCGCAGGTTGGCGTAGAAACGGCCGCCCACGATGCCGAACGCATCGGTCTTGATAACTAGGTAGGGCACCAGCAGGCCGATAAGCGATGCGATGACCAGGCCCGTGCCGCGGAAACCGACGTTGCGAGCCAGCGGGCGCTTGACAGCCGCGAACGCGGGCACTTCCTCGATCAGCAGCAGCGCGGTGGCGAACACGAACGCAGCCCAAGCGAAGATGCCGAACAGGCCGGTGTAGTCCTTGATCGGCCACGCCTGATCGTTGGCGTCGATGTAGTTGGGAACATCGTCGCCGACCATCTGCTGGCCGTAGTCGAGCAGATGCCCGATGCACTGTGTCGTGACGAACGCCGCTTCATGGATGCGCTCGTACTCGATCTGATAGATGAAACCGTCGCCTTCAGCGAAGGAGCCGTACACGGTGTCGGCCTCGACCTCGGTCGCGTTCTCGTAACCGGGGTACTTCTGCAGCATCGACAGGCCCTGCTCCTGCATGGAAGCGACCTTTTCCTCATGAGTCGCGCCATCAAGCTCGACGGCGCCCATCAGCGCGGCAACGTTGCCGTCGTAGCCGTTCCAAGCATCCGCGTATTCCGTATCCTCTGGAATCATGAGGACCGGGGATGCAAGCAGGATGCCCTTCGCATCATGCATCGCGCCGACCGCAGCAGCGGGAGTGGATCCCATGGAGTGGCCGGAGCTCAGGATATTGTCGGTGTCGACATAAGGCAGAGTCATCGTGTACTCATAGAACATCTCGGCCTCGTCGATAAGCGACCTGGGCGTGAGTGCGCCGGTCTGGCTGCCGTCGAAATAGCCCTGGGAATCGCCCGCGCCGAACAGATCCGGTGCCACCACGACGAAACCGCGGCGGGCGAACTCCATCGCCCACGACTCGTGGTTGCGCGCGTTGCCCGCATTGCCGTGGAACATGAGGATCGCCGGCGCCTGATCCTGGTCGGTCGCGTTCGCGGGACGGTAGACCAAACCGCTGAACTCGGCGCCATCGTTGCCCGACAGCTTGATGCGATCGATGGTGACGTTGCCCCAACCGGTGACGACACCCCAGTTGACGATCGAGGCCAGCAGCACGATGATCAGCGTGATGCACCAGCCCCGGCGCACGTTGCGCTTGCGGCGCTTCTGCTTCTCGGGATCGTAGAAGTCCGCTCGGAGCTTCTCGTCCATAAGGCGGTCTTTTTCCGCCTGGGCGGCTCGCTTGGCCGCCCTCTCTTCTTTCGTAGCCATGTTTCCCCTTCCGGATGCATCCGACGTTCCGGCATGCGGTATCGTCGAATTCCCTTGTATCGGTTCGCCTTCCCTCCTTTCCTCGGCGATACCTTTTCGACCTTCCGATTCGGAGAAAGTGTCGCGCCTGAGCCCCTTTTGCACATCCGACTATGAAAAAACAGGGGTGTAAACCGATAAACCCCTTCATCTACGACTCCCGCCATCAGGCATTTTTAAGTAAAGTATTACGTAAGGGATCGCATTTCGGCACGTTGAGAGCCGCGTGCGAAAGAGACAGCGGCTGTCGCGTGGCAGATTTGCAGCAGACAAGCCGAATGGGCAATCGAGGGAGGGAAGCCAATGAGAACAGGGCGCTTCGATGTGGTGCTTCGCTCCGTCGCCGGCATCCCCCTCGCGTTCTACGGATACGCGTTCCAAAAAGCATGGATATCCATCGAGTCGGTTCCCTCCGCAGCGCTTGTCCTAGGTCCCGATCTGATCCCTGGCGGCATCCTCAATGCACTTGTCGCCATCGTCCTGGGAATCCTCGCGCTCAAATTCAACTCACATCGCTTCCGCCGCGTTCTTCTCTACGTAGGAACCGGACTCCAGCTTGCCGCTGCGGCGCTGCTCATCACCGTGCCCTTCGTCGACTACCCTCCTGAGGTGTTCGCCTTTGCGACAGCGATAGCAGGTACAGGAGGCGTGGTGCTGATGTCCGCGCTCTGGGTCGACCTTTATTCGCTGCTCAATCCCGTTCGCGTCGCCTATCTCAACGCTGTCGCGATCATCCTCGCGCAGGCGCTTATCTTCATCGTGGAAGGTAACGAGCTTTCCCGCGTGCTCGCTGTGCTCGCGGTCATCCCGATCATAACGGCCTGCCTTTACATCGTCGGCGCGCATAGTGGAGCAAAGGAGAATCCTCCTGCCAAGATCAGCAAGGCAAAGTTCCTTTTTCCCTACAAAGCCGTGTTGTTCATCGCCGTTTATTCCTTGGCCTACGGAGTAGCAGCAGTGGATGTGAGCGTCATCAGCGCGCGCTACACCGCCGTCGTGCCTGCGGCGATCGTTCTGCTTTTCGTCTTCCTCAACACCAAGCGCTTTAACATCTCCATTTTGATCCGCATGGCACTGCCTTTGATGTTGTCGGGGTTCCTTTTGATCTCGTTCATACCCGAGGAGCTGCACGCAGCATCGTCGTTCATGTTGTATTCGGGCTTTGCCACCATGGAGATGCTTCTGTTCCTCATGGTGTGCACCATCTCATACAGCTCGGGCACCTCGGCTATCTGGTTGTTCGGCATCTTGGGAGGCACCCAGTTTCTGATGCGTGGTATCGGCACCATGGTGGGCGGATTCGCCATGTCATCTTTGGGTGACGCGCAGTACACCGTCCTCAATATCGCTGCCATTGTCGCAGTTGTGCTTGTGAGCCTGACTCTCATGTCCGAGAAGAGCCTCTTCTCATTTTGGGGAGCCAAAAGCCAAGCCGGCACGACCGAAGACGGCTCGATCGCAAACGAAGCCGACTCCCCCGCAGACGACTCCCTTGAGATCCGCATCAACACCCTGAGCGCCTCTTATGCGCTGATCGATCGCGAGACTGAGGTCCTCTACCTTGCCGTGAAGGGAAAGACCAACAACCAGATCGCCCGCGACATGTTCATCTCGATCGGCACGGTGAAGGCCCACCTCTACCACATCTACCAGAAACTCGGCATCCATACGCGCAAAGAGCTGTTCGCGCTGTTGGATGTAAAAAAGTAGCGTGGCTTTGAATCCGAGCGCACGGGAGCACGCACCTATCTACCCATGCAGAATGACCATGGAGCCCGAGAAGAGACTCGGGCTCCATTTTGTTCGGCACAGTGGGAGGGGGACACCGCGCCATGGGATATGTCTTGCATGGAAACCGTCTAGTCGGCGATCTCCATCATCGTTCTAGCAGTAGAACGTCAGATAATGGAAGCGCATGCTGCCGTAGAGCAGACCCATGATGCACGCGATAGTGCCTACCAGCAGAGCGCACAGCCACAGGTTGCCAGTCTTCTTGTACAGGAAGGTTGATCCCGCGACCGCGCAGGTCATGCCCACTGGCAGACCCCAGATGCGCTGAGTGTCAAGACCCATGCTCCACAGCCAGCTGGTGTCTGCGGCGTTGCCGGTAGCCTGGAAGTACCACTTCACCGCGACGATGGCGATGACCACGGCCGTTGCCAGAACCACGTTCACCACGATGGCGATGATGAGGTCCTTGGTCTCGTTGCCCGTCGTGGGCAGGCGGCGGATAACGTTCATATCGATGGACAGCACCACGAATGCGAGGATGAACACCACCAGGTAGGGCAGATAGTGCACGAACTTGCTGATGGGGATGTCCTTCACGCCGAAGAACCACGAGTAGAAGTCGGTGCCGAGGATCTCAACCTGCAAGGCCATATACGCCCAGCCAACGAACACCACGATGAAAGCGAGCAGCGCGGTGCGCAGGATCATGCCACTGACGGCCTTAGCCTTCGCGCCGGCGGCAGAGCTCGCGTCGTAGTCCGCGGGGGTCATGCCGAACTCGGTGGGAGTGAGTCCCTTCTTCTTGCGCTCGGTGAGAAGGAAGATGGCGGTGCCCAGAATGCACACCAACGTCAGGCCCACGATCACGCCGAAGCCCAGGTTGGAGTAGTTGATGTGAAAGCCCAGCTGCCACAGGTTGTAGCCCTGTTGACCACCCACGATACCGAACGCGTCGGTCTTGATGACCAGGTACGGCACCAGCAAAGCCACCAACGACGCGATAATCAGACCCGGACCACGGAAGCCCACGTTGCGGGGCAAGGGCCTCTTGACGCCCTCGAAGGCGCGCACCTCTTCGATGAGCAGCAGGGCAAAGGCGCACAGGAACGCCACGAAGACGAGGGTGCCGAACAGGCCGGTGTAGTCTTTGATCGGCCAGATCTGATCCTGCCAATCGATGGGGTTGGGAACCTCGTCCACGAACTGCTGGCCATAGTTCAACAGGTTGCCCACCGTAGTGGTGGTAACGAACGCGGCTTCATGGATGCGCTGCGGCTCGACGATGAAGGCGTACCCGTGTCCATCCTCGAATGAGCCGTACTCGACGTTGGGCTCGATGCGCTCGGCGTTCTCGTAGCCTTCGTATTTCTGCAGGGTAGGTAGGCCCTTCTGCTGGATGCTCTTGTCGGCCTGCTCGGGATCGAGCGTCTTGCTGTGCTCGACGTCGCCCATCAGTACCACGGTGTTGCGATCGTATTCCTGCCACGCCAGCCAATACTTGTACTGGGGATCGTCTTCGGACATGGTCTCGGCTGTGGCGTTTGCGAAATTCCACGCCGACGTACCGGCTGCGACGATGATTCCCTTGGCGTTGTAGTAGGCCCCCATGGCGAAGGCGGGCACGCCGCCCATCGAGTGACCGGTGGATAGAATGTTGTCGGTGTCAACGTACGGCAGCGTGAGCATGTACTGATAGAACATATCAGCTTCGTAGATCAACGACTCGGGTCCAGTGGCGGCGCCCATCGATTCGGGGCCTGCCACATCAGGCAGATAGCCGGTGAAGTACGCCTCGGAATTGCCGGAGCCGTACAAGTCGGGAACCACCACGACATAACCGCGACGCGCGAACTCCATAGCCCACGCCTCGTGGTTGCGGGCGTTGCCCGCGTTGCCGTGGAACATGATGACCGCCGGTGCAGGCGTGTCGTCGGTTGCGTTCGCGGGACGGTACACCAGACCGCTGAACTCGGCTCCATCGTTGCCCGACAGCTTGATGCGGTCAATGTCGACGTTGCCCCATCCGGTAATGACGCCCCAGTTGATCACGCTGGCAACGAGCAGCAACACCAGCGTGATGCAGAAGCCTATCCGCACGTTCTTGCGGCGCTTCTTCTTTTTCTCCGGATCGTAGAAATTCGCCCGGAGCTGCTCGTCCATTTGGCGATCGCGCTCTGCCTGCAAGGCTCGGCGATCGGTTTTGGTTGCTTCAGACATGATGTCCCCTTTTCCCTTCCAAAGGATAGCGTTCTCCCGGCGTCCATTCCTCTCCCCTTCCCGCCGGTCTCTGGGTTGCTTTATCGGGAGACATGATCGGCCTCAACCTGACATGGCGCATCTAACTGATGGTGCAGAAGAGTGCATTAATCTAAACTGTATCAACTCAACCCCTGTGATCTGGGAAGATGAGTTCTTGATGCATTTGCGAACGGATTAGGTGATCGGCTATAGTTGAGACGACTCACGAGAAGGAGGGACTCGTTCTATGCGGCTCAACTCCGCAGCAATTTCCATTTCCGGCATCCCTTTGGCGTTCTACGGCTACCTGCTGCAGAAAACCTGGGGAGCCACGGAGGGCGTCGTCGTAGGGTTCCCCAACTTGATGGTGGGCGGGTTCACGTCCATCACATGCGCCGTGGTGGCGTTGGCCCTCGCCTTCGCTTCACGCATTCGCAACGAAAAGGGCACGCGAAAAGCGGCTCTGCGAATCGGCGTGGCGGTACAGATCGCTTCGGCTCTTTTGGACGGCGCCATCGTAATTGCCGGGCTCGATTCCGACGGTCTGCTGTTCACGAGCCTCATCCTCAAAGGCGTTGGCACCATCATCGTCTCCGCATTGTGGATCGAGTTCTACGCGATGCTCAACCCGGTGCGGGCGGGCTTTCTCTGCGCTGCATCCACTGCACTTTCCGCCCTTGCCCTGTTCATCGTCGAGCAGGTTGCCGGTATCCACCTTCTAGCGCTGCGGCTGACCCTAACCGTTTTCTCGCTTGTTCTTTACAGAATGGCGTGGCAAGAACTCGAGAAAGGAAGACTGGCGCCCAATCTGGAAACGCAGCGGTTCTTCATTCCCTATCGCGCAATCGCATTCATCTTGGTGTACTCGTTCGCCTACGGCATCGCTTCGACTATTCTTGCAGCACGTTCGACGAATTATACGGCGGTTATCCCCTCGTTCATCGTCATCGTCCTCATCCTGCTGAACTCGAACAAGCTCACCTCAACTTCACTTTCGCGCATCACGTTGCCGCTGATGATAGGCGGTTTCATGCTGACGGCGTTCGCCTCCAACGACTTCGCACCGTTGTCGTTGCTGCTGCTTGATACCGGCTATGCATCAATGGAGCTGCTCATGCTGCTCCTGGTGTGCGCCGCAGCATACAGTTCGCGCGGATCGGCGCTGTGGTTGTTCGGGTTGATGGCGGCAACGCAATTCGTTGGGCAGTTCGGAGGCAACCTGTTGGCTGTTGCGCTGAATGCTCACGAGGGCACACCCGAGTTCGTGGTGATGGAGATCTTCGCCATGGTGCTGGTGGTGGCTATCAGTCCGCTTATCGCGTCGGACCGTTCGCTCAACGCGTTCTGGAAAGGAACAGCCACGGTCGACGGGATCCCACCCGAAAGCGATCGCCTGAAGATGCGGGTGGACGAGTTGTCCTCGAAGTTCGGTCTAACCGGACGCGAAAGCGAGGTGCTCTACCTGGCGGCGCAGGGCAAGACCAACGCCAACATCGCCGCCGACATGATCTTGTCCGAGGGCACGGTTAAGACGCACCTACATCACGTCTACCGCAAGTTCGGCATCAGAACCCGCACCGAGCTGATGGATATCATGGGCAAGTAGAGTCGCTCTACTCAACCACGCCGTATTGGGCAAGCAAACACTCCCGCCGCAGAGAGCGGCTACTCCTCTGTTCTTTTCGCCCTGCTTCCATCCACCACGGAGGCAAACTAGATGAAACCCTTATCTCGCAATCCCGATCCAAACTGGAAACCAGTACTCTTTTCCAGTTTCAGCGGCGCGTTTTTCACAGACTTGTGGTTTCTGCCGTTTTGAAGCCCGTATACGGCCTCGAAACTGGAAGTTTTCACTGGTTTGCGCTGGAAACGCATTTCAAACTGAAAAAAAGTACCGGTTTCCAGTTTGATTAGGAGCGTGCGGTAAGTCCAGTTGGGTTTAACTCATTCCGAATTACCGGAATGGCCTCAACTATCTCCGAAGGATTCCTTCAGATAGTATCGTTCTTCCTTCCGATATAAGGAAAAAAAGAACGGCCCGGATCGTTTGATCCGGGCCGTTTGTGATTGCTTCTTATCGAAGCGGCTATATCAGCAAAGGTTACTTGACCTTGCCGATGCGGCAGATGGTGGTGCCGCAGTCGGGGCACTTGCCCTTGGTGATGGGTTTGCCGTTCTTGGTGACGCCCTCCTTCGGGTCGGTCATGACCTTCTTCGCCTTGCACTTGACGCAGTAAGCCTCGATCGCCATGATTCGGGACCTCCTTTATGTTCGTCTCGACAACAGTTATTCAACAACCCCATATGAACAGGGAAATTGCAGCGGCGCCTATACTATCACAACACTCTTGATGCAAACTGAAAAACGCCTGATTAAACGCTTATTTGCACTCCAGGTACCATACGGGGCGCACAGCGGGCCCGAAAAGGGCCGAAATACGCGCCTAGCCAGCATTCGCCGCTCGCCCGTCAAAGAAAAAGCGGGTCCGGCACCCGGCGGAACCCGCTTTTATCGACGCTGTCTAACTACGTTAGATGCTCTTCAGCAGCTCCATCACAAAGTCGACGCGCTCGCGGAGAAGCCCCTCGTCGACGTTCTCGATGACGTCCTCCTTGTCTCCGAAGAACGCCGGCTTGCTGCCCTCCATGCCTGCGAGGTGCATCGCCTGCAGACCATGGTTGATCGCATACGACGAAACGCCACTCTTCCACAGCATCGAAGCGGAGCCGATGGAAACGCCGCTTGCCTGGGAGGCCTTGCGCGTGTAGCGCTTCATGCGGGACGAGGTCTTTGCCACGCTGTACCCGCCCTCGTTGTCGATCATGCACAGGTCGCCGCCGCCGAGCGCCTCCAGTTCGACGATGATCGATCCGCGCAGCTCATGCTCATGTTCGGCGATGAAGGCACGGATGCCGCTGTGTCCGCCGAGCTCGGCACCCAGAGCAACGAACCACACCTCTGTATTGATGTCGGGATTGCGGAACTGGTAGATCTTCTGCATCTCAGGCGCCTCTTGCAGCGGAACCTCGGGGTTCTCGCCCTCCAGAGGCGGCTCGTCCTCTTTGCCGGAGCGCATATCCACACGGCCCATCCTGACGCGCGAGAATGCGCCGCCGTACCACGGACGACCGGATCCACGGCGATCGTCGCCGTAACCGTAATCGTCCTCGTCGTCGTAGTCGTCGAAGGCCTCATCGGCATAGGCGTCGCCGTAAGGTGCGCTTTGCACGGGGGCTGCGCCCTGCTGATCGTCCTGCTCGTCGCGGAAGCTCTCCCATCCGCCACGTGCCGCGCCGACCGAGCGCGCCTCAAAGGAATCGTCGACATGCAGCCATTCCTGCGGGGTGGATTCATCCCCCGAGTCCTTGTGGCGGAAGCGGTCGAACAGACGGCGCACGCGCGACTTGGGCATCTCGACGTAACCCGGCCCGGCAAACGCGCCAGCGTCGGTGAACGACTCGTCGTACTCGGAATCGTCGGCATCCTCGATGTAGATGTCCTCGGGATCCACATCCTCGAGCAGCTCGTCGCCCACGCGATCGGAAGAGCTGGTCGCACCGATGGGCGCAAGCGACCCGGTGAGGCTCACCGCAGAAGATGTCTCGGGGGCTTTCTCCTCTACAGGGGCGAACATACCCGACAGCGAGGGAAGCGACGAACGCAGCTCCGCCGCGGAAAGACCGCGATGGGTTGCCGCGGAATCGATCGAGGGGATGTTCAGGCGGTTCTTGGATTGGCCCTGCCTCGCCTCGTGACGCTCGGCCAGGGGGGCGCGCTGCTTGAGGTCCTCGACCTGGACCACGGGCAGCTCGGTGCCGTCGATCGAGGGGAGGATGATGGGCGGATGGGCCTGCGTGGGGTTGTCGAGGGAGATCTCCTCGAACTCCGCGGAAAGCGACGGATCGGTGCCCGCCGTCACCGTGTCGACGAACACAGGAGCAGCCGCGATCGTCTTGTCGGGATCAGCAGCAGGCGCTTCGACGGACGCTGCGGCGGCAGCAGGCGTCTCCTCAGCGGTGACGGCAACACGCTCGGCAGGAGCGGCATCGGCCGACGGTGCCTGAGCCTGCGCTTTCTCGGAAAGGAACGCAGGCAGGGGGACATCATTCTGATCGTCGATCTCGGGAACCGAAAGATCCTCGGGAAGGATGGGGATGACGGGGGCGGGCTGGGTCTTCGACGGATCGAAGGCGGCAGCGGCGCCCGGCGCGGGGCTCTCGACGCGCTGCTGTTCGACAGGAGCTGCGGACACAGGCTGCGCGGTGCCCTGCTGCGAAGGCTCTTGTTCGACAGAGGGCGCCTGCTCGGACTGCGCCGCGGTCTGGGCCTGGAGCATTGCCGACTCAGGAGCCTTCACCTCGAAGATACCATCGCTCATCGCCTGCATGCGCTGCTGGGCCTCGGCGAGCACGGCGTTGTTCGCCTCCGCGAAATGCACGCTGCTTTCGGAAACCGCTGCCTCGAGCGCATCCGCATAGCGGGAACGCTGCACCGGCTTGTTGTCGACGGTAGGCCGCTTGGCCTTCTTCTGCGCGGAGACGAACCATGCGGGAAGATCGCTCGCAGGCTCCTCCTCTTCCACGGGAGCCTCCCGCTGAACCGCGGTCTGCACGCTCGCCTGCTGTTGGGCCGGCGCTTCCTGAACGGGGGCGGATTCCGCGGCGGCTTCCGCAACCTCGTGCGCCGTCTCTTGGATCTGAGCCGCCGTGAACGTTTCGGCGACGGGGGCCGCCTCGGGCATGTTGACGGGGATGGACGCGTTGAGGATCTCCTCCGACATGAAATCGCTCACCGGCTTGCCGGACAGCGCGGCGACGGCGGCCTTTGCCGCAGCCAGGCGCTGAACCGGGGAGGCGTTGTCATCCTCCAAAGTGGCCGGAGCCTCGTAGGAGACCTGCGCGCCCTCGGGGATGACGCCCTCCTCGCGCGCCGCGCGCTCACCATGAACGACGACGCGGGGATCCTCCGAACCGACCGAGGACATGTCCGTGCGGCCGCATCCCACACGAGCTGCAGCCTCCATCAGAACCGCGACACCCGACGCGTTGCAGTTGGCACCGTCGTTGTACGACGAAGCCTTGCCCAGGATGAACTGGACCAGGGGTAGAGCCGAAGCGATCAGGAAGATGACCGTGAAGACGGTTAGCACGACATCCACCGCGCCCGACGCATGGGCGAGAACCGTGCTGCCGAGCAGCAGAAGCAGCGCAGTGGCGACGAACCCGCCGAGAACCACCCATTTGACGATCGGGAGTGCCGCCAGGATGGGGCCTTTGAGCTCGGGGCGCGCCTTTCCGCTATCGTAGTGGGCCACCAGGATGACCTTGCGGCGGCGCGAGTTGCCGGATTCAGGCGAATAGCCCGGCTCGTACTTTGCCACGACGTTCTGGCTGACGCCGCGGGAAAGCACGCGCGACAGGATCGGCTTGCCGAATGCCTCCGCCACGTACACCGCCGCCGACAGGATGGCGATGATGGCGGCGGGCAGCGCCACCACGGGAAGGGCAAGCCCCAGGATCGCGAACACCACGGTGACGGCGCTGCAGATGGCGCGGGCAAGCTCGTTGTTGGAAACCCCGGTGAAATCCTCGATGACAGCCGACAAGCCGGCTTCCTTCTGCATATGCTCGGTAATGTACAGGGCAGCCTGCTGCTCTTCCTCGGTCCCGGCGGGTCGGGGCCCTATCTCCTGCGAGAGGTACGCAACATGCTCCATAACGTCGGCCATAATGTTCGCCTTCCGCTCTAGTCAGGTGTTTTGCACTCTGAATGCATATCTTAGTAAGTATACGCTATTACATTGATCTGCTGAAATAATCACGCAGAAAAGCATCCGAAGTTGAAGCCTGGCCTCGAGCCGCCTTGTAGCTTTCGATCGGATCCGCCAGGCGCGCCTCCAAAGCGTCCAGGACGGGCTGGCCGGGATCGATCGGCAGCGTTGCAGCCAGTTTCGCGGCTTCCTCGTCCGCCGCATTGTACGCGTCGTTCTGCTCAACGGCGGCCGCCGTGTCCCGCGCGAGCAACGCGTCGTTGGAAGCGACGGCATACCCCAGCGCCTCGATGCGTTTGTCCAGATAGGCCAGGTATGCGCTCAAATCGACATCCGCCTGTTCCTGCGAGAGGGAGGCCATCGCCGATCGCACTTCGGTGAACAGCGACGACGCCTCGTTGGAGAGCTCTGTCGACTGGCTGATCGCGTCCTCGGACGTCTCCGTCACAAGATCAGCGGCTTGACGTGCCAGGCTATCCGCCTCGGAGGTGCGCTCCCACGTCTCCCCCACCCTCTCATACAGGCTTTTCATGCCGATGGAGGTCTCGAGGATGTTCCATCCCTGCTCTACCATGGTCCGACGCGCCGAGGATGTCGCCATCAGAGCGTCGGCGGCTTCGCGCTCCACCGTCTCGCGCAGGCCCTGCATCGCCGTGTCGGCTTTGGATTCCGCTTGATCGAGCGAAGCGGTCATCGCTTCGACGCTTGCCTGGTTGTCGTTGTAGAACGTCTCCGACTCATCGCTCAAGGGATTCTGAAGCGCGTCATCCAAGCCCAAGAGGAACTCGTCGGTCGAGGTCAGCGCGTCAGCGGACTCCTGCAGCAGCTGCGTGTTCTGCTGATAGCGCTCGTTGTCCTGATACAGGTAGACGAAACCCGCCGCCGCCAAGGCGATGATGATCACCGCGCAGACGATGCCGGCGAGCACCTTGCCCCTGCGCCTCCGTGCTTTGCGCCAGGCGATCTCCTCCTCCGACGTGCGTCCCGAGCTGCGGGAGGCGCGCTCGAAACGCGTTCTCTCGATGGCGGGCTCCTCGGCTGCTCGCTCAATGGGAGCCGAAGGCGCGGCGGGGTGCTCGCCGCTTTCGGGCATGGAGTCGACGGGTTTCACCAGCGACGGAGTCGTCGATGTCGACGCCGGCATGGGGGTCGATCCCCCCATCATCGCAGCTAGCTCGTCTTTCTTCGGGGTGGAAGGAGGCTTCCTCCTGCCTATCGGCAAGGTGAAAAGGCTGATACGGCCGAATCGTTTTGCCTGATCAGAAGTTGTATCCTTTCCTTCATCGAGCGCATTGCGCGCAGCATCCAAGACGCTGAACGACAATTCGTTGGATGTTCCCCGCGTGTTCTTCTTCACGTGCGCCGCGTGGTTGAGCTTATCGGAACGCCTCTTCATAGTCTTCGCCATGCCTCCATGCGCCGCGCTTTAACGCAGCATCTCCAAAGCAGCGACGATCTCGTCCGCAGGACGGACTTTGACGGTGTGGCTGGGCAGCGAGTTCAGGAAAGACTTCCCGTATCCCTTCGTCAGCAAACGGCGATCGGCGAGGATGAGGACGCCGGTGTCGTCCGCTTTGCGGATCAATCGCCCAGCGGCTTGCTTGGTCTCTATGATCGCCTTCGGGAGCACATAGTGGCGCCATGCCTGATCGTCGCGGGCCGCGCGCTCGCACGAGAGCGGATCGGTCGGCTTCGTAAAGGGCAGCTTGGGGATGATCACGCCTTTGAGCGTTGCTCCGGGAGCATCGAAGCCCTCCCAGAAGCTCTTCAGCGCGAACAGCGACAGATGCTCGTCGGCCAGGAAATCATCACGCAGCCCCTTCACCGACACGCCCCATTTTTGGCAGACCAGGCGCAGGTCGTTCCTCTTGAGCTCCGGCTGGACCGCCTCGAAGCATTTCTCCATCTCTCGCCTGTTGGTGAACAAGGTGAGCATCGATCCGCCTTGGGCAAGATGGACGCGCACGAGCAGCTGCTCCAATGCCGGAAGGTAGCGCGGATCGTTGGGTTCGGGAATGTCCTCGACCACATACACGACCATGTTGTTGTCGAAGTCGTAGCTGGAATCGAGTTGCAGAAGGCGGCTGTGAGCCATACCCTCGCCGTTCAATCCCATCGCGTTTTCGAAAGAGCGGAAACTACCGTCGACCGACAGAGTCGCGGACGCGAAGATCGTCGACCGGGTGCGCTCGTACAGCGTCTCGTTCAGGGCAGCGCCGACGTTGACCAGCAACGCCTCGAGCACCTCCGCAACGCGATCTTTCTTGCGGCACAGGGTCGCCGAATATGCGAATCCCTCCGGCGCGATGTCCAAAATAACCTCGGAAGCCGAGATGACGTCCTTGAGATCCATCGCGATGGCCGCCAGCTCGCGCTGGACGTCGGCGACACCCTCGATCTCCTCCAGATAGCCGACAAGCTCTTGGCAGGACGACACCAGCTTCTCCGCCGTCTCCCGCATCGCCGCGCCGTGAGCTACCAGCTCCTGAAAGACGCTGCTGCGGCGAATGTCGTCGTTGATCCACAGATCCACGTACTCGTAGCCGTGGCCGCGCTTGCTTGCATCGAAGTACAGGAGGTCCTTCATATGCGCGCAGAAGCTCCGTGCAGCGGCGGCGTACGCGCTGCCCGCTGACCGGGCCTTCGATGAAAGGGCGTGGTACAGCGTCGCCTTCTCATCCTCCGCTGTGGTTTGGACGCGCCGCTCGGCGCGAGAGAACACAGTGCGCGTGGACTCCGACGCGTCAACCCGTTCCGCCAGCCTCAGAAGATCCTCGGCGGACAGCTTTATCGAGAATGCGCGGCGCGCCTCCTCCTCCGCGTTGTGTGCCTCGTCGATCACCCACTGCTTGACCGGGGGGAGTAAACCCCCATCGGCAGCAAGATCGCAGAACAGCAGGCTATGGTTGGTCACCACGATATCCGCGTTCTCGGCGCGGCGGCGAGCGCCATGCACAAAGCACGTGCTTCCGAAATAGGGGCATTTGCGACGAAGGCAATCATGGCTCGTCGTCGTGATCGCCGCGCGCGGCAAAAGCCGGTAGTCGATTTTCAGCGTGTCCATGTCGTCGTACTCGGTCTGCTCCACGTACGACAGAAGCGCGGCGAGCGCCGGAGCCTGGGTCTTCAACTCGCCCTGCACCTCGCGCTCCCGCGGACCCTCCTGCACGAGGCGGTCGATCTTGCGCAGGCAGGGGTAATGGGAGAATCCCTTCAGAGGAGCGTATTCAAGCTCCCTGCCTCCTTCGATTGCAGCAAGCGCGCGGGAAAGCGCAGGCAGCTCATGGTAGACGAGCTGGTCCAGCAGCGCGTTCGTCTTGGTCGCGATGCCGATCGTCGCGTCGTTGCCGAGGGTGGTCAGCGCGCTGGGAACCAGATACGCCATGGATTTGCCCACGCCGGTCCCCGCCTCGACGACGAGGTTGTCCCCTTCCTCAAAGGCGTCACGGATGGCTTGCGCCATCTGAAGCTGCTCCTCGCGCGCCTCGAACGTAGGATACAACCCTCCGACCAGGCCATCTGGGGAAAACGCCGCAGAGATCTGTTCCTTCGAAGGAATGTTCAGCTTATCGGAGGCGGATGCGAGGTTCGCCTCAGAATCAGCCTCTTTGACGCTTTTTGAGCCGATTTGATTCCATCGCATAGCGCGGAGGGAGAGCGATCCCTCTTTGCTGCGCGCATCGTCATCCTGAGCTTGGTTTTCACCGGCGCTTGGTTTGCAAACGCTCGCGAAGTGCTCGAACACCACGCGCGTCTGCCATTGTTCGCGCGTCGCCATCTTCGCAATGCATGCGACAAGTTCGTGGGGCATCGCCTCGACGGCGGCGAGCAGGATCCTGAACGCCGCGCACGTCGCAGCAACATCCGCATCGGCGCGATGGGTCGACAACGGTGCGTCGAACGCGGTGACGATATCGATCAGACGATGCGATTTGAGACGCGGCAGCGCGATGCGCGCCAGATCAAGCGAGTCGATCCACGTGTTTTCCAGCAGAGGATATCCGCTCGGATGGCGGGTTGTGAACGTTCGATCGAAGCCCACGTTATGCGCGACGATCTTCGAATCCCCCACGAACTCGACCAAACTAGCCAAAGCCTCGTCGGGTAGCGGCGCATCCGCCACATCCTCGTCATGGATGTCGGTGAGATGGGCCACATCATCCGGTATGGGTTTTCCAGGATTGACGAATGTGATGAACCAGTCGGTGATCTTCCCCTGCTCCATGCGAGCTGCCGCGATCTGCGTCAGCTCGTCATGATTGAAGGAAAAGCCCGTAGTTTCGGTATCTATAACAACGATATCAGTGTCGAGTTCGCCGAAATCCGCTTCTTTAGCCCGCTTCGCAAGGGAAGCGTAACGACGCGCTGTAGTTTCAGGAGTGCCGTCGCTGATGAATTTTCGCAGCGACTCCGGTATCTGTTCAGTTTGATTGTCCATGCGATCAGCCTATCATCTCTCATCCTCTCGCACAAACTGATGACAGGTTACTCCATTCGGAAACCCTTTTTTCTAGGGCCAACCTCGCATTTCTCTCCGGGAATGAATGATAAGCTATCGTTTATTCAGCGGTTCTCCATGTCTTGTATTCGGGAAGGATTTCTTCATGTTGGACGATATCAGCCTTGGCTACTCTGGATCCTACGAGCGATTCGACACCGTCTCGAAAAAGGAGGCTGCCGTTCTGGTCGGAGCCGACAATCTGGTGGGAGATCGCTTCTCTATCGAATTCAAGACCGAAGACGGCGTTGCGATTGCCTGGATGAAAAATAAATTCAATGCGCTGATCGGCTATTTCAATCCTGAAGTTTCCCGTCAATTGCAAATCTGCGAGGCGCGTGGATGGAAAATCACCGCCCTCCTCTCATTCGTAGCCTACGTGGACACTCCCTCTCCTGGCGAATATTGGGGTGAAGCGGCAATCATCTGCTATAACCCTCAAAACAATGCTGAGGCGTTCGAAACCTTCATTTCGACGATGTCCAGCATGATGCAAGAAGGAATCCGTCCTGACATCTCCCTTAGCAGCGACGGAGTGTCGCATGTGGTCGAAGAGAGCGGGAGGTGGAAGCCCACGGCTCGCGTCCCCTATCCTGACAAAGAGTATGGCATGGTCATTCTCAAGCGTCACCGTAAGTTTTCCGAGAAGATCATTGAACAGGGACGCGCCGGCAACAAAGGTTGCTATGCGATTAGCTGGATATTCATAGCTATTATCGCGATCGCCCTTATTGCCGGCGCGTTCTTCGGTCTTAGATCCCTCGGTATCCTCTAATCTTCGATATCCAAAGCAAGCTCGATCAGCTTTTTGCAGAGGTTCTCATACGACAACCCGATTTTGGATGCTGCGTCGGGAAGAAGCGACGTTGCCGTCATGCCAGGCAACGTGTTGGTCTCGAGGATCCAAAAATCGCCGTTCTCTTCCAAGAGGAAATCCGTACGGGATTCCCCACGGCATCTGATCGCTTTGTGGGCCTGCTCAGCGCATGAGCGGATTTTCGCTGCAACATCCTCATCGATCTCCGCAGGGCAGATATGGGTGGATCCGCCAGGGGAATACTTCGCATCGAAATCGTAGAACTCATTGCGCGGTACGATTTCGATAATGGGAAGCGCGGTCGGATCGACATTGCCGATAACGCCGACGGTGAGCTCCCTTCCCTTGCAGTACTTCTCGATGAGAACCTGATCGTCATGCTCGAAGGCTTTATTGATCGCATCCTGGATCGCTTCAGCGCCCTTTTCGATATACAGACCAATCGAACTACCTTCTTTAGATTCCTTAATGACGCAGTGATCACCTAATTTTGCGATGATCTCATCGATCGAATAATCCTGACCTTTCGAAAGCGTCACGGAAGGGAGCGTCGGCAGGCCGGTTTCTTTGTATCGCTGCTTTGCGTTGCATTTGCTCATCGCCAAAGCGCTCGCATACACACCGGATCCGGTATAAGGAAGCCCTATCGTCTCCAAAAAGCCCTGCATCGTGCCATCTTCGCCACCACGGCCATGCAGCGCCAAGAACGCAACGTCATAATCATTCTCAACGAGATCGATAAGATCCTTTTTCTCGGCAGGATCCAACACCGTCACTTGAAAACCGACGGCCTTCAAAGCCTCGGCTACGGCGTTTCCGGATGCGAGGGACACTTCTCTTTCGCCGCTGTTTCCCCCTCGCAGAACAGCAACCTTGCATGTCGTCGGATTAAGAGCTTCCGCCATTTGGAATCCCCCTTCTGTTGGATAAGCAACGACGGCATGATTCTACACTGCTGCGCAGCTGTTGGTATCGAGAATATTCCCCTCCCGCCTTATATTAATTCCTTTCCAATGTTTCACGTGAAACATCAAGCGTTCGCTTGCCAACCTATATATAATCGCCCTATGGAAACTTTGACTTCATATCTTCCAATCAAATGCTATTCACGCGACGAGCTTGCTTCCCTTGTTGAGCATTATGGGCAGCCCTCCTATCGTGCTTCTCAAATCATCCAATGGCTCTATCAACGCGGCGCGTCCTCTTATGATCAAATGACCGATTTGCCGAAGAGCCTTCGCCAACAGCTAGACAGCAACCATCCTCTCTACACTCCTACCGTTATCGATAAACAGATCTCACGCGATGGAACGCGAAAGTACCTGTTCCAACTGAACGACGGATGCCTCGTTGAGACTGTTGGCATTCCTTCATCAGATGGACGTCTCACCATTTGCTTTTCAACCCAAGTGGGATGCGCGATGGGTTGCGTATTCTGTGCAACAGGCCATGAAGGCTTCACCCGCAACCTCGTCGTAGGCGAGATAATCGATCAGATCTTGATCGTCCAACATGATTTTGATAAACGCGTGACCAACCTTGTTGGGATGGGGCAAGGGGAGCCTTTCCTCAATTACGACTCTGTTGTTAACGCGCTCCAGATCATCAATTCAAAGAAGGGTCTTGGGATCGGAGCACGCAAAATCACGCTTTCTTCGTGCGGCATTATCTCCGGCATCCGGAGATTCTCCGAAGTGAAAGAACAATATACACTGGCCATATCACTTCATGCTGCGCGCCAGGAAGTCCGAGATAGAATCATGCCGAAAGTCGCTTCTCAGCCGCTACGTGAATTGAAACCGACGTTGATCAACTATATCGAGCAAACCAACCGTCGTGTCACTCTTGAATACACGATGATCAGAGGTTTGAACGATTCGAACGTGGATCTGGATGCACTCATCACATTCGCTTCCGGTTTGCTCTGTCATGTGAACTTGATCCAACTGAACACAATCGAGGGATCCCCTTACCGGCCAAGCGAACAATCTACCGTTGATCACTGGAAACAATCGATTGAACGGTCTGGGATTGAGACGACTATCAGAGCCTCCAAAGGCTCCGATATCTCTGGAGCATGCGGACAGTTGAAGAACCTAAGACGCTAGGTCTAATCCTTTCACATATAAAAGAAGGCCGGATGTTTCACGTGAAACATCCGGCCTTCTTACATAACGAGATCCTAGATTTATTCAATAGAGGAGGTTATCTCATTGAATAGCCTCTGCAGATCCTCTTCATCCTTGAATTCGATCTCGATCTTGTTCTTTCCCTGCACCGTCTTAACCTTCACATTGGTATGAAGAACATCGCGCAGCGTCTTAGCGACCTTTTTGAAGGAGGCAGGGGATGGTGTACGGGAGGTGCGGGCGGAAGGATCCTTCTTTCCCGACATCAGTCGCGCGATCGCCTCTGTCTCCCTAACAGAAAGCTTTTCCTCGACCAGTTTGGCAGTGAGTTTCTGCCTGCCTTCCGCGGTCGGAATCGAGAGGATGGCACGCGCGTGTCCTGCAGTGATTTTCTCTTCAAACAAAAGCTGCTGGGCCTCTTCCGGCAGTTCGAGCAGGCGCAATGCGTTGGCGATGGTCGAACGACCCTTCGAAACCACCTGTGCGACTTCGGACTGCGTGAGGTTCATACGTTCCATCAAACGACGATAACCGTACGCTTCCTCGATTGGATTGAGGTCGGAACGCTGGATATTCTCGATAAGGGCAAGTTCCAGAGCCTTATCCTCATCAGCATCCTTGATCCTGACCGGCATCTTCTCCATTTTGAGATAACGGCATGCCTGCCACCTGCGTTCACCGGCGATGATCTGATACTTGCCATTCGCCATAGGGCGCACCACGATAGGTTGGAGAAGCCCGTCTTTTTTAATCGAAGCTGCCAGCTCCTCGATCTCCTCCTGTTTGAAGTTGGTGCGAGGCTGATCGGGGTTGGGCTCGATATCCGAAACCGCAACCTCGTCGGTCGGTTTTTCGACTGCTTCCTGTTTCGAATCTTCGATTTCAGCCGTTTTACGAGTCTCAACAGTGGAGGGAGCAGGAGCCGGCTTCTCTATAACAACCTCAGGCTGCTTTTGCGCAGCAGCAGGCTTAGGAGAAGCATACGCTGGCTTATTGGAAGCCATCTCGGTGTTCATCACCTGCTGCAGGTCCGATGACTCAACGACAACGCGCCGAGCAGAAGACCCTGCAGCTTCAGCAGGGTTCTGGACAGGCTTTTCTTCCTCAACGGCCTTTTCCTGTTTCGGTTCATCGTAATATCCGCCAAGAAGCGAATTAAGACCCCTACCCAGGCCACTGCGCGTCGTTTTAGCCACGTTTGATCACTTCCTTTGCAAGTTCGATATAAGAGAGGGCACCTTTGCCCGTAGGATCGTATTGGGTGATAGGCTGTCCGAAGCTCGGAGCCTCCGAAAGCTTCACCGTGCGGGGAATCAACGTCTCAAAGACCGTCTTTCCAAAGAACCCGCGCACCTCTTTGACCACTTGTTTGGAAAGGGTGGTGCGTCCGTCGTACATGGTCAGCAGCACACCATAGATATCCAACGTCGGATTAAGACGAGTTTTGACACGTTTCATTGAATCAAGAAGTTTTGTCACACCTTCCAATGCATAGAACTCGCATTGAATGGGAATCAACAGCTTATCTGCCGCAACCAGCGCGTTGACCGTAAGCAGGCCAAGGGAAGGAGGGCAATCGATGAAGATATAGTCGTAACGACCCCTCATCGTCCCCACTGCGTCTTTCAAACGGTTCTCACGTGCCATCTCCGACACAAGCTCCACTTCAGCGCCCGCAAGGTTGATCGTCGCGGGAACCAGGTCCAATCCCTCGCATACATCGGGAATGATGATATCTTCGAGTTTGACATCGTTGAGAAGAGCATCGTAGATGCAGTTGTTCACTTGGCGTTTATCGATGCCCAAACCACTTGACGTGTTCCCCTGGGGATCAAGGTCGACAAGAAGGACCTGTTTTCCCATCTCTCCCAACGCAGCAGAGAGATTAACGGCAGTCGTGGACTTGCCGACGCCGCCCTTCTGATTGATAACGGCGATGATCTTGGTCTGACCCACGACATGGGACACGGGTTTTTTCTCAGCGTAGGTTTTGATCGGGCGAAGCATGACCTCATCTTCTTCGATGGGCTTTACTTCCTCTTCCTTGATTTCACGCTCAACAACGGAGATGGTCTCGATTTCGAACCCTTCGTCGATCATGGAATCCTCGGAGGTTGAATCAGAAGATTCGACCCTCTCAGGAGTCTCTTCCTTCGGAACCGCCTCTTCTACCGTCTCTTCTGCAGGATGAGTTTGCTGATTCTCGTATTCTGCGTTTCTGTTGCGTTTGAAGTTGTCAAACCAGCCCACTAGAACTCCCTTCACTGAACATGTTCCGTAGTATAGCCTGTTTGTGTTTCACGTGAAACATCGAACCGGCAACGATCATCCGAGGATTCTGAATCCTGTTCTCGAAAAAGGAATCTATAGAGGTTTCTTTTGCGCGAGCCCTATTCTGCGTGGGAGTTTCAAACCCGGTTCCTTGACTTTTTCAAATACGATGATTCGACGGTGCGTGGCATTATCGCTCAACAGGAATTCTCTGTCGGATTTCAGCTTCATCCCAAGATACGACTGCAGCTTCAAAGCTTTATCAAGCTCTTCTTCGGAGAGCTGAGCCTTATAGCAGATCAGAACACCACCTTGTTTCAAAAGGGGAGAGGCGAGTTCCATCAGCACCGACAGCTTCGCCAATGCCCGGGCAGTGGCAGCAGAAAACTGCTCGCGCTGTTGGATGCTCAGATCCTCGATGCGTCCATCATACGTGGATACGGAAGACAATCCCAATGTATCGACGATCGTTTGGACTGCAGCCATCTTCTTCTTAACAGAATCAACGAGCAGCGTCTCCCTTCCGGATGCGATGGCGAGAGGGACTCCGGGGAACCCTCCGCCAGAACCGAGATCGACGTATCTCCCTTCAGGGGCGTCGTTGAGCTCCTTCAACCCCGAAAGGGAGTCCTCGATATGGAGCAAGCGAGCCTCTTCGGAATCCTCGATGCGTGTGAGGTTGATCGTCTTGTTGACTTCAAGCACGCTGCTCATATAACGATCGATAAGCTGTTCGACAGACTTTTCCATGGATCCCTCTCGTTGAATTGGCGATTATTTGCATGAGGACGCTACAACTATATAAGAAAAGCAGCCTGGGTCAACGGTGCGACCCAGGCTGCTTTGATAGATCAGCTATGTTGTCTATTTAACCGGAAGGACAACGACATGACGCGCGCTTCCCTCGCCTTCGGATGCGGTTTCGACACGGCTGTCATCACGCAGGGCAATATGCACGATACGACGCTCGTAGGGAGTCATAGGACGGAGCTTGACGCTGCGATGCTGGTTGGCAGCCTTGTTGGCCGAGGACCGCGCGATCGATTCGAGCTTCTGACGCTGACGGTTCTTGTAGCCTTCCACATCGACAACGACAGGATAGCGATAACCGATGGAACGCACCGTGATCGCGGACACGACGAACTGCAGGGCGTCGAGGGTCTTGCCGTGACGGCCGATCAGAACCGCAAGGTCGTCGCCGGTGATGTCAAGGATCAGCTCCCCATCATCGCCTTCGTACTCATCGATGGTGACATCGCCCACGTCGAAGTGCTTGAGGATATCCTGCAGCGCAGCGATGGCGGTGTCGGCGATGCGGTCGAGCTCCTCATCCGTGATCTCATCGTCCGAGGTCTCTTCAACCTCTTCGGCGTCGTACTCTTCGAGGGCTTCCCCTTCAATGACTTCGTTTTCGATTTCCTCTGACATTGTCGCTCCTTTCATACAGCCCACAAGATAGGCTGCAGGGGACGGGAGGGAATCGGAAAATCCCCTCCTATTCAACACCGGCGGATGCCGGCCTTACAAACGCGGTAGAGCGCGCTTTGAAACGCGCGCGGCTTTCAAAGTAATCCAACGTATAAAAGAAAGCAACCTCCCAAAGGGAGGTTGCTCAACACTTCTATGAATCGAAAACGCTAGCGCTTTTTGGTTTGGCGCTTTTTCTGGACACGACGAGTGACGTTGACCTCGATGGGCATGACTTCGATCGCCTCGGTCTCCTTCTGATCCTTTTTCTTGAAGTAGCGCATGCTGATCTGCTGTTGCGCAACGCCGATAAGGGAGGAGACGCCCCAGAACAGCAGAACGCCGGCGGGTGCGCCCCACGCGATCCACAGCATAACCAAGCTCATGATAAGCGACATGATGATCATCTGACGGCTCTGCTGCGGGTTGCTCTTGTTGGCAAGCTGCTGCATGATCATCGGCAGGAAGGTGGCACCAGCGAAGATGATCATCAAGATGAGGTAGGGGATAAAGGCGATGATGCTCTGGCTTAAAGCGTCGCCGGGCGTGGCAACCAAGTCAGGAACCAGGTTGTAGAACGCGTACGTCCCGTCTTCCACGCGGGAACCCATCTCGCGCAGGGTTTGGTACATGGCGATGAAGATAGGCATCTGCAGAAGGATGGGCAGGCAGCCGATCAAGGGGTTGAACTTGATGTCGGCGTACATCTTCTGCATTTCCTGATTCTGACGCACGGGATCGTCCGCGAACTTGGTCTGGATCTCCTGCATCAGAGGCTGGATCTTCTGCATCATGAACGACGAGCGAGCCGATATATGCATCAGGGGGGCGACAATGATACGGAAGATGATCGTCACCAAGATGATGGCCAGGCCCCAGTCGCCGCAGAAGGTATAGAAGAAATGGATAATGTTATAAACAAAATCCTTGATGATGTCCCACATGTATCAGTTTCCTCCTACTACACCTGAAGTCCGCATTAACCCGATTAAGGTACAGGGTCATATCCCCGCGGCCCTCCAGGGCGACACTTCAAAATCCTTTTAGCCGTCAAAACGAACCCTTTTCGGAAGCCGTAACGCTCAAAGGCGATGCGGCCATATTCCGAGCAAGTCGGTATGAAACGGCAGCACGATGGGAAATGAGGGGAGATTGCCATTTGATAGAACCTGATGAGGAACACCGCGCAAAGAACAGGGATCCGCTTTATCGTTCGGATCAAGCCTTTTCCTTCCGGAGGTTCGCTCACTGCAATCCGCCCTTCTTCACCGCATCGGCGCAAGCTGTTAGCACTTTACTATAAGACGCTTTCATAATGCCCGACTTCGCGAGGAAAATCACATCGTAGCCCTGCCACGGGCCCCCGGAAGCACGGCAGATCTCGCGCATACGGCGTTTCGCCGCATTGCGCCAAACCGCGTTTCCCTGCTTTTTTCCCGCAATAAAAGCAACACGACCGCTAGGGTCGTGCTGCTTTTCGTTGCGTAACACTATGAGCGTAAGGTACGGCGTGTGCGAACGCTTGCCCTGTGCGAACAAAACCGAGATATCAGCGCTGGACGTAATAGTATCCAACACGTTCCTCGATTACACGCAGAGGCGCTTGCGTCCCTTGGCGCGACGGGCGGAAAGAACAGCGCGGCCGCCCTTCGTGGCCATGCGAGCACGGAAGCCGTGAACCTTAGCACGCTTGCGAGTGTTAGGTTGGTACGTGCGTTTCATTGATGTAATCCTCTCGTACGATTTAGAGCAACCCCGAAAGTATATCCCATCAACCGCCAACGTCAAGAACGATGACGATTTTCATCATAGGTTCTGCACTTAGCAGTATGCATGCCCATCAGGGGCGATGAAGTTGCGCGGCGCCAGCCGGCGGGACTTTGGCAGCGGATCCTTTCCCGTATCGCGCCCCGCAAGCAAAACCAAAGGGCGAAACAGCATTCGTTGAAAACCGTTGAAAGCAACCGCCGCGAAAGCCGGGCAGCGACGGAAATAGACCGCTTCGGTTGAAAGAGAACCTGTTTTCCCCATTTTAAAATGTGGAAAAAGTGGATAACTTGGAATTCACTCGTGTGAACCGGTGGAAATCCCTCTTAAAGGAATTTGTCAAGGCCGTTCAATGAATCGAATATTCGGGCTTCCACCTGCGTTTTCTTGTGATCTGTCTTTTACACAAGCCTCTGACCTGGGGTTTTAAAATGAAAAAATAGTTTTAGCAGGTCAGAGGAATGTAATCTGAATCCCTATGCTTTTCCTCAAAAAGAGATGGGAGGAAATCGTTCCCGCCTCTTTCGAACATGCGTGCGAACGGAATTCCGAAGAGGATTTCAACATCGAGAAGAGTTTCTTCGAAAGTTTTCACCATTCGTTTTTCATCTGTTTCCAACGTTTTCCACTTTCCTTGAACTAAATGTGGAAAACTAAGAAAACTCCTTTTGAGAGTACGTATGAATTTCAGTTTCCGATTTTTCGCATCTTTCCGTGATCATGAATTTCCCTGATGGTTGGCATGCGCTGGAGAAAACGGCTACAATGGTCGATGATTTTTGTGAAAAAGAGTGAAACTTCTATCTGAAAAACGGAACATAATTGGAAAACCAGATCGAACATTCACCTGAAAATCGGAAAGACGCTGATGGCGACGGCATGACGTTCGATTTCACGTATGTGAAAACAACCGCGCGCATCGCCGTTTACGACGACTTGCGCAGCGCGCCGCGTGTTATCGAGATTCCGCCGGGGCCCACCAACGAATACATCGAGGCTCTCGCGTCGACGACGTTCGACTACGCGAAGCGCTGCGGCGGATCCATCCCCTACACCGCCATCCGCGAGGTGTCGGAGAACTTCATCCATGCGCGGTTCAACGAGATCGTTGTTTCGATCCTCGACGAGGGGAACACCATCCGCTTCGCCGACCAGGGCCCGGGAATCGCCCATAAAGACCAAGCTCAGCTGCCCGGATTCACCTCGGCCATCGAGCCTATGAAGAAATACATCCGCGGAGTGGGGTCGGGGCTGCCCATCGTAAAGGAATACCTGGAGTTCTCGCACGGCCACATCTCCATCGAGGACAACCTGGACACCGGCGCCGTGGTGACGATCAGCTTGAAGGACGACCCGGCCCAAGAACCCGAACCCCCTGAGCGGGCCCTTCGCCAGCGCAAACGCTCGGTCCCCTCGCCGCCTCTCTCGCAGCGCGAGCGCGATTTCCTCGAGTTGTTCCTGGAGGAAGGCGCGCTAGGAGTGACCGACTTGGTGAACCTCACCGACGCACCCCAGTCGAGCACGCACGCGACGCTCAAGAAGCTCGAGGAGGCGGGCCTCATCGAAAGGACCGCAGGCCGCAAGCGCATCCTCACCGACATGGGGTACGAAGTGGCAAATTCGCTATAATTCTTGCGCACGCTATCAATGGCACGCGCGCTCGGCGAGGAAGACGACATGGAAAGCAAACAACTGCAAAACGCCTGGCAGGAAGTCTGCGAGCAGGTGAAAAGCTACCCCAATGTGGCGCCGTCGCAGGTGACCGCGTTCTTCTCGCGCCTCGCGCCCCAGGCGATGAGCGAGGACTTCCTCATGCTCACCGCCGACACCGAGTTCATCAAAACCTGGATCGAGCAACACTACCTCGACCACATCAAGCAGGCGCTGATCGACCTGCGTGGAGTCGACTTCACCGTTGCGATAGAGGTCGATCCCACCGCCCAGCAGGCCGCCGAACCGAAGGGCGCGGTAGACGCGCCACGATCAGCCCAACCGGATGCGAAGCCGCGGGCGGCAAGCTCCGGCGACCAAACCGTCGAGAAGAAGCAGAACCGCGCCGCCGCACCCGCGGATAGCACGGATCGCCCGTCGCCGCTTTCCCCGAGCAGGCTGCGCGCCATCGACGACCTCTCAGTGCCGGCGGAGGACCGCTACCTTTCCGCAGACGACCGCATCGAATTGGATGCAAGTCCCACTTCGTCGCTCACCTTCGAGAACTTCGTCATCGGCGATTCCAACCGCATGGCCTACTCGATGGCGGTCGCCGTAGCGGAGGCTCCCGGCCGCGCGCACCTGAACCCCCTGTTCATCTACGGGAAATCGGGTCTGGGCAAGACCCACCTGCTCAGAGCCATCCAAAACTACATCCGCGAGACGATGCCCCATCTCTCCACGATCTATGTGGATTCCGCAGAGTTCCTCAGCGACTACACCGAAGCCGCGGCGGGCCATGACAAGGAGAAATCGAGCTACCGCAACTTCAAGCAGCGCTATGAGGAAGCCGACGTGCTCCTGATCGACGACGTGCAGTATCTCCAAGGCAAAAAGCAGACGCTCGACATCGTTTTCCAGATCTTCAACAACCTCACCAGCCGCGGACATCAGATCGTCCTTTCCGCGGACCGTGCACCGAAGAACATCGACATCGACGAGCGTTACAAAACGCGTTTCAACTCGGGCGGGACGTTCGACATCCAGCCTCCCGAGATCGAGACGAAGCTATCGATCATCAAAAGCTACCTGGACGAGTACCGCGAGAACGAAGGGGACCCTTCCTTCTCCATTCCCGACGAGATCCAGATCTACATCGCGGAGATCTCAAGCTCCAACATCCGCGAGCTCAAGAGCGCCGTGACCAAGGTCATCTACCAGATGACGTACTTCAACCGTCCCAACCTCTCTTTGGACGATGTGAGGACCCTGCTTGAGAACCATTTCTCAGGAGGCCCGTCCAAGCGCCTCTCCATCGCCGACGTGCAAAAAGAGGTGGAGGCGTTCTACAAGGTCAGCCACAGCGACCTGGTCGGCAAGAAGCGCTCGCGCGAAATCGCCTATGCGCGCCAGATCGCGATCTACCTTTGCCGCCAGATGCTCGATCTGCCTTACAACGACATCGGCAAGAAATTCAACCGCGACCACACCACGGTGATGTACTCGGTGACCAACGTCGAGAAGAAGATGCAGGAGAGCCGCGAGCTGCGCGAGGAGCTCGAAACGCTCAGCCAGATCATCCGCGAGCTGTAGCCCGGCCGTCGGCGCCGTCAAAGATTCCCGCGTGGCGACAGCCTGTGGAAAGATGTTCAACAAGCGGTTCATCTTCTGTAGAAAGATAAAAGCACGCGCATCCGCTGTGGAAAGACGGTGCGGTTCCTCCACAGCGGGAATCGAAGGAAAAGCATCCTCCCACCTGCGGCGCGGCGGGTTTTCCCACAATCCACCGCCGTTATTACCACTACTAGGAAAGATTAGAAATATAAAAGATCAAAGACAATCAGCCTGATGTCTTTCGCATCCCCGTCCGGCGGCTCAGCTAGTACAATGTCATCTTGCATCGACAAACGTCCGCGCATACGAGGGCGAACAGAGATAGGAAGGTAAGCCGTGAAGCTCAGCATCAACAAAACGGAACTCCAAAACGCCTTGGCAGTCGTGTCCAAGGGGGCATCGTCGCGTTCCACCCTCCCCGTCCTTTCGGGCGTGCTGCTCGAAGCCCGCGGGGACGAGCTGACGCTTCAAACGACCGACCTTGAGCTTTCCATCCAATACACCTCCTCCGCGCTTGTGGAGGAGGAGGGCAGGGCCGTGGTGCCGGCCAAGCTGTTCTCCGACATCGTGAAGAACCTCTCGGATGCCGCCGTGCATATCTCCGCTGACGAGGAGTCGGCGGACATCGCCTGCGACGGCGCATCGTTTAGCATTAAGGCGCTCAACCCCGACGATTTCCCCGGCTTCCCGCATGTGGACGTGACACAAAGGATCGAGGTGCCCTTCGCTCAGTTCGCCGCGATGGTGCGCCGCGTCGCGCGCGTCGTTTCCCGCGACGAGAGCCGCGCCATCCTCACCGGCGTTTTGGTCACGCTTGAAAACGGCGTCTTCAAGATGGTGGCCACCGACTCGTACCGCCTTGCGGTGACGGAGACGCGCATCGAGGGCAACCTCGCCGACGACTTTCAAGCCGTGATCTCCGGATCGTTCATGCAGGAGATCGCCGGGCTGCCCAAGTCCGAGGAGCCCGTCACCCTGGCGCTGGCGGAAAACCAGATCGTCGTGACGTACCGGGATACGGTTTTCGTTAACCGCAGGATCGAGGGCAACTTCCCCAACTACAAGCAGCTTCTTCCCGACAGCCACGCGCTGCGCGCCACGATCGAAGTTGACCGCCTGGTCGCCGCGGTCAAACGCGCTTCGCTGCTCGGCCAAGCGGCGGCGCCGGTGCGCTTCGACATCAACGTTGCCTCCCAGACGCTGCAGCTTTCCGCCGCGGCGCAGGATGTGGGCAGCGCGCAGGAGACGATCCCGTGCGTGTGCGAAGGCGAGGACGTGGAGATCGCGCTCAACTCCGCCTATGTGCTCGAGGGGCTTTCGGCGGTGGAGACGGAGAAGGTGAATCTCGAGATCATCTCGTCCATGCGCCCCGGAACGTTCACTGCCGACGGCGACGAGGACTATCTCTACCTCGTCATGCCCGTCCGCATCGCGTAGCAAAGGTCGCTCGTTTAGCCATGGGGTTGATGCTGCGGCGTCTGGAGTTCGTCGATTTTCGGAACTATTCCCATCTCGAACTGGCAAATCTGGGGAAGCTCACCGTTTTCGTCGGGCCGAACGCGATCGGCAAAACCAACATCATAGAGGGCATCCAGCTCCTCACCGCCCAGACGTCCTTCCGCAATCCCTCGGCTGCGCAGATGGTGCGGCACGGAGCACCCTTCGCCCGTCTGGACTCTTGGGCGTCGGATGGGTCCCGCGATCTGATGTTCACGTTGCAGGTGGTGGATGGCAGGAAGAAGCGCCTGCTCAACGGCAAAGCAAAGAGGGCGGCGGATTTGCGGGGGATCGTGCCGTCGGTCGCCTTCACCCCGGATGACCTGGAGTTGGCGCGCAGCGCCTCGGCGCCGCGCCGCGACGCCCTCGACGTGCTGGGTGCGCAGCTTTCCGCCAACCACCACCGCATCCGTTCCGACTACGAAAAGGCGCTCAAAGGGAAAAACCGCCTGCTGCGCGATGAAGCCCCCGACGACTTGATCGCCAGCATGGATGAGGTGATGGTGATGGTGGGCGCGCAGCTGACCTGCTACCGCGCCGCGCTGTTCAGCCGCTTGGCCAAGGCGATGGGGGAGTTCTACGCGCAGATAGCCAGCGGCAAGGAGCGTCTGGAGGCAAGCTACACCCCATCATGGATGGAGCACGACCCCGAGGCGATCGTCATGCAGACCCCTTCGCGTGACGAAGCACGATCCCTCATCGAGTCCTCCCTTGCCGCAAAGAGGGATGAGGAGCGGGCTCGCCGCCGCAGCATCGTCGGACCCCACGCAGACCATCTCGACTTCTTCATCGACGGCCGCAACGCGGCGGTTTACGGAAGCCAAGGACAGCGTCGCTCGCTGGTTCTGGCGTTCAAACTTGCGGAGACGGCATTGATCGAGGATATGCTCGATCAGAAGCCGGTGCTGCTGCTCGACGACGTGATGGGGGAGCTGGATTCCGACCGGCGCCGCGCGTTGCTGGCGTTCGCGCTCGCCGATCTGCAGACGTTCATCACCACGACAGGGCTGTCGTATTTCAGCGACGATCTGCTGAGCCGAGCCGATGTCGTTGAGCTTCCGATAAAGTCATGAAACGCGTTGATCGCTTGCGATCAACGATAAAATGAAGAAGTTGTTGAAATCAAACGATATCTCCCCGCAAAACGGCTGAGAAAGCGTCAGAGTGCGGCAATTCCGGCCTTTACCATACTTGATTATGCTAAAATTATGCGGTTAGCTTCGCACCCTCTAATCCCTGTCCCCGGATATCAACACGCCGGGCGATCTGCGCCCGAATGCGCTGGGAGAGCGTGCGATCGAAGAAGCGAAGGAGCGTTCTGTGGCGAACAAACCAGGACATTACGGCGCCGAGGACATCCAGGTCCTCGAGGGTCTCGAGCCGGTGCGCAAGCGCCCCGGCATGTACATCGGATCCACCGGCCCGCGCGGCCTGCATCATCTGGTGTACGAAGTCGTGGACAACTCCGTTGACGAGGCGCTGGCGGGATACTGCACCCATATCGAAGTGTGGATCCACGCCGACAACTCCATCACCGTCGCCGACAACGGCCGCGGCATCCCCGTCGAGAAGCATCCCAAAGAGAAAATCCCCACCGTCGAGGTAGTTCTGACCATCCTCCACGCCGGCGGCAAGTTCGGCGGCGAGGGGTACAAGGTCTCGGGCGGCCTGCACGGCGTGGGCGTGTCGGTCGTCAACGCGCTCTCCACGCGTGTCGAGGTGAACGTGCGCCGCGACGGCAAGGAGTACGCGATCGACTTCAAACGCGGCAAGACCAACACCAAGCTGCATGAAATCGGCAAGGCCAAGGGCACGGGAACCAAGACGACGTTCTGGCCCGATCCCGAGATCTTCACCGAGACCACGATCTTCGACTACGACACCCTTGCGGACCGCTTCCGCGAGATGGCGTTTTTGAACAAGGGCCTCAAGATCATCCTGCACGACGAGCGCTCCGATCCGCGTGCGATGGAAAGCGAGCCTCTCGCCGAGCCCCGCACCGAGGTGTTCCAGTACGCCGGCGGCATCGTCGACTTCGTGAAATACCTCACCGGCGGCAAGGAGACGCTCAACAAGCCGATCTACTTTGAAGCCGAAAACGCCGACGGCGTCGTGGAAGTGGCGATGCAGTGGACCTCTTCGTACTCCACCAACATGGTCATGGCGTTCGCCAACAACATCAACACGCATGAGGGCGGCACCCATCTCGACGGATTCAAGCAGGCGGTCACCCGCACGATCAACGAGTACGCGCGCAGCAAGGGCATCCTCAAGGAGAAGGATTCCAACCTCTCCGGCGACGATACGCGCGAGGGCCTTGCCGCCGTCATCTCCGTCAAGCTGCATGATCCGCAATTCGAGGGCCAGACCAAGACCAAGCTCGGCAACACCGAGATCCGCCCCCTCGTCCAGGGCGCGGTTACCCAGGGATTGGGCGAGTACCTCGAGGAGAATCCCACTCCCGCCAAGCGTATCGTCGGCAAGGCTACCCAGGCGCTCAAAGCGCGCGAGGCCGCTCGCAAGGCGCGTGAGATGACCCGCCGCAAGAACGTCCTTGACTCCTTCTCGCTGCCGGGCAAGCTGGCCGACTGCTCTTCGAAGAACCCCTCCGAGTCCGAGATCTTCATCGTAGAGGGTGACTCCGCAGGCGGCTCCGCCAAGCAGGCGCGCGACCGCAAGACGCAGGCCATCCTGCCCTTGCGCGGCAAGATCCTCAACGTCGAGCGCGCCGGCCTCCACCGCTCGCTTTCCAGCGACACCATCAGCTCGCTGATCACGGCGATCGGCACCAACATCGGTGAGGATTTCGATGCCGACCAGGCGCGCTACCATCGCATCATCATCATGACCGATGCCGATGTCGACGGCGCCCATATCCGCATCCTGCTGTTGACGTTCTTCTACCGTTACATGCCCGAGCTGATCAACCGCGGCTACATCTACATCGCGTGCCCGCCGATCTTCGGCGTCAAGAAGAAGAACACCCGCTCCACCAAGATCGAGCGCTACATCTACGATGAGAGCTCGCTGAGCCAGGTGCTGGCCGAGATGGGCGGTTCGGACAAGTTCGACGTCCAGCGCTACAAGGGCCTTGGCGAGATGGACCCCGATCAGCTGTGGGAGACGACGATGGAGCCGGCTTCCCGCACGCTGCTCCAGGTGAGCATCGACGATGCCGCCGAGGCGGAGCGCACGGTGAGCAATTTGATGGGTGATGCGGTCGAACCCCGCAAGGAGTTCATCCAAAAGCACGCCAAAGATGTCCGCTTCCTTGATATCTAAGGAGAATCATGGCAGACAACACTGAAGACAAGAACCCCCAGGAGCACGACGGCTCGCTCGACGAGCTGTTGGACCGCGCGGAGCAGGATGCCGCCGATCAGGACGAGGCCGCCGAGGTTTCGGAGGTTTCTGACGAGTCCGGGCATACGGCAGGCGCCGGCATGTCCGACGAGGCCCGCGCGCAGTCGATGATGGTGGACATGCCCAACCCGCATGGCGCCATCGTCGAGGACGCCAACGGCGGCGAGGGCACCATCGTGCGCACCGCCTACCTGGGCAAGGAGATGCAGACCTCCTTCCTGGAGTATTCGATGAGCGTCATCGTCGCACGCGCCCTGCCGGACGTGCGCGACGGTTTGAAGCCGGTTCACCGCCGCATCCTGTACGCGATGAACGAAAGCGGCTACACGCCCACCCGCCCCCATATGAAATCCGCCCGTACCGTCGGCGACGTGATCGGCAAGTACCATCCGCACGGCGACTCCGCGGTGTATGACACCATGGTCCGCCTGGCGCAGCCGTTCAGCATGCGCGTGCCGCTGATCGACGGCCACGGCAACTTCGGATCGATCGACGGCGACTCCGCCGCCGCCATGCGCTACACCGAAGCGCGTCTGGACAAGGCCGCCATGGAGCTGCTGCGCGATCTCGACAAGGAGACGGTCGACTTCCAGCCCAACTACGACGAGAGCTTGGAGGAGCCGACGGTTTTGCCGGCACGTTTCCCCAACTTGCTGGTCAACGGCTCCAACGGCATCGCCGTCGGCATGGCTACCAACATCCCGCCGCATAACCTGGGCGAGACCATCGATGCGACGTGTCTGATGCTGGACAACCCCGACATCACCACCGATGAGCTGATGAAGGCGCTGCCTGGTCCGGACTTCCCGACCGGCGGCATCATAATGGGCAAAAAGGGCATCCTCGACGCCTACGAGACCGGTCGCGGCTCGCTGACCATCCGCGCCAAATGCTCGGTGCAGGAGGGTAAGAACGGCAAGAGCACCATTGTTGTCAGCGAGATTCCCTACCAGGTCAACCGCAACCGCCTGCTCGAAAAGCTCGGCGAGCTGGTGCGCGACAAGAAGCTGCCCGAGATCAGCAATATCCACGACGGCGCTGACCGCCACGGCATCGACATCATCATCGAGCTCAAGCGCGACGCCATCCCGCAGGTGGTGCTGAACAAGCTCTACAAGCACACCCAGCTGCAAGTCGGCTTCGGCGTCATCATGCTGGCGCTCGTCGACGGCGTGCCGCGCGTCATGTCGCTCAAGGAGATGCTGCACTACTACATCCTCCATCAGGAGGACGTCATCGTGCGCCGCACGCGCTACGAGCTACAAAAGGCCGAGGAGCGCGCGCATATCCTGCAGGGCTACATCATCGCTCTCGACAACATCGACGAGGTCATCTCGATCATCCGCTCCTCGCAAACCGACAAGGAGGCGGGCGAGCGCCTGACCGAGCGCTTCGGCCTCACCAAAAAGCAGACCGACGCGATCCTCGAGATGCGCCTGCGCCGTCTGACCGGATTGGAGCGCGAGAAGATCGAGTCCGAGCTGGCCGAGCTGCTTGAGAAGATCGCCTACTACAAGCGCGTCCTCGAGGATCCCGCCCTGGTGCGCCAGATCATCAAGGAGGAGCTGCAGGAGATCAAGAAGAAGTTCAACACGCCGCGCCTCACGCTTCTGTCCGAGGCGGCCAAGGACCTCGATGTCGAGGACCTCATCGCCGAGGAGAACATGGTGGTGACGGTGACCAAGGCCGGCTACGTGAAGCGCCTGCCGGTCGCGACCTACCGGCAGCAAAAACGCGGCGGCAAGGGCATGCAGGGCGTCAACCTGAAGGACAACGATTACGTCGAGCACCTTTTCGTGGCGTCGACGCATGCGTACATGCTGTTCTTCAGCACGCGCGGCAAGGTGTACCGCCTGAAGGTGTACGAGCTTCCCGAGGCCGGCCGCCATGCGCGCGGCACCGCGATCGTCAACCTGCTGCCGCTCGAGAAGGGCGAGAGCATCTCTGCCGTCATCGCGACTAAGGAGTTCCCCGCCGACGAGTACCTGATGTTCGCCACCGCCCACGGCATGGTCAAGAAGACCTCGATGGATCTGTACGACCGCACCCGCCGCGACGGACTCATCGCCATCAACCTGAAGGACAACGACGAGCTCATCAGCGTCCGCCGTGTGGCTCCGGGCGAGAAGGTCATCATGGTCTCCTCCGCCGGCAAGGCGATCATGTGGGATGAGAGCGAGGTCCGCGCGATGGGCCGCGACACGATGGGCGTGCGCGGCATGAACGTGCCGCCGATCGCCAAGGTCCTGGGCATGGAGATCGCCAGTCCCGACACCGACTTGTTCGTCATCACCGAGAAGGGCTACGGCAAGCGCACCCCGGTGTCGGAGTACCCCGAGCATCATCGCGGCGGCCAGGGCGTGTTCACCATCACGATGACCGAGAGGAAGGGTCTTCTGGCTGCTATGAAGATCGTCTTCGAGGACGACGAGATCATGATCATGTCCGAGGAGGGCGTGGTCGTGCGCACGCCGGTTTCCGGCATCTCCGAGCTCGGCCGCTCCACTCAGGGTGTCCGCGTGATGAACGTCGCCGAAAAGGATCGCGTGACCGCGGTCGCCATCTCGAACCGCAGCAAGAAGAAGCGCGGCGCGAAGGCCGACGACGCCGGAGACGGCACGATGACCGACGCCGATATCGACGAGATGGAGGAGTAAACGGCTGAGAATCAGTCCGTTTTACCGCTAAAACGTTTCACGTGAAACTGGAAAGGGCGCCTATGGCGCTCTTTCTTCATTCTTCTTTGAAATCATCGGGAGCGAGGTTTTCCAAAAACTCGTGGAACTCCGCGATTTCCTCCTCGTTTTTGGGATTCTTGCGAAAGACATAGGGAAATGATGCCTTCTCGAGCACCTCTTCCTCTATGAAGATGGGAGCCTCCTGCCGGACGGCCAAGGCGAGCGCGTCGGATGGGCGCGCGTCGAGCTCTATCAAACGTCCATGCTGGCGCAAGGTCAGCCGCGCGAAGAAGGTGTTTCCCTTCACCTCGTTGATCAGCACGTGGTCGATGCAGGCATCCAGATTGGTCAGGGCATCGAGGAACAGATCATGCGTCATCGGCCGCGAGAAACGGGCTTTTTCCAAGGCGATCCCCATCTGCGTGGCTTCGGCGGTGCCGATCCAGATCGGCACGATGCGCCGCGTGCGTTGCTGCGTGGCCTCCTCCTCGGGTTGGAGCACGACGATGGAGGGTGATGGGGGAGACGTCATGATGAGCGTTTGAATGGTGACGGGAATCATCGAGCCCCCTATCGTATGCGAATGGGATTCGAGGCGATTATACGCCAACCCGAACCGCTCTTCCGTTCGCTCAGGATGGCCTCGAGGGTAAAAACGGGTTTATCAGATCGATTGGGGTTGCCTGGTGCGCCCTTCGCAAAGCTTCTTAACCGTGCTTTGAAATCTCGAAAAAAAGTTCTTGCCCCCTCGCCGGAACTGCGTTATATTGTTCAGGCACTTTTTTGCGGGCCCGTAGCTCAGTTGGTTAGAGCGCACGCCTGATAAGCGTGAGGTCGCTGGTTCAAATCCATTCGGGCCCACCATTTTTTGCAATAAACGCTCCACCGTGAGCCGAGTTAGCCGGTGGAGCGTTTATTAATTTCTAGACGCGGTTTTATGCAGTTCGCGACTAGCCAAAGAATGTGCAACTTGGGGCATTAGCTCAGCTGGGAGAGCGCGGGCTTTGCAAGCCTGAGGTCAGGGGTTCGATCCCCCTATGCTCCACCATTAATTCGAAGCCTGCCGATTGCGGCGGGCTTTTTTGTTTGGATGACTTTCACGGGATCGAACCCGCGAGGGTCGGACAGCCCTGTGGGCTGTCCGATAAGGAGGGCGAAGCCCGACGTACGCAGATTCGCGAAGCGAAGATGCCGATCCCCCTATGCTCCACCATCAATCCGAAGCCTGCCGATTGCGGCGGGCTTTCTTGTTTTGATTACAATGGTTTCTGTCTGGGAAAACATGCGCGCGGACAGTGATCAGAAGTGGGCAATGGAGATAGGGAGCATAGGGGAACGACTCGAAGCGGAGATGAATCTCAATCATCCCGTCATTCGAGTCATCCTTCACACGTCAGATCGAGACGCGATAATCGCCGTCCCGTATCCGGAGCGCACGCTTCATCCAAACGCAAAGCGGGGTTGCTCGGAGTAGAGCTCCCTTCGTTGAGCCTCATCATCTGCGCTGTTGCCGCTATCGCCATCATCCTCTTGGCCGTATGGGGCATACGCACGGCGTTGTCGGATGCTAATCGAATCGAGCTTCCTGCCGAGGCATCTTCGAGCGGCGAATCGATGGAGACTCAGGACGTCTTGGCAGTCACCGATGGGGAACCGCAACAGGTTTCGGCGAACTCCTTCGACTACGATGCGTTCGACAGTCTCTCCGGGTCCGTCACGACGTTTTCCCTCTTAGGCGGCGGCGATCCTTCGCTGTCTTCGGAGGATGAGCAGAGGATCCTCGGCGATATGGAAGGCATCCGATCCTACGGCGCCGCCGGCTTCGTGTTCGTCGATCTGGAAAGCGGATGCGGGCTTTCCTGCAATGCTGACACCGCGTTGTACACCGCCAGTGCGTTCAAGATGCCCTATGCGACCTATATCTGCCAGCATCTGGATGCGGGGGATCTGAATCTCGAGGACCTGTGCACGGTCACCACGTCCATGGACGGCACGTTGGTGCCCGGGCAATCGTATTCGGTAAGCGATCTTTTGCAGGATATGATCTCCATTTCGGGAAACGATTCGTTCGTCGCCCTGCGCAACTCCTATGATCAATTGGGAATAGATGCATGGCTTGCGGAGCTAGACGTGTACGACGCCTCTTCAGGTCATGATCAATACCCTGTCAGCTCGGCCCGCAGCCTCATCAAGCTTTGGGCCAACACTTACGATTATTTCCAGAGCGGCACCGCGACATCCCAATGGCTGATGGACCTTGCCGCCAACACCAACATCTCGTTCATCCGCGAAGCGTTGGCGGAGCAAGGAGCGACGGTGCTCAACAAGGCGGGTTGGTTCACCACCGACGACATGTATTCCCGATGCGTCGCCGACGCCGGTATCATCCAGGACGGGGAGGATCATGCATATCTGATGGCCATCCTCACCAACATGTCCTACGACTGGAACACGGCGATGCTGGTGGAAACGCTCGCGGCCGACCTGTACGACCTGCGCGGCGATCTGGTTCAGTGACGGTCGCCGGATAGCGGCATCGTCCATCCAGACCGCCGAGGTGCTTGCCGACGAGATCGAATTCAGAAAACCAGCACGCGGATTGCGCCCAGCAGGGCGATATGGATCGGATAGTACGCGTAGAAAAACCACTTGAGCGGTCTGCCTCGTTTGCCGTTGTATACGCACAGGAGCAGACCTGCCGCGCCGTTTCCCAAAGCATAGATCAACGACGGCAGCGCCTCGATTCCGCGGGATATCACGCTGATCAAGGCGGGGATTCCGAATCCCGCCATCGGCAGCACGGCCGAGATGAGGGCTTGCTGGCGCCGGGTGGGCATGAGCGCGGCGATCAGGATCATCGGAATGCCGACGACGCCCCAATCGCATACCGCGCTGACGACGATGCCCACCGCGACGGCGACCCACCATACCGCGCGATTTTTCAGGATGTCGTGAAGATGCAGCAGGATGAGGCCCAGCAGCAAGGTGATCAGCACGTTGCCCTGCGGGGCGAGGAACAAGCTGTATGGAATCTGGGAGACGAGCGCGAACACCGCCAGGCGCGTTTCGTATTTGCGGATATCGGAGGTATGGCGCCATCCTTCGGCGAGGAGGAACGCCATGATGGGAAACGTCAACCCTCCGGCGCCCTCCAAGGCGCACAGGAGCGGAAAGGGGAGCAGATCCGAAAAGACCCATGAGGCGTGGTTGCAGGTCATGCCCACGATGGCGATGATCTTCAAGGAGAACGACGAAATGCCCCGGTTGCTGCCCACTGGTTCCTTTCCTTTGGTTCGGCGACACGACGAAAGTATAATCGACGCGTGATACCATGCAATGCGCCATCGAGCCGCCAACCAGCGCGCCGCATCGTCGGCGCATGCCGCCGCGCCGCATGTTTGCCAACCCCCGAGGAGGATCGTTGCTCGCTTCGCTTGTCCCGACGCTTGCTATCACGGCGATCGTCGCCATCGTCCTGATCGGGCATGGCCGTTTTGCGAGGAGGCGTCCGAACCCTGCCGCGCTCAGAAGCCAGGATGAGCCGACACAAGGGGTCTCGGTTCTGGCGCTGCTCTGCGTGATGCTGTCGGCGGCGATCCCCCTCTTGTGTTTCGTGAGCGTTGGAGCGCAGTATCCGGCGCTCGAGTTTGCGGATCCTGCGCCGATGGCAGACGCACCGCTTGCCGCGACGGTTGCGGGATACCTGGTTATCTGCGCCTGCGTGGGGTTTTATGAAGAAGGGGCGTTCCGAGTGATCCTGCAGGACCTGTTCGCGCGAGGATTCTTGGGCAATGGGATACGGCGTGGCAGATGCGCGCTTTATGCCGCGATCACATCCAGCGCGCTGTTCGCTGTGCTCCATGTCGTCTCTCCGGTCCCCGTGGAAGCCGATTCGGCTCAAGTGGCGATGCAAGTCGCTTTGAAATTCCTGCAAGGGATGCTGTTCGGTTTGGCGATGACGGGGCTGCTGGCGCGGACGGGCAGCTTCGCTTTGGCTGCGGCGGCGCATGCCTGCTACGATCTGCTGTTCTTCCTCCCCTGGGTGCTGGATATCGGGGGATTTCCCTCAACCTACCTCACCGGGCTTGCAATCGACACGTTCGCTCTGGCTGCGAACTGCGTGTGCCTGGCGCCCGCAGCTGTGCTTTCCTTGCGCCTTCTTGCGTATGGGGGAGCGGTGCAGCCCCGTATGCGGTAGGCTGCGACGTGCTACAATCGAGTGCTGCAATCGTCACCGACCTGGCAGGAGACCATGAATCGAACCGAAGCGCTGCGGATCCTGGGGCTTGATGCCGATGCATCGGCCGAGGATGTGAAAACGGCGTATCGCGAGACGGCCCAGATCCTCCATCCTGACAGGTTCGCGGGGAACAAGAAGCTGCAGGATCGCGCGACCGAGCAGTTCAAGAACCTTCAGGAAGCATACGATGTCCTGATGGGGAAGCGCGCTGCCAAAACCGCATCCTCTGGCGGGTCTTCGGATCGCCGCAGCCAAGCGGGTTTGTCGGAAGAGCGCGAGATCGAAGCGCGTCTGGCGGGCATTGCCGCGGCGCGCGTGCAGCTTGCCGCTCAGCGAGATGCGTTCGGGGATGAGCGTCGAAACGGTTTGGGATTCCTGATCGTCGGCGCGATCGTCGCACTGGTGTGCGGGCGTCGACCGACGGGGCTGTTCCTGGCGGTCACCGGTTTGGCCACCGCCGCGGCGATCTGGGGTGCGGTGCAGGTGATATCGTCTCAGCGCAGCATCTCCGCGCTCGACGCGCGCCTCTCCGAACTCGGCAAGGAGCAGAAAAAGTTGAAAGCGCGGCTCGCAGAGCTGCGATAAGCGAAAGAAGGAGCGAAGTGAAGCAAGAGAATCTGCGCAACGTGGCCATCATCGCGCACGTCGACCACGGCAAGACGACGCTGGTGGACCGCCTGCTGTACGCCGCCGGCGTGTTCCGCGCCAACCAGCAGGTGGAGGACCGCGTGCTCGACAGCAACGATCAGGAGCGCGAGCGCGGCATCACCATCCTGTCCAAGAACATCTCGATCACCTACAAGGACGTCAAGATCAACGTCATCGACACGCCCGGCCATGCCGACTTCGGCGGCGAGGTCGAGCGCGTGCTCAACATGGCCGACGGCGCGCTGCTGATCGTCGACGCGTACGAGGGCCCCAAGCCTCAGACGCGTTTCGTGCTCTCGCATGCGCTGGCCGCCAACCTCAAGATCGTCGTGGTGGTCAACAAGATCGACCGCCCCAACGCCGACCCCGAAGGCGCCGTGGACAAGGTGTTCGACCTTATGGTGGAGCTGGGCGCCTCCGACGAGCAGCTCGACTTCAAGGTCATCTACGCGTCGGCCGTCAACGGCTATGCCCGTTTCGAGCCGAACGATGGCAACATGGACATGATCCCGTTGCTCGACACCATCCTCGACGAGATCCCCGCGCCTGAGGTGGAAGCCGACGGCCCGGTTGCCTTGCAGGTGTGCACGGTGGACCACAGCAGCTACGAGGGCCGCATCGGCGTCGGCCGCCTGCACAGCGGCACGATCCACGAAAAGGAGCAGGTCCTGGTCGTGCGCCCCGACGGCACCCAGGCCACCGGTCAGATCCGCAAGGTGTACACCTTTGACAAGCTGGGCAAGGTGGAGGTCCCCGAGGCGCATGCGGGCGACATCATCGCGGTGATCGGCATCGAGGATGCCGACATCGGCGATGTGATCACCGATCCGGAAAACCCCGTGGAGATGCCCCCGATCGCCGTCGAGGAGCCCACGATGTCCGTCGTGTTCGAGGCGTCGACCAGCCCGCTGGTAGGCCGCGACGGCGACATCGTCGGCGCGCGCCAGCTCAAGGAGCGCCTGATGCGCGAGAAGGAGAGCAACATCTCCATGCGCATCAACGAGACCGAGGACAAATCCGGCATCGAAGTGGCGGGCCGCGGCGTGCTGCATCTGTCCGTCCTGATGGAGACGATGCGTCGCGAGGGATTCGAGTTCCAGGTCGGCCGCCCGCAGGTCGTCTACAAGACCGCCGAGGACGGCAGCCGTCTCGAGCCGATCGAAGAGGCCACCGTCGACGTTCCCAACGACTACTCCGGCAAGGCGATCGAGGTCATGGGTACCGCCGGCGGCATCATGGAGGACATGGCCTCAGACGAGAGCATGACGCATCTGGTCTTCCGCATCCCCTCGCGCGGCACGATGGGCCTTAAGACCCGCATTCTCAACGCCACCCACGGCGAGGCGGTGCTGTTCCATCGCTTCCGCGAGTACGGTCCGTTCACTGGCGAGATGGCGGGCCGCAAAAACGGCAGCATGATCGCCATGTCCACCGGCAAGGCTGTCGCGTATGCCCTCGACACGCTGCAGGAGCGTGGCAAGCTGTTCGTCGCTCCTGGCGACGAGTGCTACGAGGGCATGATCGTCGGCGAATCCGCCAAGGAAGGCGACATGGTCGTCAACGTGGAACGCACCAAGAACCTGGGCAACCAGCGTTCCTCCACCGCCGACAAGGCAATCCAGCTCACCCCGCCGATCACCTTCACGCTGGAGGAGGCGCTCGAGTACATCGAGGACGACGAGCTGGTCGAGGTCACGCCCCTCAACATCCGCCTGCGCAAGCGCATCCTCTCGGCAACCGAGCGCAAGAAGGCTGCCAAGAGGCAGTAGCCCATCGACCGCGCATCCGCCCATCCGAGGCGCCGGCGACACCGTCGGCGCCTCTTTTTCTTTTGCGGGTTATCCAAGGACGGCACCCCGGAAACCTTCGTTATGGCGGTGTCTGTGAAGCAGAAGTGGGCTTCTTGTGCAGCGGTTAAGGGCGATTTTCCCCTGTGCGACAATACGCTTCGTCAAAGAACCATGCCCGTGTATCACGACGGCATGCACTCATGGGAAAGGGCCATATGAAAACTGCGCGCATCATGAGAGCGGCATGCGCCGCCGGGCTGGCAGCCGCCTGCATGTGCGGCATCGCCGCATGCTCCTCCGACAGCTCCGCATCGGGTTTGACCGGAGGTGTAGCGGCCACGGTGAACGGTGCCGAGATCCCCGAAGACGACGTCACCACCTCCATCGAGAACGTCCGCGCATCCTATTCCCTCGAAGATCAGGACACCTGGGGCGAGTACCTTGCCTCTTTGGACATGACGCCCGAGGAGGTTCGCGAGAGCGTGATCGACTCCTTCGTAGACCAGAAGCTCCAGCAGCAGGGAGCCGAGGAGCGCGGTGTCACGGTCGAGGATTCCGAGGTCGACACCTATGTCGACTACATCAAGTCCAACTACGACAGCGACGAGAAGTGGCAGCAGGCCCTGCAGCAGGCGGGATTCGACGATGAAGCCGCCTATCGTGAGAACATCAAGGAAAGCCTGATGGGCAACAGCCTGCTGGATTCCTTCGAAGCCGAGGATCCCACCGATGAGGAGGTCGTCGAGTACGCCGCCTCGGCCATCACCTTCGATGTGGCCAAGCGATCCTCGCACATCCTTTTCGACGCCAACGATCAGGAGACGGCGCAAAGCGTGCTCGACCAGATCAACGCAGGCGAGCTCGATTTCGCCGAAGCGGCCAAGGAGTACTCGACCGACACCGGCAGCGCCGCCGACGGCGGGGATGTGGGTTGGGATCAGCTGACTTCGTTCGTCGATGAGTATCAAACCGCGCTCGACGCCCTGTCCGAGGGCCAGGTGAGCGGCTTGGTCGAGAGCGATTACGGCTGGCATATCATCAAATGCACCGACGAGTTCGTCGCACCTGAGGAGATCACTTCCATCGACCAGCTGCCGCAGGAGTTCGTCGACACGTACCGCGAGTCCGTCAAGCAGCAAAACCAGCAGGAAGCCTACCAGGAGTGGTTCGACGAGTACAAAGAAGCCGCCGACATCGTGATCAACGACATGCCCGAGGGGCTTCCCTACGCGGTGGATATGTCCCAGTACCAAACCGATGACGGGTCCGCCGAGGGCGATTCGACTGACGACGTTTCTGCTGAAACCGAGGACGGCGCTTCCGACGAAGCGGCTGCCGATGAATCCGCCGACAGCTCCTCTGAGGAGCAGTCCGCCGAGTCCGCGGAAACCGCGGAGGGAGGCGCCGATCAGGCATCGGAGGATGGCGCCGAGGCAGCGTAAACCAATCGTATGTTTTGCTTGTGAGCGTCCGGTAGCTGTTGTATACTACGTATCTGCTGCGCCCGAAGGGCGGGCGATGAGGCTAAAGTGGAGAGATGTCCGAGCTGGCCGAAGGAGCACGATTGGAAATCGTGTATGCGCCAAAAGCGTATCCGGGGTTCGAATCCCCGTCTCTCCGCCAGGTAAATCACGCTGCATAGGGCACAACCCCCTTTGCAGCGTTTTCATATGATCGGGATCGTTCCCCGGAACGACACGCCGATCGCACCCCATGCGGAGGGGTGGCAGAGTGGTTGAATGCGGCGGTCTCGAAAACCGTTTTGCCCGTAATCCGGGTAACGAGGGTTCGAATCCCTCCTCCTCCGCCAGTGAACTTGACAGGCTCGGCATCGTCCGGGCCTGTTTTGCACCTGAGTGAAAGGATGGAGCCATGAGCGAACGCGTGGTGGAAAGCTCGGTCGACGAGGTCCCCGAGGTCCCCGAGATCCTCGAGAAGGTCCTGCTGTTCTCGCTTGACCGCGCCAAGACTAAGATGGAGGCGGGCGAGGACATCATCCCCTTCACCTCCCTGGCGGTGAAGGAGACCCTGTTCATGGAGACCCATCCCGCCGACAACGAGCAGGCGTGCTTCAACCTGGCCCGCCATACGGTCGAGCATGCATGCGGTGCGCAGGCGTACTCTTTCTGCTATGACGGATACGTCGAGACCGACGACGGCACCCATGACGCGCTGATCGCCGAGGGCGGCGTGCCCGGCGCCGACAAGGGGTTCGCCGTGGGGCAGCTTTACACGACGGACGGCGAAGGAGCCGTTTCGTTCGAGTCCGAACCGGTCTACATCGGTCCGGCTCCCAACTTCATGGTGGCATTGCGCGATGCCGACGAGTATTCCGACGACGAGATCGACGAGAAGTACCTCGACGATGCCGAGGAGGCATCAGAGGAGGATTCCGCCGAGTAGAAAGCCTTCGACCGCGCATCTAGGTGAGCGGTCGATGCCATATGAGAGCAATGAGCGAGGAGCGGAACGGCCATGGTGCCGTCCCGCTCCTTTTGCGTGAAGGGCATTGAATTCGCGCGGCACCCATGTGGCACCCGCGTGATATGCGTGCGATGCCGATGTGGCACGCGCGCGGCAAACATGCGGCGCGCACGCAAGATGGCGGCGCTATCCTGCACCAACCGGACGACCGCCGGAAGCGCATGGAACCAAGCGTGGCGCCGGACATGGTGAAAGCGTGAACGGAAGGACATGCTTGCCCTCAACGCGGGAAAGCTTTGCTAGAATAGGCAGGCTGTTCCTGCCCCGGGTGAAACGCCTTCACCAGCCCCGGGGCCGTAAAGTCCAAAGGAGGTGAGCTGATGAAGGCTTACGAACTGCTGTATTTTGTTGCTCCGAACATCGATGAGGAGACCCGCGCCAACGTCACGAAGCGTATCGAGACCGCCGTGGCCCAGGGCAACGGCACCATCGACAACGTCGACAACTGGGGCAAGCGCAAACTCGCTTACGAGATCAACGGTCTGACCGACGGCGATTACACGCTCGTCGACTTCCATGCCAATCCGGCTGACGTCGCTGAACTCGATCGCGTGCTTCGCATCACCGACGCCGTCGTGCGTCATATGATCGTCAAGCGCACCGATCGCGACTAGACCAACAGGATTTGAGAAGCGGCTCCGAGCCGCACCATGGAAGAGGTAGAGATCATGAGCATCAACAGGGTTATCATCAGCGGTAATCTCACGCGCGATCCCGAGCTGCGCCAGACGGGCGGCGGAACGCAGGTCCTGTCGTTCGGCGTCGCGGTCAACGACCGCCGCCGCAACCAGCAGACGGGCGAGTGGGAAGATTACCCGAACTTCATCGACTGCACGATGTTCGGTGCTCGCGCCGAGGCGCTCTCCCGCTATCTGTCCAAGGGCACCAAGGTCGCCATCGAAGGCAAGCTTCGCTGGAGCCAGTGGGAGCGCGACGGGCAGAAGCGCAGCAAGATCGAAGTGATCGTAGACGAGCTGGAGTTCATGTCCGGCCGCAACGATGGCTCCGGTCAGCGCCAGTACGCGCCCGCGCAGACCAACCAGTACGCTCCTGCGCAGAACCAGTACGGTTCCGCCCAGCCGCAGTACGCGCAGCCCAACCCCGCCGCCTCGATCGATGCCTCGTCCTCCGTCTATGACGAGGACATTCCGTTCTAAGCGAAACGAAAGAGGTTTTACCAATGGCCGATTATGTGAAGCAGCCTCGGCGTAAGTACTGCCAGTTCTGCAAGGACGACGCGCAGTACATCGACTACAAGGATACGCAGATGCTGCGCAAGTACGTTACCGATCGTGGCAAGATCAAGCCTCGCCGCGTGACGGGTGCCTGCACCCAGCACCAGCGCGACATCGCGAACGCGGTCAAGCGCGCTCGCGAGATGGCTTTGATGCCGTACACGGTTCCCGCCGTCAGCGGCCGTGGCGACCGCCGCAACCGCTAGGCGCAAGGAGGTACCATGAAAGTCATCCTGCTTAAAGAACTGAAAGGAAAGGGCGGCGAGGGCGACGTCATCGACGTGGCTCCCGGCTTCGCCAACAACTACCTGCTGACCCAGGGTTACGCCATTCTGGCGACCAAGGGCAACCTGAAGCAGCTCGAGCAGCGCAAGCACAACATCGCCAAGCGCGAGGAGAAGCGCATCGCCGACGCCGAGGCGCTGAAGACTCAGCTCGAGGGCCTCAAGGTGAAGGTCGACGTCCAGGTGGGCGAGGAGGGCCAGCTGTTCGGCTCCGTCACCACCACGATGATCGCCGACGCCATCCAGGCTGCGACGGGCGTCGAGGTCGACAAGCGCCGCATCGAGCTGAACCGCCCGATCAAGACCGCCGGCATCCACGACGTCTCCATCTCCCTGTATCGCGAGATCAAGGCTGTCGTGAAGCTGCAGGTCGGCGACGTGGTCGAGGAGACGCCCGAGGCGCCGGCCGAGGCCGAAGAGGCTGTCGAGGCTCCCGCCGAGGAGACCGTCGAGGCCGTCGCCGAGGAGGACGCCGAGTAGTTTTTCGCTCGACGCATCACCCAGCGGACAACGAAGCCCCTTGCCGCATCTGCGACAAGGGGCTTTTTGCTAGCTTACGCCGGATGAGAAAAGTCCTCCGTCCCTTTTTCTCATCCGGCAGCTGGGATACCATAGGACGGATAGCGAATAACAGCCGATAAAGACAGAGGAGGTCGGCATGCCGGCGAACGGGGCTCTTTCGGGTCGTCCGTCCGATTTCAACGGGCAACCTGCATCCAAGAACAGGCCGATGCCGCAGAACATCGAAGCCGAGCAGTCGGTCCTGGCCGCCTGCATGCTCAACCAGGATGCGGTGGAGGAGCTCGTGCTCAAGCTGAAGCCCGAGAACTTCTACCGTCCCGCGCATCGCATCATCTTCGAAGCGGTGTGCGAGCTGAACCTGCGTCGCATCCCCGTCGACCAGATCTCCTTGGCGGACACGCTCAACGCCGCAGGCCAGCTTGACGCCGTGGGCGGCAAAGCCTATCTCGTCGAGCTTGCTGACAACACGTTCGCGCTGACCAATTGGCAAAACCACGCCGCCATCGTCAAGCGCACGGCGATCCTGCGCGAGCTGATCTATGCATCCGCATCCATCAACGCGCTCGCCTACGACGCTCCCGACAATCTGGACGAGGTGGTCGAGGAAGCCGAGAAAACGCTGTTCAACGTCACCGAGAAGCGCGTCTCCTCGACGTTCCGCAGGATGGACACGCTCCTCAACGACGCCTTTGAGGAGATCACCCAGCTCGCCGAGCAGAAAAACCATATGGCAGGCGTTCCCACCGGCTTCAAGGACGTGGACGATCTGTTCCACGGCTTCCGCGGCGGCGACCTGATCATCTTGGCGGCCCGTCCCGGCGTCGGCAAAACGTCGTTCGCCTTGAATCTTGCCGTCAACGCGGCAAAGCGCGGCACGGCTGTGACGTTCTTCTCATTGGAAATGAGCGCGGGCCAGCTGGTCCAGCGCATCCTGTGCGCCGAGGCGCGCGTGAGCCTGTCGAAGATCCGCGCGGGCTACATCTCCGAAGGCGATTGGGGCGCCATCGCCGATGCGATGAACTCCTTGTCGCAGCTCGAACTCTACATCGACGACTCGCCGGGCCTGTCCATCCTTGAGGCGCGCGCCAAGGCACGTCGCGAGCTGCGTAAGGCATCGGGCAAGGGGCTCATCGTCGTCGACTACCTGCAGCTGATGCAGCCTCCCCAGACGCGTCGCGACGGCAACCGCGCCGTCGAGGTCGGCGAGATCTCGCGCGGTCTGAAAGTCCTGGCCAAGGAGATGGACATGCCGGTGCTCGCCCTCTCTCAGCTCTCCCGTGCCGTCGAGATGCGCGGCAAAAAGCGCCCGATGCTTTCCGACCTGCGCGAATCAGGCTCTATCGAGCAGGACGCCGACATCGTCATGTTCATCGACCGAAGCATGGACGAGACGGAGGCCGAAAGCGACGACCGTCCCGGACTGGGCGAAGCCGAGCTCATCGTTGCCAAGCACCGCAACGGTCCCACGCGCGACATCACGCTGGCGTTCAATCCCGAGTACACGCGCTTCATGGACTTCTTCGACGATTCCCGCGCGGGCGGCTACGTGTAGGGCGCTTGCATCGGTGCGATAAACTCGAACCATGGGAAAGACGCTGACATTCCTCCATGCCGCGGATCTGCATCTGGGAGCTCCGTTCAGGGGATTGCGCGCGCTGTCCAAAAGCTGGTCGCAGCGTCTTCTCTCGGCGATCCCCGAAGCATACGACCGCGTGATCGACGCAGCGATCACGCGCAAGGTGGACTTTGCCGTCTTCGCGGGCGACATCTTCGACAACTCTCACCCCTCGTACGGCGACTATCGCCGGTTCTTCGCGGGGTTGGAGCGCCTTCGCGCGGCGGGCATCCCCGCCTACCTGTGCACGGGCAACCACGATCCGTACACCTCGTGGCAAAACGATCTGTTCGCCCTACCGGACAACGCGACGATGCTGCCTGCTTCCAAGCCGGGATTCGCGCTGCACCGCCGCGATGGCGAGCCGTTATGCCTGATCGGAGGCAGAGGATTTTACAGTCAGGCGTGGCCGATCGACGAGGATATCTCCGAGGGGATCACCCGCCGCGCCGCCATCCGGGCGCTGCGCGAGACGGATCCCGATGCTGCGCAGGCGCCGTTCGCTGTGGGGATCCTCCATACCGGATTCGATCTGGATCTGCAAAAGGCGCCGACGGATCCCGCCAAACTGGTGGCGCGCGGAATGGACTACTGGGCGCTGGGCCATCTCCACAAAAAACTGGTCTACCCTTCGCCCTCCGATCCTCGCGCGGTGTTTTCCGGATGCATTCAGGGACGCGATATCAAGGAGACGGGGGAGCGCGGCTGCTTCGTCGTCACGCTGGGCGAAGGCCGCTTGACGCAGCTGGAGTTCGTGCCCACGGCAAGCGTCGTCTGGGAGCGGATCGAGGTCGACGTTTCGGATTGCGGAACGGTGTCGGAGATACCCGATCTGATCATGCGCGCGCTGTTCCGCGCGAACGGCAGGGCCCATTGCGAGGAGATGTGCGTGCGCGTGACGCTGATCGGCGCGACGTCGCTGCACGAGCTGCTGGAGCGCCCCGGAGTGCTGGAGGATCTGCGCTGCCATATCAACGACGGATACCCCGAGTTTTTCTGCGACGCGCTGATCGACGAGACCCGCCGCGTCGTCGACAAATCATCGTTGCGGGCCGAAGGCCTGTTCCCCGCGGTGTTCTTAGACACAGCGCGGGCCCATCGCGCCAATGTCGCCGATGAGGCGGCGTATCTTCAGGAAGAGTTCATGGCCAAGGGCATGTCGATGCCCTCTTCGTGCGTGAGGGATGTCGACGATCTTGCGTCCGAGGCGGAGGACCTCGTGCTCGATCTTCTGCAAGGCGGGGAGGTGCGGCAATGAGCAGCAATGCCCCGCATCTTCCGGCGGCTCCCGACCGCGCGCGCCTGAAGGAGGCTCCGCGCAGCGCCCCTTACCTCAAGAGCATCAAGATGGTCGGGTTCGGCGCGTTCCGCGACAAGGTCGTCGGCCCCTTCTCCCCGCATCTCAATGTGGTGTTCGGCCGCAACGAGGCGGGCAAGTCCACTGTGTCCGCGTTCGTCAAAGGCGTGCTGTTCGGCTGGGAGGAGGCGCGCGGCACGCGCAACACCTACCGTCCCTCCAACGCCGAGCGAGCCGGCTCGCTCATCTTCGCCGAATCCCGCGAAGAGTCGGGCGGTCCCGCTTCGGAAGCCGCTCCGCCGCGGGAATGGGAGCTCTCGCGCATCCGCAACAGCGACGGGCTACAGGGGGACGCGTCGCTTGTCGCGGATATAGACAAGGAAACCTACACCACGATGTTCTCGCTCAACTCCGATGAGCTGCGGACATTGCGGGGCACGACCAACGTCACCGCAAAGCTGCTGACCGCCGGCTCGGGCACGGGGTCGAGTCCGACCGAGGCACTGGGCGAGATCCAACGTCGCCTGGCGGAACTCACCTCGCGCGCATCCTCGGCATCCGATTCGCTCGCCAATCTGGCGGCGGAGCTTGCGGACGTGCGCGAGCGCCTTGCGGCAGCGTACGACGAAGCGGCCAACGTGCGCCATCTTGACAAGGAGTTCGCCGAGCTCGAGCCCGAGCGCGCCGAGATGCTCCAGCGCATCGAGGATGCCAACGACCGCATCGAGCGCCTGACTGCGCAGCGCGCCGCGGTCGAGCGCATCGATCAGCAGCTTTCGGAGCTGCGGCGCCAGCGCGAGGCGCTCAAGGAGGATTCCAAGAACCTTGCCACCGAACGCCGCGCGCGCCTCTCGTCGTTCGATCCCGATCTGCTCGAGATAAGCGCTTCGTCGGAGCGCGCGCTGCGCGACCAAATCGACGCGATGGCGGAGGAACAGGCCAAGCACGACCACAGCGTCGATCTGGCGAATGAGAACTTTGCTGCCAGCGCAGCCTCTTACGAGGCGTTGGTGGAGTCCCAAGCCAATCCCGACAACGCGCACCGGCGGCGCCAGCGCAATGCGCAGCTGGTGCTGTCGGTGCTGCTCCCTGTGGCGTTTGCGCTGGTGGGAATATGGGTGTTCTTCCATGGGCGCCAGATATCCAGCCTCTCGTTCACCGCGCTCGGCGCCGGCCTGGTGGTGTTCTCGCTGTTTTTGGCGGCAGCGGCGCTGGCGATGCTGCTGCGTCCCAACAAAGAGGACGACCGTCGGGCGGCACAGGAACGCGATGCCCACTGGGTGATGCTTCAGGATCGCAAGAAGCTCGAAACGGTGGAGGCGGCGCGTGAGGCGTGCGCCCAGACGATCAAGCGCCGCCTGGATGAAGCAGGGCTGGCCGCCGCCGAGGGGTCGCTGCGCCGCGCCCGATCGCTGCTCGACGAGGCGCACGAGGGGCGCGCCGAGCGCGAGCTGCTCGATCAACGCAGGCGCGCGCTGGTCTCGCGCTTGAGCTCGATTGAAGAGTCGATCTCCGATGCCGAGGAGCGCCGCCGCGCGGCGTTCGAGGCCGTCGGCTTGGGAGCGGAGGAGTCGGTTTCCCGCTTCGACGAGGAGATCGCCCGCGCCACCCGCCGCCGCAGCGCCCTGCTCGAGGCAAGCGAGGGCATGAACCGCCGCTACGGCGAGCTCAAGCAGACGCTTGCCCAGGCGCGCGACGCGCGCCGCCTCGACGAGCTGAAGCTCGAGCAACAGCAATTGCTGACCCGCCAGGAGGAAAGCGCCCGCGCGTACGCGACGCTTCTGCTCGCCCGACGCATGCTGCAGGCGGCTATCGCCACTTGGGAAAGCAAAAGCCAGCCCGAGGTGTACCGCCAGGCAAGCCGCTATCTGAGCTTGATGACGGACGGCCGCTGGGAGAAGGTGGCCATCTCGCAGGAGGGCAAGCTGCAGGTGATCGACGCCGCGCGCAACGCGCTGGAGCCAGTGCATCTTTCGCTCGGCACCCGCCAGCAGCTCTACCTGGCCCTGCGCATAGCGCTGCTGCAGCAGGCGGACAACGTCGGGCGCGCCATCCCTGTGCTCGCCGACGACATCCTGGTCAACTTCGACGCTCCCCGCCGTCGCGGTGCGGCGCGCGCGTTGGCCGAGCTTGCGCGCTGCCGCCAAGTGGTGCTGTTCACCTGCCATGAAGAGGTGGTCAAGGCCCTGCGCAGGGCCGATCCGGGCCTGACGGAGCTGGAGCTGTAACCGCGCATCCCGCCATTCGGTTCGGCTGCGTTTTCGGATACCGTTCCAACGGATCCCGTCCTCCCCTCAAGCCAAGGGGAATCCCCCGCCTGTCCCACTTGGCTATTCTCGTGGGGAACCCCTGCTCGTGGGGGTTTGGGCAGAGCGTCTCCGCTATACTATTGAGTTTGCGGGACGAAGCGTTGATCAGATGCGTCCCCGCACATCGACGAAAGGAAAAGCAATGCCCAGGACGGTACTCGTCGGAGCCCAGTGGGGCGATGAAGGCAAAGGCAAGATCACCGATCTTATCGCCAGCGATTACGACTACGTCGTTCGCTATCAAGGCGGGAACAACGCAGGTCACACGGTTATCCACGGCGACAAGAAGCTCGCCCTCCATCTGATGCCCTCCGGCGTCATGTACGAGAACGCGGTGCCGGTCATCGGCAACGGCGTCGTCATCGACCCCGGCGTGCTGATCAAGGAGATGGCGATGCTCGAGGCCGAGGGCATCTCGTGCAAGAACCTCAAGATCAGCTGCGACGCCCATATCATCATGCCCTACCACAAGGACCTCGACGGCGCCGACGAGAAGCGCCTGGGCGAGAACCAGATCGGCACCACCAAGCGCGGCATCGGCCCCTGCTATCAGGACAAGGCCGCCCGCAAGGGCATCCGCGTGCAGGATCTGCTGGACGAGAAGATCTTCCGCCTGAAGGTGGAGACCGCGCTTGCCCAGAAAAACCCCATTCTCGATAAGATCTACGGCCTGCACACCTACACGGTCGAGGAGATCTGCGAGGAGTACCTGCCCTACGCCCGCATCCTCAAGCCGTACATGGCCGAGACCGCCCAGCTGCTCAACGAAGCGGTGCGCGAGGGCAAGTCGATCCTGTTCGAGGGCGCGCAGGGCACGCTGCTCGACATCGACCACGGCACCTATCCCTACGTGACCTCGTCTTCGTGCTGCGCCGGCGGCGCGGCGACCGGCTCGGGCGTCGGTCCCACGGCGATCGATCGCGTGCTGGGCATCCAGAAGGCCTACGTCACGCGTGTCGGCGGCGGCCCGTTCCCCACCGAGCTGCGCTTCGCCGAAAACGGCGGCGAGGGCAAGGAAGCCGAGATGGGCGAGCGCCTGTGCGCCGCCGGCCACGAATTCGGTGTGACGACGGGACGCAAGCGCCGCTGCGGGTGGTTCGACGCGGTCATCGCGCGCTACGCCGCCGAGGTCAACGGCCTCACCGATGTGGCGCTGACTAAGCTCGACGTTCTGTCCGAGTTCGAGACGATCAAGGTGTGCACCGCCTACGAGTGCGACGGCAAGCTCTACGATTACTTCCCCATGCAGCAGAGCGTGCTGTTCCACGCCAAGCCGGTGTACGAGGAGCTGCCCGGCTGGAAGGGCATCGACATCTCCGAGTGCAAGACCTACGAGGAGCTGCCCGAGGCCACGCGCAACTACATCGAGCATCTTGAGGAGCTTGCCGGCGTGCGTATCAGCATCGTGTCGGTGGGCGCCGACCGCGATCAAACGATCCTGCACGGCTGGGATAGGTAAAGCAAAGTTTGCGGCGGCAGGTCGGATTGGGCTGTCCGCGTGCCGTACGGCGGGGGAGGGGCTCGTGCTCAAACAGTCCTGAGCTCGCACGAAACGTCCACTGGACGTTTCGGCTCGTGCGGAAACTGCGCGCGAACCCCTCCCCCGCCGTACGGCACGCTACATAATGCGGCTCGGGCCGCAAACATGCGAAAGGAATGGATATGAACATTTTGGTGTTGGGTAGCGGCGGACGCGAACATGCTATCGCGTGGGCGATCGCCAAGTCCCCCAAATGCGACAAGCTGTATGTGGCGCCGGGCAACGGCGGCACGGCCAACGTCGCCGAGAACATCCCCACTCTGAATATGATGAACGGCGATGCCGTCCTGGGCTTCGTCAAGGATCGCGAGATCGATCTGGTGGTTATCGGGCCCGAGGCTCCGCTGGTCGCCGGCGTGGCGGACACGCTGCGCGCCGCCGGCGTGCCGGTGTTCGGTCCCAACGCCGAGGGCGCCCAGCTCGAGGGCAGCAAGGACTACAGCAAGCACTTCATGGATGCCAACGACATCGCAACCGCCAAGTATGCGACGTTCACCGAGTGCGAGCCGGCGCTCGCCTACGTGCGCGAGCAAGGCGCGCCGATCGTCATCAAGGCCGACGGCCTGGCCGCCGGCAAGGGCGTCGTCGTCGCCGAGACGCTCGAGGACGCCGAGGCGGCGGTGCGCAACTGCTTTGACGGCGCGTTCGGCGCGGCAGGCAGCACGGTGGTCATCGAAGAGTGCATGACCGGCCCCGAGTGCTCCCTTCTGGCGTTCGTTTCCAATGGCAAGGCGCATTGCATGGCACCCGCCCAGGATCACAAGCGCGCGTTCGACGGCGACAAGGGCCCCAACACGGGCGGCATGGGCGTGTACTCGCCGGTCCCGATCGTCACCGATGACGAGATGGCGGCGATGGTCGACATCATGGAGCGCGCCGCCGCGGCGACCGCGCGCGATCCGTTCGCGTCCGATTATCGCGGCGTCCTGTACGGCGGCTTCATGCTGACGCCGCAAGGTCCCAAGGTCGTTGAGTACAATGTGCGCTTCGGCGATCCCGAAACGCAGGTCGTGCTGCCGCGCCTCGAGTCCGATCTGGTGGACGTCATGATGGCCGTTGCCGAGGGTCGCCCCGACGACATCGAGCTTTCGTGGTCCGACCGTTGGGCGGTCTGCGTCGTGCTGGCAAGCGAAGGCTATCCCGGATCCTACGAAAAGGGCAAGGTCATCCTGGGCATCGACGAGGCCGAGGAGCTCGACGGCGTGACGGTGTTCCATGCCGGCACGGCGCTCAACTCCGACGGCGAGCTCATCACGGCCGGCGGACGCGTCCTCAACGTCGTGGCCTTGGGCGACACCTTCGAAGAGGCGCGCGAACAGGCATACCGCGCCGTCGATCTGATCAACTTCGAAGGCAAGCAGTTCCGCACCGACATCGGCGAGAAGGCGGCGCGCGGTCGCGGAGCCTGGGAGTAGTGAAGCGAAATCCGTGCCCCGCGCCCCGAGGCGGCGGGGCACGTGCTCAAACAATTCCTCGCCCTCTGACCAACGCGATCTTCGATCGCGTTCAAGGGGCTGCGGATACTGCGCGCGAGCCCCGCCGCCTCGGGGCGCGGGGTTCGTCTTCATTGTCATCGCGAGCGAAATGGGAGTGTTCCTTGCTGTCTGAACGATTGCTCACCAAGGTGGTGCGTCAGTGCACCAACCAGTATCTCAAGCTGCGCCCCACCGATGAGACGCACGTGCCCGCGCCCGAGCCGGGCAAACGCTACATGCTCTACGCCCACGTGCCGTTCTGCGAGCGGCTGTGCCCGTACTGCTCGTTCAACCGTTTCCCCTATGCGGAGGATCGCGCGCGCCCCTATTTCCAGAACATGCGCAAGGAGATGCGCATGCTCAAGGAGTTGGGCTACGACTTCGAGAGCCTCTACGTCGGCGGCGGCACGCCTACGATCATGATCGACGAACTGTGCGAGACCATCGATGAGGCGCGCGACCTCTTTTCGATCAAAGAGGTATCCAGCGAGACCAATCCCAACCATCTGATCCCCAGCTATCTGGACAAGCTGAAGGGCCGCGTGCAGCGCCTGTCCGTCGGCGTGCAGAGCTTCGACGACGGCCTGCTCAAGCAGATGGACCGCTACGACAAATACGGCAGCGGCGACGAGATCGTCGCACGCATCCAGGAGGCAAGCCCGTATTTCGTGTCGATGAATGCGGACATGATCTTCAACTTCCCGGCGCAGACCGAAGACATCCTCATCAGCGATATCGAGCGCGTGATCGAAAGCGGCGCAAGCCAGACCACGTTTTATCCGCTGATGGCATCGCCGTCGGTCGAGCGCAGCCTCGCCCGCACGGTCGGCAAAGTGGATTATCGCCGCGAGCAGCTGTTCTACCAGATCATCGACGAGCTTTTGTGCGGCGGCGACAAGCCTTTGTTCTCGCACGGGTCGGCGTGGACGTTCAATCGTTTGGACACCGCCGCCGCTGCCGATGATGCGATGATCGACGAGTACGTGGTCGATTACGAAGAGTATCCCGCGATCGGTTCTGGCGGCATCACGTATCTGGGCTCCAATCTGTACGTCAACACCTTCTCGGTGCGGGATTACAACGCCGCCATCGAGTCGGGTCGCATGTCCATCATGGGCAAGACGACGTTCAGCAAGCGCGACCGCATGCGCTACCGCTTTATGATGCAGCTGTTCGGCGGCCGCCTGGACAAGCGGGCGTGGTTCCGTGATTTCGAATGCACGGTCGAGGCGGGGCTGCCCGCCGAGATGGCGTTCATGAAGCTGTCGGGCGCTTTCGACCACGACAACGACGACGAGCTCACGCTCACCGCGAAGGGCCGCTATCTGCTGGTGGTGATGATGCGCCAGTTCTTCATCGGCGTGAACAACCTGCGCGATCAGGCGCGTGCGGCGCTCCCCGGCGAGGAGAAAGAGCTTCTGTTCGGCGAGGGCATCGCCTGCAAGTAAAATCACCGCTTGACGACATATGGGCCATCCGGTACAATACATCCTCGCATTCGCAAAGGATGCCATCCGGTCAGGTAGCTCAGTTGGTAGAGCAGGGGACTGAAAATCCCCGTGCCGGGGGTTCAAGTCCCTCTCTGACCACCACAATTCAAAAGCCCCGGAAACGGGGCTTTTTTTTGTTGCAGCGTATCTCTCGCCGGACTACTTATCCGTGAAGCCGCGCGTCTCCTCCATCAGCTTGTCGATGCGGGCGGACAGCTCGGCGCATTTCAGCAGGTTGCTGCGCATCGTCTCCGGATCGCTCGACTCGCCTTTCTTGTATGCCAGCTTGTGCTCGAGGCTTGCCCACATGTCCATCGCCATCGTGCGCAGCTGCACCTCCACCTTCATGATTTTCTTTTCGTCATACAAAAAGATCGGAATGGCGATCACGAGATGAAGGCTGCGGTATCCGCTCGGCTTGGGGTTGGCGATGTAGTCGATGCGCTCGATGAGCTGCACGTCGGTCTGGCGAAGCAGCGACTCGGCGATCAGGTAAACATCCGACTCGAACGAGCAGATCACGCGGATGCCCGCGATGTCGTCGATATGCTCCTCGATCGCCTCGACGGAAAAATCGATGCCCTTGCGGTCGACCTTTTCAAGGATGCTCTCGGGCGTCTTCAACCGCGACTCGATCGCATCGATCGGATTCGCCTCGCCTTCGAGCGAGAGCTCCTCGTTGAGCACGCGGAACTTCGTCTCAACCTCCATCAGCGCGCAACGATAGTACGACATGAGCTCGCGAAACGGGCGCGATTGCTCCTTGATCCACGCACGGGACTCCTCGGTGTTGAGCCTCGTCCGCAGCGCGGCTTCCAAAGATTCGATTCCGTTGGCAAGGATCCTCTGCATCGGATTCCTTTCTGTTGTGCTGGTTCTGTCGGCGAGCATTCGGGAATGCTCGCTCCGAGAGATGGGCGCGATGCGCAAGAGACCATTGTATCGGCGCGGCCGCGCATCCTCTCCCGGACAGGCAAACCGTCAAAGCATTGTTTATTCGTGTCCGGGGGGGGGGTACTAACAAGCCGATCTCCGCAGGCGCAGGTCGAAGTGTTGATTTGTCGGGGCCTTCCGCTGCCGGTGATTCCGGTGCGACTCGTCGAAACGGGAGCGTACAATAGGGACGACAGGAAAGCGACGCATGAAAGGGGCGCGGAAATGGCAGATAGCAGCAAGCCGGTCATCGGCATCATCATGGGCAGCGAGTCCGACATGCCGGCGATGGAGCCGTGCATGAAGCAGCTCGAGGAGTTCGGAATGGCTTATGAGGTGAAGGTGGCGTCCGCGCACCGCAAGCCCGAAGTCGTGCATGAGTGGGCATCCACCGCGCACGAGCGCGGCATCAAGGTGATCATCGCCGCCGCCGGCAAGGCCGCGCACCTTGGCGGCGTCGTTGCGGCGTTCACGCCGTGCCCGGTCATCACCGTTCCCATGAAGACGAGCGATCTGGGCGGTCTGGATTCCCTGCTGTCGATGGTGCAGATGCCTTCCGGCGTGCCGGTGGCGTGCGTCGCCATCAACGGTGCCAAGAACGCCGCCATCCTGGCAGTTCAGATGCTGGGCACCGGCTGCGAGGGCGCCCGCCAGAAGATCATCGACTTCAAGAAGGGCATGGCCGAAGCATAAGAGCTCCATCGGCCGGGCGGCCTCGCTGACTTTGCTCGACCTGGTAATGAGAACGGAATGAGAATAAGGGATGTTCGCTTTTTCTCATTCTGATCGCGCAGTCCGATGAATATGCTCGACGGAAGGGGTCGATTCGAGTGGTCGGCCCCTTCTTGTTTTATGATGCACGGGTGAACGGCGGCGCGGAGTGAGGCGAATCTTCGAGGGAAATGACAACTATAGGCCTGATTTAGTTGCCGTTTCCCTCGAAGATTTGATTGCGGGCGGCTCTTCTTAACGCGAGAAGCTGTCAAGCGGAGCCGCCGAGGGGCGAAAGCAGGTACACGTATGACCAAGAAACTCCTGATGGCGAATGAGGCGTTCGCGCATGCTGCGCTGGAAGCGGGCGTGCGCGTTGTGGCCGGGTATCCCGGCACGCCGTCGTCCGAGCTCATCGAGACGGTGGCGAAGCTGCAAGCGGAGGGCCGTGCGCACGGCGTGCATGTGGAATGGTCGACCAACGAGAAGGCCGCGCTCGAGCTGCTTGCCGGCGCTTCGTATGCCGGTGCGCGCTGTCTGTTCACCTGCAAGCAAGTGGGCCTCAACGTAGCCAGCGATGCGCTCATGAGCCTCAACTACGTTGGCGTCAAAGGCGGTCTTGTACTCTACGTCGCCGACGATCCCGGCCCCATCTCGTCGCAAACCGAGCAGGACACACGCCGATTCGGCGACTTTGCCAAAGTCCCGATGCTCGATCCCACCACGCCCGAAGAGGGCTTCGCCATGATCAAGGAGGCGTTCGATCTGTCCGAGCGTCATGGCACGCCGGTCATCGTGCGTCCCACCACGCGCATCTGCCATGCGTCGACGTTCTTCGACGTGGCAGACGAGACGTTCGCGTGCCCGCTGCCGGAGGAGGGCTTCGTCAAGGATCCGAAGTGGGTGATCTTCCCTCGACGCGCCTGGGAGGGCCACGGCGAGATCAACGCGCGCCTTAACAGGATGGGCGACGAGTTTTGCGAGGGCGAGCTTTCGCGCTTCAACACCGTGGTGGAAGTGGCGCCCGGCGGCTTGTTCGATCAGGCTGCCGTTCTTTCGGGGGCGGAGTTCATCGCGGCGAAGGACGCGGAGGAATCGTTCGATGACGTGCTGGAGTGGGAGGGCCAGCAGCGCTCCGACGCAGAGGTCGCCGACGCGCCGTGCGTGGGCATCGTCGCCGGAGGGGTGTCTGCCGCGTATGCGCGCGAAGCTCTGCGGATGCTCGAAGGATTGCAGCAGGACGCGGGGCGCGCGTTGCCGGCCTACCGCTTCTTGCAGGTAGGAACGCCCTTCCCGTTCCCCGAGAAGCTTGCGCGCACCTTCCTGCGCGGGTTGAAGACGGTTCTGGTGCTCGAGGAGCTGGACAATGTGCTGGAGGACGGTCTCGTTCGCGCCGCCGGCCACGCTCATCTGCGCTGCAACGTGTTCGGCCGCTCGTCCGGCGCGCTGCGCGACAGGGGCGAGAACACCGTCGACGACATCGCGTCCACCGTGGCGAACTTCTTCACTTCGTTCGTCAACGCCGACATTGCTCGTCCGCTCATCGAGCCGTCCGTGCCTTGCGACGCGCCCCTGCCCGCCCGTCCTCCGGTGCTGTGCGCCGGTTGCCCGCATCGCGGCAGCTTCTACGCGGTGAAGCGCGCGCTGGGCAAGCGCGAGGCGGTGCTGTGCGGCGACATCGGTTGCTACACGCTGGGCAACGCCGCGCCGCTCGACGCGGTGGACACGTGCCTGTGCATGGGCGCGGGCATCACCATGGCGCAGGGGTTCAGCGTGGTGGAGCCCGACAAGAAGCAGGTGGCGTTCGTGGGCGACTCGACGTTCTTCGCCAGCGGCCTCACCGGCATCGCCAACGCCGTGTACAACGGCCACGACATCACGGTATGCGTGCTCGACAACGCCACCACCGCCATGACCGGCGGCCAGCCTCATCCGGGCACGGGCATCACGCTGATGGGGGAGCACCGCAAGCCCATCGATATCGAGGGGGTTTTGCGGGCGCTCGGCGTGGAATGCATCGTCGAAGCCGATCCGCTCGATCTGCAAGGGTCGATCGACGCGGCGACGAAGGCGATCGATTTCGAAGGGCCGTCGGCGATCATCTTCCGCAGTCCCTGCGTGCAGCTGAAAAAGCCCGATCCGGTGCTTCATGTGAAACAGGAGCAGTGCACCGGCTGCAAGAAATGCATCACCGAGATCGGCTGCCCTGCCATCGGGTTCACCGCCGAGGCGCAAGGTCCGCGCTCCAAGGCGCGTGGCCAGTCGTTCATCGATCCCGGTCAGTGCAACGGCTGCGGGCTGTGCGTCCAGGTGTGTCCCTTCTCCGCGATCCAGAAGGAGGCCGACTATGATTAACATTTTGTTGGCGGGTGTGGGCGGTCAGGGCACGGTGCTCGCCGCAAGGGTTCTGGCGCAAGCCGCTCAAAGCAAGGGTTGGCAGGTGCGCACCGCCGAGACCATCGGCATGGCGCAGCGTGGCGGCTCGGTGGTGTCGCATGTGCGCATGGGCTCGGAGGGCGAGCCGGTGCACGCGCCGTTGGTGGCTCCCGGCACGGCGGACGTGGTCATCGCGTTCGAGCCAGGCGAGGCATGCCGCGCGCTGGGCTATCTGAAACAGGGCGGCTCCGTGGTGACGGCGGCAGCCGTGGTCCAGCCGGTGACAGCAGCGCTTTCATCGCAGGCGTACCGTTCCGAGGATATGCTCGCTGCGCTGCGCCGATCCTTGGAAGGCTCGGAATGCAAGCTGGAGACGGTCGATGCGGAGCCCATCCTCGAGCAGCTGGGCAACCGTCGTGCCCTCAACACGGTGCTTCTTGCGGCAACCGTGGCAAGCGGCTCCGTCCCGCTGTCCGTCGCTGAGCTCAAAGAAGCGATCGCCGCCTGCGTCAAGCCGCGCTTCGTCGAGATGAACCTGACGGCGGTCGACGCGGTCGCTGCCCTTTAGCAGGATGGGGCGTGAAAAAGCGACCGCTCCTTTTCATGCTGCCGCTTCAGCGGAATAAAGCGGTCTCTTAACAAGCTTTTACTTGCGTGTCCCGTCGCTTCTGGTACCATGCATCGCATAAACCGTTGACGAGGAAGTAACGGTGGAAGCGCGCTCCCAGAGAGCCGGGGATGCTGGGATCTCGGCAGAAAGCGGTCCATCAAATGGCCCTCCGAGGGCTCGTGCAAATCGCCCACCACGACGGCTCGCGGCGTAGTAGCACGGGACGGGAGCTCCCGTTATAGAGCAGAGGCGTGACCGGCAACAGGGTCGGCGCGGCTCGTGAGTGGGTACCATGGGGGTACCAAGCAGTGGTGGCACCGCAGGAGTTTTCGCTCTTGTCCCTGCAAAGGATTTGTAGGAGACAAGGGCTTTTTTATTGCCTTCGTCTCCAAAGCGAAAGGAGATGAAGATGACCAAGCGACCGAGCACCGAGTACAAGACCTACCTGTCCGAGGAAGAGTTGCCGACGCACTACTACAACGTGCGCGCCGACATGCCCACGGATCACGCCCCGATGCTCAATCCTGCGACGCTCGAGCCGGTGACCGTTGACGATCTGTCGCCCGTGTTCGCCACCGCGCTCGCCCGCCAAGAGCTCAACGCCACCGATCGGTTCATCCCGATTCCCGAGCCGGTGCGCGATTTCTACCGCATGTACCGCCCCTCGCCGCTGGTGCATGCCAAGTTCTTCGAGGAGGCGCTGGACACGCCCGCGAAGATCTTCTACAAGTTCGAAGGCAACAACACCTCCGGCTCCCATAAGTTGAACTCCGCCATCGCGCAAGCCTACTACGCCAAAGAACAGGGGCTGACCAGCCTCACCACCGAGACGGGCGCTGGGCAATGGGGCACCGCGCTGGCGATGGCGTGCGGCTTTTTCGGCCTCGATTTGCACGTGTTCATGGTGAAGTGCTCGGCGCAGCAGAAGCCCTACCGCAAGGCGGTCATGGAGACCTACAACGCGCGCGTCACCGAATCGCCCTCCAGCGAAACGGCGGTCGGCCGCGCCATCCTGGCAAAGGATCCCGACAACACCGGATCCTTGGGCACCGCCATCTCGGAAGCCGTGGAGGAGGCCACGTCCACCGAAGGTTGCCGCTACGCTCTGGGAAGCGTGCTCAACCAGGTGCTGCTGCACCAGTCCATCATCGGTCTGGAAACCAAAGCGGCGCTCGAGAAGATCGGCGTGGAACCCGACATCATGATCGGCTGCGCGGGTGGCGGCTCGAACTTGGGCGGGCTCATCGCGCCGTTCGCGGGCGACAAGCTTCAAGGCAAGCGAGTCCCGCATTTCATCGCGGTGGAGCCGGCCAGCTGCCCCACGCTCACGCGCGGCACGTTCGCCTACGACTACTGCGACGTGGGCAAGGTCACGCCGCTCGCGAAGATGTACACGCTGGGTTCCGGGTTCATCCCCTCGCCCAACCACTCGGGCGGCCTGCGTTACCACGGCATGAGCCCCATCCTTTCGGAGCTCTACCACGAGGGCATCTTGGACGAGGCGCGCTCGGTCGAGCAGACGCGCGTGTTCGAGGCGGCGACGTTGTTCGCGCGTGTGGAGGGCACGCTGCCCGCCCCCGAGTCGGCGCATGCCATCCGCGTCGCCATGGACGAGGCGCTCAAATGCAAGGAGACCGGCGAGGAGAAGGTCATCGTGTTCGGCCTCACCGGCACGGGTTATTTCGACCTGGCAGCCTACTCCGCTTTCCGCAACGGAACCATGGTTGACTACATCCCCACCGACAAGGATCTCGCGGTGGGCTTTGTCAACATCCCGCACCTGGAGGGCATCCAGTAAGATTGCAGTTATAGCGCGCGGCGGCGGGACGGTCGGAGCCGCGGTGCGAGGGGCGACGAGTTCGACTCCGCACCCTGGCAGCCCAGCCGACCCGGCCGCCGTGCGAAGGAGAGGAAAGAGGCACCCATGCAGCTCACCGACGAACAGTTCTCCCTGTTGAAAGATCAGTTCCGCACGCTCAAGGACCGCTCGCCCTTCTATGCCAAAAAGTTCGAGGGCATCGATCTGACCGACGTGCAGACCCAGGCCGACTTCGAGAAGCTGCCCTTCTCGGAGAAGGCCGACCTGCGCGCCGCCTATCCGCTGGGGTTGCAGGCGGTTCCCGACGAAGAGGTCGTGCGCATCCACAGCTCGTCGGGTACCACGGGCACGCCGGTCATCATCCCCTACACCCAGCAGGACGTGACCGACTGGGCCATCCAATTCGCACGCTGCTATGAGACGGCGGGCATCACCAACACCGACCGCATCCAGATCACGCCGGGCTACGGCTTGTGGACGGCGGGCATCGGATTTCAGCTGGGTGCCGAGCGCCTGGGCGCGATGGCCATCCCGATGGGCCCGGGCAACACCGACAAGCAGCTGCAGATGATGCAGGATCTCAAATCCACCGTGCTGGGCGCCACCAGCTCGTATGCGCTGCTGCTCGCCGAGGAGATCAACGAGCGCGGCCTGCGTGACAAGATCTACCTGCGCAAGGGCGTCATCGGCTCCGAACGCTGGGGCGAGAAGATGCGCCGTCGCATCGAGAACGAACTGGGCATCGAGATCTTCGACATCTACGGTCTCACCGAGGTGTACGGTCCGGGCATCGGCATCTCGTGCCACGAGCACGCCGGCATGCACGTGTGGAGCGACTACGTGTACATCGAGATCGTCAACCCCGACACGGGCGAGGTGCTGCCCGACGGCGAGACGGGCGAGCTGGTGCTCACGACGCTGCGCAAGCAGGGCGCGCCGCTCATCCGCTACCGCACGCACGACCTCACGCGCATCATCCCCGGCG
>CAUDUM010000005.1 GCA_958452575.1 uncultured Eggerthellaceae bacterium
GTGTCGCATTTTCAAATGCGACACCGGGGCCGTCCTCTGCCACCGCTCGCCATCTCGCGAAAACGCGAAATGGCGACCATCCCTTTTCGTGCTTCCGCTAATCCTCGCTGTTGCGGGCGGCGTCCACCATTGCCAGCAGCTCTTGCTGGTTGTGGATGTCCAGCTTGCGGTAGATATGGCTGATGTGCGTCTTTGCGGTGCTCTTGGAAATGCAGAGCTTCTCCTGGATGAACGCGGCGTTATGGCCCTTTGCCAGCAGGAACATGACTTCGGTCTCACGGCGCGAAAGCAGGTAGCGGTTGGCGATCTCCTCGCACTGCGTGCGGAAACGACCGCGCACCTTGGCGCGCTCCGCATCGCTCGCTTCGTCTTTGGGCAGATCAGCCGCCGTTTGAGGATCGGCTCCCGGCTCGGCCCATCCGACGACGGCGGTGTCGTAGGAGGCGGAAGCGACCGTCGGCGCGCTGGCGGGATCCGTGAACGGGGCAAACGTGCCCACAGCATCCAATCCGATGCTCCAAGCAGGACGCGGACGGCTCTGCAGAATCGCCTTCGCCTGGTCGATCTCCTCATTGAAGGCAGCGACGCGTGCGTCGTCCTCGCCGGTGTGGGGCAGGATGATGCGCTTGATATCGCGAACTCGCGGAAGCGCCGCTATCGCGAACATCAACGAGATCAGCAAGATGACAACCAAGCTGCCCTGGCCGAACGGAAGCCAACCGAGGGAGCTCGGGTATTCGACAAGGTACACGCCGCAGAGCGCTCCTAGGGAGATGGCGGTCGAGCCAATGCCGAACATGCAGATGGGGGAGAGCCTGAATTCCTGCGCAAGCTGGCCGAGCAGCGCCCACATGAGCGATCCCAGGCAAAGAAAACCCGTCAGCAGGAGCAGCGAGGGGATAAGCTCGGCGCTGTTCTGGAACCACGGCAGAAACAGGCAGGCGAACGCAACGAAGGGGATCAACGGCCTGAACAGAAAGTCCCAATGGCTTCGCTTGTCGATGGAGAACGCCACGACCATCAGCACGATCGCAGCGGTGCCGCCGGCGAACAGGGCGATCAACTGGACGGTAGGGTCGACCGAAGGCAGGATCATCGTCAATCCGACGTCCTTCAGAACGCCCAGCGTGATGCCGAACAAAAAGATCGGAATGCTGAAGCGCAGCATGAACGTGACCTTGCGGATGGGCAGGGGGTTGAAGATCGGCACCGCATGGCGCAAGGCGTAGCTTATGGGCGTGAGCTTCCAGATCAGGGGAAGCTCGAACAGCGGAAGGACGCAGGCGACAAGCCCCGCGAACGGCCAGGGCAGCACATGGATGATAAGCGAATACAGAAGCGTGGCAAAGACGACGGCGACGACGGAATTGAGCACGATCGAAGCCGTGTTGTAGCGTGCGTACGCGGTACCCCAGAGCATCGTGAACAATCCGGAGCCGATGCCGCAAAGAACTCCTCCGAACACGAACACGCCGTCAGGCGCACCTGCGACGCAGGAGGCGAGGGCGACGACGGATCCTGCGATCGAGAAGGCGGTTGCCAGGATCATCGTGGGACGGTCGGTGTAAAATCGGAGCAGCTTCTGATCAGTGATGGAAGTGAACAGCGTGAGGATGGCGAACGCAACGATGGCGGCGACGAAAAACGGGGAGAATGTCATCGCACCATGTTCTCCCGCGAACACCAGCTCCGAACTGAACAGCGTGCAGTACGTCCAAGCAAGGTGGACGCCGAACCCGAATGCCAGCGTCCCCAGCTCGCCTTGGGTTCCACGTTCGTTTCCGTCATCAACGGTGATGCTGATCCGCGGGAAAGAAAACGCCATCAAAGCCCTCCCTGGCTATCATCCCGATGGGCTGATTCGCGTGAAAAGAACAGCCGCATAGTGAAAAAACGTTCATTCATCCTATCATGTAATTGCGGACCTGGGTGCAGCAAATTCATCCTGCCGTACGATATTAATCAGGTTAAACGGACTTTGAATTATTACCAAGCGAGAATATCATCCCGAAATCGACTGTATCACAACTTCTTCAAGATGCCCGAATCGGCGTTTTGGGCAGTGATTCATGTCGAAGGAGCCCCAAAGCGGACAGCGCAGGCGCAACTTGCTCGGTCATCGCCAAAGCGAATTAGGTTGGGTTAAGCATCACTAAATCCACACCTGTCTGATCTGGGAAAACGAAATATCGCAAAAACGGGCGTCTGATAAATCAACCCGAGAGGTTGATGCTCGTACACGCGAAGCGTACTTCTGATATGACGACCGTTTGCCGCCCGTAATGTACCGTTCATAAGTGTTTCTTTTGCAAAGGCATGAGGTGCAGTGTGCCCACTGCACGCCTCGTGCGCGCGAAGCGGTGAGCCCGCGGCACGCCTTGCTTGTGCAAAAGAATCGCGAGAAAAGTGACAAGAGAATCAAGAAAGGAGGCAGCAGCGCAGTCGTTTCTTCTAGTTGGATGCGGCTTTCTGGAAGGGCTGCGGGAATCGTAGAGGGACGAAACCCGCTTTGGCGCCAAGCGCGCAACCCTGAGACTGACGCCCCAACATGGTCTTGCCACTGCGCAGATCTAAGGGAATTCGCGATCGGCTGAAACTTCATATATCGAGCCGATCAGATGAATTAATCCGTTAAAGGAGGGATTGATGGACGGAAAAGAGTTCACCGTTTCCGAAGTCATCGACCGTGCTGGTATTTCCGGCCATACTTGGGTTGTGTTCGTGCTTCTCGCGTTCGCAATGATCTTCGACGGCTACGACTTCATGGTCGTCAACTCGACCAACTCTTACGTTGGTCCTACGTTCTTCGCTGATGCTATCGCCGCTGGCACCTACAGCAACGCCCTGACGGGCTCGCTGACCACCTGGGGCCTGCTGGGCATGGTTCTCGGCGGTGCTGTTGGTGGCATCATGTCCGACAAGTTCGGTCGTAAGAAGATGCTGACCATCGCCGTTATCTTCTACGGCGTCTTCACGCTGCCTCAGGCTTTCGCGCCGAACTATGAGTTCTTCTGCGCGTTCCGTCTGATCGCTGGTTTTGGTGTTGGTTCTTGTATCCCGGTTGTTACCACCGTGTTCTCCGAGAGCATGCCTTCCAAGCAGCGCGGCATCTTCGTTACGTTCGGCATGGCCTTCATGGTCGTCGGCTGGGTTCTCGCTGGCCTGATCGCCGCCCCGATCTGCTCTGCTCCTGAGCCGATCATGGGCCTGGGCTTCCTGGCTCCCGAGATCACCCTCGTGAACGGCACCACCGCTGTTGAGAACTGGCGTCTGTGCTACCTGATCGGCGCTATTCCGATCATCTACGGCATCATCCTGTTCTTCGCGATGCACGAGACCCCGCACTGGTATGCCAACAATGGCATGAAGGACAAGGCTTGCGACCGTCTGCATGAGATCGTTCAGGCTACGCGTCACGTTGACGCCAAGTTCGATCCCAACCTGCTGATCGTTCCGCCGAAGCCCGCCAAGACCGGCCCGGCCGCCCTGTTCTCCAGCAAGTTCATCATCGGCACCTGCGCCGTGTGGTCCGCTTACTTCGTCGGCCAGTTCTGCGTGTACGGCATGAACGCCTGGATCCCCTCTTGGTTCCAGGGCAACGGCTTCAGCGCTGCCGACTCCGTCAACCTGCAGACCTGGAACAACGTCGGTGCCATCCTGTCCAACATCTCGGTTGGCTTCGTGTCCGACTCCATCGGCCGCAAGCGCACCCTGTCGATCGGCTGGATCGCCTGTATCGTGACCATCATCCTGTGCTCGGTATGCGTTCCGATGTTCCCGGGCATCGCGCCGGTCAACGGCGCCGAGCTGGCTGGTGGCTCCGCTGGCAACTTCATCCCCTGCCTGATCCTGATGCTGCTGTTCGGCTTCGCTCTTAACTTCACCATCACGGCTGTCCAGCCGCTGATGCCCGAGGCTTACCCGACCGCCCTGCGCAACACCGGTACCTCCTGGTGCCAGGCGTTCGCCCGCTTCGGCGGCTCCGGCTCCTCGATCGTTCTGGGCGCTGCTGCTGCTCTGCCGATGTTCCAGCACACCGTCAACGGCGCTTCTATGAACAACTGGTCAATGGTAGTGCTCGTGCTGCTGGTTCCGTTCGTGCTTGGCCTGATCTGCACGATACTGTTCGCCAAGAACACCGGTGGCAAGACGATGGACCAGATCCAGGAATCCTTCGACAGCAACCCGCTGTCCGAGACCGACGGCAATGGCCGCTTCTGGATCATGATCATCGTGGTCATCATCAACTTCATCGGCTGCATCGTTTGCCCGCTGGCTATCCCCGGATTCTCCGGCACCGCCATGGCTCTGCCGATCATGCTCGTGGCTATGCTGCTCCCGTTCGCCTACTTCCTGATCTTCGGTATCCAGGGTCTGGGCAAGGAGAAGGCTGCTGGCGTCCAGTAGTTCAAGCTGCTTGAACGCTATGCGATCTTCCGCATAGACCTCGACATGATTCAGGGTTAGCCTGAACAAGTTGGGAAGGGGTCGATCCGAAAGGGTCGACCCCTTTTTCTATGCACGAAAGGCGTGGCGTGAGGATGCGGGCGAAGGTGAATCTTCAGTGCAGGGAGAAGAGCGAGCAGGGGATGGCGCTGCATCCCATGTTGGAGCGCCTCCCGTGCGTAATGGAGATCCGCGATACGTGACACTAGCTCGCAGAAGGCAAGGCTTACGCACGCAAAAGGAAAGGGGCGCCTTATCCGTAGATAGGCGCCACTTCGCGGTTCAGGGAGCAAGTGGCCTTTCGAGGCGGCCTTGCAAGAGAGATGAAACTAGTCGTCCTTGGCGTTCTTGGAGCGGATGGCGTGGAGCGTCTTCTTGGCGGCAGCCAGGTTCTTCTCCTGCTCTTCCTTCTGCTTTTGCTCCTTGTCGCGGCGCTTCTTGTAGTGCGACTTGGGGTTGTCGATCGGACGACCGGTCGGCTTGAGGATTTTGACCAGGGGATGGTCCTCGGCGATCATCTGCTGGATCTGCTCGTAGGTAAATCCCTTGTTCTCGAAGATGCGGCCCTTCATGCGCTGCCAGAGATTGCCGAGCTCGCGGTCCTCGCCCTCGCTCAAGCCCTTCCACTCCTCCTTGTAGCCGATAGCCACAAGGCACGCCACAGCGATGCGGAGCTTCTCGAGCTCGAGCACGTGCACCTCGTAGCAGGGACCGTGGTCCTTGAACTTCTCGACGCGGCGCACGCGAACCGATTTGCGGTTGTAGCTGACAAGCGTCTCCTCGACCAGGCTGTAGGGAGGCTCGTGATAGCTGCCGTACAGGTCCCACACCATGCCCTCGATGTAGTAGTGATGCTCGATGACGTAGGTGTGCAGGCGGTACGTGAAGCGCTCGTACATGATGTCGTAGACCAGGGCGCGGTTGTCCGGCTTGATCTCGCCGACCTGGCCGCCCATGCGGCCGAAGATCTGCACGCGGTCCTTCTCGGACTTCCAGCCCTTCTTGCAGGCGAAATGCAGGAACAGATCGCCGTCTTCGTACCATGTGTCAAAATCCTCGTGACGCGCGAGCGCATCGACGGGGATGTACACCTTGTTGAATTTCAATCCCCAACCCCTTTGCTAGAAAAACGGTTAAAAGCGCATGCGGAAATTATAAGCCAAAGCGCCATCGCGCTTGCGCCGACACAAGGGGATTCTTGCTTTCGATAGGAAAAAACAAGCCGTAAAACCGGTCGTTAGAAGGCCGGAAACGATACGATCCGGACGCGCGGAATCAAGATTTGCGCGACTCTCGCGGCTGAAGACGCGGCATCGCACCGAATGGCGATAGTCATCGTGACTACGATCGTCGAACCGATATCCCGCAAAGCCCGAAAAGATTGAACCGCGGGGATGATACGCCGCCAAAACAATAGGCAAAACCGGAATTTGCACCATAGTGGCACACAAGGACGAGACCCACCTGTTGAACTGGGTAAAAGGCAATTTCTCATTCTTTATGAAATGTAAAATCACCCTTTTGGGACGATGGGATGAGAGGTAAAATTATCCCTGTGATTCGATGCAGCGCTCAAGCGACCCTTTACACTGCTATTCAAGGGTCGCACGGCCTGTCTGCGTATGCGCAAACGAGCCGCTGCGCGCACCTTGGGGGTCATTCGCGCAACTGTAGATGACGCGCATGACATACATTAGTCGGCCGAGCGTGGTTGATCCGCGCTTCTGATTGAAGTGAAAGGAGGAAAGCATATGTGCTTCAGACCAGCAGATGCCGGCGGTGGTGCTCACAAGTGCCCCGAGTGCGGTAAGACCATTCAGGCGATGGGCGGTATGAAATTGACCAAGTGCCCGTTCTGCAAGTGCGATCTTACGCCTTACATCAACGGCGAAAAGCCCATTCCTGGCGCGCCCGGCGCTCCTGGTGCCCCCGCGGCTCCTGGCGCACCCGGTGCCCCCGCGGCTCCCGGCGCCCCGAAGCCTCCGGCGGCGAACTAGTCTTCGCAAGGTCTGCGCGGCATTCGGTGCCATAGGATGCTGCGAGTGGGCATGCAGGCTAACCCCCTGGTGCCAAAAGGACAAAGCGGAGATGCGCGAGAAATCGCGCGAAAGTTTCTACTGTACTGAGTGAAACGTGTAGAAAGAAGGAAAACATGGCATACGGCAAGCAATGGCGCGTCGACATGGGCGACGGTACCGTCGTTACCCGCTCCAACACCTGGTCCCCTCCGGGATCTCACCCCGTTGGATACGGCGTCAAGGTCGTCGTTAAGGACGGCAAGCTGGTTCGCATCGAGGGTGACGACGACAACCCCATTACGACGGGCCGCGTTAACGCTCTGAACCTCGCCCTTCGCGAGTACACCTACGCTCCTTCGCGCGTCATCTACCCGATGAAGCGTGCTTATGAGGATCGTGGTAAGGATAAGTGGGAGCGCACCACTTGGGACGAGGCTCTCGACACCATCTGCGAGAAGGTTCGTTACTTCCAGAACACCTACGGCCCCGAGTCCATCGTCTGCTTCGGTGGCACCGGCCGTGAGGCTTGCATCTACTACTACGCGCTGACCTTCTCCGTGCTGCAGTCCCCGAACTGCTGCTACACCCAGTCCGGTTGGTCCTGCTACGGCCCGCGTTGCTCCATCGCTGACTACGTGCTGGGCGCTGGCTACCCCGAGCTGGACTACGCTGGTCACCTGCCCGGTTCCTACCATGACCCCGCCTACACCCTCTCCAAGTGGGTTGTCGTTTGGGGCAAGGAGCCGCTGCCTTCCAACGGTGACGGTTTCTTCGGCCACTGCCTCGTCGACATGATGAAGCTTGGCTCTCACATCATCTCCATCGACCCCCGTATCACCTGGGTCGGCGCTCATGATGGCAACATCAACCTGCAGGTTCGTCCTCAGACCGACACCGCTCTGGCTCTGGGCATCATGAACCTCATGTTCCAGAACGACGAGTACGACAAGGAGTTCGCCGAGAAGTGGATCTACGGCCTCGATGAGCTCAAGGAGCGTGCCGCCGAGTATCCCGTCGAGAAGGTCGCCGAGATCACGACCGTCGACGCTGAGGACATCAAGCGCGTTGCCCACATCATCGGCACCGAGCGCCCGATCGGTTGGGCGTGGGGTCTGGCCTTCGACCAGAACAAGAACGGCGTTCAGCTGTCCCAGGCCTTCATCCTCCTGGCTGCCCTGTCCGGCGCCATCGACCGCCCCGGTGGCATCACCCTGGGCCCGCCGTCTGCTCTGCTGGGCAAGTGGCGTATGGAGCAGCGTGGCGCTATGGAGGACGAGGTTTGGCAGAAGCGCATCGGCGCTGCCGCTTGGCCTGGTCTGTCCACCGGTATGGCTACCACGCAGCCTGACGAGACCCTGAACACCATGGAGTCCGACGAGCCTTACGCCCTGAAGATGGGCTGGTTCAACAGCTCCAACTTCCTGACCCCGACCTGCTCCGCTCAGCCGAAGCGTTGGCACAAGGCTCTGCAGAAGCTCGAGTTCGTGGTTATCCAGGACCTGACCCAGACCCCGACCTCCATGGCCGTGGGCGACTACTTCCTGCCGATGGCGACCTGGGCTGAGCATGACGGCATCGTCCTGACTCACTACGGCCGCAACACCGTGTTCATGGGCCCCATGAACAAGGCTCTGCAGGTTGGCGAGTGCAAGTCCGATATCGAGATCTGCCTCATGTTTGGTCAGCGCCTGAACCCGACCTGGTGGCCGTGGTACAAGCCCGCTGGCGACACCCTGGACGTTTCCAAGCTGGCTCACTCCGAGTCCCCGGCTGAGGTCACCTCTGCTCAGGGCCGCGGCAAGCTGGATCTGGACGCTCTGCAGGCTGGCGTCGAGCAGTTCTTCTCCGATCAGCTCTCCGAGCTGGGCTACGACTGGAAGACCTTCCAGGAGCTCGGCATCTACCAGCCTGGTGCTCATGGCTTCGAGTACGAGAAGTACGAGAAGGGCCTGCTCCGCTTCGACGGCGAGCCCGGCTTCAACACCATCACCGGCCAGATCGAGGCCTACTCGATTCTTTACGAATCCTGGGGCGAGGATCCGCTGCCGTACTACGAGGAGCCGAACTACAGCCCGATCAGCAAGCCCGACCTGGCTGGCCAGTACCCGCTGATCTCGACGTCCGGTTCTCGTCGCTACAGCTCCTTCCACTCCGAGCATCGTCATGTTCCCTCGCTGCGTCAGATCGATCCGTGGCCGTGGGTTCAGATCAACCCGGAGACCGCCAAGGAGTATGGCGTGACCGACGGCGACTGGTGCGAGGTTTACAACATGTTCGGTGAGGCCCGCTTCAAGGCTGAGGTCACCCCGATCATCAAGCCCGGTATCCTGAACTGCGCACACGGCTGGTGGTTCCCTGAGCAGGACGGCGAGGAGCCCAACCTGTTCGGCGTGTGGAAGTCCAACTTCAACAGCCTGGTGCCGCACTTCAACGTTGGCAAGCTTGGCTTCGGTGCTCCGTACAAGGGCGTTATGTGCAACCTGCGCCGTGTCCGTAGCCTCGATGCTGACTAAACTGAAAGGTAGTGGTGACACAAATGGCAGATCAGAAGTACGCCTTGCTGGTTGACTACACCTACTTCTCTGGCAACCATGCTGCCGAGATCGCTTGCAAGGAGGAGCTGGGTCTCCCCCTGGAGCAGTTCGGCATCAAGGAGGTCCAGGTTGGCCCCTTCAAGAAGGGTGAGGGCAACGACGGCGACGCTTGGGAGTGGTTCTACATTCCTTGCCCGACGTCCATCTTCTCCGAGCACTGGGGAACCAACGGCGACAAGGCCGGTCAGCGTCCCCTGGCTGTCCAGGTTGAGGAGTCCGCGTCCATGTACTATGGCACCCTGGAGGAAATGATCGCCAAGATGGGTGAGTTCGATCGCCCGATGGTGCTCTTCCAGCTGTAAAGTAGTGCTATGATATTCCCGGTCGTCGGTCGCAATGATTCGGCGACCGGGATGTCACACAGGGATGATTAACAAGGAGGGCACAATATGACCCGCGATGAATTCTTCGAGCTCGACGCCGCTGCGGCTACTGCTGAGCTGAACTCGGGCCTCGAGGCTGGCCAGAGCAAGGACGAGGTCCTGGCTGCTCATGGTATTACCCAGGCTGACCTCATGAAGGCTCAGATCTTCTTCGTGAAGGGCAAGTTCATTGCTCGCGCTTGGGGTGGCTACACCTCCACGAAGCGCACGGGCAATGAGGCTGGCGACACCGCCACCGGTGTTGGCGCTTCCGACCCCAGCAAGGGTTACATGGGCGTGTAAGCCTAGCCTACGTTGTTAAGAAAAGGCTCGTCTCTTGTTGGGGCGGGCCTTTTTCATTGCTGACGCCATACCCTATCGAAAGGGCATATTCGCAGGTGAATGTGTGTGAATTGCTTTCCGATAGGGTATGATGGTAACAGTTTCGGGGGAGTATTGACATCGTTTCGGGCACTCCTTATTCTCTTGTGCTGTAAACAACGATCGTACTCTTAGGAGGACATGAAACATGGCAACTGAAGACGAGATCAGGGCGGAAATCGAAGAGCTGGGTCGTCTGACCCCCGAGCAGGAGGACATCCTCTACAACATCACCCTCAAGCAGGACGAACTCGGCCGTCAGTCCACCAATATGCTGCTCGACAAGGTTGTCGACAGCCCGATCTACCAGCCGATGATCGACCGCGAGTACCTCACCTACGACGTGTTCAACCACGGTTCCAAGCATGAGGTCGCGTGCCTGTACGTCACGCTGAAGGGCGTGCGCTACTGCATCATGCACGCCGACGAGCTCTCCCGCCGTCGCAAGCTGAACCCGGCCGGAGCGCCCTGGTCCATCTAAGATCTGCTTCATGCGACGGGGCGCGGTTTCGTGCCCCGTTTTTTAACCCTGAAAACGGGTTACACTATGCTCAAGTTGGTATAAAGAAACGGCTTTGCCATGTCCTTTACGAATCAGGTGGATTTGAGCGTACTGCTTCAAAATACCGCGAAACCGGCGATGGATTACATCGATCGCTCGTCGACGAGATCCATCGACATCAGCAAGCTCGACGTATGCTTCGGAGGTTTCACGCCTATGGCTTTGAGCGACGGATCCGCCACGCGCGAACAGGTCCTTTCCGCGGAGAAGCGTGTCCGCCTGCGGCGCGAAGCGCTCGAGAAAGCCGCTGCCCTGGAGGCGGCGCGCACCTCCGAGGAGCGCTCGTGGACCGATGAGACGGGCACGGTATGGCGTTACGTGGTCCTTGACGAGGCTGAGGCGCGCATCCAGAAGTGCGAACCTGCGGTCACCGATCTCGTGGTCCCCGACGAGTTGGAGGGCAAGCCCGTCGTGTCGCTGGCACCGGACGCGTGCGCGTATCTGGAGTCGGTGGAGACGATCCACCTGCCCGATTCCATCCTGTCGATCGGCTTCAGCGCGTTTCGCGAGTGCCGCAAGCTGCGCTCGATCCATTTTCCGGAAACCCTGCCGACGTTCGACTCCAACTGGCTGCGCAACTGCGTCTCGCTCGAGCGGCTGGAGCTTCCGGGGCGCTTGGGAAAGATCGACGCGAGCATCTTCGACGTCCCCCGTCTGAGGTCGCTGCGCATCGGCGCCGGCGCGAACGAGGTGGCGCCCGGCGCGTTCCAAAAAAGCGGGCTGGAGACGATCGAGGTCGATCCGGCGAACCCGCTGCTGATGACCGACGGGCGCGCACTCTACAGCTTCGACGCGTCGATCTTGGTGGCGCTTGCGGTGCCTTCGGAGAGCTATCGCGTGCTGGACGGGTGCCGTGCGATCGCGAAGAAGGCGTTCGGGCATTTCGCCTGCTTGCAGAAGGTCGAGCTTCCCGACACCGTCGAAGTGCTCGGGGATTTCTGCTTCGCCAAGACGCGGGTCTCGACGTTCGCGGCACCGCAGTCGCTCACGTCGATCGGCGAGAAGGCGTTTTACGGCTGTCGCGCGCTGCGTGAGGTCCGCTTGAACGAGAGGCTTGTCGAGGTGCGCGGAAACGCGTTCACGGATACGGCGATCGAGGAGCTGCGCCTTCCGGCGAGCGTGGAGCGTCTCGGCAACCCCCTGGCGGCGGGCGCCGAGCTTTCCTATGTAGGCCCGGATGCGACGTTCTCGATCGATGAGGGCTCCGAGCACCTTCTGCTCGACGAAGAGGGCTGCCTGTACCGCAAGACGCCCGAAGGGCTCATTCTCGATCGCATGATGAACCCCGGGATCGCGGATTACGCCGTGCGTGCCGGCACGGTCGCCATCGGTGACGACGCGTTCAGCGGGCACTCCGGGCTGACACGCGTCGAGCTGCCCGAAGGGCTCATCGTCATCGGCAAGCGCGCGTTCAAGGCATGCCGCGGCCTGGCTCATGCGCTCATCCCCTCGACCGTCCAGGTGATCGAGGACGAGGCGTTCCTCGACACCGCGCTGGAGGAGGTCGCGCTGCCGAGCGGACTCGAGAAGCTGGGGGGCAACGCCCTCGTGACGTACGGCGCCCATCACGGCGAGCATCCGACGCTGCGCTCGGTGACGGTGGGCGAGGGCAACCAAACCTACTGCGTGCGCGAGAACCAGCTGCTCGAGCGCAAGGCGGGCGGTACGTTCCGCACCGTGCTCTGCTTCGGCGACAACGAGATCATCCGGATCCCCGCCGAGGTGAACGAGCTCGCGCCGTATGCGTTCAACGGCATCGCCGGCGTTCGGGAGATCCATCTGTCCGACCGCATCACCAACGTGGGGATGCGCGGGTTGGGCATCGACGGTTTGGTGGAGTGGGTGCATCTTGACCTCGTCGAGCCGATCGACGGGCATGCGTCCCTCACGTTGCACTTCCCCCTCACCGACCGCAGCGCGCAGCAGCAGATGCTCGCGCTCAGCGTGCCGGACCATGTGGACGCGCGGCTGCTGTTCGAGCACTACGATACGGCGATCATCAACGCGAGTAGCTTCGACGCCCTGAGCGCCGAGCGCATGGCGCTCTACGATCAGGCGACGCGGCTGGTGGAGCGTCTGAAGGATCCGGTGTATCTGACCGAGGTGAACCGCGCGATGTGCGAGCGCGTGCTGCGGACGAGCATCGGCGACATCTGCGTCGAGGCGGCCAAGCACGACGACCGCTGTCTGATGGACGACCTGCTCGATCTGGGGTTCGTGGACAACGGAAACATCAACGAGGTCATCGACCGCGTGGGTGCGGTGCAGGACGCCTCGATGACGGGGTATCTGCTGGAGGCGAAGCGCGAGCGGTTCGGCATGGAGGCGTTCGACTTCGACCTGTAGGGACGGCCTGACGGCGTGGCGGTGTGCCGCCGTGCCGGAGGATGCGTTCGGGCCGTGGGGCTCTCGCAAAGGGCGCGCGGGAGGCCTCCGGAGAGGCGTGGGGCGCGCCCGCCGAGTCGCGCGGGAGGCCCGCCGAGGTCGCGCGGGGCGCATGCGACGGATCACCGAAGATGTTAGAACGCTCCCGTAAAGGGCTATGCTATAACGAAGATGCGACGGGAAAGCGCGGGTTCGCTTCGCATCGAGCCGAGCGGAAAGGAGGTCGGGATGCCGGTTGAGCGTGAGACGATGGACGTCAGGATGCAGCGCAGGCTGCAGGAGGACGCCCTGGGCAAGGACATCATCGACGAATGCCGCACGCAGCTCATGATGAAGTTCCGCTTCCTCGATCTGGCGCTGTGGCGCATGGACCTTGAGCCGATGCGCGTGGGCGCCCGCTATCCGCTGGCGACCGACGCCAAACGCGTGCTCTACGATCCGCCGCGCGAGATCGGGCGGTTCAACGAATCGTTCGAGGAGACGGTGCGCGACTACCTGCATCTGGTGATGCATTGCATCTTTCGCCATCCGTTCGACAAGAACCACAACAACGCCGAGGCATGGAGCCTCACCTGCGACATCCTGGTCGAGAGCGCCGTCATGGACATGTGCGGCGGACGTTTCGAGAGCGAAGACGACGTCGCGCGGCGCGAGGCGATCGACCGCATCCGGATGCTTGTGGGCAAGCTGCTGCCCAACAAGGTGTACACGGTCGTGAAGGGCCTCGTGCAGACACCCGACGGCCAGCAGTACCGCGGCATGGGCCGCAGCACGCTCAACGAGTGGCACTATCTGTTCGAGCGCGACGATCACGGCGCTTGGCCCGCCAACGCGTCGAGCAAGCCTCCCGAGCAGCGCGATAACGAGTTCGAGGAGGTCACCGAGGACGACGAGGATCCCGAGCTGCAGTCCGACGACATCCGCATGGAGACGCAGGGCGAAAACGAGCCCCCCGAGGACGAGCAGCAGGGCGAAAACCAGATGCAGGAGGTCGAGACGGAGTCGGACGACGCGCCCGAATCCGAGGACGACTCCGACGAGGGCGCCGAAAGTCAAGATGCCGAAGAGGAAGCCGATGACGAGGACGATTCCGACGCCAAGCGCCAAGAGAAGGAGTGGGAGGACATCTCCAAGCAAATCGAGATGAACCTTGAGACCTTCTCGAAGGAGTGGGGCGAGGAGGCCAGAAGCCTGATCGCCAACCTGCAGATCGCCAACCGCAAGGTCCACAGCTACACCGAATTCCTCCGCAAGTTCATGGTCGTCTCCGAGGAGATGCAGGTGAACATGGATGAGTTCGACTACATCTACTACACCTACGGAATCGACCTGTACGGCAACATGCCGTTGATCGAGCCGCTCGAGTACAAAGAGACCGACCGCGTCCGCGACTTCGCCATCGTCATCGACACATCCGAATCCGTCAGCGGCGATTTGGTGAGGCGTTTCATCACGCATACCTTCGACATCCTGAAAAGCTCGCAGGACTATGCGACCACGGTGAACATCCACGTGATCCAGTGCGATGCCAAGGTGCAAAGCGATCTTAAGATCACCGACCTGGCCGACGTCGACAAGCTGATGGAAGGGTTTGTGATCCGCGGATTCGGCGGAACCGACTTCCGTCCGGCGTTCGACTATGTCGAGATGCTGCGCAAGCGCGGCGAGTTCACCGACCTCAAAGGGCTCATCTACTTCACGGACGGCCTGGGGCAGTTTCCCGAGAAGACGCCCGATTACGACGCGGCGTTCGTGTTCATGGACGAGGAGGGCCGCGAGCTGCCGCCGGTGCCGCCGTGGGCGATGAAGGTGGTCGTCGACGAGGCGGGTCTGAGCCAGCTCGACAGCAGGAGCGCCTGACGGGGCGCGCCGGCAGGCGGCCAGAAGGGCGGAAGGCGCGACCGGAGGGACGAAAGTTGCAAGTTCTCGGACGTTTCGGTAGAAAATGAGGCCGAAAAGCTGCCGAAACCTCCGCGGATTCGTTGAAGAAAGGGAAAGGAAACGGCGCAGATGAACATCCAATCAGCCAAACAACAGATCAAAGACGCCGTCGAGGCGTATCTGAAAAAGGATGACGCCGGTTTGCCGGTGATCGCTCCGGTGCATCAGCGCCCGATGTTCCTTTTGGGTGCGCCCGGCATCGGCAAGACCGCCATTATGGAGCAGATCGCCGGCGAGCTGGGCATCGGCATCGTGTCGTACTCGATGACGCACCACACGCGTCAAAGCGCTCTGGGCCTGCCGCGCATCGAGCACCACGATTTCGAGGGCTACGAGTACGAAGCGTCGGAGTACACGATGTCCGAGATCGTGTCGGCGGTGTACGACTACATGACGCGCACGGGTCTGCGCCAGGGCATCCTGTTCCTCGACGAGATCAACTGCGTGTCGGAGACGCTGTACCCCTCGATGCTGCAGTTTTTGCAGTTCAAGAAGTTCGGCAAGCACAAGGTGCCCGAAGGCTGGGTCGTGGTGTGCGCGGGCAATCCGCCCGAGTACAACCGCTCGGTGCACGAGTTCGACATCGTGACGCTCGACCGCATGCGCGAGATCGACGTCGATCCCGATTACGCGGTGTGGAAGAACTACGCTCAGGAGAAGGGCTTGCATCCTGCGGTCACGACGTTCCTCGACGCCAAGAAGGACTGCTTTTACAAAGTTGAGAGCAAGCCCGGCGGCGGCAAGTCGTTCGTGACGGCGCGCGGCTGGGAGGACTTGGCGACGATCATCTCGCTGTACGAGGAGATGGGCAAGCCGGTCGACCGCGAGCTGTTCAGCCAGTTTTTGCGCGATGACGGGATCGCCGACGCGTTCACCGTGTACTACGCGCTGTTCCAGAAGTACCGCTCGGACTACCAGGTCGACTCGATCCTGGATGGCGAGGCGGGCGAGGCCATCGTCGCACGCGCCAAGGAGGCCGAGTTCGACGAGCGTGTGGCGCTGATCAGCCTGTTGCTCGACACGCTGGCGCGCGAATGCAACGAGGTGCTGGAGCAGGAAGGCGTGGTCGTCGAGCTGCGCGACCTGCTGCGCGATGCCAAGGGCGAGTTCTTGAACGGCGACGCGACGGTCGACGAGGCGCTTGTGGCGCGCATCGAGCGGCGCGAAGCGGCGCTGAGCCGTCGCGTGGCGGCGGGCACGGCTGCGCATGCGTACGTGCGGCGCGAGAAGATCGTCATCGCGCTGCTGAGGGATTTCGCGGCGCGCTGCATCATCCAGAAAACGACGGCGGGAGAGCCCGCGTTCCGCACGATCGAGGCAGCGTACAAGGAGGAGGTCGCCAAGATCAAGCCGGCGGCAGCCCATGCAAGCACGCGCATCGACGCGGCGTTCGATTTCATCGACGAGTGCTTCGGCTCGCGCGAGATGCTCGTGTTCATGGCTGAGCTGGCCACGCGTAAGGCCACGACGCAGTTCGTGGCGCACTACGGCAACGACAAGTACTACCAGCACAACGAGGAGCTGCAGGTCGACGCCGCGCGCATGGGCCTGGCCGAACGCGCGAGTATGCTGGCGGACCTTAACGACAACATCAGGCAGGAGGAGGAGCGCGCCTCGCTGTCCCCGGCGGCGACCGGGATGCGCTCGTTGCGCGAGCCGTCGTCGGCGGGTGCGGCGCCCGATGACGCGGTGCTGGCCGAATACTACAGCGGCAAGCAGTTCGAATACGGGTTCACGAGCGTGTGCAAGATGCTGCTGCCCGCGTCCGAGCTGAAGGGCAAGAAGGTGCTCAACATCGGCTGCCGCCGCGGCCGCGGCGTCTACAAGATGAGCGCCATGGCGGGCAACAGCGGTTCCGCGATGGGCGTCGACTGGAGCCCCGCTTACGTGGCGGAGGCGAAAGACGGCATGGACCGCGCCTGGCACGACAGCGGCCTGGCGGGCAACAACATGGAGTTCCGCGTCGCCTACCCCGAGGACCTCATCGCCGCGGGCATCGGATCCGGCACGATGGACGTGGTGTACTGCAACAACGTGGTGACGCTGTTCTACGACCAGGCGACCGCCATCCGCGAGTTCGGCCGCGTGCTCAAGCCGGGCGGGCTGCTGATCCTCGAGACGATCTTCGCCGACCGCGAGCGCCGCGAGGATGTGGTCGAGCAGGCGCGCGCCATCGGCAACAGCATCCGGGCCGCGCGCACGCAGGACGAGAACTACGCCTGGCTCGAGGCTGCCGGTTTCGCCGCGCCGTCGATCGAGGAGGAGTATGAAGTTGAGGCCGACCGCGGTTACAAGGCCGGCGCCAAGGTGGCCAAGGTCGAAGGTGACGACGACGTCAAGTACAAGGCAGTTTCGCTCTACATCCGCAAGAAGTAAGATTGATTGCGCGATTTGCCGACGTTCTGTTTGGGTAGAAGCTGTGGTTTCGACGGCTTCTACCCGGATTCGGCGTCGCGTTTTCGCGTTTTGCGGGTCTCTTCCCAAAAGAGGCGTCTCAGGGAAGCTGTTTTGTCCAGAAAACCGCAGAACGCAACATGAAGACACGCAAACAGGGAAGAAAGCGGCAAAGCTGCGGCTTCTGGACGATCGGTTAGGGAAGTCGGAAACAGGGGGAAGATATGGCGGAAGTGCCGGTTGAAAGGCGGTTCAGGGGTTCGGTGCGGTTGGCGACGCTGCATCTGTGGCGCGTGGCGAAATCGACCGACCTGGAGCGGTGCTTCAAGGAGGCGCGCGACCTGCGCATGATCAACCAACAGAACGAGGACTTCATCCGCCACTGCTTCGCGCTTGACGCGCAGCTCGAAGCGGGAGAGGAGCCCGACGAGCCCATCACCGCCGAGATGGTGCAGGAACTGCAGATGTGCGTCCTGCGCCTCAACTCCGCCGACCCGGCATAGAAGCGGGTGACTTGGGCGAGGGGCGGACGAGCTTCCTTACTCCACGTCGCCGGCTGTGCGGCTGGCGGTTTTCTCCCCGCGCCACCAGATCACGTAGACGATCACGCCGATGGCGAGGATGGGCAAGCCCGAGAAGAACATAGCCTCAAAGCCGAATCCCGCCGAGACAGCGCCGCCGATGATAGGGCCGATGGCGTAGCCGATGTCGGTGCCCAGCAGGTACGTGGACATCGCCACGCCCGAGCGCTCCGACGGTTCGAGCTGGCCGCATTTGGCCTGGATCGACGGCGTGACGGTGCCGCTGCCGAGCGCCTTGCACGCCGCCGCGACCAGGAACAGCCACAGATGCTGCGACAGCGCGATCAGCACGACCGCCAGCACCTCGAAGACGACCGACGGGGAGAACACCGCCGAAAGCCCGCGCTTGTCGGCCAGTTTGCCGGCGAACGGGCGGGTGAAGAACAACGTGATCGAGTTGACCACGAAGAACAGCGAGATGCCCGCCACGCCGCGCGCATCGCCCACCATGACGATGTAGGTTGAGATGATGCCCCAGATGGTCAGGTAGCAGCACGCGGCGAACGCAAGCGGCAGGCACTTGACGCTGACGAATGCGTTGACGGTGTCGTAGAGGCGGCCCTTGCCGCTTGACTGGGTGCTGCGGAAGGCAGTACCTGTTGCGGCGGATTCGCGCGTTGTCGGCAGTTTGTCGGAAGGCAGCATCAATCCCAGCACCAGAGTGCAGGAGGCGATGGCGGCTCCGATGAGGAACATCGGCAGGAACCCGAACGCGCTGCTCACGGCAACGCCGAGCGCCGGCCCGAGCGCGTTCGCGAACACGTACGACGTGCCGAACCATCCCATGCCCTCGCTGCGGCGCTCCTCCGGCAGGATGTCGATCGCCATCGCCGATATGGCCGTGCCGAACAGCGCATAGAAGAAGCCGTGGACGACGCGCAACGCGATGAGCAGGGCGTAGTCGGTGGCGAATGCGTAACCGATCTGCGCCAAGCATCCCACGACGACGGCCGTGAGCACGATGCGCTTGCGCCCCATGCGATCCGAGAGCGCGCCGCTGGCGGGCCGCGCGAACAGGGCCGCGAACGTGAACGCGCCCGCCACCACGCCTGCCATCACCAGCGTGTAGCCGAGTCCGGTAGCGTATTGGGCGATGACGGGCGTGATCATGTTGTAGGTGAACAGATCGAGCGTCTGGATGAGCGCGAGCAGGATGAAGCCCCGCGTCCAAAGACGAGGTTTGGCGGTTGCGGCCGATTCTTCCTTGCGTTGGGTTCCCATGTTTCCCCGATTACGGAAAGGGCAGCGCCGGATGACGCTGCCCTCCATTGTAGTTCACAGTTGCCGTACTGGTTGTCGCCAGGACGGGAGAAAACGGACGGGCCTTCTCTTTGTGCGGTTGAGCGCACGTGCGGAACCGCGGGCCCGAGGAGGCGTGGGCCGCGGCGCGTTATCCAAATGTGACAGGGAGACCGTCCCCCTGCCACACCCTGTCGCATTCCTGCCTCATCAGTCGCCAAAGACGTGGCGTTGGCCGATGTAGTCTTTGGGCTTGCTGTTGCCGAACTCGGCGGCGGCTTGGGCGCGGCGGGCGCCGGCGGAGTTGGACTTGGCGGCGAACGTCTCGCAGAACCCCTTCAGTCCGATGAGCAGCTCCTCGAGCGAGCCCTGGTAGACGTCCTCCATGAACGTCTTGAACGCGCCGTACACCTGGTCCTTGTCGGAGATGCGCAGCTTGCGCGCGGTGACGGCCAGGTATCCGTGAAGCGCGGCGTTGAGGCGCTGAGAGCCGGGATCGTCGGCGTAGAGGCGTTCGATCGGCGCCCAGTACAGGTTGTACAGGCGCGTCTGCTCGTCGTAGCCGGCGTTGACCAGCAGCAGGTTGCGGATGAGGTCGGCCGTGGTCAGCGGCATGCCCTTGGAGTTGAGGCTCTCGAAGATCAGCTGCGGGCGGTCGTCGCCGTCAAGCGACGCCGCGATGATCAGCAGCCGTTGGATACCGTTCCAGATGGCCTGCGCATCGTCGGCGGTGAAGCCTGCGTCCATCTTGTCGCGGAACAGCCGGTAGTTGTTCGCGACGTTCTGGGACAGCTCCTCCTCGTCCTGGGGCAGCTCGGTGCCCTCCACCACGGCGCTCATCGTCTTGCGGTCGACGCGCGAGAGCACAAGCTTCAGCGCACCGTCGGCTGCATCGACGTGCAGGTAGCGGCTCGTCAGCGTATCGGCGTCGACGCCCTCGAACACGGTGCCGGTGTCGCGCATCCAGTCGCGCAACGCGGTGATCAGGAGCGTCAGCGTCGCGGCGCGCTGCTGTCCGTCGATGATGTCCAGGCGGCGTGCCGCATCGTCGTTGCCGGGCTCGGTCGCATAGAGCACCGTGCCGATGAAATGCGCGCTGCCTACGCGTCCGGCGCGCTCGATGTCGGCCCAGAGCGTGTCGCACTGCGTATGGTCCCAGGCGTAGACGCGCTGGTAAACGGGGATGATCAGCTGGGTCGACGGCGCGCCCAGGAAATCGAGGAACATCTCTTGCTTCGTCAGCATGCCTATCACCTCAGAGCGTTGCGTCGGTGGAATCCATCTTCGCGCGGAGCGAGTCCGCGTAAGCCTGGTTCGTGCTTTCCTTCTTGTTGTAGTGCGACACCAGCGTGGGGGCGCCGTTTTCGGCCCACTTGAACGCCGATTTGTACTTTTTGACGGCGTGGTAGCGGTAGTTCTCGGCCCAGATCATGCAGAAGTTGCGCAGCTCGTGCAGCAGGCTTTCGGTCGTGCCGGTGAACTCGTCTTCCACGTACTGCTTGAACACGCTGTAGACCTCGTCGCGGCCACGGGCGCGCACCTTGCGGAAGCGCACCGAGAGCCATCCTTGGATGGCGTTGTCCAGGCGCAGCGAGCCGGGGTCGGGCTGGAACATGCCCTCGATGGGATCCCAGTACTCGTCGTACAGGCGCGTTTGCTCCTCGTGGGTTTGGGCGAGGAGCAGGTAGTTGCGCACCAGGTCGGCCGTGGTGAGCGGCTTGCCCTTGGAGTTGAGGCTCTCGAAGATCAGTTGCGCGTTGTCGCGGGCGCCCACCTCGGCGCTGATGACGAACAGCTTCTCGATGCCGCGCCACAGCGTCTGGGGGTCGAAGCCGTCCTCGTCCATGAGCGATTGGAAGAACGCCAGGTTGCGCTGGACGTTCTCGGAGGCGTTCTCGGGCAGGGGCGTGCCGTCGAGCACCGCCTGCAGCGTGGGGCCGTCGTTGCGCGACAGCACGAGCTTGCAAGGTGCGCCCGGCCCGTCGCCGACGCGCAGGTAGCGCGCGTCCAGGGCGGGGGCGTCGATGCCGCCGTCGAGCGTCCGTTCGCGATCCGCCAGGTGGCGGCGCAGCGCTTCGATCAGCAGCGTCATCGTGGTCAGGCGCTGCTGGCCGTCGATGACCGCCAGGCGCTGGCGTCCGTCGGCGTCGGGATCTTCGTGCGAGTACAGCAGCGTGCCGATGAAATGCGTCGTGTCGGCGCGGGCCGCGCGGTGCAGGTCGAGCCACAGCTCGCGGCACTGGCGCTCGCGCCATGAGTAGAGCCGCTGATAGGCGGGGATGACGAAGCGCGTGGCGGGCATCCCGAGCAGGTCGAGGAAGACGGTCTTCTCGGTTTGCATGCGATCACCTCCGAAAACGGTCGATGCCTTGCTTTCGATGCCAGTATAGAATGCGGCAGATACGCGTGCTGAACGTTATCGTACAATATGTACGATAACTAGCGACCGGGTTCGCTACAGTGGCCGTAAGGTGACAGGGGACGGTCCTTCTGTCACCTATGGATAATCCGCCGGCGTGACAGGGGACGGTCCTTCTGTCACGCACGGATAATCCACCTGCCCTTTTATCCAGATGTGACAGAAGGACCGTCCCCTGTCACGCTGTCGCGTTCGGGAGGCGAGGGTGATATGGAAGACGCGCGGTTCGAGAGGTGTGGCGAGGCGATCAGGCAGGCGCTGCTGCGTCTTTTGGTGGGCAAGCGCATCGAGGACGTGTCGATGTCGGAGCTGGCGCGCGAGGCGGGCGTCAGCCGTTCGACCCTCTACGCGCACTACGGCAACGTCCAGGACGTCTATGCGGCGCTCGTCGTCGAGTTCCTCGGCGGGCTGCGCTCGCTCGAATCCCACCTGCACTGCAGCGATTGCGCGCGTCCCGGCAACCGCCCGTTCTGCGTGGCGTTGCGTGAGGCGGGGCCGTATGCGCCGGTCGTGCGCGACGAGCGGTTCCTGCCGCTGCTGTTCGCGCTGGTCGAGCAGGGCGCGTTTCCCAGCGGTGCGTCGAACATGTTCTCGGGGCTGGGCATGAGCCGCATACAGGCCGAGGCGCTCTACCGCTTCCAGATGAGCGGCTGCTACGCCGTCGCGCTCGCCGACGTTTCCGAAGGCGAATGGGATGTCGTCCAGCGCACCCTCGACGCGTTCATCCGCGGCGGCATCAACGCGGTCAGGGTTCCGCTGGGTTGACGCGACGGCTCGATGCGGCGAGCGCGGATCAAAGTGCGACCAGGTGCGGAACGCATGTTGCCAGGCTTTTCGAGTTGGATGCCGATAATCTCGAAGAATGCGACAAGAGGCCCAATCTTGCCGCTCGTTATTCGGTCAAGTCCCTTCAAAGTGCCTGGATGATGGAAGAATGCGACATCGACGGCGTTCGGGATAACCATCGATGTCGCAATCTCCCCATAAAGTGGCATTCAACTCGAAAAGTCTGGAGATGCAGGGCGTCTCTAGCCTGCGGGTTGGTTAAGCATGCGGATACGCCTCGCCTGCGGGCATGTTCCGCTTTCAGATTCGCCTCTTTTGCGAGTCGGTCTCGTTCAAGAGCGCACCCGTCTACGGATCCGCCTCGCCTGCGGACCTGTTCCGATCACAAATTCGTCTCGGCTGAACTTGCGCTACTTGTTGTCGTAATAGCCGCGCTCGAAGGCGGCGTCGCCCTTGCCGCATCCGCCCTGGTAGCAGGTGGGGATGAAGTCGAGCACCTTCTTGGAGATCTCGGGCTGGGTGCGCAGCTTCACCAGCATGTTGTACACGGCGGCGCCGTCGATCTCGACGATGCGCGGGTTCTTCGACTTCATGGCGAAGTACACGTCGGCTGCCGAGAAGCCCTCCACGCGGATCGGGTCGGGGATCGCGTCGAAGAAGCGCGGTTTGGGCAGGTCGACGTAGGCGCAGAACTCGCGGTAGATATCGTCGTTCTCGGGTGCGAACAGCGTTTTGCTGTAGTCGGGCCGATGCGACAGCGACGAGGTCTCCTCGGTGAGCTCGGCGTCCAGCTCCTCGAAGTACTTCTTGGCCGTGTAGCCGCGCTCGGCGGTGCCGGCGGCGATCATCTGCTGCTCGCGTTCGTAGGATCCCATGACTGCTCCTTTCGACGGTTGGATCGGCGAGAGGGGGAAGCCATTCCCCGTCATGCCGCGCCGCTCCATGATCGAGCGGCAAAGTTCCTGGAAAAGCTCGATGTCCGCCTCGTCGAACGCGATGACGCCGCGCATCGACGCGTGCGGGCGGTTCTGCTGGAAAACGTTCAGGCGCGCCTGCTCCGAGGTGCGTGCGAGCGACTGGCCGTGCTTGCGGCGCGCAGCCCTTCGGCGCGCCTTGCCTGCGGGGGTGGCGGAGGAGACGGCGGGGGATGCGGGAGCGGATGAGCTGGGAGATGCGGCGGAGGACGCGCCGTCGCTGCTCTCCTCGACCGCCTGGCGCAGCGCGCGCATCGCGGTCATCGCGCTCACTTGGGATCCGCCCTTGCGCGCGAGCAGGTGGGCCGCCGACGTGTAGGAAAGCTCGGCGCCCGCCTCGGCGAGGAACGACAGCGCTCCGGGCGAGATCTGACGGTTGCCGGGGATGCCGAGCGCTTCGGGGAGCGGCGCGTAGGTGCCGTCGGCGCCGCGGACGCGGTGCTGCGTGAACGTGACGTCGCCCACCTCGGTGATGAGGGTGCGGCGCCGTTTGTCGTGGATATGCTGGCCGGAGGGGAGGTCGGCGCACAGTTCGGCGTCGTAGCGTTCGAGCGCCGCCCCGATCGCCTGCGCCATCACGCCGTGCCCGCACGTTAGGGCGCGCTCCTCGAACTCCTCGAACGTGATGCCGTCGCGCGAGCTCAGGATGTCCCAGAAGATGTTCGCCAGGCTGTCAATCGCCGTCTGCATGTCGGGCGCGCGGTCGGGCATGGCCCCTCCCATCGATGATATGCGGATGGATTGTCATATGAGATCATATTCCGCCCGTGACATGCGGTTTGCAAGGGTCGAAGGGCCGGGCGGCGGCCTATTGCCGACGTTCCCCCAAGATGTTACGTGCTGCGGCGCGCATTCCGTCCGACGGACGCTTAAAGCCCGATGACGCGAGTCGATCCGCACCATGCGCACCTGATCCCGCATCTCGCCCCGATCAACGCCGCGCGTCGAGCCGCAGCGCGATCGAGGCGGCATCGAATCCATCTTCGTCACCGCGACACTTTGTTCGCCCATACGCGCGGTCTGCGGTACAATAACCTTCGCGCCAAAATGCCGGTTCGGCATGCGCGTTATCAAGGGTATAAGTACTACGGGACATCCGGGGGTGCAGCACAGTGCAGGTTAAAGACATCGTGCGCGAGGACGACGGCGACAGCCAGGAGCTCGTCTTGACGCTGGTCGCTTCGGCCGAGGAGGTCGACGCGGCGGCCGACAAGTTTTTCGCCGACATCGCCAAGCGCGATATTCCGGGCTTCCGCAAGGGCAAGGCCCCGCGCGAGGTCCTCGAGAAGCAGGTCGGCGGCCACGCCAACGCCATGGCGGGCGTCACCGAGCAGCTCGTCAACGATCTGGCGATGGCGGCCATCGACGGCGCCGACGTGATCTACATCGACGAGCCGAAGTTCAACGTCGACGAGACGGTCGAGCCGGGCAAGCCGTTCAGCTTCACGGTGTCGGGCAAGGTCGCCCCGGTCATGAAGCTGACGAGCTACGATCCGGTCGCCATTGAGATGCCCCCCGAGGAGGCCACCGAGGCCGAGATCGCCGAGCAGCTGGCCGAGCTGCAGGACTACTACCATCACTTCGAGGATATCGACGACCCCGACCATGAGGCCCAGATGGGCGAGTACGTGCAGGTCGAGGTCACGGTGAGCACCAACGGCCACCTGGTGTCGGGCATGAACCAGACCCAGCGTCTGGTCGGTCTGGGCAAGGGCTCCATGCCCCCGTCGTTCGACGAGCACCTGGTGGGCGCCAAGGTCGACGACACGCTCGAGTTCGACTTCGAGGCGTTCGACGAGGAGGGCAACCCCACGCTGGGCGACGGCAACCTGCACGCCAACGTCGTGGTCAAGGGCATCCGGCGCTACGTGGTCCCGCCCATCGACGACGAGCTGGCCGTCAAGGTGGGCTGCACCGACGTCGAGGATCTGCGCAAGCAGATGCGCCAGGCCGTCGACATGCACAAGCGCGAGACGCTGCCCAAGCTCATGGTCGACCGCGCGGTCGACGCGATGCTCGAGCGCCTGGACGGCGAGGTGCCGGCCTACTACGTCGACTTCATCCGCGAGGACGTGGGCCGCGAGTTCATGCAGTCGCTGGACAAGCAGGGCATGAACCTGCAGCAGTGGATGCTCCAGAACAAGGTCGAGGGCGACAAGATGAAGGAGCAGGTGCAGACCGAGGCCGTGCGCCGCGCCAGCATCGACTGCGCCATGGAGGCGATGTTCACCGAGCTCGGCATGGAGATCACCGACGCGGACATCGACAAGATATTCGAGGGCGCCGACTCCGGCGAGAAGGGCCAGAAGCGCTCCGACTGGGAGGACGCCAACCGCATGGCGAACATCCGCAAGATGTGCCGCCAGCGCAAGGTCACGTCGTGGCTGGTCGACAACGCCGTCGTCACCGTCGTGGACGACGAGGGCAACGTGATCGAGGAAGCCTCCGACACGGCAGCCGAATAAGGTATCAGTCCCGCCCGCGCCATGCGGGCGGCGTGTTGTTTTAGCAGATAGGAGCAAGACAAATGAAGCTTGGTTCCACGGTAACCCTGACCTACACGGGCAAGCTCGACGACGGCACGGTGTTCGGCTTCGCCACCGCCGACAAGCCCATGAAGTTCCAGACGGGCATGGACATGGCCATCGACGGCTTCGAAGCCGCCATCCTGGAGATGAACGAGGTGGGCGAGAAGAAGACGTTCACCGTCAGCGAGTACGACGCCTACGGCGAGTACCTGGACGACTTCGTCGCGCGCATCCCCATGGAGCAGATTCCCGTGCGCCACGAGCTGAAGGTCGGCAAGCGCATCTGGATGTCCAACAGCAAGGACGGCGACCCCACGCCCGCGACGATCATCGAGATCGACAAGGAGCAGGGCGAGGTCGTGTTCGATCTGAACCACCCGCTGGCCGGCAAGCAGCTGACCTTCGAGGTCGAGATCCTGGAGATCGAGGACGCCCCCGAGAACTTCGTGTCGGCCCGCGAGAAGGCCGAGCACCTCAAGGAGCAGGGCAAGCTCCTCGGCGGCGACCAGGGCGAAAGCTACCGATAAGACGACGTGTGCAGGAAGGGTTCCAAGACAGGAACCCTCGATTGAAAAAGGGAGCTTCGGCTCCCTTTTTCATTTTGGACAAGTCCGCTCTGCTACAGCGTGCGCTCCAAAAAGTACAAGGCGGGCCTGTACGGCGCATCCGACCACATCGCCCAGGGCAGGCAGACGTGGGCCACGCCCGACGGACGCAAGGATTCTCAGCCTTTGGCTGACGCGAGCTCGCCGGCGCAGGGCCGCGACGAGAACGGCCCCACGGCGGTGTTCAACTCGTCGTGCTGCTTCGATCATGCGCACTTCATGGACGGCTTGGCGCTGAACCTACGCATCCATCCCTCTTCGGTCTCCAACGACGAGGGCGTGGAGAAACTCAAGAACATGACGCAAGCGTACTTCGAGAACGGCGGCATGGAAGTGCAGTACAACATCGTGTCCGCTGAGACGATGCGCGCGGCGCGGCAGGATCCTCAAGCCTACCGCGACCTGGTGGTGCGCATCGCCGGCTTCTCGGCCTACTTCGTCGAGATGAGCGCCGACCTTCAAAACGACATCATCTCGCGCACCGAGAACGTCTTCTAGCGGCGCTGCACTTTGGTGGGCCTCCTGCAAAGGGGGCCCGCCAACGGGGGGACGGTGCTGCTCTCGCTTTTTGGAAGAGCGGGAGGGGCGCCGTTCCTTTTGCGTTTTCGGTATTGCCCAAAAAAGAGGGAGCCCTGAGGCTCCCTCTTCTGCGTGGTATGTCGGTTGGCTTTAGCCCAGCGAGATGAAGCTGTCGGGGAACTGCTTGTTGGCCTGCAGCACGTCGGCGGCGGTGTCGCCGTAGCGCAGCCACTCCTGGTCGGTTTCGCGGCGCTTGATCATGGCGTTCTCCATGATCTCCTTGAGCGCCTTGGTCTTGCGGGCGTACTCCTCCATCGGAGCCAAGCGGCCCTCGAGCTCGATCTGGCGACGCTTGTGCGCCTTTTCCTGGATGCTGTTGCCGGGGATGATGGCGTAGAAATCATCGGGCTCCAGCGTGTAGTGGGCGTGCTCGGCCCAAGCGGCCAGCGCGGAGTCCTCCTTGAGGCTTTGGATCGCGCGCTCCTCGGTGTCGGCGTAGAGCTTCTCCTCGGAGATGCCGCGGTCGGCGCAGTAGTCCTCGACGGACTTGCCGGCGCGGTAGATCATATCCTCCAGGCGGATCTTGGCGGCGTAGACGCACTCGTCGACCAGGTCGGCGGGCAGCTCCTCCACCAGGCGCTTGGACAGCTCGCGGCAGATGACGTCCTGGTCGGCCAGCTGCTGAATCTCGCGGTTATCGCGGTAGACGTTGTAGCGGATGAAGATCAGGAGCTCTTCGACGTTCTTGAAATCCTCGCAGTGGGCGTTGACCCAGCTGTCGGTGAGCTTTGCGGTCTCGCCTTCCTTGGCGATCTGGGACTGCAGCCAGCGCAGCGCCTGCTCGCGGATGATCTCTTCAGGAATCCGCACCTCGGGGCACACGGCGTACACCGGCTCATACGAGGTGAGGGTGAAGGTGGGGCTTGCCATCGTTGTTTAACCTCCATCAGGTTGGATATACGCAAAGAGATATTTTACCCGTTATCACAAGGAATGCACCACACGAATGCGATTAATTGCGGGCTCGGTGGCGAGTGCGAGCGCGGGTTTGAGTGTTAGTGTGGCACCAGCCTGCAGCTTCGATTGACGGGACGGGCGCGACCGCGTCTTTTGGTTGCTTGCTGCATACCAACGACATCCACGGCTACTACACGTTGGACACGCGCAACAGGGCGATCGGGTTCCCGATCCTGCAGACGATCAAGGAGTCGGTCGGCCCCGACCTGGTGCTGGACGCGGGCGACACGTTCCATGGGCAGTCGTTCGCGACGCTTGCCGAGGGGATGAGCATCGCCACGCTGATGGAGATGCTCGGCTACGACGCCACCACGCCGGGCAACCACGACTGGAGTTATGGGGCGGCGAAGCTGAAGGAGATCGACAGCTTGGCTTCGTTGAGCGGCTTCAACGTTCTCGCCGCCAACGTCGTCGACGCGCGGACGGGCGCTCCGTACTTCTCGGAGCCCTATATCGTGAAGGACGTGGAGGTCGAGCTTTCGGACGACACGGTGGAGACGGTGCAGGTCGGCGTGCTGGGTGTGATCGATCAGGGCTTCTACACCTCGACCGCCGCGGCCAACGTGGCGGATGTCAGGTTCACGGACCCGGTGGCGGCGGCCAACGAGGCGGCGGCCGAGCTGCGCGCGGCGGGCTGCGATGTCGTGATCGCGCTCACGCACAACGCCGATCCGCTGGGATTCGCGCGCCAGACAAAGGGCGTCGGCGCGGTCATCGCGGGCCATGAGCACGTGGTGATGGAGGAGACGGTCGCCGGCGCGGGCGGCACCGCCGTGGCGGTGGTCGAAGCGGGGCATTACCTGCAGTACGCGGGCGTGCTCGACCTGACGTTGTCCTACGACGACAACGGCACCGAAACCGTCGAGGACGACGTGTGGAGCATGACGGGGAACGAGACCGATCAGGTGTCGTTCGACGAGGCTGCCGGGATGCAGCCCGATCCCGCGGTCGAGGAGATGGTCGCCGAGATCGAGGAGCTGGTCGCGGCCGAGGCGGATCAGGTTGTCGGCCAGAGCACCCAGGCGTACCCCTACGAGCCCACCATCGACGGTCCGGGCGGCTGGGAGAAGGTGCGCACCGAGGACACGGCCATCGGGCATGCGGTCACGGCGGCATATCTGGCGCAGACCGGCGCCGACCTGGCCCTCGAGAACGCGGGCGGCATCCGCGGCGGCATTCCGGAAGGCGACGTGACCGCGGGCGATCTGCTGGCGATCTCGCCGTACGGCAACACGCCCTCGACCTACCAGTTCACCGGCGCGCAGATCCGCAGCGCGCTGGAGACCTCGCTTGAGATCAGCGCGCAGTGCCGCGCGGTGCTGGCGAAGCAGGTCGAGGCGATCGCGGCGGGCGAGGATCCGATGCAGTACGCGTGGCCCGACGAGTCCGGCAGCGTGCTGGTGAGCGGCGGTGCGACGATGACCATCGATTGGGACAAGCCCAAGGGGCAGCGCATCGCGAGCATCTCCATCGGAGGGCAGCCGCACGATCCCAACCGCATCTACACGGTCGCGATGAACAGCTATCTGCCGCAGAAAACCAACGTCTATCCCGAGTTCGCCGGCATGCAGCTGGCGGAGGAGTGGGGCACCTGCGAGCAGGCTCTGCGCGCTTTCGTGGGCAGCGACGGCTGGGAGGAGCGCGTCTACCCGCTCTCCGGCACGGTGACCTACGCCGGTCAAGGCGACCAGGGCGAGGGCGACGATCAGCAGCAAGGCGGCCAGGAGCAAGGCGGCCAGGAGCAGCAGCCGCCCGTCGACGCCGACGACCCCGCCAAGGAGCCCAAGCCGCTGAGCACGCTCGCGCGCACCGGTGACGACTCGGCGTGCGCGGCTCTTGCCCTCGGCGCCGTCGCCTCCCTCGCGATCGCCGCAGCCGCCGTCGCGCGTGTTCGCGAGAGGAGCGCCCGCCACTAGAGCGGAATCCCCATCCCTTCTTGCAAGATGGCCGAAAGCGACGCACGATCGGGCGCTTTCGGCCATCTTGACGTTATGGCCCGATCCGTCAACGGATTGACGGATCGGGCTTTGTGTCGATTGACGACCCGTCAATCCGCGTCGTATCCTTCAGGCAACGCGATGCGGGGAGGGCGCAAACGCCGCAGCTTCGCCCCGCGAGTCCGGATGCAGGCACGTCCCGGATCCCGCAAACCACCGCATCGTCGCTGGACGCGCGCACCCAGCTTCGTAACGAGAGGGGGCTCCCATGCAGCCGCAGGATGCCAAGCCCACCGTCGCACCGCTCGACGGACGAGGCGCGCCCGCTGGCGCCATGGCCGCCCCGACGGGCAGTCGGCGTGACGAGATCGTCGATGCCGCCCGGTCGCTGTACGAGGAGAAAGGGCTGTCGCGCACTACGATCCAAGACATCACCGCGCGCCTCGGCGTGACGCGGTCGCTGTTCTACCACTACTTCCCCAACAAGGATGCCGTCACCTCGGCGGTGCTGGACACCTACGTTGCGGACTTCGTGGAGGCCGTGCATTACTGGGATAGGGAGCGCAAGGTCGGACAGATCGACGACGCGCTGGCGAGCGTGGTGAGGCTGTTGAGGCTGGGGTTGTTCGAGGACGGGTCGTTCCGGCACGCGCTGGCGTCGGACGAGAACGCGTCGCTGTACCTCGAGTTCGTCAACCGTGTAGCCGATCGCGTCGCCACCTACATGGAGGAGCACACGGTCAAGGACTACGAGGCGCTGCACCAGATCCGCATCGAGCACGTTCACGAGACGTTCTATGTGCTGGTGCTGGGGTTGGTGGGCTACCTGCGCCGCCATCCCGACGCCGATGACGAGATGCTCGCCGACCTCATCGCCCAGACGCTGCATCTGGATCGCTAACCCGCCCCGCCCCGACTCCTCGCCGTGGAGGAGGGATCACCCATGTTGTTCGACGTCTATGGCGACACCGCCGTCTATCAGTGGATCGGATGGGCGATGGTTCTCATCGCGCTTATCCTGCTCAACGAGTTCGCACGCCGCTCGAAGGCGGGCGGCATCTTCTGCTTCATCGTGGTGCCGTCTATCCTGACCGTGTACTTCATCGCGATCACGGTCTGCGCGGCGATGGGGCAGGGATGGGCGCTCAACAACCCGACGTACCTGTACCAGGGAAGCTGGTTCCACTACGCCAAGCTCTACGCGGCGACCATCGGCTGCATCGGCTTCATGGCGCTCAAGTACCAGTGGGGCAGCATCGGCAAATCGCACTGGTTCAAGTGCTTCCCGTTCGTGATCGTTGCCATCAACATCCTCATCGCGGTGGTGAGCGATTTCGAAAGCGCCATCCGCGCATGGGGCACCACCTGGGTGTCGGTCGAAGGCGTGACGCTTTACGGCGGCTGGCACAACGTGTTCAACGGCGTGGCGGGCATCATCAACATCCTGTGCATGACGGGCTGGTTCGGCATCTACATCTCCAAGAAGCGCCAGGACATGCTATGGCCCGACATGACGTGGGTGTTCATCATCGCCTATGACATCTGGAACTTCTGCTACACGTACAACTGCCTGCCGACGCACTCGTGGTACTGCGGTTTGGCGCTGCTGCTCGCGCCAACCATCGCGGCGTTCGCGTGGAACAAGGGCGGCTGGATCCAGAACCGCGCGTTCACGCTGTCGATCTGGTGCATGTTCTGCCAGGTGTGCCCGATGTTCGCCAACGACTCGATCTTCGCGGTGCAGTCGGTCAACAACCCCGGCGTCAACCTGGCCGTGTCGGTGGTGGCTTTGGTCGCCAACGTGCTGGCACTGGGATACATCGTCTACCGCAGCAAGAAGATGGGCGTGAATCCGTACACGAAGGAAGTGTTCGTGGGCACGAAGGACTACGAGAAGGCCATGAAGCGCCGCGCGAGCGACGAGGAGCTGGCGATGGCGTAGCGAGACGGGTTTTGCGGCTGCCAGAAGTGTCCGTGGACTTGATTCTTGCGAGTAACATTTGTAAGATAGAATACAGTTGTAAGATAATATAGATCGGCCGAGTGGGCTGTGACCGGGAGAAACGCGACCGGTCATACCGCAAGGCCGATCTTTTGGCGTTCGCGCGAGCAGCAGAGGGCGGGCGGGAAGACGGGAGGGCTTCGTGGACAGGCGCATCCAGAAGAGCCGGGCGGCGTTTCGGCGGGCGCTCGAGGAGCTGTCGGCCGAGAAGCCGTTCGAGAAGATCACCGTCAGCGAGATCTGCGCGCGCGCCGATATGAGCCGTCCGGCGTTCTACGACAACTACCGCGACAAGCAGGCGCTGCTCCACGACGTGATGCTGCGCAGCCTCGAGGGGTTCGCGCGGGCGTCCGAGACGTCGCCGGCGGCGTTCTTCGAGGAGGCGCTGCGCGTTGCCCGCGGCAGCGCGGTGCTGCGCCGCAACATCGCGGCGAGGAGCGTGGGCGGCGAGCTGATGGCGGCGCTCGACAACCTGTTCATCCGCTACCTCGGCTACATGGTCGAGCATCATGGCTGGCGCCAGCGCGACAGCCGCGTCCCCGCCGAGGCCGCGCTCGTGTACGTGGCGCGCGGCCTCGGCGGCGTCATGGACCTCTGGGTGCGCGGCGGCTGCGCCGAGAAGGAGCGCGACGTCGCCCGCGCGATGGCCCGCCTCGTCGAGGGGACGTACCAGACCGCGTAGCGCGCCGCCGGTGTGCCGGGACATCTGGCTGCCCTGCGGGGCGCGCCGCGAACATGCCAGACCGCGTAGCACGCTGCGGACGCGCCGGAGCGCAGCGCCTTGCGGGGCGCGACGTATCGTCGGCGGCCCTGCAGAGCGCGCCGTGGGTGCGATACAATTCCGACGAGACCAGAGCTCGATCCATCCGTCCGCAAGGAGGCCCCTCATGCCGTTCCTCATCGTCCGCGACGACATCGCGCGGGTATCCGCCGACGCCATCGTCAACGCCGCCAACACGCGGCTGCAGGCGGGCGGGGGCGTGTGCGGCGCGCTGTTCGCGGCGGCGGGCGCGGCGGACATGCAGGCGGCGTGCGACGCGATCGGCGGCTGTCCCACGGGAAGAGCGGTGAGCACGCCGGCGTTCGCGCTGGATGCCACGTGGGTCATCCACGCCGTCGGGCCGATCTGGCGCGGCGGGCTGTCGGGCGAGCGCGAGGCGCTGCGCAGCTGCTACCGGAGCGTGTTCGCCGAGGCGGAGCGGCTGGGCGCGCGGTCGGTGGCGTACCCGCTCATCTCCGCGGGCATCTACGGGTTCCCGGTCGACGAGGCGCTCGCCATCGCACGCGAGGAAACCGAGGCGTTCCTGCGCGTCCACGAGGACGTCGCCGTCACGTTGGTGATGTTCGATCGCGCGACCATGCGCGCGGGCGGCGAGCTGTTCGACGAGATCGACGAGTACATCGACGACGAGTACGTCGAGGCGAGCCCCCACATGCGCCGCCGTGCGGAGCGGCTCGCGGTCGAGGCATGGGATGCCGCCGCCCCGGACGGGCTTGCTGACGATAGCGCCCCGGACGGGCTTGCGGATGCCGGCGCTCCAGGCGGGTATGCTGACAGCGCCGCTCCCGAGGCGTTTGCCGCTGCGTTCGGCGAGGAGGCCGTCAGCGCCGTGCTCTCCGCCGCCGCGCCGCGCGAGCTGGACGATCTGCTGTCCAACCTGGATGCTTCGTTCTCCGAAACGCTGCTGGCCCTGATCGACGAGCGCGGGATGACCGATGCCGAGGTGTACCACCGCGCCAACCTCAGCCGCCAGCTGTTCTCCAAGATCCGCTCCAACCGCGCCTACCGTCCCACCAAGCCGACGGCGGTCGCGCTCGCCGTCGCGTTGGAGCTTGATCCCCGCCAGACGCAGGACCTGCTGGGCCGCGCCGGGCTCGCGCTCTCGCGCAGCAGCAAGTTCGACGTGATCGTGCGGTTCTTCCTGGAACGCGGCGTCCACGACGTGTTCCGCATCAACGAGGCGCTGTTCGCCTACGACCAGCCGCTTCTGGGCTCGATGGGGTAGCGGTGGGTATGTCGCTCCGGGATCGTTGCCTCGCTGCTTGCACGTTATCTGCATGAAGGTCCTGTTTGCTTTGATCTGGTGCAAATCTTCGAGCGGTTTGACAACTATTTCGCACTTATTGTTGCCAAATCTCTCGAAGATTTGCGCGAAGTTGTTTCCGCGCGGCATTTGTCCGCTGCGGCAAGCTGTGTCGTGTTTGAGTCGTCCGGGCTGAGATTTCGGATGTCCCCTGGCGGTTTACCTGCCGGGACAGCGCGCGGCGTAACCTCTGAGGTGCAAGGGAAAGCACCGACGAAGGAGGTCGCCATGAAGAACGCCAAACCGAACGCCAAGATGCACGCCGCGACGAGCGCCAAACAGGACGTTGCCACGCGGATCCCGTACCCCGGCGCAGCCGTCCAGGAGGACTACGTGCCCCATGCCGCCGACGACAGGACGCCCCTTCCGCCCAAGGAAGGCCCGCGCGTCGAGATCGTCTTCATCCTGGATGCGAGCGGGTCGATGCACCATCTGACCACCGACACCATCGGCGGGTTCAACGCGCTGCTGGAGAAGAACCGCGAGGAGCCCGGCGAAGCCACGGTGACGACCATTCTGTTCAACCACAAGGCGCGCATCATTCACAACCGCATCGACATCCGCGAGGTGCCGCCCCTCACGCGCAGGGAGTACTGTTGCGACGGCTGCACGGCGCTGCTGGACGCGGTGGGCGACGCGATCGAGCGCACCGACTTGGTGCAGAGCGTGCAGCCCGCGGGCTACAAGGCCGACAAGGTGCTGTTCGCCATCACGACGGACGGGCTGGAGAACGCGAGCCGCCGGTTCACGTACCGCCGCGTCAAGCGCCTGATCGAACAGCATCGCGAGAGGGGATGGGAGTTCCTGTTCATCGGCGCCAACATCGACGCCGCCGCCGAGGCGGAGAACCTGGGCATCGCGCCCGAGTGCGCCGCCGGCTACGTCGCCGACGATGCTGGCACGGAGGTGCTGTACAGCGCGATGAGCGAGGCCGTCGCCAACGTCCGCGCCGCCCGCCCCGCAGCCGCCGGCGCCTGGCGCGCCAGCCTCGACGAGGACGTCAAGAAGCGCGGCGGGAAGTAGCGGCCGCGGCTGCCGAGCTTTCGGTTCTTGCTGCAAGCTCTGCTTTGATAGGGATGCAGAGTGGGGTTCGTCGATAGTTTCAGTAGCACCAAAGAGGAGAAGCGAGGGCGCTATGCAATTTTTGCATAGTGGAAATCCCGACAGGCGGGTTGCCCTCTAAAGCTTCGGCGCCATCGTCTGGGTCAGCTACTGCGCGAAGCGCCGCCGCAACATCGGGTGACGTCGAGGCCTCTCCCTACTCCCAGCGCCAGTCCGCGCCGGCCTCGTTGGCGGCTTCCTCGAAGTTGCGCTTGACGATGCCCAGGTCGATAGCGTCCCATGCTCCGCTCTTGGTCGCCTGCGCGCTGACGGTCTGCCCGTCGGCGCGCAGCGTTATGCGGAAGTGCTGGTTGTTCATGGCGGTGGGGGCCAGCTGCGCCGCCTCCATGGCCAGCGCGAACCATTCCGGCGTCTCGCCGCACTCGACCGCGCTGAGCTCGGCTATCGACTTGGTACTGCGGGGCGATCCTTGCGTCTGCCCGTGGCCGATGGCGATGCCGATGCGCAGCGTCTTGCCGGCGGGCACGCGCGCGTGCGACTTCTTGCGTGCGATGAACGCCACCCAGCAGGTGTTGAGCCCCAGCGTCTGCGCCGTTAGCACCAGGCGCTGCCCCCAATAGCCTACCGCCTCGTCCTGCGTGCGCCCATCGGTGACGAACGCGATGTGGGTGGTGGCGCCGCGCACGAAGCCCACGCGCGCGACAAGCTGGAACACCTCGGGGTTGTCGGGGACGATCTGGATGTCCAGCCCGCTTTGGCGGACGCACTCGTCGACGACCATCAGCAGCGCGGCCATCGTGCCGCCGTCGATGGGCTCGTCGCGGTACGAGCGCACCGAATGGCGCGCGCGGATGATATCCATGATGCGGGGTTCGTTGCTCATACGGGCCGCCTTGGGTCGGGAACGCGGACAAGATCATTGTACCGTTGCAGCGCGCGAGTGCATAAGAGCGGCAAATTGCAGGAGTTTTTGATTAGCGGCAAGCGTGCCTGGTGGAGGGCGCACACCAGACTGCGTGACGGTTGATCTGCTGCGCTTGCGTAACGATGAGGGGTATTATGTACCCGTGTCTGAGCCGCATGCGCTGTTCCCGTCCAAAGGAAGGATCGGCTATGGCGAACAACATCGTATTGTTCCAATCTTCGGATAGGGAGATCTCCCTCGACGTGTCGACGGACGGGAGCACCGTCTGGCTCACCCAATCGCAGATGGCGGAGCTGTTCGAACGTGATAGAACGGTTATCGCTCGTCACGTATCGAATATTTACAGAGAAGGAGAAGTCGATAAGGACTCAACCTGTGCAAAATTTGCACAGGTTCAGAACGAAGGAGACAGGGAGGTGTCTCGCATTCGCGAGTCCTACAACCTCGACGTCATCATCTCGGTAGGCTACCGCGTGAAGTCTCGTCGCGGCGTCGAGAAGGGCTGCGGCACTGCCCTCAGCGTCAGTCGACGTATAGCGTGATGCGGAATGCTGGAGCTCATGGCGACGGACAAGGGGATCGTTGCCAGGCAGCCCACGGCGTCTTGGACGGGCTCGTTATAGCGGAGGATAGAGCGGTGTTGGAGGTTGCGATGGACAACACGGGGAAGTTCACCGGAAAGGGCGCCGTATATGCGGCGGCGCGGCCGCGCTATGCGGAGGGGCTGCTCGCGTACCTCGCGGATGAGGCCGGGCTGGCACCGGGCGCGCTCATCGCCGACGTGGGGTCGGGCACGGGGATCTTCTCCGAGCAACTGCCGTACTCGCAGCGCACGACCGTTCATGTGGGGAGGATCGATGACGATCTCTAAGCGCGAGCTGGAACTGCATGAGGAGGACCTGCTGGGCTACTCGGCAAAGGACGTCGTCTGCCACCAATGCGGCTCCTGCTGCGGTCGCCGCGCCGGCCGCGTGCTGGATGGCAAGCCGCTCATCATGTGCACCCGCAAGGAGGCCGCGCGAGAAGTGCTGGCGAGGCTGGGGAAGCGGGGGAAGGGCGGACGGTAAAGCGCGCGGCTAGGCGCCGGGCGCGTCGCCCGTGTCATCCTCGATGGCGCGATGCGGACGGGCGGGGGACCCGAAGGCGACTGTGTTGGACGGGATGTCCTTGTTGACGACGGAGTTCGATCCGATGATCACGTTGTCGCCGATGGTCACGCCGGGGAAGATCGTGCAGTTGGCGCCGATCCAGACGTCGCGGCCGATCTTGATCGCCTGCGCGCGGCTCGTGAACCCGCGGCGTTCGTCCGACTGCTTGGGGTGGTCGACGGTCGTGATGACGCACCCGGGCGCGATCATCGTGTGATCGCCAATCTCGATGGGCGCGGCGTCGATGAACGTCACGTTGGAGTTGATGAAGACGTGGTCGCCGATGAAGATGTTCTTCCCGTTGACGAAGCTGACCGGCTCGAGGAAGTAGAGATCCTCGCCGACCGCTCCGAACACGGTGCGGAGGTAGTCGAGCTGCTCCTCCTCGCTTTCCCAGATGCCGTTATTGATGCGGTCGAGCTTGCGCCGCACATCCTGGCGCTTCTCGAACCAACCGGGGTATTTGAGAGAGAAGGTTCTGGGGGAGGGCATGGTGGGGGTTCTTTCGGGGCGGGATGTTAAGAATGATTATAACGGGAGGGAAATGATGCGTCGTTCAACGGCAGCAAGGTTGTCGACCGGAGTTTTCACGACGATAATGTGGTAAACAACCGTTGCGATTTAAAGCGGGGATTTGGCATGGATTTCGATACTGTCGAAAAGGAAGTGCTGTCGTTCAGAGACGAGCGCGATTGGACCCAATTTCACAATCCAAAAGATTTGGCAATTTCGATATCTATCGAAGCCAGCGAGCTTTTAGAGCTGTTCCAGTGGTCTGGCGCCGACCTGGAGAGGCAAGATAAGAGAGACCAAATTGGCGATGAACTCGCCGATGTCATGATTTACTGCATGTACTTTGCTAACTCGCTTGGGACGGATATCCCAACACTGATTTCAAAAAAGCTGGAAGAGGATAAGAAAAAGTACCCGATCGAAAAGGCGAAGGGTACTGCGCGAAAGTACACCGAACTATGAGAATCCCGACCAATGCGACGGCAAATAAGCCGCAGGGACATCCTTTCATCATCGATCAATGCCCCTTCCGTTATGGCGAGCAGATTGATTTGAGGGTGATGGATATAGCCGAGGACAAGGTCTTCAACTGGCCTATGGTCTACATACTTGCGAATGATTCATCCGCTTATGTTGGACAGACCACCAGCGTCGCTACACGTATCAACCAGCATAGCGCGAACATCGAGAGAAAAGATTTTGACACGGTAAGCATCATCTTCAACGAGGAGTTCAATGTGTCGGTCATCACCGATTACGAACATCGTTTGATCGGATTGATGCATGCTGACGGCAAGTATCGGCTGACCAACAAGAACGATGGAATGACCGATACCAACTATTTCTCTAAAGATGAGTACTCTCAGATGTTCGATGATCTCTGGGCTCAACTCCGGGAAATGGAGCTCGCCGACCACTCTATCGACGAGATCGAAGAATCTGAGGTGTTCAAGTATTCTCCTTTCAAAGGCCTTACGGTCGATCAGCGGGTTGCACTAGATCGCATCATGGAAGCGATCAAAGATGGCTTGGCGCAGGCGAAGCCGATCGTCGTAGAGGGGATGCCGGGAACGGGCAAGACGGTTTTGGCGGTGTACTTGCTGAAAATGCTTCGGGACAACCCTGATTATGCCGACTTCAATATCAGGCTCATCGAGCCGGTGACCTCGCTCCGAAATACATTGCGCAACTCTCTCAAGGGGGTAAGCGGGATCGACGAAAGCGACGTGATTGGGCCTGCTGATTTGGCGAAAATGCAGTACGGATATGCTTCCGGAAAGAAAAAGAATTTCGACATCCTGCTTGTCGATGAGGCGCATCGCTTAAAGCAGAGAGTCAACCTTGGCACCCAATTTGGGAATTATGACAAGGTCAACGCTCGACTCGGTCTGCCAAAAGAGGCGACCCAGATCGATTGGATTCTCGATCAGGCAAAGCTGCCTATCTTCTTCTATGATCCGCTGCAGTCGATTGGTCCGTCCTGCGTTGGCGCTGATAGAGTGAAAAGCCTGCTGGGTTCTGCCATGGAGAAGCCAATCTTGCTCGAAAGCCAGATGCGCGTTCGGGGTGGAGAGTCGTATCTTCGATATATCGAAGATATTCTGAATGGAAGGCAGATAGAGCCTCGCACCTTTGAAGAATACGAGTTCGTTCTTCACGATGACTTTGGGGAATTTGCTGAGAGCTTCGAGCAATGCTTTGCTCAGCATAACCTTACCCGGATGATTGCTGGCTATGCGTGGAAATGGAAATCTAAAGGCGATGCAACGGGAGAGGTTTACGATATCGAGTTGGATGGCGTCAAGAAGCGCTGGAACTGCACCTATGACAACTGGGTGGGGAAGGGCATCGACAATCCTACGGTCGCTAAGGAGGTTGGCTGCATCCACTCTATACAAGGATATGATCTCAGCTATGCCTATGTGATTATCGGAAATGATCTAGTGATTAATTCTGAAACCGGTCTCCTTGAAGCCAGTAGGAGCAGCTATTTCGACAGGAATGGTTTTGCAACTGCGTCGCAGGAAGAGCTGACGAGGTACATTAAGAATATCTACTATGTCTTGCTGACGCGTGGCATATATGGGACGCACGTGTATGTTGCTGATCCGAAGATGAGGAGTTACCTAGGTTCATATTGCTAGTGGTAAAAGAGGCTACGAGTCTGACTCTTTTCGATGCGGCGTGCTTAGATCGCTCGCTCTATCGGATCGTACTATTTCGACGACAAGAAGCCATGGGCGTGCCCCGTTTGTCAACGAAGCTGGACACCTTCTCCACGAATACGGTGATGTGTTTCTTGATGCGGAATCGGCATTCGAAGGTAACGTACAATTTCTTGCGCACTTTGACAGCGGAATAGCGTCCAGGTAAGAAAGGAGGGCACGGCCCGCCCCGGCATGATTCGAGTTGCCTAGACAAGAAGCATATCGGAGGTAGACCATGCCCGATTCCATTGTATCTTTGAACGAGGAGTCGCTGAGGGCCGGCCTGCGCGAGCTCGTCAGGAGGACCGTCGAGGAGATGCTCAACGGCCTCCTGGACGAGGAGGCCGACGACCTGGTCGGCGCGGAGCGCTACGAGCGGACGGCCGATCGCGAGGCGTACCGCGCCGGCCATTACGAGCGCAAGCTCGCGACGACGTCCGGCGAGGTCGCGATCCGCATGCCAAAGCCCAAGGGGATGCGCTTCACCACGGCGGTCATCGAGCGCTGCCGGCGCCGGGAGACCAGCGTCGAGGAGGCCATGATAGAGATGCGCCTCGCCGGCGCCTCGACGCGCAGGATCGAGGACGTGAGCGGGATCCTGCGGGGGTCGTCGGCGTCCGCGGCGACCGCCTCCAACCTCAACGAGAGGGCGTTCGGGGCCGTGGAGGCGCGGAGGAGCAGGCCCCTCGAGCGGGCGTACCCCTACGTCTGCGTGGACGGGATCCACCTCAAGCGCAGCTGGGGAGGCTCCTGCGAGAACGTGGCCGCGATGGCGGCGACAGGCGTCGACGACGACGGCTGCCGCGAGGTCATAGGCGCGGCCGAGGGCTTCACGGAGTCCTCGGAGTGCCGGCGGGAGCTCCTCTCGTGGCTGAGGTCGCGCGGCCTGCGCGGGGTCCGCATGTTCGCGGGCGACGAGGCCGCCGGCATGGTGGGGTCGATCGCCGAGGTCTTCCCGGAGGCCGCCTACCAGCGCTGCACGGCCCACTTCTGCAGAAACGTTCTGGCGAGGGTGCCGAAGACCAGGCGCCCGAGGGTCGCCGCCATGCTGAAGGCGATCCACGCGATGGAGTCGCGCGAGGCCGCCGAGGCCAAGGCCCTCGAGGTTGCATCCGAACTCGAGAAGTCCAAGCCCAGGGAGGCCGCCATGGTCGTCGGGGACGGCTACGCCGAGACGCCGACGTGCACCAGGTTCCCCCGCGAGCACTGGCGGAGGATCGGGACCAACAACGCCGTCGAGCGCCTCAACCGCGAGATTCGCAGACGCACGCGCGCAGTCGGCACCTTCCCCGACGGCAGGTCGGCCCTCATGCTCGTGACCGCGAGGCTCAAGTACGTCGCCGAGAGCTCCTGGGGCTCCCGGCGCTACCTGGACGTGACTCTGCTGGATGAGTAGCCGTACCGGAAGGCGGGTCGGTTAGGCTGTCGGAAAGTGCGCAAGAATCTTGACGGTACCCATTCGAAAGCGCATCTCTGGCTGGAAATCGCGCTCTTCAGAATCTTGTCGCACTGGATCGTCCCAAGGTTTAGGCAGCTTTACACTTCGCATAGATCTCTCGATGCATGGCCTAAACGTCAGTGCCCAGATGGCGTATATGCTCCGCGCATTCCGCCACCTGCTTTCGACGGCGGTGTTCCCATTTCTTGGTTGAGCGGTGCTCCTGACGTTTGACTATCATCGGCTACACTGCTCATACGGCGAGCAGAGTCTTGCGCCGTATCATGTTTTCTATACGTTTTCGATGGAGCTTTGCAAGGGGAGCTCGTCAGCATGCGCCTTCAGGCGACTTCATGCGGCATGTGATCGCTTAGGCGACGTCCAGGTGTGGCTCTATAATGCGCGAAAGAAGAAGGAACCGCCTCGAGAGGCACCCCGTGCTCTAAAACGAGAGCATTCCCATGGCCGAGGAGGTGATGAGCGCGATCGCCCCTGCTATCAGCGCGACATCCACACCTATGGTGATTCCAATGAGCGCCTTGTTAGACACATTGGACATCCTGTTTAGGAATAGAAGTAGGGCAACGAGCATATTGAACGAAATGAAGCCGACGGCGAGGGCGATGACGAGCAGCCTGACGAGAGGCGTCTCGGAAACGTTTTTTAACACCGATTCGGAGAAGATCATGGCCGACGCGAAGGTGATGACAATAGCGGCAAAGATGCCGATGATGGCGATCGTGTCCCGGTGGATACTGCTGGCTTTCTTCTCGACTTCTTCCAACTGCTCTTTTACGTCACCGATAGTGGACTTCGCTTCTTGATATGTCTTGCAGTTATCTTTAAGTAGGTTTGTCGCCTCTTCTATGGCGTCAAGCGCATCCATTGTGGCAGAGTTCTGCACCGCAAGCCTCTGCGACTCGAGATCGACGTGATCGAGCAACTTGTAGAACCGTAGGCTTTCCGACAAGGAAGCCTTACCGCACAGTTCCTCTCGACGAGAGGCACAATCCGTGTGGTCGCACAGGGTGTGCAGGTTGTCAGCCAAGCATACGCTACGCGCAAGGCTCTGCTCAGCATTCCCGCCGTTGATTATCGCCGACAAAATATCCGAGTATCTGTGGCGGTAGCTGTCGTCGGAGTATAGGGAGGTGAAGAACCCTACATATTCGCAGCGTTCTTCCTCGCTCGATATTTGCCCCGACGCAAGTTTGGTGAGCGCGTCTCTAAAAAGCCTGTTTCTTTCGTCCCTCTCGATGCCTGCAGGAACGGGTTCAATCCTCTCATGCAATTAGAGATCATTCCTTATAGCATCGACTGAGATTACGTCTTTGTATCCGGATCCGCTTTTCCCGTCTCTGTTGTATACCCTGTCCCATGCTCCGCCAGGCTTGTGCGCAGACTCGACCAACCGCCAGGCGGGAAGAGAACCCCATTTACGATAGGTCTCGGAAATGGAGGCAAGCTCGTCTCCATCAATATTCTGAATTGGCTCTCTTTTCCCGATGAAGATATTAAAGTCGCGGTATTCAGCAGCTTTGAATATGGGGGATCCGCCGAATATGGAGTAGGTTCTGTAAACCGATGGGACGACAGGTCCGTACTGCCATGCCTCAAAGGGATCGGTGAACAGGATGTCGTTATCATGCTTTCTGATGTAATCCCGTTGGGCGAAGTAGAGAATCTTCTGAAGTTGGAGGTTGCTTACTGGGTTGTCGTTGGATATCGCCAGGTTGACTATGCAGGCTGCGACATCGGCGGCGCAGAATCTTGGCGTCGACATAGGTTTCCTCCTTTATCGTTAAATAATCATTATATCTTCTATATTTGCCGGCATCCAGCATTTTCGGCATTCGGGTTACGAAAAAGGGCGACCGTCTTTTCCGTGCAGCGGGTCAGATCAAGCGCTGCACGATGCTCATTCTGAGGTTGAACGTCGGCATTGAACTCTTTCGGTTCGCAAATGGGCATCGGAAGGCTCGAGGCGCAAGGACGGCGCCCCAGACGAATACAGATCGGGCATAATCTGGGAGGAATTCCACATGCCCACCAGATATCGGTGCTGAACAATCGGAGCGGACACACTTTTTGAAACTTAATCCTTTTTGTCCAATAACCCGCTTTAAAGGAAAATAAAGGTAGTATAAGAAAAGGAGCCCCGAAGGGCTCCCGGTGAGCCAAAATTGCCGCCTCGCGGCGCCCAGAAGGGCATTTTAGGCTTAGCCTTTATTTTGACTCGCAGTGACATCTTGACTGGTATCAAGTCATTGCAATTCTACCATGGGCACGAGGGAAAGGAAACCCTATGAAGCTGCGCAAGGTTGATTCCTACAACATCGGACTGGATATCGGTACGGGATCGGTGGGATGGGCGGTCACTGATCAAAATGGTGAGCTTTGCAGTTTCAAGGGGAAGCACACTTGGGGTAGCCGCCTTTTCCCTAGCGCTCAAACTGCAGAGGAGGCGCGCGCCCATCGTGGCCAACGTCGTCGCTACGACAGACGACGTCAGCGTCTTGACCTCCTTCAGGGGCTCTTTGCGGAAGAAATCGCAAAGATTGATCCGGATTTCTTCATCAGACTCAATCAATCGCGCCTTCATAAGGAAGATCGCGATCCTGGGCATGCTGATTACCGGTGGCCGCTCTTCAACGGAGTTGATGGGGTCTCTGAACCCGATTACTACAGGCAATACCCCACTATCTATCATCTTCGCGCGCACCTCATCGAATCCACTCAAAAGGAGGATATCCGTCTCATCTACCTCGCACTGCACAATATCGTCAAGCACCGGGGAAACTTCTTGCATCAAGATAATCCCAGTCTAAGTGCGAAGAATGCGAGTGTTGTCGATGCTGTGATGGAGCTGGGAGAAGCGCTAGGGGCGTGGTGCGAGGCGAATGAGGTGGATATCTCCTTCGACGCGGAGACGATCATCTCCGTATTGGACGACCTCGCTCTCTCTACTGCGCAAAAGCGAGAGGATATCGAGAAAGCTCTCGGTATTGAGAAAACGTTCAAGAAGATGGCGTCGAACATCGCCAAGGCGATCGTCGGCTATTCGGCTGACTTTGCTCAGATCTTCCTCGTTGAATCAAGCGAAGGGAAGTTCTCGCTATCGAACGATGAGAAGGTCGAATGTTTTCCCTGTCCTGAGGATGGACTGGACCTTTATGTGGCTCTGAAGGGTGTCTATTCATCGTTTGTCCTAAAGACCATCTTGAAGAATGCCGAAGGGAAGACCATCTCGTTTTGCAAGAAGGAGGAATACGAGCGCTATCGCAGCGACTTGAGGCTGTTGAAAGCCCTAGTGCGCGAGTATGCGCCAGAAAAATACGATGGGTTCTTCCGCGGGGCCTTTTATGAGGGCACGCACCTGTATGACCCCGCGAAGGCAATGGGCTACACGAAATATGGCCTGGGCAGCAGCAAGATGTCGCATGAGGACTTTCTGAAGGAAGTCGAGAAACTATTCAAAGAAACATCTGCGGAAAGCGATGAGCGATACCTCGTCATGAAGGAGGGCATCGAGGAGAGGACGTTCCTTCGACGCCTGAAAACAAGCGACAATGGTGCTATCCCGTTCCAGCTTCATCTTGAGGAGATGGATGCGATTATCGAGGGTCAGAAGGAACACTATCCTTTCCTGGCGAGCGAAAAAGACAAAATTGAGTCTTTGGTGACCTTCCGCATTCCATATTATGTTGGGCCTCTTACCAAGAAAAACGCCCGTGAAGCAGCCGACGGCTCACTGCGTTTCGCTTGGTCGGAACGTTTGGAGGGCACAAAAGGGCAGAAGATCTATCCTTGGAACTGGGAAGAGATCATCGATAAAGATAAAAGCGCCGAGGCCTTCATCCATAGGATGACGGGTACATGCACCTATTTGCAAGGCGAGCCGGTGCTGCCTCGATGCTCGCTGATGTACGAGATGTACTGCGTTCTGAACGAGCTGAACGGCGCACGTTGGACCCAAGACGGCGATAAAGAATACCGGTTCGACTTCGCCGATAGGGTTGGCATTGTGGAGGATCTGTTCAAGCGTAGCAAGACCGTTTCCTACCGGAAAGTGGGAGAGTGGTTGGAGAAGAAGCACGGACCAAATGGGAAACGCTCAATGGGCGGCAGCTATCGAGTCCGTGGGGGCCAAGGCGAAACAGGTTTCGAATCAAAGCTGAGCTCCTATGTGGATTTCTGCAAGATCTTGGAAGTGGAAGAGATTGCGGAAGAGGATGTTCCCATGGTGGAGGATCTTATCCTGTGGAACACCGTCTTCGAGGATCGATCCATCCTGAAACGCAAGATCAAGCAGGAATACGGAGATCGACTTTCCGCCGAGCAGATCGGCAAGGTGTGCCGAAAGCGCTATACCGGATGGGGCAGGCTCTCGAAGAAGCTGCTTTCCGGCATCCGTGTTGAAACCGACAGCGGCCATAAAAGCATTATGGATATTTTGGAGGAGGGAGATCCGAACAATACCCGGCGCCTGGGTGCCGCTATGAACCTGATTGAGATCCTCCATGACGATCAGCTGGGTTTCGATAAGAGGATCGATCAAATCAACGCCGATCAACCGAAGACGGCTCTCTCATTGGAATTGGCGGATCTACCCGGATCGCCTGCGCTTCGCCGTGGTGTCAATCAAGCGCTGAGGATTGTGGATGAAATTGTCGGCATTGCCGGTAAGCCTCCTGCCAGCATATTCATCGAAGTGACGCGCGACGAGGATTCTCGCAAGAAGGGGAAGCGCACCGCGCGCCGATACAATCAAGTGAAACAGGCGTTGGCTTCTCTGAAGAAGCAGTATGCGGACGTGTATTCTCAGCTTGAGGGGTTGGCACCCCAAAAGATGGACGACCGACGTGTGATGCTGTACTTCATGCAGTGCGGCAAAAGCATGTATTCCGGGAAGCCGCTGGATATCAACAAGCTCTCCGATTACCAGATCGATCACGTGCTACCTCAGTCTTACATCAAAGACGATAGCCTGGAGAACACTGTTTTGGTTCTGCGAGAGGAGAACCAGCGAAAGCTGGATTCGATGTTTCTCGACCAGTCCATCATCTCCAAGATGAGCACCTTTTGGAAGGAGCTTCACAGGGTCGGGCTGATTGGTGACAAGAAGCTGCGCAACCTAATACGCAGCGAACAAATTCGCGATGATCAAATGAAATCGTTCATAAATCGTCAGTTGGTGGAGACGAGCCAGATCGTTAAGCGAGTCCAGAAGATGCTTCGCGAGCGATATCCGGAAACCAATGTTCAGCCGGTCAAAGCGGGTATGTCTCATCAGCTTCGTGTCAAGTGCGAGCTGGCAAAATGCCGCGAGGCGAATGACTATCACCATGCCCATGATGCCTATTTGGCGGCGGAGATCGGTCGTTTCATCCAATACCGCCATGGAGATGTGTTCGAGAATCCGACGAAGATGGCTAAAGTGGTCAGGAAATTCATCAGAAAACAAGCGGAGGATCTGAAACACCGCCGCGATATGCCGGGTTCCGCAGGATTCGTGGTTTCCAGCTTCCTCTCTTCTGGGTTCGATAAAGAGACCGGTGAAATCTTCGATGACGCCTGGGATGCGGAGGCTGAAGTGGGCCGCATCAGGCGGAGCCTCGACTACCGCGATTGTTTCATTTCCCGCATGCCCGAAGAGACAAGCGGTGCGTTTTGGGATGCTAATCCTTTGTCTCCTCGGTCGAAACCGAATGCCAGGCTGGCAATCAAGCAAGGACTTGATCCTAAGAGATACGGCTGCTATGACAACGAGAAGTTCGCGTATTTCTTCGTTTACGAAGCGTTTAAGGGCGCAAAGAAAAAGCGCGTTGTTGAATTCGCTCCTGTGCCGGTAAGGATTGCAAGCGAGCTGGGGTCAGACGCATCGGCGCTTGACCGCTATGCGGAAGAAATAGCGCTTGGCAAAGGGCTTGAATTCTCCAAGGTGCTTAAACGGAAAATTCTTAAGTATCAGCTGATTGAGTTAAATGATGATCGACTGTACATTACAGGTGTTAAAGAAGTGAGGAATGCACGGCAGTTCGCGTTTTCCAGCGAAGAGACCGAGCTGCTCTGCCGGGTGGCGAAGGGGGATGAATGCTCGGACGAGGAATTGGATGAGCTGTTTGAGAAGATCCAGGAGTTGTTCGGGCGTTATGCAGCGAGACTCGGTCGGCAGTTGAAGATCGCTGACCTCGGGGTCAGATTCGAGGAGGCGGATCGGGCCTCTAAGTGCGCAGTCGTGATGGCTCTTTTGACGATCGCTTCCGGAAATCGGAACATGATAGACATCTCTTCAATCGGCGGCGGCAAGGCTGCGGGCTGTATGCAACCGACGTTTTCGAAGGAACTGAGCGCTCCGGACAACAGGTTCTACTTCATTGACCAATCCGTGACCGGCATGTTCGAAAGGCGGTACAAGCTTGGCCTTTAGAACGATCTTCGTTGAGAGCAGGTGCCGTTGCAGCTACCAGGGAGGCTATTTGGTGGTGAGGAAAACCGACGACACGGTGAAAATCCACCTGTCGGAGATCTCCTCGATCATACTCCAGACCACTCAGGTCTATCTCAGCGCGTACTTGCTTTCAGAGCTGGCGAAATGCAAGATATCGCTTGTCGTGGCGGACGAGAAATGCAATCCCATTGGGCAATACCTTCCCCTGTACGGAGCCCACAACGTGGCGAAGCGCGTCGAGGAGCAGCTGGCGTGGGGTGCACCCATCAAAAAACGCGTCTGGCAGCAGATCGTCAAAGAGAAGATACGGCAGCAAGCGCGGCTTCTCGAGGAGGAAGAGCTCGTCGAAGCCGCCAAGTCTCTTTACATTTTGCGCGAAGACGTTAAATCAGGGGATACTACCAATAGGGAGGCAGCTGCAGCGCGGCTGTATTTCGAGGCGATGTTCGGCAAGGGGTTCACGCGCGACGACGATACTTCCGTGAATTCGGCATTGAACTATGGGTATGCGGTCCTGCTTTCTATGGTGAACCGCGAAATCGTCTCCCGAGGCTATCTTACCCAAAGCGGCATCTGCCATCGAAGCGAATACAACCAGTTCAATTACTCTTGCGACCTGATGGAGCCATTTCGTCCGGTAGTGGATAGGGTGGTTAAGGGCTTCGCTGAGGAGCGATTCGAGGGGGATGCTCGTCGCGTTCTCGCCAATCTCGGGTCGATGGTTGTCTCGTACAAAGGAGGATCGTACCGTCTCCGCTCGGTCGTCGGATTGTTCACGCAGGATTGCCTTGCGGCTCTGAATAAGACGTTGCCGGCAGCTGACATTGAGGGCTTCGAACAATGAACGAAGGGAGGCGTATCCGGTTCATGAGGCTGATCGTCTTCTTTGACTTGCCGGTCGAGACGGCATCCGACAGGAAGGAGTATCGCCTGTTTCGCAAAAGCCTTCTCAAGGAAGGGTACTTGATGATGCAGGAGTCCGTTTACTCGAAATTGGTGGTGAACGACGCTCAGGCGAGTGCTGCGATCAGACAGCTAGGGAAACTCCGCCCTCCTGCCGGGCTTGTGCAGGTGCTCAAGGTGACCGAAAAGCAATACGCCTCGATGGTGTATATCGTCGGAAAAAGAGAATGGGGCGAGGAGCTCGACACGCTCGAGGAGTTCGTGGTGTTATGAGACTTTTGATCGAAGGACTCGATGCGGTCGAGATCGGCGGCGGTGCGGTCGGAGTGTTGGAGGTGCATGATAAAAGGCTGTTTGCTCGGGTGTGCCGATCTTTGATCGGAGGGCAGGGCGAGGCGGCGCTGGAGCCGTATTCGCTATGGGATGATGAGGGTGGCAAACGCAGCGCGAGGAATGCGATCCTTGCCGTAGTCGATCCGTTCGATTTACCCTGGGGCGATCGAGCGTTGCTGGGGGATCTTCAGGACGTCGTCGAGGGGATGTATGCAGCCGATGATCAGGCGCGTCGCAAGATCGATGAATCGGCTCAAAGATTGAGGGACGATGTTGCCGAGTTGGGGCTTCGCCTTCAGTCCGAGTACGAGTTTGCCGTAGAATGGGATTTGGGCAAGTTCCTTAAGTCGTTTGATTTCAGCGTCGATGGGGATCCTGCCGAATCGCTCCTTGACAGCTTGATAAAGTTCATGAAATTCGCGTCGGATATTCAATGCAAACAGGTCATCTTGTTCGTGAATCTCAAAAGTTTTTTGGAGAAATTCGAGCTTAAGGAGTTCTATCGAGAAGCTTTTTTATGCGATCTGAACATCCTTCTGTTGGAATCGATTCCTGATCCAGCCCGTTACGAGCAAGAGAGAAAAACTGTTATTGACCTGGATTTTCTTTCAACATAGCAAACATGCGCCAGTCAATGTCCGTCCCTTGCGCAGAAGGGATTTTGCCCCATCGGTTTTGGAGCAGTGACAAACTGACTGGTAGTCAAACTTCACAACGATGATGAAAGACGGCAATCTAGTTTTGGAGCAGTGACAAACTGACTGGTAGTCAAACGAGCGCTGCCGAAGCTTCGTTATATCCGCTGTTTTGGAGCAGTGACAAACTGACTGGTAGTCAAACTTAATGAACTTGATGTTATCATCCGACATAGTTTTGGAGCAGTGACAAACTGACTGGTAGTCAAACCGGCACCACCGAGACCATCCACAACATCGGGTTTTGGAGCAGTGACAAACTGACTGGTAGTCAAACGACGATATCGTCGACAAGCCCGACGCAGAAGTTTTGGAGCAGTGACAAACTGACTGGTAGTCAAACGTCGGCTGATCGGGCTATGCGGGACTGATGGTTTTGGAGCAGTGACAAACTGACTGGTAGTCAAACGTCTCTTCGACGCACACGGACACGCCGTCGGTTTTGGAGCAGTGACAAACTGACTGGTAGTCAAACCAGCGTGCCGAAACGATCGACGTAGGTACGGTTTTGGAGCAGTGACAAACTGACTGGTAGTCAAACACCAGGGAAAACCATATCCCTGCAATATCCGTTTTGGAGCAGTGACAAACTGACTGGTAGTCAAACTTTTGGCGTGAACAGAGAGAGGAGGGTAGAGTTTTGGAGCAGTGACAAACTGACTGGTAGTCAAACTCCCTCCAGATACGCGTGGGTGAGAATAGTGTTTTGGAGCAGTGACAAACTGACTGGTAGTCAAACCGAGGCGTGTGCTTTTGAAAAGGGAGTAGGGTTTTGGAGCAGTGACAAACTGACTGGTAGTCAAACCTCGACCATCTCCGATCCCAGGTTCATGACGTTTTGGAGCAGTGACAAACTGACTGGTAGTCAAACTACGAGTACTACCGCCTGGCGCAATGGGACGTTTTGGAGCAGTGACAAACTGACTGGTAGTCAAACAAGCGGTGTACCCTCAATTCTACAGCGCGTGTTTTGGAGCAGTGACAAACTGACTGGTAGTCAAACTACGGGCGGCTCGTTTCCCAGCAAATAGCAGTTTTGGAGCAGTGACAAACTGACTGGTAGTCAAACGCCGATCACCACGCCGATGCAGGTGCCGATGTTTTGGAGCAGTGACAAACTGACTGGTAGTCAAACCGAGGCGTGCGCTTTTGAAAAGGGCGTGGGGTTTTGGAGCAGTGACAAACTGACTGGTAGTCAAACGTAGTGCATCCTCACGCAGCATTCCTCCCAGTTTTGGAGCAGTGACAAACTGACTGGTAGTCAAACCTCCAACGCCTCGACGCGGGCCTCCAGCGCGTTTTGGAGCAGTGACAAACTGACTGGTAGTCAAACCGCCTATCTCTCCAACCCCGCCGGAAACAGGTTTTGGAGCAGTGACAAACTGACTGGTAGTCAAACTATCGTCGATAAGATAGGTGTTCTGGCATTAGTTTTGGGGCAGTGACAAACTGACTGGTAGTCAAACATCGCGCGCATTAGGAGGCATGAGGTCGTAGTTTTGGAGCAGTGACAAACTGACTGGTAGTCAAACAGCTCCCATTGCGGTTCTTCGTCCTCATTCGTTTTGGAGCAGTGACAAACTGACTGGTAGTCAAACCCTGCCGGGTTGCAGGCCGCGTGGCACTCGTTTTGGAGCAGTGACAAACTGACTGGTAGTCAAACTATCGTCGATAAGATAGGTGTTCTGGCATTAGTTTTGGGGCAGTGACAAACTGACTGGTAGTCAAATGCCAAAGAGGGGTTTCCGAAACGATCAGAGAAAGGGGATATGAGCATAAGGCTTAGGACATGGCGAGTAGCGATCACCGTGTCCATCAACTTCAGGCTATTGAACCGCGCCAGGTAAACCAGCCGGGGGCCGACCGAAAGATCGGCTCCCAAGCCGGAAACTCATATCCCCGATGAATTGGAGTATAGCATGGTAGGTGAGGCATAAAAGCGAGTGAACAGCAAGTATCGGCGCGAGAATATGGTGCAGCGTGTTGTCAGGTTCTCGCCGCATGAAGGGGATCTGCTCGAGCATCTGGACGCGCACCCAATCGAGCAGGATATCTAAAGAAACTGATCAAAGCCGACACGGAGGGATGAATCACGAATGAATCGAGATCCTAACGTTTCAACGCTTGTGGCAGTGCACTGTCCTCTGCAACTTGAAGGTTTCGGCGCTGCCCCTCGTGTTCTTACCTGTGTTCCGTCAACCCGAGAACGCAAGTTTATATCTGTTCAAGTGTATTGCCGTCGACGACGTTCAGTCTACGTTCGGAGATTATTTGCCTGATTTCGTTGTCGGAGCAGGTCAAGGATGGCCTGGATTAGCTGTACCACTGCGCCACTGCCGTGTAGTCGTCGCCAGGATGCTCATTCGTTTGCCGGATCACATCGCCGAACCAAAGTCCGTCGATCTCGCGTTCCGGGTGCTCCGTGCCGAGAGTCTCTGAGCACATGAGCTGAGGAAATGGATCGTAGTGCACGATCCTACCTGTTTTGCCATTTGAGCTGCGCACGGCCGTGCGGAATTGATCAACATACTCGCCCTTCGGCTCGTTCACCACGTAGCGAAAATGTCGGATAGCGATGTCGTAGGGTCCCTCGTAATGCCGCTCGACCTCCTTGCCGGGCTCCGCTCCGTATACAGGATATGTGACTTCAGGATGCCGTCCCATGTAGTCGAAGCACCCGCATATATCCTCGCAGTTGAAGACGTAGTCCTCAAGGTTCATACCCTTCAGCCGCCTCTGGAGTTCTCTATGCTTGGGGCACGTCATATTTTCGAAGGTGGCATAGTCTCCGAGGAGCACCACGAAGTCCCCTGCCTATTCGCCTGCGAGCATCGTGAGCGCTGCGTCGGTCTCCTCGCATTCGACGTAGGTGCACTCGTGCGGCTTCTGACCGTTGGGCCATGGCCATGTCGCGATGATCTCGCCCTTGTCGAAATTGACCCACTCAAAGTATTGCCCCATGCCCGCCTCCCGACCGCTCTACCAGCAATTTTAAGGCGATAAGACTGGCTTTATTCCTGTCCGTTCGAAACGATGGTCGATGATCGAAAGCCTTTACGGCTAATTAAGCTCAGGAGCCCATTCCTCGCGATATACAGTCACCTTGCACGAGTAGACTCGCCAGCAGAAGCCGGGATCTGCTGGCACGCCATCGTCTTCGCCAAAGCATTCGACATCGCGCACTATGCAAACCAAGCGCTCGTTACTTCGGCAGTCGTCCAGAGCCTGGTTGAAGAACATGTCATCGCAATCATGGAAAGGGGAGTAGGGAAGCATGTCGCCGCTCGGAAGATAAAAGCCATACTCCCACTCGCTCGCCTCTCTTGCGCAACGCCGCACTTCAAGAATGTCTCCCTTTTTTACGCTCGCCACGCATGCCTCAAGGCCGATGTCTCTTTGCGTCTCGCTCTCTACCCATGTGGATTGCGCCCACAATTCGGCGAGTCCAACCTTCACCTTGTCTGCAAAAGGGCTTGCCTCGAAATCGTCCGGCGAGACGCTGTTTGCGAAAGCCTCTTGCCCGCGCATCGCGATCTTTTGATCGAGCGTGCTCGCTTCAGCGTACTTTCCTGTAGAGTATTCCCTCACGTCGAAGTATGGCCCGTCGAATTGTTTTGGCACGGGGAGCCCGTGCTCGTCGGTTGCGTCCCAATCATGCGCGTTGTCCATGGTCTGGCTCCCTTCCGTCTCGTGCCTAGTAGCTCCTGCTACCTCTCCAGCAAATCCTCCATCCCGCATCCTAGCACCCGTGACAGTCGGTAGAGCGTCGCTCCTTGCGCGTGATTGATATTCTTGTTGCGCTGCTCGTACATCTGGATCGCGCGCAGGCCGACGTTGGCGCGGCGGGCGAGCTCCGACTGCGACAGGCCGAACGCTTCCCGTCTCGCGCGCAGCCGGGTTGGGCGGCTCGCGTCGAATGCGTCCAGCCTCCGCAGCAGCGTCTCGATGAATTTGGATTCATCCGCCTCGTGCAGCGGGTGATACATCTCCCTCAGGTCGTCGTAGGAGAATCTACCGAACGCTGATCGGTAGGGGAGGCCGGTCTTCAGTTGGAACCACGCCACGGACCATCCCACCCAGTAGTCGGGCGAGCGATCGTATCTCGGTAAGGGCTGCTCCGGAAACGGCGCTCGCATGTACGTTTCCAGCAGGCTTGCCAATTCGAAACCGGACTTTCCGGCGATGTAGACGGGGTTCTGCCGTTCGAACTGCTCGGCGAGACCCGATGCTACGAATGCCTGCACGACCTGCTGTCCATCAAGCTTGCCATCGTTTACGCAGCAATCGAACGTTTCGGCGAGGTTGGTCGCGACATCGTCGTCGTATAGGCCATCGTTCAAACTGACGATCGGGTATTCGAAAGTGCTGTTCGTCGGCTGCTCCTCAACAGATCCAACGCAAACATGTCATCTGGAAGGAAGGCGTCATGCTCGATCATTCGAGCAAACTGACGGCTGTGTTTCACAACTCATTATAATACGAACTAATGTACGATATAATGTCGTAAGGTGCTTCGCTGCGCTGGGCAGCTCCGAAGGGAGGTGCTTCCGATGGATCCTCAGACGATTCTTGCGCTTTGCGCGATCTTCTCCGTGGTTCTCGGCATGATCGGCATCAGCCAACGCCGTCGTTAGGCGTGCGAACGGTTGATGATCGAGGGGGTGATGGCGAACGGTTGATTTCAAAAGAAAGAAGCCGGGCATCCCACCAAAGATAGACCCGGCTTAGTTCCGCGAAAGATGCTGCCCGGTTAGGCGGGGCACCTTCCGCTTCGGATTGTATCAGGTTGACCAACGCGCGGCAACGGGGACGGCTGGCGCTGCGAGCTATCCCACCAACGCCAGCTTCTCCGCGCGCTCTTCCTCGATCGTGGCGATGATCTCCTGTTTGCACGTTTCGCGGTTCTGCATCTCGTCGATGTTGAGCAGGACGTAGTCCACGCCCACGCCCAGGGCGGTGCCGGCGGCGACGCCTGCCACGGTGCCCAGCGGGCCGCCGATCGTTCCCATGACTCCGCCGACGACGCCTCCGGCAGCGCGCGAGGCGGCCATGCTCGAGATCTTGGTCACGACCTTGCTGCAGAATTGCTTGGTCATCGCCTTCTCCACCAGCGTCTTGGCCAGCACGCCGCCCGCCGCGCGCGCTGCAGCGCCGATGCCGATGCGCGCCCCCGCATCCATCGGCTTCTCCGTGGGCTCGAGCGGTTGCGACAGGAAGTCGTCCGCCAAAAGCTCCTTGGTCGTCACCAGTCATTCGGGCACGCCGGACGGCTCGCAGCCGGCCAGCTCCTGCTCGATGCCGGCCTTCAGCTGCGACGCCTGTTCCACGAAGTTGTCGAACTCGGCCTCCAGCTGCGAGTCGTCGATGCCCTGCTCGATCTGGCTTTGGAACTGCTCCGCCACAAAGCTCCCTTCCGCGGTGAACTCCTCAGTCTCCGACGCCTGATCGACCGCCAGATCGGCGCCCAGAAACGCCGCGCACAGGCACACTGGCAGCACCGCGTCCGCCGCGACGTACTTCCCGACGACGCGTCCGCGCGCCCCGTGCTCGCCTGGCGTCCCCAAAGGCGCGACATGCGCCGCAGCTCCACGCGCTCCAGCGAGCACGCCCCCAGCAAGTTGGCAACGCTGAAGAACGCGCCCGCCATCAGCGCGATGCGGCAGACCACGTACGGGGGAAACGCCATTCCCGCCGCCTCGGACATGCCGTAGGCTGCCAGGCCGTCCGCAAGCGACGCGAACGGTCCCGCCTTCGACATCAGTGCGGAAGGGGAGGACTCGAAGGGCTGTTGCGCCGCCATGAACGCTTCGGTGGCGCTGCTGTAGGTCGTCGCCGGTTCCAATAGGCCGATCGCGGCATAGGCGGCGCACAGCAGCATGGTAACGATGACGCTGCTCCATTTGATGGCGCTCGCGGCGCTGAGGACGGCCCAGGTCAGGGCGGTGCCCGCCGGCGGCATCAGCGGCGCCGTGTGCCGATCAGGCGCAACATCCCACCAGGACGTTCGCCTTGGCGATATGGGCTCCCCAGCGCCTGATTCACGGCTGTTCGAGGAGGTGCCGGAGCGGGGCGGGCAAGGCGGGTGGGGTGGGCATGCGTCGGCCTTTCCGGTTTGGCGGTTAGCGGAGCGGATGCTGCTCGGCGCCCATGGCCCCTTCCTCATCCGCATAGGACGATCTCCCTCATCCTGTACGGTTTCGCGGCGCCTACGCCATTGCGCCGGACGCGCCATCCTGAGACAATCATCCCAGGGAATCCGCCGTCCGCTTGGGAGGGCGGCGACCGGCCGTCCGGACGAGGGGCGGCCGCGACGGAAGAGGGGCGATTGCCATGGACGAGGCCAAATCCATCTTCGAGCTTGCCGATCGCGGGGCGTATGGCGGCGCCGACTCGGTGTCGGCCGCCGGATCCGCCCGAACCAACGCCGACGGCTCCGTCACGGTGCCGAGCGTGTGCGCCGGATGCCACAGCACCTGCCAGATGTACGTCGACGTCGCCGAGGGACGGGTGCTGCGGACCCACGGCGTCCCGGGCGCGTTCAAGACCGACGGCGTGCTGTGCGCGAAGGGCCTTGCCGGCGCGCAGATCGCGCACGATCCGCAGCGCGTGCTGCACCCCCTGCGCCGTGCGGGCGAGCGCCATTCGGGCCGTTTCGAGCGCATCAGCTGGGATGAGGCCATCTCCGAGCTCGCCGGCCGCGTGCGCGCGGCGATCGATGCGCGCGGTCCGTGGTCGGTGTCGTTCATCCGCGGCCAGGCATGCGGCTGGGGCTTCACCTACGACATGACCCAGCGCCTGGCGCATTGCGTGGGCACCGAGGTGGGCATGGGCGCGTCGGAGTGCTTCGTGCCGCGCGCCATCACCGAGGGCATGACCTACGGCGGCATGCCGTCGTTCGGCGACATCATCCATGCCGACCTCATCATCTACTGGGGCAAGCAGCCGTCGTTCTCGACCGCGCCGATGCTCGCCAAGATCCTCGACGCGCGCGACCGCGGGGCAAAGCTGGTGGTCGTCGATCCGCTGCGCTTCCACCTTGCCGCCGTCGCCGACCAGGTCATCCAGGTGGAGCCGGGCACCGACCTCGCGCTCGTGCTGGCGATGCTCTACGTCATCGTCGACGAGGGGTTGTGGGACGCCGAGTTCGTCGACCGCTGGACCAACGATCCGGGGCTCGCGCGCCTGTCCGCCCATCTTGCGGGCGCCAACAAGCTGGGGCAGGCCTACACGCCTGAGTGGGCGGCTCCGATCTGCGGCGTTCCGGCGGACGTCATCACCGCGTTCGCGCGCGAGTACGCCACCACGCCGCGCGCGTCGATCGCCACCGGGCACGGGCTCGAGGGCCGCGTGAACGTTGTGCAGACCACGCGCGCGCTGTGCATCCTGCGCGCCATCACGGGGCATCTCGATCGCGAGGGGTGCGACCTGTTCACGCCCAAGGCCCCGCCGCGCGCGGCCAACTTCACGCTCATCGACCACGTGCTGCCCGATTTCGAGCCGACGGGCCCAAGCGGCCTGTTCCATGTGCCGCCCTACAACCCCGACGAGTCGCGCTATCCGCTGCTGTTCGGCGGGCAGGGGCTCCTTTCCACGCCCGACGTGCTCCGCATGATGCACGAGGGCAAGATCGAGGTGTGCATCGTCCAGGGCGCCAACCCCGTCGTCACCCAGCCGCAGCCGGCGGTCACCACCGCGGCGTTTAAGAAGATCGGCTACCTCTGCGTGATCGATCCGTACCTGAGCGAGACGGCGCGCCTCGCCGATCTGGTGCTGCCCGCTGCGACGTATCTGGAGCGCACCGAGCCGGAGTGGTTCAACTGCACGTTCCCCGAGGTCACGCTGCGTCAGAAGGCGGTCACGGTGGGAGAGGCGCTGCCCGACACCCAGATCATGATCGAGCTCGGGCGCGCGCTGGGCTTCACCGAGGAGTTCCCCACCCACGACATCTCGTGGTACATCGACCAGGATCTGGCGCCCTCCGGGATCACCTACGCCCAGCTTAGGGAGAGCCCCCACGGCGTGCGGTTCGGTGGACTGGGCGCGCGCGGCTACGAGAAGGGCGGCTTCCGCTCGCCGGGCGGCGTGGTGAACGTGTGGTCGGAGGTGCTCGACGGCGCCGGGTTCGATCCTCTTCCCAACTGGGAGGACAGCTCCGAATCGCCGCGCAGCGCGCCGGAGGTGGCGGCCGAGTTCCCCTATGTCGTGTTCACGGGGCGCTCCGGTCCGATGTACGTGCACGAGCAGCGCCGCACGATCCCGTGGCTGCGCGAGCTGCAGCCCGAGGGCCGCGCGATGGTCAACACGCGCCGCGCCGCCGAGCTGGGGCTGGCCGACGGCGACTGGGCGCGCATCAGCTCGCCGCGCGGCTCCATCGAGATGCGCGTGGAGGTGACGCCCATCTTGCGCGAGGACTGGATCTACGTGCCCGGCGGATGGGCCGACGCCAACTACAACGAACTCGGCATCGACGATGCGCTCGATCCCATCTCCAGCCAGGCGAACTACACCGCGTGCCTGGGGCGGATCGAGAAGATCGACGGTCCGTCGGCGGGCCGCGTGCCGGTCGTCGGCATGTCCGGCGAGGCGGGCGCGGCGTCGGGCTGCGCCGGCACCGGGCGGGAGCGCGGCGGGTTGCTGGCGCGGCTGCTCGGCCGACACGACGGCGCGGGCTCCGCGCAGGCGCAGGCGGGGGAGGCGGGCCTGATCTCCTGCTCCGGCGCCGTCATGGTTCCGTCCGAGGGGAAGGAGGCCTAGCATGCAGTACGCGTTCCGTTTCGATTCCAGCCGCTGCACGCAGTGCTTCGCCTGCGAGGTTGCTTGCAAATCGGCCCATGACCTGCGGCCCCACGTTCAGGAGGTGCCGGGCGGGAGCGGCCCGCGCTACCGTTCGGTGGTGACGCTGCTCGATCCCGGCAACGAGGCGCGCCCCATCCAATACGTCTCGATGGCGTGCATGCACTGCGGCTCGCCTGACTGCATGGCGGTGTGCCCGGCCAAGGCGATCTACCGCGATCCGGAGTTCGGCGCGGTGCTCATCGATCGCGACAAGTGCATCGGCTGCCGGTACTGCTCGTGGGCGTGCGAGTTCGGCGCGCCCCAGTTCGACCGCGACGGGTTGATGCAGAAATGCGACATGTGCATCGACCGGCTGCGCGAGGGGAAGCTTCCCGCCTGCGTCGAGAACTGCTGCGGAGGCGCCATCAAGTTCGGCCCCGTCGAAGAGATCGAGGCGGGCGTGCGCGACAAAGCGGCGCGCCAGATGCTCAAGCGCGGCCTGCCCGCCAAGGCGCTGCACTGAGCTCGGGTGTAGGATCGGATGAGGGAAAAGCGCGATGGGAACGGATAACGGGGAGGAGCGCAGCGAGATTCCGCTGATCTGCTTCACAACGCTCTCGCCGGCGGCGGTGGGAGCGGGTGCGTTCGCACTGCCGCTTGGCGGCGGGTGGGCGCTTGCCGCGGTCGTCGTGCTCATGGTGACGGCGGGGATGCTCGCGTCTGTCGCGCATCTGGCGCGCCCTCTGCGTGCGCCGCGCTCGCTGGCGCATCTGGGCGGCTCGTGGCTGTCGCGCGAGATCCTGGTCGTGTCGGCGTTCTGGGCGCTGGCGATGCTGTGGCTGGTCTGCGAGCTGGGCGGTTTTCCCTGGTCGACGGCGGCGCGCGGTTTCCATATCGCGGCGGTCGTCGTCGGCGTCGTGCTGCTGTGGGTGATCGCCAAGGCGTACCGCGTCCACGGCCAGCCCGCTTGGGACGGCTCCGACACGTTCTGGGAGCTCGTCGCCATCGCGCTCGGCTCGGGTGGCGCCGTCGCCGCGGCGGCAGCGGCGGGGCAGGGGATCGCCGGATTCGGCGGGACGCTGCCGCTCATGCTGCTGGGCGTCGTCGCTCTGATCGGCTTGGCATCGTCATCCGCACTCATCCGCTTCGCCTCCGGACGGCGCATGCGCCGCGTGGGCGAGCTCGCCAATCGCGAGTGCACCCCGCGCGCTCTCGCAGCGCGCGATACCCTGACGGCGGGGGAGCCGCGTCTTTACCGACGCTTCAATGCCGTCGCCATCGCACTCGCCCTCGCCACGCTCTGCGTGGGACTGCTTCCCCTGCTCGGCGGTCTGACCGCCATCGCAACCTCCATCGCGCTCGCATTCAGCGCACTCTCCGAGTTGGTCGCCCAAGCATCCATCCGCAACCGCTTCTACTCGCTAGCCCAGCATGCCCGCTACGCGGTTTCCCGGCGCTGAAGGATCCACATTGCAAAGAACCGGCGATATGAACGAGCGACCTGTATCGGGCCGCTCGTTCATATTCGAAGCCATTTTGTAGACACTCGAGTGTTTTGCAGGCTTACTCTCCGCAGCCCTGGGCGCACCAGGCGCAGGCCGCCGGTGCTGCGGCGATGCCGCCCAGCGCCGTCTCGCGCAGCGTCGCCGGCAGGGTGCGGCCGACGGCGTCCATGGCGGCCACCGTCTCGTCGAAGGGCACCAAATTGGGCACGCCCGCCAGCGCGATCTGGGCGCAGGTGAGCGCCACCGCCGCCGCGGACCCGTTGCGCTTCTGGCAGGGGATCTCCACCAGGCCGCCCACGGGGTCGCACACAAGCCCCATCAGCGCGCACAGCGCGTTGGACGCCGCATCGAGCGCGGCCGCCGGCGTGCCGCCCGCCATCTCGACCGCCGCTGCTGCGGCCATCGCCGTCGCGGTGCCCACTTCGGCCTGGCAGCCGCCCTCGGCGCCCGACACCGTCGCGTTGCGCGCCGCCAGATATCCCACCGCCGACGCCGTCAGCACGCCCGCGCGCAGCGTCGTGTCGTCGAATCCCTTGCCGTTTTGCAGCGCGAACAGCACGCCGGGCAGCACGCCCGACGATCCCGCCGTCGGCGTGGCGACGATGCGGCCCATGCACGCGTTGGTCTCGAGCACCGCCATCGCGCGCACCATCGCGTCCGCGGCGATGCCGTCGATCACGGCGTCGGGCCGCGCGCAGGCGGCCGCGCTGTCGTGCGCCTCGCCGCCGATGAGCCCGCCGATGGACTGCTCGGGCTCGCGCAGCGGCTTCTCCGTGGACGCGCGCATCACGTCGAGCACGCGCGCCAGGTACTCGTCCGTGCCGGCATCCGCGCCGTCCAGGGCGGCCAGCGCCTCCTCGCGCGCCGCCATCGCCTGCGCGATGGAGCAGCCCTCGCGTCCGCACAGGGCAAGCAGCTCCGCGCCGGTCGTGAAGTCGCATCGGGCGAAGCGCTCCTCGGCGGCTTCGATCTGACGGTCGGTCATGCCGCCCGCCGCGCCGCTGTTCTGCTCGCCGCCCGCTGCAGCGGCGTCGTCGCGCCCATCGACCGCCGCACCGTCGCCGATCATGCCGCCCTCCGGCCCGTCGGCGAGGATGACCCGCACGCCCATCACGCGGGGATCCTGCTCGATCTCCTCCTTGGCGCGCGCGGGCACCGAGCCGTCCACCTCCATGACCGTGTAGGCGTGCGCGCCGCGGCGCGTGCGGTACATGCGGGTGGTGGCGATGTTCACGGCGGCGTCCGACAGGCAGCGCGCGATGTGGGCGAGCACGCCGCGCTCGTCGCGCTGGCTCACCACCACGCTGGTGCGCTTGCCCGAGATGTCCACGTCGACGCCGTCGATGCGGCGGATGGCCGCCGCGCCGCCGCCCACGCTGACGCCGCGCACGTCGATCCTCTCCCCGTCGGCGTCGACGATGCGCATGTCCACCGTGTTGGGATGCTCGACGCCCGCCGCCTCGGCCTGGGCGTCCGTCGCGCGGGTGAACGCGAACTCGAGCCCCGCTCCCTTCGCCAAGAAGAACGAGTCGCGGATGCGCAGATCGTCCGCCTCCAGTCCCAGAAGGCCCGCCACCAGGGCCTTGTCGGTGCCGTGCCCGGTGCCGGTGTGCGCGAACGAGCCGTACAGCGTGATGTCGGCGTGCGCGGGAGCGGCCGAGAGCAGGCGCCGCGCCATCCGGGCGATGCGTAGCGCGCCGGCGGTGTGCGAGCTGGAGGGGCCCACCATGATAGGGCCGATGATGTCGCGCAGTCCGAGGGGTTCCATGGGCGTTCGCTTTCTCTTGCAGTGTGCGGCGGGTTTCGCGGTTGAGAGCATGGTAGCGCAACATCAGCGCCTTTCGCCCGATGGTTTGGGGAGTTCGCCGTCCGGCGGCGGGGTTTTCCCTTGCGCATTCGGGGCGAAAGCTTTACGTTTCTGAACGAGCGCGCTCGCGCGTGCTCGACGCATTTGCTTTGCCTGGGGCATTGAGCTCCTCCGGCGGGGCATTTTTCGTTTAGAGCGGCTTTGGAAAGGACCGGACATGGCGGAAACCATCATCGTCGTAGGCCATAAGAATCCCGACAACGACGCGATCTGCGCTGCGATCGGCTATGCGGAGCTCAAGAACATCCTGGCGGAGCGCGACGCTCCCGGCTGCGTCTACAAGCCGGCGCGCCTGGGCCAGCTGCCGCCCGAGACCGGCTGGGTGCTGGGCAAGCTGGGCATCCCGGTCCCCGAGCTGATCGACCACGTCGATCCCGGTCAGAAGGTCATCCTGGTGGATCACAACGAACTGCTTCAGGCCGTCGACGGTCTGGAGGACGCCGAGCTTCTGGAGATCATCGACCACCATCGCATCGGCGGCCTGGTCACCGCCGGCCCCATCAAGTTCCACAACCTGCCCATCGGCTCTTCTGCCACGGTGGTCGCCAAGGAGTTCGAGCGCGAGGGCATCGACCCGTCCAAGGAGACCGCGGCCATGCTGCTTTCGGCGCTCATGACCGACACCGTGCTGCTCAAGTCGCCCACGGCGACCAAGTCCGACCACTACCAGGCCGAATGGCTGGCAAAGTTCGCCGGCGTGGATGCGCTTGAGTGGGGCAACCAGGTCATCAAGAGCCGCGGCAGCGGAGCCGATCTGCCCATCGACCGCCTGGTCGCCGCCGACGCCAAGGAGTTCCAGGTAGGCGACGACGTGGTGTTCATCGCGCAGCGCGAGACCGTCGACGCCGCCGCCGTCATGGAACGCGAGGACGAGATTCGCGAGTACATGCGCCAGGTCATCGCCGACAAGGGCTACCGCAGCTTCCTGCTTGCCGTCACCGACATCATCGAGGAGGGCAGCCGCTTTGTCTGCGAGGGCGATTGCAGCCTGATCGACAAGGCGTTCGGCATCGAGGTCGACGTCCCCGGCGGCGTGTGGATGCCCGGCGTCCTCAGCCGCAAGAAGCAGATCGCTCCGTCTATCCTGGCGCTGGGCTAGGACGCGCGCTGCGGCGCGCCATGGCGGCGCGATCCGCGGCGGCGAGCGCGGGCGGTCCGCAACGCGGCGGCGTGTTCGCGTGCGACGAAGTCATACAACTTGAACGGATCGGGGCTCATCGCGAGCCTCGTTCCGTTTTTCATGCGCTATCCGCATTCGCGCGCACTGTTAGTTTGATTTCTGCAGCGAGAGCGCTTAGTCGTCCGCGGCGGCTTTCAGTTTCTGCCAGAGCTTCACCATGGCGTAGGTGTCGAGCTTGCAGTACGCCAGCAGTGCCTCCCTTGTCTTCCGGCGCTCTTCGGGCTCCATGTCGCGCATCTCGGCGAAGGCGTTCATGGCCTCGGATCCGTTGTGCACGTCCTCGAGGTTGACGTAGTTCAGCTCGGGGTCGTCGGGGAACAGGGCCGGCAAAACGCTTTTGATGGAGAAGCTGCCGCCCATCGCGCGGTTGTAATACCAACCCGATTGGAACGGCGTCAGCAGGTCGACGATGCTCTCGCGGATGGCAAGCAGGCGCTCGGCAAGGTCGGGGAAACGATCGGCGAGCTCCTTGAGCCTGCCGCATTCGAACGACTTGTTGTAGGCGGTCACGCAGGCTCCGCCGGGGATGTCCGCGCAGAGGCGCTCGGCGATGGGGCGGCGCGGGTCTTCGAAGGGATCCGCCAGAAACTCCTTGTGCTCGAGTGGGCCGCCCTCTTTGTCGATATAGTGCAGCGAATACTGGAACGGCACCTGCGCGTAGGGCTTTGTGCCGACGTACTCCGGTATGACGGGCTGCACGGTTTCGAAGTCGAGGAAGTACAGCGGATAATGCAGCGTTTCGAGGAAGCCCCTGATGCGCGGGCGGTCGATATGCGCCTCGCGATCGTGGACCGCGTGGTCAATCTGGCGCAGTTGGATGGGGTTTTTGATGCGGCTGTCCCCGGCAAGCTGCTCAAGCGAATCGAGCCCCTCGCGATGGAAGTCCAGCGCTTTGGGGAAGCGGAGGCGGTACAGGTCGAACACCGAGGGTTCGGGCAGATCCTTGGTGCAGTAGCGCCCAAACGAGCATGGGTACGGATCCCTGCAGCTGGGCGAGAGGGGGACCTCCGGTTCTTCCGGCGACGACAGCAGCAGCTCGGCCGATTGGAGGTTCGGCCCAACGTCGCGCATCTCGGCTTCGACGGCCTCGCGCACATCGGTGATGAGGAACAGCCCGTTTAGATCGAGGGTCCCGTCGAACACGTAATCGCTGTTAAGGCAGACGAGGTACGTGCCGACGACTTGGACGCCGCAGCGCTCCAATACGAAGCGCTGGTAGGCGATGTCGGCCATGTAGACGGCCTTGTCGTTGTGGGTCGAGCTTTTGACCTCGTAGATGCTCCAGCCGTCCCCGTCGCGGACGAGGATGTCGACGGCGCAGTACAGCCCCTCAAAGGAGAACGACGCCTCGCAGATGACGCGCGCGTCGCCGTCCATCTCGGCTTTGGTGGCGGCGATCATCGCGCCGAGATCGAGCGACCCGTCGTCCTTGAAGGCGGTCACCTCCACGAAGTCGCCGAACAGCCCCATCGCCAGATCGCCGACCTTGTCGCCTTCCTTCATGCGCGCGAGCGTGGCGTCGTCGATCTCGCGCTCCTCCGGCTTGTGCTTTTGCAGCCAAGCGATCTTGGGGCATTGCCAGAACGAGCAGTACTTGGATTTGGAGAAGTAAAAGGATGGCATGCCAGCTCCTTGCGCCGATGATGGTCGAGGTTTGCGAGGGCCCTCGTTTTTCTGTCTGCTCTGCGCTGTCTTTCGGTATCCTCATCTAAGATATCGAATTCAGTCGACGATATGAAGCACCGGGGCGATTTGAAACCCGGAGTGGAAGACGATGTGAAAAAACGTGCTAACGGCGTCAGGCGTTAGCTTGATTGGAGAAGGGCGACGTATGGAGCGCTATCTGTACAAAGCGGTGATCACCCCTTGCAACGAAGGCGGATTCGAGGCGGCTATCCCCGAGTTGGGGCTTGTGACCCAGGGTTCGGATTTCGCCGATGCAGTGTATATGGTGCAGGATCTCCTTTGTTTGGAGATCGCCGACCGCATGGAAGCGGGCGAGCCTCTTCCGACAGTCGGGAGGTTCACGCCCGACTGCCCCGAGGGAAGCGTACTTGTGGGCGTGATGGCATTGGCGGATGGAGCGGACCTGTCGCTGAACGAGATGACGGCGGATGAGGCGGCGGACATCCTCGATGTGTCGCGCTCTCGGATCTATGCGATGGCACGCGACGGTATCCTCAAGGCGCGAAAAACGGGCAATATGCTGATGATCTCGACCGAGAGTGTCAAGGAGCGATTCAACGCGCCGCGGAAAGCCGGTCGTCCCAAAAAAGGCGCGATCGAGGCGTGAGGGCCGTCGGGTTTCCGCGGGTATAATCCCACCTATGTCTTTGAACTGGATGACATATCGATCGGCGTGGGCTGTGGAGGCGGAGCTTCTGCGGCTGGTGCGCGATGCGCGGGCGCGCGGGGAGCGGCCGGTGGTTGTCGTGCGTTCGTATGACGAGGAGGTGCGGGTCAAGCATCTGCTCGCCGATGCGGGCGCGGGGTTCGGCGTAGCGGTCATGACGTTCGACGGATGGGTCGCCGATCTGTGGGAGCTGTTCGGCGACGGGCGCGCGCTGGCGGCTCCGCTGCAGCGGGCCGTGCTGATGCGCCGGGCGCTGGAGGACGCCGTCGCCGAATCCGAGGCCGCTGGGTCCGCGTTCCCGCTTGCGTGCACGCCGGGGTATGCGCGGCTGCTGGCGCGGGCGGCGCGCGAGGGGTTCGCGGCGGCCGCGCGCGTGGACGCCTCCGCGATAGGCGAGGCTGAGCGCGCGGCGACCGGGACGGTGCTGCGCTATGGCGACCTGCTCTCGGAGCGCGGGCTGGTCGAGCCAACCGAGGCGTGCGAGGTCCTGGCGGATGCGGGCGTCCTCGACGGCGTGTGCGCGATCGTGCTCGACGTGCGGCTCTCCGAGCTGCAGCTGCGGTTTCTCGATCGCGCCGAGGCCCATATCTTGGAGATCGTCTGGGAGACGGAGGGCGCGCCGGATCGTCCGGCGGAGCTCGCGCGCCTGCAGCATGATCTGCTCGATCCCGATTTCGATAATCCCATCCAGGCGGAGGGGCACGTGCGCTTCGCGCTGCCGTCGGGTGGGTACGCGGCGGCGCGGCTTGCAGCGGACGAGATTCTGAACTGGTTCGACGAGCATCCCGGCACGAACGTCGCGCTGGCGGCGCCCGATCCTTTCGCCTGGTTCGGCAAACTGGCGCCGCGTCTGGCGCAGGCGGGTGTCGGCGGCACGGTCGCGGGCGTCCGCGCGTTCGGGCAGACGCCGTTCGGCAGCGCGTGGTGCCAGCTTCTGCGCTTCGCGACGCAGGCCGCCGACGGCGATGCCGCTGCGCTCGACGTGCATCTTGCGGGCGATTTCGCGCTGAGTCCGTTCTCGGCGCTGCCGCCGCGCATGGCGCGCGCCGCCGACAGTCGGTTCCGCGGATGCCGCGCCCAAACGGCGGACGACGCGTTCACCGATCTCACGGCGTTCGCCGACGAGGATCATCGCGGCATCGTCTCGGCGTTTGCCGACGGCCGCTTTGCCGATGCGCTTGCCGCCGAGCGCGGGTGGGTGTTGGCGCAGCGAGCGTGGCCCGCTGCCGAGCGCGACGGGGCGCTCGCCGCGATCTCCTGCGCCGAGCGCGTGCATGAGGCGGCTGCGGATGCGGGATTTTCCGACGCGGCGCTGGTCGAAGTGCTGGAGACGCAGCCGATCGGCGCGTCCAAGGAGATGCCCGCCGACGGATGCGACAGGGGGCGTTCCTGCTGTCACATCGACTTCCTCACGCTTTCGGCGTTGGGGCAGAAGCCCGCGTCCTCCTACGACTGCGTGATGCTGGTCGACCTGACGGCCTCGGTGTATCCGCTCTCCGACGAGCGCGACGCGGCCGACGGGCTGCTCGACCTGTGGGGCGCCGGTTCCGCTGCGCTCGAGGCGCGCGGGGCGCTGCGCACGCGCACGCAGCTCATGCAGAAGGATTACGCCGCCGCCCTGGCGACGGCGCGCGAGCGCATCGTCCTCAGCCGGCCGCTCAACACCGTCGACGGCGACGAGGAGCGCCCGTCGGCCCTGTTCGAGGAGCTCGTCGACTGCTACCGCCGCGATCCTCAGAACGCCGACGAGGTCGACGAGGCGACCGGCCTCACGCCTGCGCTCGCCGCCTTTGCCTCCCAGCTGGGCGAGGAGGACGCCGCTTCCAACCTGGCCTGCGCCTCCGCCGCGCCGCTCTCGCGCCGCATCCCGCTGCGTCCGACGGGCTCGGTCGATTCCGACTCGCGTGGGCGCATCCTGCTGCCGCGCGTGTTCTCCAAGGGCGTCATCGCCACCGAGCCGTACCTGTCGCCGTCGGCCATCGAGAGCTACCTGGAGTGCCCGCACCTGTGGTTCGCGCGCCGTCGCCTGCGCCTGGACACGGTCGATGCCGACTTCGGCGGGCTTGCGTTCGGCAACTTCGCGCATGGCGTGCTGGAGCGCCTGCATGCGCGGCTGCGCACCATGGGGCATCGACGCGTGGACGAGGCCAACGTCGAGGACGCCGTCGCGCTCATGAACGGCATCTTCGACGATCGGTTCGCCTGCGAGCAGGTGCGCTTCGCCAAGGATGCGCTCATCCCGTTCGACGAGCTGGAGCGCCTGGAGGTCGAGCAGCTGCGCCGCCGCCTGGAGGCGCTCGTCCGCCGCGAGGCGCGCCTTCTGCCCGACTTCGCTCCGCTGGGCGAGGAGATCGGATTCGGCGAGGGCGACGACGAGTTCGTTTACGCCGGCGTGCACGTGGCAGGCAAGGTCGACCGCATCGATGTGGACGCCTACGGGCGCGCCGTCGTGATCGACTACAAGGGATCGGTGGGCCGCGAGTACGCGTTCCGCCGCGCGGAGGACGATGGCACGGTGCTGCCGCGCAAGATGCAGACGTTCATCTACGCCCAGATGGCGCGCCGCAAGCTGGGGCTTATCCCGGTGGGCGCGATCTACCTGTCCTACGGCAAGGACGGCGCCGTGCGCGGCCTGTTCGACCGCACGGTGCTCGACGGCGAGGCCGACCTTCTGGGCATGGACCCCAAAACCTGCGGCACGTCGGACTTCGCGCAGGCGCTGGATGCGGCCGAGGTAGAGGTCGAGCGCAGGATCGCCCGGCTTCTGGCGGGCGAGATCCCGCCGGCCGCCGCCGATCTGAAGGCATGCGAGTACTGCCCGGTCGGGCTGTGCGAGCGCCGCGACGAGTTCGCCGCGGCCGCGTCGGGGGGAGGCGGGGCGTGATGGCCGTCCGATTCACCGAGGAGCAGCGCGCCTGCGTCGAGCAGCTTGCCGGTCCCGTCGACATCTCGGCGGGCGCGGGCTCGGGCAAGACGTTCACGCTGACGCAGCGCATCGCCGCCGCGCTGGCCGATCCGGCAAGCGGTGTGGACGACGTCGATCAGATCTGCGCGATCACGTTCACGCGCAAGGCGGCGGCCGAGCTCAAGGGCCGCGTGCGCTCGACGCTGCGCGCGCAGGGCCGCCTCGACCAGGCGATGAAGGTCGACGGCGCATGGATCTCCACCATCCACGGCATGTGCTCGCGCATCCTGCGCGCTGAGGCGCTGCAACTGGGCGTGGATCCCGCCTTCCGCGTGCTGGAGGGCAAGGAGCGTGAAGATCTGCTGGCCCAGGCTCTTTCCGAGGTGCTGGGGCGCCCCTCCGACATCGTGGAGGGGGCGGTGCGCGACGCGCTGCTGCGCGAGTTCGCCGTGCGGTCGTACCGCGGCGAGGCGTCCGTCGCGTCGATGGTCGCCCGGCTCGCCGATGCCGCGGCCGCCATGCCCGAGGGCGAAGCCGGGTTCATCCGCGGCCCCGAGCCTCCGCTTCCCTCGACGCTGGCGCGCCAGCTGCTCGAGGCATACCGCGAGGTGGAGCCGTTCTACCGCGATTGCAAGCCCTCCAAGACGCGCGATGCGGCGCTGGCCGACCTCGAGCACGCCTGCGAGGCGCTCGAAGCGTTCGTGGGCAGCGGCAGTCAGGACCTGGACGAGCTGCTGCGCGTGCTGGACGGCTGTCCGCTTTTGCGCAAGATCAACACCAAGGACGAGGCGCGCGGCCAGGCGTTCGACGACTACCAGGCCGCCCATTCCCGCGTGGCGCAAAACGCCGCGCTCGCGCGGGGCGGCGCCCTGCTCGACGAGCTGATGGACATGGCGCGCCGCGTGGACGAGGCATTCTCGCGCCTGAAGCGCGCGTCCGCCGCGCTCGACAACAGCGATCTGGTGCGCCTTACGCTGCGGGCGCTCGAGGACCCCGTCATCGGGGCTCGCTATGCGGACCGTTTCAAGCTTGTCATGGTCGACGAGTTTCAGGACACCGACGCCCTGCAGATCGCCATCGTGCGGCACTTGGCGGGGCCTGGCCTGCGTTACCTGTGCACGGTGGGCGACGCCCAGCAGAGCATCTACCGGTTCCGCGGCGCCGACGTCAACGGCTACCGCGCCTTCCGCGCGCAGCTCGTCGCGCCCGAGATCGCCCAGGCGGGCGGGTCGGCGTCGCTGCTGCGCCTGACGCGCAACTTCCGCAGCCACGGCGACGTGCTCGCCTTCGTCAAGAAGGTCTGCGCGCAGCCGTGCGTGTTCGGCGACGACTTTTTGGATCTGTCGGCCGTCTACGACGGCGAGGGCTACCGTTCCGCCGATCCGCGCGTGCAGCTGACGGTGACGATGCTTCCCGCCGGCCGCGCCAAGGCGGGCGAGGCGGCGCGCGCCCGGATGTCTTCGGCGCGGCAGGTCGCGGCGCATTTCGCGCGTCTGCGCCAGGCGGGCCACGAGCCGTCGGAGATGGTGCTGCTCCTCGGCGGCATGACGCATGCCCAGGAATACGCCGCCGAGCTGCGCCGCGCGGGCTTCGAATGCATCGTGGCGGGCGGCTCGACGTTCTTCTCGTTCCCCGAGGTGTCGGTGGTGCGCGCGCTTGCGAGCGCGGTGGCCAACCCCGAGGACACCCAGGCGCTGTTCGAGGTGCTCACCAGCGACATGTTCCGCCTGTCGGCCGATGATCTGCTGCGGATGGCGACGGGCTGGGACGAGGTGTGGGGGATCCCCAAAAACCGCAAGCTCGACCGCGGCCTGGCGGCGCTGCGCCGCGAGGGCGACCTTCCGCCGGCGTTGCGCCAGGCGGTCGAAGTGCTCGGTCGCGCGCTCGACGCGGTGCGGTACACGGGGCTGGCATGCGCACTCGAAGGGGCGCTCGTCGGATCCGGCTGGCTCGCGCGCCTGCAGCTGCGCGGCGCCGAGGGAGCCGCCGCGATCGCGAACATCCTCAAGGCGGTGCGCCTCGTGCGAGATTTCGAGGAGGGGGGAGCGGTCGGCCCCTCCAGCGCTGCGGGCCGTCTGACGGCGCTGTTCGACGCCGGATCCAAGGACAAGCCGGGCGTGCTCAACGCAAGCGGCGGCAACGCGGTGCGCATCATGACGATCCACGCGTCCAAGGGGCTTGAGTTCCCGCTGGTCGCCGTTGCAGAGCTGCCGACGGGCGATACGCGCAGGGGGGCGCTTGCCCTTCAGTCGCGTGCGGGGCGCACCTGCGCGGCGCTCATGCCGGGAGCGGCGACGCTGCCGACGGGATCGGCACTTGCCAAGGCGGCGGCAAAGGTTCCCGTGCGGGGCGAGGATGTACCGTTTGCGTGGGATGATGCGCTTGCAGCATCCGACCCGGCGGAGTTCTACGGCGCGCTCGGCGATATCGAGGCTGCGGAGGAGGCTGCTGAGGGCCAGCGTCTGTTCTACGTGGCGGTCACGCGCGCCAAGGAGGCGGTTGCGGTGTTCCTCACGGTGCGCGCGAAGAAAGACGACCCCACGTGCAAGGGCGTCGCCGACGACATCCGCAGCGCGTTCTTCGGCCAGGAGGCATTTCCGCTCGATGCACGTCAGCTCGACTACGGCGGATCGCATCCGGCGGCGTATCGGTGCGTGCGTGTTTCGGATGACGAGGGTGCTGGGGATGCGGACGATCTGCTCGGCGGGGAAGGGGTTCTGCCGTGCTCGTCCGGCCCGGAGGGTGCCGCGGAGGGCTCCGCGGCGCGACGTTCCGCTGCTCAGGATCCTTCGGATCCTTCGTGCGCTGCGCTGCTGCAGCCAGATGACGATATAGATGGTGTGCAGACGGTCGCTGCGCCCTCCGCGGCCCCCTCCGGGCCTGCTTCTTTGCCAAACGAGATGTTTGCGCCTGAGGTGGAGCCGTTTGCGTTTTCGCCCTGTAAGGTTCCGGAACGCCCTGCTACGGGACTGTTCTCGTATTCGTCTTTGCACGCTGCTGCGGAGGAGTCTTGCAAGGATGTCGTCGCTTCGGCATTCGATCCCGGCGAGTCCGCTTGCGCTTCGGCACAGGTGCCTGCGTCTGCTTCCGGATCTGAACCTGAAAACGAGACTGGATTCGAGCTCGAGTTTGCATCCGTCCCGACGTTTGCATCAACTTCTGCGTCCGCTTCCGATCCCGCGCCTGAGAACGAGTTCGAGCCCAAGCTCGCATTCGTTCCGGCTTCTGCTCCCGTTGATGCGCCCGCCTCGCGCATGTCCGCCAAAGACGCCGACTCCGCCACCGCATTCGGTTCGGCGTTCCATCGTCTGGCGCAGCTGGCCGCTCTGCGCGGCGACGATGCTGCCCGGGCGCATCTGGACGCCGCGTGCCGCACGTACGGGGTAGGGGATCGCGCGCGCCTTGCGGCGGCGCTCGAGCGTTTGCTCGGCTCGGCTGCGCACGCCCGCGCGCAGGCATGCGTCCATCGCGAGCCCGAATTCCCCTTTGCCCTGCCCGTCGCCGACGGCGTGCTGGAGGGCGAGATCGACCTGCTCTGCTTCGACGAGCCGCCCGTCCCGCAAGGCGACGCGCTCGGCGGACGGGGCGCCGCCTCCTTCTCTGCATCGGGGGGCGCCGTCCAGCCTGCCGGTGTCCCGCAGAGCGCTTCCAGCGCCGCGCCGCGTGCCGTCTCCAACGCCGTGCCGCGCACCGCGTTCATCGTCGACTACAAGACCGGCGGTTCCCCGGCGGAAACCGCCGAGCAGCTGCACACCAAGCACCGCCTGCAGGGGCAGTGCTACGCCTTTGCCGTGCTGTCGGCGGGCTTCGACGCCGTCGACGTCGCCTTCGTGCGCGTCGAGCAGGACGACCCCGCGGGTGCGGACGCGTTGCAGCAGGTGGCCTACGCCTACACCGCAGCCGACCTGCCCGATCTGGCCCGCGAAATCGCCTTGGTGAGGCAAAACTCCACACATCCGTCACAAACGGATGCCGAATAGCCGTGCCTCCTCTGTCCGAAAGCGCCCAAGCATGCCATTCCATCTGCGGAAACGCCATAATAGCCTCCATCTTGCCAATATGGATACGCCCGGTCCCGTGGCGTTTGACACGTATTTTTGCGGGTGATAAAGTTCCTCCTCGCGTCCCGTATGGGGCGTTTGTTTTGGTGCGCTTACGCGAGGAACGCATCAAAGCAAAGCGTCGCTTGCGCCCCGCGCGCGGCGGACGCGGTGCCTTTGGTTGGGTTGCCCGAGGCAGCGCGGCGTCGTCCCGCCCGGCGAGGAGCAACGCTCACTAGGTATAAAGGTATTAAAGGAGACTGTTTTGCCTACCATCAACCAGCTGATCCGCAAGGGTCGCCATGATGTCGTCGCGAAGAAGAAGACCGCAGCGCTCAAGGGCAATCCTCAGAAGCGTGGCGTGTGCACCCGCGTGTTCACCACCACGCCGAAGAAGCCGAACTCGGCTCTTCGCAAGGTGTGCCGTGTGCGTCTGGTCAACGGCATGGAGGTGACCGCCTACATCCCGGGCATCGGCCACAACCTGCAGGAGCACTCCATGGTGCTCATCCGCGGCGGCCGTGTTAAGGACCTCCCCGGTGTCCGCTACAAGGTCATCCGCGGCACGCTCGACTGCGCCGCTGTGGACAACCGCAAGCAGGGTCGCAGCCGCTACGGCGCCAAGCGCCCCAAGTAAGTAACCGTTAAGCCGCGCGGGCCGATAAGCGGCGTCGCCTGAAGGGCAGGCGGGCCGGGCCTAATGGGTGGAGGGATCCGCCCCGAAGCGCGCAGGAAAGTAAAGGAGTTTGCATGCCCCGTCGTGCAGCAGCCGTCCGTCGCGAGATCCAGCCGGACGCAAAGTACAACAACCGTCTTGTCACGCAGCTGATCAACAAGGTCCTGCTCGATGGCAAGAAGTCGATCGCCGAGGGCATCGTCTACGGCGCATTCGACATCATCCGCGAGAAGACGAACTCTGACCCGCTGACCGTCTTCAAGAAGGCCATGGACAACGTCCGTCCGACGCTTGAGACCAAGTCCAAGCGCGTCGGTGGCGCCTCTTACCAGGTCCCCATGGAGGTCAGCTCCCGTCGTTCCACCACGCTGGCCATCCGCTGGATCGTGGACTTCTCTCGCAAGCGCAAGGAGCACACCATGAAGCAGCGCCTCGCCGCCGAGATCATGGACGCCGCCGAGAACACCGGCGCATCCGTGAAGCGTCGCGAGGATCTGTACAAGATGGCTGAGGCCAACCGTGCGTTCTCCCATTATCGCTGGTAGGAAGAGGTAGGAAAGCATGGCGAACATTCCTCTGCAGGACACGCGCAACATCGGCATCATGGCCCACATCGATGCGGGCAAGACGACGACGACCGAGCGCATCCTGTACTACACTGGCAAAACCCATAAGATCGGCGAGGTGCACGATGGCGCCGCGACGATGGACTGGATGGTTCAGGAGCAGGAGCGCGGCGTGACCATCACCTCCGCTGCGACCACGTGCTTCTGGAAGTACCCCGGTGGCGCCGACAACGGCAAGTCCTACCGCTTCCAGATCATCGACACCCCCGGCCACGTGGACTTCACCGCCGAGGTCGAGCGCTCCCTGCGCGTCCTCGACGGCGCCGTGGCTGTGTTCGACGCCGTCGCCGGCGTGCAGCCGCAGTCCGAGACCGTGTGGCGTCAGGCCGAGCGTTACGGCGTTCCGCGCATCGCCTTCATCAACAAGTACGACCGCGTGGGCGCCGACTTCTTCCACGCGATCCAGACCATGCGCGATCGCCTGGGCGCCAACGCCGTTGCCGCTCAGCTGCCCATGGGCGCCGAGGACAACTTCTGGGGCGTGATCGACCTGGCCACCATGACCGCGTGGGACTTCAAGGCCGATGACAAGGGCATGACCTACCCCGAGCCACTGGACGAGATCCCGGCCGAGTTCAAAGAGGACGCCGAGATGTACCGTCAGGAGCTCGTCGACGCCGCCGCTGACTGCGACGACGACCTGATGGAGAAGGTCCTCATGGACGAGGAGTTCACCGTCGAGGAGCTCAAGGCCGCCCTGCGCAAGGGCGTCATCGCCTGCAAGGTGAACCCGGTCTTCGTCGGCTCCGCCTACAAGAACAAGGGCGTGCAGGAGCTGCTGGACGCCGTCGTCGACTACATGCCGTCCCCGATCGACGTGCCCGCCATCAAGGGCACCAACCCCGACACGGGCGACGAGGACGAGCGTCCGTCCGACCCCAAGGCTCCGTTCGCGGCCCTGGCCTTCAAGATCATGACCGACCCCTACGTCGGCAAGCTGACCTACCTGCGCGTCTACTCCGGCAAGCTGGATGCGGGCTCGTACGTGGTCAACGCCTCCAAGGACAAGAAGGAGCGCATCGGCCGTCTCCTGCAGATGCACTCCAACCAGCGCGTCGACATCGACTCTTGCCAGGCAGGCGACATCGTCGCAGTCGTGGGTCTGAAGGACACCACCACCGGTGACTCGCTGTGCGAAGAGGGTCATCCGATCATCCTGGAGTCCATGGAGTTCGCCGATCCGGTTATCGACATCGCTGTCGAGCCCAAGACCAAGGCCGAGCAGGACAAGATGATGATCGCCCTGCAGAAGCTGGCCGAGGAGGACCCGACGTTCCGCGTGTCCACCAACCATGAGACCGGCCAGACCATCATCGCCGGCATGGGCGAGCTGCACCTCGAGATCATCATCGACCGTCTGCTGCGCGAGTTCAAGGTCGAGGCGAACGTCGGCAAGCCGCAGGTCGCCTACCGCGAGCGTCCGGGCCACGAGGTCATGAACGCCGAGGGCAAGTTCGTGCGCCAGTCCGGCGGTCGCGGCCAGTACGGCCATGCGGTCATCAACATGTACCCGCAGGAGGCCGGCAAGGGCTACGAGTTCGAGAACAAGATCGTCGGCGGCGTCGTGCCGAAGGAGTACATCCCGGCTATCGACAAGGGCATCCAAGAGGCGCTGAACTCCGGCGTCCTGGCAGGCTACCCCGTCGAGGACGTCCGCGTCGAGCTCATCGACGGCTCCTACCACGAGGTCGACTCCTCCGAGGCGGCCTTCAAGGTGGCCGGCTCCATGGCCATTAAGGACGCCCTGCGCAAGTCCGACCCGGTCATCCTCGAGCCGATGATGGCCGTCGAGGTTGAGACCCCCGAGGAGTACATGGGCTTCGTCATGGGCGACATCCCGTCCCGCCGTGGCCTGATCCAGGGTCAGGAGAAGCGTGGCAACGCCGCTGTCATCAGCGCGAAGGTTCCGCTGAGCCAGATGTTCGGTTACGCCACCGATCTGCGTTCCGGCACGCAGGGCCGTGCTGTGTACACCATGCAGTTCGACTCGTACGAGCCGGTGCCCAAGAACGTGGCAGAAGAGATTATCAGCAAGGCCGGCGGGAACGCCTAAGGCGCCCGCGCTAATTGGAGGTAAATCAAGTGGCTAATCAAAAGATTCGCATCCGCTTGAAGGGCTACGATCACGAGATCGTGGATCAGTCCACGAAGCTCATCGTCGACACCGCCCAGAAGACGGGTGCCAAGGTTTCCGGACCCATTCCGCTGCCCACCGAGCGCAACCTGTATTGCGTCATCCGCGGGCCGCACGTCGACAAGGATTCCCGCGAGCAGTTCGAGATGCGCACCCACAAGCGCCTGATCGACATCCTGGAGCCCACCCCGAACACGGTTGACTCCCTGATGCGTCTCGACCTCCCCGCCGGCGTCGACATCGAGATCAAGCTGTAAGGGGGATCGCTTAACATGATCAACGCTATCTACGGCAAGAAGGTGGGCATGACCCAGGTGTGGACCGAGGACGACCGCGTCGTGGCCGTCACGGTCATCCAGGCCGAGCCCAACAAGGTCTGCCAGGTGAAGACCACCGAGACCGACGGCTACGAGGCTGTGCAGCTGGGCTTTGGCGCCATCAAGGCCAAGAAGGTCAACAAGCCGATGGCCGGCCATTTCGCCAAGCAGGGCGTCGAGCCGACCCGTTACCTGCGCGAGGTCCGCGTGGAGAACGCTTCCGAGTACAAGCCCGGCGATGAGCAGACCGTCGCCGCCTTCGCCGATGTCAAGAAGGTCGACGTCACCGGCGTCTCCAAGGGCAAGGGCTTCCAGGGCGTCATCCGCCGTCACGGCTTCGGTGGCGGCCCCGGCGGCCATGGCTCCCACTTCCACCGCGCTCCCGGCTCCATCGGCATGTGCGCCACGCCTTCCCGCGTTCTCAAGGGTATGCGCATGGCCGGCCACATGGGCTGCGACACGGTGACCGTGAAGAACCTCGACATCGTCCGCATCGACGAGGACCAGAACCTGATCCTGGTGAAGGGTGCCGTTCCCGGCGGCAAGAACGCGCTCGTTCGCGTCCGCATGGCGTAATCTCGGCATTTGTACCGTTAAGGAGTTTGCTAACTATGACGACTATCGACATCAAGGACGCGGGCGGCAACGCGGCCGGTACGGCCGAGGTTTCCTCCGACGTCTTCGGCATCGAGCCGAACGTGCATGTCATGCACCACGTGGTGCGCGCTCAGCGTGCCTCTTGGCGCCAGGGCACGCACAACACCCTGACCCGCGGCCAGGTTCGTGGCGGCGGCCGCAAGCCGTTCCGTCAGAAGGGCACCGGCCGTGCTCGTCAGGGCACCATCCGCGCGCCTCACTACACCGGCGGCGGCGTGGTCTTCGGCCCGCATCCCCGCAACTACTCGTTCCGCGTGAACAACAAGGAGGTCAAGCTGGCGATGCGCTCCGCGCTGTCCGCCAAGCTGGCCGAGGGCGCGCTGACGCTGGTCAAGGAGTTCTCTTTCGAGAAGCCCTCCACCAAGCAGGCTGTCGCCTCCCTCAAGGCGCTGGGTCTGGAAGGCCGCCGCGTGACGCTGGTCATCGCCGATGACGACGTGAACACGTTCCTGTCCTTCCGCAACATCCCGCAGGTCACCATCCTGCCGGCCGGTGCTGCCAACACCTACGACCTGATCGACAACAAGGCGCTCGTGCTGACCGAGGCCGCTCTGAAGTACATCGAGGAGGTGCTCGCATAAATGAAGGATCCTCGCGAGATCATCATTCGCCCCATCATCACGGAGAACTCCTACGACATGATGGAGGAGAACGTCTACACCTTCGAGGTGGCAAAGGATTCCAACAAGGTTGAGATCCGTCAGGCCATCGAGGCTCTGTTCAACGTGCACGTGACCAAGGTCAACACGCTGAACGTCAAGTCCAAGCCGAAGCGCCTGCGCCAGCAGCCGGGTCGCACCCGCACTTGGAAGAAGGCCATGGTCACCTTGGCTGAGGGCGAGACCATCGAGCTGTTCGCTGCCCAGCAGTAGCTTTCAGTTCGGGATTGAGATGTCGCACGTGCCCTCCTGTTCGACAGGGGGCACGTGCTCAAACAAGTCCTGAGCTCGCACGAACCGTCCACTGGACGGTTCGGCTCGTGCGGATACTGCGCGCGTGCCCCCTGTCGAACAGGAGGGCGGCGGCGTTTCCTCACTTGAATTTAGAAGCACCCTGCATCTGCGGGGTGCTTTTTTGTTGAGGTATCATTTGAGGGGCAGGGTGACCCTGAGAGAAGAAATGATCGGTGGCTAGCGCGTTTAACAAGGAGATCGGGCGGTCGATTCGGCAGACGATGGGGCGGTTCGTCGCCATCGCGGTGATCGCTGCGCTTGGGGCCGGCTTCTATGCCGGTCTGCGTATGTCGGCGCCTGATATGAAGATCGCGGCCGATCAGAACTTCGACGGCACCAATCTCATGGACATCCGCGTCATGTCGACGCTGGGGCTCTCCGATGCCGAGATCGATACGCTTCGCTCCGTCGAGGGCGTCGATGCGGTGATGCCGGCCTACGAGACCGACGCGGTCGCCGAGATCGACGGCAGCCAGTACGTCGTGCGAATCCACTCGCTGGACGTGGACGCGGCGCGGGCGAGCGACGTCTCAGATGGGCAGACGGCCCGCTCCGATGATCCCGATTACATCAACCGCCTGGTGCTCACCGAAGGCGACTGGCCCGACGAGCCGGGAGAGTGCGTGCTGGGCGAGGACGTCGTCATGGACACCGAGGTGGCGGTGGGCGACACCGTCGTTTTGACCGAGGGGACAGGGGATCTGGAGGATACGTTGCGCGTCACCGAGTTCACGGTGACGGGGTTCGCGCGCTGCTCCTACTACGCATCGCCCATCAACCTGGGCACCACCTCGCTGGGAAGCGGCGTGGTGGATCAGTTCGCCTACGTCCCCGTTGAGACGTTCTCCGACGACATGCCCTACACCGAGGCGTTCCTGACAGTGGAGGGCGCGCGCGATCAGGCGGCTTCGAGCGCTGCGTACGACGAGACGGTCGCGCGCGTGGTCGAGCGCCTCGAGGCGATGGAAGGCGATTTCAACGCGGCGCGCCTCGACGACATCAAGGGATCGGCGCAGCGCGAGCTTGATGAGGAGCGTGCGGATTACGAGGCGCAGAAGGCCGATGCCGAGGCGCAGTTGGCCGACGCTAAGGCACAGCTTGACGACGCCGAAGCCCAGCTCGATGCGGCCCAGGCGACGATCTCCCAGAGCGAGCGGCAGATCGCCGACGGGCAAGCCGAATACGATGCGGGTGTGGCCGAGCTTGCCGAGCAGCGCGCCCAGGCGGAGTCGCAGCTCGCTGATGCGCAGGCGCAGCTCGACGAGGGCCGCGCCCAGTACGAGGGCGCGATGACGATGCGCGAAGAGCTGCAGGCGCAGCTGGATCAGGCGCAGGCGGGACTTGCGGCGATCGACGGTCAGGTTCCCGACATCGACGCTGCGCTCGACCAGGCGCGATCGGGGCTCGGGCAGGCGGAGGCCGCTCTCGCGCAGCTCGAACAGGCGGGCGCATCCGATCCGGAAAGCACGCTGCATGCGGCGTACGAGGAATGCCTTGCCAAGATCGCCGAGGCGGAGGAGGGGATCGCGCAGCTGGAGGGCCTGGCGGCGCAACGCTCCCAGCTTATCGCCGCCATTCCGCAGCTCGAAGGGGGCATCTCCCAGATCGATGAGCAGACCGCAGGTCTTTCCGCGACGTATTTCGACGATGCGCAGGCCGAGCTCGATGCCCAGCGAGCTTCCGCCGCCCAGCAGCTCGCCGACGCGCAATCCCAGCTTGATGCCGCCGCCGCGCAGCTTCAAAGCGGTCGCGACCAGCTGGCGCAGGGCCGTATCGACTACCAGGATGGCGTCGCCGAATACGAAAGCGGGCTTGCGGAATACGAGCGCAACTACGAGGACGCCCAGCGCCAGTTCGCCGAGGCGGAGGAGCAGCTGGCCGACGCCCAGCGCCAGATCGACGACATCGAGGACCCGCAGTTCTACGTCCTGGACCGCAGCAAGCTCATCGGCGCGGAGAGCTTCGAATCCGACGCCAACCGCATCGACCAGATCGCCCAGGTGTTCCCGTTCATCTTCTTTCTGGTGGCGGCGTTGGTGTCGCTCACCACGATGACGCGCATGGTGGAGGAGGAGCGCGTGCTCATCGGCACGCATAAAGCGCTCGGCTACGGCAAGGCGCGCATCACGTCCAAGTACCTCATCTACGCGCTCGCCGCCAGCGGAACGGGATCTCTTATCGGCATCGCAACGCTCACGCAGTTTCTGCCGTACTTCATCATGAACGCCTATTCGATCGTGTATGCGGTGCCGCAGCGGCCGACGCCGATCGACCCCGGGCTTGCCGTGCTGTCGGCGGGGCTGTCCATAGGCATCACGCTGATCGCTACCTGGGCGGCAGCGGCGTCGACGCTGCGCGAGTCGCCGGCGGCGCTCATGCAGCCCCGCGCGCCCAAGGCGGGCAAGCGCATTCTGCTCGAACGCATTCCCGTGATCTGGAGCCGCTTCTCGTTCTCGTGGAAGGTGACGGCGCGCAACATCTTCCGTTACAAGCAACGCTTCTTCATGGCGGTCATCGGCATCGCGGGTTGCACGGCGCTTTTGCTGACGGGCCTGGGGCTGCAAAACGCCATCAACGACATCATCGACAAGCAGTTCTACCAGCTGTACCGCTACAGCATGGTGGTGCGCGTCGACGACGAGGTGACGGCGGCGCGCGAGGCGGTCGACGACGTGCTCGACGGCGACGCCGCGGCGGTGGAGTCCTGCGAGTGGCTGCACACCGCCAACGTGCTGGCCGTGGAGGAGGGCGCCAAGGACCAGCGCTTGGAGCTGGTGGTGCCGGAGGATCCCGCGAAGGCCGCCGACTACGTGCTGATGCGCGAGCGCGTCGGGCACGCGCCGCTCCAGCTCTCCGACGACGGCGTCATTGTCAGCGAGAAGCTGGCGCACGGGCTCGGCCTGGGCGTGGGTGACGAGATCGACATCTATCGGGAGGACGACATCGGCAACGCGACCGGCGATGCGGTGAGCCTGCCCATCGCGGGCATCATGGAAAACTACGTGAGCCAGTACCTGTTCATCTCGCCGGCGCTCTACGAGGAGGCGTTCGGCAATCAGCCCGCGTGGGATACGGTCTACGCCAAGACGACCGACGACGAGGGCGTCCGCGCCCAGCTCTCCGCCGATCTGCTGGATACGCCCGGCGTCAAGACGGTCGGCTACAACGACGAGCAGATCGATTCGTACCGCACGATGCTCACCAGCGTCGACTCCGTCGTGGTGGTGCTGATCGTCGCGGCGGCGGCGCTCGCGTTCGTCGTGCTGTACAACCTGACCAACATCAACATCGCCGAACGCGCGCGCGAGATCGCCACGCTCAAGGTGCTCGGCTTCACGCGCAAGGAGGTCAACGCCTACATCTTCCGCGAGACGATGATACTCTCCGTGATCGGGGCGGCGGCGGGCCTGGTGCTGGGCATCTTCCTGGAGGCGTTCGTCGTACAGACCTCCGAGGTGGACCAGGTGATGTTCGGTCGCGAGATCCACGCTTTGAGCTTCGTCATCGCGTTCGTGCTCACGCTCGTGTTCACCGTGCTCGTGATGCTGGTCATGCGCGGCAAACTGCGCCGCATCGACATGGTCGAGAGCCTCAAATCCAACGAATGAATGTGACCGGGCATGACAGGGGGCGGTCCCCGTCATGCCTATGACCATCGGTATGAATGTGCGGTCTCAGCAGTTTGTTGCGATGCCGCGCACGCGGGGGTGCGCTACAATGGCACACAATGCATTCAGACAACGGGGGAGGTTGCTAGATGAAGATCACCCAGAAAAAACTCGACGGCGGCAAGGTGCTGGTCAACGCCGTCGCTTCCACCGAGGAGGTCGCCAAAGCGCTCAATTCCGCGCACCTGGCGTTCGCTCAGCAGATGAACCTGCGTCCCGAGCAGGGCAAGACGGTCGCCCAGGTGGCCGAGGAGCGCATGGGCATCCGCGATCTCGATTCCGTGGTCACACAGCAGGCGCAGGACGCGCTCATGCCGTTCGCCGTCAACAAGACGGGCATCATCCCCGCCTTCCCGCCCCAGGTCGATCCCAAGTCGCGCCTGAAGCGCGGCCAGACCTTCCAGTTCGAGGTCACGATCACCCCCAAGCCCGACTATGAGCTGACTTCCTACGATCCGGTCACGATCACCGTTGCGCCGCTCGTCATCGATCCGGCGGAGGTCGACGCGCAGATCGCCCAGATGGCCAACGGCTACACCGAGTACGTGCCCGACGATCCGCATCCGGTGCGCAAGGGCGACGCCTGCAAGATCGCGATGAAGGCGTTCCGCGCCAACGGCGAGGAGGTGGGCCCGCTCGCGACCGAGGGGCGTACCTACGTCACCGGCCAGGGCTACATGCCCGACGGCTTCGACGAGAACGTCATCGGCATGAACGTGGGCGAGACCAAGACGTTCACCTTCGAGGCGCCCGACATCGACGAGGCCGGCAACGAGATCAAAGGCGAGTTCACGACCACCGTCACGGTGCTCGAGATCCAAAAGACGGTCGTCCCCGAGATCGACGACGCCTGGGTCAAGAAGTACATGCCGTTCTACAAGGACTACGCCGACATGCGCAGGACCATCGAGGACGGCCTGACCAAGCAGCACGAGAAGCAGTACGAGGACATGAAGCGCCAGGCGGCGGCGGCCGAGGCGGCCAAGCGCTTCCAGGGCAGCATCGCCGACGAGGTGTACGAGGCGATGACCCGCAGCCTCATGACCAACCTGCGCGCCGATGTGGCGCGTCAGGGCATGAAGTTCGAGGACTTCCTCGAGCAGCAGGGCGGCGAGCAGCAGTTCAACATGATGATGATGCTGCACACCCGCGAGATGCTCGTGCAGGGCTACGCGCTCGACGCCGTGTTCCGCCACCAGGGCCTCGCCATCACCGACGACGACCTCACCGAGGCGTGCATCGAGATGGGCGGCGGCCAGACCGATCCCAAGCTGATGCGCAGCCAGCTGGAGGACGGCGGCCGCGGCTTCGTGCTTCGCGAGGCGGCCGAGCGCCTGCGCGCCAACAAGTGGCTGGTCGAGCACGCCATCATCAAGGAGCCCGAGCCGGCGCCCGCAGCTGAGGCCGCGCCCGAGGCGTAGGCGGCCTCGAACTGCGCTGGAGGCCGATGCTCAAGGCGTTCCCGCACCAAGCCTGCGATAGAGGCTGCATCTGGCACGTGCCGCCCTCCATCGCAGCCATCCGCTTCAACTTTTGACGGCTTCTGGACAGTCTGCTTGTCCAGAAGCCGTCGTTTTGCCTGCTTCTTACCGGTTTCACTCTGCGAATTCGTCCTTTTGCGGGTTCCTGCCCAAACAAGCTGCGATTTGACGCTGACTTTGTCTAGAAACCCGCAAAAGTCGTGATGGGCGCAAGGCTTGCCGCCATACTTGCCGCCGCCATCCTCCATCTTCGCTATACTCTTGCGCGGAAGACAACGCGCCTTGCCCGTGGCGGGCTGGGGCGGCATCGAAAGAGGGAGGCCTCCATGCTTCATGCGACCGAGATCAAGCCGGGCATCTACTGGGTGGGCGGCATCGACTGGAACGAGCGCAATTTCCACGGGTACACGACCGACCGGGGGTCCACCTACAACGCCTACCTCATCATGGACGAGCACCCCACGCTCATCGACACGTGCAAGCCCGGTTTTGCCGACGAGCTGATCGAGCGCGTGAGCGAGATCATCGACCCGTCCAAGATCGAGTACGTCATCGCCAACCATGTCGAGCAGGACCATTCCGGCGCGCTGCCGGCCATCCACGCGCTGGCGCCTGACGCCAAGATCTACTGCAGCGCTCCGCACGGAGTGAAGGGTCTGACCGCCCACTACGGAGATCTGGGCTACGTGCCGGTCAAGACCGGCGACAGCCTCTGCATCGGCCGTCGCACGCTGCAGTTCACCCAGACGGTGATGGTGCACTGGCCCGACAACATGGTCACCTACTGCCCCGAGGATAAGATCCTGTTCTCCAACGACGCGTTCGGTCAGCATTTCGCCTCGTCGAAGCGCTTCGACGACGAGGTGGGCCTGCCGGAGGTGCTCGCGCAGGCCAAGAAGTACTACGCCAACATCGTGATGCCGTACTCGCGTCACGTGGTCAAGGCCCTCGGCGCGCTCGGCGGGTTCGACATCGACATGATCGCCCCCAGCCACGGCGTCATCTGGCGCAGCCACGTGGCCGAGATCCTGCAGACGTACGCGTGCTGGAGCTCGCTTGAGCCCGAGGACTACGCCATCGTGGTGTACGACAGCATGTGGCACACCACCGAGACGATGGCCCACGAGATCGTGGAGGCGTTCGTCGAGTGCGGCGTCCCGGCGCGCTTGTTCGACCTCAAGGCCAATCATATCTCCGACATCATGACCGAGGTGCTGTCGGCCAAATACGTGGCGGTGGGCTCGCCCACGCTCAACAACGGCATGATGCCCACGGTCGCGGCGTTCCTGTGCTACCTGAAGGGCCTGTCTCCCAAAGGCGGCTGGGCGGGGCGCGTCGGCATCCCGTTCGGTTCGTACGGCTGGGGGACCAACGGTCCCGACGAGGTGGCCGCCCAGCTTGAGGCGTGCGGGTTCGAGATGCCGCTTGGCACGCTGGCGCATCAGTGGGTCGAGGACGAGGAGCATCTCGGCCGGCTGCAGGATGCCATCGTGCGTGCGGTAAGGGGATAGCGGCCGCGATGGACGGCGCATCCTCGGAAAAGATCCTGATCATCGCAAACCCCGCCTCGCGTCATGGCGAGGGGATCGTCGATGCGGCGCGTGCGGAGGGCCTGCTGCGCGCGTCGGAGGGCGCCGAGCTCACGGTGCTGATGACGCAGCGGCGGGGCCATGCCGAGGAGCTTGCCGCGGCGGCGGGAGGGTTCGACCTGGTGGTGGTCGTCGGCGGAGACGGAGCCGCCCATGAGGCGGCCAACGGGCTCATGCGGATCCCGCGCGAGGAACGCCCGGCGATGGGCGTGGTCCCCGCCGGATCGGGCAACGACTACGCGTTCTCGCTGGGGATGTCGTCGTCGCTCGAGGAATCCGCGCGCCAGCTTGTCTCGGCGCCGCGCCGCTGGGTCGATCTGGGCGTGTGCAACGGGCGGTATTTCATCGAGACGCTCTCGTTCGGGCTTGACGCCGCCATCGCGCTGGACACCATCGAGCGCCGCAAGCGCACCGGCGCCGCCGGCGTGACGCTGTACATGCAAAGCGGTTTCGACCAGCTGAGAAACCATCTTGCCTACCACGAGATGGAGGCGTGGTTCGACGGAGTGGGGCGCTGCCAGCGGGTCGTGCTGTGCGCGGTGCAGGTGGGACCCACGTACGGCGGCGGGTTCCGCATCTGCCCCGATGCGCGTTTCGACGACGGCGCGCTCGATGTGTGCATCGCGCACGCGCCGGTGAGCGCGCTCAAAGCGGGGTTCGTGTTCCTGTGCGCCAAAGGCGGCCATCATCGGCGCTTCCGCGAGATCGAGTCGCTGACCGCGCGGGAGATCAGCTTGCGGTTCGGTTTCGCGCCTCCCGCCCAAATCGACGGCGAGCCGCTCGACGCCGTCGAGTACGCCGTCTCTGTCGAGCCCGCCGCCTTGCGCGTCGTGGCCCCCTCGCCGTCGGCGTTCAAGCGATAAGGCCCCAAGCCGCGTTCGACCCTGCCCGCCAACATGCCAGACCACGATCCGTCCAAGGAGATCCGTATGCCAGAGCGATTCCTCCCCATCAGCCGAGCCGACATGGAGCGGCGCGGGTGGGACCGATGCGATTTCGTGTACGTGTCGGGCGACGCGTACGTCGACCATTCCTCGTTCGGGATGGCGATCATCACGCGCCTGCTCGAGGCGCACGGCTACAGGGTGGGCGTGATCGCGCAGCCCGATTGGAACGATCCCGCGTCGGTCGCTGTGCTCGGCGAGCCGCGCCTGGGGTTCCTCGTGTCGTCGGGCAACATGGATTCGATGGTCAACCACTACACCGTCGCCAAGAAGAAGCGCCACCGCGATGCGTATTCGCCCGGCGGCCAGGCGGGTCTGCGCCCCAACCATGCGACGGTCGTGTACTCCAACCTCATCCGCCGCACCTTCAAGGAGACGCCCATCATCGTGGGCGGCATCGAGGCGAGCCTGCGACGCTTGGCGCACTACGACTTCTGGTCCGACAAGATGAAGCGTTCGCTTCTGCTCGACGCGGGGGCGGACCTGCTGATCTACGGCATGGGCGAGCATCCCGTCGTCGAGGTCGCCGACGCGCTGGCGGCGGGGCTTTCGATCCGCGATATCACGTTCGTCGACGGCACGGTGTACCGCACCGCGTCGCTCGAGCATGTCTACGACGCGGTCGAGCTGCCGGCGTTTTCTGAGCTTCAGGGCGACCGGCTGGCGTACGCGCGCAGCTTTGCCGTGCAGTACCGCAACAGCGACCCGTTCACGGGCAAGCGCCTGGTCGAGCCGTATTCCGACCATGAGTACGTGGTGCAGAACCCGCCCGCCGCGCCGCTGACCACCGAGGAGATGGACGCGGTGTACGCGCTGCCGTACGCGCGGGCGGCGCATCCCGTCTACGACAAGGCGGGCGGCGTGCCGGCGCTCGATGAGGTGCGTTTCAGCCTGACGAGCAACCGCGGGTGCTTCGGCGAGTGCGCGTTCTGCGCCTTGACGTTCCATCAGGGGCGTATCGTCCAGGCGCGCAGCCACGAATCGCTGCTGCGCGAGGCCGAGGCGATGACGCGCGACCCCGCGTTCAAGGGCTACATCAACGACGTGGGCGGCCCGACGGCGGATTTCCGCGCGCCAGCTTGCAAGGCCCAGCTCATCCGCGGCGCCTGCCCGGGCAAGCGCTGCCTGTCGCCGGAGCCGTGCGACCGGCTTGAGGCGGACCACGCCGATTACCTGGAGCTGCTGCGCAAGCTGCGCGCGCTGCCCGGCGTCAAGAAGGTGTTCGTGCGCAGCGGCGTGCGCTTCGACTACGTGATGGCGGACGCGGCGCACGGCAAGGAGTTCCTCGACGAGCTGGCGGCCCATCATGTGAGCGGCCAGCTGCGCGTGGCGCCCGAGCACGTGTCCGACGACGTGCTGCGGGTGATGGGCAAACCGCCCCATGCGGTGTACGACCGCTTCCGCGAGGCGTTCCAGCGCGCCACCGACCGCGCGGGGCTCGAGCAGTACCTGGTGCCGTACCTGATGTCGTCGCATCCGGGATCCACGATGCGCGATGCGGTCAAGCTGGCGGAGTACGTGCGCGACATGGGGTTCAACCCCGAGCAGGTGCAGGATTTCTATCCCACGCCCGGAAGCCTGGCCACGGCGATGTACGCCACCGGCGTCGATCCGCGCACGATGAAGAAGGTCTACGTGCCCCGCAGCGCGCATGAGAAGGCGCTGCAGCGTGCGCTCATTCAGTACCGCAACCCCGCCAACCGCGACCTGGTGCGCGAGGCGCTGCGCCGCGCGCATCGCACCGACCTTATCGGCTATGGCGAAAAGTGCCTGGTCCGTCCCGAGAGAAAGGGCGAGCGCCCGGCGGGGGAGGGCGCCGATGGGGGCAGGTGCACGGGCTCCAGAACCGCTCTATCGGGAAGGGAAGGGCAACTCGGCAGCGGTTCGGACGGCAAACGCGACGGCGCGCCGGCAGGCAAGCACGCTGGCAAAGGCGGCGCGTCCGCCAAGGCACCGCGCGAGAAGCGCGGCATCGCCGGCGAGAAGCTTCGCGAGCGGCAAGCGCGCGCCGAGCGTCGGAAAAGCGACGGCATCGGCAAGCGCAACGGCGCCGCATCCGGACTGTCCAAAGCAGGCGGGGTGCCCAAGCGCTTCGGGCATGGGGCGCCAGACGGCAAAAGCGGATTCGAAGGGCGACACGCTTCTGCCCCAAACCGCAAAAGCCGCGGTCCCGCGCGCAAGGCGAACGGGCACAAGGGCGGCATCCGCAAGGGGAGGTGATTCCGCCGGGCGCATCCGCTGGCGCCGCTCCATCGGAATCGCGGCCACGATCGGCGGTTCCCCCTCGGCCGCTCCGTTCCCTTCGCGAGCTTTGCCCCGGTTGACGTTGCTGTATAGGCAACCCGCGCTTCGCGGCCTCCGCATCGGTCGATTCTGCAGCTAAGGCGGTTCTGCTGCTTCATGATGAACCGCCTCCTGATTGCGCGATGTGCACTAATCGTCGAAATGCCGGCCTGCACGGTGTGGATTTGAACGATTAGCACACCTCGTCTTCCCCTATGATGAGCCTCGTCTATTGCAAAACGCTTCTGATCAGGCGTTTTTTATGAAAGCCTATCTTGGACCACGATCACGATGTTGCAAAAGTGCGCTAATCGTGGAAAAACAGCGCCAGCGTGCGGAAAAGCTACGATTAGTGCGCTTCGGATACCTCCCTCTCGATGCCAGCTAGCTGACAAGCGTTCCTCCCGATCCATCCTTTCGAGCCGCCTGCGGCACATGCGTGGTTCGCGCATTCCGTGTCGCGTGCCGGCAGCCAACTCGTCGGTGCCGGTTCACTCCCGCGGCGTCCCCGCCACCCCCGCGGCGCACCCACTTGTGCGCAGGTTGTGTGCGTGGCGACCGGGGAAAATTCATTCTTGAACACAGACTTCCGAGGGCATATAATGTTTCTTTGCGTCTGGCGAATCTATGGATACACCCGGACGCGTGGAAACTTCGGAGTCGACGGCCCGTACCTCACACGGACCTCTCGGCCATCGAAGTTCCACCAGGTAAGGAAGGATCTTTGGTGTGCGGTGAGGCGCGCGAGCAAAGATCCCCGAGAAGAGAAGGAAAGAAATGGGAGTCAAGGTTTACAAGCCGACGAGCCCCGGCAGGCGCTTCCAGTCGGTCTCGGATTTCGCCGAGATCACGTGCTCCACGCCGGAGAAGTCCCTGCTTGCGCCGCTGCCTAAGAAGGCCGGTCGCAACAACTACGGCCGCGTCACCACGCGCCATCAGGGCGGTGGCAACAAGCGTCGTTACCGTATCATCGACTTCAAGCGCAACAAGGACGGCGTGCCCGCCAAGGTTGCGACGATCGAGTACGACCCGAACCGCTCTGCGCGTATCGCTCTGCTCCACTACAAGGACGGCGAGAAGCGCTACATCCTTCACCCCAAGGGTCTGAAGGTGGGCGACATCGTCATGAGCGGTACCGATGTCGACATCAAGCCCGGCAACGCTCTGCCGCTGTCCGCCATCCCGGTCGGCACGCTCGTTCACGCCGTTGAGCTGCAGCCCGGCAAGGGCGCCGCGCTGGCCCGCTCCGCCGGCACCAGCATCCAGCTGATGGGCAAGGAGGGCAAGTACGCCATCCTGCGCATGCCCTCTTCCGAGATGCGCCGCGTGCTGCTCACCTGCCGCGCCACGATCGGCGAGGTCGGAAATGCCGAGCATTCCAACATCCGCATCGGCAAGGCTGGCCGCAACCGTTGGCTGGGCATCCGCCCGACCGTCCGCGGCACCGTCATGAACCCCGTCGACCATCCCCATGGTGGTGGCGAGGGCAAGAACAAGTCTTCGGGACGCAATTCCGTGTCTCCGTGGGGCGTGCCGGCCAAGGGCCATCGCACCCGCAACCCCAAGAAGGCTTCGAGCCGCCTGATCATCCGCCGTCGCAAGAAGTAGCGCTAAGCGTTAAGGAGTAATTGTGAGCAGAAGTTTGAAGAAAGGCCCGTTCGTAGAGCCGCGCCTTCTGAATCGCATCGAGGCGATGAATGCGGCAGGCGAGAAGAACGTCGTCAAGACCTGGTCCCGTGCCAGCACCATCTTCCCGGAGATGGTGGGCCACACCATCGCTGTGCATGATGGCCGCAAGCACGTGCCGGTTTACGTTACCGAATCCATGGTCGGCCACAAGCTGGGCGAGTTCGCCCCGACCCGCACGTTCAAGGGTCACTCCGCCGACAAGGGCAAGCGATAAGAAGGGGTGAACAATGGAAGCTAAAGCTATTGCACGCTACGTCCGCGTTTCGCCCCGCAAGGCGCGCATCGTGGTCGATCTCATCCGCGGCAAGTCCGTTGTTCGCGCTCGCGAGATCCTCGCGTTCACGAACCGCGGCGTCGCCGAGACGGTGGAGAAGACGCTGAACTCCGCCGTGGCCAACGCCGAGAACCAGCATCATGTGCGTCCCGAGTCCCTGGTCGTCAAGACCGCTTATGTGGACGAGGGCCCCACGCTCAAGCGCATCCGTCCGCGCGCGAAGGGTTCCGCATCGCGCATCAACAAGCGCACGAGCCACATCACCATCATCGTCGCGCCGCGAGAGGAGGCATAGACCGTGGGTCAGAAAGTCAGCCCTACCGGGTTCCGCATGGGCATCACCGAGGATTGGCGTAGCCGCTGGTACGCCGACAAGGATTATGCCAAGAACCTGGAAAACGATATGGCTATCCGCAAGTTCCTGGACAAGCGCCTTGCCCGCGCCGCCGTCTCCAAGGTCGAGATCGAGCGCGCCGGCGACAAGATCAAGGTGTTCATCACCACGGCGCGTCCCGGCATCGTGATCGGCAAGAAGGGCGCCGAGATCGACTCGCTGCGCAAGGAGCTCGAGGGCATCGCCTCCGGCCCGGTTTCCATCGAGGTCGTCGAGGTCAAGCGTCCCGAGCTGGACGCCGAGCTGATCGCCCAGTCCGTGGCCGAGCAGCTCGAGGGCCGCGTGGCGTTCCGCCGCGCGATGCGCAAGGCCGTCCAGTCCGCTCGCAAGAGCGGCGCGAAGGGCATCCGCGTGCAGTGCTCCGGCCGCCTGGGTGGCGCCGAGATGAGCCGCCGCGAGTGGTACCGCGAGGGTCGCGTGCCGCTGCACACGCTGCGTGCCAAGATCGATTATGGATTCTGCACCGCCCGCACCCAGATGGGCGCCATCGGCGTTCAGGTGTGGGTGTACCACGGCGAGGTTCTGCCCGGCCAGAAGGCTCCCCAGCCCGCGCTGGAGGGCAGCTCCCGTCCGAACCGTTCCCGTCGCAATGATCGTCACGAGAGGGGGGCGAAGTAATGCTCGTACCCAAGCGCGTCAAGCACCGCAAGGTGCAGCGCGGCTCCATGAAGGGCAAGGCCAAGGGTGGTACCCGTCTGAACCACGGGTCCTACGGCGTGCAGGCCCAGGAAGCCGCTTGGATCACCAACCGCCAGATCGAGGCTGCTCGTGTTGCCATGACCCGTCACATGAAGCGTGGCGGCAAGGTGTGGATCACGATCTTCCCCGACAAGCCGATCACCAAGAAGCCCGCTGAGACCCGCATGGGTTCCGGCAAGGGCAACCCCGAGGCATGGGTGGCCGTCGTCAAGCCCGGCCGCATCATGTTCGAGCTCGACGGTGTCGATGAGGCAACGGCCAAGGAGGCACTGCGCCTGGCCATCAACAAGTTGCCGATCAAGTGCAAGATCGTCACCAAGCAGACGGAAGGGCAGGAGTAAATGAAACCAGCAGAGATTCGCGAGCTTTCTGCCGACGATTTGCAGGCCAAGCTCAAAGAAGCGCGCGCGGAGCTTTTCAATCTGCGCTTCCAGATGGCGACGAGCCAGCTTGATAACACGGCCCGCGTGAAGCAGGTCAAGAAGGACATCGCCCGCATCCAGACCGAGATGCGCGCGCGTGAGCTCAGCGCCTAGGGATAGCGGAAAGGTTGGTTTAGATATACATGAGCGAGATTCGTAACTCCCGCAAAGTCCGCCAGGGCGTCGTGGTGAGCGCTGCCAACGACAAGACCATCGTGGTTTCCGTCGAGTCGCGCAAGCCGCACCCGGTGTACAAGAAGATGATCTCCACCACCAAGAAGTTCCATGCGCATGACGAGAACAACGAGGCGGGCGTGGGCGATACCGTCCAGATCATGGAGACCCGTCCGATGTCCAAGCTGAAGCGCTGGCGTCTTGTTAAGATCGTGGAGAAGGCCAAATAGCCTGCGTGCACGCATGCATGCTCGTAAGAGGAAAGTTAGGTTACAGCAATGATTCAGATGCAATCCATGCTCGCGGTGGCCGACAACTCCGGCGCTCGCAAGGTGCAGTGCATCAAGGTTCTGGGCGGCTCCAAGCGCCGTTACGCGAGCCTCGGTGACGTGATCATCTGCAGCGTCAAGGAAGCGATCCCCAACGCCCCCGTCAAAAAGGGCGATGTGGTCCGCTGCGTCATCGTGCGCCTGAAGAAGGAAGTGCGTCGCAAGGACGGCAGCTACATCAAGTTCGACCAGAACGCCTGCGTTCTGATCAACAACGATGGCACGCCCCGCGGCACCCGCGTCTTCGGCCCCGTTGCCCGCGAGCTGCGCGACAAGAAGTACCTGAAGATCGCGTCTTTGGCGCCGGAAACGCTGTAGGGGAGGTGTGCTAGGAAATGAGCGGAATGCATGTTAAGAAGGGCGACCGCGTCAAGGTGCTCTGCGGCAAGGATAAGGGCAAGGAGGGCGAGATCCTCCGCGCCATCCCCCAGAAGCAGCGCGTCGTCGTCGAGAAGGTGGGCCTCGTCAAGAAGGCCATGCGTCCCACCCAGCAGAACCCCCAGGGCGGCATCATCACGGTCGAGGCTCCTATCCATGTCTCCAACGTGATGCTGATCTGCCCCGAGTGCAAGCAGCCGACCCGCGTGAACCATCGTCGCGACGAGAACGGCCGCAAGGTCCGCGTCTGCAAGAAGTGCGGCAAGGACATCGATAAGAAATAACGTTCAGCCGGCCTTGCGCCGGCTGCGCGGTATGGCCCCGGGCAACCGGGGACGCAGGGTTGGAAATCCTGCGTTTAATCCATCGGAAAGGATTTGAAAGACATGACTGCTCCTCGTTTGAAGGAAAAGTACAAGACCGTCGTCGTGCCCCAGCTCGAGAAGGAGCTCGGCATCCAGAACATCAACGAGGTTCCCCGCCTGGAGAAGATCGTTGTGAACATGGGCGTGGGCGCTGCGGCTTCCGACCACAAGCTGCTTGACGCCGCCATGAACGACCTGCGCGTCATCACCGGCCAGCAGCCCTGCATCACCCGCGCGAAGAAGTCCATCGCAGGCTTCCATATCCGCCAGGGCATGGGCATCGGCTGCAAGGTGACGCTGCGCGGCGACCGCATGTGGGAGTTCCTGGACCGTCTGCTGTCCACGGCGCTGCCCCGCGTGCGCGACTTCCGCGGCATCTCGCCCAAGAGCTTCGACGGCCGCGGCAACTACTCTCTGGGCATCACCGAGCAGCTGATCTTCCCCGAGATCGAGTATGACAAGGTCGACCGTACGCGCGGCATGGACATCACGTTCGTGACCACCGCGGGCGACAACGACCGCGCTCTGGCGCTGCTGACGGCGCTGGGCTTCCCGTTCAAGCAGAAGTAAACGGCTTCAAACGTATCTGATTTAGTTCTCAAAGCCCGCACGAGGGTGCGGGCTTGAATGAGGAAAGAAGGAAATGCATGGCTAAGAAATCGATGATCGCCAAGGCGAAGCGCGAGCCGAAGTTCTCGACGCGCCAGCACAACCGCTGCACGCGTTGCGGACGTCCCCGCGCCTACTACCGCAAGTTCGGCCTGTGCCGCGTGTGCCTGCGCGAGATGGCCAACAAAGGCGAACTGCCCGGCGTGACCAAGGCTTCCTGGTAAGAGGAAATCCCACGCTAAGGGTGTGCCGGCGCGAGAGGCGTAGGCGTTACGGGCGCCGACGAACCGAGCGTCGAGTTCATCAAGGACCAAAGGAGAAATCAACATGACCATGACCGATCCCATCGCAGATATGCTTACGCGCGTGCGTAACGCAAACTCTGTCGGCAAGGAGACGGTGACCATGCCGTCCAGCAAGAAACTTGTCGAGATTGCCCGAATCATGCAGGAGGAGGGCTACATCCAGCGTTACGACGTCGTCGAGGGCGATCCGCGCCCCACGCTGGAGATCGTTATGAAGTACGGTGAGAAGAAGGCCAAGACCATCCGCGGCATCAAGCGCATCTCCAAGCCGGGTCTGCGCATCTATGCCGGCAAGGACGAGCTGCCCCGCGTTCTGGGCGGCCTCGGCACGGCTATCATCTCCACGAGCCAAGGTGTCATGACCGACCGCGACGCCCGTCAGAAGGGCATCGGCGGCGAGGTCGTCGCCTACATCTGGTAGGAAAGGGAGGTTTGACATGTCTCGTATCGGCAAGCACCCCATTGACGTTCCCGCCGGCGTGCAGGTGACCATCGACGGCCACGTTGTCACTGCCAAGGGCGCCAAGGGCGAGCTCACCCGTGAGTTCAATCCGATGATGATCATCAAGCAGGAAGGCGAGCAGATCATCGTCGAGCGTCCGGACGACAGCCGCGAGGCCAAGAGCCTGCACGGCCTGACCCGTACGCTGATCCACAACATGGTCGAGGGCGTCGCCACCGGCTTCTCCAAGAAGCTGCAGCTGGTCGGCGTCGGCTACCGTGCCGCCCTGAAGGGCAAGGACCTCGAGCTGCAGCTGGGCTATTCCCACCCGGTTCTGGTCGCCTGCCCCGACAACATCACGTTCGAGTGCCCTTCGCAGACCGAGATCGTGGTGTCCGGCCCCAGCAAGGAGCAGGTCGGCCAGGTTGCCGCCAACATCCGCGCATGGCGCAAGCCCGAGCCGTATAAGGGCAAGGGCATCCGCTACGACGGCGAGCGCATCCGCCGCAAGCTGGGCAAGGCCGCCAAGGGCGACTAATCAGCGGGCAATTAACGGTTTTTAGAGCGAAGGAAGTATCATGAACAAGCTTCAGGAAAAGAAAGCCAGGCTTGCCCGCCGCCATCGTCGTGTCCGCGGCAAGATCTCCGGCACTGCTGAGCGTCCGCGTCTGTGCGTGACCCGCAGCAACAGCAATATCTACGTGCAGATCGTCGACGACGTCGAGCACAAGACCCTGTGCGGCGTGTCGACCCTGGGCCCCGACTTCAAGGCGACGGGCAAAAGTGGTGCCAACATCGAGGGCGCGACCGCTCTCGGCGAGATCGTGGGCAAGAAGGCCCAGGAGTGTGGCATTACGGAAGTCGTGTTCGACCGCGGCGGCCATCTGTATCACGGGCGCGTGAAGGCTCTCGCCGACGCCGCTCGCGAGGCCGGCCTGAAATTCTAAGAAGGGGTTGTAGTATATGGCTCGCAAACAACAGCAGCAGCACGACGCCGGGGTTCCCGAGCTCCAGGAGCGCGTCGTCTACATCAACCGCGTGTCCAAGGTCGTCAAGGGCGGCCGCCGCTTCGCGCTCACCGCGCTGGTGGTGGTCGGCGACGGCAACGGCCGCGTCGGCGTGGGCATGGGCAAGTCCTCCGAGGTTCCCACCGCCATCAAGAAGGGCGTCGAGGATGCCAAGAAGAACATGTTCTCCGTGCCTTTGACCGAGAACAAGACGCTTCCGCATGACATCATGGGCGAGTACGGCTCCGGCCGCGTTCTCATCCGTCCCGCCGTTCCCGGCACCGGCGTTATGGCCGGCGGCGCGGTCCGTGCGGTCATGGAGCTCGCGGGCGTGCAGGATGTCATCACCAAGTCCCTGGGCACCAGCAACGCGATGAACGTCGTCAAGGCTGCCGCCGAGGGCCTCAAGAACATGGAGAGCCCCGAGCAGGTTGCCGCCCGTCGCGGCGTCTCGGTGGACAAGATCTTTGGCCGTAAGGAGGCTTAAAGATGGCTGAGGCGAAAAAGACCCTGCGCATCACCCAGGTGAAGAGCTCCATCGGCTACAAGAAGGACCAGCTCGCCACGCTGCGCTCGCTGGGCCTGGGCAAGATCGGCCGCACGGTGGATCAGGTCGACAACGACGCGATCCGCGGCATGATCTTCAAGGTGAAGCACCTCGTCGAGGTGGAGGAGCTGTAAGGGGCTAAATTCCCTTTACAGGTTCTTATCGAATTAGTTAAAATGTGCGATTGGCGCTGTCTGCAAGACGGTGCCAATCGTGCGTATTAGAGGAAGTTTGCTGGCGGCGAGCTGCCAGCACCGGGGGAGAGGCCCCCGGGGCGACGAAAAGGAGTTGCACAACATGGAACTGAAGGATCTCAAGCCGGCTGCAGGCGCAACCAAGAACCGCAAGCGCGTGGGCCGCGGCCCCGCCTCCGGCACCGGCAAGACCGCCGGTCGCGGCATGAACGGCCAGAAGTCCCGTGCGGGCGGCGGCAAGGGTCCCCGTTTCGAGGGCGGCCAGACCCCTCTGGCGATGCGCCTTCCGAAGCTGCCCGGCTTCAAGAACCGCAACCGCGTGGAGTACCTGCCCGTCAACGTCAGCCGTCTTGAGGAGAAGTTCGAGGCCGGCGACGTCGTGGACGGCGAGTCCCTCAAGGCCAAGGGCATCATCAAGCATGCCGACGCCCTGGTGAAGGTGCTGGGCGACGGTGACATCACCAAGGCCCTGACGGTGAAGGTTGATAAGGTTTCCGCTTCTGCGAAAGCTAAGATCGAAGCGGCCGGCGGAAAGGTCGAAGAGCCTTGCTAAGCTCCATTATCGATGCGTTCAAGGTTCCGGAGCTGCGCAAGAAGATCCTCTTCACGCTGGCGATCCTGGCCTTGTACCGTCTGGGCGCCTACATCCCGGTGCCGGGCATCCCGATGAACGAGTTCGCCAACGCGTTCTCGCAGGCGGGCGTGTCCATGACGATGATCGACCTGTTCACGGGCGGTGCATTGTCGAACTTCTCGGTGTTCTCGCTGGGCATCATGCCCTACATCACTGCATCCATCATCATGCAGCTGATGCAGGGCGTCATTCCCGCTGTGGGACGCTGGGCGCGGGAGGGCGAGACCGGACGGCGCAAGATCACGCAGATCACGCGTTATCTGACGCTGGTCCTGGGCCTCATCAACGCCATTGGCTATCTGCTGCTGTTCAAGTCGCCTCAGTACGGCGTCGTGTTCAGCACCGAGGTCCCCGAGATCCTCACCGACATCATCGTGGTATTCACGCTGGTGGCGGGCACCGCGTTCATCATGTGGATGGGCGAGCTCATCACCCAGCGCGGCGTGGGCAACGGCATGTCGCTGATCATCTTTATCAGCATCGTGTCGCGCGTTCCGTCCGCCATCTACTCGTCCATCACGCAGAGCTCCGCGGACATGGGCATGGCCATCGCCATCACGGCCCTCATCGTGATCGTGGTTTTGATCTGCATCCCGCTCATCATCTTCGTCGAGCGCGCCCAGCGCCGCATCCCGGTGAACTACGCCAAGCGCGTCCAGGGCCGCAAGATGTTCGGCGGTCAGTCCACGTACCTGCCGCTCAAGGTGAACGCTGCGGGCGTCATCCCGATCATCTTCGCGAGCTGCATCATCTACTTCCCGGCTCAGCTGGCGGCGCTGTTCAACGTCGGCTGGCTGACCGCGGTCGCAGACGCGATGGCTGCCGGCTGGATCAACTGGATCCTGACGGTCCTGCTGATCGTCTTCTTCGCGTACTTCTACACCTCCATGGTGTTCAACCCCGAGGAGACCAGCGACAACCTGCGCAAGAACGGCGGCTTCATCCCCGGCGTGCGTCCCGGCTCTGCCACCGTGCAGTACATCAAGGACGTCCTGCACCGCGTGACGCTGCCCGGCGCGATCTTCATCGCCGCGATCGCCGTCATCCCGTCGATCCTGTTCTACTTCACGGGCAACCAGCTGATCCAGGCGTTCGGCGGCACGTCCATCCTCATCATGATCAGCGTCGCGCTGGACACGATGGGCAAGGTGGAAAGCCAGCTGAAGATGCACAACTACGACGGATTCTTCAAGTAGTTCATTCCGCCGGCCTGCCGGCCGTCGGAACTGGCCGCCGCTGCGGGCCCCTCTCGCACCGGATCTTCCCGCGATCCTCGAAGCTTGCGTACCAAAGTACGCGGCGCTCCGACGATCCCGCGAATCTCCGGCGCGAGAGGGGCCCTCGCTGTCTCTACGAACGAAAGCGCGCTTTCCTTTGCAGGAGGGTTCGAGTGATATTCGCTCGAGCCCATTTCTGTTTATGGGCGGGATTGTTCGGAAATGCAATTATGTTTGAGCTTGCTCTGTTAGAATAGTCCGGTCGATCTAAGATCGGATTTATCGAAAGGAATCCAAATGAACATAGTTCTGTTGGGCGCCCCGGGCGCTGGCAAGGGTACGCAGGCCGCCAAGCTCATCGAGGAGTTCGGCACCGCTCATATCTCCACGGGCGACATGCTCCGCGCCGCCGTCAAGGCGGGCACCCCCTTGGGCAAGAAGGCCAAGTCCTACATGGATGCCGGCGATCTGGTTCCCGACGACGTCATCATCGGCTTGGTGCTCGAACGCCTGCAGGAGCCCGACACCCAGAACGGCTTCATCCTCGACGGCTTCCCGCGCACGTCCGCCCAGGCGGTCGCCCTGGATGCCGAGCTGGGCAAGATGGATCGTCCTCTGACCGCCGCGCTGCTCATCGACGTGGAGTCCGAGGTCATCGTCAAGCGCCTGACCTCCCGCCGCATGTGCAAGGAGTGCGGCTACATCGGCTCCGTCGCCGACGAGAAGTGCCCCAAGTGCGATGGCGAGATGTACCAGCGCGATGACGACAACGAGGCCACCGTGCGCAACCGCCTCGATGTCTACGAGAAGTCCACGTCGCCGCTGATCGACTATTACCGCGGCTGCAATCTGCTGGTCACCATCGATGGCGACCGCGACGTCGATGTCGTCTACGCCGACGTCAAAAAAGCGCTGGGCTGCTAATCCAAGCAGATCCGTACGCGGCAAGCCCCGCGCTTGAGTCGGGGGATACGCTGCACAGCAAGGCGGGCCTGCTTGCGGGTCCGCCTTTTTTCATGCGCCGACGGGCTGACCTGATGGCTTCGAGTCCGACGACGCGCTTTATTTCATCCCCGATCCGCTTGTGCCGGAGGTTTGACGGAGCAGATCAATGCCCACCGTTCGCGCCAACATAGCCTACGCCTATCGCGAATTCGAGCGCGACCACGGCGCTTCGGCAAAGCGCATCGTCAAGCGCGTCGCGCTCATGCTGCTCATTGCGCTTCTGCTGGAAACCTTCCTCTTCAATATCAACTATTACGCCACCAGCGACTACAACTCCGTCAACGTCAACGACCGCCTGGAGCTGCGCGAGCCCTCGGAGGGCACCTACCTGCTGACCGAAGCGGATCATGTGATCGAGCTGACCGATCTCAACATGGAGGTCCGCAGCATCTGGCTCGATTTCGACTACACGCAACCAGCGCAGCAGCTCACGGTGAAGATCCAGTTCACCGATGACGCGCACCGCACGTATTTCGACACCACCGAATACACCATCGGCGTCCCGGAGGTCGAGGTGTCCACGCTCGTTGCTCAGAGCAAGTACCTCAACCTCAACACCAGTGGGACGGTCGACGACCTGCGCATCGAGATCGTCGGCGACGATGTGGACTATCCCATCACCCTCAACAACGTCGTCCTCAACGCGCGGCATCCGTTCGAGTTCAACACCACGCGTTTCATGATCGTCGCGGGCATCCTGCTGCTCGCGTGCATGTTCCGCCCGGGTTCGTCCATCTACCGCGTCGGCATCATCTCGCACCCCCGATTCTCCAAAGGCGTCATCATCGCGGCGCTTGTCGTGGAGCTTGCGCTGATGAGCTCGTATCTGCTGTTCGGCTCCAATCTCGTGGGCGTGGCGACCAGCACCTACAACTCGGGATCGTGGGACGGTTACAGCATCGCAAACACCTTCGAGGTGGGCGGCGACAACGCGCAACAGTATGCGGAGCTTGCCAAATCGATGACCGAGGGCAAGCTCTACCTCGAAGAGGATCCTCCCGATTGGCTCAAGGAGATGGACGATCCCTACGATCGCGGCGCGCGCGATGAGCTCCAGAAGGCGACAGGGGAGGACTACCTGTTCGACGTCGCCTATTACGACGGCCATTACTACGTATACTTCGGCGTCGTGCCGGTCTTGCTGTTCTACCTGCCGTTCTATGTGCTGACGGGGGCGAACTTCCCCACGGCGGTGGGCGTGCTGATAGCGGTGGCGGCCTATGCCATCGGGTGCTCGGCCCTTTTGCACCGCTTCGCGCGTTTCCATTTCAAGCGGGTGAGCCTGGGGCTGTACCTGCTGCTGCAGATCCCGCTGGTGATGTGCAGCGGCGTGCTGTACCTGCTGAAGTTCCCGACGTTCTACTCCCTGCCGATCTCGCTGGGGCTGGCGTTCTCGGTCTGGGGGCTGTACTTTTGGACGTGCGGGCGCACGGCGCGCCGCCGATGCGGATGGTATCTTGCGGGATCGCTGTGCATGGCGCTTGTCGCGGGATGCCGTCCCCAGCTTCTGGTGCTCTCGTTTTTGGCGTTTCCGCTGTTCTGGCGTCCGTATATCACCGAACGCCGCCTGTTCACGCGCCGCGGCGCTGCGGAGTTCGCCTGCCTGATCGGGCCCTACCTTGTCGTGGCGGCGGGTTTGGGGGCCTACAACTACGCGCGTTTCGGGTCGTTCACCGACTTCGGCGCCAACTACAACCTCACGGTCAACGACATGACCAAGCGCGGCTGGAACATCGGGCGCCTCGCCCCGGCGCTGTTCTCGTACTTCCTGCAGCCCGCCAACGTGTCGGGAGGCTTCCCGTTCCTGCATGCGGCGACGTTCGACACGACGTACATGGGGCAGACCATCAAGGAGGTCACCTTCGGCGGCATCCTGGCGTGCCTGCCGCTGCTGTGGGTGCTGCCGTTCTCCCGTCGGATCCTGCGCCTGCGCTCCGCTCAGCGGGCCACGCATACGGTGGCGGGCGTGATCGCGGCGCTGCTCATCGGCGGCGTTATCATTGCGATCGCGGATGCGGAGATGGCGGGCATCTTGCAACGCTACTACGCCGATTTCAGCTTCATGTTCTTGGCGTCGGCGGTGCTGCTGGTGTTCATCGTCAACGAGAATCTGCAAAAGGACGCCCTGTCCACCAATCTGCTCATGAAGACGCTGTTGGTGGCGGTGGCGGTTTCGGTGGCGTACAGCACGCTTCTGTGCTTCGTCCCCGAAACGGGATGGGTTTCCGACGTGTATCACTGGGCGTACCAGGATATCGTGGAAATGGTCCAGTTCTGGACCTGATAGGTGAAGGACTCCGCCCGGATGCTCGAGAGGCGCTGGCGCGGGGCGTGGCTGTCGCGGCGCCGCATGGCGGACCTGCCGCGAGCAAGCGTTTGAAAGGAGAGGGATGATATGGAACTGATCATCGCCGCCGACTACGATGAGATGAGCCGCCTGGCTGCCGACAAGATCGCCGCGCAGCTCAAAGCCAAGCCCGACTGCGTGCTGGGCCTTGCGACGGGATCCACCCCCATCGGCCTGTACGCTCAGCTCGTGGGCGATTGCAAGGCGGGCGACATCAGCTTCGCCGACGCCACGACGTTCAACCTGGACGAGTACCGCGGCCTGGCGCCTGATCACAATCAAAGCTATCGCTATTTCATGCAGGACAACCTGTTCGACCATGTCGATGTCGACGTGTCGCGCACGCATGTGCCCGACGGCGCCAATCCCGACGCGCAGGCGGCCTGCGACGCCTACGAGGCTGCCATCGAGGAGGCGGGCGGCATCGACCTGCAGCTGCTGGGGCTGGGGCACAACGGCCACATCGGCTTCAACGAGCCGATGGGCTCCTTCCCGGTCACCACGCACGTGGTCGGGCTCACGGAGAGCACCATCAACGCCAACAGCCGTCTGTTCGACTCCATCGATGAGGTCCCGCGCGAGGCGTACACGATGGGCGTGGGCACGATCATGAAGGCGCGCAGCATCCTGGTGGTGGCAAGCGGCGCGGACAAGGCGCAGATCGTCCATGACGCGTTCTTCGGCCCCGTCACGCCCCAGGTGCCCGCTTCGGTGCTGCAGCTGCATCCCGACGTGACGGTCATCGTGGATGCGGAGGCGGGCTCGCTATGCGCATAACGGGCGGAAACGTCTTCTCAGGCGGCGCTTTCACCAAGGCGGCCGTGGAGGTTGCGGACGGGCGCATCGCCGCTCTGGAGCCTTCTGGGGGCGCGAGCGCGTTGTCCGAAGGCGATATCGATGCTACGGGCTGCTATGTGGTGCCCGGCTTCATCGACATCCACTTCCACGGATGCGTGGGCGCCGACCTGTGCGATGCCGCGGAGGAGGCGGTGCGTGCGATCGCGCGCCACGAGGCGTCACGCGGTGTGACGTCGATCTGCCCGGCGACGATGACCTATCCCGAGGACCTGCTCGCCTCCGTCGCGAGCACAGCGGCGGCGTTTGAGCCGGCGACGGACGAGGCGTCGTTGGTGGGCATCAACCTGGAAGGGCCGTTCATCTCCCCGGACAAGATCGGCGCCCAGAATCCCGCCTATGTGCAGCATGCCGATGCGGCGATGCTTCGCCGCATTCAGGAATCGGGACGCGGTTTGGTCAAGCTCGTCGACATCGCTCCCGAGGAGCCGGGTGCGCTCGAGTTCGTGGCGGAGGTGGCCGGCGAGGTGCGCGTGTCGCTTGCGCACACCTGCACCGACTACGATACCGCTCGCGCGGCGTTCGACCATGGCGCGCGGCATATGACGCACCTTTACAACGCGATGCCGGGGCTGCACCACCGCAAGCCGGGCCCCATCGCGGCGGCCTGGGAGTGCCCCGAGGCGACGGTGGAGCTGATCTGCGATGGCGTGCACGTGCATCCGGCGATGGCGCGGTTGACGTTCGCGCTTTTCGGCGCTGACCGCATCTGCTTGATCAGCGACTCGATGCGCGCCTGCGGACTTGAAGACGGCACGTACGATCTGGGCGGCCAGGATGTGACGGTGCGCGGCAACGTGGCGACGCTCGCTGACGGGACGATCGCCGGATCCGTCACCGATCTGGCGGCATGCGTGCGCCACGCGGTGCGCGAGATGGATGTGCCGCTCGAGGATGCCGTGCTGGCGGCGACGCTCACCCCGGCGCGCGCCATCGGCATCGACGGCGAACGCGGCAGCATCGAAGTCGGCAAGGTGGCCGACCTCGTCGTGCTCGACGAGGATCTCAACGTCAAGCACGTCGTGCTGAGGGGCGAGCGGATCAAGTAGCTCCTTTTGGGACAGCTGATAATACAAGAGAGCCTATCCTGCTTGCATGGGATAGGCTCTCTTTGTGATGGCAGCAACGAGTGGGGCGGGATGGTCCGGAGGGCACGTGCTCAAACAAGTCCTGAGCTCGCACGAAACGCCCACTGGGCGTTTCGGCTCGTGCGGATACTGCGCGCGAGCCCTCCGGACCATCCCGCCCCGGCGGCGTTATTTTACGCGATAGCGTTCGCGAACCAGCTGGTGATGCTGGTGGGGTGGGTGATCGCGGTGCCGACGACGATCGCGAACGCGCCGGCTTCGATGGCGGCCTTGGCGTCGTCGAGCGTATGGATGCGCCCCTCGCAGAACACGGGCACGCCGTACGGTTCGGCGGCGGCGACCGCCTCGCGCAAAAACTCGAGGTCGGGGCCGTCGGTCTTGGGGCGCGCGTCGGTGTAGCCGGCGAGCGTGGTGCTCACGATGTCGACGCCCGCGGCGAGCGCGCGCTCGACGTCGGCCATGCACGAGCAGTCCGCCATGATCAGCGTCTCGCCCTTGAGCGCCGCGACCGTCTCCTCGAAGGTGCGGCCGTCGGGACGCGGGCGGTCCGTGGCATCGAGCGCCACCACGTCGGCGCCGGCGGCGATGCAGGCGCGCGCATGGCGCAGGGTGGGGGTGATGTAGACGCCCTCGTGGCCTTCCTTCCACAGGCCGATCACGGGCACTTCGACGCGGCCCTTGATAGCGGCGATGTCTGAGAGGCCCTGGCAGCGGATCGCGGCGGCGCCTCCCAGCTCGGCGGCGCGCGCCATCTGCGCCATGGTCTCGGGGTGGCGCAAAGGCTCGCCCATATACGCCTGGCAGCTGACGATCAGCTTGCCCTGCAGGGATTCGATAAGGGGGTTCATAGCAGCTCCTTCTTTTCAAAACGAAGATCGGCGGCACCGGCTCCTTGCGGGGCGGTTGCCGCCGATCGAGATGCTAGCGATTGTCCGCCAACGTGTCGAGCAGGAATTCGGTCGCACCGACCAGGGGTGCGTCTCCGCCCAGCTCGGCGTCGACGATGGGCAGCCGCGCCTGGACGGGGGAGATGCGCTCCGCGAACCCGCGCGACACCTCGTCGCGCCACAGCGTCCCCGCCTTGGCGACCGAGCCCGACAAGATGATGAGATCCGGGTCGAGCATGTTGGTCCAACCGGCGAGCGAAACGCCCAGCGCGTAGCCAGCCTGCTGGATGATACGCCGCGCGTCCTCGTCGCCGTCGTTGGCGGATTGGGAGATCTCCGCGCCCGAAAGCGCGCATCCGGTGAGTTTTTTGTAGCAGGCCTCGATGCCGCTTCCCGCTGCCACCGCTTCGAGATCGACGATGCCCTCGTCGACGCCCAAGGCGGCAGGTCCCAGCGGATTGGGAACGCAGCCCAGTTCGCCGGCGAATCCATGATTGCCGCGCACGATGGATCCGTGCGCGATGATGCCGCCGCCCAAGCCTGTTCCGGCGGCTACGACGACGCAGGTCTGCGCCCCGCGCCCCGCACCCCAACGCGCTTCGCCCAACGCGTGCGCCTGCACATCGTTGAGCACGGCAACGGGGATGCCGAGCGCCTCTTTGAGCGCAGCGCCCACCGGCTGCCCGATCCAGCCGGGCATGATCTCATTGGCGTATGCGATGCTGCCGTCATGCGCGTCCACGCGGCCGGCGGTCGAGACGCCGATGCCGGCAAGCGCCCCCTCGGCAGCGTTGGCGAGCTCCCGTGCAAGCGAGACGACGGTGGCGAGCACGGCGTCTCCGCCGCGAGCCGCCTCGGTGGGGACGGTCTTGCGCGTGATGATGCGCGGTTGCACGCCGTCTTCGAGCACGACGACCGCTCCGGCGATCTTGGTGCCGCCGATATCCAACGCCAAAGACGCCTGCGGCAGCGCGCAGGCGTCTTTCGAATCGATGGTTCCCATGCCTACTTGTCGGCGGGCAGCAGGCCGCCGGCGATGAGCACCTTGCGGATCGCCTCGACGTCCTCGCCCTCGAGCGCCTGGACGGGCTCGCGCATCTGGTTGGTGTTGAACACGCCCAGCTGCCACAGGGCGGTCTTGAACGCGCCCACGCCCGCGCCGAAGCCGACGGTGGCCTTGACCTTGCGGGTCATGAACATCAGGCGAGCCAGGTGATCCTGCAGGCGCTTGACCTCGTCCCAGTCGCCGGCCTGGAACGCCTTCCACTGGGCGACGTAGCTGTCGGGGTCGACGTTGGCCAGGCCCGGCACCGAGCCGTCTGCGCCCGCCAGATAGGCGCCGTCGACGCACACCTCATGGCCGGTGAGCAGTTGCAGCGGATGGCCCGCGTCCTCGTTCTCGATGACGAGCCAGCGGAACGACACGTCGTCGCCCGAGGAGTCCTTGACGCCCTGGATGACGCCGTCCTTGCCCAGCGTGACCAGCATCGTGGGGTCGAGCTTGGTGTGCACGCATACGGGCAGGTCGTAGGCGAACAGCGGCAGGTCGGTGTGCTCGCGGATCGCGCGGAAGTGGCGCTCGGTCTCCTTGGGGCCGCCCAGCGCGTAGAACGGGGCGGTGGCCACGATCGCGTCGACGCCGAAGCCCTTGGCGCGCTTGGCCTGGTCGACCACGCGCATGGTCTCCATGTCGATGATGCCGGCGAGCACGGGGACGCGCTTGTTTACGATGGCGACGGCCTCCTGCAGCACGTGGTAGCGCTGAGCGTCGGTGAGGAAGGCGACCTCGCCCGAGGAGCCCAGGAAGAACAGGCCGTCGACGCCTGCTTTGATCATGCGGTTGATGGAGCGCTCCAGCGCCTCCAGATCCAGATGCCTATCTTCCGTCAGCGGAATGACAACCGGGGGGATGACGCCGCGAAACGGTGAATCTGCCATGGGAGATGTCCCTTCTTCGAGTGTTGGCCATATGTCAGACAAGCGTAAACCGCCAGATGCGCGCCGTCAACGAAAACCGCCGACGATCATGAAATCGCTCCACAAAAAACGACCCCCGGACGGCATGTCCGGGGGTCGCGTTCAGGCTGCTGAACCGATCAGGCGGCTAGTTCTGAGGCTTGCCCAGATCGGGGTGGAGCAGAGACGGCGCCGCGCCCAGCAGCAGGCGGGTGTACTCGTCCTTGGGGTTGTTGAACACCTGCTCCGCGGTGCCGCGCTCGACCGCTTGACCCTTGTTCATGACGATGATGCGGTCGGAGATGTAGCGCACGGTTTGGATGTCGTGGCTGATGAACACCATCGCAAGGCCCAGATCCTTCTTCAGATCCATCAGCAGGTTCAGAATCTGCGCGCGCACGGACACGTCGAGTGCGGACGTGGGCTCGTCGGCGATGATCGCATCGGGCGAAAGCGACAGGGCGCGGGCGATCGCCACGCGCTGGCGCTGGCCGCCGGACAGCTGGCCGGGCAGGGCGTCAAGGGCGGAGGAGGGCAGGCCCACCATGCCGATGAGCTCCTGGACGCGCTTCTCGCGGGAGACCTTGTCGCCGACCTTGTGCACCAGCATGGGATCCATGAGCTGGTCGTGGATGGTCATGCGGGCGTTCAAGGCGGTGGCGGGGTCCTGGAACACCACCGAGATCACGCGGCCGATGTGGCGGCGCTGAGCGGCGGTACGCTTGGTGACATCCTCGCCCTTGAAGAACACGCGGCCGGACGTGGGCGCCTGCAGACCGCACATGACGTTGGCGGTGGTGGACTTGCCGCAGCCGGACTCGCCCACGATGCCGAGCGTCTGGCCCGGCATCAGGCGCAGCGTCAGGCCCTGCACCGCATGCACGATGTTGGGATGCAGCAGCGAGCCGGTGCGCGTCTTGAAGTCGACGCGGATGTCGTCCAGGAAGATGATGGGCATCACGCCGTTGATGGCGCCGCCGGGCTCGGCGGGGGGCTTGACGCCTTCGGCCTCGTCGGCGGCGGCAGCGGCAGCCGCGGCAGCGCTCAGATCGGCGCCGTCCTCAAGGCGCGCCTGCTGGGCTGCCTCGGCGGCGCGGTCGTCGGCGGTGACGGTGTCGGATGCCACAGCGGCGGCATCGGAGAGGGCGGCCTCGGCGGCCGCGTCTACTTTACGCGGATCGAGTTCGCTCATAGCAGCACCCCTTCCGGAAGATACGGTTTGATGCCGAGGCGCTTCAGCTCGCTGTCAGGCAGCTCGGCATAGTAATGGTCGGTGTTGGGAACGCGCTTGAGCATCGGGCGCATCTGGGACACCTTGTCCGGATGGCTCGAGCGCGGCGTGAAGCGGTCGCCGGCGGGGAAGTCCTTGGGGCTGGGGACGCTGCCGGGCACCTGGTGCAGGCGGGCGCCGCCGGCCTCGATGGACAGAACCGAACCCAGAAGGCCGCGGGTGTACTCGTGGACCGGGCTGCACAGGATGTCCTTGACCGGGCCCTGCTCCACGATCTGGCCGGCGTACATGACGGTGATCGAGTTGGCGACCTCGGCGACAAGCGCCAGGTCGTGGCTCACGAACACCATCGCGAAGCCGAGCTCCTTCTGGAGCTTGTTCAGCAGGTCGATGACCTGCTTCTGCACGGTCACGTCGAGCGCGGTGGTGGGCTCGTCGGCGATGACCACCTTGGGGTCGCGCGTCAGGGCCATTGCGATCAGCACGCGCTGGCGCTGGCCGCCGGAAAGCTCATGCGGATAGGATTCCAGCGTGCGCTTGGGATCCAAGCCCACCAGCTCCAGCAGCTCCTCGGCGCTGCGGGTGCCGCCGCGCTTGGTCAGCTGCTTCATCTGGGCGCTGATGAGCATCGAGGGGTTCAGCGAGGACAGCGCGTCCTGGTAGACCATGGCGATCTCGCGGCCGCGCAGCTGATTGCGCTCGCGGTCTGTCATGTCGAGCAGGTTCTTGCCGTCGTAGAGGATCTCGCCGGAGATCTGGGCCTTCGGATCGAGCAGGCCCATGATGGTCAGCGACGTGATCGACTTGCCGCAGCCGGACTCGCCCACAAGGCCCATGGTCTGGCGCGGGCGGACGACGAAGCTCAGGTGGTCGACCACGTTCACGTCGCCATGGCGCGGGAACTTGATGCACAGGTCCTTGACCTCCAGGATGGGCGGCACGTCGGTGCGGGCCTCGAAGCGGTCGGTGCGGATCTGCTCCATCTCGCGAAGGCGGGTCAGGCGCTTCTCCAGCATGTCGGCCTGGGCCTCGTAAGCCAGACGCGGGTCGGCGATGAGGCGGTCGGCCTCGCGCTCGGACTCGGTGTTGCCCTCTTCGACCTTGACGGCGCTCTTAGGCGCGGCCATGGCGTCGGTCATGCCCTCGGACACGATGTTGAGGCACAGGACCGTGAGCATGATCATGATGCCGGGGAACAGCGCCTGCCACCAACGGCCGGCCAGCACGCCGGCGCGGGCGTCGGAGAGGATGTTGCCCCACGTGGGCGTGGGCTCGGGGATGCCCGCCGCGATAAACGAAAGGGATGCCTCGAACACGATGGCGTCCGCGACGAGCACGATCGTGAAGACCAGAACCGGCGCGATGCAGTTGCGCACGACGTGCTTGATCAGGATCCACGGGGCGCGCGCGCCGCTGACGACGACCGCGCGGACGTAGTCCTGGTTGTACTCGCTCATCACGTTGGCGCGCACGATACGCGCGATCTGCGGGATGTACAGGAAGCCGATCGCGAAGATCAGCGAGGGCACCGTATTGCCGAACACGATGACGAACGTGGCGGCCAGGGCGATGCCGGGGAAGGACATGATGACGTCGAGGATGCGCATGATCACTTCGGAGACCCACTTGCGGGCGACCGCGGCGATCGAGCCGATGATCGAGCCGAGGATCAGCGCGAACGCGGTGGCGCCCAGGCCGATGACGAGCGAGTAGCGCGCGCCGTACATCAAGCGGGACAAAACGTCGCGGCCCTTGTCATCGGTGCCGAAGAGGAACTCGCCGCTCGGTGCCTGGCGCGCGGTGAAGATCTGCTGGGGATCGTAGGGCGCGAGCACTCCCGCGCAGATGGCCATCAGCACGATGAGCAGCAGCACGATAAGCGAGATGCGCGCGCCGACGGTCATCGCCTTCCAGCGGCGGAAGCGAACCTTACCGGCGTTCGCCTCCATCTTTTTGGTGAGGTTTCCACGTAGCTGTACCATGTTACACCGTCCTGATGCGCGGATCGATCAGGATATAGAGCATATCCACGATGATGTTGATGATGATGAAGGTGATGGCCACAACCAAAACGACGCCCTGGATCAGCATGACGTAGTTGGACTGGATGCCCGAGAGGATCGCCATGCCCATGCCGGGGAGGTTGAAGATGACCTCGATGACCACGGCGCCGCCGATCAGATAGCCGATGCGCATGCCCAGGACCGTGACGGGCGTGATCAGCGCGTTGCGCAGCACGTTGCGGCCGATGACGACGGCCTTGGGGATGCCGGCGCCCAGGGCGGTGCGGACGTAGTCCTTGTCCAGCTCCTCGACCATCGACGTGCGGATGACGCGGGTCATCTGGCCGATGACGGGGAACGCCAACGCCACCGCGGGCATGGCCATACGAGCGATGTATCCGCCCGGATCGCTGAAGAAGTCAGGCAGCGGGCCGGAGGCGGGCAGCATGTGCAGGTTGGACGAGAACAGCAGGATCAAAAGGACCGCCAGCCAGAACGAAGGGGTGGCGACCATGATGATCGAGATGACGCGGATGAGCTGGTCGGGCCACTTGTCGCGGTAGATTGCCGAGACGACGCCCAGGATGACGGCAAGGACAACGGCGATGATCAGGCCGATGAACGTCAGCTGCAGCGTGACCGGCAACGCGGTGGCGACGCGCTCGCCTACCGAGAGGTAGTTCGCGCCGTAGGTGCCCAGGTCTCCCTGGAACAGGCCTACCATGTAGTTGCAGTACTGGATGATGATCGGGTCATTCAATCCGTGCTCCTCGCGGTACGCAGAGATCTGCGCCGGCGTCGCGTTCTCACCGAGAACGGCCGTTGCCTGGTCGATCGGCGATAGCGACATGAGGAAGAACACGAGGATCGTGACGCCGAAGATCATGATCGGCAGCGCGATGAGGCGTCGTCCGATCAGGCGCAAGAGATTGCTCACTTGTTCCCCTTTCTCCGTGCGTACGCGGACGCACGCGCCCGCGATACCCTCCTTACACACGCGGCCTCCCCGCGCGCAATTTCAACATTATACCGTGTAACCTCCAGTTCACCGCTTAAGGCTGGAGGCATTCTTTTACAGGTTCTTTATTTTCTCGGCGAAATGAATAATAATGGTACGCGAGGGCGGTTTTAGCACCGCTGAGCCACGCCTGTATACGTTGCCACGGTGGCGCGTACGGGCCTTGTCGCGTGCACCCGGCGCGCGACCGGAGGGGCGCACATGCCCCAGGAGGAGGGAATCTATGAAGATGAGCGAGAAGAACCTCTCACGCCGCACCTTCGTCGTCGGCGGCGCCGCGGCGGCTGCCGCGGCGAGCCTCGCGCTTGCCGGCTGCTCCGGCGGCGGCGAGACCAAGACCGAGGGCGAGGGCGGCGGCGAGGCCGCGGCTCCTGCCGAGGGCGGCGCGCTGACGGCGGCCTGCGGCTACAGCTCCACCAACGTCGACCCGGTCGACCTCAACGGCGGCTCCGCTCTGATGCTGGCTGCCACCTGGCACGTCTTCGAGGGCCTCTACGACCTCGACGTCCACACCTACGAGACCTACCCGGCGCTGGCTGCGGGCGAGCCCACCAAGGTCTCCGACACCGAGTACGAGGTCGCCCTGCGCGACGGCGCCAAGTTCTCCGACGGCACCGACGTGACCGCCGACGACGTGGTCAATGCGTTCGACCTGAACATGGCCGCCGGCACGATCGGCCCCTTCCTGACCTTCATCGATAGTGTCGCCGCCAAGGACGACAAGACGGTCACCATCACGCTGAAGTACCCCTTCGAGACGCTGCTGACCGCGCGCCTGTCCCTGGTCAAGGTGTTCCCGGCGTCGCTGTCCGAGGATGACCGCAAGAAGATGCCCATCGGCTCCGGCCCCTGGAAGTACGTCTCCATCAACGGCGACGACGGCGGCATCATCGAGTTCGCGCCCAACGAGAACTACAACGGCGACAAGGCCGCCACGGCCGACTCGATGACGTGGAACGTCCTGCTCGACGACACCGCCCGCACCACGGCGCTGCAGGAGGGCACGGTCCAGGTCATGGAGAACGTCCCGGCCGTCAACGAGGAGCAGCTTGTCGGCGCCGGCGCCTCGGTTGAGTTCGTCCAGGGCTTCAGCCAGGCGTTCCTGATGTTCAACTGCCAGAAGGCCCCGTTCAACGATCCTCGCGTGCGCCAGGCGATGTTCTACGCCATCGACACCGAGAAGCTGATCAACAACCAGCTGGCCGGCAAGGCCACCGCGGTGACGGGTTATCTGACCGAGGATCATCCGAACTACCACGAGGCCTCCACGGTCTACACCTACGATCCCGAGAAGGCCAAGTCCCTGCTCGCCGAGGCCGGCGTGACCGACCTGAGCTTCACGATGGACGTGAACAACAACTGGGTCGCCGAGCTCGCGCCTCAGATCAAGGAGGACATCGACGCTCTGGGCATGGGCGAGGTCACCATCAACGAGATGAAGATCGACTGGGCGTCCTATGCTCCTTCCGATCAGCCTCTGTCCTATGACGTCATGCTGACCCCGGGCGACCCGACCTGCTTCGGCAACGATCCCGACCTGCTGATGAACTGGTGGTACGGCGACAACGTGTGGACCCAGGGCCGTTCTTGCTGGGCAAAGGCCGAGGGCAGCCGCTGGTCCGAGCTGCAGGATCTCATGCAGCAGGCCCGCGAGGCCACCGGCGACGATCAGCAGCAGCTGTGGAACCAGTGCTTCGACATCATCGCCGAGGAGGCTCCGATCTACGCGCTGTTCCATCGTCAGACCGGCACCGGCTGGCAGGAGAGCATGATCACCGGTTTCGAGCCCATCGGCACGACCGGCCTGGTCTTCCTGGGCGCTTCCGCCACGGCGTAAGCTGCAAGCAAGGTTGACATGCGTTCCGTGTAACGCGAAAGGCGCATGATCCTGAAGCCGACCTGCGATTCCGATCGCGGGTCGGCTTTTTCGTGTCCCCACTTACCGACATGCGCGCCGCGCGGCGGGTGCGTCGCGCTCCAGCGCGTTGCAGTGGCCTATCATGGGTGAATGCACTTGTCTGCAAATCGTTCAAAGGGAGAGTGGACATGACGAGAAGCTTCAAATCCATGGACGGCAACAACGCGGCGGCCTATGTGTCGTACGCCTTCACCGAGGTTGCCGGCATCTACCCGATCACGCCGTCGAGCCCCATGGCCGACTACGTCGATCAGTGGGCGGCCTCCGGCATAAAGAACATCTTCGGCGAGCCGGTCAAGGTGGTCGAGATGCAGTCCGAGGGCGGTGCCGCGGGCGCGGTCCACGGATCGCTTGCGGCCGGCGCGCTGACTACAACCTACACCGCATCCCAGGGCCTGCTGCTGATGATCCCCAACATGTACAAGATCGCAGCCGAGCAGCTTCCCGCCGTGTTCCACGTGAGCGCGCGCACCGTCGCCACCCAGGCGCTTTCGATCTTCGGCGACCACTCCGACGTCATGGCCTGCCGCCAGACCGGCTTCGCGATGCTCGCCGAGTCCAACGTCCAGGAGGTCATGGACCTGTCAGCCGTGGCGCACCTGGCCGCCATCAAGGGCGCCGTTCCCTTCATCAACTTCTTCGACGGCTTCCGCACCTCCCACGAGGTCCAGAAGATCGCCGTGTGGGATTTCGAGGACCTCAAAGAGCTCACCGACATGGACGCCGTGCGCGCCTTCCGCGCCCACGCGCTCAACCCCGAGCGCCCCGCCATGCGCGGCAGCCACGAGAACGGCGACATCTTTTTCCAGCACCGCGAGGCGTGCAACAGCCACTACGACGCGCTGCCGGCGGTCGTCGAGGATTACATGCACAAGATCAACGACAAGCTGGGCACGAACTACGAGCTGTTCAACTACTACGGCGCGCCGGATGCCGACCGCGTCGTCGTGGCGATGGGCTCGTTCTGCGACGTGCTCGAGGAGGTCATCGACTACCTCACCGCCCAGGGCGAGAAGGTCGGCCTGGTGAAGGTGCGCCTGTACCGCCCGTTCGTCTCCGAGAAGTTCGTCGCGGCGCTGCCCAAGACGGTGGCCAAGATCGCCGTCATGGACCGGACCAAGGAGCCGGGCTCCCTCGGCGAGCCGCTCTATATGGACGTCATCAACGCGCTCGTGCAGGAGGGCGTCTCCGGCATCAAGGTGGTCGGCGGCCGCTACGGCCTGGGCTCCAAGGACACTCCGCCGGCGTCCGCGTTCGCCATCTACGAGGAGCTCGAGAAGGACGAGCCGCGCCGCGAGTTCACGGTGGGCATCGTCGACGACGTGACCAACCTGTCGCTTCCCGAGGATCCCGACTGCCCCAACACGGCGGCCGAGGGCACGATCGAGTGCAAGTTCTGGGGTTTGGGCGGCGACGGCACGGTCGGCGCGAACAAGAACTCCATCAAGATCATCGGCGACCACACCGACAAATACGTGCAGGCGTACTTCCAGTACGACTCCAAGAAGACCGGCGGCGTGACGATCAGCCACCTGCGCTTCGGCGACGCGCCCATCCGCAGCCCCTACTACGTCAACAAGGCTGACTTCGTGGCGTGCCACAACCCCAGCTACGTGACGAAGAACTTCCGCATGGTCAACGACGTCAAGCCCGGCGGCACGTTCCTGATCAACTGCCAGTGGGACCTCGCTGAGCTCGAGCACCACCTCAGCGCCGAGGCCAAGCGTTACATCGCCGCCAACGACATCCAGCTCTACACCATCAACGCCATCGACCTGGCCGCCGAGATCGGCATGGGCAAGCGCACCAACACCATCCTGCAGTCGGCGTTCTTCACGCTGGCCAAGGTGCTGCCCCAGGAGGACGCGATCCGCTACATGAAGGACGCGGCTACCAAGTCCTACCTGAAGAAGGGCCAGGACATCGTCGACATGAACCATCGCGCGATCGATGCGGGCGCCACGGCGTTCGTCAAGATCAACGTTCCCGCCGGCTGGGCCGACGCGGTCGACGACGCTGCGGCGCCCGAGCTCGAGGGACGTCCCGAGCTCGTCAAGCAGGTGACCGGCATCATGGAGCCGGTCGGCCGCATGGACGGCGACCGCCTGCCTGTGTCCGCCTTCATGGATCACGTCGACGGCCAGTTCGAGCAGGGTGCCGCCGCCTACGAGAAGCGCGGCGTCGCGGTCACCGTGCCGCTGTGGGATCCGTCCAGCTGCATCCAGTGCAACCAGTGCTCGTTCGTGTGCCCGCACGCCACGATCCGCCCCTACGCGCTGACCGAGGAGGAGGCCGCCGCCGCTCCCGAGGCGATCAAGCTCATCCCCGCCAAGGGCAAGACCGCTGCCGGCCTGCAGTACACCCTCGCGATCAGCCCGCTGGACTGCATGGGTTGCGGCGTGTGCATCGGCCAGTGCCCGACCGACTCGCTCAAGATGGTTCCCACCGAGGGCGAGCTGGCGCAGCAGGACGTGTTCGACTACTGCGTGGCTCACGTGTCCGACAAGCCCGCGCTGCAAGACGACACGGTCAAGGGCAGCCAGTTCAAGCAGCCTCTGCTCGAGTTCTCCGGCGCCTGCGCCGGCTGCGCCGAGACGTCGTACGCGCGCCTTGTCACCCAGCTGTTCGGCGACCGCATGTATGTGGCCAACGCCACGGGCTGCTCGTCGATCTGGGGCGGTCCTGCCGCCACGTCGCCGTACACGGTAAACAAGGACGGCCACGGCCCCGCATGGAGCAACTCGCTGTTCGAGGACAACGCCGAGCACGGCATGGGCATGCTGCTGGGCCACGAGGCTATCCGCAACCGCCTTGTCGACCAGGTCAAGGGCATGCTTGATGCCGAGCAGACCCCCGACGCCACCAAGGAGCTCATCCAGACGTACCTGGACACCCTCGACGACGGCGCTGCCAATGCCGAGGCCGTCAAGGCGCTCGTGCCCGCTCTCGAGCAGGCAGCCGCTGACGGTTGCCCGGTCGCTCCGGCGATCCTGGCCGAAAAGGAGTACCTGTCCAAGAAGAGCGTGTGGATCTTCGGCGGCGACGGTTGGGCCTACGACATCGGCTACGGCGGACTCGACCACGTCCTGGCATCCGGCGAGGATGTGAACGTGTTCGTGTTCGATACCGAGGTCTACTCCAACACCGGCGGCCAGGCCTCCAAGGCCTCCAACATCGGTCAGGTGGCGCAGTTCGCCGCTGCTGGCAAGGACATCAAGAAGAAGAGCCTCGCCGAGATCGCGATGAGCTACGGCTATGTGTACGTGGCGCAGGTTGCGATGGGCGCCAATCCGGCGCGCACGATCAAGGCGATCGTCGAGGCCGAGGCGTATCACGGACCGTCGCTGATCGTGGGCTACTCGCCGTGCGAGATGCACTCTATCAAGGGCGGCATGGTCAACTGCCAGGCCGAGATGAAGCGCGCTGTCGAGTGCGGCTACTGGAACCTGTTCCGCTACAATCCCGCCGCTCCCGAGGGCAAGAAGTTCGCGCTTGACTCCAAGGAGCCCGCTGGCGGCTATCAGGATTTCCTAATGAACGAGGCCCGCTACAGCCGTCTGACGCGCGAGTTCCCCGAGCGCGCCACCGAGTTGTTCGAGCGCAACGAGAAGGCGGCCATGGAGCGTTATCAGCACCTGCTCAAGCTCAAGGACGTGTACGCCGGCTAGCAAGCGCGGCATAGCACGGTAAAGGAAAAAGGGCGGCAACCTCGGTTGCCGCCCTTTTCTATTCCGCTCTGTAGGGAACGGGGGTGCCGGCGGTGGGGAAGGCGCGATGTCCGGCGAGCTCGGGCGGGCTTGACAGGACGTCGATGCCCACCAGGTTGAGGCCGAGCTCCTTGGCGTGCGCGATGATGGAAGGGGCATACGCCTCGAGGATCCCGTCGAAGGAACTCGGCGCCGCGACGCGGAGCTGGCAGGCGTACCAGGTCTGCTTCTGGCGCCGGCGTTCGGCTCCGTAGCGCTCGACGAGCGAGGCGCCCTCGACGCGCGCGAGCAGCGCCGCCGCCTGGTCAAGATCCTCGAGCGCCAGGCACACCGCGCATTTGAACGTCTCCAGCAGCTTGGATTCGTCCCGCTCGAGCATGCGGTTGCCGCGTGAAGCCGCTGCCGCATCTTCCGATCGGGTGCCTTTCGCCGAGTCTTCGCCCGCCTGCTCGTCATCACGATCGGGGTCCTCTCCCGCAAACGCCCGCTTGACGCGTTCGAGCTTGTCGGGGAACGCCCGGCGCTCGCGCATGCCCAGCTTGGAGGCGATGATGCGGATCTCGTCGAAGCGGAACCCGTCCTGCATGAGCGCGAGCGCCAGCGTCTCACGGCGCGCGTTGAGCTCGGCGCGCGCCGTCGCGTCATCGACGTACACGCCCATGACGTAGCGGTCGACGTCTTTGCCTGGCCCCTTGCGCGGGGTCTCGTCTTTGGCGAAGTAGAGGCTGTTGACATGCGCGAGCACGAAATCGCCCGCAAGGGGGTTGTCGTCCCAGACGCGCTCGACCGCCGCCGCGAACCGCCGGTTGTTGCGCGCGGCGCGCAGCGCCTTGGATGCGGTGGGATCGAGCGTTTCCAGGTACTTGGCTATGCCAGTGCTGACGCTTTGCATCGCTTGTTTGCGTGCCCGCTAACCCAGGAGCTTCTCGACGTAGGCGAGCTTCACGCAGCACACGAACACGTCAAGCGCCTCCTCAAGCTCGGCCAGCGGCGGCAGGGTGGGGGCGATGCGGATGTTGCTGTCGTGGGGGTCCTTGCCGTAAGGCCAGGTGGCGCCCGCACCCGTCATCACGACGCCCGCCTGGCGGGCCAGCTCGACGATGCGCGAGGCGCAGCCTTCGGGCGCATCGAAGCTCACGAAGTAGCCGCCGCGCGGATGGCTCCATGCGCAGCCGCCGACCTCGGAGAGGCCCTCATCGAGCTTGCGCGCCACAAGGTCGAACTTCGGGCGCAGGATGGCGGCGTGCTTGCGCATATGCGCGGCGATGCCCTCGGCGTCCTTGAGGAAGCGCACATGACGCAGCTGGTTGAGCTTGTCGGGGCCGACGGTGGTGATGCCGAGGTGGCGCTTGAACCAGCCAATGTTGTCGGGGTTGGCTGCAAAGGCGGCGATGCCGGCACCGGGAAGCGTCACTTTGGAGGTAGAGGCAAACTTGAAGTAGCGCAGCGGGGTTCCCGCCGCCTTGCATGCCTCTCCAATATCTAAAACCTGGTCGCGGTGTTCCGGATCATCGAAGAGGTGATGGACGCTATAGGCGTTGTCCCAGAAAATACGGAAATCATGCGCGGCGCATGGCATCGCCGCCAGTCGACGCACCGCCTCATCGGAATAGGTCGCGCCGGTGGGGTTGGCGTATTTGGGCACGCACCAAATGCCCTTGATGGCGGGGTCGGCGGCTACCAGCTCTTCCACCACGTCCATATCGGGGCCATCGTCGTTCATCGGAACGGGGATCAGCTCGATGCCAAAGGTTTCCGTAATGCGAAAATGCCTGTCGTAGCCGGGGGAGGGGCACAGCCACTTCACCGTATCAAGCATCACCCACGGCGCGCCTTCTTCGGGGCCGTAATCAAGGCACCACGCCAGCGCATCGTGCATGAGCGTAAGGCTGGAGTTTCCCGCAACGATGATGTTGTCGGGCTCGTCATCGATCATGGCGGCCATCAGGCGCTTGGCTTCCGGCAGACCGTCAAGTACGCCGTAGTTGCGGCAGTCGGTGCCGTCTTCTGCGAAGCAGTCCTGCCCAGACGACAAGATGCCCAGCAGCGGCGTGCTGAGGTCGAGCTGGTCGGCGCCCGGTTTTCCGCGGGCCATGTTGAGCGAAAGCCCCTTTGCCTTGATGGCGGCGTATTCGGCATCAAGCTGATCCTTGAGGGCCTCAAGCTCGTTTTTGCCCAGGCAGTCGAAGCGCGTCATGACAGGATCCTTTCCATGCGATAGTAATAAATAGAAACAGGGTATGGAACGCATCTTATCAGTATAAAAGGCGATGGAGAAAAAGGGGAGGAATGTACGCTAGGCGGGGAGGGAATGAGGAGCGGGAAGAAAAAACGCAGGTAAAAGGCGCGAAGGCGTCAAGTAAAGAAGGAATTGTGGAGAGACGCCCGGGGCCGTGTAAAGGGTTTGACACGGCCCCCAAGCTAGCGTATTATTCTTTCGCTCGCTTGAGAGGAACCTCGAAAGCGGGTGGCAGCTTGATAAATGCACATGAATTGAGCGGCTCACAGGGGCGTGTGCCCGAGTGGTTAAAGGGGACGGGCTGTAAACCCGTTGGCTCTGCCTACCTAGGTTCGAATCCTAGCGCGCCCACCATCTAATGCCTGTGTAGCTCAGTCGGTAGAGCACTTCCTTGGTAAGGAAGAGGTCGTCGGTTCAAGTCCGATCGCAGGCTCCATTTTTACCGAATGGCGGTGTAGCTCAGTTGGTCAGAGCACACGGTTCATACCCGTGGCGTCACTGGTTCAAATCCAGTCACCGCTACCATTTAAACTTTTCGCGTCCAAAAGGGCGCGTCTTTTTTGCTCATCATTCCCTTATCGTGAAACCTTCTGAAGGAGGAGACATATGGCTAAGGAAAAGTTCGAGCGTACCAAGCCGCATGTTAACATTGGTACGATCGGCCACGTCGACCACGGCAAGACCACGCTGACGGCTGCTATCTCCAAGACGCTGTCCGAGAACGACGGCTCCCACGGCACCGCTGCTGCTGACTTCACCGCGTTCGACCAGATCGACAAGGCTCCCGAGGAGCGCGAGCGTGGCATCACGATCTCCATCGCTCACATCGAGTACGAGACCGACACCCGTCACTACGCTCATGTCGACTGCCCCGGCCACGCCGACTACGTCAAGAACATGATCACCGGTGCTGCCCAGATGGACGGCGCTATCCTGGTTATCGCCGCTACCGACGGCCCGATGGCTCAGACCCGCGAGCACATCCTGCTGGCCCGTCAGGTTGGCGTGCCCTACATCATCGTCTTCCTGAACAAGTGCGACATGGTTGACGACGAGGAGCTCATCGAGCTCGTCGAGATGGAGACCCGCGAGCTGCTGAGCGAGTACGAGTTCCCCGGAGACGATCTGCCGATCATCAAGGGCTCCGCTCTGAAGGCTCTGGAGGGCGACAAGGAGTGGCAGGAGAAGATTTGGGAGCTCATGGACGCCGTTGACTCCTACATCCCCACCCCCGAGCGTGACGTCGACAAGCCGTTCCTGATGGCTGTCGAGGACACCATGACCATCACTGGCCGCGGCACCGTTGCCACCGGTCGTGTTGAGCGCGGTGTGCTGCATGTCAACGACCCGCTGGAGATCGTCGGCATCAAGGAGACCCAGAACACGGTCTGCACCGGCATCGAGATGTTCCGCAAGCTGCTCGACGAGGCTCAGGCCGGCGACAACATCGGCTGCCTGCTGCGCGGCATCAAGCGCGAGGACATCGTCCGCGGCCAGGTTCTGGCCAAGCCGGGTTCGGTTACCCCGCACTCCGAGTTCATGGGCCAGGTCTACATCCTGACCAAGGAGGAGGGTGGCCGTCACACCCCGTTCTTCGACGGCTATCGTCCGCAGTTCTACTTCCGCACCACCGACGTTACCGGTGTTGCCCATCTGCCCGAGGGCACTGAGATGGTCATGCCTGGCGACAACGTCGAGCTGCGCGGCGAGCTGATCCACCCGATCGCCATGGAGGAGGGCCTGCGCTTCGCTATCCGCGAGGGTGGCCGTACCGTCGGTTCGGGTCGTGTTACCAAGATCATCAAGTAAATAACCTGATCAGGTAACGCTGAATCGCTCCTATGACCGGGGGTCCGCCAAACGGCGGGCCCCCGGTTGGACGAATTCATGTGTATGCTAGCAATCAAGTTGGACTAAGGTATCGTTTAGAGGGAGTATTCATGCGTACGCTGGTCACCTTGGCGTGCACGGAGTGCAAGCGCCGCAACTACACGACCAAGAAGAACAAGCAGAACAATCCTGATCGTATCGAGTTCAAGAAGTACTGCAAGTGGTGTGGCCATCACACCCTGCATCGCGAGACTCGCTAAGCGATCAAGGGAGGCACAAGCAATAGGCCAGTAGCTCCAATTGGTAGAGCGGCGGTCTCCAAAACCGCATGTTGGGGGTTCGAGTCCCTCCTGGCCTGCCAGCTTGCTTTTTTGATGAGCAGCTTGGGTTCAGGTTGCTTTTTGAGCAGCTTGAAGTCAAGCTGCTTGTTTGACGTTTGGACAAAGGCTAAAAACCCGTTAGGGCGAAGGAAACCACATGGCTCACAAATCAAAAACCCAGCGCGCGAAGGCATCAGCTGCCCGTGCAGCACGCAAGGAGGCTCGCGAGGCCGAAGAGCTGGCCAAAGAGTCGAAGCCTGAGGTGGAGGCTGCTGTCGAGACGCCGAAGAAGCGCTTTTTCGGTCGCAAGAAGGAGGAGGCTGATAAGCCCGCCGCCGCGACCGCTACCAAGTCCGAGAAGAAGGACGCGGCTCCTGCCAAGAAAAAGAAGAAGGGCTTTTTCTCCAACGTGCGTTCGGAGATGAAGCGTGTGACGTGGCCCACCAAGCAGGATGTGCTCCGCTGGAGCGTCGTCGTGGTGTGCGCGCTGCTGTTCTTCGGTATCACGGTCGCCGTCTTGGACAATCTGATCATCACGCCCGTGCTTTTGGGCATTTCCGGATTGGGGGCGTAACCGATGTCCAAAAAGTGGTACGTGCTCCATACCTATTCCGGGTATGAGAACAAGGTGAAGACCGCGCTCGAGTCCCGCATCGAGACGATGGGTCTTGAGAACAATGTTTTCGCCATCGAGATTCCCACCGAGGTTGTCGCCGAGATCAAAGAAGGCGGCCGTCGCGTGGAGAGCGAGAAGAAGGTATTCCCTGGCTACGTGCTGGTTCGCATGGATCTTGACGACCGTAGCTGGGCTGCGGTGCGCAACACCCCCGGCGTCACCGGCTTCGTGGGAAGCGACGGCAAGCCTGCTCCGCTCACCCGCGAGGAGTACAACAAGATCATGAAGCGCACGAGCCGCGAGGCTCCTCGTAAGACCTCCTCGAGCCTCGAGGTCGGACAGTCCGTCAAGGTCGTGTCCGGCGTGTTCGTCGACTTCGAGGGCGTCGTGGCCGAGGTCTCGCCCGAATCCGGCAAGGTCAAAGTCATGGTGTCCATCTTCGGACGCGAGACGCCCGTTGAGCTTACGTTCAACGAGGTGGCAAAGATTTAGTGACTACGGCAAACGGCGTGCCCGACGTGGACCGGGGCTTCTCGCGCCGCTGCTGTGTCGATAGTAGATGTACGTTGCTTATCAGCTGAAAGGAAAGTTCGATGGCTGAAAAGAAAGTCAGCGGTTTCGTAAAACTGCAGATTCCGGCTGGCGCTGCGAACCCGGCTCCTCCGGTCGGTCCTGCGCTGGGCGCCCAGGGTGTCAACATCATGCAGTTCTGCCAGGCGTTCAACGCCCAGACGGCAGACCAGTCCGGCACCATCATCCCTGTCGAGATCACCGTCTACGAGGACAAGACCTTCTCCTTCGTGTGCAAGACCCCTCCGGCGGCGTTCCTGATCAAGGAGAAGCTCGGCATCAAGAGCGGCTCCGGCATCCCGCAGCTCAAGGCGGTGGGCACCCTCACCGAGGATCAGCTCCGCGAGATCGCCGAGGTGAAGATGCCCGACCTGAACGCGAACACCATTGAGGCGGCCATGGAGATCATCGCCGGCACCGCCCGCTCCATGGGCGTGCGCATCGAGGGCCGCGAGATGAAGAAGAAGTACGTGGCGTCCAAGAAGGTCGCCGCGATGCTGGCTGGCAACTAGTCGGCAAAGGTAGACTGGCTGGCCGAGAGGCCGGCAGTGGAAGAGCGAAGAAGCGCTCGTTAATCACCACGAAAGGAATTGGGAAATGACCAAGAAGTCCAAGAATTACCGCGCTGCGGTCGAGAAGATCGCCGAGACGCCCTACGCGCCGATCAAGGCGTTCGAGCTGCTGAAGGAGATCGCTTCCGCCAAGTTCGACGAGACCGTCACCGCTGATTTCCGCCTGGGCATCGACACCCGCCAGGCCGACCAGCAGCTGCGCGGCACCGTGAGCCTGCCCAATGGCTCCGGCAAGACCGTGCGCGTCGCCGTGTTCGCCGAGGGCGCTGCCGCTGAGGCCGCCAAGGAGGCTGGCGCCGATATCGTCGGCACCGCCGAGCTCATCGAGCAGGTCCAGGCCGGCGAGTTCAACTTCGACGCCGCCGTCGCCACCCCGGACCAGATGGGCAAGGTCGGTCGTCTGGGCAAGATCCTGGGCCCCCGCGGCCTGATGCCCAACCCCAAGCTCGGCACCGTGACCACCGATGTGGCCAAGGCCATCAAAGAGCTCAAGGGCGGCCGCGTCGAGTACCGCGCCGACCGTTACGGCATCGCGCACGTCATCATCGGCAAGGTGAGCTTCACCGCCGAGCAGCTGGCCGAGAACTACGGCGCTGTGTACGACGAGATCCTGCGCATGAAGCCTGCCGCCGCCAAGGGCCGCTATGTGAAGTCCATCACCGTGGCTTCCACCATGAGCCCCGGCGTGCCGGTTGACTCCGCCGTGAACCGCGCGTACACCTCCGCTGAATAACTCACGTTACTCTGCTATCGCAAAAGGGACCTCGAAAGAGGTCCTTTTTTTGTCCGTTGGGCGGCGGAGCATGCTGTCTGTCGATAAATCGTCTTGTAGGTGAAAACGATAGTGACCACAACCTGTAGTGGTCCGGCGCGATTTTGCTCCCGCGAATATGTCAGCCTTGTGGGTATTGCTGCAAAAATGCTGATCACAATAAAGGTGATTGTTATCCTATAAAACGGCTTTTCTCAAAACGGGCACCCGTGTAGGGAAAAGACAGACAACGAGGAGGCTACTACATGGTTTATACGAAGCGAAATCCCCTCCGCGTCGCGGGGTCGGCGGCCCTTTCCGCCGTGCTCGCCGTGGGCATCATGATGCCGGTCGCCATGCCGACCGAGGCTTACGCGGAACCGACGTCCGCCGAGAAACAGGCCGAGGCCCAATCGGTTCTCGCATCCCTGAACTCCATGCAGGCGGAGTTGGACCAGGCTTCTAACAATTACTACGCTGCGCTCGAGGAGCAGGAGCAGGCGCAGCAGAAGATGGACGAGGCGCAGCAGCGCATCGACGAGGCCAATGATCAGATCGCCGGTTTGCAGGATCGCCTGGGCGATCGCGCCAAGTCGATGTACCGCAACGGCAGCGCTTCGATCATCGATGTTCTGCTGGGTTCCAGCACGTTCACCGAGTTCGTGAACAACTGGGATCTGCTCGACAAGATGAACCAGAGCGACACCGAGCTCGTCAACCAGACCAAGGACCTGCGCCAGCAGATCGAGGACGAGAAGGCCGAGTACGCAGCGCAGGAGCAGGTTGCCGCCCAGAAGGCAGCGGAAGCCAAGCAGATCCAGGATGAGGCGCAGGCCACCGTCAACGAGATGCAGGCCACCTATGACAGCCTGTCCGCTGAAGCGGCCGAGCTGCTCGAGCAGGAGCGCGCTGCGCAGGCTGCCGCCGAGGCGGCAGCCGCCGAGCAGGTCGTCCAGGATGCGATCGAGAACGCTCCTCAGAACAACGTGGACAACGGCTATGCCGATTCCCCTTCCGGTCCGTCCTACTCCGAGCCCGCTTACAACCCGGTGACCGGCAACGCGGTCGTCGATCGCGCATATAGCTACGTCGGCAACGCCGAGTACGTCTGGGGTGCGTGCTCTCCGGGCGCGTTCGACTGCTCCGGTTTCGTCTCCTACTGCCTCACCGGCGCGTATAGCCGCCTGGGAACCACCTATACGTTCCTCGGCTGGCAGCACGTGAGCGATCCCCAGCCCGGCGATGTGGCCGTCAATGCCAGCCACTGCGGCATCTACATCGGCGGCGGCCAGATGATCCACTGCGCCACCTACGGCGTGGGCGTCATCGTGGGTCCGGTGCAAAGCGGCATGGTGTTCGTCCGCTACTAAACGACCCAACATACGAAATCTCGAAAACCCCGTCACCCAGGCGGGGTTTTCATTTGAAGAGGGAAGCCGGTGATCGCAAGGAGCGATGCCGTGCTCGAGCAAGGACGATAGAGGCTCTGCGCGCTTTTTTCGTTCCGGCAAGGAAAGGGCTGATTGCATGGCGATCATTTTGAAAACTCCGGGGGAGATCGAGGCCATGAAGGCGGCGGGCGAGCTTTCGGCGCGCGTACTGCGCGAAGTGGGGGCTCACTGCAAGCCGGGCGTCACGACCCTCGAGCTCGATGAGATCGCGGAGACGTTCATCCGCGAACATGGAGGGGTGCCGGCGTTCAAGGGATACGGAGGCTTTCCCGGAAGCATCTGCGCTTCCGTCAACGAGCAGATCGTCCACGGCATCCCCTCCAAGGACGTCGTCCTGAAGGACGGGGACATCATCTCCATCGACACCGGCGCTATAGTGGACGGCTGGGTGGGGGACAACGCCTGGACCTATGCGGTCGGATCGGTCTCCCCTGAGAAGAAGCGCCTGCTGGAGGTGGGGGAGAAGTGCATGTGGACGGGCGTGGAGGCTGCGCGTGCGGGCAACCGCATGGGCGATCTCGGGCATGCCATCCAGTCGGTTGCCGAGGCGGCGGGATACGGCGTGGTGCGTGACTACGTCGGCCACGGGATCGGCCGCGATATGCATGAGGAGCCCAACGTTCCCAACTACGGGCACCGCCATAGGGGCGTCATGCTCGAAGTGGGCATGGTGCTGGCCATCGAGCCGATGATCAACGCGGGCACCCACCGCGTGCGCCCGATGCCGGACGGCTGGCTTGTATGCACGCGTGACGGCAAGCCGTCTGTCCATTTCGAGAAGACGGTCGCGATCACCGAAGCGGGCCCCGTCGTCCTGACGACGGAGCCGGATCGAACCCGTCCGCTGTAAACGGCTTGCGCGAGTTCGGTGCGCAATCGGATGGATGGCACTTCAGGAACGCCTCCCCTGCGGGAGGCGTTCCTGTTTTAAGGGCCGCCTCATATCGCCATGGTAGAATAATACGTTGATATGCGATCGCAGAGGGAGGGGTTCCGAATGAAGGAGCAGAGGCAGGCATCGCCTTTGAAGAGGCTGTCCGCGCTGGGGGCATCCGTCGCGCTTGCTGCGGCGTTCGCCATCCCCGCCGTCTCCCCTGCGGATGCATGGGCCGAGCCCACTTCCGCATCGGTCCAGGCGGAGGCTCAATCCGTTCTTGCCTCCCTTGAGTCCATGCAGGCGCAGCTCGATGCGGCCTCGGACGACTACTACGCCGCCCTCGAGGAGCAGGATGCGGCCCGTGCGAAGATGGACGAATCCCAACAGCGCATCGATGAGGCGGAGGATCAGATCGACGACCTGCAGTCGAGATTGAGCGACCGCGCCAAGACCATGTACCGCAACGGCAGCTCGACCATGATCGATGTTTTGCTGGGCGCGTCGTCCTTCACCGAGTTCGTCACCACGTGGGATCTGCTCGACAGACTCAACGAGAACGACTCCGAGCTCATCGATCAGACCAAGACGCTGCGCCAGCAGATCGCCGAAGAGAAGGCGCTCTACGAGGAGCAGGAGAGGGTTGCCGCGCAAAAGGCCGAGGAGGCCGCCGCTATCCAGCAGGAGGCCGAGAAGACGGTCGCCAGTATGCAGGCCACATACGACAGCCTGTCCGCCGAGGCAGCCGCTTTGCTCGAGCAGGAGCGTCAGGCGCAGATCGCCGCCGATGCCGCGGTTGCGGATCAGGTGGTGCAGAACGCCATCGAAAGCGCGCCGTCCGCCAACCAGAGCAACGGAAACTACCAGGAGCCGGCGTACAACCCGGTTACGGGAAACGCCGTCGTCGACCGCGCCTACAGTTACGTGGGCAACGCCGAGTACGCCTTCGGAGCGTGCTCTCCGGGGCAGTTCGACTGCTCCGGGTTCGTGTCCTACTGCCTGACGGGCGGATACGGGCGGCTGGGATCCACCTCCACGTTCCTTGGCTGGACGCAGGTGAGCGATCCCCAGCCGGGCGATGTCGCCGTCAACGCCGGGCATTGCGGCATCTACATCGGCGGCGGTCAGATGATCCACTGCGCCGACTACGGCGTGGGCGTCATCGTGGGCCCCGTCCAGGGCGGCATGGTGTTCGTGCGCCCCTAGATTCGGCGCTTGCGGGCAAGCGACTTTCGCCGATGGGGGCTCGCGACGTTCGCGCGCCTGCGCCGCCGCAAGGGGATTCTGCTTGCCGATGATTGCGATAGGCATCGATAATCCCAGGTGAAAAGCAACGTGGCTGCGGCACGGTATGTATCTTTGACGTAAGCTCCCAGGATGGATCGAGCTCCGGGCTCCGCTTGCTTATAATCTAATTTTGTGTATTTTGACTGCCGGCGCTCCGGCAAGGGAAAAGGATTCGCATGGACTCTCGAAACGACTTCGTTCCGGTGCTTTTGGGCGGCGATGCCAATGCGTACGGCATGGCGCGCTCGTTCTACGAGGAGTACGGCGTGCCCTCTTCGGCAATCGGGAAGGGCGCGTTCCATATCTGCCAGCACAGCAAGATCGTCAAGTTCGAGGTGTGCGAGCCGCGTCTGGAGGAAGACGACGTGTTCGTGAACACGCTCGTCTCGTACGCGCGCGATCACAAGGGAGCGCCGCTGCTTCTCGTGCCCTGCGGCGACAACTACACCAAGATGCTCGTCCGCAACCAGGACAAGCTGCGGGACCACTACCTGTTCACCATCATGTCGCCGGACCAATACGACCTTGTGTGCACCAAGGAGCGCTTCTACCACACCTGCGAGAAGTACGGCCTCACGTTCCCCAAGACCTGCGAGGTCACCCCTTCCACCGCCAAGGGGTTCGAGCCGCCTTTCCCGTATCCCGTCGTGGTCAAGCCCTCCAACAGCGTCGCATACTGGAACTGCGATTTTCCGGGCAAGAAGAAGGTGTTCGTGGTCAACACCCCCGACGAGATGCACCGCATCCTGGAAGGCGTCTACTCGTCGAGCTATCAGGATTCCCTCATCGTGCAGGACTTCATCCCCGGCGACGATACGCGTATGCGCGTCATGAACTGCTATAGCGACCGCAACGGCTCCGTCAAGATGATGGTGCTCGGCGACGTCCTCCTCGAAGAGCACACGCCCGAGGGCATCGGCAGCTACGGCGCCATCATGACGGGCTACAACGAGGACATCAACAAGAGCATCAAGGGCTTTTTGGAGGAGATCGGCTATGTCGGGTTCTCCAACTTCGATCTGAAGTACGACGAGCGCGACGAGTCCTTCAAGCTGTTCGAGATCAACCCCCGCCAAGGCCGTTCAAGCTACTTCTCCACGGCATCGGGGAAGAACCTCGCGCGCTATCTGGTGAGGGACGCGGTGTACGGCGAGGACCACCCCGTCGACATCGCCACGCTCGACGACGAGGTGCTTTGGACCATGATCCCCTTGTCGATCATCCGCGAGTACGTGACCGATCCCAAGGCCCTTGCACGGGCGGAGCGCCTGATCCGCGAAGGCAAGGTGAGCATGTCCTACTGGTCGAAGGACGACCGCTCGCTTCTGCGCTACGCGAGCTACCGCATGAATCAGCGGCATTACCGCCAGCAATACCACGCATGCTTCAACCACCGGGGCATCGACGACTAGGCGGTGCGTGTTGGAGAAGCTCGGAATCATAGGAGGGCTCGGTCCTGCCGCCACGGCGCAGCTGTTCTCGCAGATCGTGAAGTACACCGATGCGCAGCGGGATCAGGATCACCTGGATATCACCATCTTGAACCGCCCGTCGATCCCCGATAGGACGGCGTACCTTTTGGGCAAGCCGGGCGCCGCGTCGTTCGTGGATCCCATGCGGCAGGCGGCATGCGAGTTGGAGGAGGCCGGCTGCACGGTGCTTGCCACCCCCTGCAACACCGCGCATGCGCGTCTTGACCAGATCGCCGCTCCGCTGAAGGATGCGCGCTTCGTCTCGATGCCGGCTTCGACCGCGCGGTTCGCCAAGGAGCGCGGATGCGCCCGCGTGGGCATCCTGGCGACGGACGGCGCCCTTGCGGCAGGCGTGTATCAGGGCGCTTGCGACGGATGCGGCATCGAAGCCGTCGTTCCCGGACCGGATGTTCAGGCCAAGGTGATGAGCATCATCTACGACGATGTGAAAGCCGGCCGCGTCGCGGACCCCGCGAAGGTCTCGTTGGTATGCGACGCGATGATCGAGACGGGCTGCGACGGCATCATTCTGGGCTGCACCGAGCTTTCGCTTCTGGGGCTTCCGCGTGTCGTGCGCGGGATCCCGGTAATCGACGCATTGGACGTTCTTGCGTGGAGGTGCGTGGTCGAGTGCGGTTGCCGCGCGCACGACCTTGAAGGAGAATACTAGGCGGGCTCTCCGCGTCCGACGCGGATGGTGCGGGATCGCCTGGGCGATGAGATAAGGAAGATTGATCGTATGTGCGGATTTGCAGGGTTTGCCATCACCGATTCGGCGTCGGATCCCCGGCGCGTCATCGAGCTGATGGGCGACAGGATCTCCCATCGAGGCCCCGATGGCGCGGGCTATCATGTGGATGAGCGCATGGCGCTGGCGCATCGCCGCCTGTCGATCATCGACCTGGAGGGCGGCGCGCAGCCCATCTACAACGAGGATTCGTCCCTCGTCATCGTGTTCAACGGCGAGATCTACAACTACCGCGAGCTGCGCGAGGAGCTCCTTGCGGCGGGACACGTCTTCTCGACGGCGTCTGACACCGAGGTGATCCTCCACGGCTACGAGGAATACGGCAGCGGCATCCTCGATCGCCTGCGCGGCATGTTCGCGTTCGTCATCTGGGATTCCAAGGCGGGCAAGCTGTTCGGCGCACGCGATATCTTTGGGATCAAGCCGTTTTACTACTACCGTGCCGACGGCGAGTTCCTGTTCGGCTCCGAGATCAAGAGCTTTTTGGACCATCCCGGCTTCAAAAAGGAGATCGACCGCACGCGCATTCCCGACTACCTGTCCTACGAGTACCTGCCCGACGATCACACGCTGTTCGTCAACGTGTTCAAGCTGATGCCCGGTTCGTATTTCGAGTGGACCGCGGAGAGCTTCACGACCGCCCGTTACTACAATCCCACCTATGCGATCGAGGAGGCTCCGTCGCTCGATGATTGGGCCGATGAGATCGAAGAGGTGTTCTCCGAGTCGGTGCGCGCCCACCAGATCGCCGACGTCGAGGTCGGAGGTTTTCTGTCCTCGGGCGTGGACTCGAGCTATGTGGTCGACCGCGTGTTCCGCCAGGGAACCAAGATCCGCACCTTCTCGGTGGGCTACGAGGAGGAGCAGTACAGCGAGCTGTCCTACGCCAAGCAGTTCTCCGACGAGCTGGGGGTTGAGAACATCTCCAGCAAGATCTCGGCGGCGGATTTCTTCGACGCCATGCCCGACATCCAGTACTACCTTGACGAGCCCTTGCCCAACCCGTCCGAGAACCCCCTGTACTTCTTGGCGCAGAACGCCGCCAAGCATGTGAAGGTGGTGCTTTCGGGGGAGGGCGCCGACGAGCTGTTCGGCGGCTATCCCAACTACCTTGCCGAGGATCATCTGGGCAACTACTGCGAGCGCGTCCCCAAGCCTGTGCGCAAGGCGCTCGGGGCGATCGCCGGCGCTCTGCCGCATTTCAAGGGTCAGCATTTCCTCGTGCATGGCGCGATGGAGCCTTGGGAGCGCTTCTCCCGCGCCGACTACGTCTTTGAGAACGAGGAGCGTCAGAAGTTCCTGAAGGACCCCATCGTCGGCCCCACGCCCCAGGAGCGCTCGCGCGTGTATTTCGACCATGTGGAGGGCCTGGACGCCGTCTCGCAGCTGCAATACGTCGACATGCAGACCTGGATGGCCTTCGACATCCTACTGAAGGCCGACCGCATGTCCATGGCGCATTCGCTGGAGCTGCGCGTTCCGTTTTTGGATCGACGCGTGCTGGAGACCGCGATGCGCATCCCCGCGCGTTTCCGCGCGGCGCACGACGACTCCAAGATCGCGCTGCGCCATGCTGCAGCGCGCTATCTTCCCGAGCGCGTGTACGGCAAGGAGAAGCTCGGCTTCCCGTCGCCCCTTGCCGCCTGGCTGCGCCAGGACGAGTACTACGATCGCGTGAAGGCGGCGTTCACGAGCGACGTCGCCGAGGAGTTCTTCGTCGTCGACGAGCTGGTGAAGCTGCTCGACGAGCATCGCGAAGGATCGGTCTCGCACATGCAGAAGATCTGGTCGTTCTACACGTTCATCGTCTGGTACGAGGAGTTCTTCGGCGAGGACGAGCGCGCCCGCTGCCGCGCCTGATCGGGCAGAGGCGCCTTTAGCGGCGCAGCTTGCCGCCCACGCGCGATGCGATCGATCCGATGATCGCCGCCTCGGGGACCTTGAGGGCCAGTGCCAGTCCGAAGGTGACGGCAAGACTTGCCGCGCCGCCCACCACGATGTAGCAGAACGCCTGCAGCATGCTTCCCGACAGGGGCGCAACCAGCGTCTCGAGGCCGAACAGCACGCCGGCGCCCGCCGCAGCCCCCAGCACTCCCAGAGCCAGGGCCCGCGCGAACGCGCGCGCGGTGGATCCCAAGCCGAACGATCCGTAGCGCTTGCGCAGGTAGGCGAACATGAAGACGTTGTCCACCAGGTAGAACACCAGCTCCGCCACGGCGATGCTCTCGATGGGGATGCCCCTCATGCCCGAAGAGGTGGCCACCGCTGCCGCCACGGTGAGCGCGATCTGGATGACCGCCGCGACGGCGTTGATGCCCGCGAACACACCCATGGCGCGAATGGTGCTGAATATCTTCTGCAGATAGGTGTTCACGCCGTAAAACGGCAGCGCCACCGCGAACACGGCAAGGTAGCTTGCCACCACGGCGATGTTCTCCTGCGTGAAGGCGCCCGCATGGTACATCGTGATGAGGGGCGTGGAAAACACGATAAGGTACAGGGCGAATGGAACCATGAAGAAGATGATCTGGTTGGTGCCCGAGATGATCCCGCGCTTCACCCCTTCGATATTGCCGTCGGCATGCATGTCGGCAAGCTCGGTGAACATGGTCGTGGTGATGGGCACGACCAAAAACGAGTAGGGGAGCGTGAACCACAGGCGCGCGTAGTAGATGATGGACGGGCCGCTGTCCGCGAACACGTACGATGCGGCGCTTTGCACCGAGACGACCGCCGTCGAGCTGAGCATGACGATGACGGCGGGGATGCCCAGCGCGAGCGTCTCGCGAAGGGCCGGGTCGTGCAGGTTGATGCGCGGGCGCAGGCGGATCCCGTTGCGTGCGAGGGCGGGGACCTGCATCGCCATTTGGACGAAGACGCCCAGCGGGTTGCCGATTGCGATGATGTAGAGCGCGAGCTCGGGCTGGGTGGGCGATACCAGTGCGTAGATGATGAACGTCGCGATGACGATGACGTTGTTGGCGACCGGGGCGATGGCGGACCACAGATAGTCGTGGTTTGCGTTGAGCAGGCCCGACACCACCGCCGAGGCTCCGTAGAACACGATCTGGATCGCGAAGAACTGGAAGAAGAACGTCGCCTGATCCATGTTGCCCTGGTCGGAGAAGAAGCTTTGCGTGTAGATGGCGACGCCGGGAAACGCCATGCAGACGATGGAGAGGACGCCCAGCAGCACCACGACTATCGTGAGCAGGTTGGAGGCGTATTCGTTGCCGCCTTCGCGTCCGAGCTTCTTTTTGACCGAAACGTACACGGGCAGAAACGCGGTGACCAGCATGCCGCCCACCACAAGCTCGTAGAGCATGTTGGGCAGGTTGTTGGCGACCTGATACGAGCTTGACAGAAGGGATGCGCCCAAGGCGAACGCCATCGCCCAAGTGCGGATGAAGCCCGTGATGCGCGAGACGATGGTGCAGATGCTGATGAGCGCGGCGGACGCGCCGATGTCCGCTCCTTGCGGAGATTGGCCCTTTTCGTCGGTGTCCGCGTTGTCGGGTTCGGCCGTTGCGGCGTGCGCGGCGACCGTGCGGTCCTCCCCGGCGTGCTTGCCCGTCTCTGCGGTCCGCTCGTCGAGCGCCGGGGCGTGCTTCGGCGCACGGATATGTCGTGCTCGATCGAGCTTGTCTGGCATGGCGGGTGCTTTCTTCCTGTCCGATTTCGCTATAATCTTCATCATATCAAAGGGCGAAAGAGGGTCCGCATGCACGTGCTTGTCATACGCAATAACTCCAATCCGCAGGCGACTGAGGCGTCTTTGCTGCTCGGCGCCTACCTGGGCATGCAGGGGATCGACCATTCGCTGGTGGATTCCTGCGACCTGGTGGGCCCGGCGGAGATCGGCGAGGTGCGCCGTTTGGTGGAAGGCGGCATCGACCTGGCGGTCGTCTTGGGCGGCGATGGGACCATCCTGCGCACGGCGCGGCAGATCGGCACGCTGGGCGTTCCGATCCTGGGCATCAACTTCGGTCGGCTGGGCTTTTTGGCCAATGCGAGCGACGACGGCGTGGTGGCGATCGTCGCCGCGGCGCTGGCGGACGAGTGCGTGCGCGAGAAACGCGCCAACCTGCGCATCGACGTGGTGTGCGAGGGCGAGCGCGATCCGTGGGGCGACGGGGATGAGCCCTGGATCGACGAGCCGGAGGGTCCGCGGACGTTCTTCGCGCTCAACGAGCTGGCGGTGACGCGCGGAGCCAACGGGCGCCTGATCGATTTCACGCTGGGCGTGTCGGGTGCGCGTGTGGCCGACATGCGCGGCGACGGCCTTGTGGTGGCGACGGCGACCGGCTCCACCGGTTACGCGCTCTCCGCCGGCGGCCCGCTGGTGTCGCCGGGCTACGACGGCCTTGTCGTGGTGCCGATCGCGCCGCACACGCTGCGTTCGCGCTCCATCGTCACGAGCGGAAGCGACGTCGTCGAGGTGTCGCTTCCGACTTCGTCGGAGGCTTCCTATCCGCGCGAGGCGACGCTGTTCGTCGACGGCGAGCTGCTGGAGTTCCCCGCGCCGGTGCGCCACATCTACGTGCGCCGCGGCGAGGAGCCGACGATCCTTCTGCGCTATCAGCGCGAGGGCTTCTACGAGCACGTTTCCAAGACGTTCTTCTAGCGCGCGTCGTCCTTTCCCGACCGTCCCTGCTGGCGGGGCGGCTTGCTTCTCCAATCGATGATGCTGCGCTAATGCGACAAAGCAGTTTCCTCGACGGGGCGGAGGTTCGCGCGCAGTATCCGCACGAGCCGAAACGCCCAGTGGGCGTTTCGTGCGAGCTCGGGATCTGTTTGAGCACGAGCCTCCGCCCCGTCGAGGAAGCGGAGGGCGAAGGCTCGTGCTTGAAATGCTGTATTTTGCTTACTTGTGGTAGTAGCGGTGCTGCTCGTACTTGGGTTCGCAGCAGACGTTGATACCCAGGGTGCGGTAGAGCCTCTCGTCGGTTTCGGAGATGATCACCGAGAAGAACGCGTCGCAGCCGCGCAGCAGCTCGGCGCAGTCGATGAGCTGGGCGGCGAGCGGGTTGGTGGACGAGCTCACGGTGAGGGCGAGCAGCGTCTCGTCGGAGTGCAGGCGCGGGTTGCGCGCGTGCAGGTGCTCGGTCTTGAGATGGCAGATGGGTTCGATCACCTCGTCGGAGATGACGTCGATGTCCTCCACGCCCGCGACGCCCTTGAGCGCGTTCATCAGAAGCGAGGAGGCGGCGCCCAGTAAATTGGACGTTTTGCCTGTGACCACCGTGTCGTCGGGAAGCACCATGGCGCCCGCGGGGCCACCGGTCGTCTCCTCCTTGAGCAGCGCCGCGCTGCGGGCGGGCGAGTAGTTCGCATCCACGCCGGCCTGGTTCATCATCAGCTCCAGCTTACCGAGGCGCTCCTCGCCGACACCGGTGCGCTTGACCTCGACGGCGGTTTGGAAGTAGCGGCGCACGATCTCCATCTTGGCGGCCTCGCACACCGCGTCGTCGTCCACGATCGCCATGCCCGCCATGTTGACGCCCATGTCGGTGGGGGACTGATAGGGGCTCTCGCCCATGATCTTCTCCATCATGGCCTTGAGCACGGGGAAGATCTCGATGTCGCGGTTGTAGTTGACGGTGGTCTCGCCGTAGGCTTCCAGGTGGAACGGATCGATGGCGTTCATGTCGTCCAAATCGACGGTCGCCGCCTCATAGGCGATGTTGACCGGGTGCTTGAGCGGTAGGTTCCAGATGGGGAACGTCTCGAACTTGGCATAGCCGGCCTTGGTGCCGCGCTTGTTCTCGTGGTAGAGCTGCGAGAGGCATGTGGCCATCTTGCCCGAGCCGGGGCCGGGCGCGGTCACGACCACCAGCGGACGGCTGGTCTCGACGAACTCGTTTTTGCCGTAGCCCTCGTCGCTGACGATGTGCTCGATGTCGTAGGGATAGCCGGCGATGGGATAGTGCAGGCGGCTTTTGATGCCCAGCGAGTCGAGGCGGCGGCGGAACGCGTCGGCATCGGGTTGGCCGGCGTACTGCGTGATGACCACGTCGCCCACCAAAAAGCCCATGCCGCGGAACACGTCCATCAGGCGCAGCAGGTCGTCGTCGTAGGTGATGCCCAGATCGCCGCGCGTCTTGCTCTTCTCGATGTCGTTGGCGTTGATGCACGTGATGATCTCGACGTCGTCGATGAGGCTTTCGAGCATGCGGATCTTGGTGTCCGGCTGAAAGCCCGGGAGCACGCGCGAGGCATGGTAGTCGTCGAAGAGCTTGCCGCCGAATTCCAAGTAAAGCTTGCCGCCGAACTGGGCGATGCGCTCCTTGATGCGCTCGGCTTGCAGTGAGATGTACTTGTCGTTGTCGAATCCGGTGCGCATTGGCGTGGTCGCTCCTCTTCTTCCTCAGCCTGCTTGGCGCTTGGTCGGCGAACGCGTGCCGTTGGGCGCGTGCCGATCAAGCGGCTCCATCGCTATGAACCAGCCGATTATAACGCATGCCGAAAGCGGGGAGGCGTCACCGGCGGCGCATTTCACGATTGCGGCGGAAATGCGCCGCGCCCAGAAGCGCGCTTGCCGCCGCGCAGGCAAACGCCCCCGCCAAGGCGCAGATCGCCGCGGCGCCATCGCCTGTGCCGGAGAGGGAGGATCCCGTCTCGGGCGTCTTGCCGGAGGGCGTCTCGGCGGATTGCCCGCCCTGATCGGGATTGCCGCCTTGCTCCGAACCGGACGTGTCGTCGCTGCCAGTGCCGCCGTTGGTATCGTGATCCGGATCGGACGGATCGCCGCCGCCGGGCTTGCCGTCATCGTCGGATGCGCCGTCATCTGGATCGTCGGAATCGTCGGTTCCGCTTCCGCCGGGATCGTCGGGGTTGTCGGGGCCGTTTCCGCCGGGGTCGTCCGTTCCGTCCCCGGCGGGATCATCCGTCCCGTCGCCGGGAGTGTCGGGCTTTCCGTCGTCCGGGCTGTCCGTTCCGGGCGTCCCGGTTTCCTCGTGGGCCGGCGTCAGCACGAGCGCGCCGTCGTTGCCCAAGCGCGCGGATAGCGCGAGTTGCCCGGCTTGCGATGCCTCCGCATCGCCCTGCCGTTCTGAATCGCCGGGGATGCGTGCGCCCATGCGGAGGGAGAACGGGGAGGTCACCGTCGGGTTGGCGCTTTTCGCCGTGTCTTCCAGCACCGAGGGGACGGGTGCTTTGGGCGTGCCTGCGGCGATGCTCCAGCGGCCATCCGCTCCCGCGAAGCACGCCGACGCACTCTGTCTATCGAGCGTGAGCGGGAGGTAGGTCCGCTGCACCTCGACGGGCACGTCGACTCCCGGCCGGAGCCCGTCTGCGCTGCATGCCAGGTTCTCGTAATAGACGGTATCGCCTGCATGAGGCGCCGAGGAAAGGGGTCCGAGCGCATCCGCCGTCGCGGATCCGTCCGGGGCAGCGGAGCGCCCTTGCTTCAGCTGGAACAGCGGTGTGTCCTCGACGAACAAATAGCGGGAATTCGTCGAGGCGGCCAAGGCGCTCATGGCGCCGCCGGCGCCCGTCGTATCCCCGTTGTCAACGTATGCGTTTGTGAGCAAGCTATACGATGCCGTCCCTTCGGATGGGGCGATGCCTTCCAGAAGCGATCCCATCTCCTCGGCGTCCACCTTCTCGCTCGCCTGGACGCGTCGCGCGAGCGCTGCGACGTCGTCGCGCGGTCCCACTTCGAACACCACCTGCAGCGGGCTTGCCTTGGCGGCATCCTCCGCCAGCATCATCGTCGTCGTGCCGTCGAGGCGCTCGGTGATGGATGCCTTGCGTGCGGGGATGCTGTCCGCCGGCGCGGTGAACAGGAGCGACTCGTCGGAAGTGTCCAGATCGGTTTCCACCATCACGATGAAGTCGTACAGCGGGACGTCCGCGCCGGAATATTGGTTCTCGAGGTTGCCGATGAAGAAATAGGTCTGGCAGATCGCGCTCGCGCCGGCGTTCTTTGCCGCCTGGATTCGCTGGGATGCCTCGGATGTCGGATCGTTTTGCAATGCGCCGGATCGCGCGGCGGCTATCTCGTCGTTTCCCGCGGACGTGTAGGGAAGTCCGTCGCCGGGGACCATCCCGTGCTCGGCATCGACGTACCATGCGGCGAAGTTCGAGAAGCCGTCATCGCTGTAGGCGATCTGCCCGGCGGTATAGGCACCGTAAAGCAGGTCGAACGACTGACCGTCCAGATCGTAGCGGGCATCCAGGGAGTTCATCAGGTATTGCAGCTCGTGGTACGCCTCGATGTCCCACGGGTCGGCAAAGCTCGTGCAAAGGGCCTTGGCGGCCAGCGAGCCGTCGAGGATCTTTCCCTGGAACTGGATCCCCTCGATATGCTTCACCTGCATGAGGTGTCCCAGGTCGTCTTGGAATCGAATGCGGTTTTCGGTGGGCGAGGACGCGGCGTCGCCGTTGGGGTTGACCGGGGAGCGGTACGTGATTCCGAGGATGCGGTCGACCGCGGCGTTGAACGATCCGTCGAGCGCTCCGGCATCGGTGGCGGCAAAGTACTCCGTCGCCCCGTTGAACGCATAGCCGTCAGCGGCATCGAGAAGACCGGGGACGGGGTTGGGAAACGCGATGTCGCGTGCCTCCAGATCGCTGCGGCCTGCCGAGTAGAGCTGCAGCGTGACGCTCGGCAGGCCCGCCGCGGCGGCTTGGGCGTAGGCGGTGCGGGCGGCGTCGATGTTGCTGCAGAGGTTCGTTCCCTGCGCGGCGCCGGTTCCGGCAACGTAGGCGCCCTTCTGCTCCTCGGCGGTTTGCAGCACGTAGGCGCCGAGCGATCGCGTATCGAGCCCTACGGTGTAAAAGGAGAGGCGCTCGCCCGCGGCGGCGTAGGCCGCATCGACGCGATCCATGGCGTCTTGCATCGTGAGCAGCGTCGCGAACGCTGCATCGGTTCCATAGCCGGAGCTGTACCCGGTGGGAAGCGTGCCCAAAAACCCTCCGTCGCCTTGCGCTTGGCCGTCGTAGGACGGGGGATCGGCGATGTCGGTGTTGGCGCAAATGGCGACCTGGGAGCCCATCACCACCACCTCGGGCACGCGAGGATGCTCCGCGGTCGCTTCGGCGGACGCTTGCACCAGCAAGTCGCCGGCGGCATGGAACGCGCGCTGGAGGTAGGAGTAGCCTTTGAACGGCGCGTCGAGGGTCGCGGTCTGCGGATCGTCCGCCGCAGCGGTCACCCGGAATCCCGCTCCTCCCGGCAAGTCGGAGGCGTAGCGGATGTAATCGCCGTCGCCGTCGGGGCGATAGGTGTCCAGCGGCATGAGGATCGTCGTGTCGATGCTGTAGCCCACCACCGCCACGCGGGTGGGATCCGCCGGCCCCACGCCGTCGGCGTTTTCCGTCATCAGGCGTCCGATCGCCTCGTTGAGCGCATCGGCAAGGTGCTCGGCGTACGTTTTCCCGTCGTAGTGAAACGATGAGAGCGTCGAGTTGAGGCTGATGACGAACACGACGTCGTGGGGTGCGGTCTGCTCCTTGCGAAACGACGCCGATGACGAGAAGGCGGACATCCCCACCAGAAAATCCAGATCGGCGTCCTGCATCGACGGGTTGGCGACGCCAGCCGCCACGGCCTGCTCCACCGAGGGATACACGGATTTGTCGACCCAGAGCCGTCCGGCGTCGTCGGTGGAAAACGAGCTGCCGTCCGCCCCTGAGAACAGCTCCTTCCAAGAGCCTGCCGTGGCGGGGTCGCAGACCTTTGCGATCGATGCCGGCACCAGTGTCTCCGAAGGGACGGGGGAGGCGGGCCCGGTGCCTCCGGCTTCCCCGCCCTCGTCCCCAAAGGCGGGTTGCGCGCCCAGGCAAAGAGAGCATGCCAGGCAGAGCGCGATCGCGAGCGCTTTGAAGGACGGGGAGGGCGTCGCCGCCGAGGGGACGGTGCGGGCGGGGTCGGACGTGCGGCGATGCATGATGCCTCGATTCTGGCTGGCGCATACGGCGCAAGCCTAGACGGTTCGGACGAGCATAGCACCTGGGTACCAGTGCGAGCGGCCCATCGAGGCGGAAGGGCCATCTGCCATCGAACCGTTACGGGCGCCGGCGCGCATCCGCGCCGTTTAGAACCATTTGAGCCGTTTGAGCAGCAGCAGCATCAAAACCAGCACGATCGCGGTTATGCCGGTGACGATGGCGAAACCGTAGGGCGAGCCGGAAAAGGGGATCCCCGCCAGGTTCATGCCGAACAGGCCGCCGATCACCGTGGGGACGCACAGCACCAGCGTGATCGTCGCCACCAACTGCATCGTGCGGTTGAGGTCGTAGCTCAAGATGCGGTCAAAATGGTCGATCGTCGAATCGAGGATGTCGGAGTAGATGCGCGTGGTCTCAAGCGCCTGGCGGTTTTCCAGGGAGACGTCGTCGAAGATCTCGCGGACCTCCTTGCTGCAGCCGAGCAGCACGTAGCGCCGATAGCGCTCGAACGCGGCATCGTTGGTTGCAAGGGAGGTGGTGAAGTAGACGAACGACTCGTCAAGGGTGTAGAGCTCTTCGAGGTCCTTGCGCGAGGGCTTGGCGGTACCGTCGGACACTTCCCTGCGCCGGCGGTCGAGCGAATGCAGGGCGCGGAAGTACGCGGTCGACGATGCCATCAACAGGTCGCTGGTGAATTCCTTGATCTGGAAGGTGTCGTAGAGATCGCGCTGGGATTTGAGCACCGCGATGATGGGCACATGGTAGCGGGAGCAGACGCTCACGACGTGATGGGGCGTCTCGAAGACGGCGAAGGGGATCGTCTCGTATCCGTAGGGCGCTTTGGAGTGGCTGCGCACGGGCGTGTCGACGATGAACATTGTGTAGTTGTCGTTGGTCTCGACGCGCGACACCTCTTCGAGGTCGAGCGGAGCGCGGAGGTCCTCCTCCTCGATGGAGAAGCGGTGGGCGATGGCGGCAAGCTCGCCGTCGGTGGGCTCGAACAGGGCGATCCAGCAGCCGGATTCCTCTTCCTCCAGCTTTACGAGCGAGCGTGTCCGCTCGTCGGTGCGGAAGTATTCGATCACGGCGCGCCTCCCTTGTCGTCCTGCAACGTCTGCCAGCAAACATAGCAGACAGGGACGGCGTCAAGGCGCGCCGCGATGCAAAATCGGGGTAAAGTCGGCTACTTCTTGAAGATGCTGTCCAAGATGCCCGAGACGGCGCCGCCGATGTTCTCGCCCATCTCGCCAAGGAAGCCGGCGACGTCCACGCCGGTCTCACCGAGCTTGGTCTTGACCTGCTCGACGATCTCGCCCATATCGACGTTGTCGAGATTCTGGCCGGTGATCTCCTCGATGGCGGCCTTGGGGTCGGCGATGACGTCCTTGATCTTCTCGGGCGCATCCTGCAGGTGGCTGGTGACCTGCTCGACGATCTGATTCACATCCATGGTTTCCTCGTTTCTAGTCGGGGACGTGTCTGCGGCATTATAAACGGCGGATGCGCGCGTTGATGGGTTGAGGGGAGCGTCTGGCGGTTCGTTCAACAAGGGGTTGAAAAGCCGGGCCGCGCCGTTGAACCCCCGACGATCGCACGGGATGAGCGGCGTGCGGGCCGCGTCTCCACCTTTTCGTTGAAACGGCGCTTTTCCGTATGTAGGTTCTCTGTGCGAAAGCGTTGCGCGCGTACTATAGCGGGCGGCTTATCGAGGGGTGGCGATGCGCATGCTCGGCTGCCTCGGATTTCCAAAGGACAAATCAAAAAAAGACGCAACAGCGCAGAGAGGGTGGATCCATGAGTCTTGTCACCGAGTTCAAAGAGTTCATCGACCGCGGCAACGTGATGGACATGGCCGTCGGTGTCGTTATCGGCGGTGCGTTCACGGCGATCGTCACGTCGCTGACCGGCGATGTCGTGCAGCCGCTGGTCGACTTCGTCACCGGCACCACCGAGGAGGGCATCCCGAACCTGCAGTTCACCGTGCCCGGCACCACCATCACGTTCGGCTTCAGCAACTTCATCAGCGCCGTCATCCAGTTCTTCATCACGGCCGTCGTCGTGTTCGCCGTGGTCAAGGCGTTCAACAAGGCGCAGAACCTGGGCGGCGACCTGTCCAAGGGCCTGATCAGCAAGGTCACCGGCAAGGACGGCGAGGAGGTTGAGGTCGAGATGCTGCCCCCGACCTGCCCGTTCTGCTTGGAGGAGATCAAGGAGGGTGCGACCCGCTGCCCGCACTGCGCCGGCGCTCTGCCCGAGCCCGCCGCTCCCAAGCCCAAGGAGGCGTAAGGGTCGACTGCCTTTCCGGCTTACCGTTGTTGTGGAAGCGCGCGGGGATTCGCATCCCCGCGTGCTTTTTTCTTTGCAAGCAGCTTTGCCGCTCGCTGCTCGTCGGTCTAGCGTCGCGGCGGGGCGGGGACGACGTGACGCAGCCCCGTCTTGCCCATCAGCTCGACGATCGTGCGCGCTGCCTGCGAGAGCTGCTCCATCTCGTCCGCGTTGAGACCCTCCAGACTGGCTCGCAGGTTCTCATCAACCGCTCGAAGGTGCTCGTCCATCGTCAACATGCCGCGCTCGCTTAGCTGGGCGATGACCATCCGCCGATTCTCGTCGCTTCGCCCGGTGTCCACCAGGCCGCGTTCGCGGAGGCTCTTCAGCGCGCGCGTCGCCTGCTCAGGTGCTATCCCCACGCGATCGCTGAGCGCCGACATGTTCATGGGGCCCTCCATGTGCAGCGCGATCATCAGATCCATCTGCGTTTTGGTGAATGCTAGTTCCGGTTGGCTTGCCACAAGGGTCTTTTTGAACAGCTCGTGGAAGTACAGGGTCGCGTGGATGATCGACTCGGTGCCGTGGTTGCGCTCCATGATCCCTCTTTATGGCGAAATCGTTGATAAAGGTCAAGCGTTTGCTATACTTGACGACTGTCAACTATAGAGGCTGAGCGTCCCGACCGCAAGAGGACGGGGCGCTTTGTTGCGGAAAGGCGAGGCTGCATGGGATCCTTGGGCATCACGAAAGAGCAGAAGCGCATGGTCGTCGTTTTGCTGGCGGGCGCGGTTTTGGTGGTTTTGAACCAGACGCTGCTTTCGCCTGCGCTGCCGTCGATCATGCAGCACATGGGCGTCGACGAGACCACGGTGCAGTGGCTCATCTCGGCATACGCGCTCACCGAGGCGGTCGTGATCCCCTTGGCGGCATGGTTCATGGGGCGATTTTCCACGCGCCGGCTGTTTTTGGGTTGCATGGCGCTGTTCGCGGCGGGCAGCTTGGTCGCCGCCATCGCGCCGGCGTTCGCGGTGCTGCTGGTCGGCCGCGTGATGCAGGCGATGTCCACCGGCGTCATGATGGTGATGGTGATGTCTCTGATCCTGCTGACCTTCCCCCGCGAGAGCCGCGGCGCGGCGATGGGCCTGGTGGGCCTGGTGATCGCGTTCGCGCCCGCCATCGGTCCGACCGCGGGCGGCCTGCTGGTCGACGCGGTGGGCTGGCGCGCGCTGTTCGGCGTCGTGGTCGTCGCGTCGGTGCTGGTGATCGTGTTCGCGCAACGCACGCTCATCAACCATGAGGGCTTCCCGCGCACCTCGATGGATCCGCTTTCGGTGATCCTGTCGACGGTGGGCTTGGTGCCGCTGCTGTACGGTCTGTCCTCGTTCGCCTCGTCCGACAACGCGGCGCCGTGCGTGGGGATGATGGTCGTCGGTCTGGTGCTGGTGGGTCTGTTCGCATGGCGCCAGTTCAAGCTCGACGAGCCGATGCTGCGCCTCGAGGTGCTCAAGAGCCGCCGCTACCGCACGGGCTTCATCGTCGTGGGCATCCTGCAGGCGATCCTTATCGGACTGAGCGTCCTCATGCCCCTGTATGTGCAGAACGTCCTGGGATTCTCGGCTACCATCAGCGGTTTGGCGACGCTGCCCGGCGCCGTCCTGGGCGCGGCGATGGGCCTGTTCGCCGGCCGCGTGTTCGACAAGTCGGGCGTGCGCGGCATCGCGATTGCGGGTGCCATCGTGCTGACGGCGGGCAGCGTCGGGATGTTCTTCCTCGGGGCGGGCTCGTCCATCATCTTCTTCATCGTCGCCTACGTGTCGGTGGGCATGGGCTTGCAGATGCTCACGACGCCCGTCAACACCTGGGGCGTCAACTCGCTCGACAACGAGCTCGTGCAGCACGCCACCGCCGTCTCCAACACGATGAACCAGGTGGGAGGCTCGCTGGGCACCGCGCTCATCATGTCGTTCAGCGCCATCGGCCTGTCGATGGCGGCGCCGGGCGCGTCTCCGGTCGAGCAGCTGGCGACGAGCTACCATCTGTCTTTCATGGCGGTGCTGGTGCTGGCGCTGATCGTTTTGGTGCTGGTGATGCTGTGCGTCCGCAACCGCAAGGGCGACAAGGACCCCGTGCGCGGCTCGTCGACCACGGTGGATCCCGCCGGCGTGCAGCACACCGTCGCCGAGGTGATGGACACCCGCCCGCTGACCATCCCCGCCAGCGCCCATATGGGCGAAGCTGCGCGCGCGTTGGCGGCGTCCGGCGCCAGCGGCGCGATCGTGGTGGGGTCCGACGGTGCAGTGGAGGGTTTCCTATCCAACGGCGATGTGCTGCGCTACTTTGGCGACGAGATGCAGGCCGTCACGGGATCGACCGGTTTTCTGGTGCTGCGCCAGATGGATGACGAGAACGTCTACGAGCGCGTCAAGCATCTCAACGACATCAACGTCGGCCAGATGGCCACCAAGCAGGTCGTGAGCGTGGGGCCGGACGTGTCGTTCGAGGAGGCGTGCCATGTGCTCGCGGACAAGCGCCTCAAGGAGCTGCCCATCGTCGAGGACGGCAAGCTGATCGGCGCGCTGCATCGCAGCGACCTCATGCGCGCGATCGCCTCCATGCTCGAGGATGTCGAGCGGTAGGGGCGGGCGGCTCTCTTTTTTGCAGTGCGCTTCGCCAGATTGCAACCGCGCCATCCGCGGATCATGCGGAGGGCGCGGTTGCTTTTTTGCAAGCCGATTGTTGCCCGATCGTGAAGCGTGCGTTGTGATCCGGCATGCGTGTGCCGGGTATAATCGGAGAAACGTTTCCCAAAGGAGGGCTTCGCCATGGCCGACGTTTCCCGCGACGACTACTTCCATATGCCGATGGATGCCGACGGCGTGTCGGATCCCAACGTGATCCCCGCGCAGAACGTGTCGGTGGACGACGTATCAGCTGATGGCGGGACCGATGCTCAGGAGATCCCCGCCGACCGCATCCGGATAGAGACGCCCCATCGCTGCGCGCGACCTGCGCGCGAGGTTCCCGCCGCCCAGAAGATCAAGGGAGCCGTCCAGATGGCGGGAGGCGCCGCGTTGGTGGCGGCCGGCGTTCCGATGTGCGTGCTTCCCGGGCCGGGCGTTGCATCCATCGCAGGCGGCGCGGCGCTGGCGAGCAAGGGGCATCGCAATTTCACCGGACGCGAGGCAACGCCGATCGAGGCCAAGCTCGATGAGGCTGCAGAGAAGCTCGGGGCTGCCGCCAAAGAGCAGGCGGCGAAGGCTGCGCGAAGCGCAGTGGAGAAGGCTCCCGAAATCGCAGGTAATGCTGCGCGGACCGTTGCGCAGAAGGCCCCGGAGGTGGCGGGCAATGCCGCGCGCGTCGTGGCGCGGAAAGCGCCTGAGGTGGCGGGGAAGACGGTGGTTGCAACCGTGAAGGCGGCGCCCAAGGTCGCCGGCGCCGCAGCCAAAGCCGCCAAGGCAGGCGTCGGATTCGTCGTCAACCGCCGCAAAGGCCGCTAGCGGGCCAAATCCGATAGCCGGGGGTCGTATTCCGCATAGGCACACCGCCTTCAATATGATTTTGCGCGTGCGGCGGGACTATCCTGTCGTCGCGGCGGATCTTATGGCAAACACTCCCGGGTGATCTGGGCGTTCGACCCTTCCGTCCCTTATCGCTGCATCGGGTTTCGAAGAACGTCCTTCAGCTTATCGCGGGAAATGACGCCCTCGCGGAGGATGGCGATGCCGTCTTCCGCATCGGGGTCGGCGGCTGCGACCGTGCTGGAGACGGGGCCGGGCGTGGGGCCGCCGTCCAGGTAGAGCGCCACAGCATCGCCCAGCTCTTCGGCGGCTTCCGCGGCGGTTTGCGCGGAAGCGTCGCCGGAGCGGTTGGCGCTCGACGTTGCAAGCGGCCCCGTCGCCTCCAGGATTGCCAGTGACGCGGCGGAGTCGGGGATACGGACGCCCTGCGTGCGCGGGAAGCGCTCTCCCTCCGCGACGCGCACGGTGGCGAAGGGGCAGCCGGGCTCCGCGATGCAGATGGGGGAGAAGCCTCCGGGGCAGAGCGCCCGTGCGAGCTTGTCGAGCGGGGCGGGGAGCGAGAGCCCGAAGCGCGGCAGGTCGTCAAGCGACGGCAGCAGCACCTGCACCGCCTTTTGGGTGGGACGGCGTTTCGCCGCGAAGATCCGCGCGACCGCGTCGGGGTTCGTCGGGTCGGCTGCCACGCCGTACACCGTGTCGGTGGGGATGACGACGAGTTCGCCCCGTCCGATCAGCTCCGCGGCAAGCGCGATCGACTCCTCGCCGATCTTTCGGATGCCATACGATCCGTCCGTCATCTTTCCGTTTCGCCTCGTTCCGGTCTTTTCCTCGCGCTTTTCCGCCACGCATCGTGCTGTTGCGATGGATGAATGGGCATGTTTGCCATGCGGGAAGTGTATCATGCTTGCATCAAGCGGGCTGGATGCAGGTTTTTCAACGATGGTCGACGTTTCGCATAGCGGAAAGCCGCCTGTTGCAGCATGACTCCTTGCAGCTCATGGGGACGCCCAATCAAAACGCCAGGTGGGGAGCGCGTGGATCGTGATGGGTGTTCGATGGTGATCTGCTTCAGCGTTTCAAACGAGGTGGTCGCGTCGTCCAACGGGCAAAAACCTGCATCCAATATCGCCTCGACCGTCACTGAGAAGGGGGGCACGTTATGCCGACGCCTGAGTTCATCTTGAAGCTGCGCGAGAAGATCGGACATGATCCGCTGTGGCTGGTGGGCGTGACCGCCTATATCGAGGACGGCAACGGACGTATCCTGCTGGGCCGACGTGCCGACAACGGCAACTGGGCACTCATCTCGGGCATCAACGAACCGGGCGAGGAGCCCGCCGACACCGTCATCCGCGAGGCGTACGAGGAGGCGGGCGTCGACGTGGTTCCGACGGCGCTGGTTTCGGTGAAGGCGGACGATCGGCTCATCACGTACGCCAATGGGGACCAGACGCGCTACCTGGACCTCCTGTTCATCTGCCGGCTGGCGGACGGCGGTGCATCCGAGGCGCACGTCAACGACGACGAGAGCCTGGCGGTGGGGTGGTTTTCGCCGGATGATCTCCCCGAACCGCTCCAGCCCTCGACCGCCGTCCGCATCGATCGCGTCCGCCGCTACCGCGAGCGCGCCGCAACGGGCGATGCGAGCGCGCTGTTTGCCTTCGGCGGCTGAGTGCACCGAAGGTGGATCCGCGACCGAAATGCGCGATAATATGGCGTTCAAATGCGCATTTCGGTCGCGGATCCGTTTTTGCGCCGGCGCTAAACGGGCGCTTTCCGTTCGGAAGGCGTTGCCGCTTTTCCTCCGAAGCTGCGTTGACGCGAGCGCCTATTTCACCTTCAGCGACTGCAGGTAGTCTTTTTCCCGCTTGTCGATGCGGCGGCTCTCGCGCGCCTTCTGCAGCGATTTGTTGTGCGTCCACGCATCCAGCGCGATCGGGCGCGCCTCGAACAGCGGTAGCGTCGCGACAGGCTGCTTGATCAGCGCGAACGAGTAATACCAGGCGCGTGCCATGTTGATGTAGTACTCCGGGCGGTCGATCCGCGCCACGAGCTGCAGGTGCTCGGGCTCGAACGCGTCGTCGAGGAACAGCGTCATCAGCTGCACGACGCCGAAGCGCACGGTGTATTCGGGTTCCGCCGCTATCCATCCGCGGATGCGCTCCAACACTGCGGGAAGGTCCTTCTTGAACGCCGGAACGCGGATGAGATCACAGGTCGCCCAATTGTCGACGTGCGGCAAAAACGCGTCCAGCATCTCGAACGCTTCGTCCGGCGTCTTCGCCAAAAGCCCGATGAGCTCGCCATGGAGGTTGTTCTCCTCGTAGAGCGCATGCGGCAGCTGCGCCATGAACATCCGTGCCTCGACCTCGCGCGTCCGCGCCATCTCGCGGGCGTAGCGGCGAAGCGCGGGGGAGCGCACGCCCAGGACGCGCGCGGGATCGATCGTGGGGATGAGCTTGGATTGGAACTGCTGGTACGCGGGGTCTGCGAGTGCGGCGAGCTCGCGGGCGATGCGGTCTGAAGTCATCGTTCTTGCTCCTGTTCCTGGTTTTCCTGTTGGGCTGCCCATTCGAACAACTCGAGGGCTTGCGCCGGGCCGTCGACGTTGGCGAGCAGGTAAAAGCTCGCGCGCGCTTCGGGATCGTCGAGCGGCACGACGGTGCGTCCGGGCATCTGGCCGGACAGATAGGCGGCGTCGGTGACGAACCCCAGAAGCGGCGAGGTCGTCGACAGCCGCTCGAACACCACGCGGTCCTCCTGCACGAGGAAGGTGGAATGCGGCATCTTCGCGTCGACCAGCCCCCGCCAGAAACCGATGCCCCCCATCAGCAGGAAGTCCTCGCCGTCCACGTCGGCGAACGTGAGTGATTCCCGCTCGGCGAAAGGGTGCCCGTCCGGGACGCTGATCGCCAGCACCTCGTCCATGAGGTGGCAGCAGCGCACGGCGGGGTAGCGCAACGGCTTGAGAGAGATGCCCAAATCAAGGTCGCGGTCGAGTATGCCGCGCTCCACATCCTGCTGCCGCATGGTGCGCGACGACAGCAGGCGCTCCGGAAAGCGTTCGACCGACAGGGCGGTGAGGCGCCAGAGCGGCGCGGGCGCAACCGTCCCCACCAAAAGCGACGTGGCGCGATGAGCCAACTCGTCGAGCGCAATGCGCATGAGCCGCTCCTCGTGCAGGATTGAGCGCGCGTATTCCAACGCCGTCCTGCCCGCATGGTTGAGCGCCACGCTGCGCCCGTTGCGGTCGAGCAGCACGCAACCCAGGTCGCCCTCCAGGCGTGCGAGAGAGCGGCTGAGCGCGGGCTGCGAGATGCGCAGCCGCTCCGCCGCCGCGCTCACGGTGCCGAGCTCGGCAACGGCGTCCAACTGTCTCAGCTGGTCGATGTTCATGCTTCTCCCTTATGCGCAACATGCATATGAAACGCTCCGAACAGCATTGTACTTCAAAGGATTCGCTTGCCAAAATGACATCAGTGAACCGAATCGGAATCGAAAGGACGCTGACATGATCAACTTCAAGATGAACGACGGGCATGAAATCCCCGCGCTGGGATTCGGCGTGTACCTGATGACCTCCGCGGAGGTGGAGGAGTTTCTGCCGAAGGCCATCGAGGCGGGCTATCGCCACATCGACACCGCTAACGCGTACTTCAACGAGGTCGCCGTGGGCAAAGCCATCCGCGAGAGCGGGATCCCGCGCGAGGAGTTCTTCGTCACCACCAAGCTGTTCCCGCAAAGCTACCCCTACGAGCAGTGCAAGGCGGACATCGACGCGACGCTCGAGCGCCTGGGCCTCGATTACGTCGACCTGTTGCTGTTCCACCAGCCCTACGGCGATTACGTCGACGGATGGCCCGCCATGGAGGAGGCCGTGCGCGCGGGCAAGGTGCGCTCGATCGGCTTGTCGAACTTCCCCATCCACAAGATCAAGCAGATCATGGAGGTTGCTGAGATCAAGCCCGCCGCGCTGCAGGTGGAGCTCAACCCCTACTGGAACCAGCATGCGCTCAAGGCCGAGCTGGCGAAGATCGGGCTGGGCGACATCGTCTACGAAGGCTGGTACCCGTTCGGCCACGGCGACGCGAAACTGCTGGCCGAGCCGGTGATCGCCAAGATCGCCGAGGCGCATGGCAAGACGGTCGCCCAGGTCATCCTGCGCTGGATGCTGCAGGAGGGCGTGGTCACCTTCCCCAAGACGACCAACCCCCAGCACGTCCTCGACAACATCGACGTGTTCGACTTCGAGCTGTCCGACGACGAGATGGCGCGCATCAACGCGCTGCCGCAGAAGGCCTACTACGACGTGCCCGAGAAGGCGCCCGATTTCGTGCTGGTGCAAAACGATTACAGCAAGCAGGCGTAGGGATGCGGTATTGGCCTGATGGCGACGCTCTGCGCTGAAAGAGCCTGGCGCGCCTGATCTGGCGGAGCTTCAGGCAGTGCGGCTCGCCAGGAGCCGCTATCTGAACAGCGGCTTGGTGAGGGCGATGTAGCTTTCCGCGAGCAGGCGGGGATCGGCGGCGAACGCCGTCCGCGCCCAGCGGATGATCATGTCGACGAGGGATCCCGCGATGTGCTCGACGAGGAACCGCCGATCCACCGATCCCGCCGCCCCGTCAAGCGCGGCGGGAAGCGCGCGATCCGCCTGCTGCGCCAGGCTCTCGCGCAGCAGGCGCTCGAACGACCCCGCGCCGTCGCTCACGACGAGCGCCCTCACTCCCGATTTCCGCTCCTGGATGTGGCGCAGAAGATGCTCCACCATCGACGCGTCGTCGGTGCGCTCGGTGAAGTCGTGCTCCTCTTCCGGAGCGACGGGGCTGGTTGCATGCGTGCAGATCTCGTCGACAAGCCGGGCGAGGAGATCCTCCTTGCCGCGATAGTGCGCGTAGAACGTGCTGCGCCCGATGTCCGCCTCGTCTAGGACATCCTGGACGGTTATCTGGGAGTAGCGCTTAGTCTCCAGCAGAGAGCAGAACGCCGCTTGGACGGCCTTTTCGGTACGCGCTTTCCTTCGATCCATCGCTTTTCCTATTATCCTCGTTCATGTACATAGTTCCGCGATTGTCCGGAAACGAACGGATGGCGAGCATTGTTCCTGTTGCTGATTCCGGGTACCTGCTATGTTCGAAACATGATATGCGAAAACGAACATCATGTTCAGAAAAAGGGAGAAACTGTCCGCGTGAAGGCGCAACCACATCCCAAAGGCGCGTTCGTCGCGTTCGCCATCATCGCCGCAGCGCTCTACGCCCTGTCGACCCCCGTGTCGAAGATCCTGCTCGCCGAGGTGCCGGGCACCATGATGGCGGCGCTGCTGTACCTTGGGGCGGGAGCGGGCATGGTGGTCGTCGGCGCCGTCCGCGCGGGCATCCTCCGCGCGGCGGGCACCCCATCGCGCGAGGAGCGGCTCGCATTGTCGGATGCCCCCTACGTCGCCGCCATGATCGCGCTTGACATCGTCGCGCCCATCCTTCTGATGGCGGGGCTTTCCGCCGCCTCGGCGGAGAGCGTGTCGCTGCTGAACAACTTCGAGATCGTGGCGACCGCGTTGATCGCCCTGCTCATGTTCCATGAGCCGGTGTCTAAGCGGCTTTGGGCGGCGATAGCGCTCATCACTGCCGCGTGCGTGCTCCTTTCCCTGGACGGCCCGGCTGGGCTGGAGGTGACGCCGGGATCGCTGCTCGTGCTCGCGGCGAGCGTGTGCTGGGGCCTGGAGAACAACTGCACGAACCGTCTTTCCGCCAAGGATCCGCTGCAGGTGGTCGTGGTGAAGGGGTTCGGATCGGGGACGGGCGCGTTGCTGGTCGCGTTCGCCGCGGGGGATGCCTTCCCGCCGGCTGCGCTTGCGTCATGCGCGCTGCTGCTGGGATTCGCAGCATACGGCTTGAGCATCTTCTTCTACGTCCATGCGCAGCGCGGGCTCGGCGCGGCGCGCACCAGCGCATACTACGCGCTTTCGCCTTTCATCGGCGTCGCGCTGGCCTGGGCGATCTTCCAAGAGCCGCCGAACGCCTTCTTCATCGCGGCTCTTGCGCTCATGATCGCCGGCGCCTATCTCGCCGCCCCGAAAGGGGATTGAGCGCCCTGTTTTCCTGCCGTTCGCCCGCCTCGAGAATGGCGTCGCGCTGTCGCCGTTTTGGAAGTAAAATAGGGGGTAATAAGGCGCATCGTCGCCGACATCGCGAACACTATGCGGGGGCGCCCCGCGGAGCCCCCGCGGCACTGCGTGCCGAGGAGGGGAGTCCTATGGAAGTCACCCAGACCACGATCCTCGATCTGCTCTCCGATTCCGCAAACGGGCTTTCCATCCCCTCGTACCAGCGCGTGTACTCATGGACCACGCGCCAGTGCGAGGAGCTGTGGCTCGATGTGCTGCGCGCCGGCCGCGACAGCCGCCCGCATTTCACGGGCGTGATGCTGTTCGAGGGCGAGGGCGCCGACTCCTTTGAAGGAGAGGATCCGCGCGACGGCTCCCCGCACGGCGGCAACGGTTCCGGGCGCATCGATGTCATCGACGGCCAGCAGCGCCTGACGACGCTCACGCTGCTCCTTCTCGCGTTCGCGCGCCATCTGGGCAAGGCGGACGCGTCCCCGGACGACGGCGGCGACGCCTTCGCCGCCGGCAGCCTGCCGCATCCCGAAGACATCGTGAAGCTCTTCCTGCTCGTCTCCGGCGCGGAGGGTCCCGAGCCGCGCTTGCTGCTCTCGCGCGAGGACGACGCCACGCTGCGCGCCGAGCTGTTCGGGACCGAGCTTCCCCTCCATCCCTCCCAGCGCGTCATGGGCAACCTGTCGTACTTCGAGGAGCGGATGGCGGATCCCTCATTCGACGCGTGCCGCTTCTGGGACGGGGTGGGGCGGCTGTTCGTCCTGGTCGTGCACGCCGACAGCGCGCTCGACGCCCAGGAGGTGTTCGAGAGCGTCAACTCCAAGGGCCTGCCGCTCTCCCTGGCCGACATGGTGCGCAACTACCTGCTGTTGGAGGAGGACATCGACGAGCAGGAGCGCCTCTACGACGAGTACTGGTTCGAGGCGGAAAGCCTGTTCTACCCCGATCCCGCCTCGCTCAAGCTCAACAGCGCCATCAAAGCGTGGCTGAGCATCCGGTTCCGCCAAGCGCGCATCGGCAGCCCCGAGCAGGTGTACCACTCGTTCAAACGCTACGTGGAGGACGAGTTCAAGGGCACGCGCGAGAGCGTCCTCAAGGAGCTGCGCTCGTTCTGCTTCATGTGGCGCGAGCAGTACCGCTACCACGCGGTCAACAAGTTCTACGCGCGCAACTGGGCCGAAGACGGCCAGCATACCCGCACCGGCGCGTACGTGCGCAAGGCGGCGAGCCACGAGGAGTACGCGACGCGCATCCAGCGCGGCGTCCGGGAAGTCGACGAGAGGTGGTAGACGGCGATGAAGATCACGAAGACGACGCTTCTCGAGATGCTGGGCGACGCCGGTGCCCGCTACGTCATCCCGGTGTACCAACGCGCCTATTCCTGGACCGAGAGCCAGTGCGATGCGTTCTGGGACGATGCGGTGCAAACCGCGCGCGACCGCCGGCCCCATTACACGGGCGTGTCGCTGTACCGCCTCGGGCGGAGCGAAGGCGCCGGGCGCACCCTCATCCTCGTCGACGGCCAGCAGCGTCTGGCGACGGCGACGCTGCTTCTTGCCGCCATGAGGGATTTCGTCTGCGAGAACGACCCCGAGCTCGCGGACGAGCTTAACGCGCGCTACCTCACGGTGGAGACGGAGGAGGGGCGCGTCCCCAAGATATCCCTGTCCCGTTTCGACCGGCCGTCGATGGATGCCGTCGTCCTCGGTGGCGAAAAGCCCGACGGCGATAGAGCCTCCGCCTTGGTCCATCAGACCTACGACCGCTATATCGGCAAACTGAGACGCAGCGGAGCGGATCCGCGGGAGGTGCTGCGCGGGCTGGAGCTGTTCACCATCGTCATGGCGCAGCTGGAGGGCGAGGACAAGCCGCAGCTCGTCTACGAGAGCCTCAACGCGAAGGGATCCCCGTTGCGCGTCTCCGACTTGGTGCGCAACCTTCTTTTGACCCGCGTGGGCAAGGAGGAGCAGCGGCGTCTGTTCGAGCTGTACTGGGAGCCGCTCGAGACCGCCTTCGACGAGCTGGAGGAACGCGTCATGGAGCAGCGCAAGACGCCGATCGGCGTTCCGCCGCAGCGCCGCCGCGCCAAAGTGGAGGGCGTGGTGTTCGACGCCGCCTTGCACGCATGGGCGACGCGGCACATCCCGCGCGCGAACATGCGCACGCGCACCGATATGTACGGTGCGTTCAAAAAGCACCTGACCGGCAAGCTCGATATGCCGCTGGAGAGGGTTCTGGAAAGCATCAGCGCGACCTGCTTGGACTTTGCCGGACGGATCGATTCCACCTATGCGACCACCCATATCGAGTGGGTCATGGGCAAGCCCGAGGGGTTCGGCGGGTAGGAACACGCCGATCGCTGGGCGGGGCATTCCGCTGCGTTCTATCCGTCAGGCGATGGTGCAACCCATCCGCCACCGTGCCGTGCCTGCGGGCCGCTAACCCACCGGCAGGATGCGCTCGATGCGCAGGATCATGACGGCGGGGTTCATGCGCGGGAAGCCCTCCGCCACGCGGCGGTGCTCCTCGGCCGTCTCGCCTTCGGGACGCACCAGGGCAAGGTCGAGCCTCGCTCCGGCGTGGCGCGCCGCCTTGTCCTCGGCGGTCGGGTTCGCCACGTCGTAGACCAGGCGCGCGACCCCTGTGCGTTCGATGTTGGCGCGCGTGTGGTTGTCGGCGAGCATCAAGATGACGTGCTCGTCGTCGGGCATCGCCGGCGCGAAGATGGCGGCGTCGGGCGTGCCGTCGGGATTGACGGTGGCGACGACGCACACGCCCTCGAAGCGCCCCATCGATGCGCGCAGCGCGGCGGTGTCCATGTCGGTGAACTTGCGGGTGGCGGTGTCCTTTTCGCTTCGGCCCATAGCGTCTCCTTCCCGATCCGGGTGCTTTCGCCCAGCATACTCCCTTTTCGCCCGCGCCGCGCGGTGCGTCTCCTCCGGGGGAGGCGTCGTTTCCCTCCCGTTTACCGGGTCGTTTGACGCCGAAGATCAACTTTTCCTTTAAGGTTGCCGATGGAGCGTCGGGATTTCCTGCACGTGAATATAATTGTTCGGCTTTTGCTTCGAATAAAGTATCGATACGTTGCGTATGAAAGGAAATCCATGACCGGTTCTCAGAAAGTCATCAAGGTCGTTTCGATCCTCGTCATCATCGTCGCCATCCTCTCCATCCTGCTCGGCCTGGCTTCCTGCGTGGGCGGCTTCGCCGGCGTTGCCGCGAGCAGCGGTGTTTCCGAGAGCGAGCAGGAGACGCTCGCGCTGGGCGCCGGAGTGCTGTTCTTCCTGGGCGGCGGCGCGATCATCAGCGGCGTCATCGACCTCATCGTCGGCATGCTGGGCGTGCGCGGTGCCAACAACCCCGAAAAGATCATGCCGTTTTTCGTGATCTCCATCATCGCCGTGGTGTTCGCGGTCTTCAACCTGATCGGCTGCTTCACCACCGGTCAGATGGACGCCACCACTATCGCGAGCGCCGTCGTGCAGCTCGTCCTCATGGTGGTCTGCGTCGTCCTGGCCAACAACGTCCGCAAGCTGCGCGCGTAAACGCCGCACGTCGGTTCCGTTTTGCGAGAGAGGGGGGGCGTGGGCGCCCCCTCTTTTCATGTAGCTGGCATGCCTCGGTTCCGGAAGGAAAGCGGGCATCTCGATGAAAGGAGGGGTTCATGACCGGATCCCAGAAAGCGCTCAAAGTCATTTCCGTCATCGTCATCATCCTGGCGGTGCTCTGCGTCCTTGCGGGCGTGGCGCTGCTGATCCCCAACATCGCCTACGTCGAAGCCGACTTCCCGAACGTGGAGGGCGCGGACTGCGCGACGGTCGCCGCCGGCGCCGCCATGATGCTGGTGATTTCGGCCGTCCTCATCGTGAGCGGCGTCATCGACCTCATCGTTGGCATCCTGGGCTTGCGCGGCGCGAAGGATCCCAAGCGCATCGGCGGCTTTTTCGCCCTCGCCGTCATCGGGCTCATCATCGCCGCCATCAACCTGACGATCACCCTCTTCTCCGCCCAGCAGCTCGACTTCGCCACGCTTTCGGCGCCCATCGCCCAGCTCGTCGTGATGCTCGTCTGCGTGATCCTGGCCAACAACGTCCGCAACCTGCGCAACCGCATCTACGACCAGGGCTTCCGCCAGCAGCAGCGATAACGCGCATCGCGGCATCGGGGGAGGGCGGTTTTGCCATTCCGATGTCCGAAAACGGCTGGTTATCCGAGACCTTCCTGCTAGACTTGGGATGCAAGTCGGCAGGGAGGTCTTTTTCATGGCGGTGAAGGACAGCACGGCAACGGGTCTGCTCGAGGGCGACCTGAACGACACCGAAGAGCATCGGCGCGCGGTGTACGCGCTGTTCAAGGCCGGCGATGCACGCTTCGATGGGCGCGTGTTCGTGGGCGTGTCGTCGACGGGCGTGTACTGTCGGCCCGTGTGCCGCGTGAAGATGCCCAAATTCGAGAACTGCACGTTCTACCATTCAGCGGCGGAGGCCGAGGCGGCGGGGTTCAGGCCCTGCCTGCTGTGCCGTCCCGAGCTGGCGCCCGGCCTGTCGAGCGTCGATGCCCGTGCGAGCCTGGCGCGCCGCGCGGCGGAGCTTCTGCGCGAGCGCTGCTCGAGCGGCGAATCCGTCGAGCAGCTTGCCGGCAAGCTCGGCTACACCGACCGCCATCTGCGGCGGGTGTTCGAGGACGAGTTCGGTGTGACGCCGGTCCAGTACCTCCAGACCTGCCGCCTGCTGATGGCGAAGTCCCTGCTCACCGACACGCGCATCCCTGTGGCGCAGGTTGCCGTCGCGGCGGGATTCGGCAGCGTCCGTCGATTCAACCATCTGTTCAAAGAGCGCTATCGCCTCACGCCCACCCAGCTGCGCAAGCGCAAGCCCGCAGACGGCGGCCAGGGCATCACGCTTCATCTGGCGTATCGTCCGCCGTACGGGTTCGCCAAGCTGCTCGCGTTCTTCCGCGCGCGTCAGCTCGACGGGGTGGAGGTCGTCGACGGCGATTCGTACACGCGCGCGGTGAGGATGGAGGGAGCAGCGGCGGATGGCGGCGACATCGTCGGCTGGATCCGCGTGACCGACGAGCCGGCGAAGGGCAGGCTCGCGGTCCGCATGAGCGAGACGCTTCTGCCCGTCGCATCGCAGGTCGCCGCGCGCGTCCGGCGGCAGTTCGACACGGACTGCGACCCCGACGCCGTGCACGAGGGAATCCGCTCGCTGGACGGGCTGGTCCCCGGCGCGGCGGTACCCGGGACGCGGGTGCCGGGGGCGTTCGATCCGTTCGAGATCGCCGTGCGCGCAGTGCTGGGGCAGCAGATTTCAGTCCAAGCTGCCAACAAGCTGGCGGCGCGCATCGCCGCTGCGTATGGAACGCCGGTCGATTTCGAGGGCGGCGGTTGCGGCGAGGTTGACGGCTCCGAACCGTGCGGCGCTTCGGGCGGGCGCGGGGAGTCGGGCGGTGCCGGGGGAGCGCCTTTTGGCTTGCGCTTCCTGTTCCCGACCGCGCGCGATTTCCTGTCGCTCGATCCCATCGAGGACGCGCTGGGGGAACTGGGCGTGATCAAGACGCGTTCGCGTACCATCCGGGAGCTGGCGCGCCTTATCGTCGAGGGCGAGCTCGACTTGGGGCCGGGTGCCGATATCGCGCAGCAAATTGAAACGCTGCTTGCGATCAAAGGCATCGGGCCGTGGTCGGCAAACTACATCGTCATGCGCACGCTCGGCTACACCGATGCGTTTCTCGAGAAGGACGCGGGCGTCAAGCATGCGCTGCCCGACTTGACGCCCGCTGAACGTTTGGCGGCGGCGGAGCGATGGCGGCCGTGGCGCGCGTACGCTAACCTGTGTCTGTGGAACTCGTTGGGATGAGGACGCGTGCGGTCGATTCGAGCCGTTCCGCATTGGTCCTCCTCCGGATCCGATGCGCGGCGCGCCCTGCGAACGAAAGGAAGCTTCATGATCCGCTACACCGAATACGACACCGGTATCATCGGGACGCTCACCCTCACCGCGACTGCTGACGGCGCGGCGCTCACCGGCTGCTGGTTCGAGAGCGACCGTTTCTACAACGGCCCGCGCACCGCCGAGATGGAGCGCGACGACGATGCGCCGGCGCTCGCGCAGGCGCGGGAATGGCTCGACCGTTACTTCGCCGGCGAGCGTCCCGATCCGCTCGAGCTGCCGCTCGCTCCGCAGGGCAGCGATTTCCGCCAACGTGTTTGGAAGATCCTGCTCGAGATCCCCTACGGCGAGACCATGACGTACGGCGACATCGCGCACCGTCTGGCGGCTCAGTCGGGCGGCAAGATGTCGGCTCAGGCCGTCGGCGGGGCTGTGGGGCACAACCCCATCGGCGTGATCATCCCATGCCATCGCGTGATGGGCGCCAAGGGCAACCTGACGGGCTTCGGTGGCGGCATCGCGACCAAGATCAAGCTGCTCGAGCACGAGAAGACCGACATGGAAGGCTTCCACGTCCCCAAGAAGGGCACAGCGCTGTGATCTTTGCAACGGAGTACCGCCACGATGAGCTGGGCGAGCTGACGATCGCGAGCGATGGCGAGGCGGTCGTCGGGCTGTGGATGGAGGGGCAGAAGTATTTCGGCTCGAGGCTGCCGCAGCCCTTCGAGCGATGCGATGACCTGCCGGCGCTTGTGCAGGCGCGGGCGTGGCTCGACCGCTACTTCGCCGGCGGGCGCCCCGATCCGCTCGAGTTGCCCCTCGCGCCGCGCGGCACCGCGTTCCAGCGGCGGGTGTGGTCAATCCTTGCGCGGATACCGTTCGGTCAGCTGCGCACCTACGCCGAGATCGCCGACCAGATCGCGCACGAGGACGGCAGGCGTTGCGGAGCGCGCGCGGTCGGCACCGCCAACGGACGCAACCCCATCAGCATCATCCTGCCGTGCCACCGTGTCGTCGGCTCGAGCGGCAGCCTTACCGGCTACGCGGGCGGCATCGAGCGCAAGCTTTGGCTGCTCCGCCACGAGGGCATCGACGTCGACCGATTGACCATTCCCAAGCGCGGCACGGCGTTGTAGCGGCGAGTCGCCAACGGTGGCGCGCAGCATGTGGCGAACCGGCGGCATTCGGCTGCACGGAGGCGTGCGGCAGGGCGGCGCGCGAGGCGAAGGTTTTTTGGGTGCGTGGGAGACGGACCCCTCGAATCACATCTCCCGCACGGCGCCGTCGCGCACTTCCCAAGTTCGGCCGGTGCACGCCGCCAGAAACGCATGGTCGTGGCTCACCAGCAGCAGCGCTCCGGGATACGCCGCAAGCGCTCGTTCCAACGCCTCGGTGGAGTGGAGGTCCAGGTGGTTGGTCGGCTCGTCCATGATGATGAGCTCGGGATGGTCGAGCATGCCGAGAGCCAGCATGAGTTTGCGCAGCTCTCCGGGACTGGTGCGGTCTCCCTCCAGGATGCGGTCGGGTCGGGAGTTCAGCTGCGCAACGGTGGACAGGACCGACCCGCGTTCGGCGTCGGAGAGCGCTGCAGCGCGTGTGAGGACGGCTGCGCGTTGCCCCGCATCCAGTTCCTGAGGGATGTCGAGGACCGGGATCTCGGGGTCGATGAGCGTCCTCACATGAGCCAGCAACGTCGTCTTGCCGGCTCCGTTGGGCCCTACGATACCGATATGGTCGGTGTTGCCGATGAAGAGGCGGGGAATGGACAGCGCGCCATCGCCGCAGGGAACGTCCTCCGGCTCGATGCGCGCGAGCGTCTTTCGTCGACTGGGGCGCGCGTCGAGCCAGAGCTCGCCGTCGTAGCGCTTCTCCACCCGCGCGTTGGCGACGCGCTCCTGCGCGGCTGCGAGCCGGGCGTCCATCTGCGCCGACAGCTTGCCGCGTGCGCCGTCCTGGCCCGAGACGCGCGCGAGGTCGATCTTCCCCTTTGCCGAGCGATCTTTCGGATCCAAGTGGCGCTTGCTCATGCGTGCCTTCGCCCGTGCCGTCTCGTGCGCCCGCGCGTCCTTTTCGGCGGCGAGACGCGCCAGGTTGTCCTTTGCCGCCTTTCGCTCGCGCATCATCGTCGCGCGCTCGAGTTCCGCCTGGCTGTGCGCGGCGGTGTAGCCGCCGGGGCGCACCGTCAGACCGCCCGCTTCGAACGAGGCGCAGCGTTCGGCCAGCGCGTCGAGCAGCTCGCGATCGTGGCTCACGAGGATTCCGATCCCATTGAAACGGCGCAGCGCGCAGGTCAGCTGCTCGCGCGCCTCGTGATCGATGTGGTTGGTCGGCTCGTCCAGGACAAGCACGTCGGGGCGCTGCCGCAGCGTCGTCGCCACCTGCAGCTTCTTCTGTTCGCCGCAGGACAGTTCGTCATAGCGCCATGCCATGTCGTCCTCGATGCGGAAGATGCGGCGCAGCTCGCGCGCTTCGCGACCGTAATCAAGCGCGAAGTCGGACAGCCCGTCGGGCGGCGTGGAGGTTTCCTGCGCGCACATGAGCGCGAACAGCCCGCGGGTGACCGTGCCGGCATCGGGTTCGATCATGCCGCAGATGATCTTGGCGAGCGTCGTCTTGCCGCAGCCGTTGTCACCCAAAAGGCCGCTCCAGCCTTGCGGGAAGGTGATCGATACGTCTTTCAGGATGGGTTCGACGGCGGAAGGATAGGTATAGGTCACGTCGGACAGGGTGATCTGCATCAGGCATTCTCTCCTTGGTCGAGCGCATGGCACGCGCAGCGGAAAACGCCGCCATGCTTCATGCGCGTTCGGGGAAGCGCGCTTGGGCGCAGCTTCGGGTGCGGATGATGAATGTCTAACGGATGCGCAAGATGCCTCTGATCCTCCTCATCGGCTCGATGGCGCCGCCACACGCGCTGCAGGGCCCCATGCCCCGCTCGACCGACGCGGCAAGTATACGGCATGCACGGCGCAGAGTCCATTTCGAGCATGCCGCGAAGGTCAACGGTTTCGTTTGGCGCTTCAGCGTCGCAGGATCAACCTCTGCGGATCGGCTCAGGATGCGCACCTGTTCTCCCTTGATGGGGATATAATACGAACGATGTCGAATCGGGGCGGCGCGCAAAGCCGGCTTCCGGTTCGAGGCAGATCCCTCCGTCCAAGGAGATGCGAAAGGAGCTTCGTCATGCTCGTTTCAACGCAGGACATGCTGCGCAAAGCGCGGAAGGAGGGCTACGCCGTTCCTTCCCCCGATTTCCTCGATTCCAATTCCGCACGAGCGTATTGCCAGGTAGCAGGCGAGTTGCACGCACCGCTCATCCTCAGCTTCGCCGAGGTGCATCTGGAGCATCTGAGCATCGAGGAGGCGGCGATGCTCGGAAAGCACTACGCCGAGCGCTTCGATGCCCCCATCGCCCTCCATCTTGACCATGGCGTCACCTTCTCCGTCATCGAGGAGGCGATCGCGCGCGGGTTCACCTCCGTCATGATCGATGCCTCCAAGGAGGATCTGGCGGAGAACATCCGCCGCACGCGCGCTGTCGTCGAGCTCGCTCACGCGCGCGGCGTCGCCGTCGAGGCCGAGATCGGGCACGTGGGCACCGAAGAGGAGGGCAACGACCATGCGCTCTCCGAGAACGTCTACACCGAGGTTGCCGCCGCTCAGGAGCTGGTACGTTCGACTGGCGTCGACTCGCTGGCGGTTTCCATCGGCACCAAGCACGGCGCCTACAAAGGCGAGCCCCATATCAACTTCGAGCGCCTCGCCGAGCTCAACGACGCGCTCGGCATCCCGCTGGTGCTGCATGGCGGCTCCGGTTCGGGCGACGACAACCTGGCGCGGTGCGCGCAAAGGGGCGTGGCCAAGGTCAACCTGTACACCGATTTCATCGTGGCGGCGCGCGATGCCGTTTACGGACAGCATCCCGACAGCTGGCCCAAGATGCTGCATGCCGGCGACGAGGCCATGAAAGACGTGCTGCGACGCTATTACCGCGTGTTGGGATGCGCGAGATAAGGAGGACTCCCATGATGACGAAAGACGAGCTGGCGGCGCGCCTGCGCAACGCATGCGCCGAGGTCATCGCCGCGGAGGATGAGCTCACCGAGATCGACTCGCATTTCGGCGATGCCGACCACGGGCTCACCATGCGCAAGATCGGCAACGCGATCGAGGGCGCGGTCGCCGAATCCGATGGCGGCATCCAAGAGATGATCGACGATGCGGCGATGGCGGTGATGGTGCTCAACGGCGGCAGCGCCGTGCCGCTGTGGAACACGTGGCTCGATGCGCTGCAGGAGGCGGCGCCCGAGGGCGGTGAGGCGGACGCCTCCCAGATCAAGGCGATGTTCGCGCATGCGCTCGAGGAGCTTTCGAATATGAGCGGCGCCCAGGTGGGCGACAAGACCATGATGGACGCATTCATTCCCGCCTGCGAGGCGATCGCCGCCTGCGACGGCGACGAGGCGGCGCTGTTCGAGGCGGCGGCTCGGGAGGCGCAGGCGGGCGCTGAGAACACGAAGAACTTCGCCTCCAAGTTCGGCCGCGCCAAAAGCTACGGCGACAAGACCATCGGCACGCCCGATGCCGGCGCGGTGTCGATGGCGCGGTTCTTCAAGGGTCTCGCGCAGGCGTAGCCTGCCGCGCGAGGGGATGTGAAAAGGGGATGGCCTCTTTTCACATCTCGCCGTAAGCGTGAAGAAGCGACCATCCCTTTTTCGCATCACCGTCCCGTAGGTTTCGGTCCCGCGTATGCGGGCGAACATATCCGGCTCACGAGAGAAGGAGCGTACGACATGATGAAGAAGTTCATCAACAGCCAGGAGACCATCACCGAGGAGGAGCTTGCCGGCTTCGGCTTGGCCTACGGCGATATCCTCACCGTCGACGACCACACGGTGGTCAGCCGCGCGCTCGCCGATGCCGACCGCGTGACGATCGTCACCTACGGCGGCAGCGGTCACGAACCCGCGCAAAAGGGCTTCGTGGGACCGGGCATGCTCGACATCCAGGTCGACGGCGACATCTTCGCCGCGCCCAACGGCGCCGCGGTGTTCGAGGCGATGAAGCTCGCCGACAAGGGCCATGGCGTGCTGCTTCTCACGCTCAACTACGCGGGCGATCAGCTGGCGGGCAAACAGGCCATGAAGCTGGCCAAGAAAGCCGGCATGAACGTGCGCCAGGTCGTCACCGGCGAGGAGATCCGCTACAACGACGAGTGCGAGGACAACCAGCGCGGCCTGGCGGGCTGCGTGCCGGTCTACCACATCGCCGCCGCGGCGGCGGCCGAGGGCAAGTCGCTCGACGAGGTGGCCGACATCGCGCAGCGTTACGCCGACAATATGGCGTCCATCACCGTCAAGTCCACCGACGCCACGCATCCGCAAAACGGCATGTCGTTCGGCGATCTGGGCGAGACCGACCAGATGGAGATCGGCGCCGGTCAGCACGGCGAGGGCGGCGGCGTCCGCGTGCCGATGGCGTCGTCCAAAGAGACCGTTGCGCTCATCGCCCCCAAGCTGGTGGAGCATCTGGGTCTGGCATCCGGCGACAAGGCGTTCGTGATGATCAACGGCTGCGGTGCCACCACGATGATGGAGCAGCTCATTCTCTACAAGGACACGGTCGAGTATCTGAATGGCCTGGGCATCGAGGTCGTCGCCAACATGGTGGGCGAGATCCTCACCGTCCAGGAGGCGGGCGGCTTCCAGATGAACATCGCCAAGTGGGATGACGAGTTCATCCGCCTGTGGAACACGCCGGCGCACACGCCCGTGTTCTTCAAGGAATAACCAATAGCCCGAACCGATCCGCGCATCGCGCCGTTTGACGGAGCGATGCGCGTCGTTGCGTTGCCCGGCAAGGAAGCGCAGCAGGGCATCGCGCGCGCTGGGACGCCGGCATTTCCGCCGTTTTGCCTGGCTTGCGCCTGCCAAGCATCGAGAAAGGATCCTCCATGTCCGCAACCTACATGCACATCGGCATCCCCATCCTCAACAAGAAGCCCGGCATGGTCTACAACGAATGGGGCGGCTTCTGGGTCAACGAGAGCGTGGACGCCTACGACTACAAGATCGAATACCTCAAGTTCGAGGAGGGCACGCGCTTCCCCGAGATCCTGTCCAAGCAGCCGCACGTCGCCTATGCGGTCGACGACATCGAGCACTACATCGCCGATGCCGACCGCGTGATCTTCGGCCCGGAGAGCCTGGGCGACAACGTGCGCTTGGCGTTCGTCATCAAAGACGACGCTATCATCGAGCTTTACGAGGAGAAGTAGGACGAGGTTGTCGGGGCTTCAAGGTTAGTCCTTCGAGCAAATCTTCGGGGGTTTTGACAACTATTCGGTCCGAATAGTTGTCGTTTCCCTCGAAGATTTGCATTAAGGGACGTCAACGGCGTGCTGCTAAAAGCGACAGGGGCTCGAAGGGAGGGTGCCGAGCCGCTCGCTTTTCCGGTTAGAATTCCGAGACGGAAAATGTCAGGGCAGATGGCTTGCGGTTTGAAGCGATGCGGCGAAAGTCGTCCTCCATCCGACGGCTGTATGGGATCCCGAAGCGTTTGAGCAAGCGACAGAACCCCTCTCGCTCCATTACGTCTTTGTACGAAAAGCGAACCACGGGCATTCCGTAGAACGTGAGGAGGGATTCTCGTTTCCGCTCGTCCTCCAGCACCCGCAGCGCCGATTTGCCGTTCCCCATGACAGGGTCTTCGTATTTCGCGGAGCCGTCGAACTCGCCGATCACGCGGGATCCGTCTATCCTCATCCAAAGAAAATCAACGCGGAACGACCTTCCTCTCTCGAGAGGGTGGGCGAGCACTGTTTGAAGTTCGGGCAAGGCGAATCCCGATTCGATCATCGTGGCACGCGCCAGCGATTCTCCGACGCTTTCACTTCGAGGATCGGCGTAGAGCATCGCCCTGATGGCGTGGCTTGTTCCTTGAAGATGACGTCCGCTCGATCGGAAATAGGAGATAAGGGCTGCCCTTCCCAGCGGCCCGGATCTTAAAGCGCTGTCGCCGATGGCGACCGCCATCCTGAAATCCGAGCTTCTCATGCAATCGAGGACCGTGCGGGCGAACGACGTCACGCGGACGCCTCTGAGATGCACCGGCTCATCTCCCTCCACGACATGCCTGCGCACTTGCTTCGTCGAGCCTATGCGTTGCGAGGAGGTCGTCGTTACGTGCATGGTCCCAAGATCGTCGAGCGATATCGGGAGACCGTGTATCGCGGCTGCGGAATTGAAGCAAAATGTCCACTCGGGATGGATTTGCTGGACTGCCTGGAGCGTACGAATGGTCTTATCTCGTTTCGAGAGTCCCTCCCAGTGCCCTTTGCGTGCGTAAACGCCCGGAGCAGGTTTGACGAGCTCGTGCTTTGCTACACGGTGCCGTGCGCTGCGCTGCAACGACGGGTCGCGCACGACGAGGAATCCGCCGTGCCGCTCGGAGCGGCAAAGCAGCGCTTCCAGGCGGCTGTTGGGTGCTCTGCCCATATGCGTCCTCTCGCTAATGGCGCGTTTGCGAGGGAGGCTATTGTCTCACGACCTATGTCGACGCGAGAAAAGCGTAAGGAAGCGGTGAACTGGCGAGCGCAGCTCCAACCTCGCCCGCTGCAAGCATTCGGCGTTGCAAGCCGCTCCGTCCGTCTTGCTGGAAAGGCAAGCGGAAGGAATGTGCTGGCATCGTGTCAAATCCTCGAAGGAAATGACAACTATACGCACTGTTTTGTTGTCATTCTTCTCGAGGATTTGAAAATAGACCGCAGCTGGCTTTCTTCTTATCTCTTACGCGATCGAGCGCCCCGGAAATAGCGGAATCGTCGGCATCGCCGGACTTTAAGACCATCTTTACACCGTGGCTCCTATACTCGCCTTGTTGCGAGGGAAAGTATCGTCCTGTCGTCGTGGGCGGGGACGGTACCGGTTCGGTTGCGACGTTCGGCCGGAAGGGGAGGCGTCATGGCGCTGGTCAAGCTCAAACGCGCGCTGGTGGTGGGATGCGGGGAGTTCGGCCTCGTCGTCTCCGACAAGCTGTCTTCCGCCGGTTGGTCGGTCATCGTGATCGATCGGGATCCTTCCGCGTTCGCGGGCCTTTCGGCACGGTTCGGGGGCGAGTCCGTGGTTTCCGATGGTGCCGATGTGGCGGTGCTGGAGGAATGCGATATAGCGAAGACGTCTCTGCTCGTCGCTTGCACCGAGCGCGATTCCGTGAACTACTTCATAAGCCGCGTCGCCAGCGAGGTCTACGGCGTGGAGCGCGTTTTCGCGCGCATCGAGGACGAGGATCTCATCGGGATGTTGGACGACAGCCCCATCGAGCCCATCTGCCCCCATGCCCTCTGCCTCGGCGAGTTCTGCCGCCTGTCCCGGATAGCGTGAGGAGGGGTCATGCGCGTTGCGATCGCAGGCGGGCGGTCCCGCACCGATTTTCTTGTCGAATCGCTTGTCGTCGACGGCAACGAGGTGGTCGTGATCAACGGCGACCGCACGTGGTGTGAGCACATGTCCGCGCGCCACGGCGTGCCGGTGGTGTGCGGCGACGCGACGAAGCGCTATGTGCTCGATGATGCCGATATCGAAGGATTCGACCTGGTCATCGCTTTGTCGGACAGCGATGCGGACAACCTTGTCATCTGCCAGATGGCGCAGCGGTACTTCGATATCGAACGCCAGGTGTGCACCGTCAGCGATCCGCGCAACGTCGTCGTCTTCAAGAAGCTGGGCGTATCGTCGGTGATCAGCGCGACGTATACGGTTGCGCGGCTGATCGAGGAGGCGTCGTTCGGGGTGATGGGCAATGACGCGCACGGCAACGCCTAACGTCCACCGCAACAGCGCCCATGCGGTTGCGGGATATGCGGGGTTGGCGCTTGTCGCTTTGGGGGCGGCGCTGCTCGTGCCTCTTGCCGTCCTGCCGTTCTATCCGCACGAGACGGGGTTTGCCCCCAACTTCATCTTCCCCGGCGTGTGCGCGATGCTCATCGGCTACTTGATCTACTTTTTCGGCGCGCGCGATGCGGCGGCGCTGACGCTCTCCCGTGCGGAGGCGGCGGGCGTCACCGTGATCATCTGGGTTTCGGCCATCATCGTCTTCGCCATTCCGCTGGTGCTCTCGGGCGTGCTGACGATCCCCCAGGCGATATTCGAGGCCACCAGCGGCCTCACCACGACGGGGTTGTCCGTGGTGGACGTGGCGGCATGCCCCAAGATCGTGCTCATGCACCGCGGCATGATGCACTACATGGGCGGCGTCGGTTTGATCCTGGTCCTCACCTGCATCGTCAGCGATTCGCATGGCCTTAAGATGTACAACGCCGAGGGCCACACCGAACGCCTGCTGTCCAGCACGGCGGGGTCCGCGCGCATGGTGCTCGTCCTTTACACGGGGATCATCGCGATCGGCGCCGTCGCGTACGTCATCGCCGGGATGCCGGTCTTCGATGCCGTCAACATCTCGATCTCGGCGGTGTCGACGGGCGGATTCGCCGTCCGGCCCGACTCCCTGGCATCCTACGGCAGCTTTGCCATCGAGCTCATCACCATCATCTTGATGATGGCGGGTGCGACGAACTTCCTGCTGAACTTCATGCTGCTGCAGGGGCGGTTCCGCGCGTTCGCGCGCCATGCCGAAACCGCCGCCTTCCTGGGGGTCATCATCGCCGCGACGGCGGTGATCGCGGCGCTGCTGTTCGAGAGCGGGATGGAGCCGACCGTTCCCGAAGCGCTGCGCGTGGGGTTGTTCCAAACCGTGTCGGTCATGACGTCGACGGGGTTGCAGACCATCCCCGATTTCGGGCAGCTCATTCCCAGCATCCTGTATGTGCTGGTGTTCCTTATGATCGTCGGCGGCGAGGCGGGATCGACCTCCGGCGGCATCAAGGTGTATCGACTGGTCGTGTACTCAAAGGGCCTTCTGTGGGCTCTGCGCGATCATTTCGGCCATCGCAGGCGGGTGTACAGCAACAAGATCAACCGTTTCGGCAAGCGCATCGAATGCCGCCCCGAAGAGGTGTCGCATGTGCAGACGTTCGTCGGAGTGTACGTGGGGCTGCTCGTGATCTGCGGGTTCGTGTTCGCGCTGTTCGGCGCATCGGTGGGGGATGCCGTGTTCGAGGCGGCGTCGTGTCTGGGCAACACCGGCATCGGCGTGGGGTTCCTGCACGCCGAATCGTCCCCGGCGGTGCTGATCATCGCTTCTGCTGCTATGCTGTTCGGGCGTCTTGAGATATTCCCCCTCATCTTTGGGATGGGATGGATGCTCCAGGCTGTCAAAGAGGAGGTGCGCTATGCCGTTCACCATTGATGCGATGCGGGCCGCCGGATCGCCCGGGACCGCCGTTTCGGCGGCGCGCCGAGGTCCGCTCGCCCTGCGCAACCTCGGCATCGTGGCGTTGCTGTTCGCCGCGGGGATCGCCATGTCGTTTGGCTTCTCCCTGGTGGGGCTCGAGCCCGAGGCAAGCTTTCTGCTGTTCATCGTGGGGATCCTCATCGCCTCGCTCGAGACCGACTCGGGGCTGTGGGGGATCGTGCTGGGCGTCATGTACCTGCTGGTGTACGACCTGTTCTTCGCGCTGCCCCATCTCTCGCTTTTGATCTTCAACTGGACCGATGCGGTGACGCTGGTCATCTTCGCCGTGGTGGCGCTCATCACCGGCGCGCTCACCAACCGCATGAAGCAGCAGGTCGAGATCGCCGAGCGCAACGCGCTGGTGCTGCGTCGGCTCAACAAGATCAGCGCCGGTTTGATCGACAGCACCTCCGCCGAAGGCGCTTGCGCGTTCGCCTCCGACGCGCTCTGCCGTGTTCTGGGACGCGAGGTGTCGATCTCGCTCGGCAGGCCCGATGGCGACGGAGCGTCGCTCGAATGCTTTGAGCAGGGATACCAGACCGGCGCGGGTGCCGGCGGTCCCGCCGACTGCACGACCCTCTATGTGCCCCTTGCCGCAAAAGCCCATGTGTATGGCGTGGTGACCATCGACTGCAGCGAAGGCGGCCTTGACAAGGCGGGTCGCTCGTTTCTGGACTCGGCCATCAAGCAGACCGTCATCGCGGTCGAGCGCAACAATCTGGAGGAGCATGCGCGCGCCGACGAGCTCAAGATCGAGCGGGAGCGCTTCAAGACCACGTTGCTGCGCAGCGTATCCCATGATCTGCGCACGCCGCTTGCGAGCATCCAGGGCAACGCCGAGTTCCTAAAGGACAATTGCGGTCAGGTGGGCGATGCCGAGCGCGAGGCACTGCTGTCATCGATGGCGTCCGACGCGCGGTGGCTCGCCGAGATGATCGACAATCTTTTGGGCATGACGCGCGTGCAGGACGAGGACGTCCCCCTCGACTTTCAGCCGGAGGTCGTCGACGACATCATCGGCGACGCGGTGATGCACGAGATGCCCTACCGCGAAGGGCACGAGATCACGGTGAAGCCGCCCGACGATGTGGTGCTAGTCCCCATGGACGGCAAGCTCATCAGGCAGGTGCTCATCAACCTCATCGACAACGCCATCAAGCACTCCGCCCCTCAGGCGCGCATCGTCGTTTCGTCAGAGGTCCGCGACGGCAAGGCGGTGTTCAGGGTCGCCGACAGCGATGGAGGCATAGCGCCCGACATGTTGGGCAAGGTGTTCTCGCGATTCGTTTCGGAAGGCGCGGGGTCCGGCAGGAAAAGCGGCATCGGCCTGGGGTTGAGCATCTGCCAGGCGATCGTCGAGGCGCATGGGGGAGGCATCGGCGCTCGCAACAACGACGAGGGCGGCGCCACCTTCGAGTTCTGGCTTCCCCTGGAGCGCCCGGCTGACGAGGCGGCAGCGGACGCGGGGCTTGCGGCGGAGTCGGAATCGCCGACGGGCACGGAACTGGCGGAGGAATCGGAATCGCCGACGGGCACGGAGCTGGCGGAGGAATCGGAATCGCTGACGGGCGCGAGGCTGGCGGTGGAGCCGGAGCTTGGGCGGCTGCAGCCGCAGGACCCGCAGCGGCCCGATTCGGAGCCGACAGCGGGAGAGGGGGCGCAAGATGGCCGATGAGATCCTGGTCGTTGAGGATGACGACAGCATCCGCCGCCTTCTGCGCATCTCGCTCAAAACCGAGGGATATCGCGTGAGCGAGGCCAAGTCCGCGACGGTCGCCCTGTCGCTGTTCGAGGCGAACGCGCCCGTGCTGGTCCTGCTCGACCTGGGGCTTCCCGACCGTGACGGGATGGAGGTGCTGGCCGGCATCCGCTCGCGCGGGACGACCCCGGTGATCGTGGTGACCGCGCGATCCCAGGACGATCAGAAAGTGGCCGCGCTTGACGCGGGGGCGGACGACTATGTGGTGAAGCCCTTCAGCATGGCGGAGCTCTTCGCGCGCATCCGCGTGGCGCTGCGTCACAGGGCGGATTCCCGCCGGCAGGACGACGAGCCCCGCCTCTATTCGGTCGACGGGCTGGAGATCGACGACGAGACGCGGACGGTGCGGCTCGACGGCGCTGCGGTGCACCTCACACCCTACGAGTACGGGATGCTCGTGGTGATGGTGCGAAACCGCGGCAAGGCGCTCACGCACCGTTTCATCCAACGGGAGGTGTGGGGCCACGACGCCTCCGACGGCTACCGGACGCTTCGCGTGATCATGGCGTCGCTGCGTCGCAAGCTGGGCGACAAGCCTGCCGCGCCGCGCTTCATCGCGACCGAGGTGGGCGTCGGCTACCGGTTCATCGGGGAGTAGCCGCCAGGGCGGTGCACCTCCGCCAGGGTGCCGGCTCCGTCCGTTCGGCGCATCGCTCGGAAAACAAAGCGGTCCTCGACCGAAATGCGGAATTCCGGACCCGGTTATTCCGCACCTCGGTCGAGGACCGCCCCGTGTGCCGCTTGAGAGGCGCCCCGCCTAACCAGCCTCCACGCTCGTCACGTCCACGCCGCCGGCGTCGGCGACCGCCAGGAAGTCGGGCACCACAACGTTGATGCAGTACAGTGAGAACACGATCGCAAAGAACACGATCACCACGATGAACACCACGTTGGCCACGTTGTTGGGCAGCTTGCCCATGAGCTTTTCCAGGCCGGGGTAGATGATCCAGGTCATGAGCGTGGCCACGGCGCCGAATGCCAGCGAGTTCTGCAGGCAGATCTGGCCCATGAAGTTGCAGAACATGTTGCTGTAGTCCCACAGCGGATACACGCCGTCGACCGGCTGGTTCTGCAGCAGGCCCAACGCCAGCTCGATCGCCGAACACACCAGCGTGTTCACGATGAAGCTCGCCACGACCGGACCCCAGCCGTTGTGGATCTTGCGCTGCAGCACGTTCTTGATGGGGTAGAGGATCAGCGCGCATGCCACGGTGCCGAAGCCGTAGACGGGGAAGGGATAGAGCCAGTCGCTCCAGATCTGCGAGTTGGGGTCGTAGATGCCAGGCACGATGCCGTATTTGATGAGCAGGCAAAACGCCGCTTCCATCCAATGCCCCACGATGCTGAACAGGCAAAAGTAGATGATGATGCTGCGCCAGAACGCCCACGTGCGCGGGTTGTAGAACGATTTTTTGGCATCATCGAGGCGCTGTTCGACGCGCTCGACGGAGAACGGCTGGGTGAGCACCGCCTGCACGCGGCGGGAGGTGGAGAAGTAGATCAGCACGATGATGTCGCCCATGCACAAGAACAGCTGCGCGCTGGGGTCGAACACGCCGGTGACGAGGTGATAGCCGGTGCCGACCACGATGTTGAACGTGGACAGTCCCATGGCCACCCAGCGCGTGGAGCGGTAGCGCTGCCACAGGAACCAGAACAGCACGCCGTCGGCGATCACGTTGAACAGGTTGAGAAATTCGTTGAAGTCGAGCTCGTAGTTGCCCTTGATGAGCGTGGTGAGGTAAAGCACCGAAAAGACGATGTTGAGGACGAAGAACACCTGCAGCACGCGCATGAAGCCGAGCTTGCGGGGATTGAAGCCGTCTGCGTACTCGTCGCCGTCGGGGCCGAGCGGCGCGCCTTCCGCCACGTCCTCGCGGCCGAGGCGGATGCTGTAGGCCAGGTAGACGCCGAGCGCGGGGAAGATGAACGACAGGATGCCGACCGTGATCGTGGTCGCGTCGAGTCCCGTCGTCGACGCCAGGGCGAACAGGTCGGATGCGGCGAGCAGCAGACCCAAGGTCGCGACCACCATGAACGGCACGATCTTGCGCGGGTTCTTGGCGCCGCGTCTGCCCAGAATGCCGATGACGATGTAGACGATGCCGATGAAGACGAACAGGGCTCCGAGCATGCCGAGCAACACCGCCGCGGTGGCGAACTGCGATCCGTCGAAGCCCGCGTCAAGGCCGTCGGTGGTGGTCAGTTGGAAGTTGAGCTCGAGCGTCGTCCCCGACGGGATCTGCGACATGAGGTCGGCGGACAGTCCGATCAAGACGCACGCGAACGCGAACACCACGATGCCGAAGGCTATGGTGATCCACGAGAGGATCGAAAGCGCTTTTCTCCGAGGCGACATAAGGTTCCTTTCAGGATTGTATGTGTCCCCACATTTTGCCGCATGATCTGCGCGAGGGCAATCGTCCCTTTCTGGGATCGGGCGCGCTTCGTCAGGTTGGGAAGCGCGTGACCCCGTGCGAGGGTTAACGATGATTTGCCGCTCCCGGAAGATACCCTCCCTTTGCCGTCCGTTCTGCTATGCTCGCCATCGTAGGATCGATGCGAGAGGGGCGGCGGCATGTCGACGAAAACCGAATCCAGCAGTTCGAAAGGGCGTTCCAAGCTGCCCTTCATCATCGTCGGCGTCGCCGCGGTGATCATCGCGGCGATCGCTTTGGCGGCGTTCGTCTTGGGCAACCAGGGCGGAGCAGGCGAATCCGGCAGCCAATCGCAGCAGATACAGCAGATGGCGCAGGACGCGGCGGCTCCCGAAGAGCCTGCGCGCGCTTCCGGCGTGGAGCACATCCTCCTGATCGGCGACGATAAATGGGTCGACGACATCCCGGGGCGCTCCGATCTGATCGTGCTCTTGCGCGTCGATTTCGACGAGGGTGTCCTCACGCAGGTTTCCATCCCGCGCGACACCGCGCATGATCAGGGGGACGGATCGCTTGTAAAGCTCAACAGCGTCTACGAGTCGAGCGGCCCCGAGGCGCTCTGCGCAGCGGTGTCCCAGCTCACGGGGGTCGAGGTCGATCGGTACGCCGCGGTGGGCTTCGACGGGTTCCAGTCCATCGTGTCCTACTTCGGCGGAATCGAGGTGGACGTGCCCTATAGCGTCACGTACAGCTTCTACACCCACGATTATCCGGATGAGACGTTCCAGGCGGGCGAGCAGGTGCTCGATGCCTGGCGGGCGATGGCCTTGTCGCGCTCGCGGACGGGATACAGCCAGTACGGATTGAACGAGGACATGATGCGCCAGGTGGTGGACAGGCAGATGCTCACCACGCTCACGGGCTACGTGCTGACCGAGGCGGACGATCCGGCGGCGACAGCGGAGCAGCTGCTTGCGTTCGTGTCGACGAACATCCCTTCCGAGACGGTCGTTCTGTGGGTCGAGACCCTCGCGTCGCTCGACGAGCTCACCGTCTACGGGACCAGCGGTCCGGTCAACGGCGGCATCGACGCCGCGTCGGGTCTGTGGCTGACGCCGCAGTATCCGGAAAAGTGGGCGGCGCTCATGGATGCCGTCGAGGCGGGGGAGGACCCGTCGACGGTGGACGTGCAGCTCGACTCGACCGCGCAATCCGACCACGCCCCGATCGACACGGCCACGGTGCTTGCGCGCTAGCCCCGCGCTTTGTTTCGAGGCGATGGCGTTCCTGTTTCCGGAGCGTGAAATCGCCGCAGGGGCGCGACGGCTCCCGCGTCCGCCATCCTAGAATGGAGTCCCGTGAAGATATCCTGCACGGGAAAGGGGCCGTCATGGCAAAGCACATCTTCGTTACCGGAGGCGTGGTCTCGTCTTTGGGCAAGGGGATCACCGCCGCATCGTTGGGGCATCTGCTCAAAGCCCGCGGCGTCAAGGTGACCATGCAGAAGATGGATCCCTACCTCAATGTGGATCCCGGCACGATGAGCCCGTTCCAGCATGGTGAGGTATTCGTCACCGAAGACGGGCACGAGGGCGATCTCGACCTGGGCCATTACGAGCGTTTCATCGATGAGAACCTCAGCCGCGAGAGCAACTTCACCCAAGGCTCGATCTACCAAACCCTCATCTCGCGCGAGCGTCGCGGCGATTTCCTCGGCGGCACGGTGCAGGTGATCCCGCACGTGACCGAGGCGATCAAGGAGCGCATCCGCCGCGCGGCGGACCAATCCGGAGCCGATGTGGTCATCTCCGAGATCGGCGGCACTGTCGGCGACATTGAATCCCAGCCGTTCATCGAGGCGGCGCGTCAGTTCAAAAAGGAAAGGCCGGCGGGGGATGTGCTGTTCGTCCATGTGACGCTGGTGCCCTACATCGCCGCCGCCCACGAGGTCAAGACCAAGCCCACCCAGCACTCGGTCAAGGAGCTGCGCTCGTGGGGCGTCCAGCCCGACTTCATCGTGTGCCGCAGCGACCACGAGATCTCGGCGTCCGTGCGCGAGAAGATCGCGCTGTTCTGCGACGTGGCGTCCGAGGACGTGCTCGCTTGCGTCGATGCGCCCTCCATCTACGAGGTGCCGCTGAGCCTGCACGCGCAGGGTTTCGACGAAAAGGTGCTTGCCAAGCTGGGGCTTCCGTGCGGCGGGATCGACCTTTCGCCGCTGCGCTCGTTCCTGCGGGCGGCGGGGGAGTGCGAAGGGTCGGTCGACATCGCCGTCGTGGGCAAGTACGTGAGCCTTCCCGATGCGTACCTGTCGGTCATCGAGGCGCTCGGCCATGCCGGCGTGGCAAGCGGGTGCCATGTCGAAGTGCATCTGGTCGACGGCGAGGGGCTCTCCGACGCCAACGCGGCCGAGGTGCTGGGCGCCATGGACGGCATTCTCGTGCCGGGCGGATTCGGCCAGCGCGCCTTCGAGGGCAAGATCGCCGCCGCGCGCTACGCCCGCGAGAACGACGTGCCGTATCTGGGCATCTGCCTGGGGCTGCAGGCGGCGGTGTGCGAGTTCGCGCGCCATGTGGCGGGCTTGGAAGACGCCACGTCCGCCGAGTTCGATCCGCAGGCGGCCCATCCCGTGATCGACCTCATGCCCGAGCAGGCGGATGTGGAGGATAAGGGCGGCACGATGCGCCTGGGGGCCTACCCGTGCGCCGTCGAGCCGGGGACCCATGCGGCGCAAGCCTATGGCGCCGAGATCGTCTACGAGCGCCATCGCCACCGCTACGAGGTCAACAACGCCTATCGCACCGTGCTCCAGGGCGCAGGCCTGGTCATCTCGGGTTCTTCGCCCGACGGACGGCTGGTGGAGATGGTGGAGCTGCCGGACCATCCGTGGTTTGTCGCCAGCCAGGGGCATCCGGAATTCAAAAGCCGTCCCACGCGGCCCCACCCGCTGTTCAAGGCGTTCGTGGATGCGGCGATCGCCTGCAAGGGGTAAACTGCCTCCCGTAACCGTTGATTGGAGGGGAGGCGCCGATGAGGCTGGCGGACGCTATCGAAGACTACCTCTCCTATCTGCGCGTGGAGCGCGGACGCGCCCAGCTCACCTTGGACTCGTACACGCGCGAGCTGTCCGCCTACCGGACGTTTCTGGAGGAGCGCGGTATCGGGGAGGCGCAGGGGGTGACGCGGGAGGATATCGCGGCGTACGAGGCCGATCTCGTCGCACGGGGCTTCGCGCCGTCGACCGTCAAGCATCGCCTCTCTGCGGTCAAAGGGCTGCATCGCTTTTTGGCGCGCGAGGGGATGGGCGACTCCAATCCCGCCGATGACCTGCCGGTTCCCAAGGCGCCCCGGCGCCTGCCCGATGTCTTGTCCGTCGGGCAGATCGACGCGCTGCTCGGCCAGCCGTTCCCTTCCACCGCCGCGGGCGAGCGGGATCGGACGATCCTCGAGGTCCTGTACGGCTGCGGCCTGCGCGTGAGCGAATGCTGCGGCCTCAATCGCGACGACTGCCTGCTGGAGGAGGGATACCTGCGCATCCGCGGCAAGGGCGGCAAGGAGCGCGTGGCGCCGATCTCGGGATGCGCGCTTGCGGCCATCTCCTCGTATCTTGAAGACGCGCGCCCCCAGCTCGCGGACGTGCGGCGCCCCTCGCCGGCGGTCTTCCTCAACGCGCGCGGCGGAAGGCTCTCCCGCCAAAGCGTCCATGCCATCGTCGCGCGCGCGGGGCTGGCGATCGGCAGGAAGCATCTGCACCCCCATACGCTGCGCCACTCCTTTGCCACGCACCTCCTCGAGGGCGGGGCCGACCTGCGCGCCATCCAGGAGATGCTCGGCCATTCCGACATCTCCACGACGCAGATCTACACCCATGTGGACCGCTCTCACATCCGCGAGGAATACCTCGGCGCCCATCCGCGCGCCTAAATTGTTCAAAAAATCTCCCATATTGACCCACATCGTTTCCCACACCCATATATTGTGGCTGTTCGCATGAATGAACCTATATATGGGATGCGGATGGTGCAGCGGCGGGCGATCCAGCTTTGACGCCCCTATGAATCCAGGCATTTTCCCACGTGAATCCTCAACCGGTGGGGGAATCTCCTTGCCTAGTGGGATGAAGTGGGATAGAATTCCAGGCATCGGGAAAGCCATGCGCTACGACGGAAGGAAGAAGTGACGAAGGTCGTCGACAAGAACGAGGGCGTGCAGGCGGCGCAGGCCGCAGGCGACGTCGCGGTCTCGCGGCCGGCGTTCGACCTCCACGGCGAGTATCGCTTCAAAGTGGATGACAAAGGACGCGTCTCCCTTCCCTCCAAGTTCCGCAAGGTCATCTCGAAAGACCTCGTGGTCACGCTCAACCCTGATGACGAATGCCTGTGGGTGTTCGACCCGGACGAGTTCAACCAGTGGATCGACCAGCTGTTCGTGGATAGCTTCGGCAAGTACGACTCCTCGAACAAGCAGCACATCAAGCTCCGCAGCAAGCTGAAGCGCCGCTCGGAAGACGTGCAGGTCGACGCCTCCGGTCGAATCATGCTGCCCGCCAAGATGCGCGCAGCGGTCGACATCGACAAGGACGTTGTCATCGTGGGAAACACGGGCTACTTCGAGGTGTGGGATGCGAAGCGTTGCGACGAGGCGGACGAGGACGTCGACCTCGACCTCCTGTTCCACTAGTCGCCGGACGTGAGCTGCATGACAAACCAATATCGGCATACACCGGTTCTGCTCGCCGAGTGCCTCGAATATCTGAACCTTGAATCGAAGCACACATTCGTGGACGCAACGCTCGGCGGCGCAGGCCACTCCCTCGAAGCTGCCAAGAGGCTAGGGAAGGCCGGAACGCTCATCGGCATCGATCAGGACGACATGGCCCTTGAGGCCGCCGCCCTAAAACTCGGGATGATGCCGGAGGCGGACCGACCGAACATCGAGCTTCTGCACGGCAACTTCGGGGATATGGACGAGTTGCTCCTCTCCGCGGAGGTTCCCGGGATCGATGCGTTCCTGTTCGATCTCGGGGTTTCGTCTCCGCAGCTGGACGTGCCCTCGCGCGGCTTCTCCTTCAAGGAGAACGGCCCCCTTGATATGCGGATGGATCCGGGAAAACAAACCCTAACCGCAGAAGAGATCGTCAACACCAGAAACGCAGCTGATCTCGCTCGGATCATCCGTGCCAACTCCGATGAGAAGTGGGCCAGCCGCATCGCGGAGTTCATCGTGCGCGAGCGCGAGAAGGCTCCCATCACGCAGACCGAGCAGTTGGTGGACATCATCAAAGCCGCCATCCCTGCTTCGGCCCGCCGTGCGGGAGGGCATCCTGCCAAGCGCACGTTCCAAGCGCTGCGCATCGAGGTGAACGGAGAGCTCGATGTGCTGCGTCGCGGACTTGACGCGGCGATCCGCTGGCTCAATCCCGGCGGGCGCGTGGCGGTGATCAGCTACCACTCGCTGGAGGATCGCATTGTCAAGGACACGTTCGCGTCGCTCGCGAACCGCTGCACCTGCCCGCCGGACTTTCCGACGTGCATGTGCGGCAAGAAGCCGATAGTGAAGGTCATCACGCGTCGACCGCTGCTTCCCACGGCAGAAGAGATCGAACGCAACCCGCGTGCGCGCAGCGCCAAGCTGCGCGTGGCGGAGCGTCTGTGAAAAAACGATACCAAGCGACCGAAGGGGCCGTGCGGCTCCCTCGGTCTTGAGCGCTTGCAACGCCGACTGCTCTAAACGCAGCTGAAACGGAACGAGGAAGGAGGTTGGCAGCATGAGCGCGGTTCCCGCATATTCATATCCCCAGCCTCAGCGCCAGCCCAAGCGCGATCCTCGTCCGCAGATCCGCGCCATCCCCGGCGGGGGTCGGCGACCTCAGGAGCAAGGCGTATCCATCCAAACGGTCACACTGGTCAAAGTGGCCGTCGCCGCGATCATCGCGTTCGCGCTCATCTGCTGCGTGCGCGTGGCGCTGTCGGCTGCCACGGTGACGACCGAGATGGAATCCCAGCAGATCAGCCAGCAGATCTCCCAGGCGCGCGAACAGGGCAACGCCTTGGAGGTGTCCTATAGCACCCTTGCCAACCCGTCACAGGTCAAGATGGCCGCGGCGGGCATGGGCATGGTCGTTCCCGAGACCGTCGAGTACATCGATCTCGGCGTGGACGTCGTGGCGACCGACGAGGCGGGCAACCTGTCGTTGACGCAGAGCCTGGAACGCGCCGGCGGCTTGGAGGGCTAGCCCCCATGGCTCCGCAACGCCCCGCATCGGAGCATCGCGGCGCGCGGCGCTCCGGCGCCGGGCGCCGATCCCGCAACGCGCAATCGCATCGCACCCGCACGTCCTCCACGGCGCAGGCGATCGATTCCAACCGCGCGTTCATCCCCGTGCTCATATTCGCCGCATTGGCGCTCATCGTGTTCTTCAGGCTGCTCTACCTGCAGGTCATCGTGGCGGGGGAGTATTCCCAGCAGGCCGAGGAGGCGCGCTTGGTGAGCGTTGATGTGGACGCGCGGCGCGGCACCATCTACGACCGCAACGGCAGCGTGCTGGCAATCAGCGTCGACGCGACGACCGTGTACTGCAATCCCGCCGAGGTCAACGACGCAGGCCGCGCGGCCCAGCTGCTCTCCGAGATGCTGGGCGGGCAGATCGCCGACTACCTTGACATCCTCACGCGATCGAACACCTCGTTCGCCTACATCGACCAGAAGATCGACGTCGACAAGGGCAGCGAGCTCAAGACGCGGCTCGACGAAGAGGGGATCAAGGGCGTCTACTTCTTGGACGACACGCGCCGCGAGTATCCCAACGGGCAGGTGGGCGGCCAGCTGGTGGGCGCCTGCGAGATCGCCATCGACGAGGAGAGCGGCACCGAGTACTACTCTGGCATCTCCGGGCTCGAGGCGTACTACGACGACATCCTTTCCGGCACCCCGGGCAAATACGTCGCCGAGCGCGGCCAGTACGGCGTGCCCATCCCCGGCGGCGTGCACGAGGACACGCCCGCCGTGGACGGCCAGGACATCGTCGTCTCGATCGACATCACGCTGCAGGGCTATCTGGAGGAGCGGCTGGCCCAGGGCATCGAGGAGGTCGAGGGCACCGGCGGCAACGCCGTGGTCATGGAGGCAGGCACGGGCGAGATCTACGCCGCAGCGTCGCTTCCGTACTTCAACCCCGCCGACCGCTCGGTGGTGGAGGAAGGCGCCACGCAGCTCAAGAGCGTCACCGACCTGCTGGAGCCCGGCTCGATCTTCAAGACCGTGTCGACGCTGGCGATCCTGGAGACGGGCACCATGGGTCCCGACGACGAGCTGTTCTGCCCCGCCTACATCACCGCCGACGGATACGCCATCTCGGACGCGCACGATCGCGGCGACCAGACGATGACGCTGCGCCAGATCCTGGACCAGTCCTCCAACGTGGGCATCTCGCTGGCCGTCGAGAACATGGGCTTCGAAGAGCTCTACAACCATATCGTTAAGTACGGTCTGCACTCCGACACCGGCGTGGACTACCCCGGCGAGGGCGAAGCGGGCACCGACGCTTTGGGATATCTGGTGCCCTTTGAGAACTGGAGCCGCGTGACGGGCTACAACGTGAGCTTCGGTCAGGGCATCTCGGTCACGCCGCTTCAGATGACGCGCTTCTACGGCGCGATCATCAACGACGGCGTCGCATGCACCCCGCACTTCCTGATCAGCAAGCCGCAGACGGGCGAGGTCGCTGAGTTCGAGACCGAGCAGATCGTCGAGAACACCTCGGCGCTGCCCACGATGATCGACATGCTCAAGACCGTGGTCACCGACGGCACGGGCAAGGATGCGGCCATCGAGGGCTTCGAAGTGGCGGGCAAAACGTCCACCGCCGAGATCTACGACGAGGAGAACGGCGGATACCGCGACGGGGTGTACAACCTCTGCTTCACGGGGTTCCTGGCGGATTCGTCAAGCCAATTGGTATGTTTTGTGGGCGCTAACGAGGTTCCCTACGAGCGCAACGTGACGCCGATTTTTAAAGATATAATGTCAACGGCGATCGATCGGTTCAAGATCACGCCTTAACGGTCAAAAGACCTGATGGTTGAGGATACATGTGCAGGGGGGCAGAATGGCTAAGACTTGCGCCCAGCTTTTCGAGGGTATGGACGGCACGATCATCGGCAATCCGGACGTGGAGGTGTCCGGCATCGCCTACCGCAGCGACAAGGTGCAGCCGGGCGACGCGTTTTTCTGCATCGTAGGGCTGAAGGCCGACGGGCATTCGTTCGCCCAGGACGCCATCGACCGCGGGGCGAAGGTGCTCGTGGTCCAGCGCAAGGTCTACCTTGCGGATGCCACCGACGTCACCGAGGTGGTGGTTCCCGACACGCGCAAGGCGATGGCCCAGGTCGCCGCCAGCTTCCATGACAACCCCTCCCAGGATTTCGCGCTGGTGGGCGTCACGGGCACCAACGGCAAGACCACCACGACGTTTCTGGTGGAGCATATCGCGCGCGTGGCCGGCAGGCGCACGGGCGTGATCGGCACCGTCGGCGTCCGCGTGGGCGACGAGCGCGAGAAATCCGCGCACACCACGCCCGAGTCTCCCGACCTCCAGTCCCTGTTCGCGCGGATGCGCGACGCGCATTGCGACGTGGTCGCCATGGAGGTGAGCTCCCATGCGCTGGATCTGCGGCGCACGTGGGCGACGCGGTTCGCCGTGACGGCGTTCACCAACCTCACGCAGGACCATCTGGACTACCATCACACGTTCGAGGCGTATTTCGAGGCCAAGGCGCTGCTGTTCTCCAAGGACTATCCCGCCAAGCGCGTCATCTGCATCGATGACAAATGGGGCCGCGAGCTGCTGCGCCGCTGCTCGGCGGCGGGCGACAACATCGTCACGACCGGCTTCGATCCTTCCGCCCAGATCCATCCGGGCGAGGTCGTCTACGCGCCCACGCACACCAGCGTCGAGCTGCACGTGCGCGGTGAGCGCTTCCGCTTCGACTATCCGCTGGCGGGCCGCTTCAACGTGTCCAACATCATGAACGCGTTCGGCATCGGGCTGCAGCTGGGCATCCCCGCGCAGCTCATCGTGCAGGCGCTCTCCGAAGCCCCGCAGGTTCCGGGCCGCCTCGAGCGCGTTCACGCCGCCCACGACGGCGGCGTGTCGGTGTTCGTCGACTATGCCCACACTCCCGACGCGCTCAAAAAGGCGCTCGGCTCCATCAAGGCGCTCACGCCCGGCCGCACGCTGTGCGTGTTCGGCTGCGGCGGCGACCGCGACGCCGGCAAGCGCTCCATCATGGGACGCGAGGCCCTTGAGGCGGACTTCGCGATCGTGACCTCGGACAATCCCCGCAGCGAGGATCCGCTCGCCATCATCGCCGACATCGAAAGCGGCATGGGCGCGGGCGAGGGGCGCTACGAGGTGGTGCCCGACCGCCGTGCTGCCATCGCGCGCGCACTCGAGGTCGCACAGGCGGGCGATTCGGTGCTGATCGCCGGCAAGGGGCATGAGGACTACCAGCTCATCGGCGATCAGGTGCTGCATTTCGACGACCGCGAGGTCGCCGCCGAGGAGCTCGAGCGCCGTTTCGGCGCGGCATGCGCGGGCGAGGAGGTCGAATAGATGCGGCTTTCAATCGCTGAGATCATCGACGTGACCGGCGGCAAGGCCGTCGTCGCGGCGTCCGACGCCCAGGCGTCGGCGTGCGCCGTCACCTGGGATTCGCGCGAAGCGGGCGAAGGCTGCCTGTACGTGGCGCTGCCCGGCGAGCGGGTAGACGGCCATGACTTCGTGGAGGCCGCCATCCGCGCGGGCGCGGCTTGCGCCCTCGTCTCGCGCGAACCCGCCGAGGCGGCCCTCGGCGCCGCGCGCGCTGCCGGCGCCGCCATCGTCGAAGTGGCCGACACCCAGCAGGCGCTGGTCGATCTCGCGCGCTGCTGGCGCACCCGCCTAGGCGGACGCGTTATCGGCCTGACGGGCTCCAGCGGCAAGACGACGACGAAGAACCTGGTGCGCGACGTGCTGTCCGCGGCGTTTCCCGTGACGGCAACCTCGGGCAACCAGAACAACGAGCTGGGCGTCCCCCGGACCCTCCTTGCGGCATCCGCCGACGACGGCGCCGTGGTGGTGGAGATGGGCATGCGCGGCAGCGGTCAGATCGAGCACCTCTGCGAATACGCGCATCCCGATTGGGGGCTTGTCGTCAACATCGGCACCAGCCATATGGAGCTTCTGGGGTCGCGCGAGAACATCGCGCGCGCCAAAGCCGAGCTTTTCGAGGCGCTGCCCGAGGGCGGCTGGGCCTTCCTCAACGGCGATGACGACTTCGCGGGCTTCATGCGCGAGCATGCCCGTCTGGACGAGCGCGGCGTGCGCGTCGCGGTGTTCGACGGGTCGCCCGACGCCGCCGAACGCATGCGTGCTGTTTCGGCAGGCGAGGGATCCGCTGGCGCTGCGCGATGCGGAGATGCTCTGGCATGGGCCGAGGAAATCGATCTTGACGACGCGGGCTGTGCCTCGTTCACGCTCTGCCTGGCGGGATTTCCCGGCCAGGAGGAGGGCTGCACGGAGCGCGTGCGCTGCAAGCTGTCGCTGAGGGGGCTGCACAACGTGGGCAACGCCTGCTCCGCGGCCGCCGTCGGCCGCGCCTGCGGCATGACACCCGATGCGATCGCGGGGGCGCTCGGCGCCGCCCAGCCCGAGTCAGGCCGCGCGCAGGTGCTGCGTACGGCTGCCGGGGTGACGGTGGTCGACGATTCGTACAACGCCAACCCCGACTCCATGAGAGCGTCGCTGCGCACGTTCGCGGCGCTCAAGGCGCAGGGACGCAAGATCGCGATCCTCGGCGATATGGGAGAGCTGGGCCCGGTCTCAGAAGAAGGGCATGCCCAAGTGGGCTACGATGCAGCATCCGCCGGCGTCGATCTGCTCGTGTGCGTGGGGCCGCTTGCCCGGGGCATAGCGAATGCCGCCGTCGAGACGGGGCTTGCCGCGGAGCGCGTCGTTTGCGTGGAAGACGCCGCTGCGGCTTTGGCGTATGCGCGTCCCCTGGTTGGAAAGGGCGATGCGGTGCTGGTGAAAGCCTCGCATTCCGTCGGTCTTGAGAAAGTGGTGGAAGGGCTGGTCGACTAGCATGTTCTCGTTCTTTTCTCACTATCCCACCTTCCTGGTGTTTTTGGCCATCGTGATCGCCGCGGCGTTGACGATGGCGTTCATGCCGCTGTGGATCCGCATGCTGCGCTCCAGCCACATCGGCCAGCAGGTGCGCGCCGACGGTCCCCAGAGCCATCTGGTCAAGCAGGGCACGCCCACCATGGGCGGCGTCGTCATGCTCGTCGCCGTCGCGATCACGATCGTGCTTGTGGCCGGGCCCTCGCCCGACACGTTCCTGCTGGCGGGCGCGACGCTCGTCGCCGGTGCGCTGGGCCTGATCGACGACGCCTCCAAGGTCGTCCACGAGCGCTCGCTGGGCCTGACCCCCAAAGCCAAGCTCGTCGGCCAGTTCCTCGTGTCGACGCTGTTCGGCCTTTTGGCGGTCAACCTCGTCGGCATCGCGCCGACCGTCGAGATCCCGTTTGTCACCACGATCGACCTGGGCATCCTCACCTCCAACTTCACCGTGGGCGATGCGGTGATCACCGTCCCGTGGCTCTACCTCGTGTTCGTGGACATCCTGCTCATGGGCATGTGCAACGCCGTCAACCTCACCGACGGCCTCGACGGCCTTGCGGCGGGCACGGTCATGATCGTGATGATCGTCATGGCCGCCATCGCGTACCGCTCAGATCTGCTGGACCCCGCGATCTTCGCGGCGGCGCTGGCGGGCGCCTGTATCGGCTTCCTCTGGTTCAACTCCTATCCCGCCGACATCTTCATGGGCGACACGGGCTCGCTGGCGCTGGGCATGGCGCTCGGCTGCTTGGCGGTCCTCACCAAATCCGAGTTCATCGTGCTGATCATCGGCGGCCTGTTCGTCGCCGAGGCGGTGTCGGTCATGCTGCAGGTCTTCTACTTCAAGCGCACCAAGAAAAGGTTGTTCCTCATGGCGCCCCTGCACCATCACTTCGAGAAGAAGGGCTGGAAGGAGACGCGGGTCGTCGTGCGCTTCTGGATCGTCTCCGGCGTTTTGGCGGCCATCGGCTTTTTCATCTACTTTGCCGAATCCATGATGGTGGTGAGCTAGCATGGGCGCGTCAGAGCGACAGACCCTGATTCGCCGTGGGGCGGACCGGCTCGGCAACGTGCTCGTCTTGGGCCTGGGCAAAAGCGGCGCGGCGGTGGTCGACTACTGCCTGCCGCTTCTGGGCGATCGCGTGACGGGGCTCTACGTTGCGGCGGGAGCCCGTACGCAGGCCTCCGAGGAGGCCGCTCGGCGCTTCGGCGAGAAGGGCGCCGTCGTCGCGTTCGGCGACGATGCGGTCGATGCGCTGGCAGGGCAGGTTCCCGGCGGGCGGTTCGACCTGTGCGTGCCCAGCCCGGGCATCGCGCCTTCGACCGAGCTGTACCGACGCGGCGCGGAGCTTTCCGCGGAGATCGTCGGAGAAGTCGAGCTTGCCTGGCGCGAAAGCGCCCCTTCGTCGCGCTGGGTCGCCATCACGGGCACCAATGGCAAGACCACGGTCACCTCGCTTGCGGCGCACCTGCTGCGCGAGGCGGGGATGGATGCCGTCGCCGTCGGCAACATCGGCGACACCTGCCTTGCCGCGGTGGCGGAGCGCCCCGACCGCGTGTTCGTGGCGGAAACGTCGTCCTACCAGCTGGAGTCCACGTCGCGCTTCGCCCCCGATGCGGCGGTGCTGCTCAACATCACGCCCGATCATCTCAAATGGCACGGTTCGTTCGAAGCGTACCGCGATGCCAAGTTCAAGATCCTGGCCAACCTGGCAGAGGTTGCGGGCGCCACGGTGGTGCTCGACGCCACCGACGACGAGGTGCGCGCCAAAATCCGCTCGCTCAAGTCCCTGGATGCCGCCGAGCGCGGGTTCTCCTACATCCCCGTCGGCACCAAGGCGGGCTATTCCGGCGACATGCGCGTCGCGTGCGGTGCCGACAACGCCGCCTTCGCCGATGCGGACGGCATGCTGACGGTAGCGTTCGAGGGGACGGAGCACCGCCTTGTCGCGACGTCGGGTCTGCAGATCAAGGGTTCCCACAACGTGGGCAACGCCCTTGCCGCCGCCGCCGCCGCGATAGCGCTGGGCGCGGATGACGAGGCGGTCGCGCGCGGCCTGCGCTCGTTCGCGCCGCTCGAGCACCGCATCGAGCCGTGCGGCACCATCCGCGGCGCCGCCTGCTACAACGATTCCAAGGCGACCAACGTCGACGCGTCGCTCAAAGCGATCGCGGCGTTTCCCGAGGCGCGTCCGATCATCCTGCTCGGCGGCGACGACAAGGGTACCGACCTCGCCCCGCTGGTCGAGGCCGCCCATCGCCATGCCCGCGCCGTCGTGTGCTTCGGCGCGGCGGGCGAGCGCTTCGAAGGCGCGTTCGACGCCGCGCAGGCGGATGCCCCGCAGGGGTTCTCGCCGCTACGCGCCGCTAACCTGGCCGATGCGCTCGACGCCGCCTGCGATATCGCGCAGGCGGGCGATGTGATCCTGCTGTCGCCCGCGTGCGCGTCGTTCGACGAGTTCAGCTGCTTCGAGGAGCGCGGCCGGGTCTTCAAAGAGCTCGTCGCCGAGCGCGCCGCGCGCTTCGGCGCGTAAAGGAGGATCGTCTTGCCCTCCTCTTCGTCCCATACTCCGCGTCAGGTGCCGGCATCGGTCATGATGCCGCGCCTTCTGCTGATCCTGTCGGTGGTCGCGCTCACCATCATCGGATGCGTGATGATCTACTCCGCCTCCATCGCCGAGGCGGCCAGCGCCGTGATCACCGCGACGGAGGACAACCCCGCCGGCGACAGCGGCAGCGCGCTGACCTACCTCACCGACCAGCTGCTGTTCGTCGCGCTGGGCGTCGCGGCGGCGGCGTTGCTGTGGAAGTTCCTGCCGTGCTCGATCTGGCGCGGCCCGATGCTGTGGATCGTGTGGCTCATCGCCTTCGTGCTCTTGCTGCTCACCGCTGTCATGGGCATCGCCGCTCTCGGCGCCACCCGTTGGCTGACGCTCGGCCCGATCAGCTTGCAGCCCTCCGAGTTCGCCAAGATCGCTTTGGTTTTGGTGGCCGCGCGGCTGTTCAGCGACTACCGCGACGGCACCTCCACCGCCAAGGAGATGCTCGTCCGCGCCTTCGTGCTCATCCTGATCCCGGTGGCGATCATCTTCGTCACGCAGTCGGATCTGGGCACCACCGTCATCATCGCGGTGGGCATCCTCGCCGTGATGTGGATGGGGGAGGCGCCCCTCAAGCTCATCGGCGGCATCTGCGTTCTCGGCCTGATCTTCGTGGTGGCGGCCACCGTGTTCACCGGCTACCGCTCCGACCGCATGCTGTTCCTCAACCCGTGGAACGACGGCGAGGACGGCCTGGGCAAGGGATTCCAGCTCATCCACTCCTATTACGCGTTCTCGGAAGGCGGCCTGTTCGGCGTCGGACTGGGCAATTCGCGCGAGAAGTTCTATCTGCCCGAAGCCGAGACCGACTTCATCTTCGCGGTCATCGGAGAGGAGCTGGGCATGGTGGGCGCGTTGGCGGTCGTCGCGCTGTTCCTCCTGCTTTTGTACGCGGGCATGCGCATCGCCAAGGCGGCTGCCGACGATTTCGGCGCCATGGTGGCGGGCAGCTGCACGTTGATGCTGGTCTTTCAGGCGTTTTTGAATATCGGCTGCGTCGTGGGCCTTCTGCCCACCACGGGCAAGCCGTTGCCGTTCGTCTCGTCGGGCGGATCGTCGCTCATCGCCACGTTCATCATGGTGGGGCTTATCCTGTCGGTGTCCAAGGAAGCCGGCGGCCCCAGCATCTACGAACGCCGACGCGCCGATCTGCGGGTGGTGCGGACGGCCGATTCTTCCGCGATGGCAGGGAGAAACGGGGATCTTCGCAGGGGGAGGTAGTGCAATGAAAGCGGTTCTTTCGGGCGGCGGCACCGCCGGCCACATCAATCCGGCTCTCGCTTTGGCCGAGGAGCTTTCGCGGCGGGGATGGGAGGTCCTGTTCGCGGGCACGCCCACGGGTGTGGAGGCCAAGCTCGTCGCGGACGCGGGCATCTCGTTCAAAGGATTCGCCGCGTCGGGGTTCAACCGCAAAAAGCCCCTGTCGCTGATCAAGGGCGTCGCGACCATCCAGAAGAGCACCGGCGAGGCCAAGCGCTGGTTCAAGGAGATCCAGCCCGATGTGGTGGTGGGGTTCGGCGGGTACGTGTGCGTTCCCGTGGGGCGCGCCGCCGAGGCTTTGGGCATCCCGGTGGCGGTGCACGAGCAGAACTCGGTCATGGGCATGGCCAACCGCTATCTGGCGCGCCGCGCAGCCGCCATCTGCCTGACCTACGAGCATGCCGCTTCGGCGCTTGACGGTGCCGAACGCGAGCGCGTCGTGCTGACCGGCAACCCGGTCCGCTCCCAGGTGCTTAAGGCCACGCGCGAGGCGGGCCGCGCCATGCTGGGCATCCCCGAAGACGCGCGCATGCTCCTCGTCACCGGCGGCAGCCTGGGTGCCCGCCATGTCAACCAGGCGGTCATGGCGCTCAAAGACGAGCTGCTCTCCCGCGCCGATCTGCATATCGTCCATTTGACGGGCAGGCGCGAATACGAGTCGGTCAAGCGCGACCTTGCCCTCACCGACGAGCAGGCGGCACGTTGGCAGATCATCGACTACCAGGACCGTATGGGCGATTGCATGGCGGCGGCGGACGTGATCGTCTCGCGCGCGGGAGCATCGTCGCTCGCCGAGATCTCCGCCTTGGCCGTGCCGGCGCTGCTCGTCCCGTTCCCGGCGGCGACGGAGGATCACCAGACCATGAACGCGCGCGCTTACGTGGAGGCGGGGTGCGCCTACCTGGTCCCCGACGCCGAGGTCGAGCAGCCGGGATTCGCCGACAAGCTTCTGCGCCTTATCGACGACGCCGGCGAGCGCGAGCGCATGCGGGATGCCGCACGCGCCCAGAACACCTCGGGCGCGGCTGCCAAATTGGCAGATGCTGTGATTGCGGCTGCAAACGCCCGATGAGCGGCTATCATAGATCGGATGCGAAAACTCACACCTAGCGAAAGCGAGTGCAACATAATGGAACGCGACCACAACGCGCCGGAGCGCATACGCTCGGTTCACTTCATCGGCGTCGGCGGCGTCGGGATGAGCGGCATCGCCCGCGTCGCCCATGATCAGGGGATGCGCGTGAGCGGCTCGGACCTCAAAGAGAGCCGCTACACCAAGCAGCTGCGCGATGCGGGGGTCGAGATCCACATCGGGCATTCCCCGTCCAACATCTTCGGCACCGGCAAGGACGACGGCCCGGACATCGTCGTCGTGTCGACGGCCATCCTGGACAACAATCCCGAGCTTGCCAGCGCACGCGAGCGCGGCCTGACCATCTGGCACCGCGCGCAGATGCTGGCGCGTCTGGGCGATGGGCTGGACACGCTGGCGGTCGCGGGCACGCATGGCAAGACGACCACGTCGTCCATGCTCGCAAGCGTCTTGGACGCGCTGGGCGAGGACCCCACGTTCCTCATCGGCGGCATCGTGCGCTCCTACGGCACCAACGCGCGTTCGGGCACGGGCCGCTACTACGCGGTCGAGGCGGATGAGAGCGACAAGTCCTTCCGGTTCCTCTCGCCCAAGGCGGTGCTCGTCACCAACATCGAGGCGGATCATCTCGACCACTATCGCGATCTGGGCGAGATCTACGAGAAGTTCCAGGCGTTCATCGCGTCGGTCCCCGACGACGGCGTGGCGGTGGTGTGCGGCGACGACAAGGCGCTGTACGACCTTGCCCGCTCGACGGGCGACCGCGTCGTGTCGTACGGCTTCGACGAGGGCTGCGACGTCGTGATCGAAACCTACGAGCATCAGGGCGTGGGCAGCGCTTATGCCCTGCGCATGCCCGACGGGCGCAGGATCGCCGGCTCGCTCAAGCAGAACCCCGGCCGCCACAACGTGGCCAACGCCGCCGGCGTGGTGGCGCTTCTCGACGAGCTGGGCTTCGATGCCCAGAAGGTGGCCGACGCGCTTGCCGGGTTCGCCGGCGTCAAGCGTCGTTTCGACCTGGTCGGGCAGGAGTCGGGCATCACCGTCGTCGACGACTACGCCCATCATCCCACCGAGATCAACGCGACCATCACCGCGGCCTCCCAGCTCGGCTATGGCCGCGTGGTCGTGCTGTTCCAGCCGCATCGGTATTCGCGCGTCACGCTGTTCACCGAGGTGCTGCGCGACGAGTTCGGCTCGGCGTTCGACGCCGCCGACGAGATCGTGTTCATGGACGTGTATCCGGCGGGCGAGGCTCCCGTTCCGGGCGTGAGCGGCAAGACGTTCCTCGATGTCGTCTTGGACCACGAGGGCCATCCGTCCGCCGCGTACGTGCCGCGCCGTGTGGAGGTCGTGCCGCATCTGGCCGACATGCTGCGCGAGGGCGATCTGGTCATCACCATGGGCGCGGGCGACGTGACCGCGATCGGCCCGCAGCTCCTCGACGAGATGCGCCGCCGCGCCACGCCCGCGGAAGGCCGATAGCGCATGGTGGCGCAGCACGCGTCCGCCCTGGGCGCCCTTCTGGTCGACGAGCGCTTCGACGGCGAGGTCTATCCCAACGAGCCCATGGCTCGCCATACCACCTACCGCATCGGAGGCCCCGCGCGCTACCTGGTGCGCGTGGATTCCGTGGGCGCGCTGCGCCATGTGGTCGAATGCGCGCGGGAGTGCTCCGCGCCTTGGGTCGTGGTCGGCCGCGGCAGCAACCTCCTGGTTGCGGACGAGGGTTGGGACGGCGTGGTGCTCACCCTCGGGCGCGATTTCCGCAAGCTGCGCTTCGACGAGGAGCATTCGCGCTTCTTCGTGGGCGCCGGTGTGCCCCTGTCCTCCGTGGTGCAGGAGGCGTTCAAACGCTCGCTGGCGGGCTTGGAGTTCGCCGTGGGCACGCCGGGCACCATCGGCGGCGCACTGCGCATGAACGCGGGGTCGCGCGACGAATGGCTGGGCTCCCGCATCGTCGCGGTGACCACCTACAGCCCCGATCTGGGCATGAGGCGCATCCCCGGTTCCGAGGTGGCGTGGGGCTACCGCACCAGCTCGTTTGCCGCCGATGAGATCCTGGTGGAGTGCGAGATCGCGGTGGAGCCGGCGGATCCGTTCTTCATCCGCGGCAAGATGGAGGCCTCGCTTGCGCGCCGCAAGAAGACCCAGCCGCTCGACAAGCCCTCGTGCGGCAGCGTGTTCAAAAATCCCGAAGGCGATTCGGCCGGCCGACTCATCGAGCAGGTCGGCATGAAGGGCGTCATCGTGGGCGGCGCACAGGTGTCGGAGGTGCACGCCAACTTCATCGTCAACATCGGAGGGGCGTCCGCCCGCGATGTGATGGAGCTCATCCAAATGATTCGATCGAAAGTGGCGCAGGCTTATGGCATCGAACTTTCGCCGGAAGTCCGCTTCCTCGGATTCGAATAGGCGCGCCTCCTCGCGCGCGGGATCGAGCCGCGCCGGGCGTCCTTCGAGCCGCAGCGCGCGTCCGTCGCGCGGCGGAGCGGGGGACTGGCATGCGGTCCCCGGGGGCCGCTACGGCAGCCAGGGCGCCCAGGGCCAGGATCGGCCGCTCAGATCGGTGCGCATCGGGGACCTGGACCGCATCGAGCGCCAGGGCCGCGCCCAGCGCCGCTACAACCGCTACCTGATCCGCGTGGGGATCATCGCGGCCGTGCTCGCATTCCTTGCGATCGGTGCGGCGGTCGTGTACAACTCCAGCCTGTTCACCGTCCAGAACGTCCGCGTGACCGGCGTCGAGCACCTCACCTCCGAGGAGATGTCGGCGCTGGCGGCGGTGCCGTCGGGCACCACGCTTCTGCGCGTGGACACCGGCGCGATCGAAGACCGCCTCAAGCAGGATGCCTGGGTTCAGGACGTCCAGGTCAACCGCGTGTTCCCCGACACGCTGGAGCTGGCGGTCACCGAGCGCCAGATCGCGGCGGTGGTCGAGGTGCCCACCTCGGACGCCAAGACGACCCAGCCTTGGGCGATCGCTTCGGACCACATGTGGCTCATGCCCATCCCCGACCAGGACTCCGAGGCGGGCAAGCGCACCAGCGCCAAGGTGTACGAGGATGCCGCGGAGGCTTTGATCATCAAGGACGTGCCGTTCGGCACCAAAGCGCAGGTGGGGACGTACTGCAGCGACGACAGCGTGCTCAACGCCCTCGACATCGTGTCGGGTATGACCACCGAGCTTGCCGGCAGGGTGAAGACCGTCTACGCGGAAGGCGTCGAGGAAACGCGTCTGATCTTGGACAACAACGTCGAGATAGCGTTCGGATCAGCTACCAGCATCCGCGACAAGGAGCGCGTGTGCCTGGAGATCATGGAGCAGCATCCCGACGCGGTCGCCTACATCAACGTGCGCGACGTCAACAGCCCCACCTACCGCGCGCTGTAGAAAGTTGGTGCACTTGCGGAGGAGCTGCGCCGCTCGTTTGCAAATGCGCCGGCATCGTGTAAAATTGATCGGAGTGAGCGCTGCTCACACGCGTTTTTTCAACGCAGCAGATACGAACGCAGCAGGTTGTGGAGGACACCATGCCAAACAATATCGGCTCGGAGCATCTGGCGGTCATCAAGGTCGTCGGAGTAGGCGGCGGCGGAACCAACGCCGTCAACCGCATGGTTGAGGCCGGCGTCAAGGGCGTCGAGTTCATCGCCGTCAACACCGATCGTCAGGCTCTGTTGATGTCAGACGCCGACAAGACGATCCACATCGGCGAGGAGATCACGCGCGGCCTGGGTGCCGGCGCGAACCCCGAGGTGGGTTGCCAGGCGGCGGAGGAGAGCCGTGCGGAGATCCGCGAGGCGCTCGCCGAGGCCGACATGGTGTTCGTCACCGCCGGCGAAGGCGGCGGCACGGGCACGGGCGCCGCGCCCATCATCGCCGAGATCGCGCGCGAGGAGATCGGCGCGCTGACCGTCGGCGTGGTCACCAAGCCCTTCTCGTTCGAGGGACGCACCCGTCGCAACCAGGCGGAGCAGGGCATCGACCTGCTGGCTCAGAAGGTCGACACCCTCATCGTCATCCCCAACGACCGCCTGCTCGAGATCGTCGACAAGAAGACGAGCATGCTCGACGCGTTCCGCATCGCGGACGACACGCTGCGCCAGGGCATCCAGGGCGTCACCGACCTGATCACCATCCCCGGCCTGATCAACCTCGACTTCGCGGACATCCGCACCGTCATGAAGGACGCCGGCACCGCCATGATGGGCATCGGCATCGCCTCCGGCGAGAACCGCGCCCTCGACGCCGCGCAGCAGGCGACCAACTCCAGCCTGCTGGAGGCTTCCATCGCCGGCGCGTCCCGCGTGCTGTTCTCCATCGCCGGCGGCAGCGACCTCACGCTGTCCGAGGTCGACGCCGCGGCCCGCACCGTCGAAGCATGCGCCGACGAGAACGCCAACATCATCTACGGTCAGATCATCGACGAGAACATGGGCGATCAGGTGCGCATCACCGTCATCGCCACCGGCTTCAAGGCGCAGGCTCCGCGCCAGTCCTCGATGGACTTCGCCTCCAAGGACCTGTTCGCTTCCACCGAGCAGCCCGCCGCAGCCACGCCGGCCGCCTCGTCGACTCCGTCGGTGTCGTTCTCCACGACGTCGGGCAACGGCCGTTTCGCCGATGAGGACTACATCCCCGACTTCCTGAAGCGCCAGCGCTAGGACGCCGGGTTCGTGTCCGGACGGACGATCATCCCCAAGCCCCATCTCGACGCGCGCCTCATCGGCGCGCGTCGCATTCCTGCGCTCGTCGACGACGGGCTCGCGCACGCCATCGGCGTGCGCATAGCGTTTACGGGGAGAGGCGGCGGATGGAGCAGGCCTCCCTACGACGAGCTCAACCTGGGGACCCATGTCGGCGACGATCCGGTTGCCGTGGAGCGCAACCGCGCGGAGGTGCTCGGCGCGCTCGGAGCTCCCGATGCCTCGCTTGTCGCCTTGAACCAAGTGCACGGCACCGACGGCGTGGTCGTGGAGTCGACCGATGCGGCATCCCTCGAAACCGTGCGCGAGAAGGCGCTTTTGGGCGCGGACTTCGTCGTGGTGGAGACGCCGGAGGTCGCAGCGCTGCTGTGCTTCGCGGATTGCGCCTCGCTGATCATCGTCTCGCCGACGGGCAGGTTCGCCGTCGCCCACGCCGGGTGGCGCGGGGCCGTTGCCCACATCGCTCGGAAGGCGGCATGCGAGCTTGCCGCATGCGATGCGGCCGAAGCAGGCCAGGTGGACGTCGGTTCGTACAACGCCTACATCGGCCCGCATATCCGCTCGGAGTGCTTCGAGTGCGGCGACGAGGTCGTCCAGGCGTTTCGCCGGGAGTTTGGAAAGCTCGCTGTCGCCGATCCGCGCCACGTCGACCTATCGGCGGCGCTTTTCGCGGATCTTGAGCGCGCGGGCCTGGATCCCGAGCGTATCATCGATGCGGGAGTGTGCACGATGTGCCATCCCGACGAGTATTTCTCGTACCGCGCCTCGGGCGGCACGTGCGGCCGCCATGGCGCGATCGCCGTCAGGCTGGTCTGAGGTTTGCGGCAGCGCGCTTTATCGGCGCGGTGCGCCAAGAAGGGTAGTGGTGATCATGGGAGTTGCCGAGCGTTACCAAAGAGTCCGCGAGGAGCTTGCGGAGCAATGCCGCCGCGTCGGGCGCGATCCTAGCGAGGTGACCCTGGTCGCCGTCTCCAAGACGGTGGGACCCGAGGAGGTGGGGCGCGCCATCGCGGCGGGCGGTTGCGATTTCGGCGAGAACCGCCCTGACGAGCTGATGCGCAAAGCCGCCGTATATCCCCAGGACACATGGCATTTCATCGGCAACATCCAATCGCGGCGCATCGCGGACATCGTCGCGCACGCCTCCTTGATCCACTCCCTGCACCAAGAGCGCCACGCTGCAAAGATCGAGACTGCCGCGGCCGCTGCCGGCAAGATCCAGGATGTGCTGCTGGAGGTCAACGTGTCGGGGGAGGAGAGCAAAAGCGGCGTCGATCCCCATGACGCCCCCGAGCTCCTCTCAGCGTGCTTGGCGCTGCCCCATGTGCGGGTGCGGGGCCTCATGACCATGGCGCCGCAGGGCGACCTCCAGGTGGCACGCGAGGTGTTCGACGGCCTGGCCAGCCTGCATTCTCAGCTGCGCGCCGGACTCGAACCCCAGGCCGCAGCAGCATTCGATGGGCTTTCTATGGGCATGAGCGAGGATTGGCGCGAGGCGGTGGCGGCGGGCGCTACCATAGTCCGCATTGGACGCGCGGTGTTCTCCGACGCCTTCACGGCTTAAGGCGCCTCCGCGCGGGCGCGGCATCATCCGCGTCGCATTCCGCGAGCAACGGCAAAGCGCGCAGGCGGCACGCCTGCGCGGAACGGATCAGGTGGTTAGTATGGAGCTTCCCAAGTTCAAAACCGACGGGGGCATGTTGGACGGTCTCAAGTCGAAGCTCGGCTTCTCCGACACGCAGCAACCCCGCGCGGCGGCAGACGACGGCTACTACGACGACGGCTACGATGATGATTATGCCGGCGACTACGGCGACGATTACGGCGACGGCTACGACGAGTTCGCCGAGTACGGACCCGATTACGATCGCACCCGCACGGGCACGCGCTACGACGCTCCCGACTCGGTGACGACGCGCGCCCCGCGCACCTCTTCGCGCAGCACGCGCTCTGACAGCGGCTTTCCGCGCCTGGTCTCGATCGACGATGTGCGCGCGCATACGCGCGTTCCCGACAGCCTCAACCGTGATCCGCTGCCCACCCGCCGCGTGACCTCGCCGTCCGGGACGCTGCTGCGCCGCGGCGGCGACCGCACCTTCGTCGAGGCGACTGGTCCGGCGCCCTCGTCGCCCGCCTACGTCGCTGCCGAGACGGCTGCGCGCGAGGCCGAGCAGACGCGCTCGGAAGGCCTCGAGTCGCTGTTCTCCTCGACGACGCCCGCACGCGACGCCTCTTCGACGTCCGCGTCGTCCGGTGCGGCTTCGTCGCGCTCATCGTTCGATCCCTACGAGGCGTACTCGGGATCAGGCACCACGGCGCATGATCCGTCCCGCTCGCTCACGGTGCTCATGCCCAACGCCTACGGCGACGTCGAGCGCATCGCAAAGATCCTCAAGGCGGGGGATGCGGTGGTGCTGTCGCTGCGCTCCACGCCCGATCAGCTTTCCAAGCGCGTGCTCGACTTCTCGTTCGGCGTCGCCAGCGCGCTCGACGCGCGCGTGGAGTGCATCGCCGACAAGGTGTTCTCCATCACGCGCGATACCCCGCTCACCGATGCGGAGCGCACCGCGCTGCGCGGCAAAGGGGTGCTGTAAATGGCGTTTTGCGAGCATCCTCGATTCGTCGTCATCGGCGGCGGCAAGATGGGCGAGGCGATCGTCGGCGGCCTGATCGGGGCGGCCGAGGGCGCTGCCGCGACGCTTTGCGCCGATGACTTCACCATCGCCGATCCGGGCGCCGAGCGCCGCGCCCACCTGTCGGAGGCCTTCGGCGTCGAGTGCGTCGCCGACGGTTGCGAGGCGCAAGCTGCCGACGTGGTCATCCTGGCGGTCAAGCCGCAGGTGATGATGGGCATGCTTGCCGACATCTCCGCCGTCCCCGCCTATCAGGGCGGTGCGGACGGGCCCCTGTTCATCTCCATCGCCGCCGGTCTTCCGACCGCCGCGCTTGAGGCGGCGCTCCCCGCGGGCAGCCGCTTGGTGCGTGTGATGCCCAACACGCCGCTGCTCGTCTCCGAAGGCGCCACCGCGGTGACGCGCGGCGCCCGTGCGACGGATGAGGACCTGGCCTACGCGCAAGGGCTTTTCTCCTGCATGGGGCTGGCCTGCGTCGTCGACGAGGCGGACATGGACGCCATCGGAGCTGTGAGCGGATCCGGTCCCGCCTACGTGGCCGCGCTGATCGAGGCGCTGCGCGACGGCGGCGTCGCCGAGGGGCTGGACGCGGACCTCGCCGAGAAGCTGGCGCTTCAGACGGTGCTCGGCACCGCCCGGCTCATGGTCGAGACGGGACGCAGCGCCCAGGACACCCGCATCGCGGTGTGCAGCCCCGGCGGGACGACGCTTGCGGCGCTTGCCGCCATGGAGGACGGCGGTTTCACCGAGTCGCTGAAGGCGGGCGTCGCCGCCGCGGTCGTGCGTTCTAAGGAGCTTGCGCAGTGCTAACGAGTCTGGCGTACCTCATCTACGCGGTCGCTGATGTCTACAGCACCGTTCTGATCGTTTATGTCCTGATGTCCTGGATTCCCATGAGCGGAACCGGGGTCGTCTCCGACATCTACCGGGTGCTCGGGCGCGTGTGCGACCCGTTCCTCGACCTGTTCAGGCGCTTCATACCTCCGATTGGAGGTATGGTGGACATCAGCCCCATCGTCGCTTTGCTTGTATTACAATTGGGGGTACGTTTGGTTATAGGCGTGTTGTTGTAGGTTGCCGCCGGTTCTTCCGCGGCATGCATGATGCCTGGCCCGCGCGGTCAGGATGAAGGGAACGCAGATGGCTATTACCTCGGCTGAAATCCACAATCAGAGCTTCTCCATCGATCGCAAGGGCTACGACGTCGACGAGGTCGATGTGTTCCTCGAGCACGTCGCCGACGAGATCGACGGTTTGAACGATCAGATCGCCCAGCTGGAGGCCCAGCTCGACGATTCCAAGTTCGACGGCTTCGACACTCCCGCCCATATCGTCGACGACGTGGTCGACGAGCCCGCGATCGCTCCCACCTCCGCTGTCGACGCCGAGGAGCTTGCCGCCAAGGATGCCCGCATCGCCGAGCTCGAGGCTCGCTGCGAGGATCTGGAGCAGCAGCTCGAGGAGAAGAAGGCCGACGACAGCGCCATCTCCCAGGCGCTCATCATCGCCCAGCGCTCTGCCGATGATGTGGTCTCCAAGGCCAAGGCTCAGGCCGCCGACACCATCCAGGATGCCGAGGACGAGGCCAAGCGCATCGTCGACAAAGCCGAGGCTGATCGCCAGAAGGTGCTCGACGCCATCAAGAAGCTCGAGGACGATCGTGAGGACGCTCGCGAGGAGTACCGCGACCTGCTGACCGAGTTCATCGACGACGCTTCCCGTCGTCTCAGCGAGCTGGGCGGCTCCAGCACCTACACGCCGTCCTACGGCACCAGCAACCACGCGCGCGTGATCGAGGCCCCGTCCGCTTACGATGACGACGAGATCCCCGCTCCCGCCAAGACCGCCACGCAGACGCCGATCAGCATCGACGGCTCCGCCGCCTACTCCACGCCGGCCACCCCGGGCTCGCCCGTCGTCGCCGCCGCGACTCCGACCCCCTCGGTCGTCGAGAAGGACCTCTCCGGCTTCGGCGATGTCGACGACGACTTCGAGTTCGAGGAGATCGATTAGGATTCCGCGTGCCTACGGCACGCGGAACCACTCGACGCTGCAAAGGCCCCTGGCACCCAGCCTTCGCGCGATCCCGCAGGCTCACGTACCGAAGTACGCTTCGCCTGCGCGATCCCACGAATTCTGGGCACCAGGGGCCTTTTCGCTGACTCCGCTCGACCTGCGAAATGAGAAAAAGGGACAGTCACTTTTTCTCATCTGGGGCGCACCTCGCCGCCGCTCGCTAACTTATGCTCGACTTGCGGGATTGCTATGCCGCCTTCGGCCGCATTTGGGGGAGGGGAGGTTGCTGTTCCTGTTTGGAGGTAGCGATGGCGAGCGGGCCGATAAGCCGGGTTCTGTCGTGGGACGGCCATTTATCTCGAACGCCCGTCGCCGGGCGTCTCTAGCACGCAACCCGAACGCACGGAAGGGCGGCCGTATCGCGTTCCTATTTGCGCTTGCTCCGGATGGGGTTTGCCAAGCCGCGCTGTTGCCAACGCGCTGGTGCGCTCTTACCGCACCGTTTCAGCTTTTCTCCCGCGCAGCGGGGGAGTCTTCTTTTCTGTGGCACTTTCCGTCGGGTCGCCCCGCCCAGCCGTTAGCTGGCATCCTGCCCTTTGGAGCCCGGACTTTCCTCGCGCCTGACGGCACGCGGCCGTCTGGCCCACTCGCCTATGGTATTATATCGTTTTGCCGACCTGGCGGCCGGCGAAACTGCTCGACCGCTGAGGCTTTCCACAGCACCCCGTCTTCATGCGATCCCGCAGACGTGCGCACCGAAGCACGCCGCGTCTGCGCGATCCCGTGGATCCGGAGCACTGTGAAAAGCCTCAGCTGCTTATGCTTAACCTGCAGGTTTTCGAGGAGGGGCGCATGGCTCATTGCGCTTTGGTCGGCGCTGCCGATTTCAACGCGGATCACTTCAAGTTCCAGATGGAGGGCGGCTTCTTCGACTTCGTCATCGCGGTCGACGGCGGGTTCGCGCATCTGGAATCCATCGGCGTGGTGCCCGATATGGCGGTGGGCGACTTCGACTCGCTCGGATACGTGCCCAAGTGCCGCCGCGTGTCGCGCCATCCCGTCAAAAAGGACAAGACCGACATGGAGCTTGCCATGGAAAAGGCGCTCTACTGGAAGCAGGACGACCTCTACGTCTACGGCGGCCTGTCGGGCCGGCTCGACCATACGCTTGCCAACCTGCAGCTTTTCGCCAAGTTCTCCGAGCGCGGCGCCTACGTCACCGGCATCGGCGAGGATTTTGCCGTGCGCGCGCTGACCGGCCCCGATGTGTACGACCTGCCGCCGCTTGACGAGGGCATCGTGTCGGTGGTCGCCGCCAACGACCGCGTCGAAGGCGTCATCGAGACCGGCTTGCTCTACTCGATGGATGACGAGCCGCTCACCAGCCGCGTGTCGCGCGGCATTTCCAACGAGTTCATCGGCCAGCCCGCGACGATCGGCGTCGCCCAGGGGACGGTCCTCATTTTCCATCCTCTGCCGTAAACGCGGCTTGCCTCGCACGCCCTGCTGCTTATACTGAAGCCGTGCCGTCGATGGAGACGGTGCCGGGGAGCTCGCAACGCGCATGCGCACGGCGGGCTGAGAGGGGGCGCGCACGCCCCGACCCGCAGAACCTGATATGGGTAATGCCAACGAAGGGAGAACGCAATGGCCAACGCCACCGCCAAGCGGCATGAGTCCGCACATCCTATCACCCAGATCGACTTCGCCCGTTCGGGTATCGTCACACCCCAGATGGCCGAGGTCGCGCGCAAGGAAGGCCGCGACCCCGAATTCATCCGCGCCGGGGTCGCAGCGGGCCGCATCGCCATCCCCGCGAACATCCATCACACGTCGCTTTCGCCCGAAGGGGTGGGCGAGGGACTGCGCACCAAGGTCAACGTCAACCTGGGCATCTCGGGCGACCTTGCCGACGAGGCCGAGGAGTGGCGCAAGGTCGAGGTGGCGCTCGAGCTGGGCGCCGAGGCCATCATGGACCTGTCCAACAGCGGCAAGACGCAAAGCTTCCGCACGCGTCTGATCGAAAAGTCCCCCGCGATGATCGGCACCGTGCCGATGTACGACGCGATCGGCTATCTGGAAAAGGCGCTCATCACCATCACGGCCGAGGATTTCCTCGACGTGGTGCGTCGCCATGCCCAGGACGGCGTCGACTTCGTCACCGTGCATGCTGGCATGAACCGCCGCGTCCTCGAGTCGTTCAAGGAGACGGGCCGCCTGACCAACATCGTCAGCCGCGGAGGCTCGCTCATCTTCGCTTGGATGGAGGCCACGGGCAACGAGAACCCCTTCTACGAGCACTACGACGAGGTGCTTGCCATCCTGCACGAGCACGACGTCACCATCAGCATCGGCGACGCCATGCGTCCCGGCTGCACCTACGATGCCAGCGATGCGGGGCAGATCGCCGAGCTCATCGAGATCGGCAAGCTGACGCGCCGCGCCTGGGATGCCGGCGTGCAGGTGATGGTCGAGGGTCCCGGCCATATGGCCTTGGACGAGATCGCCGCCAACATGAAGATGGAAAAGCGCCTGTGCCACAACGCCCCGTTCTACGTGCTGGGACCCTTGGTCACCGACATCGCTCCCGGCTACGATCACATCACCGCCGCTATCGGCGGCGCGATCGCGGCCTCGTCGGGAGCCGATTTCCTCTGCTACGTGACGCCGGCGGAGCATTTGCGCCTGCCCGATGCCGATGATGTGCGCGAGGGGCTGGTCGCCACCAAGATCGCTGCCCATGCCGCCGACATCGCCAAGAGCATCCCCGGTGCGCGCGATCGCGACAACCGCATGAGCGATGCGCGGCGCCGCGTGGACTGGGACGGCATGTTCGCCGAGGCGATCGATCCTGTCAAAGCGCGCCGTTATTTCGAGAGCGCGCCGCCGTCCAACGAGGGCACCTGCACGATGTGCGGCCAGATGTGCGCCATGCGCACCGTCAATCAGATCATGGACGGGCTTGTCGTCGATCTGTCCGACGAGGGGACCGTGCGATGAGCGCCTCCGATCGCGCCGGTACGAGCGGTGCGTCCGGCGCCCCGGCGCTGCCGGCCGTGCTGAGCATCGCGGGTTCCGATTCGAGCGGCGGAGCGGGCATCCAGGCCGATATCAAGACGATCGCGGCGCACGGCTTGTTCGCCGAGACGGCCATCACGGCGCTCACGGCCCAGAACACCCTCGGCGTGCGTTCGGTAATGGAAGCGACGCCGCGCATCGTCGCAGATCAGATCGATGCGGTCTTCGAGGACATCCCGCCTGCCGCGGTCAAGGTGGGCATGGTCTCGTCGGCGGCGATCATCAAGGCTATCGCGGAGCGCCTCGTGGCGCATCGAGCCCGCAACATCGTCGTCGATCCGGTGATGGTCGCGACGAGCGGCTCCCGTTTGATCGACGAGGGGGCCATCTCCGCGCTGACAGGCGAGCTCATCCCGCTTGCCGATGTCGTGACGCCCAACATGCCCGAGGCAGAGGTGCTGGCGGGTTTCGCGGTGACGGACGATGAGTCGATGCTGCGCGCCGGACGGGCCATCGTCGAGCGCGCTGCCCAAAAGGGGAGAGGGGTCGCGGTGCTCGTCAAGGGCGGGCACGGCACGGAGTCGGCGGACGACGTCCTCGTCATGGCCGACGGATCCCATCGTTGGTTCCGCGCGGCCCGGATCGACACGGCCAACACGCACGGAACGGGCTGCACGCTCTCGTCGGCCATCGCGTCCGGACTCGCCCTGGGCAAATCCGTCGAGGATGCGGTCGCCGAGGCAAAGGCGTATGTGCGCGGCGCGTTGGAGGCCGGTCTCGATCTGGGGCAGGGATCGGGCCCGCTCGACCACATGTGGGCGCGCCGCTGATCGCGCGGGCATCGTGCATCGAGGGGGGCGTTATCCCTGCTCAGCTCCTCTTCTCATTTCGAATGACATCCTCAGCCAAACTTTTTTCAAAAAAGTTTGGCTGAGGGGTTGACGAAGCAGCATCTCATCTCTAATATATTCACTCGCGCTCAAGCGTTGCGGAAACGCGACGCGAGCATCGGGAAGCCGATGGGGTGTCGTATAATGGCAGTACAACGGATTCTGGTTCCGTCTGTGAGGGTTCGACTCCTTCCACCCCAGCCACTTTTACGATCAGCGCAGCGCACATATGGCTCCGTCGTCTAGCGGTTTAGGACGTCGCCCTCTCAAGGCGAAGGTCGCCGGTTCGAATCCGGTCGGAGCTACCAAGAACACCGAGGCCGGAAGCGAAAGCTTCCGGCCTCTTGCTTTTCCGGGTATGGGGCGCCTGCGGATCCCGTTCTTCTGTTCTTGCCGACAGCCTATGAATCGGCTCGGCTCCATTCCCTCAAAAACGCCAACAGCGCTTCGCGGTCGTTGGGAACGCGCTCGTCGATAACGGCATCCAGCGCCGCCGCCAGCGCGGCTCCGATATCGGGACCCTGCGCGATGCCCGCATCCATCGCATCGCGTCCGTTCACGGCCAGGCTTTTGAGGGTGAACGCTTCGTCGGCTGCCAAGATCCCGTCCAAAACGCGCAGCAGATCGTCCGCCAACCGCATCCTCTCCTCGGCATAGCCGGGAGCCTGCGCGCTCGCATCCCCTCGCTTCAAATCGCAGAGCGCGCGGAACAGCTCCACGTCTCCGCCCATGCGCGCAAGCGCGCGCTTCACTGCTTTGGGCGTTGCATCGAACACGTCGTCGTGACGTTCGACGAGCAGCAGCACGCGATCGCGAAACGTCGGCGAGAACGTCAGGCGGTCCATGATCCCCCGCGCCAGGGCAACGCTGATCTTCGCGTGCCCGTAAAAATGCCCGCGCCCGCTCCTCTCTTTGAAAAAAGCGCCCGGCTTGCCCATGTCGTGCAGCAGCGCCGCCCAACGCACAAGGGGGTAGGGCGGAGTTCCGGCAACGGCGCGCGCGGTGTGCTCCAAAACGTCGTAGCTATGGTAGGACGTGCATTGGTCGAACCCCTTCATGGCCACAAGCTCGGGCAATACGGAGGAGAGCACGTCGACGGTGCCCAGGATCGCATCGCTCGCATGCTCGCCGAGAAGCAGCTTTTGAAGCTCGGCGGTGATGCGCTCGGACGAAACGCGGGACAGCCCCGATTTGCCTTCGAGCATCGCCTGGTAGGTATCCGGATCAAGGGAGAATCCCAATTGCGAGCAGAAGCGGCAGGCGCGCAGGATGCGCAGCGCGTCCTCTCCGAAGCGCCGTGTCGGATCGCCCACCGTCTTGATGATGCCGCGTCGCGCGTCCTCCATTCCTCCGAACGGATCCGCCAGTCCGCGCTGCGGATGGTACGCCATGGCATTGATCGTGAAGTCGCGACGCGCCAGATCCTCTTCGAGCGAGCGGACGAAGCGCACCTCGTCGGGGTGTCGGGAGTCGGAGTACGTCCCGTCGACGCGGAACGTCGTCACCTCGAAGGCGGCGTCGTCGCACACCACGGTGACGGTGCCGTGCTTCTCCCCGGTTCGGTGAACGCGCATGCCGGCCGCCAGGCACGCCTCTTCGGTCTGGCGCCACAACGCGCTGCAGGCGATGTCGATGTCGGAGACCGGCCTTCCAAGGATGGAATCGCGGACGAATCCGCCGACGCACCACGCCTCGTATCCCGCAGCCTCAAGCACTTCGAGGACGCGGCGGGCTTGCGGCGGAACGGCAAGGGCGTAGGAAGGGGAGGGCGATGCGGGATCGCAGCGGAGGGGACCGTCGGCAGAATGCGAAGATGTCGACATGGCGCCTCCTTTTCGTCAGGTTGCCCGATGCTTGCCTCTATAGACATATATAAGGATATAGAAAAGCTTTCGAGGCGGCAAAGAAGTTTAGGAGTGTTCGAAGCTGGTTACGGTGACGGAATATGAAGCGGTTTTCTCGAATCACGAACTTCGTGTAGCGGAATCTATATGAGTAAAAAGGACGGAGAAGCTTCTGAACTGGTCAAATGCAAGATCAAAGCAAGCGACGCCGGCTGATCGAGCCTCCAGGCGAAAAATTTTTTAAAAAAGTTGCCAAAATCGCTTGACGACCCTTGGAGAAGTGCGTAATATACTACCTCACGCCGCACGGGAGTGCGGAGCGGCCGAAGCCCCTCCGGGGCGGAGGCGGGACCTT
>CAUDUM010000006.1 GCA_958452575.1 uncultured Eggerthellaceae bacterium
CGATCATGCGGTTGGCCTCGGCCTCGGCATCGTCGAGCAGGCTCTGGCGCTCGCGCACGATCTGGCGCGACTGCGCGAACTCGCTGGGGAACGTCTCGCGGATCTCGTCCATGATCTCGAAGCAGGCGTTGATGTCCACCTGGCGCATATTGTTCTTGCCGAACACCGGCTTGGAATCCTCAAGGAGGATGGAAAGCTCTTCAAGCAGACCCAAAACTCCCGTTTCGTCCATCGGTACTGTCCTTCCCACAAACTGACAACTGCGTTTAGACTGCGTTTGCTGCGCGCGATGCGCATAACTTTTGATATTTTAGCAAATGGTTCGCATTTTCCCAAGTCATACGCTTGAAGCGACCATACAGAGCCCACATACCCTCAACGCGAGGATGAAGCCCGGGCAAGCGCGTAGCCACCGCTCCTCTCCCAAACGCAAACGCCCCGACGGGCGCGAGGCTCCGCCGGGGCGCAAAAAGCGGGGTTTGGGCGCGGTTGCTACGACAGCATGTCGAGCAGGACCTGCTTGGGCTGGACGCCGATCGCCTGCTTTTTGATCTGGCCGCCCTCGAACGCGATGAGGGTCGGGACGCTCATGACGCCGTAGCGCTGGGCGATGTCAGGGCTCTGATCGATGTCGAGCTTGTAAACCTGAGCCCTGCCGGCGACCTCGGCAGCGACCTCGTCGAGCGTGGGCGCGAGCATTTTGCACGGGCCGCACCACGTCGCAAAGAAGTCGACCAGGACCGGACCTTGCGCATCCAAAACCTTGGACTGGAAATCAGAAGAAGAAACGATCTCGCTCATGATGGCTTGCCTCCTTATGGCCGTGGCGTCTCGCGCGACGGCTGTGCGCTTCATCGGCGCGGGTTTCCGCCTTCCGGCGGTTTCGACGCCACCCATTGTAACCCTCCCTTCCCGCGCGGCGAATCTTGTAAAGATACCGTTAGGAGATGCGGTGCTCTATGGGAGGGTGAACGGCAGCCGGAGCAAAGGTTACGGATCGGCATCGTTTTGAAACGCCGGATCCATTAGAAACGGCGTGCCTATAATTGTGGGGATGCTTTCTAAGGAGACCGCTATGCATGACCGTGAGACCGTCGAGGATGCCGAACCCCGTCCCTCTGCCGAGCCGAACGCTTTCGATGGCAGCCAGCCCGCATGGGAAGGAGCCCAGATCGTCGATGCCGACCTCATCCTCGAAGGCGGTGCCATGCGCGGGCAGTTCACATCGGGCGTGCTCGACGTGTTCATGGACCGCGGGCTGTTCTGCGGACGCACAATAGGCGTGTCCGCCGGCGCCCTGTGCGGCTACAACTACGTTGCCGGCGCCAAAGGGCGCTCCTGCTACCTCAATGTGAAATATTGCGACGACTGGCGCTACCTGTCTCTCAAGAGCTTCGTGCGCACGGGCAACGCCTACGGGCGCGAGTTCGCCTTCGAGCAGATCCCCAACGCTCTGGAGCCGTTCGATACGCGCGCCTTCGACGAATCGCCCATGAAGCTCATCGCCGTCTCGAGCAACCTCGAGACCGGCGAGGCCGACTACCACGAGCTCGCATCGGCCGAAGAGGGCATCCTCTACCTCATCGCCTCGTCGTCGATGCCGCTTGTGAGCCAGATCGTCGAGGTCGACGGCAAGCAGCTGCTCGACGGCGGCGCCTGCGACAGCGTGCCCTACCTGTTCTCGCTGCTCACCGCCCCGCGTGATCGCAAACGCATCGTCATCTTGACTCAGGCCGACGGCTACGTCAAAAGCCCCAATCGCCTGATGCCCCTGCTCCATCAACGCTATGCGGAGTTCCCGTACTACCTGGAGCGTCTGCAGTCGCGACACTTCCATTACAACCGCACGTATCGAGCGCTCGCACGCTCACGCGACGAGGGGAAGCTGTTCATCATCCGTCCTCCTGAGCCCGTGACGGTGGCCAGCATGGAGAAGGATCCCGCCAAGCTGATGAACCTCTACGAGCAAGGCTGCGCCGAAGCCGTGCGTCTCTGGGATGACCTGCAGAGGTATCTGGAGTCCTGATCCGAGCGACGCGCAGGTGACGTCGCGACCGCCCTCGATGCGTCGCCTCCCGTTTGCGCGTCAAAGCACCGTCTTTTCGACCCGTCGTGCAATGCGGCATATCCTCGCGACAATGTAGCGACCTTTCGCATGCGCTACAATGGTTTGTCGCGCGGAATCATCCCGCATCGCGGCTCGGAAGCGCCGCATTCGGTCCGCGTGCGATCATGGTGGATCCGAAAGGCGATCATGGCAGAAGACTTCATTTCGTTGTTTGTAATAGCCCTTGTGGCGCTTGCCTGTCCCGTTGCCGCGCGCCTTGTGCCGGGCAAGCTCGTCCCCGAGACCGTGTTCCTGCTCATCGGCGGCATGGTGCTCGGACCTTACTTGGTAGGCGTCATCCACCTCACGGAACCGGTACAGCTGATCTCCGAACTGGGCTTGGCGTTTCTGTTCCTGCTCGCAGGCTACGAGATCAACCCGTCCAACCTCACCGGCTCCCAGGGCAAGCGGGGCATCGTCACGTGGATCGTGTCGATCATCCTCGCGTTCATCGCCGTGCGGCTCTCCCCCGACTTCTCCATCAGCCACATCGACGGCATAGCCGTGGCCATCGCGCTCACCACCACCGCGCTCGGCACGCTGCTGCCCATCTTGGAGGAGCGCGGGCTTTCCGGCACGCGCGTCGGCAACGCAATCTTGGCATACGGCACGTGGGGAGAACTGTGCCCCGTGCTCGCCATGGCGATCCTGCTATCGACGCGCAGCACATGGCAGACGTTCGTGATCCTGGCGATCTTCATCGCCGTCGCGGTGTTGGCTGCGATCATCCCCACCAAGATGCATCGAGCGGGAAGCCGTCTGTTCCTCTTTGCCAACAACACGCGCCACACCAACTCGCAGACCCTCGTGCGCGCCGTCGTGGTGCTGCTCGTGGGATTGGTGGCGCTTTCAGCCGTGTTCAAGCTCGACATCGTGCTCGGCGCGTTCGCGGCCGGCTTCGTGCTGCGCTACATCGTCCCCGAAGGCGATCACGAGCTTGAGCGCAAGCTCGAAGGCATGGCGTACGGATTCTTCATCCCGCTGTTCTTCATCGTGAGCGGTGCCAAGATCGATGTGCTTGCGGTGTTCGACCAGCCGCTGCTGCTCGTCTCGTTCATCGTGCTGCTGCTCCTCATCCGCGCGCTGCCGATCTTCGTCTCGCTGTCCGCCGGCGAGAAGGCGCGCTCCGAGCTGTGCGTGCACGAACGGCTCACCGTCTCGCTGTACTGCACGACAGCGCTTCCCATCATCGTCGCCGTCACCACCGTCGCCGTGAATGCAGGCGCCATGCCGTCCAGCACGGCGGGCACGCTGGTGGCAGCAGGAGCCGTGACCGTGTTCCTGATGCCGCTGCTCGCCTCCATCATCGACCGCTTCTACTCGCATCGCGAGGGCTGCTGCGGCACGCGCAAGCATGACGAGCGCGAAGGCGAGACGGCTAGCCGATGATCGGGACCATCGCCAACACCCTGGCCATCCTCGCCGGCAGCCTCATCGGCGGCACGGTGCGCCGCGGACTTAAGGAGAAGTACCAAAACATCCTTTACGTGGCGATGGGCCTTGCCGCCACGGGTTTGGGCATAAACGCCGTCGTCCAGAACATGTCCAACAGCCCCTACCCCGTTCTGTTCATCGCAAGCCTTGCCATCGGCGGCGTCGTCGGCACCGCGATCGACCTCGAAGGACGCTTCAACAAGCTCGTGGAAAACCGCGCCAAGGACGGGTCGCAGCTCGCGCGGGGGCTATCCACCGGCATCATGCTGTTCTGCATCGAAACCTTGTCGATCCTCGGCCCGGTCAACAGCGCGCTTTACGGAGACGAGACGTTCCTGTTCACCAACGCGACACTCGATTTCGTCACCTCGATGGTGCTCGCGTCCACCTTCGGCTACGGCATGGCGTTCGCTGCCCCGGTGCTCTTCTGCTGGCAAGGCGCGATCTTCCTGCTCGCCAACATCGCAGCGCCGTATCTGACCGGCGGCCTCATGACCGAAATCTCCATCGTGGGCGGTTTCCTCATCCTGGCTTCGGGTCTGTCGATCCTCAAGATCAAGGAGATCTCGACGATGAACCTGCTGCCCGGCCTCTTCGTCCCCCCGATATGGTTCGCCCTCATGGAGCTCACCGGCAACCTAGGCGGATTGCTGTGAGGATACGATAAAGAGACGATCGATATTGCGCATGCGCCTAACGCGCTATAACAACCGTTCCTTTATCATGCTCCGAGCTTTTCAATAACCTGCGCGAGAATCTTAAAGCCAAATAAGAGAAAATCGGGGATATGAACGATCCTCATCTCGTCACGAGCACCAAACCCCACAACAAGCTTTCCTCGACCTGGGAAAACGTATGGGCAGAGTTCCATACCTATAGAAAATCGGGGCTGCGAACGATCGAATTTCGTTCACAACCCCGATTAATTTACATCGGACCCGCTATTTCTTGCGCAAGGGGCAAACCCCTCCCCGGAAGGCAACGTCGGGATTACAGAGCCGCCTCGCGGATGACCTCGACGAGCTTCTCGACCGGCCAGGAACCCTGATCGCCCTCGTGGCGATCGCGCACGCTGACGGTGCCCTCCTCGACCTCCTTGTCGCCCAAGACCACCATGTAGGGGATCTTCTGGCTTTGGGCCTTGGCGATCTTCACGCGCATGGGCTCGTTCTGCTCGTACACCTCAACGCGCCCGCCAGCGGCCTTGAGCTTGCGCTCCAGCTCGTGCGCGGCTTCGATATGACGGTCCGCGATCGGCAGGATGGCGACCTGCATGGGGGCAAGCCACAGCGGCAGCGCGCCGGCGTAATGCTCGATCAGGATGCCCAAGAAGCGCTCGATGGAGCCGAAGATGGCGCGATGGAGCATCCAGGGGCGCTCCTCGGTGTTGTCCTCGGTGCGGTACGTCAGGCCGAAGCGCTCGGGCAGGTTAAAGTCGACCTGCACCGTGGAGCACTGCCACGTGCGGCCGATGGCGTCCTTGACCTTGATGTCGATCTTGGGACCGTAGAACGCGCCGTCGCCCTCGTTGATGTCGTAGACGAGGTCGTGGCGGGCGCACGCCTCTTTGAGCGCGTTGGTCGCATGCTCCCACATGTCATCGGTGCCGATGGATTTCTCGGGACGCGTGGAGATCTCCGCGGAATACTCGAATCCGAAGGTCTTCATGATGTGGTCCACCAGATCCAGAATGGCGACGACCTCGTCGACCACCTGATCGCGCGTGCAGAACACGTGCGCATCGTCCTGCGTGAAGCCGCGGGCGCGCAGCAGGCCGTGCACCACGCCGCTCATCTCGTGGCGGTAGACGGTGCCGAACTCGAAATAACGCAGCGGCAGGTCGCGGTAGGAGTGGATCTCGTTGCGGTACAGCATCACGTGGCCCGGGCAGTTCATGGGCTTGACGCCGTACTCGGACAGGCGCGGCTCCTCGTCGGTGCCCTCGTTGATGTTGAAGAAGTACATGTTCTCTTTGTAGTAGTCATAATGACCGGAGGTCTTCCACACGTCTGCCTTGTAGATGTGCGGGGTGATGACCTCTTCGTAGCCGCGCTCGTACAGATCGCGGCGCAGCCACTCCTGCAGCAGGCGGATGACGCGGGCGCCACGGGGCAGGTACAGCGGCAGGCCCACGCCGGCATCCTCGTCCATCATGTAGATGCCCAGCTCGCGACCAAGCTTGCGATGGTCGCGCTTCTCGGCTTCAGCGAGGTTGTGCAGATGCTCGTCAAGCTCCTTCTGCTTGAAAAACGCGGTGCCGTAGACGCGCTGCAGCTGCTCGCGCTCGGCGTCGCCCTTCCAGTAGGCGCCCGCCAGCTTCATGACCTTGAACGCGCCGATCTTGCCGGCGGAGGGCAAATGCGGGCCGCTGCACAGATCCACGAAGGAGCCGTGGCGGTAGATGCTGATCTCCTCGTCGGCGGGAAGCTCGTCGATATGCTCCAGCTTGAAGCGCTGATCGGCGAAGATCTCCTTGGCCTGGTCACGGGAGACGACCTCGCGGACGAACGGCTCGTCGGCCTTGACGATCGCAGCCATCTTCTCCTCGATAGCGGCGAAGTCGTCCGGCGTGAGCGAGCGGGACAGCTCGAAGTCGTAGAAGAACCCGTCCTCGGTCGCCGGTCCGAACGCGATCTGGGCGCCGGGGAACAGCTCTTGGACGGCCTCGGCCATCACATGCGCGCACGAGTGGCGCATGATGCCGAGGGCCTCCGCTGATTTGGAGGTGATGATCTCGACGGTGGCGCCATCATGGACAGGCGCGTTGAGATCGGCCGGAGCGCCGTCGATCTTGCCGGCGAGCGCTGCCTTCGCCAAGCCCGCGCCGATGGAGGCGGCCACGTCGGCGATCGTGGCGCCCTCAGCGAGTTCCTTGACGGATCCGTCGGGAAGGATGATGTTCATGTCAGTTTCCTTTCTTGCGCCGGGCGCGCACAAAGCGCCTGCGCTTATCTGGTGCCGGGCGCGCACAAAGCGCCTGCACTGAGGGATGTTCGCGCCGCCTTCGAATCCCATTCGGAAGACGACCGCACCAAGTATGCCACTATCCGGATCAACGCGCCATCGTGAACACGGTTCCCACATGGAGCGCGCACGCGCATCGGAAGGGGCTCCCTCGCCCACCTGTTCCATGAAAAAAGCCGGATCGGAGGCTCGCCTCCGATCCGGCTTCAACAGATCGCCGCCATAGCGGACCGCAACTCCACCGGAAGAAGGGATCCGCTATCGTCGGATTACTCGGCGCTCTGCTCGGCGTGCGGCGCCTGTTGCGGACGCTGACGGCGCGGGCGGCGCGGACCGCCTTGCATCGGCGTAGCGCAGTACGGGCATACGGTCCACGACGGGTCAAGCGCACGATGGCAAGTCGGACACATGTTCTTCAAACGCGAATGGCAGCTCGGGCACAGGATGTAATCATCCTCCACCGGATAACCGCAGTTCGCGCACTCGCCGTATTTCATAAGCTGACGTTGCTTGAGTGCGATCTCCAACTCCTGCTCATCGCGGTCGATCTGCAGAAGCGACGGACGCAGCAGGCAATATGCCACGACGCCCAAAAACGGGATGAGCGCGATAAGGCACCAGATCCACGACGTGCCGCGCTGATAGGCATCGCGGGCAACCCACACGATAGACAGCACGTACAGGATGACGAGCACCACCACGACGACGGTGAACGCCGCCTGGAGCTCGGGCGTCCACAGTTGGGACAGCAGCTCGCTCATATCCACCTCTTCTTCTATAGGCTGAAGCGGCCAAGAGCAGCAACAACCACCGGCATTGGCGCAAGGGAGCCTCACGCAACGACAGATTATACCAAAAGTGCGGATTATCGGATCGAATACCGCCGCACACGCATTTTCTTCGACGACAAGGCGTTATCCCGCGCCCTGCGGCGCATCGCGGCACTATAATGATCGGCTCGTTGTCGAGATAACCGACTGGCACCATATCATGCGATCCGCGGGATCCGATGTACGGATCTCCGTCCGCGTCGCCACGTACCAAGGGAGATGAGTGAAACTGTGAGTTCTGAAGTTCTGCAGATCTTCGCCGAGATGATCACGCTGTTCGTTATCGTCGCCGCCGGATACGCCGGCAAGCGCCTCGGCATGATGAACGAGGATTTCGATGCCAAGCTTTCGAAGGTGATCCTCAACCTTTCGTTGCCCGGTATGATCATCGGCTCGGTCCTCACCGCCGAGGAGCTCCCCTCGCTTCAAAACATCCTGCTCACGCTCGTATTCTCATGCCTGAGTTTCATCCTCGTCATCGCCATCGCCTATGGCGTCACCGCCCTCATGCGCATCTCGATAGGACACCGCGGAGTATTCAGGTTCATGCTGTGCTTCGGAAACGTGGGATTCATCGGGTTCCCGGTTCTCTCGGCGATCTACGGATCCGACGCGCTTATCTACGCGACCATCTTCAATCTCCCGTTCAATTTCCTAGTGTTCACCGTGGGCGCCTGGTTCCTCACTCAAGACAGCGAGGACGGCTCCGAGGTCAAGGTGTCGTGGCGAACCTTCGTTTCCCCCGTCATCGTCAGCTGCGTCATCGCGATCGCGCTCGCGCTGACGAACGTCTACAACATCCCCGTCGTCGGCGAGGCGTTCGTTTCCCTAGGATCGCTCACCACGCCTGCCGCTCTGCTTATCATCGGCTCCTCTTTGGCCAATCTTCCGGCAAAGGAACTCATCGGAGGGTTCCGCCTTTGGATGACCTCGGTCTTCCGCCTTATCATCATCCCGCTTGCTGTGTGGGGAGTGTTCCATTTCTTCATCGAGAACCCGTTGCTGCTTGGCGTGATCGTCGTGATTTCAGGCATGCCCGTCGCGACGAACGGCACGATGCTCTGCTATCAATACGGCGGCAATTCGCATGATATGGCGCAGGGAACCTTCGTCACCACCGTCGCCTCGTTGGTGTCCATCCCCCTGCTCGTCATGTTCCTCAGCACGGTGGGCTAGCCGCGCAGCTGCTTGCTCGATAAAAAAGCCGCCTGCTTTCCGAACCTGTCATGCAAGTCCGGAAAGCAGGCGGCCGAGCATCCCTCAGCGTCCGTTCGGATACGGCGCGATGCGGCACATCCTATCCCAGTTCGGCAAGCTGCGCATCGACGCGCTGGAGCTTGTCGGACATCTCGGAAAGCTTGGCCTTGTCCTTCTGGATGATCTCGGGAGCCGCCTTCGAGAGGAATCCGGGATTGGAGAGCTTCTTCTCGAACTTGGCGACATCGGCGGAAAGCTTCTTACGCTCCTTCTGGAGCCGCGCGCGTTCCGCATCGAAATCCACCAAACCGGAAAGCCTGACGAACACCTCGGCGCCTTCCACGACGACTGCGGCGCACTCGGAAGGCTTATCGGCATCCCGTTCGATGGAAAGCGACGACACACGCGCCATCGATGCTATCTGGGACTCGAGACCGCGCAGCACCTCGACCACGCTCTCCTGGGCGTTGATGACGACATCGAGTTCCTGACGCGGAGCGATGCCATAGCGTGCGCGCGTCGAGCGCACGGCGCCCACCACGGAGCACAAAAGCCCGACGGCACGCTCGGCATCCTCGTCGATCCACTTTTCGAGGCTTTCGGGCTCAGGCCATTTCGCGATCATCAACGCCGGTGCCTCCTCGGCCTCATGCGGCAGATGCTCCCAGATGGCCTCGGTGACGAACGGCATGGCCGGATGCAGCAGGCGCAGCGCGGTGTCCAGTACGAACACCAGATTGCGTTGGGTTTGCAGACGCACCGCCGGGTCGGCGTCCTCGCGCAGATCCGCTTTGGTGAACTCGATATACCAGTCGCAGAACTCGCTCCAGAAAAACGCGTTGAGCTCGCGGGCGACCTCGCCGAACTGGTACGTCTCGATGCCGCGAGTGACCTGCTGGGACAGCTTGGCCAAACGGCTGAAGATCCACGCGTCGGCCTGGGTGCGCGCCACCGGGACGCCCGGCTCGAAGCCCTCAAGATTGCCCAGCACGAAGCGGCTGGCGTTCCAGATCTTGGTGACGAACGAGCGCGCCTGCTCGGTGCGCGGGCTGCCCAAAAGCTCGTGCGTCTTCTTGTCGATGTCGGCGTCGAAACGCACGTCCTGGTTGTTGGTCACCAGCGTCAGCAAGTTGAAGCGCATCGCGTCGGCACCGTACATGTCGATCAGGTCCATGGGATCGACGCCGTTGCCCTTGCTCTTGGACATGCGCGTGCCGTCCTTTGCCAGGATCGTGGCGTAGATGACCACGTCCTTGAACGGGATCTCCTTGCAGAAATACGTCGAGGCCATGATCATGCGCGCCACCCACAGCGCGATGATGTCGCGAGCGGTCACCAGCGCGGTAGTGGGATGATGCCCCTCCATCAGCTCAGGATGCGTCGGCCAGCCCTGCGTGGCGAACGTCCACAGCTGGCTGGAGAACCACGTGTCCAGCACGTCCTCGTCCTGGCGAAGCTTGGCGCCGCACTTGGGACACGACTCCGCATCCTCCATCAAGGCGTCGGTCCAGCCGCACTCGTCGCAGTAGAACACCGGGATGCGATGGCCCCACCACAGCTGGCGGCTGATGCACCAGTCCTTGAGGTTGTCCATCCAAGTGAAGTAGGTCTGGGTCCAACGTGCGGGATGGAACGTCACCGCGCCGCTGGTCACAGCTTCGGTGGCCGGGCCCTTGAGCTTGTCGACAGCGACGAACCACTGCTCGGACAACCACGGCTCGAGCGTCGTGTCGCAGCGGTAGCAGTGCATGACGGAGTGATGATGGTCCTCCACATGGTCGAGCAGCCCGTGCTCCTCGAACCACGCCACAACTGCTTCGCGGCACTCCTCGCGGCTCATGCCCGTGAACTCGCCGTAGCCCTCGACCACATGCGCGGTCTCGTCGAAGATGTTGACCTTCTCCAGCCCATGGCGCTCGCCCATGCCGAAGTCGTTGGGATCATGCGCCGGCGTCACCTTGACAAAGCCGGTTCCGAACCCGGCGTCGACATAGAAGTCGCTGAAGATGGGAATCTCGCGGTCGACGATGGGCAGCTTCACCTTGGAGCCGACGAACTTCTCCTTGTCGTGGTCCTTGGGCGACACCGCCACGCCCGTGTCGCCGAGCATCGTCTCGGGGCGCGTGGTGGCCACGACGATGTAGTCCACCCCATCGACGGGCTCGACAAGCGGATAGCGCAGATGCCACAGATGGCCGTCTTCCTCTTTGTACTCGGCTTCGTCGTCGGCGATCGCGGTGGTGCAGTGCGGGCACCAGTTGACGATGCGCTTGCCGCGATAGATCAGGCCGTCGTGGTACCAGTCGCAAAACACCTTGCGCACAGCGGTGGCGTAGTCGGGATCCATCGTGAAATGCGGATCCGAGAAGTCGATCGAGCATCCCATGCGCTTGATCTGCTCGACGATGTGGCCGCCGTACTCGCGCGTCCAATCCCAGCACGCCTCGATGAACTTCTCGCGACCGATCTCGCGACGCGAGATGCCCTCGCTCGCAAGCTTCTTGTCCACCTTGGTCTGCGTGGCGATGCCGGCATGATCGGTGCCCAGCACCCAGCGTGTCGAGATGCCGCGCATGCGGTTCATGCGGATCAACGTGTCCTGGATGGTGTCGTCGAGCGCATGGCCCATGTGCAGGACGCCGGTGACGTTGGGCGGCGGGATGGTGACGGTGCAGTCGCCGACTCCGGGATTGCGGCGGTAGTACTCCCCCTGCATCCACTTGTCGAGCATGCGCTGCTCGACGACGGCGGCATCGTATTGTTTGGGCATGTTCTCCATGGCGTGTGCTTCCCTTTCCCAGGATAGTGCATGCGGATCCGCGTCTCGAACCCGCGGCGGCCCCGACGATGCGGGGCCGCGTGATTCCGGATACTCTCGCGCTTAGGCGCTCTGCTCGTCGACCGCCTCAGCGGCATCGGCGGGCTCGATGTCGGCACGCGCCACCGGGCACCCGGCGGCGGGGACGATCTCGGGCTTCGTCTCGCCGGTCACATCGCTTTCGCGGACCGTCACCGTGGTGGGACCGCCCGCCTCGGGCAGGTCGTACATCACGTCCTGCAGCACACGCTCGCAGATGGAGCGCAGGCCGCGGGCGCCCGTGGCGCGCTCGACCGCCTCGCGAGCGATGGCCGACAGCGCCTCGGGCGTGAACTCGAGCTTGGAATCCTCGAATTCGAACATCTTGGTGTACTGCTTGACCAAGGCGTTCTTCGGCTCGGTGAGGATGCGGACCAGATCCTCCTCGGACAGCTCGTCAAGCGAGGTGATGACGGGGATTCGGCCCACGAACTCGGGGATCATGCCGTACTTGTTGAGATCCTCGGGCAGCACCTGTGCCAGCAGCTCGGCTTCAGCGTGCTTCTTGCTCTCAGGCAGCTCGGCCGAGAAGCCCAGCCCGCTTTTGCCCACGCGCTGCGCGATGATGTCGGCCAGTCCGACGAACGCGCCGCCAAGGATGAACAGGATGTTGGTGGTGTCGATGTGGATGAGCTCCTGCTGGGGGTGCTTGCGGCCTCCCTGCGGCGGGACGCTCGCCTCGGTGCCCTCGACGATCTTGAGCAGCGCCTGCTGGACGCCCTCGCCCGACACGTCGCGGGTGATGGAGAGGTTCTCCGCCTTGCGCGCGATCTTGTCGATCTCGTCCACGTAGATGATGCCGATCTGGGCGCGCTCGACGTCGAAGTCGGCGGCAGTGATCAGCTTCAGAAGGATGTTCTCGACATCCTCGCCCACATAGCCCGCCTCGGTGAGCGTGGTGGCGTCCGCGATGGCGAACGGCACGCGCAGCGTGCGGGCAAGCGTCTGGGCAAGCAGCGTCTTGCCCGAGCCGGTGGGTCCGAGCAGCATGATGTTGCTCTTGGCAAGCTCCACGTCGCCGTCATGCGCGTCGGCGCCCAGGCTGATGCGCTTGTAGTGGTTGTACACGGCGACGGAAAGCGCGCGCTTCGCCTGCTCCTGGCCCACCACATGCTCCGAGAGCTTCTCGTAGAGCTCATGGGGGGTCGGCAGCGAGCCGAGCACCTCGGCGGGCGTCGCGACCGCATTCGAAGCCGTCTGCTCGGCACGGCGCGCGTGGCGGCCGGCAGGCTCGCCTTCAGCCTCGGGCTGCATCGATGCAACCGACAGGCCCAAGTCGCGCATCATGGCGTCAGCGCACACCGAGATGCACTCGTCGCAGATGTAGATGCCGTTGGGGCCCGAGATCATCGCCGCCACCTGGCCGGGGCGCTTCCCGCAGAACGCGCAGGTGATGTCGCCTTCGGACTCGAAGCCGTCGATTCTATCCTTTGCCATAAGATGCTATTCGCTCTTCTCTTCGGAGGAGCCGGCGCGGGAGGTGGTGATGCGGTCCACCAGGCCATACGCCACCGCTTCCTCGGCGGTCATCCACTTGTCGCGCTCGCAGTCGGCATGCAGCTGCTCCGGCGTCTTGCCGCAGTGCTTGGCCAGGATGCCCTCCAGACGATCGCGCGTTTTCTTGATCTCCTCGGCCATGATCTGGATGTCGGTCTGCTGAGTGTGGCCGTCGCCTGTGCCGCCCATCGGCTGGTGGATGAGCACCTGGGCATTGGGCAGGATGAAGCGCTTGCCCGGAGCACCGCCCGCGAGCAGGACCGATCCCATGGAGGCAGCGATGCCCAGGCAAATGGTGGACACGTCGCACTTCACGAACTGCATCGTGTCGTAGATGGCAAGGCCCGCCGACACGCTGCCGCCCGGCGAGTTGATGTAAAGCGCGATATCCTTGTCGGGATCGGCGCTTTCGAGGTGCAGCAGCTGGGCCACCACGGAGTTGGCCACGTGATCGTCGATCGCCTCGCCCAAAAAGACGATGCGGTCGTTGAGCAGGCGGGAGTAGATGTCGTAGCTGCGCTCGCCGCGCGGAGACTGCTCGATGACGTAGGGGATCAACGCTGATCGAGCGGGCTGGAAGTCGTTGCTCATAGCTATCCTCGCTAACTGTGTGCGGCACGTGCGGTGCACGTGCCGATCGTATAGTGCATTAGCCGTTATAACACACGGGCGCACCCATGGCGCGCCCGCGGAAAACCCTACCCTAAACCGTCACGCTATTCGGCGTCGGCGGCCTCCTCCTTCTTCTTGGAAGAGGTCTTCTTGGAGGCAGCCTTCTTGGCGGGCTTCTTCTCCTCGGAGCCGAGGGGCTTCATCTCGGTGATGACGGCCTTGTCCATAACGTCCTTGGCGGCGTTGGAGCGCATGATGCCCTCGCGCAGCAGGTGCAGGCGGCCGGTCTCGCGCCATTCCTTCTCCAGCTTCTTGGGATCCTTGGCGCCGGAGTTCTTGAACTCCTCCGCCAGGTCCTCGTCGGTCACCTTGAGGTCGAAGTGGCGCGCCCACGCATCGAGCGCCAGATCCTGCTTGACGTTGTCGGCGGCCTGCTGCTTGACGTCGTCCTTGAACTGGTCGGCGGTCACGCCCTGGTCGGCCAGATACGCGTCAAAGGTCATGCCCTGGCGCTGCAGCTGCTGGAAGAAGTCCTGCAGAAGCTGCGTCTCATACTGCTCGCAGAGCGCGGCGGGAGGCTCGCCCTCGATGCGCTTGGCCAGCTCGCCCAGGCAGGAGAGCTCCTTCATGCGCGGCAGGATGTCGTCTTTCTGGGCCTTGATGGACTCGGCGATGCGGGTGCGCATATCCTCGACGCTCTCGAAGCCGAGCTTCTCCTTGGTCCACTCGTCGGTGAGCTCGGGGACGACCTTCTTCTTGACGACCTTGACCTCCACCTCGAAATGGATCTTGGCGGTCTTGCCGGTGAGGGGCTGGGTCATGACCGTGGCGTCAGCCTCGGCGGGAACGTCGATGTCGAACTCCTTGGTCTGGCCCTTCTTCATGCCCATCAGCTCGTCGTTGAAGGCCTGGGGCAGAAGCGTGGAGTCCATGCCCCACAGGCGGGACTCGGTGGTGATGGACGGGATGTCCTCGCCCGCGTCGTCGGTCGCCTTGATGGCGATCTCGACCCAGTTCTCGGGCTTGACCTTGGTGGCAGCGGTCGCGTCGACAAGCTCGAAGTAGTGCTCGCGCAGCTGGTCGATCTGGGTCTCGACCTCATCGTCGGTCGCGCCCTCGGCGGGAAGCTCGATCTCGACGGGCTCGTAGCTGGAAAGCTCGAATTCGGGCTTCACCTCGACCTCGAAGGAGAAGGAGAAGTCCTTGCCGTTGGCGACGAGGTCCATGCCCTCCTCGTCGAACTTGGGGTTGCCGACGGGATAGATGCCGCTGTCGTCGATGGCGACGGGATAGGTCTCGTTGACCAGGTCGTCGCTGACGGTGGCGGCGATGTAGTCCTTGCCGAGCGCGTTGTCGATGACCGGACGCGGGGCCTTGCCCTTGCGGAATCCGGGGAAGTTGTATTTCTTCGCAGCCTGGGCGTACGCCTGCTTGATGCGAGAGTCGACCTGCTTGGCATCGATGGTGACGGACACCTTGACGCGGTTGCCCTCCAATGCCTCTACTTTAGTTTCCACGTAGCTTTCCTCCATACTAATACTGTCGTGCCTTGAGGCGTCAGGCGGCGCCTAAGCGCTGCCGCGGCGCGCTTCGGGCCGCCTCAGCAGCACGCCCTCAAGCACACCGACTTGGCATTATCGCACAGCAATCACGTTAGCGAAAGCCTGTTCATGAAAGATACGCGCACGCTTTCACGACGGGTTCAAATCAGGGAAAACGCCGATCTTCCCGCTATTTTTTCCCATGCGAACGGCTATTATGGATGGGATGTCCCAAACAAGCACAGGGAGGCGGAGGAACGCGTGAACGCAGCTTTGAACATACCCCAGGAACGCGAGCTCAGGCGCCTCATCGACTTCGAACGCAGAACCTGCAGCGTCGACGGCGAGCTGGTGTACCGATGCGCCCTTCCCTACCGCCCCGACGACGAGCTGCAATCCGAGCTCATCGACCATGGGATGCTGGCGACCCATCCCGATCAGCGCCGCGGCACCATCGTGGTCATCACGACCGACGGGTATTCCTACTTCATGGAGAAGGCACGCGCCGAACAGGAGCGCCAGCGCGCCCATCGCCGCGAGATGCGGCTTGTGGTCGCCGGCGTCATCGCCGGAGCGCTCTGCGTGGTGGCCGGATTCCTGCTGGGACATTTCCTGTAATCGGGATCCACGCGGCACAGACAGCCAAAGATCCTTGCGCAAACCGCTCCATAGGGCAGAGCCCCGAGAAAGATCGAAAATGAAAAAGCCCCGAGTTCGGGGCTTTGGTTTAGATGGTGGACCGTCGGGGACTCGAACCCCGGACCTTGGGATTAAGAGTCCCCTGCTCTACCAACTAAGCTAACGGTCCAAGTAACGCAAATGCTTTGCAGCCGAGATTGTACTGCGAAGCTCTGTGAAGGTGCAACCGGTACTTCATGGTGGACCGTCGGGGACTCGAACCCCGGACCTTGGGATTAAGAGTCCCCTGCTCTACCAACTAAGCTAACGGTCCAAGAAGTATCGTCTCGCGCGCTGGGGTGGGTAATCGGACTCGAACCGACGACCTCCAGAGCCACAATCTGGCGTTCTAGCCAACTGAACTATACCCACCATGGCGCGAAGAGAGATTATACGGTTACTCCTCGGTCGGCGCAAGGGGTAATTTGTGTTGATTCTATCCGTCCGCCAAAGGTGCTTCAGAGGCCCGGTCACCCTCCACTAGAATGCGAACAAGCAGGTCAGGACTTCGCATGCCCGCACCCGCATCCGCAACACCCTTAAAGGAGCACCTTCCCTATGGACAAACAGCCCTCCGAAAAGCGCTTCGCGCTGCTTATCGACGCGGACAACGTCTCCGCGAAATACATCAAGCCTATCACCGACGAGCTGTCCAACTACGGCACCGTCACGATCAAGCGCATCTACGGCGACTGGACGCTGTCGCTGCACGCCAAGTGGAAAGACGCGCTGCTCGAGAACTCGCTGACGCCCATCCAGCAGTTCGGCTACACGCAGGGCAAAAACGCCACCGACTCCGCCATGATCATCGACGCGATGGACATCCTCTACACCGGATCGGTCGACGGGTTCTGCATCGTTTCCAGCGACAGCGACTTCACGCGCTTGGCCAGCCGCCTGCGCGAGAGCGGCCGGATGGTCATCGGCATGGGCGAGAAGAAGACGCCGACGCCGTTCCGCCGCGCATGCGACGTGTTCACGACGCTCGAACTGCTGCTCGACGACGCCAACGGCAAGCGCAAGGGCAAGGGCGCCGGCAGCGGTCCGAGCATCGAAGAGGTCGAGCAGGCCGTCGTGCGCATCATCACCGACAACCAGAACAACGGCAAGGCAACCGGACTGGGCGAGGTGGGCAGCCGCTTGCTCAAGCGCTTCCCCGACTTCGACGTGCGCAGCTACGGTACCAACCTGCTTTCCAAGCTGCTGGGCAAGTTCGCCAGCGTCACCATCACCAAACGCGGCAGCGACGTATCGGTCGAGCTCGTAGACGACAAGGATCAGTCGAAAGAGGCCTCTCGCGAGGCGGGAGCACCCGCCAACGATGCGAAGGCTGGCAAGGCCGACAAGGCTGACGAAGCCGGCGATCCCGCCGAGGACACCTCGGACGCCGAAGCCAAATCGGATGAGGACGCCGCGCAGGTCGAGGACGGAGCAGACTCCTCTTCGCGCCGTCGCCGTCGTCGCCGCGGAGGCACCCGAGCATCGCGGCGCCGCAGCGCCTCCGAATCCGCCGAGCCGACCGACGCCGGCGCGCCTTCCGAGTCCGAGGAGGTACCCGAAGCCCAAGAGGAGCAGCAGGTTGCAGAGCCCGCGCTGAACACGAAAGCGGATAAGGAAGCAACCGTGCAAGAGGCCCCTGCTCAGGCTGAGGAAGCCCCTCGCCCGAAGACCCAGAAACCCAAGCGGAAGACCCGCCGCGCCTCAAAAAAGGACGAGGGAACCTCCGGCAAGCCCGAGTCCTCCAATGCCGGCAAGCCCGCATCCCGCAAGGGGGCAAAACTCGGCTCCGACGAGGCCGCCGAGCCGACGTCAGGGCTCGCAGACGTCAACGCCACCACGCGCCGCCTCGTCGCGGAAGCGGGACCGGCGGGCATCGAGATGGCGCAGCTGGCGGCGCAGGTCCGCGCGGAGCATCGCGGCTTCAAGGTACGCGATCACGGGCACGCCCAGTTCAAGTCATACGTCGCCAGCCTCGGCGACATCGAGGTCGAGCGCATCGGCAAGGAGTGGTTCGCACGCATGGGCGAGTAGTTTCTGCTATCATGGGCAACGCTGCCGTCGCGGCAGCGTTGCCTGATATGCGGGCGTGGCGGAATAGGCAGACGCGCCAGATTTAGGTTCTGGTACCGCAAGGTGTGAAGGTTCAAGTCCTTTCGCCCGCACCATTGAGATCGAGAGCCCCGTCATCGGGGCTCTTTTTCGTACGCTGCATCCACGCAACCTCATGGATGAGTTCCATCCGGCATTCGCATCGCGTGCCGCGGCCTATTCCCGCACCAGCCTGCGCGCTGCAAGATACGTCACGACGAAGTAGACGCCGTAGACCGCGATGAACGCGCCGGCGCACATCGCCACCATGAGCCCGATGTCGAGCGCGCCGAACACCGCGACGACGTCGGAGACCACCTGCATCGCGCAGATCGAATGCGCGATCGCGAGCAGCAGCGGAAACACGAAGTACACCGCCACCTGCAAAAGCAGCGCGCGATCGATCATGCCGTCCGGCGATCCGAGCTTGCGCAGCAAGCCGTAGCGACGCGCGTTGTCGGACGCTTCGGAGAGCTGCTGTATCGCCAGGATCGCCGCGCACGCAACCGTCAGCACGAACCCGAGGTAGATCGCCAGGTACGCCACAATCGTCGAAAGGCTTGCGGACTGCTCGATCACGTCTTGGCGACCCTGCGTCATGGTGATAGGCCAGGTCTGCGGGTTATCGGTTGCTGCCACGGCATCGCATGCCTCGACGAACGCCCGCTCGTCCTCATCGGAAGCGCACCGCACGTCCAGGATCTGCCACACAAGCGTGGCGTCGGCGGGCACGGCGTCGTCGGGCACCACCAAGCACCCCGTGTTGGTGGGAAACGAGGTCGTCTCTATGCAGGCGTTGACGCACTGCGCGAGAGCGAGGTCCCCGCCACCCGCCTGCAAGACGGGAGCGCGACCCGCGACCTCTTGGAAGAATCCCAAGGTGATGTCGGAGTCCGCAACGACGGCGCACTCCCCCTCGCCCAGCTCGACGGGATCCCGCCCCGCCATCTCAAGCGCATCGTTGAGCTGCGAGAGTCTCACGAGCGGCATCGGCATGTCGGCATATTCGGGATTGAGCGCCCCATTGCCGGACACATCGGACAGGATCACGCCCGACGCCCGCTCGATATCGCCGATGGTTAGCGGGGATGCGCCATCCACCCAAAAATCCACTTGGACCGTCTCGTCGGCGAGCTCGTCGAACTCCTGCGCTCCCATCGCTTGGAAGCTCGCCCGAAGGCCCTCCTCCATGTCGTAGCCGAGGCTTTCCGCATATTGTCCGAACGGACCCAGCTCGAGCGGCTCGATCGATCCCATCTCGCCCGCGCCTCCTGCGGTGGTCATGCAGTAGGTGGTGCGCACCGTCGCCGAATACGAGGTGCTCTGGGCGAGGTTGCCTTCCACCGCGTTGCGGATGCCGATGCCGCCGCACACGCTCGTGAGAGCCAAAAACAGCGTCAGGCACACCACCGACAGCGTCGCGAACGTCGTGTTGACCTTGGCGTTTAGCTGACGTAGCGCGAACATGTTGAGCCCGCGGAAATAGAGCGCCTTGGAAGATTGGACGATGCGCAGCAGAAAGCCCGACAGCGACCAGAAGAACAGCACCGTGCCCGCGCACACGAGCACGGTCGCCGCGCCGAACTGGGGCGATAGGCTCAAAAGCCCGTTGTCGACCAGTAGCCTGTAGGATACCCCGATCATCACCACAGACACGACGAACAGCGCCAGCGACACCGGCAGGCTTTTGAGCACCATACCCTCGGTGCGCGCCTGCGCGGTCATAAGGTCGATCAAACGCGATTTGGACACCTCGCGCGCGTTGACCACCGCCGCGATCAGGAAAATCGCCACGAACACGACGAGCGTGTAGGCGAGCGCATCGGCCGAGAAGACGAACGCGACCCCGCCCGCCGAAGCGATGTCGGCCGAGAACAGCAACGAGGTGAGGTAGAGCAGCCCCTGCGACAGCGCGAATCCGAGCACGAGGCCCGCCGCAAGCGACGCCGCGCCGGCGATGAGCGATTCCATCGCGACGATCTTGACGACGTCGCCCGAAGACATGCCCAGCATCAGATAGATGCCGAACTCGCGCTTGCGGCGCTTGACGAGGAAGCGGTTGGCATAGACCACCAGGAACACCAGCACGCAAGCGATGAACACCGACACCCCGCCGATGACCGTGCCGAGCAGCTCGAAGATCTTGTCCTGGGACTCGCTCATCGCCAGCACGGAGCGCTGCTGCGACATCGAGTTGAACGCGTAGAACACCGCCACACCCAAAACAACGGTGAGGAAATAGATCCCGAAATCAGCGATCGATTTGCGGATGTTGCCCACAGCCAGCCTAGCAAGCATCCGCCATCGCCTCCCCCATCCCGCTCACCGCATCCACGATGTTGCGGTAGAACGTCGCCCTGTCTTCCACGCCGCGCCTCAGCTCGCCGGAGAGGCGCCCGTCCTTGATGAACATGATGCGCTCGCAGTAGCTGGCCGATACGCTGTCATGGGTCACCATGAAGATCGTCGCGCCCGCACGGTTGAGCACGCTGAGCGATTCGAGGAGCTGGCGGGCGGATTTGGAGTCGAGCGCGCCGGTCGGCTCGTCGGCGAGCACCAGCTTGGGATGGGTGATGGTCGCGCGCGCGGCCGCTACGCGCTGACGCTGGCCCCCGGAAAGCTGGTAGGGGTAGCTGCCGAGCACCTCGTGGATGCCCAGCTGATGCGCCGCGGCGTTGACGCGCGCCTCGATCTCGCGCACGGGGGCCTTCTGTATCGTGAGCGCCAGCGCGATGTTCTCGAATGCGGTGAGCGTGTCGAGGAGGTTGGAGTCCTGGAAGATGAAGCCGAGGTCGTCGCGACGAAAACGCGACAGCTGCTTGCCCGCCAGCCGCGTGATGTCCACGCCGCCGATCAGGATCGAGCCGCTCGTGGGAGCGTCGATGGTGGCCAGGCAGTTGAGCAGCGTCGACTTGCCCGATCCCGACGGGCCCATGATGCCCACGAACTCGCCTTCCGCGACGGCGAAGCTCACGCCGTCAAGCGCCTGGGTGGCCGCCCCTCCCGTACGGCGCCCTCCTTCGACTTGGTAGCGTTTGGACACCTGGCGCACTTCGACCATCGTCCTGCGTCCCGCCCTGGGAGGCATGCCCTCGATCATCACGTTCCCCTTTCCTTGTCGCGTCGCGCTTGGGGCGCGACGTCTTGGTTTCTTCGCCCGCGGGCAGCACGCTGCGGCCCGCCGTGGATTCCACTTTAGAAACGCGCCCTTACGCGGCCCTGCAGGCATCCTTACATCTGCCTTACCGCACATGACCTGCGGGCAACGCGCGTTTTCGCACGTGCTATCATCTGCGGTGATGCGGACGGCGCGGCTTCCTGACAAGACAGCCGCGCCAAAAGGCAAAGTCCCGAGAGCGGAACGGGACGAGGATCGCAGTCGATCGGAAAGGATGCGTGCAACCCATGGCGTACGGAAACGCGCTCGTGCAGCTGGAGGCGCATCTGCTCGAAAAGCGCATCCTGCTCGTCGACGACGAGGCAGAGCTTGCCGAGATGGTGCGCACCATCCTTCGCGCCGCCGGCTTTTCCAACGTGTCAGTCGCCCATAGCGGCGAGGAGGCGCTCAAGGCGGTGGAGGCGCATGCGTTCGACCTGTTCGTTTTGGATGTGATGATGCCGGGAATCGACGGGTTCCAGCTGCTCGCGCACCTGCGCGCGCAACCCGCAACCGCCGACGTGCCTGCGCTGTTCCTGACAGCAAAAGATGAGCCGTTCGACCGCGTCAACGGGCTGACGCTCGGCGCCGACGATTACGTCGTCAAGCCTTTCCTGCCCCAGGAGCTGATTCTGCGCATCGCCGCGATTCTGCGCCGCTGCTACGCGGACGAGAGCCCGCGGCTCGAACTGGCGTTCTGCACCGTCGACTTCGATACCGCCGGCGTCGACCGCGCGGACGGAACGACGGCAGAGCTCACCGCCAAAGAGCATGAGATCCTAAGCGTGCTCGCCCGCAACATCGGCCGCATCGTCACGATCGACGCGTTGTGCGAAGCATGCTGGGGCACCTCGTTCGGTTACGAGAACTCGCTCATGGCGCACATCAGGCGTTTGCGCGAGAAGATCGAGGAGAACCCCTCCAAGCCGCAATCGCTCGTGACGGTCAAGGGCTTGGGATACAAGCTGGTGGCCGGATCATGAGCGGTCAGGCACCGGTGCCCCCCGACGAGCTGAAAAGGCGCCAACGGCATCGCCGCATGCGCGGCAGCCGCGGCGCCGGCGCCCTCGCGCGTTTTTTCACCAAGCAGGTGCTCTGGTTCATATTCCTCGTTTTCGCGCTGCTCATCGTCGATGTGATGCTCTACACCGTCATCGCCGTCCACGAGATGGACCGCAACTACCTCTACGGAACCCCCGCCACCGTGACCCGCACCGCAAGCGAGCAGCTCGAGATGGCGGACGACGCCTACGTGCTCGGCGACGAGGCCGCCGCGCTGCTCGACGAGCAGGGGGCATGGGCGCAGCTTATCGACGATGCGGGCATCGTCGTCTGGTCCCACGGCGTCCCGCAGTCAGCGGAGGACGCATCGAGCGAAACCGAAGGCACCGCCGACGGGAGTTCGATCACGGATGACGATGGAGGCGTCCCGCCCGATTCCTACACCCTCAACGACATCGCCTTGATCGCGCACTACCACACGGTCGCGGGCCGACCCGCGTTCATCTGGGATAGGCCGGACGGCCTTCTGCTCGTCGCCTTCCCGCAGGGGACGTACGAGACCATGACGATCACCTGGCCCCGCGAAACCTGGGCGAGCCTGCCCACCTACATCGGCGGGATCATCGTCGCCGACTTGCTGATCCTGTTCATCGCATACGTCGTGTACCGCCGGCGCACTCAGCGCGCGGTCGAGCCGATCAACGACGCGCTGGACGCGCTCTCGCGCGGCGGACGGGCGCAGCTCGACCTCAAAGGCGACTTGGGGCCCATCGCCGACCAGATCAACGAAACCTCCGACATTCTGGAGCACAAGGACCGCGCGCGCGAGCAGTGGATCCGCGGCGTGTCCCACGACATCCGCACCCCGCTTTCGATGATCATCGCCAAAGCCGAGGGCATCGCCGCCGACGAGAAGGCCGTCGACGCCACGCGCGCCGAGGCGCGCGCCATCCGCACGCAGGGCCTCAAGATCAAGGATTTGGTGGCCGATCTCAACGCCGCCTCCCAGCTGTCATTCAGCGAGCGCCCGCTCGACCTGGAGCGCGTGCATCTTGCCAAGCTGCTGCGCACCGTCGCCGCATCCTATCTCAACAGCGGATTGGACGATGCCCATCCGCTCGATTTCGAGCTGGACGACGCATGCTCCGACGCCGTCGTGCTGGGAGACGAGCGCATGCTCACGCGCCTGGTGGAGAACCTCCTCGCCAACGCGCGCCTTCACAACCCCGACGGCTGCAGCATCGCGATGTCGCTTTCGCGCCGCGCTGCGGACGGGCGGCCTTTCGCCGTGCTGCGCGTCTCCGACGACGGCGTGGGCATCAAGCCCGACGCCTTGGCGGCGCTGCGCGAAAGGCTCTCCCGCGCACGCGTCGCCCCCAACGACGCGGCACCCGATGACAGCGGACACGGATTGGGCCTGGTGCTGGTGGATCGCATCGCCCGCGCCCACGACGGATCCCTCGACGTGTCGGGCTCTCCCGAAGCCGGGTTCACGGCCTGCGTCTCGCTGCCCCTGGCCTGATGCGATGCGCCGGGAAACGGTGGTCCAGATGGACCGAGGCCTCGACGGTCGGAAATGGGCGCCTATCGCCTGCGATTTAGTGAACTCCGCGTGACATCGGCGCGCTCCCGTCGGAATCCGACCCCTCCCTCCGGTACAATAGCCGCATTGTTCACCGACGGTTTCGGAGGGGTGCGCGGGTTTGGAAGCTCTCGAGTTGGCCTTGATCTTGCTGGCGACGGTGCTGCTGTCGTCGGTGGTTACCCAGCTCGTTCCCAAGGTGTCCGCCCCGCTCGTCCAGATCGTCCTTGGCATCGCAGTCGCGCTGATCACCCCGCAAAGCATCGAGATCGTGCTTGATCCCGAGCTGTTCATGGTGTTGTTCGTCGCACCGCTGCTCTACGACGAGGCCAAAAACGCCGACAAAGCCGCCCTGTGGCACTATCGCGGGCCCGTTCTCAGCCTGGCCATCGGACTTGTGATCGTCACCGTGTTCGTCATGGGATTCGCCGTGCACGCGGCGCTGCCCCTCGTCCCGCTGGCCGCCGCGTTCGCTCTGTGCGCCGCGCTGTCCCCCACAGACCCCATCGCGGTGGCCTCCCTCTCAGAGACCGCCGAGATCCCCAAGCGCTCCGGCAGCATCCTCAAAGCGGAGTCCCTGCTCAACGACGCATCCGGTATCGTATCGTTCCAGTTCGCCGTCGCAGCAGGCATGACCGGCGCGTTCTCGCTCGCCGAGGCGACCGGAAGCTTTGCCGTCAGCTTCATCGGCGGCATCCTTCTGGGCGCTGTGCTGGGCTATCTGGGCAACCTGTTCGTCCGCTTCGTGCGTCGCACGGGACTTGAGAACACCACGTTCCATGTGCTGTTCGAGGTGTGCGTTCCCTTCATCATCTACCTGATCGCCGAGGCGTTCCACGTGAGCGGCGTTCTGGCCGTGGTTGCCGGCGGCCTGGTCAACGTCATCTCGCCGCGCGAGAGCAATCCGTCGGTGACCCGCATGAACATCGTCTCCACCAACGTGTGGCATGTGATCTCGTTCGGGCTCAACGGCATCGTCTTCGTGCTTTTGGGCACGCAGCTTCCCGCCGCGATGGGCCACACCTGGGAAGACCCCTCGATCAACAACGGCTATCTGCTCATCGTCATCCTCGGCATGACGTCGATCCTTCTGGGATTGCGCTATATCTGGGTTCTGGCGATGTCGCGCGTGAGGGCGCGGCGTCTCGAGCGTCGCGGATACAGCGGATGCCCCTCCTTCCGAGAGGACCTGGGAGAATCGCTCATCATGACGCTTTCCGGCGCCAAGGGGACCATCTCCCTGGCCGTGATGTTCAACCTCCCGAATCTGTTCCCCCAGCGCTCGCTACTGATCTTTCTGGCCTGCGGCGTCATCATCGTCACGTTGCTGATCGCGACGTTCATCGTGCCGATCATCGCGCCGTCCAAAGAGCCCAAGAAAAGCGAGCAGGAGATCCGCCAAAAGGAGCAGGAGGCCGCCATCGACATCCTGCGCGGCGTCATCGAGGAGCTTGCGGCTCGCCAGACGCCCGAAACCCGCTACGCCACGCAGCTCGTCATCACCTCGTACAACGACCGTATCGCGCACATCAAAAGCAGCGGCGACATCCAGGACGAATCCGAAATCAAGCTGCACCTCAAATGCCTTGACTGGGAACGCGAGCGCACCAAGGAGCTCGTCGACGAAGGGGATGTCTCCCCCGCCATGGGATACCGCAACCTGGTGCGTCTGGACCGCGCCGAATCGCTGCTGCGCCATCGCGCGGGCAGCCGCACGTTCAGCGGCCTGATCGCGCGCATCCGATCCGTCGCGCGCAAGGGCATCAGGACCCTCATACACACCATGCCCGACGCGCTGGTCGCCGACAAGGTGCTCGAGATGCGCGAGGTGCAGCTCGCCGGCGTAAAGCATGTCATCACCAAGCTGCAGAACACGCTCGTCACGCCCGAGATCGACGTCCCCGCCGAAGCCGCCGGCGCACTGCTGGTCGAATACCAGCGCACCGCGCGCATGCTCTCCAGCGACACGCCCTCGATCACCCTGCTCACCAACATCTCCGCCAAATCGACCGAGATCGAGCGCCTCGCGCTGCAATTGGAACTCGAGCAGATCCAGGCAAGCTACGAGGACGGCACCATCAGCCGCGGCTTCGCCCGCCGCATGCGCGAAAACGTCAACCTCATGCAGCTCGACCTGGGCGACAGCATCTAGGCAAAGACAATCGGACTTCCCTGAAGACAGGGGCAGGAAAGCATGAAGGGGCTGGATCCCACCTTCACGCGATTTCGAAGGCGGGCGTCCAGCCCCTTCATGTCACTTCGCAACCCTCCGATAAAGAAGGGTTGCGGAGAATGCGCTACATCTTAACCGGGGCGCTCACTCCCAGCAGAGAAAGCGTCAACGCGAGCACGATGCGGGCGGCGTCAGCGAGCGCCAGTCGCGCCTGCTGAACCTCGGGCTCGACGCCGATCACGCGGCACTCGGTGTAGAACTGATGGAACAGCGCGGCCAGATCCTGCGCGTAATGGGTGAGGCGGAACGGGGCGCGATCGCGCGCGGCAAGGTCGATGAACTCCTCGAAATCCGCCATCTTGCGCATGAGCGAAAGCTCGGCGTCCGCAGTGAGCGGCGAGAGGTCGACACCCGTCGGAGCAAGCTTCGCCGCAAGCTCGTCCATCGAAAGCGTCCCCTCCTCGGCAGCTCGCGCGTCCTCCTCGCTCGCGGCCTTGCGCAGAAGCGAGCAGATGCGGGCGTGAGCGTACTGGACGTAGTAGACCGGGTTGCTCGCGTCCTTCTTCTTGGCGACCTCGATGTCGAAGTCGATCGGCTGGTCGGAGGAGCGCGACAGCATCAAGAAACGGGTCGCGTCCACGCCGACCTCGTCGATGAGCTCGGAGAACGTCACCATCTCGCCGGTGCGCTTGGACATGCGTACGGCCTCGCCGTCGCGGAACAGGTTGACAAGCTGGCCGAGCACGACCTCGAGCGCGCCGGGGTTGCCCCACGCCTCGAGCATCGCCTCGCAGCGCTTCACGTAGCCGTGGTGGTCGGCGCCCCAGATGTCGATCAGGTGGTCGAAGCCGCGCATGAGCTTGTCATGGTGATAGGCCATATCGCTCATGAAGTACGTCATCTCGCCGTTCTCCTTGATGAGAACGCGATCCTTGTCGTCGCCGAACGCCGTGGAGCGGAACCACGTGGCACCGTCCTTTTGGAACAGGTAGCCCTTCTCGTCCATCGCATGCAGGGCGCGCGTCACCGCGGTCTCCCCAGCATCGTCGGGCACGTAAAGCGCGCGCTCCGAGAACCAGCGGTCGAAGTGCACGCCGAACCCGCCCAGCGTGTCCTGCATCAGCTGAAGCATCTCGCGGTACGCCATCTCGCGGAATGCCGCGACGCGCTCCTCGTCGGACACCGCAAGCCACTTGTCGCCGTCGCGGTCGATGATGCCTTGCGCGATGTCGGCCACATATGATCCGCCATAGCACTTCTCGGGCATCTCGACATCGCGACCGAGCAGCTGCTGATAGCGGACGGACACGGAGTTGCCGAACACGTCCATCTGGACGCCGTGGTCGTTGATGTAGAACTCCTCGGACACGTCGTAGCCCGCATGGCGCATCACACGCGCCATCGCGTCGCCGAGCGCCGCCCAGCGTCCGTGGCCCACGTGCATGGGACCGGTGGGGTTGGCCGAAACGTACTCCAGGTTGATGCGGCCGGCTCCCGTTTTGGGAGCGCCCTTGCCGAAACCATCCTTATCGCAGCGAACCTGCGCGACCACGCCCTGGAACGTCGCGGGGGTCAGGCGGATGTTGATGAATCCGGGGCCGGCGACCTCGACGGTCTGGATGAGCTCGTTTTGCGGCAGATGGTCGACGATGATCTGGGCGATCTCGCGTGGATTGCGTTTGGCCTGCTTGGCGCAGCGCATGGCGACGGTGGACGCCCAATCGCCGTTGGCCTCGTCGCGAGGACGCTCGAGTCCGACGGCAGGCGGCTCTTCCATGGCGAGGGAGCCGTCCTGGCATGCGGCGGCGATCGCCGCGTCGATGACCTGCTCCAGTTGTTCGCGAATCTGCATGGTGGTGAAAGCTTCCTTCTTCGATGGAAAGGGCCGCGCGAGCGCGACCCTTAGGTTCTCAACTGTGCGATTCTATCATCTTCGCCCGCGAAACGCGCCTTCCATCAGGAAATCCGCGCAAGCGCGGCGCATGCGGCTACAGCGGGCGCGCAGGAGGCTCGTCCGCCTCATCCGCGGCGTTGACCGACAGCATCTGGTCGAACATCGACGCGGTCTCTTGGAAGCGCGACGGCAGCACCACCGTCGAGGATTTTCCGTTTTTGGCGAACTCGCTCATCATCTCGGTCCACTGCGTGAACAGGAACAGCTCGTTGGCCTCGCGCGTGGTGACGCCGGACTCCTTGATCACGTCCAGCGACTCGGCGATGCCCTCGGCGATCGCCTTGCGCTGCGCGGCGATGCCGCGGCCGGACTCCTCCATCGCCTGAGCCTGGGCCTGGGCCTCCACCACGACTTTGATGCGGTCGGCGTCGGCAAGCGCCTGCGCCGCCTCCTTCTCGCGCTGGGCGGAGTTGATCTTGTTCATCGACGCCTCCACATCCGGCGGAAGCCCGATCGCCGTGATCAGTGTGGACACCAGGTCGTAGCCGTAGGCGACCATGCGCGCAGCGACGTTGGTGTTGACGTCGCCCGCGATGAGGTCCTTGTTGTCGAACACCTCGTCGAGCGTGTAGTTGGGGATCGCCGAACGCAGCGCGTCGGCGATGTAGGCGCGCATCTGCTCTTCGGGGTTGGAGAGCATATAGTAGCTGCGGAAGACGCCCGTCTGCTCAGGCGATGCGCCGCGGTCGTAGCTGACGTGGTACTGAGCCGCCACCTGCATGGTGATGGTGACGTTGTCCTTGGTCTTGCCGTCGATCTGCAGCTGCGACTGGCGCGTGCGCAGATCGACCTTCGCTGCGATCCTCTCGACGATGGGGATCTTGAAGCGGATGCCCGCCCCCGCGGTGCGGTTGAACTTGCCGAAGCGCTCGATGATGTACTCGGTCTGCTGCTGGACGATGAACACGACCTTGAACACCGCGATCAGCACGACCAAGATGATGACGACGACCAGGGCTGTGCTCAAGAATCCGATGATGCCGCTTACCATGTTTCCGTACATGGAACCTTCCTTTCCGAAAAGGGGCGAACGAAACGGAGGCCCGACCCCGACGAGCCGTGCCGAAAAGCGACGGCGGGATCACCCGGCGAAGCGGGACGCCCGCGCCGCCATCCGATCCGACAAGCGTCCGCCCCTTCCCGCAAACGGGCAGGGGGCAGTCGCAAAAGATCCGCGCTAGGCGATGCGGTCGCCGGCGGTGGGTCCGGGCTGCGAGGTGTAGACGGCGTCCACATGGACGAAGCAGCCGCCCTTCGAGACGATCGGGGCGCCCATCGCAGCGAACGCGGCGTCGACCCACTTTTTCTGCTCGGCGAACTCGTCGCCCTCGTTCACGTAGCGCGCGGTGCCGTGGATCTGATAGGCGCCGCCCTCGCCCCAGAACACCAGCGAGACCTTGGCGTTGGCCTGCACGTTGGCCAGCGTCTTTTTGAAGAACTGATCCGAAACGTACACGGTCTCGTCGTCGATGACCTTCTTCATGCCGACGGGCGCGCCGTTGGGCTGGCCTTCGAGGCTCGCCGTGCAGAACACGATCGTGGGCACCTCTTCGAACAGCTTCTTCACGTCTTCGGACATAACGGCCATGATGATCCCCTTTCAATCGGCCTGATGATTCAGCAGTCGCCAAACGACGACCGCCCGAAACAAACGCTACCCGAAGTATACGCCTTGCAGGCTCCGTCCGCTTGCATGGCGGAGATGCGCGACGAAATGCGAAAAGCACGGTAGCATCCGCCGGACGGCGCATCGCAACGCTTTGCGGCGGATCGCTGCGCTATAATACGTCTGCTGTTCGGCGACAAAGCGCTTGGGGCGCCCATGGCTCAATGGATAGAGCAACGGACTTCTAATCCGTAGGTTGCAGGTTCGAGTCCTGCTGGGCGCGCCAAACGCTTTGACCGTTTCCGAACGGAGCGCCGCACGCGGACTCCGCGTCGCCGCTTCCACCGGACTTCGATGAAAGGACGCACCATGCCCCAGAGCCTGAGCGGCCGCAGCTTCCTGAAACTGCTCGACTTCACCCCCGACGAGATCCGCTACCTCATCCGCCTCGGCCATGAGTTCAAGCGCATGAAGATGGCAGGCACCCCCCACCGCTACCTGGAGGGGAAAAACATCGTGCTGCTGTTCGAGAAGACATCCACCCGCACGCGCTGCTCGTTCGAGGTTGCCGGTCACGACCTGGGCATGGGCGTGACGTACCTGGATCCCGCCGGTTCGCAGATGGGCAAAAAGGAATCCATCGCCGACACGGCGCGCGTGCTCGGCCGCATGTTCGACGGCATCGAATACCGCGGATACGGCCAAGAGATCGTCGAGGAGCTGGCGGAGTTCGCCGGCGTCCCGGTGTGGAACGGACTCACCACCGAGTTCCATCCCACCCAGATGATCGCCGATCTGATGACCATCGAAGAGCAGTTCCCCCAGGGCGCAAAGGGCCTCAAGCTGGTGTTCATGGGCGACGCGCAAAACAACGTGGCCAACTCGCTGATGGTGGTGTGCGCCAAGCTGGGCATGCATTTCGTAGCCTGCGGGCCCTCCGAGCAGATGCCCGCGGCCGACCTGGTGGAGACCTGCCGCGTCATCGCCGAGGAGACCGGCGGATCGGTCGCGCTGGAAGAGGATCCCATGGCAGCCTGCAAGGACGCCAACGTCATATACACCGATGTGTGGGTATCCATGGGCGAACCCGACGAGCTGTGGGCAAAGCGCATCGAGCTGCTGGCGCCCTACCAGGTGCGCAAGGAACTGTTCGAAGCTGCAGCCGATGACTGCATCTTCATGCACTGCCTGCCCGCCTACCATGACGCCAAGACCGACGTGGGCATGCGCGTAGCCGAGAAGTTCGGCATGACCGAGCTCGAGGTGACCGATGAGGTATTCGAGGGGCCGCGCTCCGTCGTGTTCGACGAGGCCGAGAACCGCATGCACTCCATCAAGGCAATCATGTACGCCACGCTGAAGTAGCCGCGCCGCACAACTGGAAAAGAACGTCGCAAGAATCAGGCAAAACCAAGCAGAGGGGCCGTGGGAGAATACCTCCCACGCCCCCTCTTTTTTGCTCTGTTCGAGCCACCGAGCTGTCTTTCTGCAGACGCCCTTGCCGGGCAGTCTCACGATGTGGCAGAAGGAACGTCCCCTGTCACATCGCTACTCCTTCGCGCTGCGGGACATGGCCACTTTGCCGGTGCGGGTCATCTCCTTGATGCCGTAGGTGCGGAACAGATCCTCCAGCCCCTGCAGCTTGGAGGTGTCGCCGGTAGCCTCGATGGTGAGCGAGCTTGTGCCCACATCCACGATCTTGGCGCGGAAGATGTTGGCGATCTCGATGATCTCGTTGCGGCGCTCGGGAGGCGCTTCCACTTTGAACAGCACGAGCTCGCGCTCGATGGGGCTTTCGTGCGTGAGGTCGGTGATCTTGTGGACGTCGATGAGCTTGTACAGCTGCTTGGTGATCTGCTCGTAAGCAACGTTCTCGGCGATCACGATGGCGGTGATGCGCGAGAGGTCGGGGTCTTCGGTGGTGCCCACCGACAGCGATTCGATGTTGAAGCCGCGCCGCGAGATGAGCCCCGTCACACGCGAGAGCACGCCCGCCTTGTTGGAAACGAGCACCGAGAGGATATGCCTCATCGCCCGCCCTCCTTTCGCATATCGGAGCGCACCGCGCCCACCGCCACGTCGATGGCGCCGATCGGATCGTCGAGCGCCGCACCGGGCGCCACCATCGGATACACGTCCTGATCGCGCGAGATCGCCACGTCGAGCAGATAGGGCCCCTCGCTCGCCAGCATGCGCGCGATGGCGTCCTCGACCTGATCGGGATCCTCGACGCGCTCGCCGCGCCATCCGTACGCATCCGCCAGCTTGACGAAATCGGGCACCGCGTCCATCAGCGTGGCGGAGTAGCGCTCGCCATAGAACAGCTTCTGCCACTGATGCACCATCCCCAAGCAGCGGTTGTCCATCAAAAGCACCTTCACCGGCGCACCGCACGCGACGGCGGTTGCCATCTCCTGCAAGTTCATCTGGAACGAGCCGTCGCCCGCCACGCACACCACCTGCGTGCACGGGCACCCCAGCGCCGCGCCGATGGCGGCGGGAAAGCCGAAGCCCATCGTACCCAGGCCGCCCGAGGTGATAAACGTCCGCGGCAGCTCGCGGTCGATGTATTGCGCCGCCCACATCTGATGCTGGCCGACCTCGGTGACCACGATGCTCGCGACAGGGTCCAACTTGGCAGAGAGTGTCTTCATGACCGCCTCCGGCACGATGCCCGCCGGAGCCTCGTCGACGCCGGGACGGTAGAACGGATAGCGGCGGTGCCACTCGTCGATCATCGCGAGCCATGCCTCGGTGCGCGGCTGCGCGCCGTCCTTCTCGAGCTGGGCGCAAAGCGCGGACAGGACGCCCTTCAGATCCCCCACGATGGGAACCTGCACCTCACGCACTTTGCCGATCTCTGCCGGATCGATGTCGACGTGGATCACATCGGCATGCGGCGCGAACTCGTCGAGCCGTCCCGTCACGCGATCGGAGAATCGCGCCCCGCAGGCGATGATCAGGTCGCTTTCGGTCAGCGCGAGGTTGGCGAACTTGGAGCCGTGCATGCCCACCTGGCCCAAGTTCAGCGGATGCGATGCGGGCACGCCGCCTTTGCCCATGAGCGTGGTCACGATGGGAATGCGCATCATCTCGGACAAAGCGGCGACTTCGGCGCTCGCACCCGACGAAATCACCCCGCCGCCCGCGTAGATGATCGGACGATCCGCCTGCGCGATGCGCGACGCAGCGGCCTTTACCTGGCGGGCGTTGCCCTTGTAGGTGGGCTTGTACGAGGGGATGCTCACCTCTAAGGGATACTCGAATGCGGTCTTTTCTGACGCGACGTCGGAGGGGATGTCGATGAGAACGGGGCCGGGACGCCCGGTGCGGGCGATATGGAACGCCTCGCGGAAGACGCGCGGCAGCTCCGCAGCCGATTGGAGCAGGTAGCTGTGCTTGACGATCGGCATTGTGATGCCGACGATGTCGGACTCCTGGAACGAGTCCGTGCCGATGACGCCGCGCGGCACCTGCGCCGTGATGACGATGATCGGCACGGAATCCATGTATGCCGTGGCGATGCCCGTGACCGTGTTGGTCGCACCCGGACCGCTCGTGACCAGTGCCACGCCCACCTCGCCGGTCGCGCGCGCGTAGCCGTCGGCCTCGTGGACAGCGGCCTGCTCGTGGCGCGCGAGCACGTGCGTGATGGAGCCCGCGTCATAGAGCGCATCGTAAATCTTGATGGCCTGACCGCCCGGATAGCCGAAGACGTACCTCACGCCCTCGGCCTCAAGGGACGCCACCACCGCTTGCGCGCCGGTCATCATCCGATCCGGATGGCTGCCCGGCTGAATGTTGCTCGTCTCGCCCACTGCGCACCGCACCGCCTCGATAGAACAGCTGAATCGATGCCTTCCACTATACCGCTTCGCAGCAGGTCGCGCGGCATCTAGGCGTTTTCGCGCTCGAACTTCTCCATGAACGACACCAGCGCCTCGACGCCCTCCTCGGGCATGGCGTTGTAGATGCTCGCGCGCATGCCGCCGACGCTGCGGTGGCCCTTGATGTTGACGATGCCGGCATCCTTGGCCTCGGCGACGAACTTGGCGTCGAGCTCGGCGTCGCCGGTGACAAAGGGCACGTTCATGATCGAGCGGTCCTCCTTGGCCACCGTCGCCTTGAACAGCCCGCTCTGGTCGATGAAGTCGTACAGCAGCGCTGCTTTGCGCTGATTGCGCTTTTGCAGCTCGGGCAGGCCGCCCTGGGCGATGATCCACTTGAACACGAGACCGCATACATAGATGCCCCAGGTGGGGGGCGTGTTGTAGAGCGAGCCCGCGTCGGCCTGCGTCTTCCACTTAAGCATCGTGGGACAGCATTCCAGCACGTCGTCGCGGATAAGATCCTCGCGAATGATGGCGATGACCACGCCGGCGGGACCGATGTTCTTCTGAACGCCGCCGTACATCACGCCGTAGCGGTTGATGTCGAAGGGTTCGGAGAGGAAGCACGATGAAACATCGGCCACGATCGGCACGTCGCCGGTGTCGGGCAGTTCGCGAAACTTGACGCCGTAGATGGTTTCGTTCTCGCACAGGTACACGTAATCCGCATCGGAGGACAGCGTAAGCTCGTCCTGCTTGGGAATGCGCGTGTAACCCTCGGCCTCGGTGGACGCCGCGACGTGCGCGTCGCCGTAGAGCTTGGCCTCCTTCCAGGCCTTCTTGCTCCACGAGCCCGTGATCAGGTAGTCGGCCACGCCGTGCGCGCCGTCTGCGCGCGGACGCAGCAGATTGAGCGGCACCGCGGCGAACTGCGAGGAGGCGCCGCCTTGTAGGAACAGCACCTTATAGTTGTCGGGAATGCCGGCGAGCTGGCGCAGATCGGCTTCGGCGCCCTCGATGATCTGGGCGAACTCCTTGGATCGGTGGCTCATCTCCATCACGGACATGCCGCAACCGTGCCAGTCGAGCATCTCGGAGGCAGCCTGAGCGAGCACCTCCTCGGGAAGAACCGCCGGACCCGCGGAAAAGTTGAACACCCTGCTCATGAAGACCTCCTTGGCCATGCGTTTGCACCGCCCCCGTCGGGCGGATGCGCTTTAGCATAGCAGCGTGATGGAGCGCGTGCGTTTCGAATGCGTCAAATGCGGCAATCACTCCGGCAGCGGCGGCAAAATCGCTCCTCTAATGCGCGAACTTGGCGCGCAGGGCCTCGCAGACGCAGGCTGGGGCAAATTGCTCGAACTTCTGGTCGTTCATGCTGGCGATCTCGCGCACGATCGACGAGGACAGGTACATGTACTGCGGGGGCGACATGATGAAGACCGTCTCGAGTTCGGGGCTGAGCTGGTAGTTGAGCGCGGTCTGCTGGAACTCGTACTCGAAGTCGGTGACGGCACGCAGGCCCTTGACCACGATGGTGGCGCCGATCTCATGCGCGAAGTCGACGAGCAGCCCATCGAAAGGCTCAACGCGAACATTGGGCAGATGCGCGGTGGCCTCACGGGCCAGGCGGGTGCGCTCCTCAAGCGAGAACAGCGGCCCCTTCTTGCGCGAAGCGGCGACGGCAACGATCACCTCGTCGACCAGCTGGGCCGCACGGGTGATCACGTCGAGGTGTCCGTTGGTGATGGGATCGAACGTTCCCGGGGTGACTGCACGTTTCATGTAGCGAATCCTTCTTTCCAAAGAATCGTCGCGATGCTTGAGCGCCCTCCCCTTCGCCGTCTTCGCCTGGTTGTCCGGCGCCTCAGGAGCGCCGGAGGATGTCCACGACAGTATCGCCGTACTTCTTGCGCGATGCAAGCGCGAAACCGGTCTCGGCGGCTGCCGCGTCCACGGAATCGCCGGAAGGCGCACCATGCTCGTAGACAACGAGGGCATCTTGTGCAAGCGCTCCCGCCTCATCGAGATGCGCAACCAAGCCCAGCACATCCGCCGCCTCGTAGGCATAGGGAGGGTCGAGGAACACGATATCGAACGGAGGGCGGACGGAGGAAGGCGGGTTCTTGAAGATATCGCAGCGATGCACGCGCGCGGCATCCGGGGAAAGCTTCAGCGCACGCACGTTGTCGCTGAGCGCCGCGAGCGCCGCGCGGTCGCGTTCGAACAGATGCGCGCGCGTCGCCCCGCGCGAGAGCGCCTCGAACGACAGCGCGCCGGATCCTGCGAACGCGTCGAGCACGATCGCTCCGTCAAACCCCCCGCGGGCGCTCGCAAGGGCGCTGAACAGCGCTTCGCGCACCCTATCGGTGGTCGGACGGGTGTTGGACCCTTTGGGCGCCTTGAGCGCTCGTCCCCTGAACTCCCCCGCGATAATCCGCATGAGCCGGTCTCCTTTTCGCAGCTGCCTGTTATTTTCGGTTGAACGCCAGGCGGATCTCGCGTGAGAGGGCCTGGTGCTCGGGCAATGCCAGCTCGGGATCCTTGTCGAGGATCGCCACGGCATCGTCATGCGCCGCTTCGATGACCTTGGCATCGCGCACGACGTTGACCAGTTTCAGCGTCGACGCGCCACTTTGACGGTTGCCCAGGATGTCGCCCTCGCGACGCAGCGACAGGTCGAACGCCGCCAGCTCCAGGCCGTCATCGGTGCTCTCCATCGCCGAAAGGCGCGCAAGCGCGGCCTCGGTGCGCGACGCCGACACCAAAAACACCTGGCCCGGCTTGGAACCGCGGCCGACGCGTCCGCGCAGCTGGTGAAGTTGGGAGAGGCCGAAACGGTCGGCATCCTCGATGATCATGACCGTCGCGTTGGGCACGTCGACGCCCACCTCGATGACCGTCGTCGCCACGAGCACCTGCGTCTCGCCGGCGCGGAAGCGCTCCATCACCGCCTGCTTCTCGGAGCCCGACATGCGGCCGCACAGCAGCTCGACGTTCCAATCCGCAAACGTCGTGCGCTGCAAAAACTCCGCCTCGCGCTCGGCAGCGGCGATGTCGTCGCCCGCGTAGTCGCCGTCCTCCTCGATGCTGATGGCGGCGTAGACGTATTCATCCTCGTCACCCTCTCGCCCGGCGCGCTTGCCCGCGCGCTCGTCGCGCTCATGCGAGCTTTGCCCCACCAGCGGGCAGACCACGTACACCTGCTCGCCGCGTGCGAGCGCCTTGCGGGCGGCGTCGTAGGCGCGGCCGCGGTCCTGCTTGGAAAGGACGGCGGTCGTGCGCCCCGCCGCAGTGGAGGGTCGCTGCCGCAGGCAGGACAGCTCCATGTTGCCGAACAGCGCCAAAGCGAGCGAGCGCGGTATCGGCGTTGCAGTGAGCGACAGCGCATCGACCGCATCTCCCTTCGCGAGCAGCTTGGCGCGCTGCTCCACGCCAAAGCGCTGCTGTTCGTCGATGATGACCAGGCTGCAGCGCGCCGGGGCGACGTCGTCCTCCAGCAGCGCATGCGTGCCGATCAGCACCGTCAGCGCACCCGACGCGGCGTCTGCGAGCAGCCCCTCGCGCTCGGCAGCCGGCGTCGACCCCGTCAGCACGCCCCATGCGACCCCCGCGGCGTCCAGCCACGGCCCCAGGCTCTTGCCATGCTGGCACGCCAGCACCTCGGTGGGCGCCATGAGCAGCGCCTGGGTGCCGGTGTCGGCGACCGATGCCAGCGCGAATGCCGCGACGGCGGTCTTGCCCGTGCCCACATCGCCCAAAAGCATGCGGTTCATCGCATGCTCGGACGCCATGCCCGCAAGGATCGCATCGCGCGCGGATGCCTGATCCTCGGTAAGTTCGAACGGCAGCGCAGCGGATAGCGCGTCGAGATGGGGGCCGCTCGCGGCGTGGCAGGTGGCGCTCGCCCCGCGCTCGCGCTCCCTTCCCTCCCCGACCAGCTTGAGCTGAAGGAGCAGCAGCTCCTCGTACACCAAGCGCCGACGCGCCTGGGAGACCTCGTCCATGCTCTGGGGAAAATGAATGCACGACCAAGCCGACGAACGGCTCATCAGCCGATACTTGACGCGCAGATCAAGCGGAAGCGGGTCGAGCACGCCTGAGCATGTCTCGAGCGCGTTGCCGACGAGGCGCCGCATCCACGCCGCGGACACCTTCTCGCAGGCGGGATGCACGGGGATGATCATCCCGACGGCGCCCTCCTGCCCCTCCAGCTTCTCGAGGTACGGGTTGGTCATTCGCTTGAACCCGTAGTTGAACTCAACGGCGCCCGCCACCGCCACGCGCATGCCCGCGGAAAGCTGTTCGGCAAGCCATGGCTGCCTGAAGCAGGTCACGATGAGCGTGCCGGTCTGATCGACCAGCGTCACCTCGGTGAGCGACAGGCGCGGCTTGGGGCGCTTGAGCTTGACCTCGTGGACGTAGCCCTCGATCGTGCACTTCTCGCCGATGCGCGCCTGGACGATGGTGGTTTTAAGCGACAGGTCGACATAGCGGCGCGGATAGTGCGTCGCCAGGTCGCGCACGCTGGAAATGCCGAGCCCCGCCAGCGCGCGGGCACGGGAGGGACTCACCAGGCGCACATGGTCGACCGGCTCGTCCAACGCGAGCGTTGCGGCGAGCCGGTCGGCAGGAGCGGTATGCGGGGCTTTGTCAGCCGTCACCGTTATTCGAGAGAGAGGATGATCGGATAGAGGGGCTGCTCGCCGCGGTGCGCGTCGACCTCGAGCTCGTCGTAGGCGTCCTCGATCTCCTTGAGCAGCGCGTCGAACGCCCCGTCGTCCATGTCCTCGCCGGCCAGGATGGTCAGCGTATCGGCGTCATCGGCCTCCATGACCTCGAGCAGATGCATCACGACATCGTCGATGGTGGATCCGACCGCCTCGATGGAGCCGTCGGCGATGCCGATGACATCCCCCTCGGAGATGGGGTTGTCATGGGCGTCCTTCGAATTCTTGATGGCATGCGTGACCTCGCCGGTGTGCACGTCGGCGCACGCATCCTTCATCGCCTCGACGTTCTCCTCGAGCGTCGCTTCGGCGTCGAAGCCGAACAGCGCCGAGAACGCCTCGGGCACGCTGGTGGTAGGCACGACGGCGCACGGCTTCTCGGAGTACTCCGCCGCGCTTTGCGCCGCCATGATGATGTTCTTGTTGTTGGGCAGGATGATGACGGCATCGGCGTTCACGCGTTCTGCCGCCTCCAGCAGATCCCGCGTGGAGGGATTCATCGTCTGTCCGCCCGAGACCACGACATCCACACCGAGGCTCTCCAGAATCGCGGCGTTGCCGGAACCGGCAGCGACGGCGACCACGCCCAGCGGCTTGCGCTCGGCGGCCTGCGTCTCATGCTCGGCCTCGAGCTTGTCGTTGCGCGCGGCGCTCTGGAGCTGCATGTTGTGGATGTGCACCTCCGAGATCTGGGCGTCGTGTGTCAGGAACCAGCCGAGCACCTGGTCGGGGCGGTTTGTGTGCACGTGCACCTTGAAGTTGGGATGCATGCCCACCATCAGGTCGCAGTCGCCCATCGTGGGCAGGAAGTCCTTGGCCTCGTCGACGTCCACCGTGTCGGAGTGCACCAGGAACTCGGTGCAGTAGCGGAACGCCGATCCCTCCCAGTCGTTGATCTGCTCGATCTCGACCTTGGGCTCGAGCCCGCGCGCGAACGCGAGCTCGTCGCCGAGCTTGCCGGACTTGCCCGTCAGCGCGGACGCGAACGCGTCGAAGAAGATCGCCAGGCCGAAGCCGCCGGCGTCGACCACGTTGTTCTCCTTGAGCACCGGCAGCAGCTCGGGCGTGCGCTGGACCGAGGCGAACGCTTCCTCCACCACGTACTCCAAGGCCTCGTCGCAGCCGAACTTCTTCTTGCGGGCGTGCTTGGCCGCCGCCGCGCTGTCCTTAAGGACGGTCAGGATGGTGCCCTCGACCGGCTTGCGCACCGCCTGGAAGGCCACTTCGACCGCACGGCTGAACGCGCCGTCGATGCTCGCGGCATCCATCTTGTCCGCCTTTGCGGCGCCTTCGCACAGGCCGCGCAGAATCTGGGAGGTGATGACGCCGGAGTTGCCGCGCGCGCCCATGAGGGCGCCCGTGGTGATGGCGCGACGGACCTCGGCGCGATCGGCGCCGATGGGCAGCGCCGCCAGGTTGTCGACGACCGAGGCAAGCGTCAGCGACATGTTGGTGCCGGTGTCGCCGTCGGGAACGGGGAACACGTTGAGGCGGTTGATCTCGTCCTTGCGCTCGTCGAGCACCTTGCTCGCGGCGGCAACGGCATTGATGATGTCGTTGACGGAATATGAGTCAGACATGGTATTTCCGATTCTCCTTTGACGTGGGAGGCGGGCGCATCGCGCCCCCGGCCCGCACGTCGGATGCGTTTACTCGTCGATCGCGCCGAAATCCGGCGCGGTTGCGCTCTAACGGCGCACCTTCACCCCTTGGACGTGGACCTCCACGCCGTCGAGCGGCACGCGCGCGAACTCCTTCAAGACGAAGGAGACCTGGTCGATCAGGTTCTGCGACACCGTGTTGATGTTGGTGCCGTACTCGATGACCACGTACAGCTCGACATGCACGCCGACCTCGGTGGTGGTCACCACCACGCCGCGGCGCAGACGCGAAGCCGGCAGGATCTTGGCGATGCCGTCGGCGGCCGTCGGAGCCGTCATCCCCACGACGCCGTAGCATTCGAGCGCCGCGTTGCCCACCATGTCGGCAAGCACATCGTTGGCCACGTGCAGATTGCCCGGGATCTGTGCACCCATGACGCATCCTCCCTAACGCTCAAGGGTCCGCACGGCGCCGACGCAAGGCGACGGACCGAAGCGGGCCGCTCTTATGGTTTTCACATACCTTGGAAGTATACCGCAAGGTCAGCGCGCAGCGCCGGGGCCGCCGCCGCGAAGTTTTTCGCTACATGAAAATTACTTGTGACAACACGTGCGCTTGTGCTATAGTAGATAGGCTTTTTTGTCATCAAACGATCCCGCATGCGCAGATTCGGGATCGACCCGAGCATGATGGAGTGAGAACTATGTCGAAGATTTGCGAAGTTTGCGGTAAGGCGCCCTCTGCTGGCCGTAGCATCAGCCACTCGCATCGCGTGACCAACCGCATGTTCCGTCCGAACGTGCAGAAGATCACGATCCGCGACGAGAAGGGCCATGTCCGCAAGGCCAACGTCTGCACGAGCTGCATGAAGGCCGGCAAGGTCACCCGCGCCTAACCCCCTTCACCGAACCAGGTCCGCCCCTCGAAGCGGACCCCAACCAAAAGCCCCTCGTTCATCGAACAAGGGGCTTTTTCTGGTTTCCCTTGAACGGATAATGCAGGCGGATAGCCTCCGGAGGGACTCGCGCGCAGTATCCGCAGCCATCTTATCGCGTTCCGAGAACGCGATTGACAAGGCGAGGACCTGTTTGAGCACGTGCCCCTCCGGAGGCTATCCGCCGGAGGGGCACGAAAAAGCCCCTTTTCTACCCCGCCACCACCAGCATCCTCTTGCAACGCGGACAAGTCGACAGCGGCGCCTCGCGCTTGATCGAAGCAAGCCTGCCCGCATCGATGGGCATGCGGCAGGTGCCGCAAGCATCCCCGTTGAGGACGGCTACCGCAACGCCTCCGCAATGCTTGGCAGCGCGCTCGTATGCGCTTGCAAGCTCCTGGGGAAGCGATGCCGCAAGCGCGGCGCGGTCGGATTCCAACCGCATGAGCGTCGCCTTAAGCGCGCCTCCCTCCTTTTGGAACGACGCCGTCGCCTTCTCCTCCTGATCCCGCAGGACCTCCAGCGCTCGTTCGATCTGCGCGACGACGGCCTCGACCTTCTCCAGCTCCTCGGCCTTGGCAACCAGCTCGTCCTCGAGCGTGCCGCGCCGCTTCGCGATGCCGTTGAGCTCCTTGGTGCGCGACTCCACGTTGCGGTAATCGCCCTTGGCTTCGTCGATGAGCTGCTGCACCTGGTGCTGCTTGTCCACGAGCGAGGCGTCCTCGTCCTCCAGCTTTTTCAGGGCGGCGGCGGCCTTGCCCTTCAGCTCGTTGGCTTGGGCTTTTTTCTTGAGCACCTCCTCGCGCTTGGCGCGTGCGACGCGGATCTGCTCGCGCTGAGGCAGCTCGTCGAACTGCTTGCGTGTCTTGAGCAGGGCCAGATCGGCTTGCTGCAGCTTGATGAGCGTCGAGATGTCTTCGGTGGTCGCTTGCATGCGCTCTCCTTTCCGGCGGCTGCGCGCCGCTACATGCGGGTGGATTCGGGCAAGGTCCAATTGTCTCCCTGGTCGATCACTTTGATGGCGTCCTCGGGCACGCCGGCTCGACGCGCCGCCGCTGCCAGCACCGCCGCGAACGGCAGCTCGCTCACATCGTGGCCGAGCTCGATGATGCACAGCCCCGCCTCGGCGAGCGCGAGCGCCTCGTGGTACTTGACCTCGCCGGCGACCAGGCAGTCGACATGCTCCCTCAGGCACGCGCGTCCAAGGCCGCCCGCCGATCCGGTGGTTGTGACGATACGTGAAAGCGCACGACCGAAATCGCCCCACACGCGCGGCTGGCGCCCGAACACCGACGTGCAGCGCGCCGCAAGCTGCGCCAGCGTCAGCGATCCGTCGGCCTCGCCCACCGCGCACACCTGGCCGTAGCCCTTGGATGCCGACGAGGCGAGCGGCTCTAAAACGCGCTGGAAGCGCAGGCTCAGCATCCCGGGCAGCATCTGCTGGGCATCGGCGCTCACATCGAGCGCGGTGTGGTAGTTCAAAAGGCTCACGCCTTCTTTGATCGCAGCCCACACCAGGGCTCCGGGGTTCTGGGCGACCGAGGCGGCAGGGCGGAACGAGTCGATCGGCTCGATGAACGCCGGATGGTGCGTGAGAAGCACGTTGGCTCCCGCAGCCGACGCGGCGTGCACCGCCTCGATCGTCGGATCAAGCGCCACGGCGACGCCGCGCACAAGATCCGCGGGATCGCCCACCGTGATGCCCGTTCGGTCCCAATCCTCGGCGTCCTCCGCCGGATACGCCGCAAGCAAAGCCTGCTCCAACGCCCCCACCGTCAGGGGTTTGTCCTGTTTCGAAAGCGTTCCTGCGTTCCGCTTCGCCAAAGCGTCTTCGATGATGATCGCCATTTCGGCCACCTCTCTCCTTATTCCAAAGGGATGCGACGGCGATCGCCATCCGCCGTCGGAACCGTCACATAACGGTAGCCCGCCTCATGCATCAGGCGGTACGCATCCTCGATTCCACGAACGACATTCTGCGGTGCATGCGCGTCGCTTCCCACCGAGCACTCGATGCCCGCACGGCGGAACTCGCGCAAAAACTCAGGTGCGGGATACATCTGGGCACACGGGCAGTAGGCGCCGGAGGTGTTGACCTCGATCATGCGCCCCGATTCCCGCACGGCCTCGACGGCGCGGCGGTACAGGGGAGCCGGATCGAACGAGGGCATGAAGCCGAATTTCTTCACGAGATCGGGGTGCGACATCGCATCGAAGGGCATCTTGGAGGACGCCGCGTCGCACCATACCTCGAAATAGCGCCGCCATACATCGTCTACGCTGCCGTGCTCCGACCATGATTCCACGATCGACGGGTCGTCGAACGCCCACCCGTCGATATAGTGCACCGAACCGAGCACCCAGGCGTACCGTGAGAACGAATCCTCATCGAAGGCACGGCTCTCAAGGCCGCCCAGCCAGTCGACCTCACAACCGCACACGATTTCCATCTCCGGATGCGCGATGCGCGCATCCGCGATCTCCGTCAGATAGAGGGACTCCTCCGCCCGGGACATCGATACGGAATGGTCGGGGTCCCAGTCGTCCGCCAGCGGGTAGTGCTCGGTGAACGCAAGCGTCATGACGCCGGCGTCAGCGGCGGCTGCGGCCACCTCCCCGACCGATCCCGTGCCATGGCCCGAATAGACCGTGTGCGTATGGCAGGTGACAAGTTCCAAAGACAATCGCCTCTTTCCGATCAAGATGCATCTGTTCCGCGGCACCGCGAAACAGCGCCGAGGCGTTGCGGCCCCGGCTCCTCCTACCGCCACTCCAGGCAGCGCGGCATCGCCTCCAAAAACGCCCGGACATTCGCTTCGGTAGTTCCGCGTCCCATCGACACGCGCAACGCCCCCTGGGCGGCGTCGGGATCCACCCCCATCGCGCGCAGCACATGGCTCGCTTCGAGCGAATGCGACGAGCATGCCGACCCGCCCGACACGCCGAACCCCAACGAGTCGAGGCGCAGGATCATCGTCTGGCTTTCCAGGCCGTCAACCAGCACGTTGACGACGTTGGGAAGAAAGCGCGCGTCGCCGGCGGAGACGTCGACCGTGGGCCTGACGCCCTCCATAGCGCCGAGCTCCCGGTACAAAAGATCGCGCAACGCGCGCAGACGCACCGTCTCGTCGGGCAAGGCGTCGACCGCAGCCTTGCATGCCGCAGCGAAGCCCGCCGCCCCGCAGGGATTCTGGGTGCCGCTGCGACGACCCGCCTCCTGGCCTCCGCCCATCAGATACGCGGCGAACGGGGTGCGGGTTTTCAGGTACAGGGCGCCGACGCCCTTGGGGCCGCCCACCTTATGAGCCGAAAACGAGGCGGCGTCGACGTTCCATACCTTCAGATCAACCGGGCACTTGCCGAGCGCCTGCACCGCATCTGTGTGGTAGAGCGCGCCCGCATCGTGCGCCGCATCCGCAAGCTCGGCGACCGGCTGGATGCTGCCCACCTCGCTGTTGGCAGCCTGGATGGAGACGAGCGCAGCGCAACCGTCGCTTCCAAGCGCCTTACGGAGCGCTTCAGGGCGGATGAAGCCCTCGCGGTCGGGATCGACGCGCACGACGTCGAACCCCTCGGCCTCGAGCCTGCGCGCCGGGGCGAGCACCGCATCATGCTCGATGGTCGACACGACGACGCGCACCTCTTGTGGGCGCGCGCGGCGGGCGTCGCGCACCGCATGCGCGATGCCGATGAGCGCCGCGTTGTCGGCTTCGGTGGCTCCCGACGTGAAGATGACCTCATCGGGGCGGTGCGCCTTCAGAGCGCGGGCGATGGCCGAGCGCGACCCCTCCAGCGCGGAGAACGCGGCCCGTCCAGGACTGTGGAGCGAATTGGGGTTGGTCCCGAGCGCCAAGTTGGGCGCGCCGGGCTTCAGATAGGGCTTCATGGCCTCGGCAGCCTCGGGGCACAGCGGCGCGGTGGCCGCCCAGTCCAAGTATACGTAGGAGCAAGGGTCGAACGGCATGCGAAAGCGCCCCGCTAGTTGTCGCCGAGCGCGGCCGCGCGGGCCGCCTCCGCCGCTTCCTGGACTGCCGCGAGCGCCGCTGCGGGATCATCCGCCGCGAACACCGCGTTGCCGCACACGAGCACATCGGCTCCCGCAGCGGCGACGCGCGGCGCGGTCGCCACGCCGATGCCGCCGTCGACCTGGATCAGAGGCGAAGCCCCCGCCTCGCGGGCCATGCGCACGACCTGCGCGACGCGATCCTCGCTGCCTTCGATGTAACTCTGTCCCGAGAAACCGGGTTCGACGCTCATGATCAAAACCATGTCCAGATCGGCGACCACCGGAGCGAGCGTCTCGACAGGGGTCTTGGGCTTCAAGCTCACCGCCGCCTTGCAGCCCGCATCATGGATCATCTTGACGGCACGCGCCAGATCATCGCCGTAGAGGACCTCGGCGTGGACGGTGAGCGAATCTGCACCGGCCTGCGCGAACCAGGGGATCTGGTCGAGCGGGTTGGAGACCATGAGATGGACGTCGAGCGGAAGCTCGGTCGCCTTGGCAAGCTGCTTGACCAGCGGCACACCCATGGACAGATTGGGGACGAAATGCCCGTCCATGACATCGACGTGCACGAACCCCGCGCCCGCCTTCTCGATGCAGGCGATGTCGTCGCCCATCGCCATGAAATCCGCGGACAGGATCGACGGGGCGATCCTCACCTGCTCGAACATGCGCATCCTCCTATCGTCGCATATAGGTCGTCCGCCCCATTCTAGCGCACCGCCATGGCGTATAATGGCGGAAAGCCGACAGGAAGAAGGTTTCCATGCCCGCACCTTCGCGCCCCGCCCCCGCCGCGGCATCGCGCCGCGCAACCCATCCGGGCGGCCTGTTCTATCCGTACCTGACCCCCCACGGCCCGCTGACTATCAGGGTCGAGGGCGCCGCCATCACCGACGTCGCGCTCGGGGATGCCTCCTTCGACGGCACGAAGAAGCCCAGCGAAGCCGCAAGCCGGGCCGCAACCCAGATCCAGGAATACCTTGCCGGAAAACGCCGCTCGTTCGATTTGGAGCTGGCTCCGCACGGAAGCGCCTTCCAGCTGGATGTGTGGCGCGCGATCGCGCGGATCCCCTTCGGCCAAACGCGCACCTGCGCTCAGATCGCCGATGAGCTGGGCAATCCCGGCGGATTCCGCGCGGTCGGCGCCGCTGTGCGCAAGAACCCCCTGGCCATCCTGATCCCCGCCCACCGCGTCGTCGACGCCAACGGCAAGCCGCTCGGATCGGGCAAGTCGGCGGAGTTGAAAGGCGCGCTGCTGCGCATGGAGCGCGATACGCTCGCCGACGCCTGACGCACGCGAATGCGAAATGAGGGCCCGCGGCGCCGCATCATCCGATGGGTGCCGCGGGCCCTCGTCGATTTTTCCGCCAGCCGGCAGTCGTGCGAGCGCTTGGACTAGATCCCGTAGAACTCGGTCGTGAGCGGACGGTCCGCCAGGGCGCGCCCGATCTCCTTGGGCTCGGCGCCCTCCCATACCACCTTGCGCACCGCGTCGGTGATGGGCAGCTCCACGCCGTAGTGGGCCGCCAGCGTCCCGATGGTCTTGCAGGCGAGCGCGCCCTCGGCCACCATATGCGTCTCCTGCGTGAAGTCGTCAAGCGTCTTGCCCTCGGCCACCATCTTGCCGAAACGGCGGTTGCGGGAATGCTCGGACGTGCACGTCGCGATAAGATCGCCCGTGCCCGCCAGGCCCATGCACGTGATCGCCTGGCCGCCCGCCTTGACCACCAGACGGCTCATCTCGGCGAGACCGCGCGTCATCAGCATCGCGGCGGTGTTGTCGCCGAAGCCCAGCCCATAGCTCATGCCCACGGCGATGGCGATGACGTTCTTGAACGCCGCGCACAGCTCGACGCCGGCGACGTCGCGGCTGATGTAGGTGCGCAAGCTCGGAGCCGCAAACGCGTCGCGGAAGAACTCGGCGGTGTCGCGCGAGGGGCTGGCGATGACGGTGCCCGATGGGATGCCGCGCACGACCTCCTCGGCATGGTTGGGGCCGGAGAGCACCGCGAACCGGTCGGGGTTGCCCATCTCTGAGGCGAACACCTCGATGGGAAGCATCCCGCTGCCCTCCTCAACGCCTTTGGAGCAGATGATGACAGGGAAATCCTGGTCGACGGCGTCCGCAAGCGCGCGGGCCACGCCGCGCAGCAGGTTGGACGGCGTGACGATGACCGCCGCGCGCGCTCGCAGCACCGCATCGCGGTGCGAGAGCGTGGCGACGACATCGCTGTGCAGTTCGACGTCGGTGAGGTAGCGCGGGTTGCGGTGATCCTTGTTGATGGACGTGACGACCTCCGAGCGGCGCGCCCACAGGCTCACATTGTGCCCGTTATGGGCAAGCAGGTTGGCCAGCGCCGTGCCCCACGACCCCGCTCCGATGACCGCGATCTTCATAGCAGCGCCCCTTCCCTACTTCTTTTTCGATTTGTCGCCGATACGGCTTTCGGTGCCCGCGCGCAGACGCCCGATGTTGGAGCGATGCGCCCAGATGACCGTGATGGCAGCGACCGTGCACAGCGCCCACGCGATCCACTCGCCCCAGAAGAAGTACAGCGAGAAGAACGGGCAGGCGATCGCCGCCGCCAACGATCCAGCCGACACGTAGCGCGTCAAAGCGACGACGATGATGAACAGCGCGAGCTCGAGCAGGGCGCCCACGGGCCCGAAAGTGAAAAACAGGCTGCCGACGGCGACGGCGATGCCCTTGCCGCCTTTGAACTTGAGCCACGGGCTGAAGATATGCCCCCACACGCATGCGATGAACCCTATGCCCTGGTACGTCGCATAGCTCAGCGGGGACTCGGGGGTCAGCCCGCCGCCCGGAACCAGGTACCAGCAGACCGCCAGGGGCAGGAAACCCGCCAGCAAGCCTTTGCCGAAATCGAGCACGAACACGGCGGCGCCTCCCGCCTTGCCCATCGTGCGCATCGCGTTGGTGGTGCCGATGTTGCCCGATCCCTCTTTGCGGATGTCCTTATGGAAGAACAACGTGGAGATGATGAGCCCCCACGGGATGGATCCCAGCAGAAAGCAGACGACGAACAGGCATACCGCGACTAGCACTCCAACTCTCCTTCACACACGACCCCTCGGCGCCGCGCCATGCGGCGGCCCCTGCGATGCACGATGGACATGCGGCGGATCGATCGAGAGCCGCCGCAAGCATGTTAATCCTTTTTCTTGAACCTCAGCTGGACGGGCGTTCCCTCCAGGTCGAACGTCTTGCGCAGGCGGTTCTCCAGGAAGCGCTCGAAATTGTCGTCCACCAGATCGGGACGGTTGACGAAGAACGTCAGGCGCGGCGGGCAGGTGCCCGTCTGCGTGACGTACTTCATGCGCAGAACCGCCTTGCCCTTGCGCACCGTGTGGCCCTCCTCCCGGATGCCGCCCAGCCACGTGTTGAGACGGTTGGTGGGGATGACCTGGTTGAATGCCTCGTAGGCCTTGTCGATGGCGGCCCAGATGCGGTCGACGCGCTTGCCGGTGAGCGCCGAGATGGCGATGACCGGGGCGTAGCGGACGAACATCATGCGGTCGGCGATGCGCTGGCGAATCTCGGCCTTCTCCTCGGGACCGTCGGTCAGGTCCCACTTGTTGAGCACGATGATCATCGCACAGCCGCGCTCGGCGGCGTATCCGGCCACCTTCTGATCCTGGTCGGTGAGGCCGATCGAAGCGTCGATGACGAGCAAGGCCACGTCCGCGCGGTCGATCGCGCGCATCGCGCGCACGAAGCTGTAGTATTCGACATCCTCGTCGATCTTGCTCTTGCGGCGCAGGCCGGCGGTGTCGACGATGGTGTAGCGCGTGCCATCGTGCTCGACCGTAGTGTCGATGGCGTCGCGCGTGGTTCCGGCGACGTCGGAGACGATGGAGCGGTTGGCGCCGACCATGCAGTTGGTCAGCGAGCTTTTGCCCGCGTTGGGACGGCCGATGATGGCGACGTTGATGGCGGGATCCTGCTCCTCCCCATCGTCCTCGGGAAGATCGAGCGCGTCCAAAGCCGCCACCACCTCGTCGAGCAAGTCGCCCGTGCCGTGGCCGTGGATCGACGAGACGGGCCACGGATCGCCCAATCCGAGCTGGTAGAACTCCCACAGCTCGTCGGTGCGGCCGGGCGCGTCCATCTTGTTGACGGCCAAAAAGACGGGCTTGTCGCTTTTGCGCAGGATGCGGGCGACTTCCTCGTCGTCGGCGTTGATGCCGGTCTTGCCGTCCACGAGGAAGACGATGACCTCGGCCTCCTCGGTAGCGGCGAACGCCTGGCCGCGGATGGAGCCCTGAAAGGCGTCGTCGTTGTTCATCTCGATGCCGCCGGTGTCGACCAGCATGAAATGGCGGCCGTTCCATTCGGCTTCGTGGTAGGACCTATCGCGCGTGACGCCGCGCATCTCGTGAACGATGGCGTCTTCGGCTTGGATGATGCGGTTGACGAACGTGGACTTGCCCACGTTGGGGCGTCCCACGACCGCGACGAGCGGCAGTCTCATGGCGTGTTCCTTCTTCTAGCGTATTCCGTCACAGGGAAAAGGCGGCGCAGGCTAGCTCGGCGATCTCCCCAAGATATTCAGTCGGAGTACAGGATACCACGCTCACCGGGCAGTTTGCCGCCTTCCTCACATCCTCCAACGTCCAGCCGTCAAGCGTTTCCCCGTCGTCGTTGAACATGACGCGCGGCAGAAGGTACAGCGTGCGGCGCGCACGGGGTGAGCCGGACGCTTCCGTCTCGCAGTCGTCGGATTCGGCACCATCGGCAGCAGCCACGGCTTGGATGGCGGCGGCGACATCTTGGCCGCACAGCAGGCCTGTCACATCCACGTTGCCGCCGAAGAAGCGGTTCTCGACGAAAAGCGGCTCGAGCAGCCCCTCAAGCGGGCTTTCGGCGATGAGGGCGGGAAACGTCTCGTGCAATGCGCAGCCGGCGATGTAGCAGGCGCGCGCATCCGCCCGAGCTAGCGCGCGTGCGCATCGCTCGGCGGCTCCTTCGCGGACCGCGGACCGCCAATCGTCGGCGCATGAGCGCAGGATGCCGATGCCGTCTTCGAACATGCTGTAATCGCCGTAGTCGGATGCCGGGGGAAGGTTTCCCAGCACGTCGTCGCGGTGCGCATTGCGGTAGAACTCATCGGCGGCGAACACCCACGGAGTGCCCCGCTCGGCGCGCGCCCTGCTCTGGAACGGCGCGATCGCGTCCAAGACGGCGCGCGCCTGGCCGGGCTCGTTGAAACTGCGGTCGAAGATCGTCTGATGGCGGGTGTATCCCAAAGGCACGATGCCGACGTTCAGGATCCCCGGGCGCTCCCACGCCCATGCGAGGGTCCGCTCGAGGACGGCGCCGTCGTTGGCCCCGGGGACAAGGACGATCTGGGTGTGCGCCTCGATCCCCGCGGACAGCAGGCGGTCCAGCGCATCGAGCCCATGCTGGGCATGCTTGCCGATGAGGGCACGGCGCACGTCGGGATCCGACGCGTGCAGCGACACGCGCAGCGGGGAGATGCGCTGCTCGATGATCCGAAGCTCGTCGGCGCGCTCGAGGTTGGTGAGCGTAACGAACGTCCCCGCCAGAAAGCTCAGGCGGAAATCGTCATCGCGCAGCGTGAGCGACGGCCGCATGCCCGAGGGCAGCTGGCGCATGAAGCAGAACGTGCAGGCGTTGCGGCACTGGCGCACTCCGTCGAAGACGGCGCCGTCGAAGGAGAAACCCCACGTCTCGCCCTCCTCGCGCACAAGCTCGACCTCGCCCGATTCGCCGTCGAGGTCGACGTAGCCCACCGTGATGGCGTCGTCGGCCGACAGCCAGCGCCAATCGATGAGGTCGCGCAAGGGGCATCCGTCGACTGACGTGATGCGGCAGCCGGGCTCGAACCCCGCATCGTCGGCGGGGCTCAAAGGCTCGACGGAGGCGATCAACGCCCCGGCGCGGCTGGCGGGGCCGCCACCATGCGTTGCGCGCCCCTCCTCCGCTCCGGAAGCCGACGCGACGATGTCCTTCGTCGGGTACGCTGCCATCGATGCGGCCTTAGATGTAGCCGAGGGGATTGACCGGCGAGCCGTTGATCTCGAGCTGGAAGTGGAGGTGCGGGCCGGTCGAGTTGCCGGTGCTGCCCACCGCGCCGATGTTCTGCCCCTTGGTGACCTGCTGGCCCACCGAAACGTACACGGCCGACGAGTGCATGTACTTGGTCACCATGCCGTTGCCATGGGAGATGACGATCCAGTTGCCGGCGCCGCCGTTGTAGCCGCCGTCGTTGGTGGCCATGATGACGGTGCCGCCCTCGGCGGCGTAGTAGGGAGTGCCGCTGGATGCAGCCAGATCGACGCCGTTGTGGAAGGAGTTGTCGAACGAGCGCCATCCGAACCCGCTGGTGATGGTCGATCCGGGAAGCGGATGGGCAAGCTGCCCCGATCCGGCGACAACCGACTCGCCGGCGCCCGATCCCCCGCCCTGGTTGGCGGCCGCCTGCTCAGCGGCTGCGCGCTCGGCGGCTTCCTTGGCCTGGCGCGCCGCCTCGGCCTGCAGCTCCTCCTGGGCCTGCAGCTCGGCGATCTCCTCGGTGATGCTGTCCGCCTCGGCGCGCAGCGAATCCTGCGTCGCCTGGATCTCAGAGCGCAGCTGTTCGGCGCGGTCGATCTGCTCGGCGGCGATCTGCTCCTGCTCGGAGTACTCCTCGTATGCCGCCTGCGCTTCGGCGCGCAGGTCCTTGGTCTCCTGGACCAGCTGCTGGTCCTGCTCGATGACGCGCTGCATCATATCCCAAGCGGTGAGGAACTCGCCGAAGGAGCTCGTGCCCAAGACGACGTCGAGCATCGTCGCGGATCCACCGGTCTTGTACATGGAGACGGCGCGGTCGCTCAAGCGCCCCTGCAGCTTCTGGAGCTGCTTTTGCGCCTCGTCGATGCGGTCCTGGGCGTCATCCATCGCCTCGACGGCGGCGTCGTGGGCGGCGACGGCCTCGTCATAATCGGCGTTGGCGGCATTCAGGTCGGTCTGCAGCGCGTCGATGCGCTGGAACAGCTCGTCGGCTTGCGCCTGAAGCTCGGATGAAGTGACCGCGAGGGCCTGATCGCTTGGGATGGCGGGCACGCCGAGGAATGCCAGCGTAGAAGCCAAGGCAAGGGCGCATGCCCCCTTGGCGAACGATCGGCAGCATGCGCGTGGTGTGGTTTCGGTCTGCATATGCACCTGCTCTTTCCGTATGTAGCGCCCTAAAGCGCAGCACAGATGATAGCAAAGCAAACCCCTTCTTGCAGGCTCGCCGACCGAACGCACATATCCGCCTTCGAGCGCTCACTCATCCGATCGGCCCCCAGCTGCCGTCGGGATAACGCGCCGCCAGACCGCTCGCCTCCGCCTCGGCAAGTTTGACCGCAAGCCAGCTGCGGGCATCTTGGGATCCGCAATGGCGCTGAGCGATGTCCAGCAGATCGTCCATGCGCAAAGGCTCCACAGCCAGCGCCGCAGCCACGGGATCGAGCGATCGCCGCTTGCCCTGACGAGGCTTGCCGGGCCCTCCCTCGAGATCGGAAGGGGTCTGCTGCTTGAGGCATCCGAACAGCGAGAACAGCGCGTCGTCGAACGACTCGTCGTCGACGATCGGGGACGCCCCCTGATAAAGCAGGCGGTTGGCCCCGCGCGACGAGGCGGCGGTGATGGCGCCGGGCACGACGAGCACGTCGCGGGATGAGGAAAGCGCCTCGTCCGCCGTCGAGAACGTCCCCGACGGCAGGCCCGCCTCAACGATGAGCGTCGCGCGGGCTAGCGATGCTATGAGCCGGTTACGCCGCCGGAACGTCCACCCCAGAGGCTGGAACCCCCAGGGGTTCTCCGACGCCAAAGCCCCGCCCTGCTCGATGATCCGCCGGAACAGCCCGGCATGCTCGCGCGGATACACCCTGTCGCAGCCTCCTCCCAGAAACGCCACGGTGCGCCCGCCCGCATCGAGCGCGCCGAGATGGGCCGCCGCGTCGCATCCGCGCGCCCCGCCCGAGATCACCGTCACGCCCCGCTGCGCCGCACGGACGGCGAACCTGCGCGCGCACCCCGCCCCGTACGGAGTCGCCTTGCGCGCGCCCACGATCGCCAGACCCTCCTCCAACGCTTTCGGATCGCCTATGAGGTAGATCCGCTCGGGCGGATCGCCCAGACGCGAGAAGGCATCGGGGTAGCCCGGCTCCCCCCGGCGGATCTCAAAGCGGTTTCCCTCGCTATGCAGCAGACTCACGAACCCTCCCCCTCCCTTACGCGGAACGCCAGCGCCTCGCAGAGATGGGAGCGTTCGACGCGGGCCGATTCCTCCATGTCGGCGACCGTCCGGGCGACCGAGAGCGTCCGCATGATGGCGCGGCCGCTCATCCCGTTCCTCCTGGCAGCCTGCTCGAAAAATCCCTCGTCCTCCCCCGAGAGGCGGCAGGAGCCCACCAGCTGCGCGGTGCCGCGCCTCTTGCGCATGCCCTCCTCTTCCCGCTCACGCGCCCGGCGCCATGATGCGAATTCGCGTGCGCGCAGGACATCCTCGCGCAGCTTGCCCGAAGCGGTTCCCCGCCCCGTCGCCAGCACCTCGCCCGGCGCTATGCGGTGCACGTCTATGTGGATGTCGATGCGGTCCATCAAAGGGCCGCCGATGCGGTTGCGGTACGCCCTGATGCGCGGAATGCCGCAGAGGCACTCGCGTTCCGGATCCCCCAGGTAACCGCACGGGCAAGGGTTGGAAGCCGCCACCAGCATGAACCGGGCGGGAAACGCGACGTTGCCGTCGGCGCGCGTGATCACCACGCGTCCCGACTCAAGCGGCTGACACAGCCCCTGCAGGACGGAAGGCTTGAACTCCGCAAGCTCGTCCAAGAAGAGGACTCCGTTGTGCGCGAGGGAGATCTCACCGGGTCTCGGCGGCGATCCGCCGCCGATGAGGCCCGCGCTGCTGGCAGAATGGTGGGGGCTGCGGAAAGGCCGCACGCCGTTGAACGCGGGCGCGGGGTCCTCCCCCGCCACCGAATGGATGAGCGCGGTTTGAAAGGCCTCGCCCTCGCTCAAAGGCGGCAGTATCGAGGGCAGGCGCGAAGCGAGCATCGTCTTGCCCGATCCGGGGGGTCCCATCATGAGCACGCCATGCCCGCCCGCGGCCGCGATCTGCAGGGCGCGCTTGGCCATCTCGTGGCCGGCGATGTCCGAGAAATCCGGCGCGGATGCCGCCTCAGGGGCGCACGCCCTCCTGCCTGCGGGGAAATCCCCCGTGCGAAACGACGAGAGGGAGGCGGCGATCAGCTGCTCCACCCCCTCCACACGCACGCATCCGCCATCGGGCTGCGCGCACACGACGTCGCATCCTGCATTGCGCGCGCAAAGCGCGTAGGCCAAGATGCCGGACACCGGCCTGACCGCCCCTTCGAGGGACAGCTCGCCCACAAGCAGGCGGTCGCGCGCATGGCGCGGATCCACCTGGCCGGTCGCGATGAGGATCCCCACGGCGATCGGCAGGTCGAACCCCGAACCGGTCTTGCGCAGCGATCCGGGAGCCAGGTTGACCACCACCCGCTCGTTGGGCATCGAATATCCGCTTGCCCTGATGGCTGCGCGAACGCGTTCGCGGGATTCCTGGATAGCCGCGTCGGGCATGCCCACGATGAACATCCCCGGCATGCCGTTTCCGACGACCACCTCCACCTCGACGGGAACCGCCTCGACGCCCCGCAGCGTCGCGCTGTGCACCACGCATTGCCCTGACACGGGGATCACCCCGCCGCGAACGCGTTGATATGGTGGCGCACCAGGGCGCGGTCGTCATCGACCACCAGCAAGGACACCACATCGAAGCGGACCGGAACATCCACCGCGTCGTAATCCCTGAGGAACAACGCCGCTATCTTCTCGTATTTTTCCCGCTTGCGCTTGTCGACCGCATCCGATGGCATGCCCTTCTCGACGCTGGTGCGCGTCTTCACCTCGACGAACACCACCGCCTCCCCGTCGCGCGCGATGATGTCGGCTTCGCCCGCGGCGCATTTCCAATTGCGCTCGACTATCTCATAGCCTCTGCGGTACAGAAACCGTGCAGCCGCATCCTCGCCGCGCTTTCCCAGCTCGGCGTTGGCGTCTCCCTTGCGCTTGCGGGTCCGCTTGGAGGATTTGGCGCGCTTGGGCGCGCCGCCCCCCTCGCGCTCGATGCCGAACTCGCGGCAGGCGTCCTCAGCCTCGCACCGTTCGACGTCGGCCTTTCCGATCGCCGCGTCGTCGCCCTCGAAGCCAGATGGCGGCAAAATCCCCGCTTGCGCGATTTGACGACTGTTCATGCGTTCCTCCTTTCCAAGGTGGACGCATGATAGGGCCCCGAGGATGCACGGCGATCCCCCGGCATACCGTTGATCTGCATGCGGATTCCCCGCAGATCCAACGCGTTCCTTGCACGGAGGAAACGCGCTTCACCCGCCGCGCTCGCACCGCAGCGCTCGCACTCGCCTTCGGAGCCGAGCTGGGCCAGCAGCCGTCGGCCCTGGCGGGAATCCTTGCCGCATCGGAGATCGGCCATGCCCTGCACAACGTTGCCGTGATCCTCATCGCGCGCTGGAAGACATCCCGCTTCCCGGACTGCTTCGGATGCCCCGCCCCCGCGCATCCCGCTGGATCAGCTGGAAGAACGGCGGCGATTGCCTTTTCAGAACAACGACTGTTGGGCGAACGACGTGCAGAAGCTCGCCCGATGCACCGGCGTGAGACCCAGTCGCTTGATGGCGTCGATGTGCTCGGGGCTGGCATACCCCTTGTTGGAGGCGAAACCGTATTCGGGATAGCGTTCGTCGAGATCCTTCATGAGCGCATCCCTGTCCACTTTCGCGATGATCGACGCGGCGGCGATGGAGGCGCTGCGGGCATCGCCCTTGATCAGATTGCATTCGCGCTCATCGAGATGGAGTGGATTGCCGTCCAGGAGGATGACGCCGGGTCGGATCCCGACCTGCTCGATGCGCTCCACCGCACGCAGGAACGTGCGCCTCAGGCAGGCGGACATTCCCAACGCGTCGATGTCCTCGGGGGAGGCGTACTCCACCGCCCAGGCAAGCGCGATGCGCTTCACCTCCTCGGCGATACGCTCGCGATCCGCCGGGGCGACCTGCTTGGAATCGTTGAGGCCGGCGATGCGCGGATCCCGCGGCAGCACCACCGCGCCAACGGCGAGCGGACCCGCCACCGGGCCGCGCCCCACCTCGTCGAGGCCGACGCAGCAATCCGCCCCGCGCTGCGCCATGACCTCATCCTCGAGCGCGTACAGCCCCTCGAGCCGCTCGCGCTCCGCGCGCGCGGCCTCAAGCCGTCGACGTGCGACTTCGACGGCCGAGCGGACGCCCTTGCGCGTGTCGGCGATGAGGGAGCGCTCGAGTACGGCGAACTCCTGCTCGTCCGCTTCCTGAAGCCGCCGTTTGATCTCGGCAACCGTCGTCCCCATGGCATCCGCCCTCCGTTCATCTTCCCAACCGCCCATCGCCGGCACGCTCGACACGCGCCGACGCTCCCGGCGATCCGCATAACCGGCACGCTCCGCAACCTCACATGCTTTGTCGCGAAACCTACGGCGAAAAGCGTTCGCCGAAACGCGAAAGCCCCCCGCCCGCCGCAAACGGCAGACGAGGGGCGATCATCACGCCGCCAAGGCTCCGATACCGGACGCCTCGCAATCGACGTAAGGCTTAGCGGAAGGACTTCTCCTTGATCTTGGCAGCCTTTCCCACCTTGTCGCGCAGGTAGTACAGCTTGGCGCGACGGACATCGCCGCGACGCACGACCTCGATCTTCTCGATCTTGGGAGAGTGCACGGGGAACGTGCGCTCAACGCCGACGGAGAAGCTCACCTTGCGCACAGTGAAGGTCTCGCGGCTGGACTCGCCATGACGACGGATGACGTCGCCCTGGAAGACCTGGATGCGCTCGCGGTTGCCCTCGGTGATGCGGTAGTGCACCTTGACGTTGTCGCCCACGTTGAACTCGGGGATGTCGTTCTTGATCTGCTGCTGCTCGATGGCGCGAATGATATCCATGGCTCTTTCCTTCTATCCTTACATCAACGCATTCGTTGTTTGCTTAAAGACGCGATTGGTTAGTATATCGCCTGTCGTCTCTAATCGCAAGACGAAACTGCGGAGTTGCCCCACAAATTGTAGAAATCTGCTTCAGCTTCACGCAATGCGCAAAACTGAATCCCTCGCGCAGGGCCCCATCCCCCGATGCGGAGGCGGAAACGGAGCAACGCTCCGCCCGAACGCCGGGAATCACCGTCTCTAAATCAGCGTGAGCAGCGCGTAGGCGGCCACGCCGGCGACGGCGCTCCACAGCAGCGATTTGGTCGTGCAGGCGACAGCGACCACGGCTGCCGACGCGACGAGGGGCGCGGCGGCGGGCCACAGGCCGGCGTCGAACATCCCCGGAGTCAGAAGATCGTTGGCCACCAGCGCCGCGAACGCCGCCGGCGGGATGAACCCGAGCGCGCGCTCGACGCCCTCGGGCAGGCTGCGGCCCTTGAGGGCGAACAGCGGGATCACACGGCACGCGAGCATCGTGACCGCGCAGCACCCGAAGACGATGAGGAACTCTCCCCAGCTCATGAGCGCTCACCTTGGCCTTTGCGACGGATACGGCTGACCAGCATCGCGGCAAGCACGCCGGCGATCGCCCCCACGAGGATCGCGGGGCCGGTCAGACCCGCAACCTTGCACGCGAACACGCCCGCCATCGCCACCACCGCGGCGACGACGTTCTCGACCGTGATCTTCTGGGTGACCAGAAGGCAGATGAAAATGGAGGTCATGGCGAACGACGCGATGGCAAGCGGGATGCCCACCGCGCTGCCCACCAGCACGCCCACGACGTTGGACAGCGTCCACGAGCAGTTGGAGAACAGGTTGACGAAAAACGCGCGGTCGACGCTCCATCCCCCCTCCTCGAAGCGGGAGGTGTTGACGCCGTAGCTCTCGTCGGTGACCGTGGCGGCGAACAGGAACGAAAGCCGCTTGCTCACGCTGGCGCAACGCGGCGCGAAGGAGGCAGCGTAGAGCATCTGGCGCGTGTTGACCAGCGACACGCTGGCGATGATGGAGGCGATGGGGGATCCCGCAAGCCACATGTTGGGGATCATGAACTGCCCCGCGCCGGAATAGAACAGGATCGACATCATGAAGACCTGCAGCGCATCGAGGCCGATGGAATCGCACAGGATGCCGCAGGGAACGCCGATGGCAATATAGCCCAGCATGATGGGCACAGCGGCATGGAACGCTTCTCGTATGTGGACCTTTGCAAGCATAGCCCGACGATTATAGCGGTTCGGACGCCAATGCGGCACCTTCAACGCCAAGCTCCTCAGACAATCGCTGCAAGCAGGGCGCCTTGCACCGCATGGACGGAGCGCCAGCGCGCCAGGCGCCGTCGGTTGCGCCGCGAAGACGGGTCGAAAGAATCGAGACGCGGTGCCGCGATGACGTCAGTAATGGATCGACGAGGGCACGAACAGGCTCTTGAACCGGCTGCGGGCGTAGCGGTCGGTCATGCCGGCGATGTAGTCGCACACGGCCGTGAGGGGATCGCCCTCGGAGATGTCGCGATACTCGGAGGGGATCTCCTCGAGGTGGTCGACGTAGTAGTCGAACATCGCTTCAATCAGCCTTCCCGCCTTCTCGGTCTCGGCCAGCACCACCGGAGCCGTGTAGACCGCCTTGAACAGGAACGACCGCAGCTCCATCATCGCGTTCCACACCGGCTCGCTCATGCGGATGTCGTCACAGGCGGCGGATGTCTGCACCATGTCGAGCACAAGCGTCTCGATGCGCGCCGAATGGTCGGGGCCGAGCACCTCGTGCGTCGACGCGGGCAGATCAGCCTCGTTCAGGATGCCGGCTCGGATGGCGTCGTCGATATCGTGGTTGACGTAGGCGATGCGGTCGGCGGTGGCGACCACGCGGCCTTCGAGCGTCTCGGCGCGGACCGATCCGGTGTGGCGGAGGATGCCGTCGCGCACCTCGGGCGTGAGGTTGAGCCCCTTGCCGCCGTTTTCGATGCGCTCGACGACGCGCAGGCTCTGCTCGTTGTGGCGGTACAGCAGCGCGGCGCGCGGATCGCCGGCGGCGTCGGAGCGGGCGGGGCGTCCATGCCTTGCCAGGCAGCGCGAAAGCGCCTCCTCCCCCGCATGCCCGAACGGGGTGTGCCCGAGATCGTGCCCGAGCGAGATCGCCTCGGTCAGATCCTCGTTGAGCCCGAGGGCGCGTGCGATGGTGCGCGCGATCTGGGCCACCTCGAGCGTGTGGGTCAGGCGGGTGCGGTAATGGTCGCCTTCCGCCGCTAGGAAGACCTGCGTTTTGTGGGAGAGCCGCCTAAACGACTTGGAATGCAGGATCTTGTCGCGGTCGCGTTGGAAGTCATTGCGCAGGATGTCAGGGGCGGTCGATCGGTCGCGCCCCTCGCTGTCGGAGGAGAACGCCGCATCGTACGACAGCAGGGCGCGCTCGCGCTGCTCCTGGTCCTCACGGTGGATGATACGCATGGCCGCCTTCTTTCATCCGGGTTCGCCGTCGCCTCAGTGTAGCAGACCGCGGTGACGGAACGCACCTTACGCCGACCTTTGCCGAAAGCAACCCCTTGGCAACGGTTGGAGATTCCGCATCGCGAGTGCGGGATGAACCGCTAGGATGGATATTGGAACACGTGCATCCATTGATCGGGAAGATCGCTGCGACCCGTATGCATCTTCCAAGCTCCCAGACGCCATCGAGCGAACGTTCGCAGAGGAGGGACGAATGGCCTATTTGGAAAACCATCAGCTGTATTACAAGAAAACCTGTCCGTATTGCCAGAAGGTGCTGCGGTTCATGGAGGCCAACCACCTCACCATGGACACACGCGACACCACGCAGCCTGGCAACCAGAATGACCTGATCCGCATCGGAGGCAAGAAGCAGGTGCCCTGCCTGATCATCAACGGAAAGCCGCTCTACGAGTCGGATGACATCATCGCGTATCTGAGGGACAGCTTCGTGGAGGGCTGATTCGACGCGCTGCGGCCCTTCCGCTCCGCGCATCGAATTCATCCCTTACGCCGAAACGCCCGCGGCCCAACCGAGCCGCGGGCGTTTTTCGTAGCTAGAACTTCGCGAAGCGCTCGTGGCGCTTTTCGATGAGTTCGTCGGCGCCGAATCCCGACAACTCGTCCAAAGCCTTCCTGACATAGGCGGACACGTTCTCGGCAGCCTGGACGGGGTTCTCGTGCGCAGGGCCGTCGCCTTCGGAGATCACATCGTCGATGATGCCCATGCGCGCCACGTCCGCCGCGCCCATGCGCATGACCGCGGCAGCTTCGGGAGCGCGCGTGCGATCCTTCCACAGGATCGAGGCGAAGCCCTCCGGCGACAGCACCGAGTACACGGCATGCTCCTGCATCGCCACCTTGTCGGCGAGCGCGAGCGCAAGCGCGCCGCCCGATCCGCCCTCGCCCAAAAGGACGCTCACCACCGGAACGCGCAGGCCGGCAAGCTCGAACAGGTTGTCGGCGATGGCGTTGCCCTGTCCGCGTTCCTCGGCCTCGGTGCCGCAGAACGCGCCCTGCGTGTCCACCAGGCACACGACGGGGCGGTTGAACTTCTCGGCCTGGCGCATCAATCGGATGCTTTTGCGGTACCCCTCGGGCTGCGGGCAGCCGAAGTTGCGGCGGATGCGTTCCTTAAGGTCGACGCCCTTCTCCTGAGCAAGAATCGTCACCGGACGCCCCGCGATCCAGCCGATGCCGCCCACGATGGCGCCATCGTCGCCGAACGCGCGATCGCCGTGCATCTCGATGAATCCATCCACCATACGGTCGATGTAAACCAGCGACGTGGGGCGATGCGTGTTGCGCGCCAGCTTCACGTGGCTCCACGCCTCCTGCGCAGCATCTTCCCCAAGCTCGTGCTCCTGCTCGGCAGGCGACGCCTCGCCCAGAAGCGAGCCGTCCTCGGCGTTGAAGCCGCCCGCTGCGACCGCGCGCTCGATGCGCCTCTCCGCAGAAGAGCCGCCCGAGAACAGCGGGAACGCGAAGCGCGGCTTGCCCTCGCGCTCATCCGAGGCGGGAAGCTCGACCGGGAACAGGCCGTAGGTGATGGAATTGTAGGTGTCGGTGCCCTCCTCCAGGTTGGCGCACACCGATTCGTAGTCGACGATCAGCGCGCGGTCGCCCGGCTTAGGTTCGGCGGGCAGGCAGGCCGACGCATGCAGCGCCAGCAGGTGCGCCAAACGCTCGCGCAGCTCGCCGCGCTCCACCACGCCGTCGATGAGGCCGTGCTGCAAGGCGAACTCCGCCGTCTGGAAGCCCTCGGGCAGCTCCTGCTTGATGGTGTCGCGGATGACGCGCTGCCCCGCAAATCCGATCAGGGCGCGCGGCTCTGCCAGGATGATGTCTCCCTGCATCGCGAACGATGCGGTGACGCCGCCGGTGGTGGGATCGGTGTGCACGACGATGTAGAGCAGCCCCGCGGCGCTGTGGCGCTCGACAGCGCAGGAGACCTTCGCCATCTGCATGAGCGACATCAGCCCCTCCTGCATGCGCGCGCCGCCCGACGCGGTGAAGATGACGACGGGAAGCCTCTCCTCGGTCGCGCGATCGAACAAACGCGATACCCGCTCGCCCACCACGGTGCCCATCGAGCCCATGAGGAACGACGAGTCCATCACGCCGAGCGCGAGCTTGAGTCCGGCGATCGACCCCGAACCGGTGCGGACCGCCTCCTCGAGGCCGGTTTTCTCGCGCAGTCCCTCGATCTTGTCGAGGTAGCCCGGGAAGCTGAGCGGATCGCGCTCGACGAGGCCGGCATCCCACTCCTCGAATGTGCCGGCGTCCAGCAGGTCGGCGATGCGCTCGTCGGAGGTCATGCGGAAATAGCCGCCGCACTGCGGGCAGATGTAATGACCCGCCGCCAGGCCGGCTCCGTCAAAGGTGAGGCCGCAATGGCGGCACACGCGCCATTCCTCCTCGGCTGGCACCGTGCGCTCGGTGGAGCACAGCACCCATCCGAAACCGATCGCACGATCGGTCATGGGGCGGAACACGCGCACCCCGCGGCGGGACGCGCGGGCAAGGAAGATGTCGACATCCGCAAGCGGCAGCGACTCGCCGGCAAGGAGGATGGTGGTCGCACCGCATTCGCGCGCAGCCTCCAGCACTGCGTAGCCGTTGCAGAACAGAGCGTCGGAGTAGCGCTCTCCGATGACGACCGTCCCGTCAGCCTCGCGCAGGTTGAGGTCGAAGCGCCTCTCCTGCGTGAGCGGCGCCCATGCGGAGAATCCCGCGTCCTTGGCCTCCTGGATGAGCTGCTTGGCGATCTTGCCACGCGCCATCACCAAGACGCGCGGGCGCATCTCGCCCGAGTCCTCGGCCTCTTCGGGGACCGGCGCGGTGCCGACCTGCTTTTCCAGGTACTCGGTGACGTTGGACGCGCCCACCGCGTTGGGCGAGGCCTCCTGGCGCGCCGCCTCCTCGGCCACGCGCGTCAAGCGGTAGGCGACGTCGGAGGATTCCTCCGTTTCGACTTGAGGTGCAGGCGCCGGCTCGACCGCGGGCTCGTCTTCGGCGAGCAGGCGGCCTTCGGCGGAAAACGTAATGTAGTTCTGCTTGCTGGATTTCATAACGACGGTTCCCTTACTCCCCTCGTCGCAGCCGCGTTAGGCGCTCTGCGTGTCCTTCGCGCTGGCGAGCACGTACTTCTGCGTCGCCTGGGCGCACAGCTGGCCGTCGACGCTTGCCTCGACCTCCGCCACGCACAGGCGCGCGGACGCCTTGACGATACGGGCCTTGAGATCGAGCGTCTCCCCCGGCGCGACCTGGCGGCGGAACTTCGCCTTGTCGATGCCGGTCAAAAAGCCCAGCGCGCCTTCGGCGCCGCGGTCGACCAGCAGACAGAACGACGCCGCCTGCGCGAGCGCCTCCATGATGATAACGCCCGGAAGCACCGGATGCTCGGGAAAATGGCCCTGGAACAGGGCCAGCTCGGGATCGACGTCGAGCTGCGCATGGATCTCCACACCCGGCTCGCACGCGACCACGCGCGTCACCCACACGAACGGATCGCGATGAGGCAGCACCGCCTCCACCGCATCCTTCCCACAAGGATAGTTGAATTCCATTGAGATCATCCTCTCCTTTACGCGATCCCCGACCGCCCTTCAAAATGAAACGCAGTTCCGGCACCGTCGGTTTTGGCGGCATTTCACCGGAAAACCTCCGCCGACGGGCAAAAGTAGGCGCAGCTCGGAGGGCGCGTCCGTCCTCGCGCGCAGTATCCGTACGGTCAACAGTCCGGTGGACTGTTGACAAACTCTTTTCCCGCCCGAGCGGGCGCCCAGTGGACGGTCCGAGCGAGCTCAGGACCTGTTTGAGCACGAGGACGGGCGCGCCCTCCGAGCGGACAGACCCTATTCGCCGAACGGCGAAATGGCAATACAAGCGTTGTGGCCGCCGAAGCCGAGGCTGTTGGACAGCGCGACCTTCTGCTTGCGGCCGGAGATCGCCTCCTGCACCACGGCGACCGGGCAATCCGGGTCCGCCTCGGCAAAGCCGCAGGTGGGAGGCACGCAGTCATTGGCCACGGACAAAGCCGTGACGATAGCCTCCAGCGCGCCGGCGGCGCCGAGCGTGTGCCCGAGCGATCCCTTGACCGACGTGACGGGGATGCGGGATCCCGCCTCTTCGCCGGCAAGCGCGATGAGCGCGTGCGACTCGGTGGAGTCGTTGGCGGGCGTGCCCGTGCCGTGGGCGTTCAAGTGGCCGATATCCTCGGGGGCGAAACCGCCCTCCGCCAGCGCCTGCTCCATGGCGCGGCGGATGCCTTCGCCGTCGGGAGAAGGCGCCGTCATGTGGTAGGCGTCGCCCGTGGCGCCATAGCCAGTGACCTCCGCGATGATGGAGGCGCCGCGCGCCAAGGCATGCTCCAGCGACTCGAGCACGACCGCGCCTGCGCCCTCACCCGCGACGAAGCCGCCGCGGCGGGCGTCGAACGGCAGCGAGGCGCACTGCGGATCCTCCGCCTTGGTAAGCGCGCTCAGGTTGGTGAAACCCGCGATGCAGATCGGCGAGATGCTCTCCTCGGTGCCGCCTGCAAGCGCGACGTCGGCGTATCCGTGGCGGATGTCGCGCAGCGCTGTGCCGATGCTGTTGGCGCCGGTCGCGCAAGCGGTCACGATGTCGAGGCACTCGCCTTTCATGCCATAGCGGATCGCAAGCGTGCCGGCGGCGATGTTGCCGATCATCGTGGGGACGAACAGCGGGTTCACGCGCTTGGGGCCCTTTTGGATCAGCGTGGTGAAGCTGCTCTCCAGCTCGTCGATGCCGCCGATGCCCGAACCGAACACCACGGCGACGCGCGAGGGGTCCTCCTGCTCCATGTCGAGGCCGGCCATCTCGAGGGCCTCGTCGGAAGCCACGATGGCGTACTGGACGAAGCGCTCGAAGCGGCGCGCCTCCTTTTTGCTCAGCCCGTGCGCGGTGGGATCGAAATCGCGCACCTCGCCGGCGATATGCACCTCGTACTCATCCGTGTCGAAACGCTGGATGGCGTCGATGCAGCACTTCTTGCCGTAAACGGCGTCCCACAGGGCTTCGACGCCCACGCCGGCAGGCGAGATGGCGCCCATGCCGGTGATAACGACGCGGTGCGTCCCGTCGGGACGGCGCGTCTGGATGCTCGAAGGATCGGCGGGATGCGCGCCCTTCAGGTTGAAAGCGGTCTGCTCGCTCATAACGACATACCTCCGTCGATGCAGATTACCTGTCCGGTGATGTAGCCCGACCCCTCGCTGGCCAGGAAGCGCACCAGCGCCGCCACCTCCTCGGCCGTTCCGAAGCGCTTCGCCGCGATGCGCTCGCCGATGGCGGCGCGCTGCTTTTCGGAAAGGGCGTCGGTCATATCGGTTTCGATGAAGCCGGGAGCCACGGCGTTGCAGGTGATGTTGCGGCCCGCCAGCTCGCGCGCGATGGACTTGGTCAGCCCGATGACGCCCGCCTTGGAGGCGGCGTAGTTGGCCTGGCCGGCGTTGCCCGCCACGCCCACGACGCTGCTCATGTTGACGATGCGGCCGTAGCGCTGCTTCATCATGCGCTGCGCGGCGGCTCGGCAGCAGTTGAACGTGCCTTTGAGGTTGACGTCGATGACGGCGTCGAAGTCCTCGTCCTTCATGCGGGCGAGCAGCCCGTCGCGGGTGATGCCGGCGTTGTTGACCAGCACGTCGATGCGGCCGAATTCCTCGAAGGCAGCCTCGATGAGATCCTTGGCCTGCTCGGGGTCGGCCACGTTTGCGACGCGCGCGATGGCCTTGACGCCGTGCGCGGAGGCAAGCTCGTCGGCAAGGGCGGAGACCGCCTCGAGGCCCGACTCGCTCGAGCAGTTGACGCACACGTTGTAGCCGGCGCCCGCCAGCTTCTCGGCGATCGCGCGGCCGATGCCGCGGCTGGAGCCGGTGACGACCGCAGCCCGGACGATCTTCTCGGTTTCGGTTTCAGCAGCCATCGCTACTCCCTTCCGGCGCCGCCGCGCTGCGCGACGCACGCCTCGAGGCTTTCCTTGTTCTGGACGCAGGCGCGATCGAGCTCCTTGTCGATGCGCTTGACCAGGTTCATCAGCACACCGCCGAAGCCGACCTCGACAAACGAGCCAGCACCGGCTTGCGCCAGGTTGCGCACGCACTGCACGAAACGCACGGGGTGGGTCATCTGGAGCGCCAGATGCTCACGCGCGTCTGCGGCGGCGAGCGGCGCGGCATCCACATTGCAGATGAGCGGGATGCGAGGGTCGGAGAACGACACGCTCTCAAGATAGGCGGCAAGCCCCTCGGCAGCCTCCTCCATCAGCGGACTATGGAACGCTCCGGACGTCTTCAGGCGCGATGCGCGCTTGCCCATGGCGGTCCACTCCTCCTCGGCGCGCGCGATGGCTTCGAGCTCGCCGGAGATGACCACCTGGCCGGAGCTGTTGTAGTTTGCCGGAACGAGCACCTGGCCCTGGGCGCAGCGCTCGCACAGCTCCTCGACCTCCTCATCGGCGCCCTTGAGCAGCGCGCTCATGGCGCCGGGATGCTTTTCGGCGGCCTGAGCCATCAGGTCGGTGCGACGGCGCACCAGCGCGAACGTCTCCTCATCGGAGAGCATTCCGGCAACCGCCAGCGCACCGATCTGGCCCAGTGAAAAGCCGAGCACGGCAGCGGGCTCGACGCCGCGCGCCTCCAGCGCATGCGCGATGCCGACCGACAGCGCGCACAGGGCAGGCTGCGCGAACCGCGTGTCGTTGATGCGGTCGGGATCGTCGGAGCAGACCAGCTCTGTCACATCGAATCCGAACGTCTTCGATGCCAGCGAGAAGGCCGCGGCGACCTCGGGGACATCCAAAAGGTCGGCGCCCATGCCGGGCTTTTGTGACCCCTGTCCCGACAGCATGAACGCGATGCCGCCAGAGGGGATCGCAAAGGATGCGCCCGCAGCGATGTCAGCCATGGCGACGCCCCCTACTCCGCCGCGCCGGCGAGCATGCGGCCGCCGCGTGCGTTGAGGGCGGCCACCTCCTCCAGGCTCAAGCCGCACAGGGCCTCGGCCTCGGAGATGATCTCGTCGATGACGTCCTTGGCCGTCTTGCGCTCGCGCACCAACGCGGCGATCTGGCCGGCCATCATCGAGCCGTTGTCCACGTCGCCCTCGACCGCACGACGCAAGCTGCCCAGGTACATCTGCTCGAGCTCGTCGCCGTTTTTGTCCATGTCGCCCTCAAGGGAGCGGACCTTGCGCGAGAACTTGTTCTTCAGGCAGCGTGCGGGGTGACCGCTGCCGCGGCCGGTGACGATGGTGTCGGAGTCCTTCGCCGCCAGGACGCGCTCCTTGTACGCGTCAGCGACGGTGCACTCCTCGACGGTCAAAAAGCGCGTGCCCATCTGGACGCCTTCGGCTCCCAGCATGAACGTCGCCGCGAAACCGCGGCCGTCAGCGACGCCGCCCGCACCGATGACGGGGATCGAAACCGCCTCGCGCACCGACGGCAGAAGGGCCATCGTGGTGAGCTCGCCGATGTGGCCGCCCGACTCGGTGCCCTCGGCGACCACCGCGTCGGCGCCAAGACGCTCCATCCGCACGGCGAGCGCTGTGGAGGCGACGACCGGGATCACCTTGATGCCGGCCTCCTTCCACATCTCCATGTAGTTGGCGGGGCTGCCGGCGCCCGTGGTGACGACATCGACCTTGAGGTCGCAGAGGAGTTTGGCGAGCTCGCCCGCGTTGGGATCCATCAGCATCACGTTGGCGCCGATCGGCTTGCTCGTGATCTCGCGTGCCTGGCGCACCTGGTCCTCGACCCAGTCGAGCGGCGCGCCGCCGCAGGCGATGATGCCGAGGCCGCCCGCCTCGCTCACCGCGCCCGCCAGGCTGGCGTTGGCGATGCGCGCCATCGCGCCTTGGATGATGGGCGCCTCGATGCCCAGAAGCTCCGTGACCCTCGTCTTCATACCGATGAATCCTTTCGCAGTTGCTCGCGTCCGCCCTCTTCCGCGCGGCGCAAAATGTGTGTGATGCGGTGCCGTTTGGCCGAAATGCTGAAAAGGGGGCCGCGATCGCGGCCCCCTGATCGAAATCAGAGCGATTTACTTGAGGGAGTCGATGTGGGCGACCAGCTGGCCGATGGTCTCGATGCCCTCGGGCTCGCCGAACTCGATCTCGCACTTCTCCTCGAGATCGCAGATGAGCTCCATCATGTCGAGGGAGTCGATGCCGAGCGCCTCCATCGTGGCCTCCTCGGTGATCTGATCAGCGTCGATGTCGAGGTTCTCGGACAGCACTTCCTTGACGGTATCGATCGTAGCCATGTTCGTTCCTTTCCGACTCTCAAATTAGTTTGATAGTCTAAGTAATTACCGTGGCCTCATTTTACAAGGGATGCGCCTCTCTTTGCAACACCTGCGCCGCGCCCTCCATTATTTCTGCGGCGTTGGCGGACGCGGCTCCGCGCACAAACCGGCAAAGAGCCTCCGATCAGGCGCGTTCGTCGAAGAACGCCTTCACTTTGACAAGCGCCTCGGTGAGCACGCGCTCCTCCTCCTCGGAAAGGCCCGACAGCGCCTCGTCGATCATCTGCTTGTGGAACAAGCTGTGCGCACGATAGACCAGACGGCCCTTCTTGGTGAGGGCGACCATCACCTTGCGCCGGTCGCTCTCGTCGCGCGTGCGGCGCACGAAGCCCTTGTCGACGAGCTTGCGCACGGCGGCGTTGAGGGTTGCCATGGTGACGCACAGCCGCGCCGCGACGACGTTCATGGGATTCTGCTCATACATCCCGATCGCGACGATCGTGTGCACTTCGGTGATGGTGAGGCCTTCGGTCAATCGGTTGTCAAGCGAGCGCTCCTCGATGCGCAGGATCGAGTTGAACGTGCCCGAAAGCAAATCGTCGATATCGGAGCGAGACCCCATAGCCCTCCCTTTCGCCACATGAAGGATCGGGCGAACGCTAGCACGCGTCGCCCGCAAGACGGAACTCTAGCACATGGCGGCGGGCGTCCGCCACCGTCAGGACGACGGCAATCCTCTGCCCCAAACGCCAGACCTTGCCGCTATCCTGCCCGACCAGGCGATGAAGATCGGCGTCGAGAGAATAGTACTCGGCACCCAGGCGACGCACGGGAAGCAGCCCCTCCGCGGTGTTGTCGAGCCGCACGTAAAGCCCGTAGGCGGCCACGCCCGAAACCACCGCCGAGAACGCCTGGCCCACCTGCGATTCCATCAGCTCTATCAGCTTGAGCTCCTGCGATTCGCGCGCTGCGGCGTCGGCCTCGCGCTCGCGCTCGGAGCAGTGGCGGCCCAGCCAGCGCAGCGCCGACGCCTCCTGGTCATGCAGCTCGGGCCGGCCGAACAGCAGCGCCTTGAGCATGCGATGGACCACCAGGTCCGGATACCGCCTGATCGGCGAGGTGAAATGGGCATACGCCTCGCTCGCTAAACCGTAGTGGCCCTCGCAGGATGCCCGGTAGTCCGCGCGCTTCATGGCGCGCAGAAGCAGCGATCCTACCAGCTCGCCCTCGCTGCGCTGCCGACTGGCCTCGAGCGCCGCCTGAACGCCATGGGGATCCCCCATGGCGAAGCGCGTTTTGTCGATGCGCGCGAACCAGTCGAATTCCTCAAGGACGGGGATGAGCCCTGCAAGCCCGTCGGCGGCGGGGCGCTCGTGCACGCGGAACAACCCCGGGCTCTCAGCGGCGATCAGGCACCGGGCGACCGCCTCGTTGGCCAGGATCATCGCCTCCTCCACAAGCGAGGTGGCATCGGTCTTGCGACGCAGGTCGACGCCCGTGGGCCGTCCGTCTGCATCGAGGCGTACCTTTGCCTCCGTCGAGGGGAAATCGATTCCGCCGGCAAGCCGCCTCAGCTCTGCGCGCAGCTTACCGACTAACGACAGCGATTCGAGCCGCTCGACGACCTGCCGAGAAGCCCTCAACCCATGCTGACGCGACGTCTCGCCAGCGGCTTCGGCATCGTCACCGCACGGGCGCGGGGCGGCGGCGGGCGCACCCATCCCATCAAGCCATTTTTGCACCTCGCCATAGGTCAGGCGCGCCTTGGAGCGAATGACGGCCGGGTATACCTCAAAGCGGCTGACGCGCCCCTTCCCATCCAGGCGGAGATCGACCGTCATCGCAAGCCGATCCTCGTCGGGACGCAGCGAGCACAGGTCGTTGGAGAGGCGCTCCGGCAACATGGGGATCACGCGATCCACCAAATAGACACTGGTCGCGCGATTGCGCGCGTCGAGGTCGATGGCGCATCCCCATGGCACGTAGGCGGACACGTCCGCGATATGGACGCCGAGGCGCCATTCCGGCGCGCCGGCATTCTCCCAGCCCGAGCCGCAAAGGACGGGGATACCGCAGCGATCCCCAGCGGCGGCGCGATCGTCTTCGATTCGCTCGAGAGACAACGCATCGTCGAAGTCGCGCGCATCGATGGGGTCGATCGTGAAGATGCAGCGATCGCGCAGATCCGCATAGCCTTTCGAAAGCGCGGCTTCGACGTCAAGGCGCAGCGCCCCCGCCTCCTCCAAGCACGCGTCGGTAAAGCGCGTCTCGAGCTTATGGCGCGCGATGATCGACTCCACGCCGATGCGCGGCTCGTCCGCTTCGCCGAGAACCTCCTCCACCACGCCGGTCGCGGCGGTGTTGCGCGAAGGATAGGTGGTTATCCGCACGCGCACCAACGCGCCGTGCGGGATATCGGGTGCAGCGGATCGCTGCGTGAAGACGTCGTAGGGTATCCGGGGATCTTCAGGGACGACCACTCCGAACGGATCTGCCACCTCGTAACGGCCGACCACGCTTTCATGCGCACGTTCGATGACGCGTGCGATGCGGGCGGCGGGACGACCCCTCATGCGCATCGACCCGCGTTCCGTTGCGCGATACGACTTGGAGGCAGAGGAAGGCAGCGGGGACACCTCGACCAGATCGCCGTCAAACGCTCCGCCGAGCTGGGAAGCGGGGATGAAGAACTCGCCTTCCGCGGTCTGAACGAAGCCGTAGCCCTCGGCATGGACGGCAAGCGTTCCGCGGGGCATGCTTCGAGCGGCGCGGCGCGTATGGGAACGCGACCTCGCCATCCCGCTACCCCGCAATGGAGGATTGGGCTGTTTCGATAGCCAGGGAGAGCTGATTGTCGGCCGCACCCTCCTCGCGATCCACGATGATATCGGGGGCGACTCCCAGCCCGTCGATGGCACGACCCTGGGGGCTCAGGTAGTAGGCGGCGGTATAGCGCAGCGCGCCGCCGAAGCTCAGCTCGCGCAGAACCTGCACGGAGCCCTTGCCCATGGTGGTCTGGCCGACGAGCGTGGCACGCTGGTTGTCCTGAAGGGCGGAGGCGAGAACCTCGGCGGCGGCGGAGGTGTTCTCGTTCACAAGCACGGCCAACGGCTTGTCCGTGACGACCTCGCCGCTGGCTTGGCGCGTGCTGATGCCGCTGTTGGTCTGGATCTGGACGATGATTCCGTTGCGGACGAAGAGGTTGGCGATCTCGACCGCCTGCGACAGGTATCCGCCCGGAACATCGCGGATGTCCAAAACGTAGGATTGGGCGCCCTGGGATTCGAGGGATTCGACGGCACGGCGCACGAGGTCTGTGGAGTTGCCGGAGATCTGGCGCAGGATGATCACGCCCACGCCGTCGTCGCCGAGCACCGATTCGACGTTGGTCTCTGAAGTTTTGACGCAGGTGAGCGCGGTGGTGAACTCCTCGCCCCCCTCGGCTCCGCTGGTGGCGGGCCTGCGCCAGGTGATCACGACGGTGGAGCCCTCCTCGCGATCGAGAGCAGCAAGCACCTCGGTCTGGGACCATTCGCGGGTGCGGTCTCCATCGATCGCGACGACGAAATCGCCCTGCTGCACGCCGGCGATCTGGGCGGGAGACTCGTCGAACACATCGACGGCATAGGCCGTGCCGTCGGATTCGCCGAACAGCACGCCGACACCCTCGTAGTCGTCGCCGGCATTCTGCTCCAAAAGCGAATATTGTGCCTGATCGTAGTAGCGCAGGTACGGGTCCTCGGTTGCCTCGGCAAGCGCGTTCAGCACGCCGGTGGTCGTCTGATCCAGATCGAAGGTGTCGAGGCTCTCCTCGGAAAGCGTGTCCTCGACCTCCTCCACGCGCTGCGACAGCGAGTTGAAGACAGTCCGCTGCTCCACGGCCTTCGCGGAGTCGTCTCCCACGAGCGCGGTGAAGCCCAACGCCGAGAGAATCGTCGCGTTGCCTCGCACGAAAAAGCCGAGGCAGAACACGGCAGCGATGACGATGATCAAGATGAAAACCCTGATCAAACGCAAATTCCGCGCCCGCGCTTTACGCGCGGACGCGGCTAGTTGCTTGCTGTCGCCATGCTTGGCCATAGATAGTGTCCGCCGGAGCGGCTACACCTTGAGGTAGCGGCGCATGGCAAGAGCCGAGCCGATCAAGCCGATCAGCAGACCGGCGATCACCAGCACCAGGTAGACAAACAGGAAGGAGTTGAGGCTCAGGTCGAACGGCAGGAACGCCAACGCTCCCTGGACCTGGGGCAGCACCAGGTTGCGCAGAAGCTCCAGGCAGCCCACCGCCAAAAGCGAGCCGATGATGGCGTGCAGCGCGCCTTCCATCAGGAAGGGCCCGCGGATGAAGCCGTTGCTCGCACCCACCAGGCGCATGATGGCGATCTCCTTGCGGCGCGCCAGGATGGCCAGGCGGATGGTGTTGTTGATGAACACCATGGCGATGAAGATGAGCAGCACGATGAGCGCAAGCCCGATGTAGCGGACGTAGTTGGTAAGCGAGAACAGACGCTCGACCGTCTGCTCGCCGTAGCGGACGTCGGCGGAAGGATCGCCCTCGGTGTCGCAGATCTTGGCGAAGGTGGAGTTGGCTGCCAGGTCGTTGGCAACCTGTTCGACCATCTGGGGATCCGAAAGCTCAATGTCGATGGACGCCGGCAGCGGGTTGGACCCGTCGAGCGCATCGACGATGTCGGAGCTCGTCGCCTGGAAGTTCTGCAGCGCCTGCTCCTTGGTCGTGAAGCCGACCGAAGCCACGGATTCCTGAGACCCGAGCCAGCTCATGACGCTATCGATATCGTTTTGCGATGCCTCATCGGAGACGTACGCCGTGATCGAGACCTCGTTTTCGACCGAAGCGATGACGTTGTTGACCATGTTTCCGCCCACCAGGAAGATGCCGATGATGAGCAGCGACAGGAAGATGGTGATGATGGATCCAAGGGCGGTGGACAGATGCCGCGCGAAGCCCGTGAGCGATTCGCGGAAGAAGTAGAACAGACTAGACATCGAAACCGTACACCCCCCTGTCCTGGTCGCGCGTCAGCTGACCGCGATCGAGCGCGATGACGCGACGGCGCATGTTGTCGACCATCTCGCGGTCGTGCGTGGCGACCAGCACCGTGGTGCCCGTGCGATTGATGCGCTCGAGCAGGTCCATGATGCCGCGGGAGGTCTGGGGGTCCAGGTTGCCCGTGGGCTCGTCGCATACCAGAAGCGGCGGACGATTGACGATGGCGCGCGCGATGGACACGCGCTGCTGCTCGCCGCCCGAAAGCTGGTCGGGCATCTTGTTGAGCTTCTCCTGCAGGCCGACCAGGCGCAGAACCTCGGGGACCTGCGTCTTGATGACATGGCGGCTCTTGCCGATAACCTCAAGCGCAAACGCGACGTTCTCGAAGACGGTCTTGTTGGGCAGCAGCTTGAAGTCCTGGAACACGCAGCCGATGTTACGGCGCAGGTACGGCACGCGCCAATTGCGCATGGACGCAAGGTCCTCGCCTGCGACGTAGATATGGCCCTGCGTCGGCTTCACCTCGCGGATGAGCATGCGGATGAAGGTGGATTTGCCCGATCCGGAATGGCCCACCAGGAAGATGAACTCGCCAGCGTAGATCTGCAGCGAGATATCCGACAGGGCGGGACGGTTGGGCTGGGCGGGATACACCTTGGTCACATGATCGAACGTGATGACCGGGGTGCCCGTCTGCTGGGGGATGTCATCGACCTCCAGCACGGGCAGGGATTGCGACAGCTGTGCGCTCATCTGAGCCTGGCGCGAATGCGCGCCGCGCGCAGCGCGGGCGCGTTGGCGCGCAGGCGGCTGAGCAGCTGTCGCCTCGTTGATTTCGTTAGTCACAGAATGCTCCGTTCATATAGCGATGTACTGAGACAACGTTTGATTTTACCAGATGGCCTAGCGGTCCCGTACCTTTTTCACAGCTTCGACAATAGCGTCCGCATCCAGCTGGAAGTAGCCGAGCAGCTCCTCGAACTCGCCGGACTTGCCGAACTTGTCCTGCACGCCGATGAATTCGACGGGCGCCGGGCAGCGGCGGGCAAGGGTCTCGGCAACGGCCGATCCCAGTCCGCCGAGCACACTGTGCTCTTCGGCGACGACGGCGCAGCCGGTCTTGGAAACCGACGCCACGATCGCGTCCTCGTCGAGCGGTTTGACGCTGAACGCATCGATGACCTCTGCCTCGATCCCCTCCGCGGCAAGCTTCTCCGCGGCGATCATGGCCTGCTCGACCTCGACGCCGCAGGCGACGATGGTGACATCGCCTCCCTCGCGCAGCGTGTAGGCGCGGCCGACCTCGAGCTCCACGCCGTCAGCGTACACGGCGGGCACCGAAGCGCGGCCCATGCGCACGTAGACCGGTCCGGGCGTCTGGGCGGCGACGCGGATGGCGGCGCGGGCGGCCGCGTAGTCGGCAGGGACAAGCACGCGCATGCCGGGAAGGCCGCGCATCAGCGAGATGTCCTCGAGCATCTGGTGGCTGCCGCCATCGGGGCCGACCGACACGCCGGCGTGCGAAGGCGCCACTTTGACGTTGAGCTTGCTGTAGGCGACCGTGTTGCGGATCTGGTCGTAGGCGCGGCCCGTGCCGAACACAGCGAACGAGCCGGTGAAGGCGATGTGGCCGGTGATGGCCAGTCCGGCTGCGACGTCGATCATGTTCTGCTCGGCGATGCCGCAGTTGAACAGCCTTCCCTCGTAGGCGGGATCGGCCTGAGCGAACTTCTTGGTGGTGGTGGAACCCGAAAGGTCGGCGTCGACCGCCACGACCGGCAGCCCCTCCGCCGCGAGCTCGGCGAGCGTGACGCCGTATGCCGCGCGCGTGGCGCGCTTGACCTGCTTTTCCTCGGCGCTTGCGAGCTTAACCACGGCAGGCCTCCTTTCCCTCGTCGCATCCCAGGTCGGCAAGCGCCTGGGCCAGTTGCTCGGCATTGGGGGCCTTGCCATGCCATCCGGCCTGCCCCTCCATGAACGACACGCCCTTGCCCTTGACGGTGCGGGCGATGAAGGCATGCGGTTTGCCGCCGCGGTCGGCCTTGGCCTGGCTCAGCGCTTCGATGAGAGCGGGGATGTCGTGGCCGTCGACCTCGCGCGCATCCCAGCCGAACGCCTGGAACTTCGCGGCGATGTCGCCCGGATCGCACACCTCCTCGGTGGAGCCGTCGATCTGCAGGCCGTTGCGGTCTATGATGGCGATCAGGTTGTCCAGCTTGCGATGGGCGGCGAACATGGCGGCCTCCCACACCTGGCCCTCCTGGCACTCGCCATCGCCCAGCAGCGCGAACACCGCCTGAGGAGCGCCGTCGAGCTTGAGGCCCGCCGCGGCGCCCGCGGCGATGGAAAGGCCCTGGCCGAGGGATCCGGTGGACACCTCGACGCCGGGAACCTGGTTGGAATCGGGATGGCCCTGCAGGCGGCTGCCCAGCTTGCGCAGCGTCTCGAGCTCGTCTTCGGGGAAATAGCCCGCCAGCGCCAGCGCGGCGTACAGGGCGGGAGCCGCATGCCCCTTGGCCAGGATGAATCGATCGCGGCCCTCCCACGAGGGATCGTCGGGACGATGGTCCATCACGCCGCCGAAATACAGCGCGGTGAGGATGTCGGCGCACGAAAGCGAGCCGCCGGGATGCCCGCTGCCCGCCTCGGCGATCATGCGCACGATGTCGACGCGCATGCGCCGTGCCTGCTCGGCAAGATGCTGTGCCTCCATAGGCTTGTCCGCCCTTTCTCAAGTCGATGAAGCATGCCGGCGCGAAGCGCCGAAACCGTACCGATCCATTTTACACATTTGGAACGGGCGTTGACCATGATGGCGCAGATGAAATGAGAATATTCATCTGCGCGATAACGGGGACGAAGAAGCCTCCATCCCCTTCCCCCTCGCTACTGGGCGGCTTTCCAGCGGTGGTAGCCGATCACGAACTCCTCGATCTCGCCGCCGAGCACCGCGTCCACGTTGCCGGTCTCGATGCCGCTGCGCAGATCCTTCACCATCTGGTAGGGGTAGAGCACGTAGTTGCGGATCTGGCTGCCGAACGTGTTCTCCATCCGCTCGCCGCGCAGCGCCGCAAGCTCCTCCTCGCGCTTCTGGCGCTCGATCTCGTAGAGCTTGGCGCGCAGCACCTTGAACGCGGCCTCCTTGTTCTGCAGCTGGCTCTTCTCGTTCTGACAGGTGACGACGATGCCGGTGGGGATATGGGTCAGGCGCACGGCGGAGTCGGTCGTGTTGACGCACTGGCCGCCGGGGCCGCTGGAGCGGTACACGTCGACGCGCACGTCAGCGGGATTCAGATCCACTTCGATGTCGTCGGGCAGCACGGGCAGCACCTCCACGCCGGCGAACGTCGTGTGACGGCGCTTTTTGTCGTCGGTGGGGCTGATGCGCACCAGGCGGTGCACTCCCGCCTCGCTCGTCAGCATGCCGTAGGCGTTGCGCCCCTCGATCTGGATCGTCGCCTTGTCAAGGCCGACCGCGTCGGTGCCGGGCACGACGTCGAGGTCGCGGACCTTCCAGCCCTTGCCCTCGGCGTAGCGGGTGTACATGCGATAGAGCATCTCGGTCCAGTCCTGGGCCTCCAAGCCGCCCTGGCCGGGATTGACGGTGAGGATAGCATCTCCCGCGTCGAAGCGCCCCGAGAACCATGACGACACCTCCAGTCCGTCGAGCAGCTGCTCGAGCCGCGCGAGGCCGGATCGTGCCTCCCCAGCGAACGCCTCGTCCTCCCCCGCCAGCTCGAACGCGGTGCGCACGTCGTCGAGCAGCGCGCAGGCGTCCTCGTACTCCTGGATCGTCGCGCGCACGTTGCTCGCCTGCTTGGAGACGCCCTGCGCATGCGCGGCGTCGTCCCAGAACCCGGGGCGGGCGATCTCGTCATCGAGCTCTTTGAGCTCGGCTTCCTTCTCCTCGATATGCAGGTAGGCGCGCGCATCGTCCACGCGGCGCGCCGCTTCCTGAAGCTCTTTGATTTCCTTATCAGCCATTTCGTCTCTCACAGCAAAGCGTCGGTACAGGGATCGTTCGTAGAGCCAGCGAGAAGCGCCGAGGCACCTCTGATTCACGGGATCGCGCGGGCGCCGCGTACAACGGGCACGCAAACCTGCGGAATCACGCTAAGCAGGGGTACATCGGCGCTTCGCAGCGTCGGCCAGTTCCGCGGGCCGGTAGGCCCGCGGAACTCAAAGGTCCTTGCCGTGGCACTTCTTGAATTTGAGCCCGCTGCCGCAAGGACACGGATCGTTGCGGCCCACATTGGCGAAGGGGTCGTCCTTGTCCTTGACGAAGGTCTGGGGCTTTTGGATCTCGCGCGGCGCTTGCTTGGGCATGCCGCCGGCAGCGCGCGCAGGACGTCGGGAGCGCTCGTCATCGCCGACGCCGGGCGCGTCGAGGACCGCCTCGGGCGAGGAGTAGCTCACCTTGCCGGAGAGCGGATCGCGCTGCTCGGGGATCTGGGGAGCCTCTTTCTTCACGGCAATCTGCAGGCGCAGAATTGTGCGCAGGTAGTCGGAATACATCGACGATGTGAGGTTTTGGAACGCGCGGTACGCCTCGTTCTTGTACTCGACGAGCGGGTCGCGCTGGCCGAAGGCGCGCAAACCGATGCCGGTTTTGAGGTAGTCCATTTCGGACAGATGGGCCATCCAGCGCGTGTCGATGATGCGCAGCATGACCTGGCGCTCGAGCGCCTTCATCGCCGCGTCTCCGAGGATCTTGCCCTTCTCGTCGTAGATGGACTGCAGATACGCCTCGAGCTCCTCGGCGAGCACAGCGGGATCGTCGTCGCGGTCGACCACCGCCTCGGCGTCGAATTCGTCGCGGCCGGTCATCTCGGCGGCCCACATGTCGACGGCCTTCACGTCCCACTCGTCGCTGACCGTCTTGACAGGGCAGTTCTCCTCCACCACAGCCTCGACCGCATCGTCGATGATCGACGAGATGCGCTCGTCGAGATCCTTGCCGTCGAGGATGGCGTTGCGCTCGGTATAGATCGCCTCGCGCTGGAGGTTCATCACGTCGTCGTACTCGAGCACGTTCTTGCGCGCAGCGAAGTGCATCGTCTCGACCTGGCGCTGGGCGCCCTCGATCGCCTTGCTGACCATGCCCGCCTGGATCGGCATGTCGTCGGGCATCTTCATCTTGGCCATCATGCGGTCGATGGAGTCCATGCGATCGCCGCCGAACAAGCGCATCAGGTCGTCTTCGAGCGAAAGGTAGAACTGGGTCACGCCCGGATCGCCCTGGCGGCCGGAACGGCCGCGCAGCTGGTTGTCGATGCGGCGGCTCTCATGGCGCTCGGTGCCGATAACCGCCAGACCGCCGGCGGCGCGCACCCGCTCGCCCTCCTCGGCGCACAGCTCCTTGGCGCGCGCGAGCGCTTCGGCGCGCTGCTCGTCGCTGGGGGCCGGCATCAGCTTCTCTGCCAGCTTCGCGGCGTTCTCGTCGCCCGCCGCCACCAGCTCGGCGAGCTTGGCATCGTCCTGCGGCGTGCGCCCGGGGTCGTAGCCCTTCTGGCGCAGGAAGTCCTCGGCGAGCACCTCAGGGTTGCCGCCGAGCAGGATGTCGGTGCCGCGGCCGGCCATATTGGTGGCGATCGTCACCGCACCGACGCGGCCCGCCTGCGCGATGATGTGCGCCTCGCGCTCGTGGTTCTTGGCGTTGAGGGTCTCATGCCGCACGCCGCGCTTGTCGAGCAGGCGCGAGAGGCGCTCGGAGCTCTCGACCGACACCGTGCCGATCAGGCAGGGCTGCCCCGCCTCGTGGCGCGCCGCAACCTCCTCGGCGACCGCGTCGAACTTGGCGTCGATCGTGCGGTAGACCAGGTCGTCCTCGTCCTTGCGGATGACCGGCTTGTTGGGCGGGATGGCCACGACCGGCAGCTTGTAGATCTGGCGGAACTCGGCGTCCTCGGTCATGGCGGTGCCCGTCATGCCGGAAAGCTTGTCATACAGGCGGAAGTAGTTCTGCAGCGTGATGGTGGCCAGCGTCTGGTTCTCCTCGCGCACGAGCACGTGCTCTTTGGCCTCGAGCGCCTGGTGCAGGCCCTCGGAGTAGCGGCGGCCCTCCATGATGCGGCCGGTGAACTCGTCGACGATCTTGACCTCGCCGTCGACCACCACGTAGTCGACGTCACGGTGGAACAGGAACTGCGCCTTGAGCGCCTGCTGCAGGTGGTTGGGCAGCTGGCCGGACGGGTCGGCGTACAGATCGTCGATGCCCAGCATCGACTCGACTTTCTCGAGGCCGACCTCGGTGGCGGAGATGGTGCGCTTGGCCTCGTCCATCTCGAAGTCCTCGCCCTCGCGCAGGACGGGCATCACGCGGGCGAACTTGTTGTACGTCTCGGCGGCCTGGCTGCCGGCGCCCGAGATGATGAGCGGCGTGCGCGCCTCGTCGATGAGGATCGAGTCGACCTCGTCGACGATGGCGAAGTGGTGGCCGCGCTGGACGCGGGCCTCGGCGCGCGTGACCATGTTGTCGCGCAGGTAGTCGAAGCCGAACTCCGAGTTGGTGCCGTAGGTGATGTCCGCCTGGTAGGCGGGCTTCTTGCGGTCGAGGCGCATGCCGTTTTGGATCAGGCCGACGTTCATGCCCAGGAAACGGTAGATGGCGCCCATCCACTCGCTGTCGCGGCGCGCCAGGTAGTCGTTGACGGTGACGATGTGCACGTTCTTGCCGGGCAGCGCGTTGAGGTAGCCCGCCAGCGTCGAGACGAGCGTCTTGCCCTCGCCGGTCTTCATCTCGGCGATCTGGCCCTCGTGAAGCGCCATGCCTCCGATGAGCTGCACGTCGAAGTGGCGCATGCCGCGCGTGCGCACGGCCGCCTCGCGCACCGCGGCGAACGCCTCGGGCAGCATCGCATCAAGGTCATCGCCGGCGTCGAGACGCTCGCGGAAACGGGCGGTGAGGCCGCGCAGCTCCTCGTCGGAAAGCGCCTGCATCGACGGTTCCAGCGCGTTGATGGAATCCACCGTCTGCTGGTAGCGTTTCATCTGCTTGCCCTCGCCGAGCGTGAGCAGTTTGGAGAGGAATCCAGCCATGGGAGTATGCCGTCCCTTCATCGATGGGAAGCGGCGCGCGAGGATACCGGCGCGCCGCAAAGCCTGACGGTCATCAGGCATTTCAAAAGCCGCGCATTACTCTATCACAAGGAGCATCAGCGCAGAGGAACTACACAGATCGCATGCGGCAGGATGGCAGGGGACGGTCCCCCGCTACATTATCCAGATGCGACAGGGGGACCGCCCCCCTGTCGCGCCCGTCATATCCCGCACTCAGGCAAGGCCCTCCTCGGCCTCGATGATGCCGCGGTAGAGCGCCATCGTCTCGAGCGAAGGATCGATTCCCAGCTCCTCGGTAAGGTAGCGCCGACATGAGAAGTAGGTGTCCAGCGCCGCCGCGCGCTGGCCTGCGGCGACCTGGGCCTCCATCAGCGCGGTGTAGGCATCCTCCCGCGAGGCGTCGCGCTTGAGCGCCTTGCGGGCGAACCACAGCCCCTCCTGCGCGCGGCCCTCCGCGATCAAGCGCCGCGACGCCGCCACGAGCGCGTCGACGAGGGCCACCCGGCATTCGGCGCGCATGCGCTCGATCGCATCGGTGCTGCGCTCTCCCGGCATCAGCTCGTCGGAGAAGCGATCGTCGATCTCCGCCGACAGGCGCGCCCAGCCATCGGTGTCCATCCTGCCGAACATCAGCGTGCGGCACGTCTCGTCGAAATCCGCGACGTCGCTGCGCAACAAGGTGCCGTCGAGCCGGCACACGTTCTGCTGGCGGATGAGGTAGGGGCAGTCTCCCTGAGGAAGCGACAGCGCGACGCGCAGCTGCGACCAGATGCCGTAGAAGTTCTTGCGCGCCGCATCGAAGGCTGCTCCGGGCCAGATCGCCTCCATGAGGCGGTCGCGCGACACGTCCCGCCCGCGGTTGAGCACCAAAAGCGCGAGCAGCGTCTTGACCTTCTGCCTCCGAAGCTTGCCAGGATCGATGCGCTCGTTGCCGATGCGCACCTCGAGTCCGCCGAAAAGCTTGACCGTAAGCAGCGGACACCGATCAGCCGCACCATCATCGGGGCGGTACCTGCCGTCAAGAAAGGAATCCGGATGCGTCGCGGCGTATTCGCGACGCCTGCGATCGCGGGCGCTCCTGCGGATCCGCCATTCGCGGCGCTGCGACGCCACAACCGCCTCCACATCGCGTGCCGAATGCTCCGCGGCGGGGTCAGACAGGGGGTCGTGCGCACCCGCAAGCCCATCCGAGCGCCTCAGGCCCTCCCAAGCCAGAACCGCGAGCGAGGCGAACGCATCGGGGCGGCTCGGACCGCTCTCGCGGATGCGCCGGGCGACATGCGAAGCGGCCTCGGACAGCAAAGTCGCATCGGGCCCTTCGTCCAATGAGGGCGACGTGCCCCGGCCGTCATCCTCATTCGGTCCGCTGCACTCGCGGCGACGGAGGGCGTCCTCGAACAGCCACAGCGCCGCGACCGTAAGCGCGTCGGGGTCGGCTCCCCCGTCGCGCCACGCCTCCCACCTTCGCCGGGCCTCCGCGGAGGGCAGATCCGCCAGAGACGACATCCCCGCCAACGGCCTCGTCCACGCAGCGGCCTGCGAGCCGGCCTCCCCCTTCGAAGGCAGCGGGGCGGACGTCCACGCGGCCAGGCGGCAGGCGGACTGCTCGCGCTCCCTCGCGCTTCCGTGGCGCGCCAGCGCCAAAAGTCCCATCACCTGCGGCCCTTCCTCCTCCGATGCGACCGCGCGGCGGGCATGGCGGCGCGCCTCGCCCTCGTCCCCCAGCATGACGCACCTCCAGGCGACATCAGCCTCGATGGCGGGATTGCGCCGCTTGCCGCGATCCAGATGCTTTGAGAGGTCGTTGGCGGGCAGAAGGCACGCCTGCTTGGCAAGGAGCATCCGTCCGCTTTCGAGCCACGCCTCCCTGTCGTCGCACGGGCACAGAGCGCCCACCAATCCGCACGCCCGCCCTCCCTCGCCGCGCGACAGCAGCGCGTCGGCGAGGGCGCGTGCAAGGCCCGTCCGGCTCGAGAAATGGGAGAAGCCCGCTGCGGCATCGATCCTGGCATCGAACGCCGTGGCGATGTCGGCGGGCTCGAACGGCGGCGTCCGGAACAATCCCGCCCTCTCGTCGATGCCCAGAAACGGATAGTTCCTTGCCAAAAATCCGAGCGCCTCCGCACCGCAGGCGCCGAACGCCTCGATCTCGTCGAGCGCGCCCTCATGCAACGCCAGCATCACGATCGTCGCCAGCACCATCTCCGAAGGCAGCTCCTCGCGGGCGATCCCCTTCAGAAACGCCCGGGGCGTGAGGGGCGAGCCGGCTTGCAGGCCCGCCACGCGCGACGAAGGCTCCTCCTGCGAAGCCCCGCGCCCATCGGTTTCCGCCAGCAGAAGATCCCCCGCATCGAGCGTGATGCGGTCGCGCTGCAGCAAACCGAGGGTGTCGCAAGAGGGGACGCAGCTCACCAGCACCTCGCACCCCGTCTTCAAAAGATCATCGATCTGGGAGGAAAGCGCGCAGGATCGCTCGAAAGCCAGCTGGGGCACATCGTCCATCACGACGAGCGCGCAGCGATCATCGACCGACCGCGCCCCCGAGGCAAGCTTGCCCGAATCCAAGTCCCTCAAGAAGCAGGGGCTTTTGCCGTTGAGCCATATCACATGGCGAAAGGAGAAGATCGTCTCGGCGTAGCCGAACGCCAGGCTCGTCTTGCCGAATCCATCGGGCGCGACTATGAAGCGGGCAACCTGACGGTCGCGCATCAGGCGCGAGACGAGATCGGGACGCAGAGGACAGCGAAGCGAGGCGAGGTGCTTCGGACGCCTGCCTTCGCAGGCGGAGGATCTCATGAAGGTCGACATGCGTGTTCCTTTCGGAGCGCATGCGCAATCCAGACCAGCCGATTATACCTTAACTTTACCTTTAGTTTTAGATGAAATCGAATAGAGGCGAAAACCAGAGGGAATCCACGCGGCATCCGCGGCGAAAGCGCGTCGAAAGCAGCTTAAGCGCCAAGGAGAACCGAGCTCCTTGGAGTAGAATGGGCGCGAACCCGCGAATCGAGGAGGAACCTCTGATGAAAACCGCAACGCTGGCAGATATCCCCGCGTTTTGCTGCGCGCATGCCCAAGACGCCGCCGCAGGAACCGGATGCACCGTGATCGTTGCGCCCGACGGCGCCGTCTGCGGAGTCGATGTGCGCGGAGGCGGCCCCGCCACCCGCGAGACGGATCTGCTCAAGCCCGAGAACATGGTGCAGAACGTCCATGCGGTGGTGCTGTCGGGCGGCAGCGCGTTCGGCCTGGAGGCGTCCTGCGGCGTGATGGACGCCCTGTCCGAGCGCGGCATCGGCTTCGAGCTTGCCGGCGCGCACGTGCCGATCGTCACGGGAGCCTGCCTGTTCGATCTGCTGGTGGGGCAAAACGCGCATCCCGACAAGGCGATGGGGCGCGCCGCCGCGGAAGCCGCGCTCTCCGACGGAGCGGGTTCGCATCTTGCTGAAGGCAACGTCGGCGCCGGCACGGGAGCAAGCGTCGGCAAGATGCTCGGAGGCGAAGGAGCGATGAAGACCGGATTCGGAATGGCGGGAGCGCGCTGGGACGATCTGGTTTGCGTCGCGCTCGTCGCGGTCAATGCCCTCGGCCATGTGATCGGACCGGACGGGCGCCAGGTGGCCGGAACGCGCGACGGCAAAGGGGGCATCGCCGATCCTCTGGAGACGTTCGAGCGCGCGATGTCGGCGCAGGCGGTTGCCGCCGAAGGACCCGTCGCCAACACGACCATCGGCTGCATTCTCACCAACGCACGCCTTACCAAAGCGCAGGCGACCAAGACCGCCTCATGCGCCCACGACGCCTATGCCCGCGCCATCAAGCCGGTGCACACTCAAAACGACGGCGACACGATCTTCACCTTGGCCTCGTGCCAGATCGAAGCCGACCCCGACGCCGTCTCGATCCTCGCGACCGAAGCCATGCAGAAGGCCGTCGTCCGAGCCGCCACCCAAGCCGAATCCGCCTACGGCCTCCCCGCCGCCAAGGATTACGGCACCTGCTAGCAACGGTCGCGAAAACGCAGCTCGGCTGGGCGGGGGCGGGGTTCGCGCGCAGTATCCGCACGAGCCAAAAGCGCCAGTGGCGCTTTTGAGCGAGCTCAGGACCTGTTTGAGCACGAGCCCCGCCCCGTTCGGCCGGACGGAGAGACTGAATAGCGCTTTGTTCTACCCGAGCATCTTCTGGATGCGATCCGAGTACTGGACGTCGGTGAGACCCGCCTCGGCGGCGAGGTCGATCGTCGGCGCGTCGTTCCACAGCTCCTCAAGACGGTAGTACTCGCGCGCCTCGGGCATGAACACGTGCACCACCACGTCGCCGTAATCCAGAAGCGACCACGAGCCGTCGCGGCTGTCCTCGGTGTGGCTCGGCTTGATGCGCGCCTGCTCGCGCAGGGCGTCCTCGATCTCGTCGATGATCGCTTCGACCTGGCGGGAGTTCGCCGCCGTCACGATAACGAAGTAGTCGGTGATGCTGACCAGCTCGCGCACGTCCTGCACGAGGATATCGGTGGCCTTCTTCTCGTCGGCGGCGCGCGCCGCGATGAGGGCGCACTCGCGCGAGAACTGCTGGTCGGACGTCTTGGGAGCGGTCTGCTCGGTCGTCGCGTCGGTTTGGGTCATATCGTTCCTTCCTAGTTCCTGCTCATTTTGCGAGCGATGTAATGATTCCACACTTCGAGCGTCTGCGGGTGGACGAAACGCCGACGCTCGATAAGATTCCCAAATACATGGGCGGATACGTCCACGAACAGATCCTCGAGCGACTCCGTCCCCGGCAGCGCCCGCAGATCCTCGACGCCCGGAAAATCGCGATGAGGCTCGATGACGTCGGCGATGTAGACGATCATGTCCAGATCGCTCATGCCGACAGCGCCTGCGGTGTGGCGGTCGATGGCGCTCACGACGTCGTCGGGAAGCTCCGGGAACCGCCGAGCGAGGGCCGCTGCCGCAGTCGGACCGTGCAGCAGCTGCGGCATGCTCTCCACCAGAAAGGGGTCGGCATCAAGACCGAGTTCGGCCACGCGCGCGCGGATGCCGGCGTCGTCGTAGCCCTTGTCCCAATCGTGCAGAAGACCCGCCAAGCGCGCCTTGCGCTCGTCGACGCCGTAAATGCGCGCCAGACGCGCGGATTCCTCGGCAACGCCCAGGGAATGGCGGTAGCGGCTCTTCTTGGGCAAACGCTCCCGCAGCTCCTCGCGACGAGCCTCGAAGAACGCCTCGCCGAGGACATCGGAAGACGGCTGCGCCGCGCCGACGCCCTCGGCGGCTTCGTGCTTATGCTCCTTCTTGGACATGCGTCCCCCCTTTCCCCTCAAGGGGCGCCGCCGTACCGACGGCGCGTTCCGCATCCAAGGCCGATTCGGACGATGCCGCGCGGTACAGGGCGTGCGCGTCGATGTAGTCGCGCACGCGCGCCATGGTCAGATAGCGGATCGACCTGCCCTCGGCGACGCGTCTGCGCAGGTCGCTCGAGGAGACGGACAGCGCCGTCGCCTCCATGTAGCGCACATCGAAGTTGCCCGCCGACGCGATCTCGCGACGGCGCTCGTCGGTCAACGGGAACCCCGGACGCGTGACCGCGATCAGCTTTGCCAGATCGGCGATCGCCGCGCTCTCGCGCCAGGCTACGATGCTCGCCACCGCGTCCGCGCCCGTGATGAACCACAGCTCCACGTTGCTAGGATAATGGGCGCGCAGCTGGCGAAGCGTATCGACCGTGTAGGTGTCGCCCCCTCGGCGGATCTCGATGTCGCTCACATCGAAGAACGGATTGCTCTCGACCGCGAGGCGGCACATCTCCAGCCGATCGGAAGCGGGGCTCACCACACGGTCGCGCTTGAACACCGGGGTGCCGGTCGGAATAAAGATCACCGCATCGAGGCGCATCGCCTCGCGAGCCTGCTCGGCGATGGCGAGGTGCCCGATATGGATGGGGTCGAACGTGCCTCCCATGATGCCCAGGCGGCGCGGCGCTCCGTCAGAGCCAAGATCATCGAAGCGGGCGCTCACCGCCGGGCACTGCGCTTCCCCCGCCATCGTCATCCCGCCCGCCATGCTAGGCGCGCACCTGGCCGTCGCCGCGCAGGACGTATTTATAGGACGTGAGCGCGCGCAACGCGAAGGGTCCGCGCGCATGCAGCTTCTGGGTGGAGATGCCGATCTCGGCGCCCATCCCGAACTGCCCGCCATCGGTAAACGAGGTCGAGGCGTTAGCGTAGACCGCCGCGGCGTCCACGCGCGCCAAGAAGCGCTCGCATGCCGCCGCATCCTCGGCGACGATCGCCTCGGAATGACGCGTGCCGTAGCGGTTGACGTGCGCGATCGCCTCGTCGACGCCCCCGACGCACTTGATCGCGATCTCGGGCGCAAGGTACTCGGTCTCCCAATCCCCCTCGTCGGCACGGTCGAAGACGAGCTCGTCGCCGGCGGCCGCAAGCTTTTCCGCGATCGCAAAGGACTCCTCGTCGCAGTGCAGCGCGACGCCGTGGGATGCGAGCAGCGCCATCATGCCAGGGAGGAACTCCCCGGCGATCGCGCGGTCGACCAGCAGCGTCTCGGCGGCGTTGCACACGCCGTAGCGGCGGCACTTGGCGTTCTCGACGATGGCGGTCGCCTTGGCGAGGTCGGCGGAACCGTGCACGTAGACGTGGCAGTTGCCCGTGCCCGTCTCGATGACGGGGACCTTGGAGCACTCGACGCAATGGCGGATAAGCCCGGCGCCCCCGCGCGGGATGAGCACGTCGACCGTGCCGTGCAGCTGCATCAGCTCGTCGGTGGCGGCGCGATCGGTGCTGGCGATGGACCCGATGCAGCCCCGCGGCATGCCCGCGTCCACCGCCGCGTCGTGGAGCACGCGCGAGATCGCGGCGTTGGAGGCAGCCGCCATGCTGCCGCCGCGCAGGACGCAGGCGTTGCCTGCCTTCAGGCAGATGCCCGCGGCGTCGGCGGTGACGTTGGGGCGAGCCTCGTACACCACGGCCACCACGCCGAGCGGAACGCTCACGCGCTCAAGCTCGATGCCGTTGTAGAGCGTGCGCTCCTCTTGCACTTCGCCCAGCGGGTCGGGAAGCGCGACCAGATCCTCCAGCGCCGCGGCCATCGCCTCGACGCGCCCTTCGTCGAGCATCAGGCGGTCGAGCAGGCTCTCCTTGGTGCCCGCCTCACGCGCGGCATCCATGTCACGCCTGTTAGCCTCGACGATCTCGCCCACGTGCGCGCGCAGAGCCGCCGCCATTGCGCGCAGCGCCCCGTCGCGCTCCTCGAGGGTTTTGCATCCCAGCTCGCCCGAAGCATCCCTTGCCGCCTGCGCGATCTCCAAAACCTCGGCTTTGATCAGGTCGTTGCTCATATGATCGAAACCTCCCATTCCCATTGAAACGTCAGCGAGAGCTTCCGCGGTGCCGGCAGGTTCCGTCGGCAGGCACGCCGACGGAACCGCTTACTCGAACACAACAAGCTCGTCGCGATGCACCAGCGGACGCTCGGCAAGATGCGCAAGAAGGCGGTTGCCCGCCAGCGTCTTCTGGTCAAGGCCCTCGGCGAGCTCCACCTCATCGGACTCGGCCGACACGCGCCCGCGTGCGAACACGTGCCCCGACGGATCTTTGATGTCGACGATGTCTCCGGCATCGAAGCGGCCCTCGATGCCGCGTACGCCCACCGCCAGCAGCGATGAGCCGCGCTCGATCAGGGCTTTCTTAGCCCCTTCGTCCACCGCGAGCGCGCCGCGCGTCGCATCCCCGAGCGCGATCCACAGTTTTTTGGGGGTGATCTCATGGGGGCGGCTCGACGCGGCGAACAGCGTGCCGACCGGGCGTCCCGCCGCGGCGTCTTCGATGGCCCCCTGGCGGCGCCCGTTGCATATCACCAGCGGGATGCCCGCGACCATCAGCACGCGCGCGGCCTTGACCTTGGTGATCATGCCGCCCGAACCCGCCGCAGTGCCCGCCTCGCCGCATACCGCCATCACGCCCGCATCGATGGCGTCGACGCGCTCGATGAGCTTCGCGTCGGGGACGCGGCGCGGATTCGCGTCGTAGAGCCCGTCGATATCGGACAGGATCACCACCAGCTCGGCCTCCACCAAACACGCCACCAGGGCGGCCAACGTGTCGTTGTCGCCGAAGCGGATCTGCTCGACCGAGACGGTGTCGTTCTCGTTGACGATGGGCACCACCCCGAAATCGAGCAGCTTGTCGAAGGTGTCGCGCGCGTGCAGGTACGCCGTGCGGTCCGCCGTGTCGCGCCGGGTCAGCAGCACGAGCGAGGTGACCACTCCGTGCGGGGCGAACGCTTCGGCGTAGGCGGCGGAAAGCGCCGACTGCCCCACCGAAGCCGCAGCCTGCAAGCTGGGCATATCGCCGGGGCGCCGGTCCATACCCAGCGCCTCGAGGCCGCAGGCGATGGCGGCAGACGTCACGATGATCGGCGACCATCCGGCCTCGCGCACGCAGGCGATCTGGTCGGCCACCTGACGCAGATAGGCGCGGTCGATCCGGTTGTCGGCCGTCGTCAGCGTCGACGAGCCGATCTTCACCACCAGGGGGCGGCGGATGACGCGGGCCTCCCCCGCGCCGTCCGCGCATGCCCCAAGGGCTCCCCCATGCTCGCTCATAGCTCCAGCTCCTGATACGGATCGTCGATTCCCGCCGCCGACTCGAACTCGAAAGCGTATCCGAGGATGCGCACCTCGTCGCCATTGCGCGCGCCGGCGTTCTCGAGCGCCTTGTCGACGCCAAGCCGCTTGAAGCGGTGCTGCAGAAACGCGAGCGCCTCCTCGTTCTCCCAATCGGTCTGCACGACCATGCGCTCGACCTGGGGACCCTCCACGCGGAAGATGCCGTCGGAGAGCTTGCGCACCTTGAACGCCTTGTCGCGCTTCTCCCGCTTGAGCTCCCACACCCGGTCGTATTGGACCTCAGAGGCGGACAGCTCTTCGCGCGCCTGCTCGCGCAGCTCGCGGACCTTGGATCCGATGGCTGCCTTCAAGCTCTCCACACCCTCGCCCGTCAACGCGCTGATCAGGTAGAGCTTGGGATCGATGCGGCTCATCGCGAACTCGTCGCCGCCCGCCGCGGCGATGGAGTCGGCCTTCACGCGCTCGGCGAGGCGCCGCGCGGCCTCCTCGGTTCCGGGAGCGTCGATCTTGTTGCCCACGACGATGCGCGGGCGCATCTCCAACTCGTCGGCATACAGCGCCAGCTCGCGGTTGATGATCTCGTAGTCCTCCAGCGGATCACGCCCCTCGAACCCGCCCGTCAGGTCGACCACGTGCACGATGAGCGCGGTGCGCTCGATATGGCGAAGGAACTCATGCCCCAGACCGCGTCCCTCGTGCGCGCCCTCGATCAGGCCGGGGATGTCGGCAACCACGAAGCTGTAGTCATCGGTGCGCGCCACGCCCAGATTGGGGACGAGCGTCGTGAACGGATAGTCGGCGATCTTGGGACGCGCGGCTGAAAGCTTGGAGATCAGCGAGGATTTGCCCGCCGACGGCACGCCGACGAGCGCAGCGTCGGCCATCAGCTTCATCTCAAGCTCGATCCATCGCTCCTCCGCCGGCTCGCCCAGCTCGGCGAACGCGGGCGCACGGCGCGTCGACGTGACGAAGTGGATGTTGCCGCGGCCGCCCATGCCGCCGCTGGCGACGGTGACCGTCTCGCCATCGTGGGTGAGGTCGGCGATCATCTCGCCGGTCTCCTTGCGCTCGTCGTCGTAGGCGTGTACGACGGTGCCCACCGGCACGCGCAGGATCAGGTCCTCGCCCGTGGCGCCGTGCATGCGGCTGCCCTTGCCGTGCGTGCCGCGCTGCGCCTTGAAATGATGCTTGAAACGGTAATCGATCAGCGAGGACAGGCTCGCGTCGGCGCGCAGCACGACGTTTCCGCCGTGGCCGCCGTCGCCGCCGTCGGGACCGCCCTTGGGCACGTGGGCCTCGCGGCGGAACGACATGCAGCCCGCGCCGCCGTCGCCGCCTTTCACAAATATGCGAACTTTGTCGATGAACATAGCGTGCTCTTTCGTCTTGCACCGCATGATGCGGCACGTCATCAGGGACGATGCGACGGCGGGCGGACGGCGGCGGATGAATCGATGCCGTTGCGCCGAGCCGATCCCATCACCCGGTACCGAACAGGTCGATTGTATATGAAAATGCCCCCTGGTTCGCAGAGGGCATTCTCGGATCCTATTGGATTGCGGCCAGCGGCAGCCGGCCTGGCGAGACGGGTTTACGCCTCGGGACGGACGTGGATGCGGCGCTTCACGCCGTTGGTGAACTCCAGCGTGCCGTCGCACAGGGCGAACAGCGTGTCGTCCTTGCCGCGGCCGACGTTCTCGCCGGGATGGAACTTGGTGCCGCGCTGACGCACGATCACGTTGCCGGTGCGGACCTTCTGGCCGGCGAACATCTTCACGCCAAGGCGCTGAGCGCGGGAATCGCGGCCGTTACGGCTGGAACCGAGACCTTTCTTATGAGCCATGAGACTACCTCCCTTGCTTGTCGGCCTTAGCCGATGGACTCGACCTGGATGCGGGTCAGATACTGACGATGGCCGCGCATCTTCTTGTAGTTCTTGCGCTTCTTGAACTTGAACACGAGCTGCTTCTCGCCACGGAACTGCTCGATGACGGTGGCGGTCACCTTGGTGGCGGCGGCCTTGGCCGGATCAGCCTCGACCTTGTCGCCGTCGACGATGCAGATGGCCGTGAGCTCCACCTTGGAGCCGACCTCGGCGTCGAGCTTCTCGACGTTCAGCTTGTCGCCGGGGGCAACCTTGTACTGCTTGCCGCCGGTCTTCACGATTGCGTACATGTGCGTCTCCTTGTAGACTCGCAAGGCGATAACTTTCGACGTCGCCGTAGCAAGCCCCGAAGGGTCGGATGCACAGCCGACGTGTATCATCGCACTCCACTTACGCCGCGCCCCCTTTGGGCGCAACCTCATGCATGATAGCAGAGTTGCCGAAAAGTTCAATGACGGGAATATGGAGATTTAGGACGCGGAGCCGGACAGGTCAGTGCGCCTCTGCCCAGTTGGCGCCGGTTTGGACATCGACGACGAGCGGCACGCGCAGCTTCGCCACGTTCTCCATGATCTCGCGCACCATCGCCGTGAGCTTCTCCACCTCGTCCTCCGGCACGCTGAAGTCCAACTCGTCGTGCACCTGCACGAGCAGGCGGGCGCGCATGCCCTCCGCCATCAGGCGATCCTGCACCTGACGCATCGCCAGCTTGATGATGTCGGCGGCGCTGCCCTGCATGGGGTGGTTCATCGCCGTGCGCTCGCCGAAGCCGCGTTGGCTGGCGTTGGACGATTTGAGCTCGGGGATATGGCGCTTGCGGCCGAACATCGTCTCGGCGAATCCGCTCTCCTTTGCGCGGGCGACCGTGTCGTCCAGATACGCACGCACGCCGGGATACGCTTCGAAATAGCGGTCGATCATCTCCTTGGCCTCGCCGAACGGGATCCCCAGGCTCTGGGACAAGCCGAACGCCTGCTGGCCGTAGACGATGCCGAAGTTGACCGCCTTGGCGCGGCTTCGCAGCCCGGGCGTGACCTCCTCGACCGGCACGCCGAACACGCGAGCCGCCGTGGACGCATGGAAATCGGCGCCGCTGCAGAACGCGTCGACCAGGTGCTCATCTGCGGACAGATGCGCCAGTAGACGCAGCTCGATCTGCGAGTAGTCGGCGGACAGGAAGCGCTCGCCTTGCGCCAGCGGCACGAAGCACGTGCGGATCTGGCGGCCGAACTCGGTGCGCACGGGGATGTTCTGCAGGTTGGGGTCCGACGAGGACAGGCGCCCCGTCGTGGTGACCGTCTCGTTGAACGTGGTGTGCACGCGGCCGTCGCCCGCCCGCAGACGCGGCAGCGTATCGATGTAGGTCGACTTGATCTTGGCGAGCTCGCGGTAGCGGAGCACGAGCGCCGGCACCTCGTGCTCGGCGGAAAGCTCCTTGAGGACGCTGGCATCGGTGGAGTAACCGCGCTGATTCTTCTTGCGCGGCTTGAGGCCGATGACCTCGAACAGGATATGGGAGAGCTGCTTGGGCGAGTCGAGGTTGAACTCCTCGCCCGCCAGCTCGAAGATGCGCGCGGACAGCTCGTCGAGCTCGCCTTGCGTGGATTCACCGAGGCTTTTGAGGTGCGCGGTATCGATGGCGGCTCCCGTGCGCTCCATGATGGCGAGCACCGCGACCAGCGGCGCGTCGATGTCGCGGAAGGCGGCAAGCGATCCGTCGGACTCCAGCGCCTTCTCAAGGGGCTGCGCGAGACGGCGCGCCGCAGCCGCCTGCGAGGCGGCGCGGGCATCGTCGTCTTTGGCATCGGGGAGGATCCCTCCGACGTAGGCGTCCAAGAGCGCGTCGTACGAATACGACGCCACCGAGGAGTTGAGGATGTAGCCCGCAAGCCCCAGGTCGAACGCATCCATCGCCATGAGGTCCGCATCGTCGACCAATGCGGGAAGCGACGTGTCCGCAGGGTAGATGCGATGAAGCTCCGCCTTGACGTCGAGCGTTGCGAAGGGGCACGAGCGTACGATGCGGGCGAAGGCGTCCAGGCCCTCGTCGTCCATCAGCAACGCCGTCCCCCGCTGCGCGCTCACGGCGAACCGGACGCCGGAGCTGAACAGGGACTCCTGCTCGGGCGCGACGAACGCGATTCCGACGCGCTCGCCTGCCACGCACGCCTCGTCGATCAGGGCGAGCGCATCCGATCCGGTCAGGATGGGATCCCATTCAAGCGGGGCGACCTGCTTGACGGGCTCCCTTCCCACCAGCTTGAGCACGCGCGTCAGATGCGCGTTGAAACGCACGGCGCGGAACGCCTCGGTCACCGCGTCCACATCGAACGACGGGAAGCTGGCGTCCTCGATGTCGAGCGGGAAGTCCAGATCGCGCACGATCGTCGCCACGCGGCGGCTGATGTAGGCGGCGTCCTTGTTCTCCTGGAGGTTCTGGAGCTGCTTGCCCTTGAGCTTGTCGAGGTTCTCGTAGATGCCGTCGATGCTGCCGTAGGCCGAAAGCAGGCGCGCCGCGCCTTTGTCGCCGATGCCGGGCACGCCGGGGATGTTGTCGGAGCTGTCGCCTTTGAGGCCCAGGAAATCGGGGAACTGCGCAGGTGTGACGCCGTAGCGCTCCTCCACCTCGGCGGGACCGTAGATCGCCACGTCGGTGATGCCCTTCTTGGTGGTGACGATGCGGGTGAGGTCGCTTGCCAGCTGATAGGCATCCTTGTCGCCCGTGACGAGCAGCGTCTCGTAGCCCAGTTCCTCGTCGCGCGCGGCGATGGTGCCCAGGATGTCGTCGCCCTCCCAGCCCTTCACGCGCACGACCGGCACGTTCATCGACTCCAGCAGGCCCTCGATGATCGGGAACTGCACTTTGAGGTCCTCGTCCATAGGCGGGCGCTGCGCTTTGTACTGCTCGAGCGCCTCCATGCGAAACGCAGGGCGCCCCGCGTCGAACGCGCAGATGACGGCGTCGGGGTCGGCCACCTCCACGAACTTAAGGAGCATCGAGATGAACCCGAACACGGCGTTGGTGGGCGTGCCGTCGGGGGCGTTCATCGTGGGCGGAACAGCATGATAGGCGCGGTGCATGAGCGAGTTGCCGTCGATGACGGCGATCTTTCTGGGCATGGGCATCCTCACTGATCGGTTTCCGATCGCCTAGTATAGCGCAGCCGCCGCGAGACGGCCGTGGGCGCAATGCGACAGGGGACGGGGCGTCTGTCACGTTTGGATGATTCCGCACGGCAGAAAGACCGCCTGCTCCGCCGCGTTCGGGCGCTGCCGCGCGCCGCATCTACCTCTGCGCCAACCACTCACCCATCAGATGCCCCATCACCGACGCCATCATGAGACCGCGCGTCCAGCCGCTCGAGTCTCCCAGGCAGTGCAGGCCGGGAAGGCTCGTCTCGAAGCCCTCGCCCAGCACCACGCGGTTGCTGTAGAACTTGAGCTCGGGCGCGTACAGCAGCGTCTCGCCCGCCGCGAACCCGGGAATGGCCTCGTCGACCGCCAGCATGAAGTTGATGATGGACGTCATCGTGCGGTACGGCAGCGCGTTGGTGATGTCGCCCGCCACCGCATCGGGCAGCGTCGGGCGCACGTTGGAGCGCTCGAGCTCGTGCTGCCAGGTGCGCTTGCCGTCCTGGATATCGCCGAAACGCTGGACGAGCAGGCGCCCCGAGCCCAGCATGTTGGCGAGCTCGCCGATCTTGCGCGCATAGGCGATGGGCTGGTCGAACGGCTCGGTGAAGCGATGCGAGCACAGGATCGCCAGGTTGGTGTTGGCGGATTTGCGATCCTTGTACGAGTGCCCGTTGACGACTGCCAGGCCGCCTTCGTAGTTTTCCTGGCTGACGAAACCGCCGGGGTTCTGGCAGAACGTGCGCACCTTATCGCGAAACGGATTGGGGTATCCGATGAGCTTGCTTTCGTAGAGCACGTTGTTCACGCGCTCCATGATCTCGTTGCGCAGCTCCACGCGCACGCCGATGTCCACCACGCCCGGCTCGTGCCCGATGGCATGGCGCTCGCAGAGCCGCTCGAGCCAGTCGGCGCCGCGGCGTCCCGTCGCGACGACGACGCGTTCGGCGCGCAGCGCCTCGACGGAGCCGTCCGGGCCTTCGAGTTCGACGCCGACGCACCGGCCACCCTCAACCAAGATGTCGCGGCAGGTGGTGCAGAAGCGCAGGTCGGCCCCCGCCTCGCGCAGGTGGCCCTCGATGCGCGCGTAGATCTGCTGGGCGCGTTCGGTGCCCAGATGGCGGATCGGGCAGTCGACCAGCTTGAGGCCCGCCTGGATGGCGCGGCGGCGGATCTCCTTGACCTCCTCGTCGACGCCCGCGCCCTCCACGTGCTCGTCGGCACCGAAGGAAAGGTAGATGCCGTCGACCTGCTCGATGGCGCGCTGCGCTGTATCGAATCCGATGAGCTCGGGCAGATCGCCGCCCACCTCCGCCGAAAGCGACAGCTTGCCGTCGGAGAACGCGCCCGCACCGGAGAAGCCGGTCGTGATGCGGCACGGGTCGCAGCCCACGCACTGCCCGGTGTGCTCCTTGGGGCATTTGCGCTGCTCGACCGGCAGTCCGGTGTCGACGAGCACGATGCGCGCCGCGGGCTTCCGCGAGAGCAGCCCCAGCGCCGTGAAGATGCCGGACGGGCCGGCGCCGATGATGACGATGTCGGTTTCGTTTGCCATTTCAGAGCTCCATCCTTCGGCCGCCTACGCTCATCGTCGGTTTTCCGCCATCTCCAACGGCTTTTCGACGATTAGCGCGGATGTCGATCCCTGCAACAAGGGCGCGGCGCAGTACGCACCTTTCCCATCAGGGGTTTTGCTTTAGACTATAATCGCATGATCTCCACCGGGCCTTGAGAATTGCGCAAATCGACCGATTCTCGACCGACTCTGGCGGATTTTGTCCGATTAGCGCAGTGCACGCATCATCCCAACAACCCCGCGCTGCTTTCGGCAATGCGGGCGGCGAGCGCCTCGCCACGCAGCGCCTCAAGAGCTTCGAGCGTGTCGGACAGCGTGCCGAGAAGCTCATCCGGATCGAACACGCCGCCCGCGGACGGCGGCAGGTCGGTTTCGAGCAGCAGGCGATCCGCGGGCAGGATGCGGGCGTACTCGCGGCCGCGCTTGGTCTGCAGCATGCGGGGGTTGATCGAGAAGAAGCAGCCCAGGCGCACGGCGCGTTGGTGCTGGTCGGACGGGCCAGAGTACCAGTGGAGGATGCAGTCGCACGACCCTTCCCCGCCAGGCGCCAGGCAGCCGGTCTCCTCGAGGACGCCGAGCACCTCCGCCGCCGCTCCCACCGCATGGAGGGAGAGCACCTTGCCGCCCGCCTCGCCCGCAACCGCGCAGATGCGCCGGAACGCATCCAGCTGAACGTCGCGCGACGCCTCGCGACGCTTGCCGAAGTCGAGTCCGATCTCTGCGATAAAGCGCGCCTCGCGGGCAAGCTCGACGCATCGCGCCACATCCTCCTCGCCGCAACGACCCTCGTCTAGCCACCACGGATGCAGGCCGAGCCCGACGCGCACGGCCGGCTCATCAGCCAGCGCTTCGCGCATCTGCACGTACTCAGCCGGCTCCACCGTCGCGGACAGCGCGCCGCCGCCGTCCGCCGCGAGCGCGGCCGCCAACTCGGCAGCATTATCGGCAAACCCCAGGTGGCAATGCATATCGAACAAGCGCATCGCTTTCAACCTCCTTCGCTTACACCGCGGTCTTCCATGAATCGGCGGCCAACGCGATCTTGCGGGAAACCGCGCATAATCGGCGAATGCGTCCAACTCGCAAAACGAAGCCATCCGAACTTGAGTCCCCGAAGGATCATCGAACCGCAACGGAGAGACGATCCCGCCGCATGCCGATTATCCAAATGTGACAGAAGGAACGTCCCCTGTCACACCCTGTCACGCCTCCAGGCCGGCGAGCTCGCAGATCACGGCGCCGGCGATCATCTGGCCCATGATGGGCGGCATGAACGACGCGGTGCCCAGGTTCGACCGCTCGCTGCGCGCGGCGCCCTCGCGCGTCGGCACGCGCACCGGCTCCTCGGCGGAATACAGCACGCGCAGGCGGCGGATGCCGCGCTTGCGGCCCTCCTTGCGCATGATGCGGCACAGCGGGCAGTTCACCGTGTCGTAGAGGTCGGCGATGCGCAGCGCCTCGGGATGCAGCTTGTTGGCGGCGCCCATGCTGCTGATCAGCGTGATGCCGCGCTCCTGGGCGATCTCGGCGAGCGCGAGCTTGGCAGACACGGTGTCGATGGCGTCGACCACGTAGTCGAGCCGCCCGCCGTCGGCCTCGGCCCAGGCGCGCATCTCGTCCAGCAGCTCCCCCAGATTCTCGCGCAGCACGAGCATGTGGCGCGTCTCGACCGCCGCATGCGGGTTGATGTCCGCGACCATCGCGCGCATCACGTCGACCTTGCGCCGACCGAGCGTGCTGCAAAAGGCGATCGCCTGGCGGTTGATGTTGCTCGCCTGCACGATGTCGCGGTCGACCAGGAACAGATTGCCCACGCCGCCACGCGCGAGCGCCTCGACGCAGTTCGAGCCGACACCCCCGAGCCCCAGCACGGCGACGTGCGCGGACGCCAGGCTCGCAAGGCCGTCCGCGCCCATGATCAGCTCGAGCTTCTCGGCGGCGTTGCCGGCGCCCGCCGCTGCGGCATCGCACGACTCCATGACCTCGGGGCGCGCTTGCGCTGACGCCCGCGCGTCGGCGGCGCCATCGGGCACCGCGGCGGTGCGCTCAGGATCCCTCATCGCAGGAACTCCTCCCACGCATCCGCCTCGCGCTGCGCCTGCGCCAGCCCGCGCATGAAACTCGCCTCGAGCTTGGCACGGTCGGTCTCCTTGTTGGACACGTCCATCGCCTCGGGGTAGAACACGTACGCGGCGCCCGCCCGCTCGAGCCGCTCGATCTCGTCGCACAGCTCGTTGTAGGGCTGCCAGCGCGCGATCGTGCGCTCGGCGATCACGGGATGCTTGCGGAACGCGAGCTTCATCGCGGCGGCAGCCCCGGCGCCCAGGGGCTTTTTGCGGTAGCCGCGCGGACGCGTGCGCACGATGAAGAAGCGCTCGAACCCGTCGCGGCGCGCCGCCTCCAGGCAGATGCCCCAGCTCGTGCCCATGCCTCCGTCCATGTAGGTGCGCCCGTCGATCTCGGTCGGCGGCATGAACAGCGGCATGGTCGACGATGCGCGCACGCGCAGCCCCATGGCGCGCGGCGTAGGCATGTCCGCCTTGGTCCAGGCCACCGTCTCGCCGGTGTCCCAGTCGATCGCCTCGATGTGGAGGTCGGCGGGGTTGGCTTGGAAGGTGTCCCAGTCGAGCGCCATCACCTCGCCGGTGCCCAGAAGCTCCTCGGCGATCCCCTCGTACAGATGCGCCGCGTTGAAGTAGCCGCGTCCGGAAAGCAGGCTGCCCACCCCGCCGAAGTCGGGATCGTCGACAAGGTCGACGAACGAGGCCTTGGTGCGCGGGATGTCGCGCGAGAGGTAGTTGACCGAATGGCTCGATCCGGCGGAGATGCCGTACACCTTGGGGAAGTTCAAGCCGCGCTGCAACAGCGTGACCATCGCGCCGGCCGTGTAGCTGGCGCGCATGCCGCCGCCCTCGATGATAAGGGCGACGTCGGGGATGTTGACGGCGGGGTCGGGCGCGACTTTCGGGAGGCCGGCGGCACCGGAACCGCCCGCGACACCCTGCGCTCCTGTCGCCCGGCTCTGTGATGATTTCGAAGTATCCATGCACCGCAGTATAGCCGCTCCGCCGGCGCTACAATACAGAAACGTGCCAAACGTCCCCAAGAAGAAAGGCCCGCCATGCTGGTAGCCCAACTCGACAACGCGCTGCGCCACGATTACCTCTCAGAGCGCTTCCGCAAAGCCTACGCCTTCCTGAACCGCGACGACCTTTTCGCGCTCCCCGTCGGACGCGTCGACATCGACGGCGACGAGGTGTTCGCCAACATCCAGGAATACGAGACGGCGCCCGCCGGAGAGCGTCTCTACGAGGCGCATCGGCGCTATTACGACGTGCAGTTCATGGTCGCAGGCATCGAGTCGATGTGGTACGCGCCGCTCGAGGAACTGAAGCCGGAGGGCAACTTCGACGAAGAAGGAGACGGCGGGCTGTTCTCCGCCGCCTCCGGCGCGCCGGAAAGCGAGATCGTCCTCAGGGCGGGCGATCTCGCGGTGGTGGCGCCCGAGGACGCGCACAAGCCCCGCTGCATCCCCTCCGCCGAGGACGGCCACCCGCAGCGCGTCCGCAAGATCGTGGTCAAGGTCCTGGCGTAACCCAGCCCCCGACCGCGCGAACCGCTCGCCCGCATCACCAGAGGACACCCCATGGCAGACACCCGAAACGACACCCCGACGGCAATCCCGGAAACTCTCGTCCGCAGGCTCGAAGCCCAGTACGGCGCCGAGGCCTTCGCGCGCATCCGCGCCGGATTCGAGGCGAGGCGTCCGACGACGCTGCGCGCCAACGCGCTCAAAGCGGACCGCGCTGCCACCGCGCGCCAGCTCGACGATGCCGGCATCGCATGGGACCCCGCCCCCGCCCCCGCGCTCGCGGATGCGTTCGTCCTCCGCGGGGCACGCGAGGATGCCGTGCGGGAGCTTCCCGCCTACGGCGCCGGCGAACTCTATCTTCAAAGCCTCTCGGCCATGTTGCCCGCGCTCGTGCTCGACCCGCGCCCCGGCGAGAACATCCTGGACATGGCCGCCGCGCCCGGCGGAAAGACCTGCCAGATGGCGGCGCTTTCGGGCGGCGGCGCGTTCATCACCGCATGCGAGAAGAACCATGTGCGGGCCGAGCGCCTGCGCTACAACCTCGCCCGCCAGGGCGCCGCGCGCGTCACCGTGATGGAGTGCGACGCCCGCAAGCTCGACGAGTTCTTCCGGTTCGACAAGATCCTGCTTGACGCGCCGTGCAGCGGCTCCGGCACGGTGCAGACCGGACCGGGCGCGCGCAAGTGCGGCTTCTCCGACGAGCTGCTCGCCCGCAGCGTCAAGACGCAGCAGGCGCTCCTGCGCCGCGCGCTCGACGTGCTCGCGCCGGGCGGCATCCTCGTCTACGCCACGTGCTCGATCCTAGCGGACGAGAACGAGGGCGTGCTCGAACGCGTGCTCCCCGGCTCGGGCGCCGAGCTCGAGCCGCTGCCGGAAGACCTGCTCGAAGGGGTGCCGCTTCTGCCCTGCCGCCTGCCCGAGGCGGCAGTCGTCTGCCCCACGGACCTGTTCGAGGGTTTCTTTGTCGCCCTCGTCAAGAAGAAGCGCTGAGCCGCCTGCGAAGGAGGACCTATGATGGACATCGAGCTGCACTATGAAGAGCAGGGCGCAGGCGAGCCTCTCATCCTGCTGCACGGCAACGGGGGCGACTGCTCCTACTTCTCCGGCCAGATGGACGCCTTCGCGCGCCGCTTCCGCACCATCGCGCTGGACACGCGCGGCCACGGCGCGAGCCCGCGCGGGGAAAAGCCGTTCACCATCAGCCAGTTCGCCGATGACCTTGCCGACTTCATGGACGAGCGGGGGATCGCGCGTGCGCATCTGCTCGGCTTCTCGGACGGTGGCAACATCGCGCTTGTGTTCGCGCTGCGACACCCCGACCGCGTGGGCAGGCTCGTCCTCAACGGCGCCAACCTGTTCTTCGACGGCCTCACGCCCGAGGTCCGCCGCGATATCCTGGCCACTTACGAGCGCGCCCGCGCATCCGCGGACCGCGACCCCGCCGGCAAGCACCTCGCCGACCTGCAGCGCCTCATGATCGACGAGCCGAACATCGATCCATCGCAGCTCGCGGCACTCGACATGCCCGCACTCGTCATTGTCGGAGACGACGATATGATCGAGCATGAGCACAGCCGCCTCATCGCGGGCGCGCTCCCCCAGGGCAGGATGGTCGTGCTGACCGGCAGCCACTTCGTCGCCGAGGAGGATCCCGCGGCGTTCAACGAGGCGGTGCTTGCGTTCCTGGAGCCGTAGCCGCCGCGAGACGCGCGCTGGCCGCTGCCTCGGCAGTGAGGCGCACCGACCCCGTCGTTCTGTTTTTCGGCCGGACCGCGACGACGCACGCGCCCTTTCGAAGCTCCGACGAGCCTGAGGCGCTATCATGCCATCATCAAGGCGAACCGATCCCGCCGAAAGGACCACGACGATGACGGCCCCCACCTCGCGAACGCCCTTCCTCCGCAGCGTCGCCGCGCGAAGCGCCGCGCTGCTCCTGGCCGCCCTGCTCGCAGCGCTCGCCCTCCTCGCCGCCGCAAGCCCCGTCGCAGCGCTCGCCGACGAGGCGGGCTCCCCCTGCCAACCCAGCGCCGAGGACCTTGCCCGCTACGAAGCCGACGGAACCCTCGAGCAGCGCCAGGCGTTCCAGGACGCGCTCGGGCACAACCAACCCGACGAATCGCTGATCCAGCAGGCGATCGCCCGCCAGAATGCGCTCGACGGCGTGGCCGCCAACGCCGTGCCCACCAACTGGCAGGGCGGCATGCCCACGGAGGGGACCGCCCGCGTGCTGCTGCTGCGCGTGTCCTTCCCCGCCGAGGGGGACGAGCCCGCCCGCGAATTCTCCGAGAACGACACGCTCGAGGCCCTGCATGCGCTCGTCGACGGCAACGGCACCTCAGGCGTCTACCCCTACGAGAGCCTGAACGGCTACTACAAGCGCTCCTCGTACGGCAAGCTCTCCATCGAGGGCGAGGCGTTCGACTACCGCGCCAAGCACGCGCGCTCCCACTACACCGACAACATCCTGGAGCTGTTTCACGAAGCGCTCGCCGCGCTGGACCCGACCGTCGACTTCTCCCGGTTCGACGGCAACGACGACGGCCTCATCGACGCGATCTACCTGCACTTCGCCGGCGGAGACGCGGAATGGGGCACCACCTGGTGGAGCAACGCCGACAAGATGTACTCGACCATCTCCTACGACGGCGTGAGCCCCTGCAAATTCGTCACGCTGCACAACCCATCCGACAATCCCGAGGCGGCGCGAACGATCATCCACGAGACGGGGCATGTGCTGGGCCTGCCCGACTACTATTCCTACACCGCGATGACCGGCCCCTCTTCGGAGCGCACAGGCTCGCTCACCTTCGACATGATGGACAACAACACCGGCGACCACAACGGGTTCTCCAAGTGGCTCCTCGGCTGGATCGAGGACGACGACGTCGCCCGCGTCGTGGCCAACAGCGGCGGGATCACCGTCACGCGCGGCGAGCAGACGGTCCAGCAGGTCGAGCCCGAAGCCGACGGCTCCTCCTCGACGCGGATCGACCTGGGGGCCTTCATCGGAGACGACGAGGACACCGGCGGCATCGTCGTGGTCTCGAACGCCGACGAGGGGCCGTTCTCCTCGTACTACCTGCTGCAATACGACCGATATGTCGGCAACCAGAGCGTGAGCTACACCTCCGGATCCGACACCCTCCCGATCCCCTCCGGATTCAGGATGTACCGCATCCAGGCATCGCTCACCCAGGGCGGCGCCGACTTCATCCAGACCAACACCTTCGGCCACATCAACGACCAGCTGATCGAGCTCGTCGACGCCGACATGGCAAAGCCGCACAGCTCCGCGCCGTTCCAGTCCCCCTGCGCGACCTCGGGGCATTTCGGCTGCATGCTCACCGAAGGGGTCGAGATCACGCCCGACAGCTACCCCTCGACGAACTTCTACGAGAGCGAGGCGCTCGGCTACACGGGGATCAGCGTCCGCGTCGACGCCTGCGACGCCGACGGCGGGACGCTCACCATCTCCCATTCCGGCAAAGACGCGCCCGACCTGCCCGACTTCGCGATCACGCCCGTCGGCGAGCAGACGGTGCTCAACATGACGCAGCTTCGGTTCGAGGCGTCCGTCGCCCCCCACCTGGCGGCATCGACGGAAAGCGGGACCACGCGGCTTGTCGTGGACGGCGTGCCGCATACGGCCCAGGTCGAGGTCGACGGCACGGCCATCACGGTGAGCTGCTACTTCGATCCGGACGAGATCGAGGCAGGATCGTCCTGCGAGATCGTCTTTCCCGCCGGGCAGTTCATCATCGCCCAGACCGGGAGCGAGGCCGTGCTCTCCCCCGAAATCCGCATCGCGCTCGACGCGGGCGACGTCGCCGCGATCGCCCGCTCAGGCGCCTACGACGGCGCGACGTCGATCGGCGACGCCCATCGCATGACGGACATCGTCCGACTCGCCGACGGCACGCGGGCGTTCTTCTACGCCAAGGATGGGCGCGTAGCGCTCGGCACGGTCTCCGAGGACGGCACGGCGCTGCGCACGATGATGGTCGACGCCGACGTCGAGATGCCCTCCGGCTCCGATTCGAGCGCCCGCGCCATCCCCCTGGCCGACGGCGGCATCGCGTACGTCCTCGTCCAGTCTGCTTCCTCCGCGCGGATCCTCTTCGTGGATGCGGGCACGGGAGCGGTGACGGCGGATGGCGCCCTCGAGAACGCTTGGCTGCCGATCTTCGCCTCCTCCGACGAGGGGCTCGTGGTGCTCCATTACAATCCCGGCTCGAACGACTGCACCGTCATCTCCCTGCGCCCCGACGGGCAAGGCGGGCTCTCCTCGCTGCGGGGCGCGGTGGACGTGAGCGACACCGCGTGCATCGGGGACGACGCCGTCGCGCTCATCCGCTACGACGAGCAGGGGGCTCCCACGATCGCGATCGTATCGACGGCGGCCCTCGTCAAGGCGCTCGAGGACGGTGAAGGGAGCGGTTCGCACGACGCTTCCGACGGATCGACGCCCGCGATCCCGCTTCCCGACGACGCCATGACCGTGCAGTGCGGAGAGTACCGGGGCATCTTCGCCGCCGACGCGAACGACGACGGCATCGCGCTGCTCATGAACTCGCGCACGATCGAAGGCGTATACGAGCAGGGGCTTTGGCTTCTCACCTACGCCTCCGACGGCACGCTGACCGGTGAATACGAGCTCGATTCCCGCCTGCCCCAATCGATCCTCTCCAGCAACGGCGGCGCGCGCGTGAGCATCGCCGACGGCGGAGCGATCGCGGTGACCTTGAGGGAGATGCCCACCGCCTCCGGCTTCTGCGCCAACGAGACGCTGCTTTTCGCCGTCGATGAAGAGGGGCCCTCGTTCGACGCGCGTCTGCTTGCCAACTCCCCCGGTACGGGCGCATGGCTTGACAGCGGAGCATGGCTTTCGGTGGGATGGCACATCGACGAATACCCTTACATGGCGGGATCGCCCGTGACGTCCTCCGGATCCGGTGCGGACACGCAAACGGATGATATCCAGGCGGAATACGAGACCAGGATGCTCTACTACGTGACCGAGCCCGTCGCCGGCGGCACCGCCCCGGATCCGGAGGATCCCGACGAGCCTGACGACCCGAGCGACCCCGAAGATCCTGACGATCCGGAGGATCCCGAAGATCCAAACGATCCTAATGATCCGGACAGTCCTGTGGATCCCGACACGCAAGATGGCGACGGCGATCCGGATACGGATGGCGGATCGTCCGATGAAGGGATAAAACCCCTCGTCTCCACCGGAGACGGAGTCGCGCCCTTCGCAGCAGCGGCGGTGATTGCCGCCCTCGCAAGCGCGGCAGCGCTCGCAACCGCCGCGCGTTTCAAGTCCTAGCAGACAGCCCGTGGCGCCCGGATTCCGTGCGCCACGTCCCCTAGAGGAGGGTCCGGCGCACTCCAGCCGCCGCGCTCGGTCGCCGCTTCCCGGCGCCAGGCGCGGCGGCGCACGCTGGCGCAGAAAAACCCGCATGCCCCATCACGCGCAACGCCGGCACGAAAGCCGGCGTTGCGCGTCGCATCAATCCCCAAATTCGAAGAGGTCCTCAAGAAAGCTTCCGGGACGCTTCTTTTTCTTCTTCTTGTACTCGTCGTAGCGCTTGTCGTAATGCTTGTCGTGATCCCGATCCCGCTTGCGATCGTAATCCCGATCGTAGTCGCGCTCGCGATCGGACCCGCGGCGTTCCTCACGCGCAGGAGCAGAGGCGTTTGAACGCTCGATGATCTTGTCGAGCTCGCCGCGATCGAGCCATACGCCGCGGCACTGCGGGCAGTAATCGATCTCGATCCCCTGCCGCTCGCTCATCATCAGGTCGACATTGCAAAGGGGGCATTTCATCGAATCCTCCTCTCGACGTCCAGCGACTTCCTTATCGCCGCCTTAAATCGATTATAGCTGGAACCAACCGTGCGTCCCGAGCGGTTACCTCCTTGTAAACACGGCGCGCTCCACGGTCGCGCTATGCCGAATCCGCGTTGGATCCGCGTTGGATCCATGCGAGATCCGCAAAAGGTTCATGGTCCACCTGCGCCGGGTCAGCAGCGAAAAGGCGGCCCATCCGCAAGAAACCGAAAGGGAATCGACGGGCACGGCAAGCGGCAGACGCGGGACTCCCCCGCGAGCAGGAGCGCGTACCCTGTGCTTCGTCGGAGGCGCGGTCGACGCGGCGACGCAAGGGCGTTGCGGGCGGCGGCGCCTCACGACGCCAGAGGGCGGCGGGCTCGACATGCGTATGCCCCCGATAGCAGAACGATGAAAGGAACCGCCATGAGGCCGATGGCCCGCAAAGACGATCGCAGTCACCGAAGACGTGGCGGAAAAGCCGCCATTTTGGCGCTAGGAGGCGCAGCCCTGCTCCTTGCCGCCGCGGCGTTGACGCTCTGGATGGTCCTGCCGAGGCCTTCCGAGGCGGGCGGGGCGACGATCTCCTCGTACGAGGAGATGGACATCGACGCCATCCAAGACGAGCTGGACAGGCAGGTGCGTGCGTCGATGATGACCGTCGCCGTGTCGCCGGTGTGCACCCTCCAAGAAGACGGCACGCTGTCGCTTCACATTGTCAACGACGAGGGCAACACGCTCGCGCAATCGTTCACCATCTCCCAGGATGACACCGTCCTCTTCGAATCGGGGCGCATGGAGCCCGGCGAGGAGATCTCGTCTTGCAGGCCCGAGGGGATCGTGGAGGGCAGCGCGCTCATCACCGTCCAGGGCATCGACCGCGAAACCGGCTCGCCCACGGGAAGCCCCGCGGCGGTGGAAGTATCGGTGAGGGCCGCGTAGGCGCATGGATCCAGTCGAAGGCGGCGCGGGCGAGCATAAGACGCCCAACCGCAGAGAAATGCCCCTGTTCGAACGGGGCGCGTGAAAGGAGCACGCCATGAGAAGACCCGAGAGCATCCGACCCAAAGCCACGCCTCTGCGCGCCGTGGGGGCCATCGCCTGCGCAGGCGCGCTCGCGCTCGCCTGCGCCCCGGTCGCGTGGGCTGCGGACAACGTGGGGACGACCGAGGTGACGGTGCAGGCGGATCCCAACGCCCTGTTGGCGTTCCGCGTGCCCACGCTGATCCCCTTCTACGCCGCGCCCGACGGAACGCTGACCGGGCCTTCGCCCGAAGCGTGCCAGGTGGTCAACGAAAGCGTGTTCGGAATCCATGTCACCAAGGTCGGAGTCGTTCAGAAAGGCGGCTGGACGCTTTCATCCAACGCCGCATCCGGAAGCAACGAGAACGCGATGGACTTCCAGTTCGGTCCCGAGACGCAGGTGGACGCGTTCGCAGCGCGTGCAGGCTACGACGTCTCCGACGACGTCTCGTTCAACATGGGATACGAAGGCAGCGGCAAGGAGGCGATCGACATTGACACGCAGGGGGATGTTGCGCGCGTGACACTGGACCTTTCCGAGCCCGTCCCCTCCGCCACCGTATCCTGGACCGTCGCGCCCGGCTTCGCGACGGCATCCTAGAGGAGCCGGGATGAAGCCCATTCGATGCCTGATCTTCGCAGCGGCGGTTTGCTGCATGCTGGCGCCCGGCCCCGCCTGGGCCGACGGATCCCCGACCCTGGACAAAAACGGCACCTTGGTCACCGTCATGGGACCGGAAACGGCGAACGAAGACGGGCAGAGCGGCGACGCCCAGCCGCCATCCGCGCCGCTTGCCGACACAGGCGATGACGGCATGCTGGCGACGGGCGCGGCGGCAACAGCGGGCGCATGCGCCTGCGCGTTGGCAGCAGCAGCGCTGGGAAGGAGGCGACAGCAATGAAAGCACCTTCGGCCAAGCGCATCGGCGCCGCCCTCGCCATGGTCTCGCTTGCGTGCGCCGCGTGCATCTTGGGCATGCCCCGCCAGGCAGACGCGGCGACGCTGCACCGCGGCGGATTCGACGACGTGCCTCCCGACACCGTGAGCATCGATTATCCCCTCGAGGTGGCGGACGCGCAGCTCTCGGCGACCAACAGCGCCTACAAGATCAAAAGCGGCACCTCGTGGGAGGGCAAGGCCAACATGGTCGTCTACGACCGCGCCGTTTCGGGAAACCAGACCCTGCCCGGGTCGTTCACCCTCACGTGGAGGGATTCGGGGATCGACGATGACGGCGACGCCATCGACCTGTCAATAACCGTGTCCAACATCCGCACCAGCGGAGATGCGGACAGCGCCTGCATCCTGAGCGACGGGTTGAACCTGTGCATGGACGCCATCTCGCACGAAAGGACCGCGCTGGGCGCCAAGATGGACGTTACGGTGAAAGCGACCAAGCACGGCACGTCGAAAGCCGCTTCGGGCACCATGCTGGTGGCGTTCGTCGACATCGACATGGTCAAAGGCCCGGGGCTTTACTCCGAGCAGGTCGAGCTGCTTTCGGGGTTCGGCCCCGACGTGTGGGTCCCGTCGACCAACTTCCTCGACATCTCTGCGGACGCGACGCGGTTCACCTCCACTCAGGCCGACGACGACACCTACGACAGCGGATTCGTCACGACGGGCGATCCCGGAGGGTTCAAGCTGCGCTGGCAGGGCGAATCGTGCGGGACCTACCTGCTCATGCCCTTCCGCGCCAACGAGCAGGCGATCACCGCATCGGCGGGTTCCGGCGGCTCCATCAGCGATCCGGGCAAGCATTTCGTCCGCTGGAAGAACGACAAGACCTACACCATCACGCCCCAAGAGCACTATCGGATCAAAGACGTCGTGGTGGACGGCAAAAGCATCGGCGCAAAAGCCGAGTACACGTTCAAGCGGGTGACCGAGAACCACACCATCCGTGCCACGTTCGAGCGCATCCCCGCCCACACGGTCGAGTTCGTCGACGGTTTCGGAGGCAGCATATCGGTGCAGAAGGTGGAGGACGGCGATGCGGCAAAGGCGCCCTCCGATCCCAAAAGGGACGGATGGACGTTCACCGGCTGGGACAAGGATTTCTCGCACGTGACCGACGATATGACGATCACGGCGCAATGGGAGCCGTTGATCGCCGTGAAGGTGCCGACGCTGGTTCCGTGCATGATCGAGGCGGACGGATCGGTGACCGCCCCAGGCGGATACGCGATCGAGAACCTGTCCCCGGTCGCGGTGAGCCTTACGGGAGCAACCACCCAGAACATGCCCTCATACGGATCGTATTCGCTTGCGGATTCGTCGGGAAACGTGATCCATTCCTACGACGGCGGAAAGGATGAGCAAGGAGCCGGATTGACGATCGGCAAGCACGCCAAGGCGCCCTTGACGTGGAGCGTGGGCGACATCACGGGCGATCAGGCGCAGGAGCTGCTGCTGAAAGCCATACAAGGCCCCACGCATCTGTGCAATGTGACCTTCACCTTCAAAGAGGCATGACGCTTGCCGCGCCAAAGCGGATGCCGGGACCCCGCCCGATGCATCGATCGAAGCGGGATCCCGGCAGATGATCCTGCCGTTAGAGCGCGCGCATGCGTACGCTCATGTCCAGGGGCTTGGCCGAGAACGGAGCGGTCGTCGCCAGCCCGTCGACGCCCGTCGCGGCGTAATCGGCGACGTTATTCGGATTGATGCCGCCGGCGGCGATGAGCGTGAGATGGGGATCAATCGCGCGCAGCTCCTCGACCAGCGACGCCAAGCGCTCGACCGGCACCTTGTCGAACTGGATGCCATCGACGCCCGCGCGGGCCAGGACGAGCGCCTGCTCCTCCCCCGCCTCGACGAAGAGCTTCTTCTCGACGCAGCGGCACCTGATCTGGGGCAGCCGCTCCAAAAACGCCTCGAATCCGCCCATGAACTCGATGTGGTGGTCGAACACCAGCACGGTCTCGGAAAGCCCCAGGCGATGCGGCCATGCTCCGCCCGCGCGCACGGCGCAGGTGAGCAGATCCTTGGCGCCGGGCATGCTCTTGCGCGTGGTCAGGATCTCGCAGCGCGGATTGGCCTTGTGGGCGGCATCCACCATCTGCCGCGTCTTGGTCGCGACGGCGGACAGATGGTCGAAGGTGTTGAGCCCCACCTTCCACACCTGGTGCAGCGCGGAGGCGGGGCCTCGCAGCGTCATGAACGATCCGCCTGCGGCGACGACGTCGCCGTCGGAGCGCGCCTCGACCACATCGCACCCCAGATGGCCCGCGATCCGGCTCACCACGCCCGCGCCCGCGAGAACGCAGTCCTCGCGCGTGTAATACTCCATCTCTCCCGGTTGATCGGCCACGCCCAAAACCTCGCTGGTCAGATCGAGGTACGGCACATCCTCCGCTATCAGCTGGTCGATGCGCGCACCGGAAAACAGCACCATCGTTCGCTCTCCTTGTCTCGCCGAACCCTTCCGCGCATGGCGAATGGGGCTGAAGTTTCTCCTTGGGCTCTATTCTTGCATATTATTATTCGCACACAAGGGATAAAAGCATCGTATCTCACGTCGCTACCCAGGCCGCGACGAAGCGGGGGCAAACCTCACGGCAGCCGAAACCGCACCGCGGGCGGCGGCACAACCTCCTCACGGCAGCCGAAACCGCACCGTAGGCGGCGGCACGGCCTCCTCACGCCCGTCCCAAGAACGCCGCCACATCCGGATCGCACTCCGCCTCGAAGAGCCCGTCCGCCGGCAGGATCGCCCGCAGGCGCCCCTCGAGCACGATCCCCACGCGATCCGCCAGCATCGCGGCCTCGTTGAAATCGTGCGTCACGAACACGATGGTGCAGTCGAACCGCTCGTGGATGTTGCGGACCGTCTCGTACATGCGCTCCTTGGTGGACGGATCGAGCGCCGAGAACGGCTCGTCGAGCAGCAGGATCTCGGGCTGCAGCACCAACGCGCGCGCCAAGGCGGTGCGTTGCGCCTCGCCGCCGCTGATGATGCCGGGGTGCTTGTCGGCGATGCCGTCGATGCCGAACAGCTCCATCTGCGCGCTCACGCGGCGCTCGATCTCGTCGCGCGGGTAGCCGTTCATCTTGAGGCCGTAGGCGATGTTGTCGCGCACCGTCATATGGGGGAACAGCGCGTGATCCTGGTAGACGACGCCCAGATGGCGCTGCTGGATGGGAAGCGACTCGACGTCCTTGCCGTCGAGCAGGATCGCGCCCCCGTCGAGCGGGAACGCGCCGGCGATCGATTCCATGAGCACGGTCTTGCCCGATCCCGTCCGCCCCAGGATGGCGAACACCTCGCGCGGCACGATCTCGAGCTCGTCGACCCGCAGCGTGAACGAGCCGCGCGTCACCGTCAGGTCGCGTATCGAAATGCTGCCCGCCATATCGTCCTCACCTCCCCTCGACGTCGTCGCGCACGGCTTTGCGCGCCCTTTTGCGCGACGGCCCCACGCGAACCTCTCCCACCGGGCGGTTGAGCAGGTTCGCCACCACCAGCGTCGCCGCCGACAGCAGCAGCATGATCATCGCCGTGGCCATCGCCGTTTCGTTGTTGCCGGTCGAAATGCTCAGGTAGATGCTGCCCGGCAGCGTTTCGGTCTTCATGCGCGTCACGCCCACCAGCATCAGCGTCGCGCCGAACTCGCCCATGCCGCGCGCCCACGTGAGCACGAGCGTGCTGATGATGGAATTGCGGCACACGGGCAGGATGATAGTGCGGAACACGTCGCCCGGCGTGGCGCCGAGCGTCTTGGCGACGAACTCCATGCGCGGATTGACGTCGGCGAACGCCGTGCGCACCATGCGGATGGCGAACGGAAGGTTGACGATGAGCTGGGCGAACACGATGCCCGTCGGCTCGAACACCACGGCGAAGCCGATCTCGCGCAGCGCTTTGCCGAACGGCGACGAGAAGATGAGCAGCAGCGCGAAGCCCAAAAGGATGTAGGGCAGCGACAGCGTCAGCTCCATCAGCACCTCGGCCACGCGCTTGAACGGCATGTTGGTGCGCGAGAGCGCATACGCCGACGGCAGCGCCAGCACCAGGCACAGCGCGGTCGAGATGGTGGAGGTGACCACGCTCATGCGCAGCGAGAACAGCACTTCCTCCGAGCGGATCGCATCGCCGAAATGCGCCACTCCCCCTGCGACGATGGCGACGATGGCGCTGCCGACGAACAGCAGCACCAACGTCGCCACCACGATGGATACGGCCGAGAACACATCGCGCTTGCGCCCGCGATGTTTCCTCTCACGTCCCCCCGTTGCTTTGGAGCGGCGCCGCGCGGGCGCCCCCATGGTTTACACCCGCTCGTAGCCGTAATCGGCCCAGATGTCCCAAGCGGTGTCGGTCTGCAGGAACTCGCTGAACGCGGCGACGGCATCGGCGTCGGCGGCGCAGGTCAGCTGGGCGGCGGGGATGGTCTTGACGAACGCGTCCAGATCGGAGGTCTCCACGATGACGGCGCCGTCGTCGGTGACGTTCTCCTTCCACACGATGCCTGCGTCGCCCTCGTTATTGGCGAGCGCGGTGGAGATCTGCGGCGCGGTGGTGGTCGTCGTCAGCACGTTGTTGGCCATCATGGTGTCCCACAGCCCCAGCTTGGTCAGCGCGTTCTGGGCGATCTTGCCGATCGGCGTGGACTCGGGGTCGCCCACCAGCACGCGCTCGCAGTTGGCCAGGTCGGCCAAGCCGGTGACGTTCTTAGGGTTGTCGGCAGGCACGGCCAGCACCGGGATGTGCTTGACCAGGTCGGTCTGCTGCTCGACGTAGTCGCTGACGGGCTTGAGCTCGTCAGCGGAGCCTGCGATGAAGAAGTCGCCCTCCTCGGTGGTGGTGATCTGCGTCTGGATCTGGGCGGCGTTGGCGAACGTCACGTTCATCGTGCAGCCCGTCTCGGCCTCGAACGCGTCGGCGATCTCCTGGAACGGGTCGGTCATGCCGGCGCCGCAGTAGATGTTGAGCTCCTTGCCCTCGAGGCTCGCCTGCTCTTCCGCAGCGGGCTCGGCAGCCTGCTCCGCCTCCTGCGAAGAGGACCCGCCCGACGAGCAGCCGGCGAGCGCCAGCACCATGGCGCACGCCGCGGCCAGGCCTGCGGCGGCGAACTTCCTGCGGGATGCGGCCTTGGTACGATTCGTCTGGAACCTCATATCTCCTCCTGACACTTCCGCGCGCGCCGCCCTTCCGGTGCGGCGCGCGCACTTTCGAGCTGCCGGTCCCCGCCAGACGTCGATCGGCTCGACGGCGGATCAGCGCCGCCGCGAGCCGGGACCGAATGATTTCGGAGATACCCGTCCGCCCGTCCCTATGCGTCCAGTATAGGAGACATTATCCACATTTGACAATATATGCGGCTAACATTATTCTTAAATGGCGCTATTTTCTTTTAGGAATAGAGGAAGGCAAAAGAAAAGCGGGTCGGAGCGCGAACGGCTCCGCCCACCGCCCCTCGGGCTGGCGTCCGTCGCCCGAGGAGAGGGAAGCGGTCCGGCGCCCCGATCCGCTTGAGATCGAGCCGCGCGGTGAGGGAGCGAGCCCTCCCCCGCGCGCTCCCTACAGCTCGGAGATGATGCGCTGCGTACGCGCGGTGCACTCCGCCTTGGCGCGCTCGATGTCGATGCCGGGCCACACGCCGTCGCGGTAGACCACCTTGCCGTCGCACATCGTCAGCACCACGTCGGAGCCGTGGCCGGCGTAGACGACGTTCATCAGCGGGTCGGTCATGGGGTGCCACGAGGGGCCGGTGGTGTCGACCACGGCGAGGTCGGCTTTCATGCCCACCTTGACCTGGCCGCAATCCTCGCGACCCTGCGCCAGGGCTCCGCCGCGCGTCGCCGCGCCGAGCGCCTGCTGGGGAGTGACGGCGGTCGGATCGTTCAGGTAGCCCTTGGAGAGCAGCGCCATCAGGTACATATCCTGGAACATGTCGTGGTTGTTGTTGGACGCCATGCCGTCGGTGCCCAGGCACACGTTCACGCCGCGCTCGAGCATCTTCGTCACGGGCGCGAAGCCACTGCCCAGCTTCATGTTGGACGCGGGATTGAGCGCCGCGAACACGCCGTGCTCCTTCATGATCGCCAGATCATCGTCCTCGCACCACACGCAATGGGCGGCGATGGTCGGCACGTCGAACACGCCGATGCTGGCGAAGTAGGCCGCCGGCGTCATGCCGCCGTGGCGCTGCTTGCACTCCTCGTGCTCGCTTTTGGTCTCGGAGAGGTGCAGATGCATGCGCAGGCCGGCCGCTTTGACAACCTCGGCGATGTCGCGGCAGGTCTGCTCGTTGGAGGTGTACTCGGCGTGGATGTTGTAGTCCACCAGGATGCGGCCGTCCAGCGCGCCGTGGTACTTCTTGATGTAGTCCTCCATCTTGGCGGCGATGGCGTAATCGGCAAACGGCTTGGCCTCGAAGAACAGCTCGCTCTCGCACACGTTCATCTTCATGCCCGCCTCGTCGACCGCGCGCACGCGCTCATCGGTGCAGTAGTACATGTCCGAGAAGCTCACGCAGCCGTAGCGCGCCATCTCAGCGCAGGCCAGAAGCGTGCCCCAATAGTTGTCCTCGGGCGTCATCTTGCCTTCGAACGGCCAGCATTTCGTCTCGAGCCACGCCTGGAGCGGCAGGTTCTCGGCGAAACCGCGCAGAAGCGTCATCGGCGCATGCGCGTGAGCGTTGTAGAACGCCGGCAGCAGCAGCCTGCCCGCGCCGTCGTACGCCTCGCCGTACGCGTCGGCGTCGGCCGGAGCCTCATCGCCGATGTAATCGATGCGGCCGTCCTTCACCCCCACCCACTGATGAGCCTTGTAATCGAGGTTCTCATCAAGCAGGTCGATGTCCTTGAAAAGCATGCGCCCTCCTCTTGTCCGGCGGCACCGCGCCGCCCCTTCGTGGATTGTCGTATAGGATTATATCCAATAATGGAGAAAGACCGGGCGGAACCGGAAGAATCAAGAAACAACCCGTTTACGGTCATCACGGAATTGCAGCAGCCGTTACATAGCTGTCATCAACATATATGCTATCATCCGCTCAGACGAGATAAGCGCCGCGCGGAACACGGCGCATACAAGGAGGTTATCCATGACAGAAGAATGCACGCACGAGTGCGGCAGCTGCGGCGTCGCCGGCTGCGGCGAGCGCACGGAACAGGGTCCGACGACGCTGCCGACCGACGCGCATAGCAACATCAAGCACGTCATCGCCGTCGTGAGCGGCAAGGGTGGCGTGGGCAAGTCGCTGGTCACCAGCCTGCTCGCCAGCCAGATGCAGAAGCGCGGCTTCAAGGTGGGCATCCTGGACGCCGACGTCACCGGCCCGTCCATCCCCAAGACGTTCGGCATCACGGGGCATGTGGTCGCCGACATCGACGGCATCTTCCCCGCCCAGACAGAAAGCGGCATCAAAGTGATGTCCGTCAACCTGCTGCTGCCCTCCGAGGATGCGCCCGTCGCATGGCGCGGCCCGGTCGTGTCCGGCATCATCAGCCAGTTCTGGGGCGAGACGCACTGGGGCGACATCGACTACCTGTTCGTCGACATGCCTCCGGGAACCTCCGACGTGTTCCTGACCGTGTTCCAGCAGCTGCCCGTCGACGGTATCGTCACCGTGTCGGCGCCGCAGGAGCTCGTCGCCATGATCGTGGGCAAGGCCGTCAACCTGGCGCACAGCCTCAACGTGCCCGTCATCGGCCTGGTCGAGAACATGGCGTACTTCAAGTGCGACGAGTGCGGCAAGAAGCACTTCATCTTCGGCAACCCGCAGGGCGAGGCCGTGTCCGAGAAGTACGACATCCCCGCCTACGCCACGCTGCCGATCGACCCGTCGTTCGCGAGCCTGTGCGATGCGGGCAAGGTCGAGGATTACGACGTCGAAGGCGCGCTGGACACCATCGTCGAGCAGGTGGAAGCGGCGCACCGCGAGGAGAAGGCAGAATAAAGCAACCTCCTCTTTCGACGGTCTCGCAGGTAGAGCATACGTCAACGAACGGGCGCGAGGTGCGCCTGATAGATGAGAGAAGCCCCTCGGGCTGGACTTCGGTCCGCCCGAGGGGCTTCGAACGTCTAGCGGGCGTTCATCGTGCCCGCGCAGCGTCGGGCTTTTCGCCGTTCGGCAAATCGACGGAACCACTTCATCGCAAGTCATTTGAGCGCCAGCAGCGCCGCCGGAGCGCCGCGCAGCGTCGAGCGGTTCCGGTAGTCGGCAGACCGCCGGACCTACGCCTTGAGCATCGCGGCGAAGTCGGAAAGCGCCGTCGGGATGTCGATCTGCTGGGGGCAGACCGCCGCGCAGCTGCCGCAGCCGATACAGGATGCAGGCTGCTTGTCGTCGGGCAGCGCGGCCAGCGCCATCGGGGCGATGAAGCCGCCTTTGGTGAGTTTGTGCTCGTTGTAGAGTGCCAGCAGGTGCGGGATGTCCAGTTCCAGCGGGCAGTGGTTGGTGCAGTAATGGCAGGCGGTGCAGGGCAGCACATCGCCGCGCTTCATGTCCTCCGCGACCTCGGCGACGACGGCGCGCTCGGCGTCGGAGAGCGGCTCCTTATCGAAAATGGCGATGTTCTGGGCCATCTGCTCCAGCGAGGAGGCACCCGACAGCACGGTCGTCACCTGCGGGATGCCGAAGAACCAGCGCAGCGCCCACTCGACCGGCGGCATGTCGGGATCGACCGCCGCGAACGCGGCCTTGGCCTTGTCGGAGACGTTGACCAGCTGCCCGCCGCGGACGGGCTCCATCACCCACACGGGGATGCCGTAGGAGTCGACCAGCTCGACCTTTTCGCGGCCATCCTGGAACTCCCAATCCAGATAGTTGAGCTGCAGTTGGCAGAACTCCATGTCCTTGCCGTATGCCTCCAGGAAGCGCTTGATGACATCGATGCCGCCGTGCGCGGAAAAGCCCAGATGGCGGATGCGGCCCGCCTTCTTCTGCTCGAGCAGATAGGCGATGGTGCCGTACTTGGCGTCGTCGAGATAGGAGTCGATGTTGAGCTCGCACACGTTGTGCGCCAGATAGAAGTCGAAGTGATCCACCTGGCACTTCTCGAGCTGCTTCTCGAAGATCTCCTCGACCTTGCCGAAGTTGGCCAGATCGTAGCCGGGGAACTTGTCGGCCAGGTTGAACGAGTTGCGCGGATGCTTCGCCAGCGCGCGGCCGACCACCAGCTCGGAGTTGCCGCCATGGTAGCCCCACGCGGTGTCGAAGTAGTTGACGCCGTGCTCGAGCGCGTAGTCGATCATCGCCGCGGCGGCAGGCTCGTCGATGACGTTGTCGTCGCCGTCGACCACCGGCAGGCGCATGCAGCCCATGGCGCACAGCGACAGCTTCTCATCTTGGAAATCGCGATACTGCATCGATTGCCTCCTTGGAATACCCCTCATGAACAGCGTGCTCTCGCAGCGGCGTCCGGAAGCACCCGCCAAGATGCGGGACTCGGCACGAGAGCGCGGAGATGCGCGTCGATTGCCGCGAGGCAGTGTCCTCATTGAACACCTTGGATCGTGCTCCAAGTGAAGCCGCCGGGCGGGAACCCAAGAAGAACTCCACAATTCGGCTCCTCTCGTCCGGATCCGCATGCGACCTGAGACGAATCGTTGACGCTCGCATCGTCTGGGATGCGATCGGCGTCCATTGCTTCATAATGGATATGTTATGCGAAAAGCCGCGCGGAGCGCTTCTCCCCCAGCGGCGAACCCGCTGCTTCCGGTTTTCGGCAGCGCGGGGCGACAGGAAAGGACATCCCATGGGCAGATCGTTCAGCGGTGGCGGCGGAGGCGGCTTCGGCGGTCTTGGCGGCGGCGGTCGTTCGTTCGGCGGCATGGGAGGCGGCGGACGCTCGTTCGGCGGCGGCTTCGGCGGCCCCTCCTTCGGCGGTGGCGGCGGATATTACGGCGGGGGCGGAGGAGGCCTCCTGCAGGGCATGATCCTGGGCAGCCTGCTCAGCGGCCGCGGGCGCTCCGGCGGAGGCGGCGGCATGCCCCCGCAGGGCGCGCCGCAGGGTCCGCGCGATTCCGGTTCCGGCGGCGGCTGCTCGAGCGTCGGATGCCTCGTCGCGATCGTGATCGCCATCGTGCTGGTCGCGTTCCTGGCGTTCGGCTCGGGTTCGTGCAGCTCGTCGGACGTGCAGAAATCCACCGTCCAGCGCGAGGCGCTCCCCGCCTCGGCCGTCACCGAAACGGGATACTACACCGACGAGGGCGGCTGGATCTCCAGCCCCTCCACGCTCGAGGCGGGCATGCGCCATTTCTTCGAGAAGACCGGCGTGCAGCCCTACCTGTACATCCTGCCCAACGGCTCGATCTCCTCGACGCAGCAGATCACCGACATGGCGGACGAGCTCTACGGCCAGCTGTTCGACGACCAGGGACATTTCCTGTTCGTGTTCTGCGACAACAACATGGGCCAGTACTACTACGGCGGCCATATCGGCGCTCAGGCGGAAAGCGTGCTCGACGAGGAGGCGCTGACGATCTTCCTGCAGTACCTCGACCGCTACTACTACGACACCTCGCTCTCCGAGGAGGAGTTGTTCTCCGAAGCGTACGCGAGCACCGCCGACCGCATCATGGAGGTGACGCCCTCGCCCGTCGTCCCGGTGGCGATCTGCATCGCCGTGGTCGTCGTCGCGATCTGCATCGTGGCGTTCGCACGGCACCGCAGCAAAGCCAAAGCCGAGGAGCAGCGTCGCCAGCAAGAGATCCTCAACACGCCGCTCGAGAAGTTCGGCGACGGCGAGGTGGAGGATCTGGCAGCCAAGTACGCCGCCATGGACGGGATTAAGGAGGAGGACGCCCCCATCGACACGGCGGATCTCGAGACGTTCGGCGACCAGGATCTGAAGAATCTGGAACGCAAGTACGGCGGCAAAGGCGCGGACGGCGAGAACCCGCGCCAGAAGGAATAGGCTATCCCTGCGGCGCATCCGCAGCGAAGCATAGAAAGGCGATAAGCGGCGCCCAGCCGCTCGAGACGGCGATGAGCCGACAGGACAGAAAGGAACACCAATGGGCATTCTCGATCGCTTCACCACCATCATCAAGGCGAACATCAACGATCTTCTTGACAAGGCGGAGGATCCCGCCAAGATGATCGACCAGTACCTGCTCGACATGACCGAGAGCCTGGCGGAGGTGAAGAAGGAGACCGCCGGCGTGATGGCCGAGGAGACACGCACCAAGCGCCTCGTCGACGAGAACGCCGAGGAGGTCGCCAAGTACACCGAGCTGGCCAAGACAGCCCTCAAGTCCGGCAACGAAGACGACGCGCGCGCATTCCTGGCCAAGAAGCAGCAGCTCGAGGCGCAGGCGCAGAGCCTGCAGGAGTCCTACGCCGCGGCCAAGGCCAACGCCGATAGGATGCGCCAGATGCACGACAAGCTGGTCGGCGATATCGAGCAGCTGAAGGGCCGCCGCGAGGCCATCAAGGCGAAGGTGTCGGTCGCCAAGACCCAGGACAAGGTCAACGAGATGACCTCCGCCGCCGGCAAGGCCGAAGGCGCCATGAGCGCGTTCGACCGCATGGAGGCCAAGGCCGACGCGATGCTGGACCGCGCCAACGCCGAGGCCGAGCTCAACGCCGCCCCCTCCGATCCGCTGGCCGACCTGGAGCAGAAGTACGCCAACGCCGGCAGCGACGCCGCCGTCGAGGACGAGCTGGCCAAGATGAAGGCCGAGCTGGGGCTGTAACAGCGAACCGCCGAACACCCGATTCGGACATGCAGGGGCTGGAAGCGCTCGCTTCCAGCCCCTTTTTCGATTCCGGCCAAACTTGATGCCTGACCCTATCCCGATTCCGGTCAAGCTTGATTCCTGGCCCTATCCCGATTCCGGCCAGACCCAAGTCCCAGTTCTATCCCAAATCAGGCGCCGTTGACGGCCCCTGCCACTTCCGCCACGCAATCCGATTCCAAGTCAGGCGCTTTGCCAATCCCGACCCCTTCCGTCGCACGACCGACGCAGCCGACCCCGACCCCTTCCGCCACATGACCGACGCGGCCAACCCAGTCGCTAAAAAAGTCGCAAACGCTGGATTCTATCCAGATTTGAAAAAACTTGGATAGAGTTTCGCGAATGCGACTATAAAGAGGCTGAAAGTGGATGATATTCGGCGCTTGCGACAAAATCGCGCCTCGTAATAGTCGCAAACGCCGGATTCTATCCAGCTTCACCGAGAAGCGGATGAAATCCGGCGCTTGCGACAATTCGAAGACGACAAGGGGATGCGGGCAAAGCCGGACGCCGCAAGGCGCCGGATTGGAGTCCGCACGTACGACGATGAGACGAGGGCGCTCGCCATGGAGGCCGTCGGTGCCGGCTTCACCATGCGCGAGGTCGACAGGTGGACGACAATCGGCTTTCGAGGCTAGTCCCTCTCGCCGGGCTGGCGGACGGTGATCTCCTGTTCCTTGACCGACACGCGCGAGTGCGGCGGAACGGAGAACGTCACGAAGGTCGAACCCGCGATGACCGAGCCCTCGCCGATGACCGTCTCGCCACCCAGCACCGACGCGTTGGAGTAGATCGTCACGTTGTCTTCGATCGTGGGATGGCGCTTGACGCCCGCCAGGCGCTGGCCGCCGCGCGTCGAGAGTGCGCCGAGCGTCACGCCCTGGTACAGCTTGACATGATCGCCGATCTCGGTGGTCTCGCCGATGACGACGCCGGTGCCGTGGTCGATGAAGAAGTATTCGCCGATCTTGGCGCCCGCACCGATGTCGATGCCGGTGCCGGAGTGCGCGAGCTCCGTCATGATGCGCGGGATGATCGGCACCTTCTGCTCGTAGAGCACGTGCGCGATGCGGTACACGTAGATCGCGTAGAGGCCGGGATACGCGAAGATGACCTCCTCCTTGGATCCGGCCGCGGGATCGCCGTCAAAGAGAGCTTGCACGTCGGTCAAAAGAACGCGCTGGATGTTGGGAAGCTCCGCGAAGAACGCCGCCATGATCTCGTCGGCGCGCTGCTGAACCTCGTCGGGGGCGCAGCGGGCGTCAGGATCATCAGAAGTGTACGTAAGCGCCGTCACGATCTGGCCGCGCAGCTCGCGCTCGACTTCGATGAGCGTGTTGCCGATGAAGTACGACGGGCTGGCAGCCGCCGACAGCATCTCCGGCCCGAAATAGCCGGGGAACAGCACGCGGCGCAGCGTCTTGAGGACGTTCTTGACGGCAAGGCGGCTGGGGAACTTGCGGCCGGGCTTGGTGAAGAAGATCTCGTCGGCTTCGTAGTTCTTCTCGATGGCCTTGACGATCTGATCGAGGTTCTCTCCGAACATGGGGCCTCCCTTGGCATGGAATCGACGCGCCTATCGCGATACGCGACGGTCGTTGTCACCGAATCGGTCCGCTCCATTATAGGAAAGCGGACCGCCCGCCCGCGGCGATTCGGCGAAAACGGCAGACGGCCGGATAAGCAAACAGGCCGCCGGGTTTCCCCGACGGCCTGAAGGTTTTGGTGGAGCATAGGGGGATCGAACCCCTGACCTCATGGCTGCCAGCCATGCGCTCTCCCAGCTGAGCTAATGCCCCGAAATGGGTCGCTACCGAAGCAGCAACGGATATATTATCCGAAGCTGCAGGGGTGCGCAAGCCCCTTTTTTGGGAAATTTCCTACACGGGCAGCAGACCGAACACGGCGGCAAAGATCAGGGCCACGATAACGCCGACCTCCATGTAGATGACGCCGCGCTTGCCCAGCTCCATGATGTCCACTTCCGCGACGGCGGTGGACACGTAGGTGGTGGCGGTCATCGGCGACACGGCGGAGCCCATGCCCATCACGACGGCCAGCGGCGCGATCATGGCGACGGCGGAGATGTCGAACGCCATGCCGACGGAAGCGATCATCGGGAACATCGCCATGTACATCTGATAAGGAACCAGGCGCACGATGATGACGGCCAGGATGACGAAGATGACGCCGGAGTAGCGCAGCAGGAACTCGGGCACCGAACCCACCAGCCAGGTGGACAGCGCGTTGAGCAGCGAGGTGCCGCCCTCGGGGGCATAGCTGAACACGGCGATGTAGGCGGACACGGCCAGCAGCATCAGCAGGATGTTCAGGATGGGCGTGGCAGCCTTGTTCCACACCTTGCCGGAGTCTTTGGGGTAGTTGACGATGGAGCCAAGGAACGCGGCGGCGGCGAAGATCGACCACGCGGGCAGGCCGGACAGCGTCAGGCACAGCACCACGGCGATGAACAGAATCAGGTTGAACCAGAACAGCTTCGGACGCGCGAACGGGTTCTCCTTGCGCTGTTGCTCCTCGGCCTCGTCGGCGGCGTCATGAGGAAGGGCCAGCGTGCCGTGCGCCTTCTTGTGCGCCAGCGTGAAGTACACGATCTCCAGGATGAGCACGGGGATGAAGCACATCGCCCACGGCATGGCGGCGGCGGACAGATCGTTGATCTCGGCGCCGATCATCTGCGAGGCCATGGCCAAGCCGAACGACCACGGTAGGAACGAGAAGATGACCAGCGAGGTGCCGCAGATGATGATGGCTGCCATGCGGTCCATCTGGAAGCGCTTGAACAGCGTGAGCACGATGGGCACCGTCACCAGGTACGCCGCGGTGATGTTGGTGGTCAGCGACACGATGAGCGAGATGACCGCCGTCAGGATGAGGATCACCGGAACGTTGATCTTGGTGCCTACGATGTCGAGCAGCTTGTCGATGATGGTGTCGAACATGCCGCAGTCGGTGACCACCTGAAAGTAGATCAAACTGAACAGGATCATGTAGCCGACGCTGGTCATGAGGCTGTTGAACTGGTTGGCCACCGCGGTGGCGGTTTCCAACAGGGTGTAGCCCGCGATGAGGGCGAACACGAACGGGATCACCATCATGGTGATCGGCGTGGGGATCTTGTTCCACAGCAGTGCCGCGAACAGGACCACCACCAAAAGGATTGACAGGATGACGGGATCCATAGGATGCCCCTTTCTCGTCTTAGGGTACGAAAGCCTTGATGATTGGAGGGTTGGATCGGAGGGTTGGGTTGGCAGGAACGGCGCCCGCTACATCTTGAACTCGGCACCCGCCGCGATGCGCGCCTTGGCCTCGATCGCGCGGCCGCGGAACATCTCCAGGCACTCGCGCACCGCCTCAGGCGAGCTCACGAACGGGTTGTTAACGCCGTCGACGATGTTGCGGATGATGTCCAGCTTGCAATACGCCAGGTCGACGAAGGGATGGTTGGACACGTACGCGTCGACACCCTGCTCGGCGCAGATCGCCTCGAACTTGTCCACCGACGCCATGTACTCGTCGGGATCGGTCCAGGGCATGACGCCCGTGCCGCCCCACAGCATCACCTTGTGCGGCGCGCCGCTGTCGGTGACGTCGATGATGAAGCTCATGCATCCCGGGGTGTGGCCGGGTGTGAGCACGCACTGGATCTTGACGTCTCCGAACGTCAGCACGTCGCCGTCCTGCAGCAGCACGTCCGCATCCCAGGGCAGCGGCGCCAAGGGAGGCATGCCGGGGATCTGGTCGGGATCCTTGCCGTAGGTGTTGTCGATATCGCTGAGGTAGATGGTGGTGCCGAACTCCTGGCGGAACCAGTCGGAGATTCCGTAGTGGTCCTCATGCCCATGGGTGAGCACGATCGCCTTGATTTCAGACAACTCGTGCCCGAGCGCTTTGATGCCGTCCTTCAGCAGGTTGGCGTACTGCTCGCGCGGCCACATAGCGTCGATGAGCACGCAGCCCTCGCTGGTCTCCAGCAGGTAGCAGCACACGCTGTGGTCCCCGATGTAGCACATCTGATCGAAGAAGCGCGTCGGCTCCACCGGCACCTCGGCGTTGAAGTCGGGCTTGTGCGGCCTGATGGGCCGCCAACCCTTGTACTGCAAGGTCTCTTCTGACATAGCCGATCTCCTTTCGGCGGCTATCCGCCGCCCCTCTGTATGCAACGGGCCCCTCGTCCCGTTATCCCCTTCTGAAACAATCGGCGGTGCATCACGTATACATTATTGTTTACGTAATATGTTATGTGCCAGAGACAAAATAGCATCCTCGCGGGATGCAAAATAGATCTAGTATTCGATTCTGATTTGGTGTAAAGTAATCGATTCCGTAACGCGTTATGTTAATTACGGTTCGCTACTGCTTGGCAACTCCTCCGAGGGCCAGCTTCAAGCGTCGACGCGTCGTCTCCTCCAGATCGAACTCATGCGACGTGACGCTCATCTCGTACGCGGCTCCGCGGTGGATCGACGAGAACAGGTCGTACAGATCCTCCTCCGACACCCCTTCCTTGAAACACCCCAGCTCGATGCCGCGGCGGGCGATCGCCTCCAAGCAGAAGTCGAAGTTGGTCTTGGGGTCGAAGTGGAAGAACTTCAAAACGCGATGCCGCGTGAAGTCCATGCCGTCGTTCTGGATGCGCTTGACCATGTAGTCGCATAGGAAGTACTCGAGGTCGCCCAAAGGATCGTCGCTTTTGGCGAACCGCTCCGACAGCTTGCCGAAATCGTCATCGTGGTCCATGAACACGGCCATCATCAGATCGTCTTTGTTCTTGAAGTGGTGGTACATCGCGCCGGTGGTCACGCCCGCCCGCTCGCTGATGTCCTTGACGCTGGTCTGGTCGAAGCCGTATTCGTTGAACAGCTCGCTCGCCGCCTCGACAATGCGCTGCCGCGTTTCCTGGGAATGAAGCTCCCTCTTCGTTGGTTTGATCGCCATGCCGGATAATCCTTTTGCCTGCAAACGCCGCCCCGCGCAAGACGGAGCGGATCCCTCGTTTCACTCGTTAGCCATTGTACCAGTTTGCCCTAGCGAAAGACCGCCCTCCCCTTGCCCGGCATCATCCCTTCGGCGCATGAAGAAGGGCGGCTCGTCGGCCGCCCTTCACGTCTCTATTCGATTATGCAGAGGGGCTAATCAGCCTTCTTCTCGGACGCATAGAAGATGGCGTCGTCGAACAGGTCCTTGATGGACTTGCCGTCCAGGAACGGCAGCTCCAAAAACTCGCTGATGGTCGGGACAAGCTCGCTCATGTCCACGTAATGACCCTTGTCGTTGAACTTGGTGGTGTCCTGCACGCGCCAGTAACGATCGTTCACATCGGTGAGATAGTACGTCTCGCCGCCGACCTCCATGTACACCGCGTGATTGGCATGCAGATAGGTCGTCAGGTCGTCGAAGGTCACATCCAGCGCCTCCGGTGCTTTGATTCCCATAGCGAACCCCTTTCCCTTGGGAACATCGTTGCTACTATCTTACAATAACCGCAGGTGCTTGCACCCCACAACCTGCAGTCGGCTCCGAATTTAGAGGCGCCGCTCGAAGGGGCGGACGGGCCCGTACATCTTCAGCAGGGGGCTGTGTATCCGGCTCCTGAAACGACCGGAAGCACCGCGCAGCCCGCACCTCATCCGCAGAAAACGATGTCCTCGCCGGGGACGCCCTGCCCCACCGCCAGCTCCGCCGCACGCAGCGCGGCGTCTCCCGCACCGGGGACGGCGAGCGCGCAGCCGTAGCGCTTGGCAACCGGGACAAGCTGCGCGACCGCAGCCGCACCGCCCTGCGCGGGGCCGACGAGCGGCTTGCCCGCGATGGACCGCACCAGCGCCTCGAGCGTCTCGGAATCGTTGGTGCGCAGGGAAAGCGGCATCGGCGACGTCTCCTCCAGCTCGGAGACGACTTCTTCCAAAAGCGCGCGCTCCTCCTCGCCCGCCACGCCGGCAGGCGCCAAGTTCAGCTCGACGATGTCGGCATCCGCGCGCAGGTCCATCGCCTCGTCGACCACCGCGTCGGCGTCGCCGTCGCGCACGTCGTCAAGCACGTCGTCATCGTCAGGATCGACCGCGCAGGCGATCTCCAGCTCGTCGCCCGCAGCGAGATCCGCCTGCGCCATACCCTGGGCGCCGCAGACGCGCAGGGCCGGCCGATACGACCGCGGCGCCGGTGCGCCGCGGCGCGCTGCAAGCTCGGCGAGCTTCTGCGTGAACGAGGGATCGGTGCCGCAGCAGCCTCCCATGATGCTCACGCCCACATCCAGCATCTGCTCCATCACCTGGGCGAACTCGTCCGGGGTGACGTCATAGACGGTTTTATCTCCTTCAAGGCGCGGCATGCCGGCGTTGGGGCGGACGGCGACGGGGCACCGCGACGCGCCCACGAGCTCGCTCACGATCGGCAGAAGCTCGCGCGGCCCCAGCGAGCAGTTGACGCACACGACGTTGGCACCCAGCGCCGAAAGCACGGCCGCCACGACGGCGGGGGGCGTGCCGAACAGCGTGCGACCGTTCTGGGTGTAGGTCATCGACGCAAGGACGGGAAGATCGCAGGCGGCTTTGGCGGCGAGGAGCGCCGCCTTCGCCTCGCGCAGATCGGTCATGGTCTCGATGGTGATGACATCGGCTCCCGCTTCGGCGAGCGCGCGCGCCTGCTGCAGGAACAGCTCGTAGGCGCGTTCGAACGGCACCTCGCCGTACGGCTCGAGCAGCTTGCCCAAAGGCCCGATGCTGCCGGCGACGTAGCGCGCACCGGACTCCTTCGCGCAGGCGACGGCCGCTGCACACACCTCTTCGACGGAAGCCGCGCCCGCCAACTTGAGCGCGTTGGCGCCGAACGAGTTCGTGGTCACCATCTCGGCACCCGCAGCGATGTACTTCCGGTGCACGAGCGTCACGATTTCGGGATCGGTGATGCTGGCGAGATCGGGGATCTGGCCGCTTTGCGCGAGACCGTGGGCCTGAAGCTGCGTGCCCATCGCTCCGTCCTGGACAAGCAGATCCAACCCGCGCAGCACGCGCTCCAAATGCTCATCTTTGATCGCGAGCCCCGCAAGCGGATCGGGCAGCGACGACGAAGACGGATCATGCAGCGCATCCCAAGCGGAATAGCCGGGAGCTTCGAAGGGATGGACGGAAGCGGCGGGCATGGGGCATCTCTCCTTCGCGGGATCGGGTTTCGCTGCCGCCATTATACGCAAGCGCGGCAGCAAGAGCGCCCGGCGAAGCGGCAACGGCGAAAGCGACCCGCGACCAGCAGCCTGAAGAAAAGCGACTTAGAGCGATTCCCGATCGCCGCCGATGCGCGCACGCAGCAGATCACCTTCGCGCATGGGGACGGCGGACCTGAAACGATAGCGTGCCATGGAGCGGTTGGCGACGCCCACCGTCTCCGGATGCGGGGAGGGATCGTCCTCAGTCGGATCCGGCAGCCAGCGCAGGCCCTCGACGCGGATCTTCTCGATGGGGCGATACGGTGCGAGAAGCTCCAACTCGTCGCCCTCGCAGAAGCGGTTGTGGCACTGCGCCTCGACGATCCAGAACGAGCCTTTGCATTCCCGTCCGGCGGCGACACACCCCTCCGCGGGTTCGGCGGCAGCGCCATCCTCGCCCGCCGGCCTGCATGCCGTCACGGTGGCCACATGCAGGCATTCCTTCACGTAGCCGTCGCGCTCGGGGGTCTGGTTGGGCTGGCCGTAGTAGAAGCCCGTTCCGTAAGGGCGATGCGAGATCGCCAGCAGATCGTCCATCACGGATGCGGGGTCGGCGCCGTCGAGCACCGCGCGGTAGGCATGCACGACCGTCGCCACGTAGAACGCCTTCTTGTTGCGGCCCTCCAGCTTGATGGAGTCGACGCCCGCCGCCGCCAGGTCGCCCAGGTGGTCGATCATGCAGAGATCCTGCGCGTTGAGCACGAACGAGCCGCGCGCGTCCTCCTCGATGGGGAAATACTCGCCCGGGCGCTTCTCCTCCACCAGCGCATAGCTCCAGCGGCACGACTGCGAGCAGTGGCCCTTGTTGCCCGAGCGGCCCGTCATCGCCGCAGAGAGAAGGCAGCGCCCCGACACGGCGACGCACATCGCGCCGTGCGCGAACGCCTCGATCTCCAGCCCGCGCGGCGCATCGGCGCGCAAACGCGCGATCTCCTCGATGCTCATCTCACGCGCGCACACCACACGCGAGGCACCCATCTCGTACCAGCGCCGGGCGGCAGCCGCGTTGGCGACGCTCGCCTGGGTGCTCACATGCAGGGCGACGTCCGGCGCATGATGCTGCGCGAGCGAGAACGCGCCGAGATCGCTCACGATGAACGCGTCGACGCCCGCCGCGGCGAGCGCTTCGAGATACGCCGGCAGCGCCGCGATGTCGTCGGCGTCCATGAGCGTGTTGAGCGCCACGTGCACCGCCGCGCCCGCCGCATGGGCGGTGCGCACCGCATCGGGGATGTCGGCGAGCGCGAAGTTCTCCGCACGCTGGCGCATGCCGAACCGGTCGCACGCCAGATACACCGCATCCGCGCCGAAGCGCAGCGCCGCCTCGAGCTGCGAGCGGCCTCCGGCGGGCGCCAGAAGCTCCATGGTATGCTGGGGTTTGGAATCCATGCCGGGTATCGTAGCACAGCCGCGACGGCGCGCTGCGGCGAACCTCGCCCGTTCAGAAAACAGCGAGAAGCTCATCGATCGCCAGCCAAGTCGCGTCCCGATCCGAAAAACAACAAACCCGGAAAGGCGCCGCGTTAGGGGAGGTAGCGGTTTGCCTTTCCGGGAATGTCAGCAAAAGAGCAGGCGCCTATCGGGACGCGGAGGGAGGGCACGGACTGCCGTACGCCTCGATCTCGCCCGACGCGATGCCCTCGCGGACGCGCCGACGCAGCTTGTTGCGGTCGATCTTGCCGCTGTCGAGCAGAGGCAGCGCCTCCACGGCGATGATGGTGTCGGGGATCTTGAACTTCTCAAGATGATCCCTGCCCCACTCGCGCAGCCTGAGCGGATCGATACCGTGCCCCTCCCCGGGAACCACGGCAAGGCACGTGCGCTCTCCCAGCTCGCGGTCGGGATAGCTGACCAGGCAGCATTCGGCCACCTCGGGCGCTTCGGTGTAGCATGCTTCGATCTGCGCGGGGAAGATGTTGATGCCGCCGCGGATGATCATCTCCTTGATGCGGCCCGTGACCGAGAGCAGCCCATCCTCGCCGATGGAACCGACATCCCCGGTGTGGAACCATCCGTCCTCGTCCAGGCACGGATCAAGCGAGCCATCCTCGCGCTCCACGCCGAGCATATGGGCCGGCGTCTTGACCAATATCTCGCCGTTGTCCTCGGCGATGCGCAGCTCCACGCCCTTGATCGCCGCCCCTGCCGTGGTCGCACGGCGCTCCACCGGCGTGTCATAGGGGGTCAACGTGAGCGTGGCCGCGGTCTCCGACATGCCGTACGACGGCAGGATGCGGCATCCCCAGCGACGCTCGAACTCCTCGATCACCATGGGAGGATAGCCGGCGCCGGCCACCAGGCCGACGCGCAGCGAGCTCAGATCGCATTGGGCGCGCTCCGCAAGGTCGAGCTCGCGGATGAACATGGTGGGCACGCCCAGATGGATCGTCGCCTTGGTCTTCTCGATGAGCTTGAGGGCGTTGTCCGGACTGTATTTGGGCGAACTGACGGAAGTGGCGCCGGCGAGCAGCGTGCCGTACAGGCCGACGATGCCGAACACATGGTAGACCGGCACCGGCAGATACACCGGCACGCCGGGGCCCATGTCCAGCGACGCGCCGAACTGCAGTCCGTTGTAGGCGAACGAGGATGCCTTGTTGACGATGGTCTTGGGCTTGCCGGTGCTTCCCGACGAGAGGATCGCGATCTCCGCATCGGGCTCGGCCGTCCAGAAGCAGTCGGCGAAGCGCGGGCTGCCCGCATCCATCTTGTCCTCCACCTGCTCGACACCGTCGACCATGTGCCCGATGGCCAAGATGCGCGCCTGCGGCGCGACCTCGTGGGCGATGGCGCACTGCTGCGGGCGCGTGAGGATGGCGGCGGCAGGCCGCGCCGAGATCAGATGCTCCCTGAACAGCGACAACGTCATGTCGGGAGAGAACAGCACCAAGCGCGCGCCCGTGGCGGTGACCGCGACGATGGTGAGCGGCATCTCCATGCAGTTGAGCGCCGAGACGACGACGGTGGAGCCGGGCCCCACGCCGCACTCCTCGCGCAGATATGCCGCGAAGGCCCCGACGCGCGCCGCGCCTTCCGCATACGTCATGCTGCGCGCGAGCCCGACGAGCATCGGCATGTCGGGTTGCTTTGATGCCCAGGAGCGCACGGATTCGGCGATCGTGGGAAGGTCCATGCCGATCGGCGGCATAGCAAGCACCTCCTAAAGAGCGGTCGTGTCATCGCCGCGTCCGGCAAGACGATCTGGTAAGCGGGATAGGAAGACAGGCAGCGGGCAGAGCCGGATGAAACCGCGCTCCGAGCGCCCGATGCGCCGTCGAGAGCCGAATGCAAGAAGGAGGTTAACGGCAATCGGCTCTCGACGGGGCATCACGTGCGAAACCGTCGAACAGAGTGCCGGGAGGCGTGGGGGGACGCCTCCCGGCATGGTTCGCAGAGGGAGGTTAGATGACCTTTTTCTCCTTGAGCTCGGCGATCTCAGCCTCGGACAGACCCAGCAGGCCGCCGTAGATCTCGTCGTTGTTGCCGCCCAGAACCGGCGAGCACTCGTAATCGACATGGTTCTCGGACATATGAGCCGCGAAACCGGGCACCTTCAGCTTGCCGCGATCGGGATGCTCCACCTCGACGACCACCTGGCGCTTGGGATCCATGTACTGAGGATCGGAAGCGAAGTCCGCGATGTCGAGCAGGGCGCCAGCGGGAACGCCGGCCTTCGCCAGGATGGCCATGGCCTCCTGCTTGGTGTGCTGACCGGTCCAAGAAGAGATGACCTCGTTGAGGGCGTCCTTGTTCTCGAAGCGAGAATGCGGAGTGGCCATGCGCGGATCCTCGAGCAGTTCCTCGTGGCCGATGGCCTTGCAGAAGCGCTCCCAGTCGGGCGAACCCGGACGACGGGACGTGTAGATGTGCACGTAGTCGTTGGGGCCGAACGGCTTGCAGGGATAGGTGTCGGACGGAGCGACGTCCTCAAGCGGCATGCCGTTGCCGACGCGGCGCGGCGGCTTTCCGGTGTTGTAGTAGGGCTCCCAGCCGGAACGGCCGAGGCCGATCATGAAGTCCTGCATGTCGCACTCGATCTTCTGGCCGATGCCCTCCTTCTCGCGCTGCAGCACAGCGCCGGTGATGGCCAGGGCGCACAGGATGCCGGTGCCGGAGTCGGCAACGGACACGCCGGACTTGATGGGCTGGTCCGGAAGGCCGGTGGCGGCCACGAAGCCGCCGGTATGGGTGGCGATGGGGTCGAACGCCGGGTAGTCGGCGTAGGGGCCATCGGAGTAGAAGCCCTTGATGGAGGCGTAGATGATCTTTGGGTTGACCTTCTTGCACTCCTCGTAGGACAGACCCAGACGCTCCATGGCGCCAGGGCCCATGTTCTCGGCGATGACGTCGCACTTGGCGAGCAGCTTCTTCATGAGCTCGATGCCCTCGGGGGTCTTCATGTTGCAGGTCAGACCCTTCTTGTTCATGTTCATGATGATGAAGCCGTAGCTGTCGTGCTCCGGGTCATAGCCGGCGAAACGGCCGAGCTCGCCCTTGACGGGGCGCTCCACCTTCAGCACCTCGGCGCCCAGCCAAGCCAGCGTCTCAGTGCACACCGTGCCGGACTCGAACTGCGTGAGGTCCAGAACCCTAATGCCGGTCAGAGGTCCTTTGCCCATGATTGTTCCTCCTTGTCGGATTAACCTGCCGCACGGTCATTTTCGCCGTGCGGCTTGCCGGCGGGATGCGGTTTGCGCATCCCGCTCAGTACCAATGAAAGCGAACTACTTGTCGGAGTTCGGGATGACCTTGGTCTCGATGAATTCCTCCACCATGGCCATCATGTTGTCGCGCGAAAGCTTGCGCGGGTCCACCGGGTCGGCGACGAAGCGCAGCACCGGGATGCCGGCGTCCTCGAGCGCCTTGGCGATGAAGTAGGAGCCCTCGATGTTCTGCATGCAGCTGTCGGGCACCATGTACACGACGCCGTCGATGCCGTTGGTCTTGGCCTCCTTGACGAACCACTGGGCGTTCCAGGGCGGCATGTGCAGCACGTCCTGCATCGGCAGCTCGCGGGCCGCCAGGCAGCGCAGCGGATCCTCTTCCACGTGGTAGCGGATGTAGGTGTCGGCGCCCATGGCCAGGTACATCGACCACACGAAGGCGGCGCCGTACTTCTTCTCGAAGGTCTGGTAGAACTCGAAGTCGTGCCACAGGCCGCGGCCGATCCACATCAGGCGGTACTTCTCGTTGGGCACCGCGTAGTCGTGGGCGTCGGCGAGCGCCTTGACCTCTTCGTAGAGGCTCTTGGCGTGATCCACGGCCCACTGGGTGCCGCGCTGCCACTGGGCCTGCATGACCGCGTTGATGGTGTCGACGACGGTGACAGGCGCCGGACGCGAGACGGCGATGAGGTCGCGGGTCTTGCGATACCACTCCTCCTGCTGGTTGATCAGATGCATGACCTCGATAAACTTCTGCTTATCGAACATATGCCCCGTCTCTTCCTCAAGGAAGCGGATGAGCTCCTGGAAGTCGTGCACGAACTCGTCCAGACGGTCGGAGTCGAGCAGGTCCTCCCAGTAGTAGGGGGCCAGATCCCACCACTTGTCCGGCGTCTTGCGGGTCTGCGTGACGTCGATGACGTAGAGCTTGGCGCCCCAGTTCTTGCTGAACAGCTCGAAGATCTTGTTCTGACAGTCGCAGCACAGACGCGTGATGGCGACCGTCGGCTTGGGCAGGCCGCCCCACGGTCCCAGAGGCTTGCCCTCCTCGTCCACGGCGTGATCGTCGGGATCGAGGCTTTCGGCCAGGGGCGTGGCGCAGTAGGTGCACAGGTCGTCGCGGTAGCCGGCCTCGCGCAGCAGGCCGAAGTACTTCTTGCCCATGCGCTTGGCGGAGCAGATGGCGCTCCACCACTGGTTGACCACGAACGGGATGTCCATGGCGCGCAAGATCTCGATCGGGACGTCGGCGTTGATGTAGGCGAACGGCAGGTTCTCCGTCTCCACGCGGTGCTTCAGATCCTGGAACCACTGCTTCTGGTAGGCGCTGGCGGCGGCGGTGGCCTTCAGGCGCTTGACCGCCTTGCTCTTGCTCTTGCCCGCTTCGGGCGCTTTGTTCTGAGTCTCGGCCATTATGCCCTCTCCCCCTTCAGTTCCTCAGCGAACGCGGCCAGCTTCTCAGGCAGGTCCTCGTTCTTGGAGACAGGCCACTGCATGCGGAAGAACGCGGCCGTCTTGACGCCCTTGGCCTCAAGCGACTTGCGCTGCTCGGGGTAATCCCACGAGGCGGAGACGTCGCGGTCGTGCATGTAGAACACCACGCCGTCGGCATTGGTGGCCGCAGCGTCGGCGTCCAGGGTCGCCACGCGGTCGGCGACCAGCGTGCGGTTGGTGCGCGCGGGAGCCAGCATGTAGCGGTTGACGACGGCCAGCATCGGATCGATGTCCGTGCGGCAGTCGGCGGAGAAGTAGCGGTCGCCCCAGTCGTGGTCCTCGCCCACGACCACGCAGCCGGTGGCCTCGATGGCCTCGTAGAGGTCGGTCGAGTCCTGCGGCGTGCCGGTCATGAACACACGCGGGCCGTCCAGCTCGGGCCAGCTCTGCGCATCCTGCGCCACCTGGCGGACCAGCTTGGCGTGCTCGGCGCGATCCATGAAGAAGCCCGCACCGGTGATGACCAAAGCCTCGGTGCCGGTGACACGCGGCTTGTCGGCGCGGCGAAGCGCCTGGACCTCGCGCAGAGCGGCGTGCTGGTCGTTGCACACCTCGAAGGCAGCCTCGAGCTCCTCGTCGGTGATCAGGCGGCCGGTCCACTTCTCGACAGCGTCCTTGAAGCGGGCGACGACCTTCTCGTTCTCCTCCTGGTACATGCGGCGGCGCACCCACAGCCAGTCGATCCACTCGACGGGCGGCACGCGCAGCTGACGCTCGGAGCGGCGGATCTCACGCAAGTACAGCCACATGCGCAGCTCGAAGTCGCTGGTGTGCGAGACGGCCAGATGGTCGCAGAACACATCGTAGGTGCCGTCCACGATCTTCTCGAACGTGGTGAAGATGGAGGGCTCATAGGCCTGCTCCAGATAGATGTTCGCGTAGTTCAGCTCCTTGCCGGGATCCGAAGCCACGCGGATGGGGAGCATGCCGGCGGCGATGATGATCTCGTCGGGCACGTCGGTGCCCAGCTCGGCGACCACCTTTCCGCCTTGCTCCTTCCAAGCGAGCGCCGCCTTGTCGCGGTTGGTGTACGCATCGTACAGCGCCGCGAACGCCTTGCTCTGCTTGGCGCAATCTCGAATTGCCATTGAGAATTCTCCCCTCTATTGAACGTTATGCTCGAAACGAGCACGGGGTGTATTCCGGGGAGGCGCCGCTCTTGCGGGCGGAGCCTCCCCACCCAGGCGTCTCTCAGGACGTCTGGGGCAGTGCCTTCAAGCTACTTCCTACAGCGGAATGAGGCCGATGGCCACGCAGGCAGCCAGAATGACCCAGCTGAACAGGATGCAAGGCACGAACTGCGTCTTGATCTGGTTCTTCACGTCCATGCCGGCCAGCTCCAGAGCCAGATACGGCGTGGGGGTGAACAGGCACAGGTTCGTCGCAACGGTGTGGACTGCAAAGTAGGTTGCCATGAAGGCGACCGGATCCACGCCCAGCGGCTGAGTGAGCGCGCCGATGGTGGGCACGACGATAGCAGGAGAAGCATTGCCCAGGATGATCTGCAGCGGGATGCACAGCGCGCAGACGACGAACGGCAGGTGGATCAGAACGTCGCCCGACAGGCCGGCGGTGAGGTACACAGCCAGGTCGTTGAAGGCGCCGGTGCCGTTGGCAACGCCCAGGTACAGGGCCAGGCCGAGCAGCGTGATGATGATGTTGATGAGCTTGCCGCCCTGAGCGCGCAGGTAAGCGCCCTGCTTCTTGGCGGAACCGTAGTTCGTGAGCAGCAGGATGATCAGGCCGACGGCAAAGCCGATCTGGGCATTGACCAGACCCGCGAACAGCAGCACGATGATGGCGATCGTGAGAATGGTGTCGAAGATCATCAGACCCTTGTTGGTGATCTCGACCTTGGTCTCCTCGTCGATCTTGGCCTTCATCGTTGCAAACTCTTCCTCGGACAGCTTCTTGAAGTGGCGCATCTGACGCACACCGGAGCCGACGGCGATGATGAACGAAACGATGACGTGGATGACGATGACCGGGATGAGCATGTTCACCATGGTCATGGCGTCGCTGCTGACGTATGCGGAGTACTCGTTGACGGCGATGCACCAGGGCATGTAGATGAGAGCACCGGCGCCGAAGGTGTAGACCATCATCAGCGAGGAGTTCTTCATGTTCATGCTCTCATAGAGCGGGCGCATTGCGGGCAGCGTGGTCACGCAGGACACAGCGCCGGAGCCGGAAAGGATCGACACCATAGCCAGCAAGTTGGTGCAGCAGGAAACGACGATGGCGTTGTTGCCGACGCGCTTCATAACCCAGCGGGTGAGCACCTTGAAGATGTTGGCTTCAACGAGGATGTTGAAGTACAGGATGGCGAAGACCATCAGGAAGATCGTGCCTCCCAAGGTGGTCATGCCGGAGGTCAGGAAGCCGTTCAGGTCCCTGAAAGTGAAGCCCATGATCAGAGCGCCGACGACCGACACGCCTGCAAAGATCAGGCCCGCGTTCATAACGCCCTTGAGCAGCAATGCCACGATGGCGACAATCATCAAGATTGCCACGATCATAGTTAGAGTCATAGCAACTCCTTTTCCCTTGCCGCGTTCGCGCATAGATCTTCGCCGCACGTGTTACCATGCAAAGAGCATCCCCGTGCGAGCGCGGCTTTTTCTGCTTTGTCCCCTGGCGGCGGCCCGCATGTCGCAGTGCAAAGCCGCCGCCGTTCGTGCAGCCCGTGGGACGCTGGCGCCATGACGGCATTGGGAGGGAAGCCCGCATGGCGCCCGCGGTTTCGACCGGGCTTTCGAAGCAACGCGTCCGACGTTTCGAAAGCCCGGCGGCCCGCAGACCTGCAAAGGTTCTGGGTTCGATGCAGACTGTCGACGCGTTATCCGGAATAGACGCCTTCAGGCCGCATTTCGCCCAACCCCTTGTCTGCCATACTACGGAGCCGCTTGGACGCGCGGAATAAACAGGTCGACAGAGGTTGTGGAGACAATATGTTTACCCGGCAGTTGAACTGGGGCTATCGAGCAGGATTCGAAAACAAGCCGTTAAAAAAAGCGCCCGTCAAAAGATGGGCGCGCGTGCGGGATAATAATTGCGGGCGGCGGTTGTTAGGGGCCGTACGGGGAATCGCGCAGAGCCCCCTTGATACTCTCGACCAGCTCCATATCGAGTTGGGGTAGCGTGGTTTGGATGACGATTTGAGTGAGCAGAGGATCCTCCTGTTCGGGCGTCACGATGAGATCCGAACTCCAGAGCGGAAGCGTGGAGTCAAACGCCCTGATGAACGTGATGCAGTCATCGGGCTTGCTCAAAAGCCTGGCGATGTACTCCTTGTCCGTTTCGCGGAACTTGAGTTCAAAGCCCATTTTCTGGCAGCGCTGCTCGAGGATCTGCACCCAGGTGAAGCTGGAGTACTCGCCGAGCACGGTGAGCCTGCGGAAGTCGTCATTGCACAAATAGCCCCGCCGCCCCACCTCGCTGTCCTTGTTGACCAAAGGCACGAAAGAATACGAGCATAATTTGGCATTGGGCAGGTCAGGAAGCGGATCGAGCTCGGCGGAGAGGAAGCGGTAATCGTAACCGCCTTCGAGGAGTATCTTGGCAAGGCGATTCTCCGGTTCGCGTATCATCACCGCCTCCACAGGGGAATCGGGATGCGCCGCGGTGTATGCCTCCACGCCGCTTCTTATCACGTCCCCCAGCATCGAGTCGCGCCCGATGAGATAGCGCGTTCGCTGCGATTGCTTCAATTCGGCAAGATAGCGGTAGATGTCGTCTTCGGCATCGACCATGTTCTGGAACATGCCTTTGAGGTGCGTCGCCTGCTCGGTGGGCACCATGCCGTGCGGAGTGCGCACGAACAGCCTGACACCGAGTTTGGTCTCGAAACGCTTGAGGGAGCGGGAAAGCCCTTGAGGGGAGATGTAGAGGTCGTTGGCAGCTTGGGACATGCTGCCATCCTTGTAGATGGCAAGGAAATACCTCACTTCATCCATGTTCATTATGGCCCTCCTTTCCCCTCGTTTTGCAAAGACCGCACCTAGCGCAAACTAGGCTCCCGTCATACCGCCGTTCGCGATTCCCTTATCCAAGAAAGGCCGAGGATGCCTAGAATCGTATGGTTCCGAGCTGACATTATTGCACTAAATCTAGCATTGCCTAACAGTTTTTCCCTTGCTTCCACGCATTTTTTTGCCATATCGTTTCCATCGGAATTCGTTATCGAATCATATTGGTCATAGTTTGCTTTTACCTATTTATCCAGTTCAAGATGCGTTTTCAAAATGATACCCCCCTCGCGGATGCGATCATTGTCGCTTTCGCTCGATGCCGCCCGCCCTTGCGCGAAAGGCGGGGCATGGTCTAAACTGTTGCGACGCAAGCGGCAGTCGCTGCCAGTCCCCACGGCAAGGCCGCATGCACCAAGGGAGGTCGCACAACACGCACGCCGTCGCGTCGGTGCTTCGCCTGCGCGACTTCGACCAGGAGCCTTTCCATGGACATCACCAACCTCGTCACCGCCATCCTGTTCTTGGTGGTCGCATTCGTTTGCTGGCGCTGGTACACCGCCCTGAGCGAGGAGAACACGGAGAAAAGCAAGAACGCTCTCACGCACGCCAATGCGAGCGCGCAGGGCATCATCATCGGCGTGGAGCGTCTCAACGCCGCCTCCATGATCGAGGATTCCACCAACCTGCTGCATGTGGAATACGAGGCGAAGGGCGAAACCCGCCGCAGCACCGTCAAGGTGACCCGCACGGTGTACAACCGCTATCTGAGCATTTTGCGCAAGCTAAACCGCCAGTACAAGAAGTCCGAAAGCGGGCTGCCCCCCAAAGAGGTGCTGCCCACCATCGAGCTGCACTACCGCAAAATGGATCCCGATACCGTTTGGTGCGACTACTCCATCAAAAACGAGCGCAAGCAGAACAAGATGTTCCTGCTGCTGGCTGCAATCAGCCTGGTGGCGGCCGTCATCTTCGGCTACAACGCCATCGCCGGCTAGCTCGCAGAGAAAGATAGCATCCAGAGTCGCGAATCGTTCGTCGGACTGCTTGTCCCGCATGGTAGTCCCATGGCCGAAATGACGACAACGCCATTTCGGCCATGTGCGGTCGCGTCAGTTTCGCGAGAAAACACGGAGGCCTCCCGCACGCAGCGGGAGGCCTCCGTTTGCAAACCACGCCACTGTATCTTCGTTGGACCTGAGCGAGGAGCAGAACCCCCTTACCCTCCGAACATCACGCGCGCGCCCTGGGGGGTGTCCTCGATGATGAAGCCCATGCCCGCCAGGCCGTCGCGCACGGCGTCGGCGCGGCCCCAGTCCTTGGCCTTGCGCGCATCGGCGCGCGCCTCGAGCAGCGCGTCGACCGCCTCGCGCTTGTTGGAGCCATCGTATCCCGCCTGCTCCTTGGCGAGCTCGAGCACGCCGTCGGGCCAAAGCGTCGCCTCGCAGGCGCCGTCGTCGCCGCACGTGCCGCTCACGCCCAGCACACCCATCAGCTCGACGATGGTGTCGCGCGCCTCGGTGACCGCCGCAACGTCGGCAGTCGCGATGGTCGTGTCGCCGAGCTGCGCGTTGAGCGCCGTCACCAGCTTGCAGATCTCGCCGGCGGCCTTGCAGGTGTTGAAGTCGTCGTCCATGCCGGCGATGAACTCGGTGCGCAGCGCGAGCACGTCCGCCTGAAGCGCGGCGGAGTCGATCGTGGCCGGGCCGTCTGTCGCGGTGGACAGCAGCCAGTCGAGGTTGCGCACCGTGTTGCGGATGCGGCACAGCGCTGAGTTGGCCTCCTCCAGGCGCTCGTCGGAGAAGTCGAGCGGGCTGCGGTAGTGGGTCTGCAGCATAAGGAAGCGCAGCACCGCGGGCTCGGTCGTCTGCAGCACGTCGCGCAGCAGCTTGAAGTTGCCCAGCGACTTGCTCATCTTCTCGGAGTTGATACGCAGCATGCCCGTGTGCATCCAGTGCTCGGCGAACGTGCAGCCGCACGCCGCCTCGCTCTGAGCGCGCTCGTTTTCGTGGTGCGGGAAGATCAGGTCCCCGCCGCCGCCGTGGATGTCGAACGGCAGCCCCAGGTATTTGCGCGACATGGCGGAGCACTCGATGTGCCAGCCGGGGCGGCCCATCCCCCATGGCGACTCCCAAGCGGGCTCGCCGGGCTTGGCTGCCTTCCACAGCGCGAAGTCGAGCGGATCGCGCTTGCGGTCCTCAAGCCCCTGCCCGTCGGCGCGCAGCTCGCGATGGCCGCCCTCCATCTCGTCGATGTTGCGGCCGGAAAGCGCGCCGTAGCCCTCGTAGGAGCGCACGGCAAAGTACACGTCGCCCTCCGCCTCGTAGGCATGACCTCCGTCGATGAGCTGCTGCACGAGCTCGATCATCGAGGATATCTCCTCGGTCGCCTTGGGGCGGATGTCGGGGTCGAGCACGCCTGCGGCATGCATGTCCTCGATGAAGGCCTGGGTGTACTCCGCTGCCACCTCGGCGGCGGTGCGGCCCTCTTCGTTGGCCTTGTTGATGATCTTGTCGTCGACGTCGGTCACGTTCTGCACGAACGTCACATCGTAGCCGCGCCACATCAGGTAGCGGCGGATCACGTCGAAGCTGATGAAGGTGCGCGCGTTGCCGATGTGGATGTAGTTGTAGACGGTCGGCCCGCACACGTACATGCTCACCTTGCCGTCCTCGAGCGGCACGAAGTCGACCTTCTTATGCAGTTTGGTATCGTATAGCTTGATCATGCTGGATCTCCTTGGAAACTAGAGGCTCGCAAAGTGCACGGGATTCGGGCGGGAAATGCAGGGTAATGCGCGTTGGACGACAATGATAATCCCTTTTGGAGCCGTTGCAACCGCAACAGGGCAAATCGGCTCCGCAAAAGCCCAGGTCAAGAATAATCCTCCGACCCGGATCGACCGACGAGGGAAAACTCCCTCCCTCGAGCGTCGTCCAACGGGCGTTTCTCTGCATTCTCCTAGCTACATCGACACAGCAGGGCGACGGCTGTCGCGGAGATGCCCTCCTCGCGGCCTTCGAAACCCAAGCGTTCGGTCGTGGTCGCCTTGACGCCCACGTTGTCGACGGGCACCCCCATCGCGCGCGCCAGGTTCTCGCGCATTTTGTCGCGATACGGCGAGATCTTGGGACGCTGCGCGGCGATGACCGAATCGACGTCGAGGATCTCGTAGCCCTCGGCGCGCACTTTGTCGGCGACCGCCGCCAGAAGCTTCAGCGAATCGGCGCCCTCGTAGGCGGGATCGGTGTCGGGGAACAGCTTGCCGATGTCCCCGCCGCGAATCGCGCCCAAAAGCGCGTCGGAGACGGCATGCGCGAGGACATCCGCATCCGAATGGCCGAGCAGTCCCAGCTCATGCGGGATCTCGACGCCGCCCAAGATGAGCTTGCGCCCCTCGACCAGCGCATGGACGTCATAGCCCTGCCCGATCCTCAAACGCCGGGGGTCGAACGCCGCCCCGGCCACCCCGGCTGCCCCGGTCGCGCCGGAATCCGTCATCTCCTCTGATTCGCTCACAGGTCGCGTCCTTCCTTCTCGCGAAGATGCGCGCCCACCGCGGCCACCATCATCAGGTAGTCCTCGGGGACGGTCAGCTTGATGTTGTCGCGCTTGCCCTCGACGACCAGCACGCGGCCGCCCAAACGCTCGATGAGCGACGAATCGTCCGTGCCCACGAAGCCGTCGGAAAGCGCGGAGGCATGCGCGCGGCGGTAGATGCCTGTGCGGAACACCTGCGGCGTCTGCGCGTTCCAGAACACGCTGCGGTCGGGCGTGCCCACGATGACGCCGTCCTCGACGACCTTGAGCGTGTCGATGGCGGGATGCGCGACCACGGCGCCGTCGGCATCGAAGTTGCCCTTGAGGGTGTTGATCGTGTGAGCGATGAGCTCGGAGGAGATCAGCGGGCGGGCGCCGTCGTGCGTGACCACGTACTCGTAGTCGTCGGGCACGTACTCCAAGCCCGAGAACGCCGACTCCTGGCGGCTGGGGCCGGAGGGTGCCAGCACGATGGGCGTGACGAAGGGGAACGGGTCGATCGCCGTCTTGAGGTACTCCTCGTGGCGCTCCTCAGGGCACACGATGACGATGAGGCCGATGTCTGCGACGGCATCGAACGCCTCGGCGGACCAGGTGAGGATGGGCTTGTGCGCGATCTCGACGAGCTGCTTGCCGCCCTCCTTGCCGAACCGCTCGCCCGAGCCGCCGGCCAGGATGATCGCGGCGGTCTTGGGGTTTTTGCCCACTTTGCCCTGAAGCCCGTGCTCTTGGGCGAGCGCATCCATGTCGAAGTCATCCGAGGCCAGCGCGAACCCGCGCAGCACCGACGGAGAATAGATGGGATCGATGGTTTGCGTCATGCGAAAGCCTCCCCAACGCTTCTGCCTTAAGTTATCCCATCATTATAGCCGCAGATGGGCGCCGCGGCATCGGCAGACGCGATGAAAAGGCCGCCCGCCAGACGGCGGACGGCCTCAAGAGGGCGGGTATGCCGGGCGCGCCTCGTCGGAGGCTCGTCGGGAGTTAGTCCGAAGCGCCGCCCGTCAAGGAGCCGGCGGGACCGGAGCTCATGCCGGCGTGACCCAGGTCGAAGTTGGTCAGCAGCAGCTCCGCCTCGCGCGCGATGCTGTCGCGCTTGCGCGGCGCGGGGATGGCGCCGGAGCCCTGGCTGAACACCAGCTCGCCGTCCTTGGCGTCCACGTCGATGACCGAGCCGCTGGTCCACTTGCCCTCCAGGATCTGCTCGGACAGCGGATCCTCCAGCAGGCGCTGGATGGCGCGGCGCAGCGGACGGGCGCCGTAGGCGGTGTCGGTGCCCTCCTTGGCGAGCAGGGCGCAGGCCGCGTCGCTCAGGTTGATCGACATGTTCTGGGCGATCAGGCGCTCGCGCAGGTCGGCCACCATGAGCTTGACGATCTCGCCGATCTCGGCGGGCGTGAGCGACTTGAACACGATGATCTCGTCGACGCGGTTGAGGAACTCGGGGCGGAACAGCTTCTTGACCTCGGACATCACGCGGCTCTTGATCTCCTTGTCGGAAAGCCCCGCCTGCCCGTCGGTGGCAAAGCCCACCGTCGCCGGCTGGGCGATCTCGCGCGCGCCCACGTTGGAGGTCATGATGATGACCGTGTTGCGGAAATCGACCGTGCGGCCCTGGGCGTCGGTCAGGCGCCCCTCCTCCAAGATCTGCAGCAGGATGTTGAACACGTCGGGGTGCGCCTTCTCGATCTCGTCGAACAGCACCACCGAGTACGGGCGCTGGCGCACGGCCTTGGTCAGCTGGCCGCCCTCGTCGAATCCGACGTAGCCCGGAGGCGAGCCCACCAGGCGGCTGACGCTGTGCTTTTCCATGTACTCGGACATGTCGAAGGAGATGAGCGCCTCCTCGCTGTTGAACAGGAACTCGGCGAGCGCCTTGGACAGCTCGGTCTTGCCCACGCCCGACGGGCCCAGGAAGATGAACGAGCCGGCGGGACGGCGCGGATCCTTGAGCCCGCTGCGGCTGCGGCGGATCGCCTTGGACAGAGCCGTCACGGCCTCATTCTGGCCGATGACGCGCTCGTGCAGCACGCTTTCCATGCGCAGCAGCTTCTCGGTCTCGGCCTCGGTGAGGTCGGAGACCGGCACGCCCGTGGTCATGCTCACCACGTCGGCGATCTCCTGGACGCCGATCTGCTGGACGGTCTTTTGGGCCGTCTCCTCCCAGTTCTTCTGGGCCTCGTCGCGCTGCTCCTTGAGCTTGGTCTCCTCGTCGCGCAGCGTGGCGGCGCGCTCGAAGTCCTGCGCGGCGATGGCGGCGTCCTTCTCGGCGCGCGTGTGGCGCAGCTGGTCGTCGAGGTCGCGCAGCTCCTTGGGCAGCGTCATGTTGCGGATGCGCATGCGCGCGCCCGCCTCGTCGACGACGTCGATCGCCTTGTCGGGCAGGTAGCGGTCCTGGATGTAGCGGTTCGACAGCGACACGGCGGCGTGCAGCGCTTCCTCGGTGTAGCGCACCTGGTGATGCGCCTCGTACTTGTCGCGCAGGCCCTCCAGGATGCGGATCGTCTGCTCTTCGGAAGGCTCATTGACCATGATCGTCTGGAAGCGGCGCTCGAGCGCGGAGTCCTTCTCGAGGTGCTTGCGGTACTCGTCGATGGTGGTCGCGCCGATGACCTGGATCTCGCCGCGAGACAGCGGCGGCTTCAGGATGGCGGCGGCGTCGATGGAGCCCTCGGCGGATCCGGCGCCGATCAGCGTGTGCATCTCGTCGATGAACAGGATGACGTCCTTGGCGCCGATCACCTCTTTGATGACCTTCTTCAAGCGCTCCTCGAACTCGCCGCGATACTTGCTGCCGGCGACCAGGGCGGACACGTCGAGCGTGATCAGGCGCTTGCCGCGCAGGATGTCGGGCACTTGGTTGGACACGATGAGCTCGGCCAAACCCTCCGCCACGGCGGTTTTGCCCACGCCGGGCTCGCCGATGAGCAGCGGGTTGTTCTTCTGGCGGCGGCTCAGGACCTGCATCACGCGCTCGATCTCGCCCGCGCGGCCGATGACGGGGTCCAGCTTGCCATCGCGCGCCTTCTGCGTGAGGTCGGTGCCGAACTCCTTGAGCATGCTGTCGGACTGCGGCCCGCCCTGCGCGAACGCGTTGCGGCCGGCATAGACCGGGCTTTGGCCGACCAGGTCGTTGAGCGCGGCGCGGACATCGTCGCCTTTGACGCCGAGGCGGCCCAGCACGTTGAGCGCCGTGCCCTCGCCCTCGCGGACGATGCCGAGCAGCAGGTGCTCGGTGGAAATGTAGCTTTGGCCCATCTGCATCGCCTCGCGCAGCGAGTTCTCCAGCACGCGCTTCATGCGCGGGGTGAACGACAGGTGGCCCGACACGTCAGCCGCCTCGTCGATGGCCACGACCTGGCGGATGTTGGAGATGACGTCGTCGTACTTGACGTTCAGGCGGTCCAGCGCCTGGGCGGCCAGGCCGTCCTTCTCCTTTATCAGACCGAGCAGAATGTGCTCGGTGCCCACGTAGGGCTGATGCAGGGCGCGCGCCTCGTCCTGTGCAAGGACGAGCACCTTGCGCGCCTTGTCGGTGAACTTCTCGAATGACATGCAAGCCTCGTTTCTTCAGAGGTTGTCGTGCGGGTCCGCGCCGCCGGAGGCCGCTCAAGGCGCCCTGCCGCCACTGCGGTTAAGTGACACCGCGTCTTTACCACGAAACACTCTAGCACTCCTGTCAACAGAGTGCCAAACCGTCATCGCTACGTAACGAAATGCCCATCACCGAAAAACGAACGCCCCCGCAGGAGCGGGGGCGTCACGCAGGCGAACGAGTCGTCTAAGCGCTAATAGAGCTTGGCGCCGGCGGGGATGCGGTCGTCGATCTGGAGGAGGTTGAGGCGCTCCTCGTCGCCCTCCTTGTGGATGGCGGACAGCAGCATGCCGCAGGAGTCGATGCCCATCATCTTGCGCGGCGGCAGGTTGGTGATGGCCACCAACGTGCGGCCCACCAGGTCCTCCGGCTCGTAGTAGGCGCGGATGCCCGAGAGGATCGTGCGGTCGGCGCCCGAGCCGTCGTCGAGCGTGAACTGGAGCAGCTTCTTGCTCTTGGGGACAGCGACGCACTCCTTCACCTTGACGGCGCGGAAATCCGACTTGCTGAACGTCTCGAAGTCGACCTCGTCCTCGAACAGCGGCTCGACGACGATCTTGGAGCGATCGATCGTGGGAACCTTGTTCGGCGCATAGGCGTCCTCGGCCGCGGCGGCGTCGGAGGAGCTGAGCTTGGAGCGCGAGCCCTTCTCGGGCTTCATGTGCGGGAACAGCAGCACGTCGCGGATGGACGCCTGGTTGGTGAGCAGCATGACCACGCGGTCGATGCCGATGCCGATGCCGCCAGCGGGCGGCATACCGTACTCCAGCGCGCGCACGTAATCCTCGTCGTACTCCATGGCCTCCTCGTCGCCGCCAGCCTTCTCCTCCATCTGGCGGGCGAAGCGCTCGGCCTGGTCGACCGGGTCGTTGAGCTCGCTGAACGCGTTGGCGTACTCGTGGCCGGCGATAACCAGCTCGAAGCGGTGCGTGAGGCGCGGCTCGTCATCGTAGCGCTTGGCCAGCGGGCTCACCTCGATCGGGTAGTCCACGACGAACGTCGGGTTGACGATGGTGTCCTCGCCCAGCTCGTCATAGATCTCGGCGATGAGCTTGCCAGTTGTCCACTCGGGCTTGACCTCGATGCCGCGCGCCTTGCACTCGGCGGCAAGCTCCTCGGCGGGCGTGTCGATCGTCACCTCGCGGCCCAGGACCTCGGAGACGATCTCGGTCATGGGGCGGCTGGGCCACGTGCCGGACAGGTCGATCGTCATGCCTTGATACTCGATCTGCTCGGAATCGTTGACGGCGGCGTTGGCGGCCTTGATGACGCCTTCGGCGAGCGCCTTCATGCCCTCGAGGTCGGAGTAGGCGCGGTAGGCCTCCATCGTGGTGAACTCGGGGTTGTGCGTGAGGTCCATGCCCTCGTTGCGGAAGATGCGGCCGATCTCGAACACGCGCTCGAACCCGCCCACCAGCAGGCGCTTGAGGTGCAGCTCGGTGGCGATGCGCAGGTAGCACTCCTGGTTGAGCGCGTTGAAGTGAGTGATAAACGGCTTGGCCGTGGCGCCGCCCTGGATCGTCTGCAGGATGGGCGTCTCGACCTCCATGTAGCCGTCGCCTTCCATGTAGCGACGGAACGCCGACAGGATGGCAGAGCGCTTGCGGAACGTCTCGCGCACGTCCTCGTTGACGATGAGGTCGACGTAGCGCTGGCGGTAGCGCGTCTCCTTGTCGGACAGGCCGTGGAACTTCTCGGGCAGCGGGCGCACGCTCTTGGACAGCAGCTTGATCGCGCGGGGCGCGACGGAGAGCTGGCCGCGCTTGGTGCGCACGACGTTGCCCTCGACATTGACGATGTCGCCCACGTCGAGCTTCTTGAGCAGATCCCAGTCGGCCTCGCTCATGTCGTTGATGCGGCAGAACAGCTGGATGTCGGCCGTCGCGTCGCGCAGCACCACGAACGAGATCTTGCCCTGGCCGCGCTTGGCGACGATGCGGCCGCCGATCTTCACGATGTCGTCGGTCTGACCCTCGTTGGGAAGGTCGGCATAGCCCGCCTCGATGTCGGCGGCGTAGTCGCGCACCTCGGAATGCTCGGGATACGGGTTGGCACCCGCCGCCAGGTACTCCTCGCGCGTCGCCAGACGACGCGCCCGCTCGTCGTTGAGCGTGGGATCGGGGGCGGTTTCGTTGATGTTCTCGGTCATTGTTTGAACTCCCATGTCGTTCGTAGAGTCAGCGAGGAGCCCTCTCGTGCCGGCGATTCGCGGGATCGTGCGAGCGAAGCGTACAACGGGCACGCGAGTCCGCGGGATCCCACGGAGATCCGGCGCGAGAGGGCTCCGCGGCATCGACGGGTTACGCCGGTCGGCAGATCGGCGGAACCTTTTAGTGCTCGATCTTGAGGATGCTCATCTTGATGACGCGGCCGGTGGGGCCGGTGGTCTCGATGTCATCGCCCTTCTTGTGGCCCAAAAGCGCCGCGCCGACCGGGGACTCGTTGGAGATCTTGCCCTCAGCGGTGTTGGCCTCGGCGCCGCCCACGATGGTGAACACGCGCTCGCGGCCGCCCATGTCGACGGTCACCGTGGAGCCGATGTTGACCTTGCTGGAGCGCTTGGGCGCGTTGACGACGGTCGCCTCGGACAGGATGCGGGAGATCTCGGCGATGCGCGCCTCCATCATGCCCTGCTCGTTCTTGGCGTCGTCGTACTCGGAGTTCTCGGAGATGTCGCCGAACTCGCGGGCGACCTTGATGCGCTCGCCGATCTCGGCGCGCTTCTCGGTCTCGAGGTAGTGCAGCTCCTGCTCGAGCTTCTCCTTGCCTTCCTGGGTCAGGATGAAATTGTCGTTGGCCATGTTCCTCACCTGTTCGTTTAAACGCAACGGACGCGCCTCGCGGGCGCGCCGTCTCTTACCTGATATTTCCCGGAGCGGCGGCGTGGCGCCGCCCTCCCCCGCTCGAACGTCGCCTCAGCGGGCCGCAGTCGAAACGAGAACGCGGCGCGCGCTCAAGCACACGCCGCGAGATGCCCTGGGGCTATTCGGCCTTCTTGGTGACCACCTTGCGGGTGGTCTTCTTGGCGGCCGGCTTCTCCTCCGGCTCCTCCTCGACGACTTCCTCGACGACCTCTTCGACCTCGGAGGCCTCCTCTTCGGCGTCCTTCTTGTCGCCGCCGATGCCCTCGCGCAGGTTCTTGACGGTCTTGCCCAGCGCGCTGCCGAGCTTCGGAAGGTTCTTCGGGCCGAAGATCAGCAGGATGACTGCCAGGATGATCAGCAGCTCGGGCACGCCCATTCCCAGGATTTTCATACGGTTCCTCCAACTGTGCAAAGACGGAGGCCTCATGCCTCCACCCTTTATCCTCCGCTTCAAAAAACCGCCCGGGCAGGGCGGCTGATTGCAGCCCCGCTAGGATAGCACAAGCGCCGGGGAATTGACCCCTCGTACAAAATGAACACGCCCCCGCGAAAGGCGAAGGGCGCCGAGGCGTCTTGCACCTGGCGATGTCATACGGCGGCGATAGCGCGAGGGCAGCAGCGGCGCGAGAAAGGCGCTGATTGCGAAAAGCGCCCGAAAGAAGCCAAGCATCGCAGGCGAAGCAAGAGAGCATCGATGATGGCGGATGAGCGCTGCGACGAAGAGCATCTCCCGGGAATCACGCAGCATGTCCGAGCGTCCCGCAAACAGGAAACCAGTACCGGAATCCGGTTTGAAAAGCGAATCGCGCGCAGAAATGTGGTTTCTACCAGTTTGAGGAGCTATTTCGGGCCTCAAACTGGCAGAAACCACTTCTCGATGAAAAATGAGTCGCTGAAACTGGATATCGGTACTGGTTTCCTGTTTGATAAACCCTTCAAAATGGAGAGTGGTACCGGCTTCCCGTTTGGTCGTGACAATCGGGGGCGGGACGAAGAGGACGGCAAGAGGCGCGTGCCAGACAGACCCCAAGCCGTTGCGGAGAAGCAGGGGGAGGCGCGATTCCAGGCCACGGCGCAACCGCGAAGCGCAAGAGCGGACACGCGATGATCGTCCTGGCAATGAAAAAGCCCCGGCGAGCCGGGGCTTTCGTTTCGATGGTCGGGATGACTGGATTTGAACCAGCGACCTCTGCGTCCCGAACGCAGCGCTCTACCAAGCTGAGCCACATCCCGATGCCGCTAAAAGCAGCGACGGATATATTAGCACAAACTCGCCGTCGTGCGCGAAAAAGTTTTGAGATTCTATCTCCAACACCTAGCGAGCCCAGAAGCTCCATGCGGATGAAGCTCGAGCATATCCCTAGATGAAAATCGAAAGCTGCCCTTTGCGCGGCATCCCAGGCTTTCGTGCAAACGCCTTCCGCCACAGCACGCGACGGCCGAAATGGCATGCGCCCACGCAACCGCCGTTTGCTCTTACGTGCCCGTCCGGCTACTCCCCCAGCACGATGGTGGCGCCGACGGAGAAAGCCGCGTGCAGCCGCACGACCCCTTCACGCGTCGAGAATGAATGCGCGATGGCCACCTGCGCACCATCGGCCAAGCCTTTATCCGCAGCCAGCCGGGCGCCTTCGGAAGATAGCTCGGATGCCGACACCTCCTCGCAGCGCCCCTCCGCGTCGATGAACACCACCGGAGCGTCGCGCTCCTCCTCAAGGGCGAAATCCTCCATTTTCAGATAGACCTCGTCGACCAGCCCAATCGCCTGATCGGCCATATGGCCCATGCTCGGAGCGTCCACATCCGGCGCGCCCATGGAGAACACCGGAATGTCGGGAGCCGCTTCGCGCACGCATGCGCACGTTTGAGGATCGGCGACCAAAGCGACGCGCAGCCGGTATCCGGCAAGCGCCTGCGCCAACGCCTCCCGCGGCATCCCCGCAGGCGCCAGCACGGCCTTTGCCCCGCAAGCCTGAATCGCCGAAAGCGCGCAGAATTGGCCCATACTGTTCGGAGACGACAGCAGCACCGCGTCACCCGCAGACAGATCCGCAATCCCGGTGAAGTAGCGAGCCAGCACGCACGCCAGCGAATAAGCCTCCAGATAGGTGGGCGCCTCTTTGCCCCACAACGCCACGGGCCGCTGTGGCACGCGGTGCACTTGGCTTTTGAGCAAAGACATGAGGGTGTCTTCCATAACCGTCCTATCTTCGATGGATCGCCGCACGAAACCGACGCCTTCGAACATACCACAACGCAAGCGAAGCTTCATCGAAGAAGGGACAGCCTTGCTTGGCTGTGCGCAGCCGGATCGGCTCAGGCCTTGCTGGGCCGCGCTCCATCAGATCGGGTTGGGCCGGGCCTTGCCAAACCGCGCTCGATAGGAGCGAGCCCGACGGTGCCACGGCAGGTCGCCCTCGATCGATGCGGATCGAATAAAGCCGGATATCGCCGAGGCGGATAGGAGAGCATGCAAAACACGCGCACTTTCGCACAATATCGCCGCGGTTTTTCAGCACGTATGCGCGATGTTCGACATTGCGCGGCGCGGCATTGTACGATGATGCTGAATCAGAGTGCCAAGCAAGGAGGCTCAGATGAAATCCGACAAAGCCAAAAACACCGACATCGAGCTGAAGGAAACCTCCAAAAAGGACGGATCCAACAAGTACGCCGGCAAAGACGGCAAAGTCGATTGGAAAGATCCCAAGCTCCTTGCCGAGATGGGCGCCGCCGCCGCGATCATCGTCATCTTCATGGCGCTCACGGGCGGGTTCGGAGCCATCACGTCGTTGCAGTAGAGCCCACCCGCGCAGAAGAGGCTCCGTCGACGGGGCCGGAAAATCAATCAATCTAAAACGCAGAACCGCCCTTCATCTCGCCTGTCCCCCCGCAAAGGGCACAGAAGGAGGCGATGAAGGGCGGTTTCGCGTGGTCGGGTAACGAACCCGACCGATGCCCCGGACGAGGCGCGCTCCTGTTTGGAGGGACCAGGAAAGCGCGCCCCGCACGCGGGTCAGGCTTTACACCAGAACGTTCGGGAACAGGTTCCAGATGCCGGTCGCGGAGATCAGCGCACCAAGGATGATGCCGCCGATGGAGAAGACCAGCTGCTTGGTGACCATGCGCTCGGCCAGCTCGGCATCCGGAATGGAGCCGATGATCAGAGCGCCAGCCAGGGAGAACGGCGACATGCCGGCAGTGGAGCAGCCGCACCACACAGCGCACAGCAGGCCGACGGGGTTCAGACCCGTGGCAGCGGCGATAGCCGGAACAACCGCGTAGGCGATCGGGAACACGACCGAGGTCATGGACGAGAACAGCGTCAGGAAGCCGCAGAAGGCAGCCAGCAGCGGGGCGATGAGCCACACGGGGAAGCCCTCCTGGCCCACGAACGCGGCGATGGCGTCGCCCAGGCCGGCCTCGGTGGCGATGCCGACGAGGATGCACACGCCGCAGATCTGGACGATGGTGTTCACGGGGATGTGGCCGAAGACCTTCTTCTGGTCGGCAAGGCGGATGGCCAGGCAGACCAGGGCGGCCACGATCATGACCGACTGAGGCTGGCACAGATCAGCCAGCGTCTTGAGCCAAGCGATGCCGGGGAAGAACATGCTGAACATCGTGGGCAGGAACATCAGAGCCAGCGCGATGATCATGATGGCCAGAGCGGTCTTCTGCGGACCGGTGAACGCCTCGGGCTTGGCGATCTGCTCAACCCTCTTGGCCTTGTGGCAGCCAAGGATGAAGTAGGCGATGATCAGGCAGATGATGGACATGATGATGACCGAAGCCCACTGGTACATCGTGGAGGCGAAGGCCGCATCGTGGCCGTAGCCGCCCAGGTCCTCCAGCAGGCCGACGCCGACGACACCGCCAAAGCCGTTGACCGGATTCTGGCCGAACGCGAACGCGCCCATGCAGATGGCCACAGCGCCGATGATCGGCGACAGGCCCGCGTTAACCATCATGGGAACCACGATAGGCGCCATGATGCCGGGGGTCGATCCGCCAGCACCCAGGATGTCGACGATGCCGGTCAGCAGGAACGCCGCGAAGGGCAGGATCTTGGCGTTGCCGCCCACCGCGTACAGCATCTTCTTGCTGAGCAGGTCCAGCGTGCCTGTCTCGATCGCATGGCCGAACAGCAAGGCGATCGCGATCAGGAAGAACATGATGCGGATGGGCCAGAAGTTGATGATGTCGGAGACCGACATGCCCAGGCCGAGGACGCCCAGGAAGAAGGCGATGGCCATGGCGATGACGCCGATGTTGATCTTGCTGAGGTTGCCAGCGATGATGGCAATGGCAAGACCGATGATGGATAGTGCAAGAACCATTGTCGTAACCCCTCCTAACAAGTTACTTACAACAACACTTATCTCCACAAGAACGATGTCGGCGGCGCGTCCCTTGGTGCGCCCCGCCGCAGCCGCCCGGTTCTAAGCTGCTGCGGCAAGGCACCGCGCCTTCGTGCGCTACAGCTCCTGGCTGGTGCGCTCGATGACCTCGTTCTGAATGGACTCGGGAAGGCGCGTGAAGTACGCGCTGTAGCCGGCGACGCGGACGATGAGCTCGGGATGATCCTCCGGATGCGCCTTGGCGTCCTCCATCTCCGCACGGTCGACGACGTTGAACTGCACGTGCTTGCCGCCGTGGGTCAGGTAGGTCTTGATCATGAAGCCGAGCTTCTTGAGATCGTCTTCCGTCTTCATGTTGGACGGATGGAACTTCATGTTCATCAGCGTGCCCTGGTAGCCGTCCTGGTTGACGTCCATGGCGCTCTGGAACACCGCCAGCGGGCCGCGGACATCCTGACCATGGTCGGGCGACAGCGAGGCGTCGGCGAGGATCTCGCCGCCCTTGCGGCCATCCGCCGTGGCGCCGGTCACCGCGCCGCCGGGCTGATGCGCCGAGATGGAGATAGCGTTGGGCTTGAGGGAGTCGCCGTACACGCAAGGCAGCGTGTAGCAGGTGTCGCTGAACAGCTGGTAGACCTCAGCCACCATGTCGTCGACTTCCTTGATGTTGTTGCCGTACTTGGGCTGCGCTTTGAAGTCGGCCTGCATCTCCTCATAGCCCTCCCAGTCGGCGTCGAGCGCATCGAGCAGCTGGGCCATGGTGTACTTCTTCTCGTCGAACACGAGCTTCTTCATCGCGTACAGGGCGTTGCCGGTGTTCACGCCGCCGACCGCGCCGAGCACGGCGCCGTTCTCAAACTGGAAGCGGCGGTCGAACATGTCGTGGCCGCACTTGACGCCGTCCTTCATGAGGGCGGAGCGGAACACGTCGGGGAACAGGTCGCGCTCGGCGATCATCTCGACGTTCTCGCGCTCGTTGGCCATGCGCATGAGGTAGCGGATCTCGTCGTAGATGGCCTCCTTGACCTCCTCGAAGGTCTGCATCTCGCGCGGATCGCCCTCGGTCTTGCCGACGACCTCGTTGGTGTAGCGGCACAGACCCTTGTGCAGCGCGATGTCCATCGCCTGCGGGATGATGAAGAACACGGCGACCTGCGTGCGGGTGAGCGCGGGGACGTTGCCGTCGACGCAGCCGGTGGCGCAGTAGCCGCGGGCGTCCTCCAGCGACAGGCTGTTCTCCTCGCTCATACCGTGGAAGAAGTTGATGTAGGACTCGTCGCCCAGGAAGGCGGGCATGCCCAGGCCGGTCTTGACGCACTCGAGCGCCTTGAGCATGAACTTCTCGGGCGTGCCCTCATGCACGCGCACGGTGACGGTGTGATGCGGCACATGCGTGTCGATCGCGGCATCGAGCACCAGGTAGGACAGCTCGTTGGTGGCATCGGAGCCATCGGGGTTCTGGCCGCCGATGGTCATGTTGTACCACTTGGCCATGCCGGCGTTCTTGGCGCGGTTCGCCTTGCCCGACACGCGGTTGAGCTTCATGTTCTTGATGCGGATGATCTCCAGGAGCTCGAGCACCTCCTCGTCGGTGATGCGGCCCTCGTCGATGTCCTTGCGGTAGAACGGGTACATGTACTGGTCGAAGCGGCCGATGGTGGACGTCGGGGACGGGCACACCATCAGGAACGTGAACCAGAAGGACTGGCAGGCCTCGCGGAAGGTCTCGGCGGGCTCGTAGGGCACCTTGCGGCAGATGCGCGCCATCTCGAGCAGCTCGGCCTTGCGGGTCTCGTCGGCCTCGTCGGCAGCCATCTGCTCGGCCAGGTCGGCGTAGCGGTTCGCCAGGCGCACCCACGCCTCGAACACGATGATGACGCCTTCCCAGTAGTTGCGCTTGTCAACGGCGTCCAGCGACTCGTAGCGCAGGTCGGCCAGGCACTGCTTTGCCTCCTCGATGATGCCCTTGGCGCCCTCGTTGAGGATCTTGGCAAAGTCGACGCACACCAGCGCGAAGCCGGGGCCCAGGCCGTAGCCGGACATCGCGAAGCCGCCGCCGGAGCCCTGCTTGCGGTCCTTCCAAGGCGGCAGGATCACGCCGGACTTCATGAACGAGAACAGGCGGTCGTTCATGCCCAGGCTCTTGGACATGGCGTCCACCAGGTTGGAGTTGGCGGTGTTGCCCGCGAAGCGCTCGTTGAGCTCGTAAAGCTCCTTCTCGTCCTCGGGGTCGATGGTGTAGATCTCGCTCTTGAGCGACTCGACCTCGTCTTTGGTCCACACGCCGTACTCGTACTGCATCTCCAGGCCGAAGGGCTTGCTGGCGCCGGAGCCGCACAGCAGGTCGTCGGGCTCGATGAAGATGGTCATGTTGTCCAGGATGTGGGCATGGAGCTTGGCGCGGCGCAGAAGCGTCGGCTCGCCGGCGGTCTCGTCCAGAGACTCGTTTGCCAAGCGGAAGAACTCCACGCACAACGGGTACTTGTTGACGCGCAGAGCATCCTTCATGCGTTTGATTCGCTCGTTCAAGGTTGCACTCCTCCTTCATTGCGCCTTCCCAACGCGCATCCTGATCGGTTGGCGCGGTTCGCCTCGGCGCGGCACGCGAACTTGATTGACGCTGAGGAATTAATACCGCGCGCCTCGGTGTGGAGACAAGATGGAGAGCCGTTTTGCGTGCGGTGCGCCCTCCGGCGGAACCCTCAATGTGCGGTGCGCACATTCTTGCCGTCCCGCGATCGGAATCGGCCGCGACAGGCTGAAACACCGCCGTCCATCGCTTAAAATATTTGCCGCGAAGCGGCAAAACGCAAACCCCGGCCCGCGTTTCGTAGCGACGATCGCCCTGATGACATGGCAGGAAACGCCCCGCGAAGCGGCCGGAGCGAAGGTCCCGATGATCTTCGCGCTATGCATCCCGCAACCACCCAGGAGGTGCCCACGCGCATGGTCAACGTTCGCTATCTGCTTGATTTATTCGCAAATGAAGCACGTCGGACGGTGCTCCTTCCCGGATGGCGGCGCAGGCCGGGCTACCTCGAGCTCGTGGAGCCCAAAGACCGATACTCTGCCGATCCCGTGCACCTTGCCGGCAAGGGAATGGAGGTCCCCGCCGACGCGACGGCCGAAGACGGAACGGTGTTCGTCCTGTGCGACGGCATCGACTCCCCCGTCCCCGACGGGGCGTCCGCGATCTACCTTGACGCGCCCCTCGCCTCGGTTAACAACGCCATCCTGGCATCCATCGCGCGCGCAGCCGAATGGAGCAGGCTCTTCTACGGCCTGAAGGACGGCTCGGATTTCCAGACCATCGTGGAGAAGACCGCCGACGCCGCGGAAGCGTTCACGCTTCTGGTCGGCAGAAGCGGCACGGTGCTGGCGAATTCCCGCACCAAGCACGCCTCCTGCATCTCCGATGACAGGTCGGTTGACAGCGTCGCCCAAGCGGTCCTGCGCGGCGCGGCGGGCGAAGATCCCTTCTGGAGCCTGCAGATCGAAGAGGGCATCACTCTGTGGTGCGAGCGCATCGTCCACCCCGACGGAGCGAGCAGCGTCCTGGCCATCGAGGACGTCGACGGCGCCATCGACCGCGAGACGATATGCTGCCTGGCCTCCAAGACGCTCGGCAAGATCCTGCTTGCCCAAAGCGTCGAGGCGCTCAACGAGGAGATGCAGCTGTTCTGCAAATGCTGGCAGGGCATCATGGACCGCACCTACGCGACCAACGACGAGGTGCGCGACGCGCTGTCCCGCCTGCCCTACCAGGTGCACGATTTCGCGTCGATCGCGGTGCTCACATTCCCGCGCCACCGCGGAACGGTTGACTTCCGGGACATCTTCATCCAGCTCAGAAGGCTGTTCCCGCGTGAGAACATCACGCTTTACGAGCACGACGTCGTGATCCTGCTCAGCCAGGGAGAGCGCAGCTTCCGCCCCAACTTCACATCCGTCGACACCAACCACCTGACCAAGATCCTCAAGGACAACGACGGCATGATGGCGATCAGCTCCAAAACGCGCCGCGTGGACGACCTGCCCTCGCTGTACTACCTGGCCAAACGCACGGCGCTTTTGGCGATGGCGCTGGGGTACAAGGACGCCGAGGAAAGCCGCATCGTGTACTACGAGGACTACAGCATCTACTGTATCATCGACCTGGCGGTCAAGCAGTACTTGAAAAACCCCGTCAACGACGACGTGGTGTACCTGGTGCATTCGGCGGTCATCCAGCTGACGCGCTATGACGCCGAGCACCACACCAACTTGCGCGATGTGCTCTACCACTACCTGATGTGCGACCGCAACCTGGTCAAGACGGCGTCGGCCACCTATATGCACCGCAACACGGTGCTCAACAAGATCAACAAGATCACCAGCATGCTGGACCTGGATCTGGAGGACCCCAACCTCAGGCAGAAACTCATCCTGTCCTGCCAGGTGATCCTCTACATCGAGCGCGCGATGAACCGCTCGCTCAACCTATAGGAGCCGAGCTCCAACCCATTAGACGCACGAGGGCCCGCCGTCCATGGAAACGGCGGGCCCTCGCCCTTGAAGGTGCCGCGGCAGCTACATGCGCTGGTTCAAAGGATCATCGTGGTAGCAGCAGCGGGTGCTGTAGGCGAGCACGCGCTCCGCCTCGGCGAGCGAGCCGTAGCCCTGCTGGCGGGCGGTGTTCTCCTGCGTGGTGAGGTAGAGGTTCTCCCCCGCCGCGTCGGCCTCGTCGTAGCGCTCGGCGATCAGCTCGAGCGTGCGCGGGCTGTAGGTCTGCAGCTCGCAGTAGTCATACGTCTCGAGCGAGGTGTCCCTGTCGCTGTCCTCGTTGGAGTGCAACGGGCGACCGGCGCCGCACACGAACGGGTATTCCTCGCGCGCCTCCTCGACCCACTCGACCATGCGGTCGGTCAGATGACGCGCCAGCGCGCGCGTGCCCTCCTCGACCTGGGGGAGCAGAGGCTTGAGCTTCTCGTACTCCTCGGGCTCGGTGAACTCCATCATGCGCGCGTACTTCTCCATCATGGGGTTGCGCCCCTGGGCGCGGCACTGCGCCAGGTCGTCGAGCAGCGACCGCACGATCTCGTCGCTCCACGCCAGCGCCTGGCTGCTGCGCATCACCTTGAATGTGCGCCAGTCGTCTTGGCACGACGCGCGGCCGTTCTCGCCCTTCACCTTTTGGAAGAACTCCCACTCCTCCTCGACCAAACGATCGACCAGCTGCTGATCCATAGCCGCTTCCCCCTCTCCCGTCGTCCGTAGATGCACGGTTTTGCTACTATTTTTGTCACATATAGGTTTACACCGTATGCACGAGCAAAGGCAACCCCCTTAATGCATCGTTGTACACAGCGCCCTGAACCTCCCGGGCGCATGCGAGCAAAAAGCCCCCTCCGTCAGAGCGGGCGAGTCCGGCGGCGCGCAACGCCTCGATGAGAAGCGCGCCGGCCTCCTCGACCACCCCACCTTGCGCAAGGGGGTCGCCCGACGCCATGCGCGTCACAAGGTCCGCCAGCTGCGGCGCCGGATCGGGCAGCTGCGCCATCGTGCGGTTGGCCCATTTGTAGTATGGGCGGTAGCGCCGCGCTAACAGGAACATCGCCGCCTGGGCGTTGTCGATGAAGCGGAACAGCGCCGCAAACGCCGCCGCTGCGTCGCCACGCTCGACGCAGCGGGGGTAGTTGTACTGCCCCGCCTGCGACGCCAGCGCGCAGCGTGCCGCCAGCTTCTTCAGGCGGATGTCTTCGGGATAGAACGCCAGAAGCTCTTGGCGAAACGCCGTGAACGCGCCCGCCCCGTCCTCGAACACGCGCCCGTCGGTGCAGGTGGCAAGCGCCTCATCGTCGAGCGCCATCCACTGCCCCACCGTGCGCGGCGGCTCGTCGAGTCCGATGAAGCGCCGATAGAACGCGCCGATCTCAAAGACGCCCACGCGTCCCGCCCCTTCGGGCTGCTCGACGCGCTCGAAGCCCTCGAAGCGCCGGGGAAGGCGGTCGTAGGCGTCTTGCAGGGCGCCTCCCCACCGCGCATGATCCTCGGCCGTCAGCCACACGCAGAAGCCCGGACCCCAGTCGTGGTCGCGCGAGATCCCGTCGTCGAACCCGAAGCACTCAGACCCCTCGCCCACCAGCCCGACCGCCCAACGGCACGCCGTCTCGGGGCATGCGGCGGCAAGGGCGGGGCGCCCCACTTGGTTCCAATATCGTTCCGACAGCTCAAGTCCCTGCATGGATCCCCCCTCGAAAAGCGAGTGCCCGCGCCGCAGCTGCGGACACGGGCACTCGCGTCAGCGGTCCAACCCTTCCCGGCTAGTCCTCCAGGAAGTCGCCCAGCTTACCCCACTTCTCCTGGAAGATGTCGGGGTTCATCAGCTTCAGGTCGGACGAAATCTCGGGACGGAAGCCCATATGGGCGAGCACGTCCTTCTCCATGTCGATGCCCGGGGCGATCTCGATGAGCGTGACCTTGCCGTCGATCAGCTTGAACACGGCGCGCTCGGTGACGTAGAGGACCGTCTGGTCGGGGCGCGCGTACTGGCCGGCAAAGGTGATCTGCTCAACCTCGTCGACGAACTTGGCAGCGGTGCCCTCCTCGTCGATGACCAGCTTGCCGTCCTCGATGTGCTCCTTGGCCTTGGCCATGAAGGTGCCGGCGAAGACGATCTTCTTGGCGCTGTTGGTGATGTCGATGAATCCGCCGGGGCCGGTGGGACGGTTGCCGAACTTGGAGACGTTCAGATTGCCGTGCTTGTCGGCTTGGGCCAGACCCAGGAAGGTGATGTCGACGCCGCCGCCGTCGATGAAGTCGAACATGTCGTTGTGCACCATGATGCACTCGGCGTTGTAGTTGCTGCCGAAGTTGGGCAGGGCCGCGGGCACGCCGCCCACGCCGCCGGCCTCAGCGACGATGGTGATCTCGTCGGTGTAGCCCTCCTCGGACACGATGGCCGACACGTCGGCGGGGATGCCCACGCCCACGTTGCCCACGGCGCCCTTGCGGACCTCCATCGCGGCACGGCGGCAGATGATCTTGCGCGGCGACAGGTCGAGCACAGGCAGCTCGGAGAGCGGCTTCTTCAGGCCGCCGGAGAACGACGGGTCGTAGTACACGCCCTCGGTCTGCCAGCAGGCGTCCTGGCTGGTGGCCTGGACCACGTAGTCGACCAGGATGCCGGGGATGCGCACGTCCTTGGGGTTGAGCGTGCCCTTCTTGGCCAGGTACTCGACCTGCACGATGACGATGCCGCCGGAGTTGTGGGCGGCGGTGGCCACGGCCAGGCCCTCGTTCATGACGCTCTCATGCGAGAAGGAGATGTTGCCGTTCTCGTCTGCCACGGTGCCGCGCAGCAGCGCGACGCCCAGCGGGAAGCTCTTGTAGAACAGGTACTCCTCGCCCTGGAACTCGATGAGCTCCACCAGGTCCTCGGTGGTGACCTCGTTCATCTTGCCGCCCTCGACGCGCGGATCGACGAACGTGCCCAGGCCCACCTTGGTCATGAGGCCGGGACGGCCCGCGGCGATCTCGCGCCACAGGTTGACGATGACGCCCTGCGGCAGGCAGTGGCAGTGGATCTTGTTCTCGAGCACCAGCTTGCACAGCGCGAAAGCCGAGCCGATGTGAGCGCCTGACCAATGCGTGACCAGACCGGGGCCGGCCTCGCCCAGATGCGTGACGCCGCGCTCCTTCCAGTCACCCATCGCGCAGCCCTGCTTCAGGTTCAAGTTGCAGGGATGGCCCGTCTCCGCGAAGCTGTCGCGGATCGCGATGGAGATCTCCTCGGGCCAGCCCGACAGACCCATGCCGGCAAGGCCTACGGTCGCGCCGTCGGGGATGAGCTTTGCCGCCTCCTCGGCAGTGATGAACTTCGCCATCGATTACCTCCTTATATGGATACAGAATGTGGCGGTCCTCTGCAGACGCGCCTTGGCGGCAGGCGCCCTCCCCTGCGTCTCCGCCGGCGGTTGGGTCGTCTGCGCCGCTCCACCGTTGCACTATAAGTCTAGCACCGGCCAGACGCACCGCACCGCACCGTCACGACAATAAACTCTGTGCATTCATAACAATTCCCTCGAGGGGAATTCATCCCAGACGCTAAACATCGCCGATCGCGAAGCGCCCTTGCGGCCGCTTCCCTATAATCGTCGCTGCAAACGCACATCCATCTGCATGCCAAGGCGTCTTGGCGAAACAAGAGAGAGGGTTCGGACATGGAGCAAGAGGAGCTGAAAGCCGCCACCGGCACGGTGTTCAACGTGCAGCATTACAGCATCCACGACGGCCCGGGCATCCGCACGAACGTCTTCGTGAAGGGCTGTCCGCTGCGCTGCCTGTGGTGCTCCAACCCCGAGTCCCAGCTGCCCGAGCCCCAGCTCATGTACCTGGAGGACAAGTGCGTGGGATGCGGCGCCTGCATCGAGGCGTGCCCCAAGGGCGCGGTGAGCCGCCAGCCCGACCGCCCCGAGAAGGTGCGCACCGACCGCACGCTGTGCGTCGCGTGCGGCGCCTGCGTGGACGTGTGCCCCACCGAGGCGCGCACCATCTCCGGCGAGACCATGACGGCAGGCGACGCGTATCTGCAGGTCGAGGAGGACCGCCTGTTCTACGGCGACGACGGCGGCCTGACCGTCGGCGGCGGCGAGGCGCTCGCGCATCCCGACTTCACCCGCGCGCTCGTGACGCTGTGCAAGGACTCCGGCATGTCCACCTGCGTCGAGACGTGCGGCGCCGTGGCGTGGGAGCAGATGAAGCCCGTCCTGAAAAACGTCGACATCGTGCTCTACGACATCAAGCAGATGGACTCCGCCAAGCACAAGGAGTACACGGGCATGGGCAACGAGCTCATCCTGGACAACCTCGAGCGCATCTCCAACGAGACGGACTGCACGATCGTCGTGCGCTGCCCCGTCATCCCCCCGTGCAACGACAGCGAGGAGGAGATGCACGCCATCGGCCGCTTCCTCACCGAGAAGAAGATCCGCGTGAGCGAGATCGACCTGCTCCCCTACCACAGCCTGGGCGAAGGCAAGCGCATGCAGCTGGAACGCGAGAAGAGCTTCACCAGCGAGGTGCCCGACGCCGCCCACGTGGAGAGCCTGCGCGACGTGCTGCGCGGTTACGGATTCACCGTCAAATAACCCGAAGGAACCATCCTTCCATCGGCCTTCAGGGCCCCCTCTGAAGCCGCCGGGGCAGACCCTCCCCAACCACCCCGGCGGCATCTTTATGCCCTGATGAGGGAGGATGCGCGAGGAGGCGGGACGGGGCACCCGAAGCCGTCGACGGCGGGACGAGGATGGGGCTCGCAAGGAGGCGCGCGGGGCGCGAAGGAGCGCACCACGGTGCGGACGAAACGCGGAAGGGCATGCCGTGGTGCCCGAGACGCCATCGGCAAGACGAAGATGGAACGCGGAAGCTAGGCTTGGTCCCCATGGACGACGGGACGTGCCTGGCAGGGGCCCGTGTAGGTGATCGCCGGCGCCTCGATGCCCTTTTCCTCAAGGCGCGAGAGCGGGGATATCATCGTGAGCATCGTGCCTTCCGACAGGATGTCGCCCGCATCGTCGTAGGCGACGATGCGCCAGAACTGCTTGCGGCCGCCATGGCGCGAGGGCTCCTCGCGATCGATGTCGGCGACGCCGCGCACCATGCCGCCGAGCTTGCCGCTTTTGCGGTGGGTGACGTCGAGGTTGATGCCGAAGGGGCGCTCGACCGCCGGATCGGTGCGCGCGGCGGCGCCGTAGCTCGCCGCCGACTCGAGCAGCGCCAACGTGGCGCCGCCGTGCAGAAAGCCCCATTCCTGAAGGACGTCGCCGCTTATGGGCATCGTCAATTCGACGTGATCGGGGGTGATCTCCACAATGGAGATGCCCAGCACATCAAGCAGGGTCTTCATCGACAACCGACCTTTCTTCGATGATCTCGGTCTTGAGCGGAACCACCTTTTCCTGACTCAGCGAGGGAATGTCATATTGGGGCAGCTTGAGGTGCCGCTTGGGCGCCTTGCGCGACGCGGGCGCGCCCGCCTCGCGGGCCGCCCGCTCGTCCTGATCCGCATCCGCCTTCCCCTCGTCGCCGCGAAACGTCTTGGTGACGTTGATGAGGATGGCGCCGATGACGAACGGCATCCAGAACACGATGCCGCGGTACACAAGGCCGATCGCCATACCGGCGGCGCTCGATTCGCCGAACGCCGTGAACGCGACGACCACCATCGCCTCGACCACGCCCACGCCCTGCGGCGTGATGGAGATCATGGCGAACAGCGTGGCGACCACGTATCCGCAGACGAGCGGCTCGATCGACGTGACGCCGAACGCCAGGCCCACCAGGCAGAAGCACGAGAGCTCGCACAAAGACGCGATGATCGAGCAGCCGTACGCCTCGAGCGTGGGACGCGGATTCTGACCGATGAGGCCCGCAGCATCCGAGAACGAGGTGACCAGCTTGCCCGCCCAGGGCTTGAGCGGCTTTTTCTTGAAGCGGACGAGCACGTTGTTGACCAAGCGCTCGATCGGGCTCAGCGCGCGCAGCACGATGGCGGGGCGGCGGCGTCCCAGCACCATGATCAGGATCATGACGCTCACCAGCACGATGACGAGCATGCCCACGAGGAACCACAGAGGCGACAAGCCCACGGTGAGCGCCAGCATGATGAACGCGGAGATCATGATGGTGGCGAACGCGCCGTCGATCGTGATCTGCATGAGCAGCGCCGCCGAGGTGGCCTTGCCCGCCTCGATGCCGCGCTTGCGCGCGTCGTTGACCACGAGCGTCGTGCCCGCCAGGTTGAGCGAGGGCGCGATGGTGTTCATGAAGAACGTGCCGAACACAAGCGGCAGCGTCGAGCGCGGATTCATGCGCTCGTTGACCGCCTTGAAGCAATGCGAATAGGCGAAGCTTTGCGAGAGGTACTTGCCCAACTGCGTGCAGATGGCGGCGATCAGGGGCAGCGTGGCTCCCTGCTTCATGGTCTCGACGAGCTCGACCAGCTGGTCGCCGCGCATGAACACCACCGCGCACACGATGATGATCACCAGGCCGATCAACAGAAGCCGGATGTTGCCGCTCTTCACGTTGAACCTCGGGTCCGCAGTTGCCTACAGCGAGAATCCGTACGCGTCCAAAACGCGCTTGGGAACCATGAAGCGGACGGTTTTGTTGGGGTCGACCATCTGGCTGACGCGCACATCCCCGCACAAGCTGAACAGCATCACCAGATCGGCGGGATCCTGCCCCGTGCGGTCGGCGACCAGGTCGACCAGGCGGTGCACCGCGCCGTCGGCCGCCTCGTCGAGGGAAGGGGCCGAGTAGATGACGCCGAACTCGTCGGAGGTCTCGATGAGCGGAGTGTCCAGCGACAGCTCGGGCAGCGCCGTCAGCGTGACGGTGGCGTACCCGGCGACCTCGGCGCCCGACACGCTCACCTCGCCGTCGCCCATGACGGCATGCATGTCGCCGCAGCCGAACAGCGCGCCGTCGACCGCCACCGGGAAGTACAGCGCGGCGCCCGCGCCGATCTGCGTGGTGTCCATGTTGCCGCCGTGGGTGGAAGGCGTGCCGCAGTTGACCGGCTCGCCCGCCGGCGCGACGCCGATGACGCCGATCATGGGATCGAGCGGCAGGCGCACATGCTCGTCCCACACCAGCTCGTCGCCCTCGATGGCGCACAGGCGCGTGCTCCAGGCATCCAGACGGTCGCCGTAGACGCCTTCGTCCTTGCCCGTGCAGCTGGCGGTCTGGGGATCCAGCTCGATGCGGTCGATCGCCACCTTGAGCGCGCCGCCCGCCTTGGCCCCCTCGACGAAGATCGGGCCGGTGGCGGGGTTGATCGCGTCCCAGTCGATGGAATCCAGCTCGTCCTCGGGCGTGCGGATCTGATTGCCGAAGCAATCCTTGGTGCGGATGCGCACCGTCTCGCCGGAGGCGACCGTCAAAGCCGGCTCCAGATCCTTGGAGAACGCATAGAAAATCTTGTCATCGGAAAGCTCGTGCATATTCCCTCCCCCCTTATAAGGGAAGCGCCGCTTCTTCATCGAAGCCAGCGCCAATACTCTTGGACCGCCCCTTCCGGTCGGGCCGGGCGGCTCGCGCGCAGTATCCGCACGAGCCGAAACGCCCAGTGGGCGTTTCGAGCGAGCTCAGGACCTGTCTGAGCACGTGCCGTCCGGCCCGACCGGAAGGGGCAGCGCCGGCAGAATGCCGGCGCTCATCTTAATGCCTGAAGTGGCGGTGACCGGTGAACACCATGGCGATCCCATGCTCATCGCACGCCTGGATGCTCTCATCGTCGCGGATGGAGCCGCCGGGCTGGATGATGGCGGTCACACCGTAGCTTGCCAGCGTGTCGATGTTGTCGCGGAACGGGAAGAACGCATCCGATGCCGCGACCAGGCCCTCGGCCGGCACGCCCATGCGCTCGCACGCCTCATGGGCGCGCTTGCAGGCCAGCTCCGCGGAATCGACGCGGTTGGGCTGGCCGGGGCCCATGCCGATGCCGGCGTGGTTCTTGGACACCAGGATGGCGTTGGACTTGACGCCCTTGCACACGCGCCACGCGAACAGCAGCTCGTGCATCTCCTCGTCGGTGGGCTTGCGCTTGGTGGGTACCGTGAAATCCTCGGGCTTCTCGGCCACGCGGTCGACGTTTTGCACCAGCATGCCGCCGTCGACGCTGCGGAACTCCACCGCCACGGGCGCATCCACACCGCCCGTGCGCAGCACGCGCACGTTCTTCTTCTGCTGCAGCAGATCGAGCGCGCCCTGCTCGTAGCCAGGGGCGATGACGACCTCGATGAACTGTTTGTTCTCGTTGATATGCTCGACCATCTCCTGGGACACCTCGACGTTGGCCGCGATGATGCCGCCGAACGCGCTCTTGGGATCGCAGGCGAACGCCTTGTCGTAGGCCTCGGCCACCGTAGCGGCCACGGCGGAGCCGCAGGGGTTCTGATGCTTCAGGATCACCACAGCGGGCTCGTCGAACTCGCGCACGAGCGCCCAGCAGGCGTCGGTGTCCAGCAGGTTGTTGTAGGACAGCTCCTTGCCGTTGAGCTGCTCGGCGTTGACCAGGCTGTGCGGCTGGGCGAACTCGTCGAGGCGGTAGAACGCCGCCTTCTGGTGCGGATTCTCGCCGTAGCGCAGGCCCTGCTGCTTGACCAGGTTCAGGTCGACCGCGTCGGGCATCTCGTCGGGCAGGCCGGCCCCCGCATCCAGCTGCTTTTCCAGCCAGCGGGCGATCGCGCCGTCGTAGGCGTTGGTGGTCTGGAACACCTTGAGCGCAAGCGCACGGCGGGTCTCCAGCGTGGTGGCGCCACCGTTGGCGCGCATCTCCACCAGGATGGCGTCGTAGCTGGCGGGATCGGTGACCACGGCCACCGAGGCGTGGTTCTTGGCAGCGGAGCGCAGCATCGACGGACCGCCGATGTCGATGTTCTCGATGCAGGTGTCGAAGTCGGCGCCGCCGGCGACCGTCTTCTCAAAGGCGTAGAGGTTCACCACCACCATGTCGATCATCTGGATGCCGTGCTCGTCGGCCTCGGCCATGTGCTGCGGATTGTCGCGCTTGGCCAGAAGACCACCGTGCACCATGGGGTGCAGGGTCTTGACGCGGCCGTCCATCATCTCGGGGAACTGCGTCACCTCGTCGATCGGGGTGACCGGCACGCCGCCTTCCGCGATGGCGCGGGCGGTGCCGCCCGTCGAGATGATCTCGGCGCCGAACTCATCGTGCAGCGCACGCGCGAACTCGACGACGCCCGTCTTGTCGGTGACAGACATGAGAACGCGCTTCACTTTGGGATTTTCCATGATGGATCCAAACCTCCTCGCCCGATAACGCATATGAAATCAGGATACCAGCCTTAACGGGATTTTTACGCATCGCGCCGGGTGAGCGCACGAAAACACCCGCTCAGGGCTACTGCCTGCCCAGGCTTGCCTCGTGCTTGGCACGCGCCTGGGCGCTGTAGCGCTGGCGATAGCGCACGTCGACCAGCTCCGCGACGATGGCGATCGCCAGCTCGGCGGGCGTCTTGGCGCCGAACTTGAGGCCGATGGGGCGCTTGATGCGCTCCCAATCCTGCTCGTTTGCGCCCTTTGCCAGCACCAGGTCGTGGACGGTGTCGTTTTTGCCCTTGCAGCCCATCATGCCCACGTAGTGAGCTTGGTGCTTGGTCGCCCACACGCAGCCCTCGGGGTCGAACATGTGGCCGCGCGTCAGCACGCACACGTAGTCCTCGGGCGCGCATGCCAAATCGGCCAGTCCGTCGAAGTTACCGCCTTCGAGCAGGATGCGGTGCGCGTCGGGGAAGCGCCCCTCGTTGAGATAGGCGGCATCGTAGTCGACCGCCGTCACCTCAAAACCCACGTGCGCCGCCAGCGCGGCAACCTCGCTCGCCGCGTCCGAGGCGCCCAGCAGCCACACGCGCACCGCGTCGAACAGCGGCACGGATAACCAGGTGAGGCCCTCGAACTGCTCGTTGTGCATGCTGGGGCCGCGCGTGGCGTCCTTCATCTGGAACTTGTCGCGGTCGGAATAGGCGCGCGACGCCACGATCTCCTTGGCGTCGTTGCAGAAGAACACGAGCGGCTCCCCGTCGGCCGAGCCGACGTCGCCGTACTTCTTGGTGACCTCGTTGTCGGTGTTGCGCTGCGCCTCGGCTGCGTCGTAGACGACCTTGAAGCCGATCCACGCCAGGTCGCCCTCGTCCATGGCGCGCAAAGCGCGCTCGAACACGGGGATATCGGCGGCGGTCAGGCTTTCAGCAATGACCTGCAGATACGTTGGATCCACATGCTCGTTGCCCTCGAGGGCGGCAGCGGAGAAACAGGGGAAATCCGCCTCGGAGAGCACGGGGGTGCTCCCCGCCTCCAGATCGGCGATGATGCGCGCCAGCGTCGTCTTGTCCATTGCGGCGCCTCCGTCCTACAGATCGACGCGGACCTTGCGGTCCTCGCCCACCGTGATGCGCCCCTCGGCCAGCTGGCGCAGCACGCGCGGGTACAGCACGTGCTCGACGGCATGGATGGCGGTCTCCAGCTGATCGACCGTCCAACCCTCCTCGACGCGCACCGGCTCCTGGGCCACGATGGGGCCTTTGTCGTAATCCTCGTTGGCGAAATGCACCGTCACGCCCGTCACCTTGACGCCCGCGTCGAAGGCGTCCTGGATGGCGTGCGCGCCCTTGAACGACGGCAGGAGCGCGGGATGCAGGTTGAGCACGCGGTCGGGAAACGCGTCCAGCATCACGGGGGTGACCTTGCGCATGTAGCCCGCCATCACGACATACTCGGCTCCCGCCTCGCGCAGCGCCTCGACGATCTGGGCGTCGGCCGCCTCGACGTCGGCGTATTTTTGGCGGTTCATCACAAGGACGGGGATGCCCGCGCGCTGCGCGCGCTCGATGCCGTAGGCGTCGGGGCGCGACGAGACCACCTTCACGATGTCCACCGGCAAGCCGTCTTCGCTGACGGCGTCGATGATCGCCTGCAAGTTGGTGCCGCTGCCCGACAGCAGCACGCCGATCTTCAAGGGTTCGGCCATGGGAGCCTCCTCGGATCCGCGGCAAGCGCGATGCTTCCCGCCCAGGTACGAAACGAATCCAGTATAGCGGACAATCCGCACCGAGCCGCCCGGTAGGACCCGATCTGCGCAGCGCCCCCATCGACAAGCGCGCGCGGCGGGACTAGCATACGGATCAGACGAAAAACGAGCTGACAAGCAATCGCAAAACGAGGGGGCACCATGAGCAAGAAAGCGATCTGCGGCCTGTGCCAGGGCGCATGCGACGTGATCGTGGACATCGAGGACGGGCGCATCGCCAAGGTGCGCGCCGACAAGGACTCGCCGCGGGGACGCGTGTGCCCGCGCGGGGCGCGCACGGCGGATGCCCTGTACGGCGAGGCGCGCATCCTGCACCCGATGATCCGCGAGGGAGAACGCGGCGAGGGCAGGTTGCGCCCCGCGACCTGGGACGAGGCGCTCGACCGCGCCGCCGAGCTCATCCGCGGAGTCATCGGCAGACACGGGGCCCGCGCGTTCGCGACGTATTTCGGCCGCGGCATCCTGGGCACGCCGGTGGCGCGCATGCAAAAGGGCGCCGAGGCGTTCGCGGGCCGTTTGGGATCCCCCAATGACACCTCGTGCTCGTCGATCTGCAATCTGTCCGCCAACACGATCGTCCCCCAGACGACGTTCGGCCTGGCCACGCGTCAGATGCTCTTCGACATCGAGCACGCCGACGTCATCGTGTGCTGGGGCAAGAACCCCGCCAGCGACGAGGGGCCGCGCACGCTGCTCAAGCGCATCAAGGCGGCGCAGAAGCGCGGTGCGCATCTCATCGCGGTTGACCCGCGCCTGACGGGCATCGGCGAGCTCGCTGACTGGTGGGTGCCGGTGCGCCCCGGCTCCGATGGAGCGCTCGCGCTGGCGCTGCTCAAGGTGATCATCGCGGAAGGACGCTACGACCATGAGTTCGTGCGCGACTTCACGCGCGGGTTCGACGAGCTCGCCGCCTATCTGGACACCCTGTCGCTCGACGTCCTGTCGCGCCAATGCGGCATCCCGCTCGACGATATCCGCAGGCTCGCCGACGTCCTGGCCTCCACGACGCGCGCGCCGCTGGTGTTCTACACCGGCATCGAATACCAGGCCTCCGCGCTCCGCAACGCGCGCGCCATCTGGACGCTCTGGGCGATCACGGGCAAGCTGGACGCGGAGGGCGGCGTGTTCTTCCGCATGAAGGGCGTCAAGACGATGCCCGGCAACCGCTTGGCGGAAGGAGCCGAGGAGCCGATCGGCTATCGCGAGTTCCCCCTGTTCCACCGCTACATGGGGCAGGGCGACCTCATCCGGTTCCCGCACGCGGTGCTCGAGGACGATCCCTACCCTGTTCGCGGACTGCTGGTCACGGGCGGCTCGCCGTCGACCACCTTCCCCGACAGCGCAACCTGGAGACGCGCCTACGCCAAGCTGGAGTGCCTCATCGCCATCGACCGGTTCTACACCGAGGAGTGCCGCTGGGCCGATGTCGTCCTGCCCGCCGCATCGCTGTTCGAGACGCCGCGCCTGGCGTTCGGACCCGAAGGCGCGTTCGTGCGCGACCCTGTCGTGGCGCCTGCCGGCGAGGCGCGCAACGACGTGCTGATCATGGCGGGCATCGCCGAGCGGCTCGGCACCGACGAGGGCCTGCCGCACAACGACGGGGAGCTAAGGGAGTGGATGGTGGCAGGCGCGGTGACGCCCTATACCGACATGTGGACGCGCAAGGTGCCCCAGGACGCGGAGTTCCGCAAGTACGCTTCGGGTGCGCTGCGCGCCGATGGGCAGCCCGGGTTTCCCACGCCGTCGGGCAAGCTCGAGATCGCTTCGACGGTTTTGGAGGAGCTCGGCATCGAGCCTTTGTCCAAGTACACGGACATCCACGACTTCATGGGCGAACCGGAGGATGAGTGGCCGTTCCTGCTGTCCACCGGCGCCCGCGACGATGCGCGCATGGGAGCGTTCGGCGCGAACATCCCCGACATCGCCAAGCTCGACGACCCGCATGCCGAGATCTGCGCCGAGGATGCGGCGGAGCTGGGCATCTCCGACGAGGACCGGGTGCGCGTGAGCACCCGTTACGGAAGCCTGGTCGTCCCCGCGCGCATCGCCGGCATGGCGCGCGGCGCGGTGCACCTGCCCCACGGCGGCGGCAGCGCCTATATGGCGCCCGCCTGGCGCGACGGCAACTGCAACGACCTGGCCAGCCTGGACGCCGTCGATCCCGACACCGGCTTCGCCCTGATCAAAACCCTGCCCTGCAAGGTGGAGAAGGTCGCCGAGTAGCGGAGCCCGCCGCGCGCTGCCAGGCTTTCGCGCCTGGATGCCATCTATTGCGGAGAATGCGACAATCCGCGCTTTCCCCAGAAGCCGAACCGTCGCATTCTCCGCTCAAGTTGGCATATTGCGCCGCAGTGGAGCCAATGCGCTGCCCCCACGCACCTCGAACGTCGCATTCTGCGAAAAACATGGCATCGAATTGAAAAAGCCTGGAAGCAAGCAGCGAAATGTCGGCAGAGAGCGGCTTCGTCAGAAGCTCATCCTCTCCTGCCAGATCGTCCTGTACGTCGAACGGGTGATGAACACGTCGCTGGCTATTCCTGAGGAATAGGAGACCGAATCAACCCCCGAAGAAACGAGCGCCCCGGAACGCGGTTCGAGCCGCGTTCCGGGGCGCTTTGACTGGTGCAGGAATCGTCGAGCCGTTAGGCGTACTGGACAACTCCGGTGCCGGAGGTCGTCTTGCCGACGACGACAGGGTCCTCGCCTGCCGCGCGCAGGTTGTCCATCACGGCATCCACCTGAGCGGGATCGACGAGCAGGATCATGCCCAAGCCCATGTTGAACGTCTTGCGCGCCTCCTCATCCGAAAGGCCGGCTGCCTTGCAGCCCAGCTCGATGACGGCGGGCACCTCCCACGCGCCGGGCTCGACAACGGCGTCGAGCGTGGCGGGCAGCGCACGGTTCAGGTTCTCGGTGATGCCGCCGCCCGTGATGTGCGCCAACGCGTGCACCGCACCGGGCAGCGCGCGCAGGCAGCCCAGGACGGGCTTGACGTAGATGCGCGTCGGCGCGAGCAGCGCTTCGCCCAACGGGCGTCCGCCCAGCTCGTCGCAGGGAGCGGAAAGCTCCTCGGCGGACTTGCCCTCGACGAGGACGCGGCGCACCAGCGAGTATCCGTTGGAATGGAAGCCGCTGGACTTAAGGCCCACCAGCACGTCGCCCTCGCGCACGTTGTCGGGGCCGATCATCTTGGGACGGTCCACCACGCCCACCGTGAAGCCCGACAGGTCGTAGTCGTCGGGATCCATCACGCCGGGATGCTCCGCCATCTCGCCGCCGACGAGCGCGCAGCCCGCCTGGCGGCAGCCCTCGGCGATGCCGCCGACGACGTTGGCCACATGCTCGCGGCGCAGCTTGCCGATCGCGATGTAGTCCAGGAAGAACAGAGGCTCGGCGCCGCAGGCCAGGATATCGTTCACGCACATGGCCACCAGGTCGATGCCCACCGTGTCATGCTTATCCAGAAGCTGCGCCAGCTTGAGCTTGGTGCCCACGCCGTCGGTTCCGGAGATCATGATCGGGTCTTCCATATCCTTGAACGCCGCGGCGCTGAACAGCCCGCCGAAGCCGCCGATATCGCCGATGACCTCGGGGCGATAGGTGGAGTGCACGGCGTCTTTGATAGCGTCGACCGCCGCCGCGCCTTCCTCGATATCAACGCCCGCTTCGGCGTAGGTGATCTGCTTGTCCATTGGAATCCTTTCCGCTGGGTCGAATCGTCATGCGTCCATTATACGATGCGCGAAAACGAGAAAAAGCACCTGGCCCCTTTTCTCATGGTGAAAAAGCGCCTGTCTTTTTCCTTGGCGCGGAACCCCTCCCTTCCGGGAGACGGGAAAACCTTCGCGCCTCTATATCCAAACGCGGCAGAAGGGCCGTCCTCTGTCACGCCTTGAGCTTCCGCAGCTCCTCCTGCCACTTCGGCGACACCTCGCCGGCGTCGAGGAAGCTGCGGCGGCGCATCGGCTCGGGGATGTCCACCGCGTACTCGCCCGAGAAACACGCGTCGCAAAATCCCGGATGGTCGGCGCTCACCGCCTCGTACAGGCCGGGAAGCGAGATGTAGGCGAGCGAATCCGCGCCGATCCAACGGCACTGCTCCTCTAGCGTCAGGTTGGCGGATATCAGCTGGTCCTGGGTGTCGGTGTCGATGCCGTAGAAGCACGGCCATTTGACCTCGGGCGACTCGATGCGCAGATGCACCTCAGCCGCGCCCGCCTCGCGCAGCATCTGCACGAGCTTCTTGGACGTGTTGCCGCGCACGATGCTGTCGTCGACGACCACCAGGCGCTTGCCCGCGATGACCGACGGCAGCGGATTGAGCTTGAGGCGGATGCCCAACTGGCGCATCGCCTGCGTCGGCTGGATGAACGTGCGGCCCACGTAGCGGTTCTTCACGATGCCGTCCGAATACGGGATGCCGCTCTCCTCGGCATAGCCCATCGCGCCCGGCACGCCCGAATCCGGCACGCCCAGCACAAGGTCCGCTTCGACTGGCGCCTCGCGCGCCAGGATGCGGCCCATCGCACGGCGCGCCTGGTAGACGCTGCGTCCGTCCATCACCGAGTCGGGGCGCGCGAAGTACACGTACTCGAAGATGCACGCCGCGCGACGGCGCGGCGCGACGGCCTGCTCGCTGGAGACGCCGTCCCTGTTGAAGCGCACCATCTCGCCCGGCTCGACGTCGCGCACGTACTCGGCGCCCACGATGTCAAGGCCGCACGTCTCGGACGACACAACCCAGCCGCGCTCCTCGGGCAGCTTGCCGATGACCAGCGGACGGATGCCGTTGGGATCGCGGAACGCATAGAGCGAATCGGGGCTTGCCAGCACCATCGCGTAGGCGCCCTCGAGCTTCTCCATCACGCCGCGGATGCCGTCGCGCAGATGGTGCGTCTCGCGCGTGATCTTGCCGATCAGCTTGGCGGCCACCTCCGAATCGGTGCCGGCGCGCAGATGCTCCCCCGCCTCGATGAGACGGGCGCGAATGGCGTTGGTGTTGACCAGCGTGCCGTTGTGCGCGAGCGCGATCAGCACCTCGTCAATCGCGGAGATGTGAGGTTGCGCCGCTTCCCACGATCCGCCGCCGCTCGTCGAATAGCGCGCGTGACCAACCGCGACGAAGCCCTCGAGCGCGGCGAGGCTCGCCTCGTCGAACACCTGGGTCACCAGTCCCAGATCCTTGGTCACCATGACGGTCTCGCCGTCGCCGACGGCGATGCCGGCGCTTTCCTGACCGCGATGCTGCAGCGCCTGCAGCCCGAAGCAGGTCATGCGCGCAACGTCCTCGCCGGGGGCGAACACGCCGAAGACGGCGCACTCCTCCTCCATGCGATCGGGGCGCCCGCCGGGAAATACCGAAGTGCTCATGCTGCTGCCAACTCCTCCGAAGCCGCGGACACGGCATCCTGCGCCGCGCCCTCATCCGCCTTGTTCCCCCCGCCTGCCGCGTGCTCGCCGGCCACTGTGGTGTCGTCGATGTACGCGAACAGCACGTACCTGCCGTCGCTGGGCAGGTTGTCGCAGGTGACGAACGCGAAGGTGCGGTCGATATCCTCCGCGGCGGGAAGCTCGCCCTCCGGAGCGGACACGCTTCGGTCCATCTTGTCCTGAACGTATTCGGCCTGCTCGGCATCGTCGGCGAACGACACCTGCGCCAGCGGGTCGTCGGGAGCGCAATGCACCAGCGAGAACGTGCGCAGCTTGTAGTTGCCCTGCGGCGTCAGCAGGTACACGTCGCGATACGCGTTGAACTGCGCGGGGTCGGTGAAGCTGCCGAAGCACGAGAACATATCGCCGCTGTTGAGGTTGTGCCCGTAGATGACGTTGTTGGCATCGGAGAAATCGCCCTTGTTGGCAGCCTGCAGGAAGATGGTGCCGAACGTGGCGCCCCAGCCGCGCTCGCCGTTGAAGTCGTAATACAGGTAATGCTCGTCGTCCTCGCCTTGGACGATGGGATAGTTGACGACGGTGTCGGGGATGTAGATCCAGCCCACGATGTCGGGGTTGATGGCGCGCAACGCGTCCCAATCAACCTGAAGATCCGCAAGCGCGGTGCCCTGGACGTCGCTGGGAGCCTCGAAGGCCTGGTCGGCGATCTTGTCGTAGGAGTTCTGGCCCCGCCAGTAGGAGAAGACGAGCGCGCCCAGCACGGCGAGCGACGCGATGAGCACGACGAGCGCGATCCAGAAGACGACGCGCCACGGGCCGCCCTTCTTGCCGCCCTTGCCCCCCTTGCCGTTCGGCTGGACGGGGCGGTACCCCGATCCATCGTTGCTGCGGCGATAGGCCTGCGCGGATGCGGAGGCATGGGAAGCGGCGGCGCTGCTGCCGGACTGGCGCGCAGCGGGCATCGCCATCTGCCGCACCGTCCGCTGCTGCGCGGGTTGGGCAGGCCGTCCGGCCATCCTCTGCTGCGCAGGTTGAACGGGCTGCTGCCCAGTGGATCGAGCAGACTGCTGGCCGACGGCGCGCTGGCGCGCCGGATCGGGCTGAGCGGACCGCCGTCCCGCAACGCGGCTCTGCGCGGATTGCTGTCCGACCGAAGCCCCGACATGCCGCCCGCGCTGCTCGAAGCCGCCCGCCTGCCGAGACGCCGAGCCGTCCTGCCCCTGCGGGGACGGGACGCGTCCGTGCGTACCGCGCGAGGCGTAAGCGGAGTCGCGCCAGCCCTGTTCGGAGGACCCGTCGGGATTCCTTCGCTGATGATCTGCCACGGTCAGCCCTTTCGTGTCAAAAGCCGGTCCTGCGCCCCTGCGCGGCGCTCTCGTGCATCTTACGCAACGCATCGCCGAATCGAGCCGGAAAACAGAAAACCGCCCGTAATCTACGGGCGGTTTGCCAATCGGATCTTTGCCGAATCTACTTCTTCTTCATCTCGTCGATGAAGCCCTTGATGATGAACGCCACGATGATGACGACGATGATCGCCACGATGACCGGGATGGTCCATCCGGGAAGAAAGCTAAGGTCCATTTGAAACATCCTTCTCTCAAGCACGCTCGCAAACAGCTCGCATGCGCGGTTACTCCCCCATTACGCGGTCATGATAGCGCTATCCTCGGGCGAGCGCAAGCGAGCCTCAAGCGCGTCCGCCACGGCCGAGACGACCTCGATACGCGCGGTTTTCTTGTCGTCACCAGGCACGATGATCCATGGCGCAAACGGCGTGGACGTCAGGCGCATCATGTCGTTGGCCGCCGAGCGGTACTGCTGGCGCTTGGCGCGGTTGCGCCAGTCCTCCGACGTGATCTTCCAGCGCTTTGCCGGCGTGTCCTCGCGCTCGCGGAAGCGGCGCAGCTGCTCCTCGGGGCTCACGTCGATCCAGAACTTGAGCAGGATCGCGCCCCAGCGCGCCAGCTCGCGCTCGAAGTCGTTGATCTCGTCGTAAGCGCGGCCCCACTCCGCCGGCGTGGCAAACCCCTCGATGCGCTCGACGAGCACGCGCCCGTACCAGCTGCGGTCGTAGATGCCCACGTGGCCCGCCTTGGGAAGGCGCGTCCAGTAGCGCCACAGATGCGGATGCAAAAGCTCGGGACGCGTCGGCGCAGGGCTGGGGAAGATGGTGTAGGCGCGCGCGTCGAGCGCTTGGGCGACGCGCTTGATGGCGCCGCCTTTGCCGGCGGCGTCCCAGCCCTCGAACAGCGCGATCAGCGGGATGCGCTTGCGGTACATCTCCAGCTCCAGGCGGTAGAGGCGCTTCTGCTCCTTCTTCAGGCGCTTCTTGTACTCCTCGTCATCCATGGGGACGACCTCGTCGTACTTTTTGGAAAGCGTCGGCGGATCCTCCACCAGGATGAAGCGCGACGCCGTGGGCGCCTGGGAATGCTGCAGCTTGGCGATCGCCTCCGCGGCAGCCACCGCCTCCGCATCCTCGGCGGGATCGGGCGTGTGCGGATACCCGTCGGGCGCAAAGCCCGCGCTCGCAGCAGCGGCGGTGCCGGCGGATGCCTTGCCCGCGCCCGCGGACACCTCGGCGAGCGCCTTGTCGGAGTTGGCTGCCGCGGCCTCGGCGGCGGCCTTGGCATCCTCGTCCTCGGGGGCTTCCAGCGCGCGCTCGAGCGCCTCGCACAGCGTTTCAGCGATCTTGAGGTTGGCCGAGCGCTTCTCCTCGCCGTTGATCAACGTCCACGGCGCGAAGCTGAAGTCGCTGCGCGACAGCAGGCGGTCGTACAGGCGGTAGGCGTGCGGGTAGTCGGCGGCACTGGCGAGCTTGCCCTCGCTCACGCGCCAGCGCGTGGCGGGGTCGTCGTAGAGGCGCTCCAAGCGGCGGCGCTGCATCTTCTCGCGCACGTGCACGAAGAACTTCACCAGCACGTAGCCGTCGTTGACAAGCTGGCGTTCGAACTCGGCGGCGGATTCGACGGCGCGGTCGATGGAGCGCGCGCGGCGCTCGTCGCGCGCGAACGCTGCAGCCTCGGCGGCGCGGCCCTTCCTCCCCTTGCCGCAGTCGTCGTGCTTGCGCTTCTTCCCATCGTCGCATTCGTCGTCCTCGAAAAGCTCGTCGCCCGTCTCGGTGAGCAGCATGCGCTGGACGCTGGACGAATACCAGCCGCGATCGTAGAACGTGATGGTGCCGCGCTCGCCGAGCGCCTTCCAGAACTGCTGCATCGGCGGATAGAAGTCCTGCACGCCCCACGGCGCGCCCGCGAACCCGCGCACGGCGGCCATATCGAGGTCGGGGGTCACGTGCACGGTCGTGGCGCGGGCGTCCAGGCGGTACATCAGGTCGGAGATGCGGCTTCCCTTGCCGGCTCCGTTCCATCCCTCGAAGAGCACCACCAATCCGACGTGCTCGGCACGGGCGCGCTGCTGCAGGGCGGTCAGGCGCTGCATGAGCTCGTCGCGCTTGGCCTTGTACGCCTCTTTGTCCGGAGCCTCTTGCATGAAATCGACGGTCTCGAGCATTCGCGTCCCCTTTCGCGAGCCATCTCCGTCCGCGCGCGGCGCTACGGGCCGATGCCCCGTCCGCGCATGCGCTGGAGTGTGAATTTGCGTCAACTTTTATATTGTACCACGTCAAACGCATGGTTTTATCCACGATAGCATGCGTTGCGGGGCTTTGCGGCGCGCATCGCCGATGACACCCGTTTGTAAAATGAATATCAAGCCGAAGCGCGGACCCGCCGCCGCCGGTCGCGGTTGGCATACAATTGCAGGTTGGAAATGGACGCTTCAGCAAAGGACGGCTCCGCAATGCCCAACTACGCCGTGATCGACCTTGGATCCAACACCGTGCGCCTCGTGGTGTTCGAGGTGCGCGACGACAAGAAAGGCTCCTACACCAGCAAGGACTTCCGCCACCTCATCAACAACAAGGCCATGGCGGGGCTTGCGGCCTACGTGGAGGACGGCGTCTTCACCAAAGCGGGCGTCAAGCGCGCCGCAAGCGTGCTCAAGGGCCACCTCAAGCGCTCGAAGTACTTCCAATGCAAGCGCATCGACTGCTTTGCCACCGCTGTTTTGCGCAACGCCTCGAACTGCGACGAGGCGATCGCCGCCATCGAAAAGGAGACGGGGCTTTCCGTCACGCTGCTTTCGGCCCGCGACGAAGCGCACCTCGGCTTCGTCGGCGCCACCTGCGACCGCACGATCGAGCGCGGCACCCTGATCGACATCGGAGGCGGCTCCACCGAGCTCACGCGCATCGAGGGCGGCAAGGAGGGTGTCGGCGTGAGCTTGGGGATGGGCTCGCTTTCATCGTACGCCCGGTTCGTCAAGGACATCCTGCCAACGCCGGAGGAGGCTCTCGAGATCCGCGCCGCGTTCTGGGAGCTCATCGAGACGCTGCCCGACCGCGAGGCGTTCCGCGCCCAGAGGTTCTACGGCATCGGCGGCACCGTGCGCGCCGCCGCCAAGATGTACGCGCAGACCCACGGCGAGGGCATCCGCCCCAAGACGCTCACCCCCGCGCAGGTGGACGGCATCCTGCGCATGCGCCGCAGCGACGCCTCGGCCTATGCGCACAGCGCGCTCAAAGCGTCGGCCGAGCGCATCCACACGCTCACCCCGGGCTGCGTGATCTTGGAGTCGCTGCTGACGGGGCTGGGCGCCGAGCAGCTCGAGATCTGCAAGTACGGCGTGCGCGAGGGATACCTCATCGAGCGGATGCTCGGATAGGGCGCACCCACTGCGACGGCAAGCCCGCCGCATCCGCGGAGCGCCGCCTGTCGACGAGGGACGGCAAGCCCTGCCCCACCCCTGCCCGAACCCTCTTCCTAACTGCGATTTGACATTCGAGGACGCCATCCGTGATATCCTTATATGAGTGCGCTTTTTGCATAATAATCTACGAAAGGGGACGCCATGGGCGATCAGGCAACCAACCTCCAAAGCCAACCGAAAACCGGTCTGCGCAAGGAGGGATACCCGCCCTACCTGCAGAATCGCGAGCTGTCCTGGCTGACCTTCAACGAGCGTGTCCTCGACCAGGGATCCGACGAGACGGTGCCCATGCTCGAGCGCTGGAACTTCGTGTCGATCTTCTGGAGCAACCTGCAGGAGTTCTTCATGGTGCGCGTCGGCAGCCTGACCGACCTGACCATGGCCAAGAAGGAGATCATCGACTCCAAATCGGGCATGACCCCCACCGAGCAGATCAACGCGATCCACGAGCGCTGCCATGAGCTCTACCCCATCCAGGAGCGTGTGTTCGAGAAGATCCGCACCGACCTGATGAAGGAAGGCGTCCATCATCTGCGCGCCGCCGACCTCGACGATGAGCAGCGCGGCTATCTGAGCGACTACTTCCAGGTCAACGTCATGCCGTTCCTGTCGCCCCAGATCATCAACTCCCGCCATCCCTTCCCCCATCTGGAGAACGGCGCGCTGTACGTGGTCGTGCGTCTGGACGAGGAGGCCACGACAGGCAAGTCGGGCAAGGGCAAGAAGGGCAAGGGCGACAAAAACGAGAAAGGCGACAAGGGCGCTAAGAACATGGGCGCCGAGGGCGTGCTCATGGGACTGATCCCCCTGCCGCGCCAGGCCCAGCGCGTGATCAAGCTGCCCGGCGAGGAGTTCAAGTTCGTCCTGCTGGAGCACGTGATCGAGATGTTCGCCGACCAGGTGTTCAGCATGTACACCGTCAAGCACACCAACGTCATCTGCGTCACGCGCAACGCCGACCTGGACGCGTCCGAAGGCGCCGACGAGGCGGACGACGATTACCGCGAGCACATGAAGCGCATCCTCAAGCGCCGCGGCCGCCTGGCCCCGGTGCGCCTGGAGTCCGAGCATCCGCTGTCCGACACGCTGGGCAAGCTGCTGCTCAAGCGCCTCAACCTCAAGCCGTTCCAGACCTACGTCACCTCGGTGCCGCTCGACCTGAGCTACACGTGGGGCCTGGGCTCGATGGTCCCCAAGGACGTCCGCAACCGCCTCACCCCGGTGCCGTTCACGCCGCAGTGGCCCGCCTCGCTCGACCGCAACCGCTCCATCATCGAGCAGGTTTCCGAGCACGAGGTGCTGCTGTCCTATCCTTACGAGAGCATGGACGCGTTCGTGCAGCTTCTGCGCGAGGCGGCCAATGATCCGCAGGTCATCTCGATCAAGATCACGCTGTACCGCCTGGCCAGCCAGTCGCATCTCGCCGAGGCCCTGATCCGCGCCGCCGAGAACGGCAAGCAGGTCACCGCCTTGTTCGAGCTGCGCGCGCGCTTTGACGAGAGCAACAACATCGAGTGGTCGCAGCGCTTCGAGGAAGCCGGCTGCAACGTCATCTACGGCTTCCGCGACTTCAAGGTGCACAGCAAGATCTGCTGCATCACGCGCCAGACCGACAGCGGGCTGCAGTACATCACGCAGCTGGGCACGGGCAACTACAACGAGAAGACGGCCAAGCTCTACACCGACCTGTCGTTCATCACGACCGACGAGACGTTCGGCCGCGACGCCACCGACTTCTTCCGCAACATGGCGCTTGAGAACGCATCGGATGACTACGACATCCTGTGGGTCGCCCCGCTGCAGATCAAGCCGTACATCATCGCCGGCATCAACAAGCAGATCGAGCTGGCCAAGCAGGGCGAGCCGTGCGGGTTGATGTTCAAGACCAACTCCATCACCGACCGCGCCATCATCGACAAGCTGGCCGAGGCGTCGCAGGCGGGCGTGCCCGTCACGCTGCTCGTACGCGGCATCAGCTGCATCGTGCCGGGAGTTCCGGGCCACACCGACAACGTCCGCGTCGTGTCGATCGTCGGCCGCCTGCTCGAGCACAGCCGCATCTACGGCTTCGGCCCGCGCGAGACCATGCGCGTGTACCTGTCCAGCGCCGACCTCATGACGCGCAACATGGACAAACGCATCGAGATCGCCTGGCCGGTGCTCAACGAGACGCTGCGCCAGGAGATCATCAGCTACTTCGAGACCTGCCTGACCGACACCGCCAAGCTGCGCGAGCTGCTGCCCGACGGCACCTACACCGCCCTGCGCCGGTTCGTGCGCGAGGGCGAGCAGCCCTTCGACTCGCAGGAGCACCTGATCAAGCAGGCCCAGATCGCCCGCGCCGCCGCCGCGCAGGCGGAGGTCGCGCGAGGCGCCAACAAAGCGACCATCGCTCAGGTGGACCAGAAGGAAGCCGCGAAGGCGGTCGAGGAGAAGATCGCCGCGTCGCAGGCGGCACAGGCGGCTCCCGCGCCCGCGTCCGCTCCCGCTGCGGCAACGGACGCCGCGTCCGAGCAGCCGGCGCCCACCGTGACCATCCAGCCCGCCTCCGCCACGTCGGTTCCGCAGCGCCCGCATAAGGGCGGTCTGCTCTCCGGCGTGCTGGGTGCGCTCTTCAAGAAGGGCCCGCGTCGCTAGCATCCGGTAGCCCGATCGGAAACGTCGAATCGAAAGGCCGTCCGCATCGTCGGGCGGCCTTTTCATGTTCGAGGGTTTCTTCTCGCGCACGGCTGGGCTTCCCGTGTCGGGAGACGTCTTCCTCGATGCGAATCGGCGAATATTGCACTCCGGAGGGATCTTTTGGGCAGTTTGGGCAAGAATTTACCCATTTAGCTTTTACGAACCTGCCGATCTTACTCGTGCGAAATCGTCGACCTAGGAAAACGCTTTGCTCCGACATGCCGAGGCAGCGAAAAAGCGTGTCAATATAATCGAAGAGGGTTAATTCTTATTGAAACTGTCCGAATCGCCGCCGATTCGTGCAATTGCTCTGCTCGGGAAGCGGTTAAGCGCCGCCGGTGCGACAGGCGGTCGGCTAGTCCGTCAGCCATTCCTCCAGGAGATCGTCGTCGGAAGGGTCGTCCAGCTCCGCCAGGCGGGCGCGACACCGCTTCATGCGGCCGCGCAGCTCCTCGATGCGCTCGCGGGCGGCGTTGCGCTCCTTGCGCCCGGACGCCTGCGCCTCCGCGGCTTCGGCATCGCGCCGCTCTTCGCGCAGATAGGCGAGCTCCTCCTCGATGTCCGAGCGCTCCTGCTCGTGACGCAGGGCAAACGACTTCTGCAGATCGGCGCGGTGGGACTCCTTCACGTACCCGTACGCGCCGATGACCTCCTGGGGGAACGCGTCCGGGAACGTCCATTTCAAGTGCTCGGGGATCTTGTCGAAATCAAGGGACGAGCATCCTTCGAACACGTCGCGCCCCATCTCCTCGACCGTCTCGGGGAAGCGGACATGCTTGAGCGATTCGCAGCCGAAGAACGCCTCGCGTCCGATCGACTTGAGCGTGTCGGGCAGGATGACCTCTTCAAGGGAGGCGCACGAGGCGAACGCGCGGTCACCCAGCGTCTCGAGCGCTTCGAGCGGGCCGATCTCCGCCAGCTCCTTGCAGAGCGCGAACGCACGACCGCCCACCGCATGCAGGGTCTCAACGCCAGTGACGGACGCGAGCTGCCGGCAGCCGAGGAACGCGCTTGCCGGGATCTCGCCCAGGGACGAGGGCAGCTCGATCCGCTTGAGCGAGCGGCAGTGCTCGAACGCTCCGGGCTCCATCGTCGCGAGGTTCGGGGAGAAGGCGATGTCCGATAGACGGAAGCATCCCGCGAACGCGCGCTCCCCGATCGACGTCACCGAAGGCGGCATGGCGACGCTGACGAGGTCTTTCTGGTTGCGCATCGCCTGGCATCCCACCCGCACGCACCCGTCGGGCAGAACGGCATCGGCAACGCCCTCGTCGGGGACATAACCGACAATCTCGACCTGGAACATCCTCGCACCTCGTTCATCATCCATGCTGCAAACGGCTGAATTGTAGCAAACCGCCCCTCGGCTTCCCGAAGATCTGACGAAGATCTGATGTTGGGAACTTGCGCTTGATGGCGGAATCGCGCTAAATCGCGCATCCGCACCAAAATCGAGCCTCGCGCGGCCCGAAAGTTCGATTTAGCGTGAAGGGATTTGCCGAGTCGCGACAGTGTTCTGATTTACAAGCTTCTGACCTGCCCTTTTTTAGCAGATCGAAACCACTAGGGATTTGCGCACGAGAAAAATCGCGCTAAATCGCCCATACGCGCCACAGCATGCCAAAACACCGCGAAATGCGTCGAAGAGCGGCGATGCCAGGGGTCCTTCGACGCCATCTGCGCGAGCGCTCGCTTCGGATGCCGGGACGGCCTGCGTTGCCGTGAGCGCTCGATGCGCATGCTAGGCGCCTTCGCATCAGCGGCGCTCGTTGTGGATGCCGGAGCGACCCGCGCTGCCGCGAGCGCACGGCATCCGCGTCCAACCCCCCCCCCGGGGGGGCGCACGTCACCCTGAACTCGCCGTCTCCTCCGGAGGCCCTCGCCCGTCTATAATCGTACCCATCATCGAAGGATCGGAACCGGCAGGACGATTCGAGAAGGGGCTGCTATGGAACGCAAGACCACGGCGGAGCAAAGGCGCATACTGACTGAGCGGATCAAGATGAAGGCCCTCGAGCTGGGATTCTCGCATGCGGGTGCGATCCCCTGCGAGGACCTGCCCGAGTATGCGGAGCACGTGGAGGCGCGACCGTCCTACGACCGATTCACCAAGAACAACCCCACGTCGTTCCATGCCGGATGCTTCCCCTCGCGCTACTTCCCCCAGGGGCGCTCCATCGTGTGCGCGACGCTGGGGGTCGGGGGCGTCGACTACCCCGATGAGCTCACGCCCCTCATCGGCCGCTTCTACCTCGCTCGTTCATACGTCCCGCAGCCGGAAAGCCTCGCCGGCAGGCGCATCGAGGCGTTGGCGTCGTTCATGGAATCCGAAGGCATCGAGGTGTACCGCGGCAAGATCGAATACCCCGCCCGCTACGCCTGCGTCCGGGCGGGCATCGCGACGTACGGCAACAACAACTTCGCCTACACCGAGGAGGACGGCTCCTTCGCCGTGATGCACGCCTGGCTCATCGACGCCGAGCTCGACTACGAAGTGCACGAGATCGTCAACGGATGCCCGCCCGATTGCCGGCGCTGCATCGACGCCTGCCCCACGCGGGCGATCGAGGCGCCTCGCGAGCTCGACCCGATGCGCTGCATCCTGCTGAACAACCTGATGCCCAAGCCCGCGATCGACACCTCGCTCACGGGGACGCATATCCACGGCTGCGACGTGTGCCAGGAGGTATGCCCGCGCAACAGCACGGTGCTGCGCAAAGCGCGCGCGGAACGGCATCGCGATCCCTTCTTGGACAAGCTCGCCTCCCTGTTCGACCTGGAAGAGCTATTGTTCTTGGAGGGCGGATTCGAGGGAGACTACTACCGCGACGTCGTCCAGCCCGTCATGTACAACTACATCCGCGATCCCGACATCTTCCGGCGCAACGCGGCGCGCGCGATGGGCAACTCGGGCGATGCCCGCCACATTCCGACGCTTGAGCGAGCCGTGCGGGAGTTCGCCGGTACGATCGTCGAAGACGAGGCGCGCGTCGCCATAGAGCAGCTTTCGAAAGAGCGAGGCTAGGGGCGAAGGCAGCCCCGCCGCCTTGGACCCGCCCCCGAAAACGTAGAGCCCCTTCGCAGGGGCTCTACGTTTTCGGTATGTTCAGATCGAAGGGGCGGCGCGCCTACCCTTCGCGCTCCACCACCTCGGCGATGGCCTTGGCGTGGGTGTCGGCATCCTCCTTGCGCAGGGCCTCCACCATCACGCGCACCACCGGCTCGGTGCCGGAGGGGCGCAGAAGCACGCGGCCGTCCTCGCCCAGCGCCGCCTCGGCGGCTGCCACGGCGTCTTTGACGGCGGGTTTCTCGCTCACGGTGTGCTTGTCGGCCACGCGCACGTTGATGAGGATCTGCGGGAAGCGCGTCATCACCTTGACGGCCTCTGAGACCGTCTTGCCGGTGCGCTTGACCGCGGCCAAGAACTGCACGGCCGTCATCAGACCGTCGCCCGTGGAGTTGTGCTCGAGCAGGATCATGTGGCCGGACTGCTCGCCGCCGATGGCGTAGCCCTTGGCGCGCATCTCCTCCAGCACGTAGCGATCGCCCACCTTGGTCTGCACCACATCGATGCCGTGATCGCGCATCGCATGCACGAAGCCCAGGTTGCACATGACCGTGCTCACCGCGGTGTTGCCAGCGAGCACCCCGCGCTCCTTCATGTCGAGCGCGCAGACCGCCTCCACGATGTCGCCGTCGATCTCGTCGCCCTCGGGCGTCATCATCATCACGCGGTCCGCGTCGCCGTCGTGCGCGATGCCCACGTCGGCGCCCGTCTCCTCCATGAGCTCGCGCAGGGGCCCCAGATGGGTCGAGCCGCACTCGACGTTGATGTCGTTGCCGTTGTAATCGTCGTTGATGACGATCACCTCGGCGCCCAGGCGGCGCAGCGCCGCCGGGCTCGTAAGCGAGGAGGCTCCGTGGCCCGTGTCGAGCGCGATCGTCAGTCCATCGAAGTCGATGCCCTGCTCGCGGATGGAGCGCACCGCGTGCTCGATGTAGATCTCGCACGCCTCGTCCACCTCGACGGCAACGCCCAGCTCGGGTCCGCTCGGCATGGCGGCGTCCTCGTCGCCGGCCTCGCGGGCACGCTCGATTTGGGCCTCCAGGCCACCCTGCTTGATGAACGCCTCGATCTCGTCCTCTACGGCGTCGGGCAGCTTGAAGCCCTCCGCATCGAACAGCTTGATGCCGTTGTACTCCGGCGGATTATGCGATGCGGAGATGACCGCGCCGCCCGCCGCGTTGAGCTCGCGGACCAGCAGCGCAACCGCCGGCGTGGGGATCACGCCCGTCAAAAGCGCCGTGCCGCCCGCGCTGGTGATGCCGGCGACCATCGCCGACTCCAGCATGTCGCCGGAAAGGCGCGTGTCCTTGCCGACCACGATCGCCTTGCCCAGAAACGCCACGGCGGCCTGGCCGAGACGGTATGCAAGCTCGCAGGTGAGCTCGGTGTTCGCCACGCCGCGAACGCCGTCGGTTCCGAAAAGTCGTGCCATGCTAGTTCCCCCTCTTGATATGCTCGGGCTTGAGGAGCACCGCCCCTTGCGGGCGCTCCTCCTCGGTCATGCGGCTGTTGAGCTCGGCTGCGAACTCGTCGATGGAGATGCCGAAGCGCTCCAGCACCACGAGCAGATGGTACACCACATCAGCAGCCTCGTAACGCAGGTGGTCGACCGCCTCGTCGTAGTCGGGAGGCAGCGCGACCGTCAGGTCATCGCCATCCGGCGACAGCGCCAGCGCCGCCGCAAGGGCGCTCGCGGCGCGCGATTCGACGTCTTTGGCAGCCAATCCCACCTCGACGGCTTCCTCGGCTACCTTCTTGAGCGGCTTGTCCAGCGGGCCGGTGAGGAGCCGGTGGGTGTAGCTCTCCTCCCCCGCCTCGCGACGCGCCGCGATGGTGGCGGCGAGCGCCTCCATCGTCGCCCCGATTTGGGATTCCGGGGCGGATTGCCCCTCGGGAATATACGTTTTGGAAGACATGGATCCTCCTAGAAGAAAGGAGGGCGCACACGGCGCCCTCCTCGTTACCGAGTGTTGCTACTCTTCGTCATCCTCGTCATCAAGCGAGTTGGAAGCCTCTTCGTCCTCCTTGGTGGTGATGCCGAATCCGAGCGAGCCCACCGACCCCAGCAGGGCGTCGAGCTCCTCGATGTTGCGCTGGTAGGAGCGCGGAGGCAGCGCCTCGCCGAGCATCTCCTCGCCCTCGGTGTTGAAGGTCGGAGGCTCGTCGCCGCCGATGAGGATGTTGTCATCGGGGCTGAAGACCATGTCGAGCAGCTGGCTCATATCGTCGCTGGACGCCGACAGGTCGTCCTCGATCACACGCGTCAGGCCGCGCTCGGCGAGGCCCTCCTTGAGCTCCTCGATCGCCTTCGCGCCGATGCCCTCGATGCGCAGCAGGTCCTCCTCGGTGTGGCCCACCAAATCCGCGACCGTCTCTATGCCGGCCTCGCTGAACTTGTTGGCCCAGCGCTGCGACACGCCCAGATCGTCGTAGATGTACAGGCGCGCCTCCTCGTCGGACAGCTGCGGTCCGCGATGGCCCAGCGACATGCCGCTGTAGTAGCCGCCGTAGTTGCCGCCCATGTTGAGGTAACCCTCGCCGTCAAGCGACCAATCCTGGGGCTGCGGCAGCAGATCCTCGATGTCGCGCAGGGCGTCGGGGGCGTAGTCGGGCAGCTGCTCGCCCTCCACGTGATCCTCGATGGAGTGGCCCTTGTAGGTGAGCTTCACATCGTGGTAGCGCTTCAGGCCCGTGCCCGCCGGGATCGGCTTGCCGATGATGACGTTCTCCTTGAGGCCGAGCAGATGGTCGGTCTTGCCCTCGATCGCGGCGTCGGTGAGCACCTTGGTGGTCTCCTGGAACGACGCGGCGGACAGCCACGAGTCGGTGGCCAGGGAGGCCTTGGTGATGCCCAGCAGCAGCGGTTGGCCCACCGGCGGGTTCTTGCCCTCGGCGATCAGCTCGTTGGCTACATTCTCAAACTCGAAGCGGTTGACCTGGCGGCCCGGCAAAAAGTCGGAGTCGCCGGAGTCGAGCACGGCCACCTTGCGCAGCATCTGGCGCGCGATGACCTCGATGTGCTTGTCGTTGATGTCCACGCCCTGGCTGACGTAGACGCCCTGGACCTGGCCCACGATGTAGCGCAGCGTCGTGTTGGGATCGGTCAGGCGCAGCAGGTCGTGCGGGTTCACCGAACCGCGGGTGAGCTGCTGGCCGACGGACACCTCGCAACCGTCCTCGACGCCGGGCAGCATCTGGGTGCGCGGCGAGACCGCGTACTCGCGATAGTTGCCGTCCTGGTCGTGGATGGTCAGGATCTTCTGGGACTTGTCGCCGGCGATCTGCAGGGTGCCTGCGATCTCTGCGAGCACCGCCTGGCCCTTGGGCTTGCGGGCCTCGAACAGCTCCTGGACACGGGGCAGACCATGCGTGATGTCCTCGCCGGCGACGCCGCCGGAGTGGAACGTGCGCATCGTCAGCTGCGTGCCGGGCTCGCCGATCGACTGGGCGGCGATGATGCCGACCGCCGTGCCGATGTTGACCGGACGCGAGGTGGCCAGATCCCAACCATAGCACTTCTGGCACACGCCGTGCTCGGCATGGCAGGTCATGATGGTACGGATGATGACTTCCTCGATGCCCGCATCGCGCATGGCGGCAAGCTCGTCCATGCTGGAGATGTAGTTGTCAGCTGCCAGGATGACGGTGCCGTCGGAGCCCTTGGCGTCCTCCAGCAGGCAGCGGCCGATCAGGTTCTCGTCCAGATCGCCCTTCTCGTTGAGCAGCGGGTACGGCACGCCGTCGGTGGTGCCGCAATCGATCTCGCGGATGATGACGTCCTGGGCGACGTCCACCAGACGACGGGTCAGATAACCCGAGTCGGCGGTGCGCAGCGCAGTGTCGGCCAGGCCCTTGCGGGCGCCATGCGTGGAGATGAAGTACTCCAGAACGCTCAGGCCCTCACGGAAGTTCGCGCGGATCGGGGTGTCGATCAGCTCGCCCTTCGGGTCGGACATCAGGCCGCGCATGCCGGCCAGCTGGCGGATCTGCTTGATGTTGCCTCGCGCGCCGGAGAACGCCATCATGTAGATGGGGTTGTAGCGGTCGAAGTTGTCGGCCATCGCCTGGCCGACCTCCTCGTTTGCCTCGTTCCAGACCTCGACGACCTGGCGATGGCGCTCGTCATCGCTCATCAGGCCCATCTCGTAGTCCTCGTCGATCGCGGCGACCTTCTCGTCGGCGGCGGCCAGGATCTCGGTCTTCGCCGGCGGCACGGTCGCATCGTAGACCGACACGGTCAGACCCGACTTGGTGGCGTAATGGAAGCCCGCATGCTTCAGGCCGTCCAGGATCGGCGGAACCTCCGAGAGGCTGTAGCGGTTGCAGACGTCCTCGACGAGGCGGCCGATCTCGCTTTTGTTCATCTCGTAGTTGAGGTACGGGTAGTCCTCGGGCAGCACGTCGTTGAAGATCATGCGGCCGATGGAGGTCTCGATGCGCTCGCCCGCCTTGCGATCCTCGAAGACGCCGTAGGCGCTCGCGACGCGGGTGTCGCGGGTCAGGCGCACCTGGACGCGCGCCTGCAGGTCCACGTCGGCGTGGGCGTCGTAGGCGTTCATCGCGTCCTTGAAGTCGATGAACACGCGGCCCTCGCCCGGGAACCCGTCGCGGATCGAGGTCAGGTAGTACAGGCCGATGATCATGTCCTGGGTGGGGACGGTCAGCGGACGGCCGTGGGCCGGCGACTTGATGTTGTTGGACGACAGCATCAGGACGCGCGCCTCGGCCTGGGCGGGGACGCCCAGCGGCACGTGCACGGCCATCTGGTCGCCGTCGAAGTCGGCGTTGAACGCGGTGCAGACCAGCGGATGCAGCTTGATGGCCTTGCCCTCGACCAGCACCGGCTCGAACGCCTGGATGCCCAGGCGGTGCAGCGTAGGCGCGCGGTTGAGCAGCACCGGATGCTCGGTGATGACCTCTTCGAGCACATCCCACACGTAGCTGGCGCCGCGGTCGACGGCGCGCTTGGCGGCCTTGATGTTGGCGGCGTACTCCAGCTCCACCAGGCGCTTCATGACGAAGGGCTTGAACAGCTCCAGCGCCATCTGCGACGGCAGGCCGCACTGGTGCAGCTTGAGCTGCGGGCCGACGACGATGACCGAACGGCCGGAGTAGTCGACGCGCTTGCCCAGCAGGTTCTGGCGGAAGCGGCCCTGCTTGCCCTTGAGCATGTCGGAGAGCGACTTCAGCGGGCGGTTGCCCGGGCCCGTGACGGGGCGGCCGCGGCGGCCGTTGTCGAACAGGCTGTCGACGGCCTCCTGCAGCATGCGCTTCTCGTTGTTGACGATGATCTCGGGGGCGCCGAGATCGAGCAGGCGCTTCAGGCGGTTGTTGCGGTTGATGACGCGGCGGTACAGGTCGTTCAAATCGCTCGTCGCGAAGCGGCCGCCGTCGAGCTGCACCATCGGGCGCAGATCGGGCGGGATGACCGGGATCGCGTTGAGGATCATGTCCGTCGGCTTGTTGTCGGACTTGAGGAACGCGTCGACCACCTTCAAGCGCTTGATGGCCTTGGCGCGCTTCTGGCCCTTGCCGTTGGCGATGGTCTCGGTCAGCTCCTCGGCCACGGCGACCAGGTCCATGTCCTCGAGCAGATCGCGCACCGCCTCGGCGCCCATGCCGCCGGTGAAGTAGTCGCGGTAGTTCAGACGCATCTCGCGGTAGAGCGCCTCGTCGGGAACGAGCTGCTTGGGCTCGATCTTGAGGAACGCGTCGAAGGCCTCCTTGCGCAGCGCCTTGCGCTCGTTGAACTCGTCGTAGATGTCGGCGATCTCCTCCTCCACCTCTTCGGGGGTGAGGCGCTCGTCGTCGTCGATGTCGTCGATGAAGTCGTCGTCCTCGGGCACGTAGGTCGTGGACAGGCGGCGGGTCGACTCGATCAGGCGGTCGCGCTCGGCGTCGAGCTCCTCCAGATCGGCGGCCAGCTCGTCACGCAGCTCGTCGACGTCCTCGTCGCGGGCCTCCTTGTCCACCGAGGTGATGATGGAGCTGGCGAAATACAGCACCTTCTCCAGCTCTTTAGGCGGGATGTCCAGCAGGTAGCCCAGGCGCGAGGGCGAGCCCTTGAAGTACCAGATATGGCTCACCGGAGCGGCAAGCTCGATATGGCCCATGCGCTCGCGGCGCACCTTGGAGCGCGTGACCTCCACGCCGCAGCGCTCGCAGACGATGCCCTTGAAGCGGACGCGCTTGTACTTGCCGCAGGCGCACTCCCAGTCCTTGGTGGGGCCGAAGATCTTCTCGCAGAACAGGCCGTCCTTCTCGGGCTTGAGCGTGCGGTAGTTGATGGTCTCGGGCTTTTTCACCTCGCCGCGCGACCAGTTGCGCACATCATCGGCGCTTGCCAGCGAGATGCGCAGAGCGTCGAAGTTGCTCACATCGAATTCGGTCGTCATTTATCGATCCCCTTCCTCGCCGATAAGGGTGTTGATCTGTTCGTCGTCGGTGGCGCCGCCGATGAGCTCCTCGAGCCCGGCGGCGATGTCGTCTAGCGCGCTCGCGTCGTCGTCTACGGTCTTGCGGGCGTCGTCGGCGATCGCCTGGTACAGGGCGCTGTCGTCGTCATCCTCGGGCTCGGTCTCGATGTCGACGGCCTTGGTGCCGTGGCCCTCGAGCTCGACGTTGAGGCACAGCGATTTCATCTCCTTCACCAAGACCTTGAAGGACTCGGGCACCTCGGCGGGCGGGATGTTCTCGCCCTTGACGATGGCCTCGTAGCTCTTCACGCGGCCCGACGTGTCGTCGGACTTGACGGTGAGGATCTCCTGCAGCACGTTGGAGGCGCCGTAAGCGTAGAGCGCCCACACCTCCATCTCGCCGAAGCGCTGACCGCCGAACTGGGCCTTGCCGCCCAGCGGCTGCTGGGTGATGAGGCTGTAGGGGCCGGTCGAGCGGGCGTGGATCTTGTCATCGACCATGTGGCCCAGCTTCAGGATGTAGGTCTGGCCCACGGTGATCGGCTCGCGGAACGGCTCGCCGGTGCGGCCGTCGTAGAGCGTCGTCTTGCCCGTGCGGGACAGCTGCGGCACGAACTCATCGCGCGCCTTGTCACCGTACTTGGCGTGGTTGATGTTGATGAGGTTGCGGTTTGCGGCCTCGATGGCGTCGGAGATCTCCTCCTCGGTGGCGCCGTCGAACACCGGCGTGGCCACGTACTGGGGACCCTCGACGACCTCGGTGCTGTTCGGATCATCCGACCAACCCCACTTGGCGGCCCAGCCCAGGTGGTTCTCAAGCAGCTGGCCGACGTTCATACGCGAAGGCACGCCCAGGGGGTTCAGCATGACGTCGATCGGGGTGCCGTCGGCCAGGTACGGCATGTCCTCGACGGGCAGCACGCGGCTGATGACGCCCTTGTTGCCGTGGCGGCCGGACAGCTTGTCGCCCTGCTGCACCTTGCGCTTCTGGGCGACGTAGATGCGCACCAGCTCGTTGACGCCGGGCGCCAGCTCGTCGCCTGCGGCGCGGCTGAAGCGGTTGATGCCGATCACGCGGCCGCCGGCGCCGTGCGGCACCTTCAGCGACGTGTCGCGCACCTCGCGGGCCTTCTCGCCGAAGATGGCGCGCAGCAGGCGCTCCTCGGCGGTGAGCTCGGTCTCGCCCTTGGGCGTGACCTTGCCGACGAGGACGTCTCCCGGGAACACCTCGGCGCCCACGCGGATGATGCCGTCGGCGTCCAGATCGGAGAGCATGTCCTCGGAGATGTTGGGAACCTCGCGGGTGATCTCCTCGGGGCCAAGCTTCGTGTCGCGGGCGTCCACCTCGTACTCGGAGATGTGGATGGAGGTCAGAAGGTCCTCGGCCACGACGCGCTCGGACACGATGATGGCGTCCTCGTAGTTGTAGCCTTCCCACGGCATGTAGGCGACCATGAGGTTCTGGCCCAGCGCCAGCTCGCCGCCGTCGCAGGACGGGCCGTCGGCCAGCACGTCGCCGGCCTGCACCTCGTCGCCCTTGCGGACGATGGGGCGATGGTTGATGCAGCCGCTCTGGTTGGAGCGCTGGAACTTGGGCACCAGGTACTCGTCGTACTCGCCGTCGTTGTTGAGCACGATGATGGTCTGGCCGTCCACGTAGTCGACCACGCCGGGGTTCTGGGCGACCAGGATCTCGCCGGAGTCAACCGCGATACGGTGCTCGATGCCGGTGCCGACCAGCGGCGCGTGCGGCTTGAGCAGCGGCACGGCCTGGCGCTGCATGTTGGAGCCCATCAGGGCGCGGTTGGCGTCGTCGTGCTCGAGGAACGGGATCAGCGACGTTGCGACCGAGGTCATCTGGCGCGGGGACACGTCCATGTAGTTGACCAGCTCGGGCGCGACCTCGTCGGGATCGCCGAACTCGCCGGCGGAGTTCTTCATACGGCACAGGATCTTGGTGGACTTGACGAAATTGCCGTCTGCGTCGCGGTGGCCGAACTCGCGCGTCTCGGGATCGAACAGGGCGTTGGCCTGCGCGATGACGTAGTTCTCCTCCTCGTCGGCGGTCAGGTAGTCCACATCGTCGGTGACCTTGCCGTCGACGACGCGGCGGTACGGGGTCTCGATGAAGCCGTAGGGGTTCACGCGGGCATAGGTGGCCAGCGAGCCGATCAGGCCGATGTTGGGGCCTTCAGGCGTCTCGATGGGGCACATGCGGCCGTAGTGGGAGGTATGGACGTCGCGCACCTCGAAGCCGGCGCGCTCGCGGGACAGGCCGCCCGGGCCCAGAGCCGACAGACGGCGCTTGTGCGTGATGCCGGCGGCGGGATTGGCCTGGTCCATGAACTGGGACAGCTGCGAGGAGCCGAAGAACTCGCGGATGGCCGCCACGATCGGGCGGATGTTCACGAGGCTCTGGGGCGTGATCTCGTCGGGCTCCTGCATGCTCATGCGCTCGCGGACGACGCGCTCCATGCGGGACAGGCCGATGCGGAACTGGTTCTGGATCAGCTCGCCCACCGTGCGGATGCGGCGGTTGCCGAAGTGGTCGATGTCGTCGGTGGAGAAGCCCTCCTGGCCGTCATGCAGACCGATGATGTAGCGCATCGTGCGGACGATGTCCTCTTCGGTCAGCGTGGAGGAGTCGTGCTCCTCGTCGAAGCCGAGCTTCTTGTTGATCTTGTAGCGGCCGACCTTCGCCAGATCGTAGCGCTGGGGGTTGAAGAACAGGCCCTCCAGCAGCGTGCGAGCGGAGTCGATGGTGGGCGGCTCGCCGGGACGGAAGCGCTTGTACAGCTCGATCAGCGACTCCTCCTTGGTGGTGGCGGGGTCGCGGTCCAGCGTGCGCAGCACCATCTCGTCGCTGCCGAGCAGCTCGATGATGTCCTCGCGCGTCTCGGCCAGGCCGAGGGCGCGCACCAGCAGCGTGGCCGGCTGCTTGCGCTTGCGATCGATGCGCACGGACAGGATGTCGCGCTTGTCGGTCTCGAACTCCAGCCAGGCGCCGCGGCTGGGGATGACCTTGGCGTTGTAGACCGTCTTGTCGGAGGTCTTGTCACGCTCGGAGGCAAAGTAGACGCCGGGGCTGCGGACCAGCTGGCTGACGACGACGCGCTCGGTGCCGTTGATGATGAACGTGCCGCGCGGGGTCATCAGGGGGAAGTCGCCCATGAAGACGTCCTGCTCTTTGATCTCGCCCGTCTCGCGGTTGATGAAGCGGATCTCGACGAACAGGGGCGCCTGGTACGAGACGTCCTTCTCCTTGCATTCGTCCACCGTGTACTTGGGCTCGCCGAACTCGTGCTTGCCGAACTCGACGCACATGTCCTTGGTGGAGTTCTCGATGGGGCTGATGTCTTTGAACGCCTGTGCCAGGCCTTCGTTGGTGAACCATGCGAAAGAATCCGTCTGGACGGAGATGAGGTTGGGCATATCCATCACGTCGGGAATTTTCGCAAAGCTCCTACGGTTCCGGTAAAGGGCGCTGTGATCAGCGGTTTTTCCTTGGGCCACGAGGTCTTTCCTCCTTCAAGAGAATCCGTGAATCTGCGAAAAAATGCAATTGATTAAGATATGACGTAAAACGCAAGCCGTCAAGAAAATTTTTTACGAGATATGGAAAATTGCTGTTGATCTGGGCCGATTCGGGTGAAGACGGGGTGCGCTCCGCCCGCTCCGCCGCAACGCGGGCGGGGGGCGGCAGGGCGGCAGGACGGGCGCGGGATGGCGAGCATGTGCGGGGCAGGCGCGGGACGAACGCACGGCAGGGAGCGTAACGCGATACGGGGCGGGGCACGGCAGACGGCGGGGCGACGGGGCGAGCGCGGGACGGCGGGGTGTGCGCGGGACGGGTGCGGGGCGGACGCGGAATGGCGGGGTGCGTGCGGGACGGGTGCGGGGCGGGCGCACGGTAGGGAGCGGAACACGATGCCGGGCGGGCGTGCGCAGGGTGGCGCGGCGCGAGCGGACGCGCGACGGCAATCGAAGACGGCGCGTGGCGGCGAGGTGCGTGTGGACCGACCCGCTTTCGCCATCACCTCCTCAAGCGCCTTTCCATCCATCTCCAACCGTCCGGGATGAAAACCGCGCCTAGGAGGCAGGGAACCCATGCTTTTGGATGAAACCCCGCCGAAGGAGGCGGCTTTTTCAATCCGCCCAACCTCCTTGCGACAGATTTCATCCCATTCAGTTCGTCGACGAATGCCCCATCGAAGAATGCCCCAATTGGAACAGCTCGGTTTGCCTCGATGGGAAATCGGGGACTTGGATTCGGAGACGTCTGCCCAAGCGGCGCGCTATGCGGTAGGCGATCCGGAGCATCTCCCCCGGATCATCGAGCTGGAGTTTCGTGACGGTCACTACCATATAGCCATCGGCTTCGAGCGCCCCGCGTTTCTGAGCATCATGGGCGAGGATCTCCGGCGAAAGATGCGCGTTTGAATCGTATTCAATGACGAGCTTTGCCTCCGGCCAGCATATGTCCGCAACAAAAAACTCGTTGTCCGTCAGCGCGGTCGCGCGTTTTCCGGGATCGATGCGATGATTGAGGATCGCCCCTCGAAACCCGAATCCGCCCAAGCGGATCGGCAGCGTCAGCCTCATCGCCAAATCGGACTCGCGTGGGGAGGCGGAGCCCTCCTTAACCCACCTAAGCCTCGCAAGCGCAGCCGAGGAACCGCGAAGCGATGAGTTGGCGATACCGTAGTCTCTTATCATGTCGATGGATGTGAGGGGGATCCTGCTCTCCAAGCCGAAACGAGCCGACTCATCCAGCGCAAAGGAACCGCAAAGGGAATAACCCTCTTTCACCGCCTGGAGAAGGGGCAGTTGGCCGGAGAGTTGTATGAAGCACAGCTCGGGACAGGGGACATAGATTCCCGGCGCCACGCAAGCGAACGAGCCAGGAGGATACGGATACGCGGAATGATGGACCCTGGCCCCCGCAAGCGAGCGCAGATCCCGACGCGACGAGACCAGCACATGAACCGGGGAGGAAATGAAGGGAAACGTCTCCGCGAGGTAGCAGACGGATCGCGCGGTGGGCGCGCAATCGCGCAGGGCCGAAGCGTCGAAGCGCGCGGCATCGCCCGCGCGATCGAAGCCGCGGGCGTGCGCCCACCATTGGGCGGCGGTTTTGCCGTAAAGGAAAAGTCTCATGGCGGAAGGTTAGCGCCACCATGACGCGTACGAGCCGCGTGAGTTGCGAACGGGTCGCACGCGAATCTCGCGCGGGTCTTGCGCCGATCGCATGCGGATCTTGCGCGGGTCTTGCGCGAATTCCGCACGCATCGGGGATGCGGACAAAAAGCTGGACCATCGGTCCGGATTGGAGGTCCGCATGTACGACAGGGACGCGGCGGAGCTCGCGCTGCTCGCCGTCGAGGAGGGGATGTCCCACGCCGAAAGGGGCGCAGAGCATGTGGCGGAAAGCAACGCGCGTCGCGAATAGCAGGATGTCGCAAGCGACAGCGCATCGCGCATGGCGGCAAAGAAGGAGTCGCGGAGCCCCGCTCGCGAGCGTCGAGCGCTCGCTCCGGTCCAGCGGCAGCACGCAATCGCACACCAGCCCGGGCTCCCCCTCCCCGTGAGCCTGGCGAACCCGCCTGCGCCGGCTGCCCTACCGGCCGTCGCGCATCCGCATCAGCTTGGCCAGCGTGTCGGACGGGATGCGGTCGGCGACGGTGTTCTTGCGGGACACCTTGGGGGCGTCGTCGAGGCGCGCATCCTCGTAGTAGGCGCCGAGCTCGCGGCAGAAGCCTTCGGCGCTCATGCGGTCGACGCCGAAACCGAAGACGGTGTCCTGTATGGTGGCGTCGCTGGAGACGACAAGCGTCTCCACCTGGCGCTCGCGCGCGTCGTGGGCCAGCTTCTCGATGACCTTGTCGGCGCTTTGCCCCGTCGGCGAGAACACGATGCGCACGCCGCCGAGCGAGGTCGCCTCCCCCGCCGAGAACGCGTTGCCGCCGCCGTCGAACACCACGATCGCGCGCCACTCGCGTCCGGCGAAGTTGATCACGTCGTTGACAAGCGCATCGCGCGCGGCGTTGAACCAGTCGTCGGTGTAGTCAGGGTCGTCGATGCGTTGGTAGCGGCTGCCGGAGCGCAGCACGTTGTAGCCATCGACGATCAGCAGCTTCGGGCGACTTGCGGTTTCTTTTCTAGCCATTTCGTTCCAACCCTGTATCAAAT
>CAUDUM010000007.1 GCA_958452575.1 uncultured Eggerthellaceae bacterium
GGCGCGCCGCTCATCCGCTACCGCACGCACGACCTCACGCGCATCATCCCCGGCGCCTGCAAGTGCGCGCACGGCGACAAGCATCCGCGCATCGACACGCTGGTGGGCCGCACCGACGACATGTTCAAGGTGAAGGGCTGCAACATGTTCCCCGCGCAAGTGGAGGACGTCATCGCCATCACCAGCGGCGCCAGCTCCGAGTACCAGGTGATGATCGAGAACATCTCGGGACGCGACGTGCTGACCGTGCTGTTCGAGACGCCGCTCGAAGGCGACGAGAAGAAGCGCTGCGAGGAGGAGCTGGCCGGCATCTTCAAAGCCAAGATCGGCTGCACCCCCGATGCCGTCGGCGTGCCAATGGGTGAGCTGCCGCGCAGCGAGAAGAAGACCAAGCGCATCTTCGACAGTCGCTACTAGGTTTCCGCAAAGCGCCCGGCTCGCGTCGGGCGCTTTTTCACAATATGAAAAGGGACAGTCTCTTTTTCTCATTCTGCGGCTCGCCGTCGCCAGGCGCGGCGAGCCGTTTTGCCTCTTGTGATAGTATGGAGCGCTGTTCGGTTCAGTCGTCGTTTGGGAAAGACCTGCTTTGAGATCCATTGCGCTTCAAAAGGTTCGCAACGTGCGCGATTTGGGCGGCGTCCCCGTCGGGGACGGTCGCATCGTCGCACCGGGTTTGTTCTTCCGCGGCGCGGCGCTCAACGAGGCGACGCCGGACGATCAAGCTATCCTCTTCGACGATCTGGGAATATCCTGCGTCATCGACGTGCGTTGCGGATGGGAGCGCGAGGCCAAGCCCGATGTGGCGGTGCCCGGCGTCGAGAACCTCCACATTCCCTTCTTCGATTTGGACAAGGTGGGTGTGGAGTACACCGAGCCCGCCGCCGGCACCAAGGTGGTCGGTCGCGACGTGGCATGCGATCCGCTGCGGTTCTATGGCGCCATGTCCAACGTGTTGACGGCGGCGCAAATGCGCGAAGGGGTGCACTGCGCGTTCTCCCATGTCCTGGAGGGCAAGCCCGTTTACATTCACTGCAGCGGAGGCAAGGATCGCGCCGGCATTCTCTCTCTGCTCATCCTTACCATCCTGGGCGCTGATCAGGAGGCGGTGCTCGCCGATTATCTGCTGACCAACGAGTCGCGCGACCGCCATTACGACAAGGAATTCCAGCGCTTCCTCCGCTTCGCCGACGGCAACGAGGAGCTGGCGCGCAAGCTGACGCTGGGACACCGCGCGAACCCCGAGAACCTGCAGGCGTTCTACGACTCATTGGAAGCCCGTTACGGTGGTATGGAGGCGTTCATCGTGGAGGTGCTGCAGATCGACCGCCACTACCGCGCGCGTTTGAAGGAGCAGTTGACGGTTCCTGCATAGCGGCGCCGGCGGGCGGGTTTAAGGAAGTCGATACCGGTCCTCGACCGAAATGCGGAATAAGGCCTCTTTCAATTCCTCATTTCGGTCGAGGACCGAGCGCCTTGGGCGATTTTCAGGCATCTTCCCGCCGCCCGCTGTCCTTACGGCGCTGCGGCCTTACAGACCGAAGCAATCCCGCGCCAGCATTTCCATGAACTCATCCGACAGGTAGGCGGGGAATTTCTCGCGTGTTCGATCGGTCATGTGCCCCTCGGCGCGGCCCAGGTAGACGGGCAATGCCTTGCAGAACCATGTGGTGGATCGCAGCGCCGTCATCATGCGGAACGCGCGGAATCGCGCATCGAAGCCGACGCGCGAAAATCGCCCGTCCACGGCGCGCCAATAGTCTTCGATGACGGCTTCGGCTTGGTCTGCCGTGAAGAAGAACTCGCTGTCCCAGAACGTTGTGGTGGGGGCCACGAAATAGGCCAGATCCTGCGCGACCTCGCCGACGATGGGCCGCTCCCAATCGACGAAGAACCCGGGATCGTCGCGCCACCCCTGCGCGTCGGCAGCGGCAGCGGCAGCTGAATCTCGCGGAATGAGGAAATGCGCCGCGAGCGTCTCCGTGTTGACGATGTGCTTTCGTCCATCCTGCTCAAAGGGTGCATCCAGCGCCGATTGCGCCGCGGCGATGAAACGCTCGGCCCAGCGCGTGAGGCGCGTATCCTCGCATCCCGAAGCGCGGTACACCTTGAAGCGCGCGACGCACTCTTCGAAGAGGCCGCGCAAGGGATCGGCGGGGCGATGAAGGGGGCAGCGCTCGGCATCATCGATGCGCGCCGCATGGAGGTCGGCCATGAGCTGTGTTGCGCACTTCAGATCACCCGGCCGCAGATGGTCGAAATCGAGTGGATCGCCCTCGCAGAAGCTCTCGACGAGCGCTCCTTTGCCCGGCGCGCCAGGCGAGTCGTCCAAATAGAGCGGACGGGGCGCCCTCCCGCTCGGCTCAAGCAGCGCGAGTGCGGCGAACTCGTAGGCGATCTGGTTGCTGTGGAAAGGCTGCGGGGCCACGTTGATGCGCAGGACGAAACTCCGTCCGCTGTCGGGATCGTCGAATCGGAAATTGCGGTTGTGCTCGCCTTCCCCCAGATAACGGGGCTCGAATTCGACATCGTCCGAAACGCCGAGCGCTTCGCGAAGGGCGGCGTTTTCCGCAAGATAGCGCGCTGCAAGGTTCCTGTCGCGCTCGTCCAGTCCCATCATGCCCCCTTCCGCATCGCTTGGCAGCTTCTGCTTTCGAGGCCCTATTGTATCGGGAGGATCCGCCCTCGCGCATTTTCGAAACCAGCGATTGGTAATCTTTTTGCAACATGGCGCGTAATTTGGTGTGGTAAAGTCTGCCCATGCATTGTTCAGGAGGACATATCGTCAACGACTTCCGCGCCGCCGGCTGCGCCGGTGCCGCCGCGGCCTCCTGCCTTCCGAACGTCGCGTTCGCCTATCTGTATTCCTATCGATATCTGTAGCACATGGGCTTGCCTGTGATGCTGCCGTGCATGCGCGTAGCGTAGCGCTCGGCTCGTCGCAGGCCAAGGTCATGTGCGCCTCCGCAACCGCCTGGCTGCCGGGGACCTGCGCGCTCGCGCGCCATCGGCATCCAGGGTGTCCGCAACTGCCGCCGCCGGGCGGCCCTCTGGATAGGAATACCTCTCATGATCGAAAAAGTATGCATGGTGCTCATCTTCATCGGCGTGGCCGTGGGCGTGGGCATCTACTGCCGCAAATCGACGTCCACCGTCGATGGGTTCGTGCTGGGCGGCCGCAACGTCGGCCCGTGGATGAGCGCGTTCGCCTACGGGACCAGCTACTTCTCCGCCGTCGTATTCGTCGGCTACGCCGGCCAATTCGGCTTCAAGTACGGCATCGCCGCTGTATGGGCGGGCATCGGCAACGCCATTTTGGGCTCGCTTCTGGCCTGGTGGGTGCTCGGTCCGCGCACGCGCGAGATGACGCACCGCCTGGGCGCCCAGACGATGCCGGAGTTCTTCGGCCTGCGCTACCAATCCAAGGCGCTGCGCATCGCGTCGGCTGCCATCATCTTCGTTTTCCTGATCCCTTACACGGCGTCGGTCTACAACGGTTTGTCGCGTCTGTTCGGGATGGCGTTTGGGCTGCCCTACGACGTGTGCGTCATCGGGATGGCGGTGGTGACGTGCATCTACGTCGTGGTCGGCGGCTACATGGCCACGGTCATGAACGACTTCATCCAGGGCATCGTGATGCTGATCGGCATCGTTGCGGTCATCGCGGCGGTCCTCGCCGGCAACGGCGGGTTTGCGGAAGCGATCATCCAACTGTCCCAGATCCCCGCTGAGGGCACAGCGCTCGAAGGAGCGTTCACCAGCATGTTCGGCCCGGACCTGTTCAACTTGCTGGGCGTGGTGATCCTCACCAGCCTGGGCACGTGGGGCCTGCCGCAGATGGTGCAGAAGTTCTACGCCATCAAGAGCGGCCCAGCGGTCAAGCAGGGCGCCATCATCTCGACGCTGTTCGCGTTCGTCGTCGCGGGCGGATCGTACTTCCTGGGCGGGTTCGGCCGCCTGTACAGCGACCAGATCGAGTACGCCGCCGATGGCACGCCCATCTACGACTCCATCATTCCCACGATGCTCTCGTCGCTGCCCGACATTCTCATCGGCATCGTCATCGTGCTGGTGCTGTCCGCATCGATGTCGACACTTTCGTCGCTGGTGCTCACTTCGTCGTCGACGCTTACCATCGACGTGATCAAGGGCAACATCGTCAAGGACATGTCCGAGAAGAAGCAGCTGTCGTGCATGCGCGTGCTGCTGGTGCTGTTCATCATCGTGTCTGCTGCGATGGCGCTTGTGCAGTACCACTCGTCGATCGTATTCATCGCGCAGCTGATGTCCTACTCGTGGGGTGCGCTGGCCGGCGCGTTTTTGGGGCCGTTCCTCTGGGGCCTTTATTCAGGCCGCATCTCCAAGGCGGCGGTGTGGTGTTCGTTCGCCATCGGCGTGGGGCTGACCGTGGTTAACATGGCGCTGGGCTTTGCCGGCACGCCGCTCATCGCCTCGCCCATCAACTGCGGTGCGCTGTGCATGCTGCTGTCGCTCGTCGTCGTGCCGCTGGTGAGCCTGATCACCAAACCGGTTCCGTTCGAGGTGAACCCGCCCACGCTGCAAGGCGCCATCGACCGCGAGTTCCAGCACGAGCTTGACGTGGAGGAGACGGTCGAAAAGCCGTTCGAGAAGGCCTACCGCCAAGCACGCGAGGATGGGTAGAGGGCGGCACATGCATCGAATATGAGAAGGAGCCGCTCCCTTTTTCGCGCGGTGCGCGAGGAGGGCCGGGGTGCCGATGCATCACCTGAATCGGTTTAGTCGGCGGAGCAAGGCAAACCCCGACCCTTCTTATCAGCTGGCGCTCTAGACGGGATGCGCGCGTGAATAATCCGCATAGCGGGCTCTGAATAAAGCGCGGAGGCTGCGCATGAAGGTCTGCGCGTCGTCGGAAGGTTCCGCGCCGCGGCGATGCAGGAATCCCGTCGTCACGCGCGGCATGCCGTCGATGGGAACGAAGCGCGCCTCGAACGCCTCACGTCCACGGGACGCTTTGAGGCGATGGAATGCGAACGAGTCCAGGAGAATGGCGGTTTTCCTGGACTCCGCCCATCGGATGAGCTGCGCGCTGTCCGATGTTTTGAGCATGATGTTGCGCGGCGGGTTCGTACCATACGTTTTCTCCAATATCCAATCGATCGACTCGTCATGGAAGCATGCGAACTCGACATCCATCAGATCCGCCGTCGTCATCCGCGCGGCGACGGTGACGGAGGATTCGGGTACCACCAGGCCGAATTCAGTTTGGAAAATCGGATGGAACCGATTGCTGGAGAGAATCCTCTTCGCCAAGGAGCTGCCCTCGAACAGATCCGTCACGTACAGACGGATGTCATCGTCTGCCTGCTCCAAACGCGACGCTATGTCGCTGGGGGCGAGTTCCTGGATCCTCAACTTTGCGAACAGCCGATTGTTTGCCAAGTTGTCGAATACCGTGTGCAGCGCATAGGCGGTCGCTCCCAGCGCGATCGAAGGCGCGTCGTGCGTTTCAAGCTGCCGTTGCGCCATGCCGGCGATGGTTCGATCGAATGCAGCGATCGTCTGCTCGCAAAATAACAGAAACGCCTCGCCGTCAGAGGTGAGGGTCGTGCCCGTCCTGGTGCGCTCCACCAAGGCGAACCCCAGCTCCGCCTCCATCGCGCCGATCGCTTTGTTCAATCCCTGCTGGGAGAGGAAAAGATGCTTGGCCGCCTTGGTGATGGACCCGGTTTTGGCGACTCCGGCAAAGTAACGCAGGCTGTCGATGTCCATGGTTTCCCCCGATCGATGAGCGCGGTTTCAGCCGCTCTAGTCGTCTCTATTGTAGCAACCGTTGGTTGCCACCTCGCTAACCTATAGCTGCTTTCGGCCAAGAAGCCGCCCTTTCTACAATGGGAGCATCAGGCGCTCTGCGCGTTGCAAGACGAGACGACGTGGCAGGGGTGCGCAACGAGGACCAAAGGAGGGGTTATGAGCGTGAAGAAGATCCGCAGCGCTTGCGTGTCGTGCCATGCGCGGTGCGGCGTCATCGTCACCGCCGATGGCGACAAGATCCTGAAGATCGAGGGCGATCCGGACAATCCAAAATCGCGAGGGGCGATCTGCGCGACGGGAATGTCGCAGCGTGAGATCCACGAAGATGTGGAGAACCGCATCCTGTATCCCATGAAGCGCGTGGGCGAGCGCGGTTCGGGCAAGTGGGAGCGCATCACCTGGGACGAGGCAATGGACACCATCGCGTCTGAATGCCTGCGCATCAAAGAGGAGTACGGTCCCGAGGCCATCATCACCGGCCAGGGCACGGGCCGAACCTCCAACCACTGGCATTGCCGCCTCAACTCATCGTTGGGACTCGAAGGGTGGAGCATGGCCCCCACGCATGTGTGTTTGATGCCCCACATCTTGCCGAATGCTTTCACGCTGGGCCTGTTCAATACCGGCATGGGAGATCTGGCGCATGCGGATGTGATCGTCATCTGGGGCTACAATCCCGCCATGATGCGCAGCGTCACCAAGGCCATCTACGCTTCTATCGACCGCGGTTGCAAGCTGGTCAGCATCGATCCGCGTTTCACGGACTTGTCGAAGGTCGCAGACTGCAACCTGCAGGTGCGTCCCGGCACCGACGGAGCGCTGGCGCTGGCGATCATGCACGAGGTCATCAAGAACGAGTGGTACGACAAGGAATTCGTGGAAAAGTGGAGCCAGGGCTTCGACGATCTTGCCGAGCGCGTGGCCGATTGGACGCCGGAGCGCGCCGCCGAGATCTGCTGGCTGGAGGCAGACGACATCCGCGAGGCGGCGCGCCTCATCGGCACATCCGGTCCTGCCGCGTTCGCCATCTTCACGGGTCCGGGATGCATGCACACCAATGCCATCCAAACCGGCCGCGCCATCGCCTGCCTGCAGGGCCTGCTGGGCTACATCGATGTTCCCGGCGGCGTGAAGGTGCCGCTTTCGTTCGATAAAATGCTCGACGACAAGATCACTATGTGGGATCCGGCAAAAAGCCCCGGTCGCCCCGAGCTGTTCACCTTTGGCGGCGAGAAGCATCCCCTCTACAAGGCGTTCGGCCGCTCGAACGATCCCCATTCGGTGTTCGAGGCGATGATCACGGGCAAGCCGCGCCCCGTCAAGGCGTTCATCGGCATCGCAAGCGATCCGATCATGTGCTACGAGGATGCGCATCTCACGCGCGAGGCGCTCACGTCGCCCAACTTGGATCTGGTGGTGGTGAAGGACTTCTACATGTCGCCCACCGCGCAGCTGGCCGATATCGTCTTGCCCACCGCGGACTGGTCCGAACGAGACACGTGGGACGAGGAGATGGACGGCAACATGATCATCTCGGTCCAAAAGGCGGTGGAGGCGCCGGGCGAGTGTTGGGATGACTGGAAGTTCTTCCTCGAATGGGGCAAGCGCATCGACCCCGACAACTGGCCGTGGAAGGACGAGCGAGAGATGGTGCTGTGGAGGCTCAACGAGCTGTACGGCATGGACATCCCCGACTGGGAGACGTTCGTTTCCAAGCCGTTCTACTCGACGGAGCCTGGCGGCAAGAAAGGCGAGATCGTCTACAAGAAGTACGAGAAGGGCATGCAGCGCCCTGACGGCAAGCCGGGATTCCCCACCGCTTCGGGCAAGATCGAGTTCCTCTGCCCCACCATGGCGGCGTTCGGATACGATCCGCTGCCGGATTACGTGGAGCCGGCGGAGTCGCCCGTGAGCCAGCCCGAGCTTGCCAAGGAGTACCCACTGGTGCTGACCACCGGTTTCCGCCTGTATTCGTTCTTCCATTCGGCATGGACCAACATCCCCATGCAGCGCAAGTTCTATCCGGAGCCGTTCGCGTTGGTGCATCCCAATGATGCCAAGCGCTACGGCGTCACCGACGGCGAGTGGATGACCATCTCGTCGCCGCGCGGCCACATCATCTCCAAGGCGCGCGTGACCTATGAGATCAAAGAGGGCGTCATCGCTTGTCCGCGTCCGGGCTGGCGCGATCCTTGTCCCGAGCTCGATCTGCCGGGATACGGCTGGGACAAGGCCAACCCGAACATCCTCGTGCCGTCCGAGCCGGCTGAACCAGGCTTCGGCGCCACGGCAATGAGGTCGTCGCTGTGCAAGATCGAAGCGGGAAGAGGGGATCTGTGATGAAGAAGAAGCTGAACGCGGGCGGCGTGGCGATGCTGGTCGACCTGGACGCCTGCACGGGTTGCTATGGGTGCGAGGCGGCGTGCCGCGAGACACACCGTTATGGCTACGAAGAGGATTGGATGCGCGTGATCAGGCGCGACCCGTTCTATGTGGACGGCAAGCTGCGCCAGTACCATTTGGTTGCGCCGGTGCTGGACAAGTGCGCCGCCTGCATCACGGAGGATCCGAATCCGCTGTGCATGACCGGCTGCCCCGCTGCAGCCCTGATCGTGGGCAAGTTCGAAGATGTGGTCAAGGAGGCTGCGGAGCGTCACTGCGCCATCTTCACGGCATAGGGTGATCGCGTCATCCTTGGGGTCGAAGCCGCCTCTCGAAAGGGAGGCGGCTCTTTTTCGCTTCGGTTTGCCTATAACCATAGCAGGAAATCCTCAACGAGCATGCAGCAAGCGTGATGGCGGATATCGATAGATTGGCGGAAGAGGCGGAGGAAAGCGGAGACGAGCTTCTGTCGATCATTCTGAACGATATGGCCTCGTACATTGCGCGGGTTAAATTCGATATTGCCGGCAAGGAGGGACGCAGCAAGGAGGCGTTGGTCAGGATTCGCGCGCAAATTGATTCAGTGCGTGATGTCGCGTTCCGATGCGTAGCGAGGGCTGCCTAATGGAGCGGAATTGTACGCAAGAGGAGTTTTCTCGAGCCCGAAAAAAGATCGTAGAGAGGCTCCTCGTGCCGTCGGTGCTGCATCCCGTCGAGTCGCCCGCGGCGTTTCTGTTGGGAGGGCAGAGCGGTGCTGGGAAAACAACGCTGCATGGCATTCTGAGGGAGCGCTTGAAGGACAACGCCGTCGTCATTAACGGAGACGAATATCGTTCCAAGCATCCTCGCTATCGCGAGTTCGATCGACAATACGGACCTGAATCGGTCAACCATACCGCTGAATGGGCGAGTGGCATGACCGAAGAGCTTATCGACGTACTCTCTCGCAAAGGATACAACCTCATTATCGAGGGAACGTTGCGCACGGCGGAAGTGCCAACCAAAACCGCAACGCTTTTGCGGAAGCGCGGTTATTCCGTCTCCCTTGCGCTCATGGCGGTAAAACCCGAGATCTCGCTGCTCAGCTGCGAGATTCGGTACGAGCAGATGCGCATCGCGGGCGCTGTTCCCCGCGCGACGGATCCCGCGCACCACAACAAAATCATCCGCGACATCGCGGATAACCTTGCCGTGTTGGATGAGTCGGGTTTGTTCGATGAGATCCTTCTCTACAACCGATCGCGTACATGCCTCTTCCCGAAAGAGGGGGAGGTTCATTCAGCAGATGGGGTTCTACGCGAGGCGCTCTTCGGCGCCTGGACCGATGAGGAACGTCAGCATAGGGAGGCGTTGGAGATTCGTCTTTCCCGCCTTCGCGATCACGCGAAGGCGCAAGAGGAGCTCGCGCGGAAACGGTTCTTCGATCAATAGGCGCTTTTAACGGAGCGAGGCGGCGACAAGTTATCTTGTGCGCCGCCTCGATCTTCGATCGCTAGATCCCCAGCACCTGCATGACGAGCAGCGCGACGGTGAGGACGGTGACGATCGCCACGGTCACCCAGATCAGGATGCGCGACACGATGCCGCTGCGATGTGCGCCCATCACGTGCTTGTCGGCGGCGATGAGCGCCATGAACACCAGCAGCACCGGCAGGATCAGGCCGTTGATGAACTGGGCGGTAAGCATCACGGCCATCAGGTCGATGCCGGGGATCAGCACGATCGCGGCAGCCAGCACGATGATGAACGTGAAGATGCTCTTGAACAGCGGAGCCTCGCGCCACTTGAACGACACGCCCGCTTCCCAGCCAAACGCCTCGCAGATGACGAACGCCGTGGTGAGCGGCAGAACGCACGCCGCCAAAAACGATGCGGCGATGAGGCCGATCGCGAACAGCGCTTCGGCATAGGGGCCGGCGAACGGGGCCAGCGCGGATGCGGCATCGGCGGCGGACGAGATCTCGATGCCCTGGGGATACAGCACGGTGCCGGTGGTGACGATGATGAACCACGCCACGAGGCAGGCGGCAATGGTTCCGGCGACGACGTCCACCTTTTGCAGCGGGTACTCATCCATGTCGACGCCCTTCTCGACGACGTTGCTTTGCGAGTAGAACATCATCCAGGGGGCGATGGTGGTGCCGATCATCGAGATGATCAGCGAGATGAAGCTTTGATCGTTGACGAGCTTGGGCACCACAGTGCTGTGCAGGGCGTCGTTCCAGTCCGGTTGCGACAAAAATGCCGCCACCACGTACGTAACGAACACGAGCGAGAGGATGAGGAACACCTTCTCGACGCGCTTGTAGCTGCCGCCCACCACGAGCAGCCACACGGCGACGGCCGCCACGGGCACGGCCACGTAGCGCGACACCCCGAACATCTCCATGCCCGACGCGATGCCGGCGAACTCGGAGAACGTGGTGCACACATTGCCGATGAGCAGGGCGAACATCGCCAACGCCGTAAGGCGGATGCCGAAGCTCTCGCGGATGAGCGCGGCGAACCCCTTGCCGGTGACGGCGCCCATTTTGGACGCGGTCATCTGAACCACCAGCAACAGCACGCACATAACGGGGATCACCCACAGCGTGGCGTAGCCGAACTCGGCGCCCACGGTGGAATACGTCGAGATGCCGCCGGCGTCGTTTCCCGCCATCGCGGTCACGATGCCAGGGCCAAGGGCAGCCAGGATGAGCAGGAACTTGCTGCGCTGCTTTTTGACGACGGGTTCCGCCGTCGTTGCGAGTTCGGTCGATTCTGCCGACGTCTTTTCGCGTGCTGCATCGGCGGTCTGCTTTGCCGCGAGCCTCTTCTGCTGCTCTTGGGACCATTGCGCGCGCGCCGCCGCACCCGCTTTGTGCTGGGCGATCGTGCTGGGTCGCGCCGCCGTGCTGCCTTTCGCGCGCGATACGGACTTGCGCCCGGTGCGCTGCGCCCCGCGCTCGACGCGGGCTGCCTTGGCGTCCTTCTTCTTGCGCAACGCCATGGCTTAGCCCCCGATCACTCCGGTGATCTGCAGCAATATGAGCGTGTAGAGGCCCAGGCCCGCGGCAGCCGCCACCACGATGCCGACGATCTTGAGCGCCGACGCCTTCATCTTGTCGCCGCTCACGTCCTCCTCGATGGCGTCCCATGCGTCGTCGACGGTGACGATGCCCAAAAGCGAGCCGTGCTCATCGCAGACCGGCATGGCGGGGATGTCATATTTGAAGATGTCCGCCGCGACGTCGTCCTCCTCCTCGTCGGGGGGCACCGAGATGATGTCGTCGTACATGACGTCTTGGATCAGGGCATCGTCGCGCGCCAAGACAAGCGTGCGCAGCGACAGGACGCCGACCAGCTTGTCGTATTCGTCCAACGCGTACACGTAGTGGACGGTGGGGTGGTCCTCCGGCAGCTCGCGCAGCACCTCGATGGTCTGGCCGACCGTGTCGGTTTGGCGCACGGCGACGAACTGGGTGGTCATCATGCCGCCCGCCGTGCCGTCCTTGTAGCCCAGAAGCCGGCGGATCTCGGCGGCGTCTTCCACGCCCATCAGGCGCAGCAGCGTCTCCGCCTTCTCGTAGGACAGGTCGCGCACGATGTCGGCGGCGTCGTCGGGATCCATGCTGCCCAGCAGGTCGGCGGCGCGCGCCTCGTCCAGATCCTCGATGAAGTCGGCTTGGTACTCGTCTTCCATCTCGGACACGGCTTCGGTCGCCTGCGCATCGTCCAGATGGCGGAACACGTTGGCACGCTGCTGGGGGTCCAACTGCTCGAGAATGTCGGCGACGTCGGCGGGATGCAGCTCGTCCAAGCGCTTATGGGTGACGGACAGCTGCACCTCGGACAGGTCGCGGTCGAGCAGGTCCATGTAGTTCCAGGCGATCAGCTTTTCGTCGATGCGCTTCTTGAACAGCCCGGCGATGCCGACCACGGCTTTTTCGAGAAGCGGCGACAGTCCGCGCAGGATGCCGCGCGTGCCGACCTCGGCGCCCAAAAGGCGCAGCTGGGAGCCGGATTCCGACAGCTTGAGGTCGTTTACGCGCACGACCTTCATGCCCTGCGTGTCGACGATCTGGCGGTCGAGCAAATCGCGTGCGAGCAGAACCTCTTCGGGCTGCAGGTAGCTGAAGCGGATGTCTTTGGCGGGCACGGACAGCTCGATGCCGTCCTCGTCGAACTTGCCGACGTACTTGCGCCACGAGATCATGAACGGAACCTTGCCTGGTCCCTGAAAGGCCAGGCTGGTGATGCGGGGGAACACCTCCCCGGTCGAGATGGCCAGATCGGAGATCGTGCCGATCTTCTCGCCGGTGGCGTCCACGACGGGCTTTCCCGTCATCTGAGACAGATAGAGCATGGGTTTTCCCTTACTGTACGGCAGCAAGCATCGCATCCGACTGCCGACGCAAGGGAAGGAGTCGGAGCTTACTTACTGTGAGGCTTCTGTTTTCGAACCTTCAAAGTGAGCGTCCTTCTTCCGGGTACAAAAAAACCGCACGTGCTGGGGTTCAGTCGTTGCGGTAAGGCTTTCAATGGTGCGCCGTGAGGGATTCGAACCCCCGACGTACTGATTCGTAGTCAGTCCCTCTATCCAGCTGAGGTAACGGCGCACGTCGAAACAGCAGACGTTATTATGCTCGTAACCCCGGTCCGTGTCAACGAATTTTTTTCTATGTGGAGAACCTTCACAGCCTCTTCAAGCATCGCGTGTTACGGCGCGCGCCGGGTATACTGATCGTTTGGAAGAAAACGGCACGTCGCCGTGAGAGAGCACGGCGCGCAGCCGCTTCGCTATCGAAGAGAAAGAGCTGGTGGAAAGCATGGGAGCACGCACGTCCTGCGCCAAGGCGGTCGCCGGTCTGGCAACATGGGGGCTCAAGCACGTGTTCAGGCGCCCCGCGGGCAACTTCCCGGGCAAGATCGCCCTCTACATCGATCCGCGCATCATCGCCAACACGGCGGGCAAGGCGCGCGAGGGCTCCATCGTCGTGGTGGGCACGAACGGCAAAACGACCGTGACCAACCTGCTTGCGGATGCGTTCGAGGCGGCGGGCAAGCGCGTGATCTGCAACCGCACGGGCGCAAACCTGGATTCGGGCGTGGCAACGGCGCTGCTGCACGCCGATGCCGCCGACATCGGCGTGTTCGAAAGCGACGAGCTGTGGCTGGTCAAGTCGGCTCCCCAGCTTGCCCCGCGCTACATCATCCTGCTCAACCTGTTCCGCGATCAGCTGGATCGCGTGGGCGAGATCGACCGCATCCAGGACAGCATCGTGGGCGCTTGCAAGGCGACGCCTTCCGCCGCGTTGGTGTACAACGCCGACGATCCTCTGTGCGCCGCCATCGCTGAGCGCGTCGACAACCCCACGATTCCGTTCGGCGTCGAGGGCGACATGGGGCTTTCGCAGAACACGGTCGTCGACGCCCAGATGTGCCAGCGTTGCTCTTCGATGATGGAGTACTCCTATCGTCAGTACGGCCAGCTGGGCGAATACCGCTGCCCGTCGTGCGGGTTCTCCCGTCCGGCGCGTGCGTGGTCGGCTTCGCAGGTGCAGCTGGGCGCGGAGGAGCTGTCGTTTTCGGTGGCGCCTGCCGGCGCGGACGCGGGTGACCCGTTCGAGATCCGCGCGCCCTTCAGCGGCGCCTACATGGTGTACAACCTGCTCGCCGTCGCGGTGGGGGCGCGCCTGGGCGGCGTCGAGCCTGCGGCGATCCAAAAGGCGATCGACGAGTTCGACCCGCAAAACGGCCGCCTCCAACGATTCAGCGTGCAAGGCCGCTCCGTCCTGCTGAACCTGGCGAAAAACCCCACCGGATTCAACCAGAACATCAAAATCATCCTTCAGGATAAGGGCCCCAAGACGGTCGCCTTCTTCATCAACGACAAGGAGGCCGACGGCCATGACGTGTCGTGGTTGTGGGACATCGATTTCGAGGAGCTGGCGGGCCATCGCAACCTGCTGGCGTTCGCGGGCGGCATCCGCGCCAACGACATGCAGGTGCGCTTGAAGTACTCGGGGGTTGAGGCGGATCTGGCCGCCGACGCCGCCGAGGTGCTGGCCAAGTCAGCGGCGGACGAACGCGGCAAGCAGGTGTACCTTATCGCCAACTACACCGCGCTGCCGGCGCTGCGCGAGGCTTTGACCCGGATGGCGGATGGCGAGGATGCCGCCGCCTCGGATCAGCCGGCCTCGACGCCTGCCCCTGCGGACGAAGGCGCGCCGTCGGAGCCCGCTCCGACAGAGAACGGGGTTTCGACGCCCGCTCCTGTTGCCGCGGATGTGCTGCAAGAACCTACCGCCGCAGGCGAGGCGCCGCTGGTCATCGCGCATCTGTTCCCCGACCTGCTCAACCTCTACGGCGATGGCGGAAACGTCACCGTGATGGCCTACCGCGCGCGCAAGCGCGGCATCCCCGTCGAGGTGCGTCGCGTGGAGCACGGGCAGACGTGCGACCTCTCCACGGTCGACATCGTCTTTTTGGGCGGCGGTCCCGATCGCGAGCAGCGGCTCGCTTCCGAAGAGCTGCTGCGCATGCGCGACGATCTGGCGCGTTTCGTGGAGGATGACGGCGTTCTGCTGGCGATTTGCGGCGGATACCAGATCCTCGGACGAGAGTGGCTGTTGGGCGAGGACTCGGTGGAGGGTCTCGGCATCGTCGACATGACCACCGTGCGCGCCGAGGGCGGCTCGGGCAACCGCTTGATCGACAACGTGATCCTGTCGTCTCCGGTGGCGCAGCGACCTGTGGTGGGCTACGAGAACCATGCCGGTCGCACGCATCTGGGCGAGGGAATTTGTCCGTTCGGCACCGTGACATCGTCGGTCGGACATGGCAACAATGATACGGACAAGGCGGACGGCGTCCTGCATCGCACCGTGCTGGGCACCTACCTGCACGGTCCGCTTTTGTCGAAGAACCCGGAGGTGGCCGATTGGCTTCTCGCGCGCGGCCTGGAGCGCCGCGCGGCGCGCGCAGGGGTCGAGGCTCCGCAGCTCGCGCAGCTTGACGATAGCGCGGAGATCGCCGCCAACGAGGCGCTCTGCCGTCGTTTCGGAGCCAAGCGCTAGTCGGACCTCCGCGCCGATCCGCACGATCGGACGTCAGTCGAAAGGCATAGGAAGGGAAAGAAAGAACCACCATGTTCGAGGAATTGCAAGCGCCGTTGCCCGATACGGGCCTGTATTGGGAGAAGCTGGGCATGGAGCCGCCCAAAGGGCAGCCCACCCGGGAGCTTCTGGACCAGATCATCTACGCGCATCAGTGCCGCATCCCCTTTGAGGATCTGGACATCTACGAGAACAAGCTCAACGTGTCGCTGGGTATGGCCGACATGTTCGACAAGATCATCCGCGGCGATCGCGGCGGCTTCTGCTTCGAGCTCAACGCGCTGCTCCACGAGCTGCTGGTGGAGACGGGCTTTCAAGTGGCGGCCGTGGTGGGCCGCAGCCTGAAGGATTCCGGTTACGTGCTCCCCATCACGCATCGCGCGATGATCGTGACCTTGGGCGACCAGCGCCTGTTCTGCGACGTCGGTTACGGCGGGCCCATGCCGCCGTGTTCCATTCCCATGGAGGACGGATGCGAGGTGTCGTCCCACGGCCAGACGTTCCGCATCGAGCGCGCCGAGCAGGATCCCTGGTGGAACGTCTACTATCTGGGCGGCACCGCCGAGCTGGAGGCGGCGCGCGCGGCGGGAGAGCCCGAACGCGAGCCGGTGCCCGTGGTCGGGTTCATGGACGCGCCCATGTGCCAGAACGATTTTGTCCCCCTGTCGCACTACAGCTGCACCAGCCCCTTCTCATCGTTCACGCAGAAGCGCATGGTCAACCGCCGCACCGAGGACGGCAACGTCTCCATCACGGCCGACGAGTTCACGCGCGTCACGCCTCAGGGCAAAGAGGTCGTCAAGATCGAGAGCGATTCCCAGCTCCATCGGATCCTCAAGGACGAGTTCGGCATCGTCTTCTAACGCGTCGAGCCGTCGCGATCGGGAAAGGATGCGCACGTGGCGTTCACCGTGGTTGCCGTGGGCAAGCTGAAGGAGAAGTTCTGGAAGGCGGCCTGCGATGAATATCTCAAAAGGCTACAGCCCTATATGCGCACCAAAGTCGTCGAGGTTGCCGACATTGACCCCGCCCGTGCCGGCGGCGTCGATGCCGCGCGTCGCAAGGAGGGCGAGGCGATTCTGGGCTCGCTTCCCGCGCAGGCTCATGTCGTGTTGCTTGCGATCGACGGTGCGGAACGCTCGAGCGAGGGGCTGTCCGCGCGCGTCGACGAGCTGGTGGTGCGCGGCAAAAGCGATATCGCCTTCGTCATCGGCGGATCCGACGGCGTGAGCGACGCTGTGCGTGAACGAGCTGATGAAACGCTGTCATTCGGCCCCATCACCCTACCGCATAACCTAGCGCGCGTGGTATTGTTGGAGCAGCTGTACCGCGCGCAGAAGATCTCGCGCGGAGAGCCTTACCACAAGTAGAGTAGAGTTCCGGCGGTCTACGACCGCCGGAACGGGCCGACGCTGCGGCCGCCTCTGGCACCCGATCTTCGCGCGATCCCGGAGACTCGCGTACCTAAGTACGCTTCGCCTCCGCGATCCCACGAATCTCGGGCACCAGAGGCGTCCTCGCTGACGTGAAGAACGACAGGGAAAGGCGATTGTGCTGCGGCAGGAAGACAGGAGAGATTCGGTGCGATTCATCTCGTGGAACGTCAACGGCTTGCGTGCCGTGCTGAAGAAAGGGTTCGAGGACATCGTTGCGCAGTTCGACGCCGACGTGTTCGCTCTGCAGGAGACGAAGCTTCAGGAGGGGCAGGTCGACCTGGATCTTCCGGGCTACAGCATGTATTGGAGCTACGCCCAGAAAAAGGGCTATTCCGGAACGGCGGTGTTCTCCAAAAAGGAGCCGCTGCAGACCATCCACGGCTTGGGCGACGAGGCTCTCGACACCGAGGGTCGTATCGTCGCGCTGGAGTTTCCCGAGCTGTGGTTCGTGGACGTGTACACTCCCAATGCGCAAAACGAGCTCGCGCGCATCGACCACCGCATGGCGTGGGATGATGCGTTCCGTGATTTCTGCAAGGGCCTCGAGGCGGGCAGCCTGCCCGCCGGCGCCCAGAAGGCGGCGCCCAAGCCCGTGGTGATGTGCGGCGACTTCAACGTGGCCCATCAGGAGATCGATCTGAAGAACCCCGGTCCCAACCGCGGCAAAGCGGGGTTTTCCGACGAGGAGCGCGACAAGTTCACCAAGCTGCTGGATGCCGGTTTCACCGACACGTTCCGTCAGCTGCATCCCGACGTCACGGGCGCGTATTCGTGGTGGAGCTACCGCTTCAACGCGCGCAAGAACAACGCGGGGTGGCGCATCGACTACTTCCTGGTCAGCGACGAGCTGGCGCCGCGCGTGGAATCCGCCAGCATCTACAGCGAGGTCTTTGGCTCCGACCACTGCCCCGTCGGCTTGGAGCTGTCCCTGTAAATAAGAAGAGCGGGATGAGAAGACATCACCGTCCCTCTTTTCTCATCCGTGAAAGGAATACAGATGGATCTTGAGAAGATAGAGCAAGGCGTGAGGATGATCCTGGAGGGAATCGGGGAGGATCCCGATCGCGACGGGCTTGTCGAGACGCCCGCGCGCGTGGCACGCATGTACCAGGAGGTGTTCGCGGGCATGGAGCAGGATCCCGCCGAGCATTTCCGAAAGACCTTCGACGAGCATCACCAGGAGATGGTGCTCGTGCGCGACATTCCGTTCTATTCGATGTGCGAGCATCATCTGGTGCCGTTTTTCGGCAAGGCGCACGTCGCCTACATCCCCGCGGCCGACGGTCGCGTGTGCGGCCTGTCGAAGCTGGCGCGCCTGGTGGATGTGTTCGCGAAGCGCCCCCAGGTTCAGGAACGCCTCACCTCCCAGATCGCCGATACGCTGGTCGAGCAGCTCAAGCCTCAGGGCGCGATCGTGGTGCTGGAAGCCGAGCATCTGTGCATGAGCATGCGCGGCGTCAAAAAGCCCGGTTCCAAAACGGTGACCAGCGCGGTGCGCGGCGCGTTCCAAAAAAGCCAGAAGACGCGCGAAGAGGCGCTGTCGCTGATCTTCCGATAAGGCTCGATCGCCAGTCTGATAAGGTGGACGCAATCTTTTTTCGACCTACGAAAGGACCTTTCTATGAAGTGCGTTGTCTCGGTTTTGGGCAAGGACCGCAGCGGCATCGTCGCCAAGGTGTCCACGGCGCTGGCCGATTGCGGGGCCAACATCGACGATATCAGCCAAACCGTCCTCAACGGCAGCATCTTCTCGATGACGATGATGGTGACGCTCGACGTCGACGTGGCTGATTTCAACACGGTGCAGGATCGCCTCAAGGCGGTGGGCGAGGATCTGGGCATGCAGGTCATCATCCAGCGCGAGGACGTGTTCCAGTACATGTACAAGATCTAGCCGGCGCGATCAGGGGCTTGGCAAGCGGGAAGGCTGTCCATGACGAGGATCTATTCGAGTTCGGTGCCTATCGAGGCCGATATCGTCGACGCGTTCTGCGTCATGCAGAAGGGCTTCACCGACCAGTTCGTGTATTACCGCAAAGACGCCCCGCGTCGTTTCATGGGCCTTGGCCGCTGCATCGCGCTCTCTTCGATGGAGGGTGTCGACTGCGAGCTTGAAGGCCCCGCCGACGTGCAGCCGGTGTTCTTCTCGTTCAACCGCTTCGACGCTGAGAACCCCGCTCCGTGCGACGAGCTGTTCGACGCGTTTCCCCGATTGCGCTTCATGCTTCCCGAGATCGTCCTCATCCAAACGGATGCAGGATCGTATCTGCAGGTCAATTCGTTGAGCCCGGTGTACCAGGGGCGCATCCGTCGCTTTTTGAAGCAGGCTGCGTCGGCTCCCGCCCGTGCGCGTCGCACCATCCCCTACCGCATCGAGCCCGACTCGCGTGAGGATTGGCGTCGCGCGGTGGGCGAGGCACTCGCGGCGATCGATGAGGGCGTGGTGGGCAAGGTCGTCTTGTCGCGCCGCCAGAAGCTTGTCGCCGACGAGCCGTTTTCGTCCAAGGACCTGCTGGTCAACCTCATCGACGGTGATGCGCGCGGGACTGTGCTGCTCTACCGCTATGCGGACGTGTTCTTCTGCGGATGCACTCCGGAGCTTCTGGTGCGCAAGGAGGGGGCGCGCGTCAGCAGCATGTGCCTTGCCGGCACCTGCCCCGCAGGCGCCGATGAGCAGGAGCGCCGCCGCCTGGCCGACGAGCTCATGGCGGACGAGAAGAACCGCGCCGAGCACGATTACGTGGTGCGCCATGTGCGCGAGGTGTTCCGGCGCGTCTGCTTTGACGTGGATGTTCCCCAAACGCCGGGCATCATGCCGCTCACGCACGTGCAGCACCTCCACACCCCGGCTGAAGCGCAGGTGCTCGACGGCGTGAGCCTGTGGGAGCTGATGGGCGACCTGCATCCGACGCCCGCGGTGTCGGGGACGCCGGTGGGCGAGGCGCGCATGCTCATCCGCCGCATCGAACGCTACAACCGCGGATTCTTCGCAGGCGCATGCGGCTACATCGACGCGGCGGGGGACGGCGAGTTCTCGGTCGGCCTGCGCACGGGCGTGTTCGACGGCGAGACGGGCTGGCTGTATGCGGGCTGCGGCATCGTCGCCGGCAGCGACGCCGATGCGGAATACGATGAGATCGGCCTCAAGCTCAAAACCATTCTGGACGCTTTCGAGGCGTAAGGCGCGTTCGCGACGCCCCGCTTTGCGGATAGGGCGGATCGAGAGCTGTGAGTTTGATGAAAAGAGGGATCGGCCCATGGCTGACGAACTGACCCATTCCCAGGTGATGGCGCTGTGGACGGCGGCGTTTTTCGACGAGCTGACGCGCTGCGGCGTGCGCGCGGCGGTGGTGAGCCCCGGCTCGCGTTCGACGCCCCTGGCGATGGCCGCCTACGAGCTGAGCTGCCGCCACCCTGATGACCTGCGCGTTTTCGTCGATGTCGACGAGCGCGGCGCGGCGTTTCTGGGGCTGGGCATGGCCAAGGCATCGGGTCGACCGGTCGCGCTGGTTTGCACTTCCGGCACTGCGACCGCCAACTACTGCCCTGCGGTCATCGAGGCCGAGACGTCGCGCGTTCCGCTGATCGTGCTGACGGGCGACCGCCCGCCGCGCCTGCAGGGGCTTGGCGCTCCGCAGACCACCGACCAGCTCAAGCTTTACGGCGACCATGTGCGCGCATTCAGGTCGATGCCGCTTCCCGCCGCCGACGATCGTGCTCTTGCGTTCGCGCGCCAAGCTGCCCGCGAAGCGGTCATCGCGGCGATGGGTGCGCGGTTCGTCGGATCCGATCCCGAGGATATCCAGATCGCATCGCGCGCCTGCGAGGGCATGGCGGGGCCGGTCCATGTGAACTTCCCGTTCGACGAGCCTCTCAAGCCTGATTTTGCCGCGGCGGATCGATGGGTTGCGGAATGGGCTGCGAGCGCAGGGACGGGCGCTGGTGCTGAGGGCGTCTGCGATGCCGCAGTTGGCACGTGCGCTCCCGACGGACGCGGGGCCGCCGCTGATGAGGGCGCCGATGCGTTCTCGTTCTGCCGCTCCGATATGCCGCCGGCGCTGCTTTCGGCGCGCGAAACGCTGTCGCAAGCAGACATCTCCCGTATCCGCAAGACGCTTGCGGGCAGGAGGGCGCTGGTGCTGGCGGGCGAGGGGACGTGCTCGACGTTGGCGGAGGCGCGCGAGGTCGTCGCATGGGCAAGGCGCTGCGGGCTCCCGCTTTTGGCCGACCCCCTCTCCGGCTTGCGCTGCGTCGACGATCCCTGCGTCATCGACGCGTACGACGCCGTATTCGGGCAGGATGATTGCCCGCTGCCCGATGCGGTGATCCGGTTCGGACGCTATCCCGTCTCCAAACGGGCGACCATGCGGCTCGCTGCGGCTCGACCCTTCAACATCGTGGTGGATGCGGGGGAGACCCGCGACTACAATGCGGCTACCGATTGGTTCGTCGCGTCGACGCCGCTTGGCTTCGTCCGATCGTTCGAGACGTGCGGGGAGAGCGGGACAGCAAATGCCGCCCAGGACGCGTTCCTTCAGCAGTGGGACGATCTGAACGAGCGCGCTCGCGCGCGTGTTTCGGCAAAGGTCGCCCAGGAGGACGGGCGTTCTGCGGAAGAGCTGTTCGAAGGCTCGCTCATCAGCGCTGTTCTGGAGGACGCGCCTTCCGGATCGTGCCTGTTCGTCGCCAATTCCATGGCTGTGCGCAATCTGGACACTTTCCAGCGTAGGAGCTCCAAGTCGCTGTGCGTGATGGCCAACCGCGGGCAAAACGGCATCGACGGAACGCTGTCCACCGCCATCGGCGCAGCGCAGCGTTTCGAGCAGACGACGTTCATCACGGGGGATTTGACGCTTCAACATGACATCAACGCGCTGGCGCTTCAGCACGAGCTGCTTGCCAACCAGCCGGGCGCGGCGCCGACGGTGGTTGTCGTGCTTTTGAACAACGACGGAGGTGCCATCTTCGACATGTTGCCGCAGGCATCCGACGACCCGTATTTCGAGCGGCTGTTCCTGACGCCTCAAAACGTCGATTTCGAGCATGCGGCGTTGGCGTTCGGCGTCCCCTACCGCCGTGCGGAGTCGCTGGAGGAGTTCTCCCGCTTCTACCGGGAGCGGCTGCGCTTTCCGGGTATCAGCCTCATCGAGGCGCGCGTGCCCCTGCGCGACCTGAAGGAGCGTCTCGGTGCGTGCTGGAAGTAGCTCCAAAGCCGCACGTCCTTCGCTCATCTGCTTGCACGGGTTCGCGCAGCGGGGGGATTCGTGGGCCGCGGTTGCGGACCGGTTCGGCCGACGCGGTTGGGATGTCGACGCTCCGGATCTTCCGGCATTGATCGATGGCCGCGGCGAGGCCGCTGATCCGCTCGACGCGGTGTGCGCGGGCGTGGCGTCGCTTGTTCGCGATCTGTTCCGGAAGACGAGAAGCAAGCCCATCCTCGTCGGCTATTCCATGGGAGGGCGCATCGCGCTCGAGGCGGTCCTGCGGGCCGATGCGGCATCCTTGCAGGAGGGCGCCGAGCACGCGCTTCCGATCGCCGGGCTCGTTTTGGAAAGCGCCGGCTTGGGTCCCGCAGACGATGCGGAGCGCGACGGGCTCCGCCGTCGCAATGAAGAGTGGGCCGCGCGTGTGTGCAGCGAAGGGGTCGAAGCCTTCATGGACTGGTGGGAGGCGCTTCCCCTGTTCGCATCGCAGCGCCTGCTTTCTGATGAGACGCGCGCTTCGCTTCGCGAGGGACGTCTGCGAAACGATCCCGCCACGCTTGCGCTCGAGTTGTCGGGATGGGGGCAGCATCGCCAATCCGCCAGGTCGACGGCACTTGCCTGCCTGAACGGGCTCGCCGCCCGCGGCGTGGCGAGCGCCTTTTTTGCCGGGGCGCTCGATCGCAAGTATTGCGCGGTTGCCGAAGAGGTGCGCGCGGCGGCGCCCGCCACGACGGTTCGCGTATTCCCCGGCGTCGGGCACAACATCCACTTGGAGGATCCCGAAGGCTACGTTCGCGCGCTGGCAACGTGGTGTGAAAATCCCTTGCTGCAGGCAACTCCGACGTGCGGATAGTCCCCGTTCGCGGTACCATTAGCGCATCCACCTAAACGCAGCATATCCGTAGCATTCCCCGTCTTGCAGGCGGGAGGGCGCTTCGTGTTCTGGCTCAATCGAAAGGGAGCTTATGAGCGATATCGTGTGGCAGCCGGGCAAGCAGTATCGTGAGATCGTCTACGAAACCTGCGACGGCATCGCCAAGATCACCATCAACCGTCCGGAGCGCCGCAACGCGTTCACGCCGTTGACGGTCAACGAGATGTACGACGCGTTCACCGTCGCTCGCGACGACGCGTCCATCGGCGTCATCATCCTCACCGGCGCCAACCATGGCGGCCGCCACGAGGACGAGGCGTTCTGCAGCGGCGGCGACCAGAAGATCCGCGGCAACGGCGGCTATGTGGGCGAGGACAACATCCCGCGCCTCAACGTGCTGGATCTGCAGCGCCTGATCCGCGTGGTCCCCAAGCCGGTCATCGCCATGGTCAACGGCTACGCCATCGGCGGCGGCCACGTGCTGCACATCCTGTGCGACCTGTCCATTGCGGCCGAGACCGCCAAGTTCGGTCAGACCGGTCCCAAGGTGGGCAGCTTCGACGGCGGCTATGGCGCGGGGTATCTGGCTGCGATCGTCGGGCAGAAGAAGGCGCGCGAGATCTGGTATCTGTGCCGCCAGTACACCGCAGTCGAAGCGCTGGAGATGGGCCTGGTCAACAAGGTGGTGCCGTTCGAGGAGCTGGAGGCGGAGTGCGTCGCGTGGGCGCGCGAGATGCTGCAGCTTTCCCCCACGGCGCTGCGCCTGATGAAAGCTTCGTTCAATGCGGCGACCGACGGATTTGCCGGTTTGCAGCAGCTGGCGGGCGACGCCACGCTTTTGTTCTACACCTCCGACGAGGCCAAGGAAGGCCGCGACGCGTTCAAGGAGAAGCGCGTTCCGGACTTCACCCAGTTCCCCAAGTTTCCGTAGGATCAAAGAATCGAGGCGGCAAGCAAAGCAGTGCAGGACGGCATAGGCAACACAGTCTCCCTTATCGAGGCGTTCGAGCGGACCACGCGCAGGTTTCCCCAGCGGACGTGCTTCACGTTCGTCGAAGAGGACGGCGCGGAGGTTGCCTATTCCTACCGCGAGGTGCGCATGCTTGCCGCGGCGCTTGCGTGGCACCTGCGCCATCGCGGGGTGCAGCAAGGCTCGGCGGTTGCGGTGGATCTTTCCAACGGCCCGATGTACGTGATGCTGTTGCTGGCTGCGGCGTACGGCGGCTTTTACCTGGTGGCGCTCAACAACCGCCTGACCTCCAGCGAGAAGCTGACGCGGCTGCTTGAGTTGAAGCGCTCCGCAGGGGTGGCGCCTGCCTACACCATCGACTCCGACGGGGTGAAGGCGCTTTACGATCACGTGACCACGCTGCTTTCGGGCGAGGACCCGCGCACGCGCGGCACCCAGGTGCGTGGCGGGCTGCGCACGCTTCTGGGCGGCGCGGCTGCCGAGCGGCCATCGCGCGCGCATGGCTCCTTTTCCGGCAGGGCGATCGCCGCAGAGGCGACGGCGCGCTCCACCCGCGCGTTGGGCCGCGCCAAACCCGGCCGCGATGCCCGTCGTCGTCAGGACGAGATGGATCGCCAGGACGCGGTCGAGCTGGTGATGCATTTTGCCGAGCGCACTACCCGCACGTTCAGCCTCGATTCCCGCGCCCTTGTGATGTTCACGTCGGGATCCACCGGCAAGCCAAAGGCCGTGCCATTGACCTGGGCAAACCTGTGCGGATCCGCCATAGCCTCCAACCGCGCCCTCAACCGCGCGGGCGAGGGCATCTGGCAGGCGGCGCTTCCGCTGTTTCATGTGGGAGGATTCCAGGCGGTCGTGCGCAGCCTCCTCAACGGCACGCCGTTCGTGCTGTATCGACGTTTCGACGCCCGGCGCGTCCTAGTGGATGCCGCGCGCCGGCATGTCACGCACGTGCCGGTGGTGGACAAGATGCTTCAGGACATGCTCGACATCGCGGAGCGCGCCGGCGACGGCTCCGAGGAGGCGCAGGCGCTGCGCTCCTACCGCTGCATCCTGCTGGGCGGCGCGGCGGCCAACCCCAAGACGCTCGAGCGCGCTGTGGCGCTGGGCGCGCACGTGTACGCGAGCTACGGCATGACCGAGACATCCAGCCAGATCGCCAACGCGTTGGTGACGTCGCGCTTCGACGGCGGCCTGAAGCTGCTTTCGGGCTACACGGTGCGCGTGGTCGATCCCGACGCGGAGGGGTTCGGCAAGCTGGCCGTGCGCGGACCCGGCGTGACCGCGGGATACCTCAACGCGCACACGCCGCGCACCATGGACGGGTTCCTGCTGACCGGCGACACGGCCGCCTTCGAAAAAGGCTATCTCTACCTGCGGGAACGCACTCAGGACATGTTCGTTTCCGGCGGCGAGAACGTCTATCCCGCCCAGATCCGCAACGCGCTTCTGCGCTTGCCCGACGTGAGCGACGCGCATGTGTTCGGAGCCCCCGACAAGAAGTGGGGGCGCCGTCCGGTGGCGTTCGTGGAAAGCGCGCGGGAGGAGCTGCCGTCGTCGGGCGAGATCATGCACGGGCTGGCGTCCTCGCTCTCCAAGCTGTATCTTCCGCGCGAGGTGTACGTTGCGCGGCAGCTGCCCCGCACCGGCATCGGCAAGCTCGATCGCACGGCGATCGAGCGTCGCTGGGAGCAGCGCATCGACGTCGAGAGCGTCACGCTGCATCGCATACGCCTGCCGTTCAAGACGCCGTTCGCCACCGCGCGCGGCGTGCTGACGCATCGCGATTCGCTCATCGTGGAGGTGCGCGACCGCCAAGGCCACACCGGGCTGGGAGAGTGCGTCGCGTTTGCAACCGACTGGTATCTGCCCGAGGTGCTGGACGAGGACGAGCGCGTGCTGCGCGAGGTGCTGGCGCCAGCTGCGGTGCACGAGGTGTACCTGCACCCCAGCGAGGCGGGCGCTTCGTTCGCTTCCAAGCGCGCGGCGGTTCGCTATCCGCTGGCGCGCGGCGCGATCGAGCCGGCGCTGTGGGATTTGTACGGCAAGATCGCCGGCAAGCCGTTTTGGAAGCTCATCGGCGGCTCGACGTCGGGTCCCGCGACGGTGCCGGCGGGAGCAGTGGTGGGCATCGGATCCCCGGAGCAGACCGTCGATGCGGTGCGCCGTTGCGTCGAGGCGGGATACAAGCGCGTGAAGCTCAAGGTGGCGCCGGGCGAGCCCGTCAAGGCGGTTCGCGCGGTTTGCGACGCGTTTCCGCAGCTCATGATCACGCTGGATGCCAACCAGAGCTTCATCGAGGAAGACCGCGCCCAGCTGCGGCTTTTGGACGAATGCGGTGCTGCCTGGATTGAGGAGCCCCTCGATCCCCTGCGAGCGCCCATGAACGGGCCGCGGGATGTCCTGGCGCGTTTGGCCCGCCTGCAGCGCGGCATGAGCACGCCCATCTGCCTGGATGAATCGATCGTGAAGCCGGGCGATGCGGCGCGGGCGCTGCGCTATCCCGGTCTGCGCTGCTATGCGCTGAAGATCGCCAAATGGGGCGGCGTGCAGCCCGCATTGCAGTTTGCTGCGGCGGCGATGGAGCGCGGCTGCACCGTGTGGATGGGCGGCATGTACGATACCGGCATCTCAAAGCGGCTGCACGCCGCGTTCGAGACGCTGCCCGGCATCGATGCGCCCGGCGACATCGGCGCGACGTCGCGCTACTTCCCGGTGGATATCTGCGATCCTGCCTATGAGGCGCCCGGCGGTCTGATTACGCTGAACCCCGCCGGTCATCGTCACGGCATCGGCTGCGAGCTTGATCGCGACGCCCTCGAGAAGGTCCTGGTCCGAAGCGTCACCATCAAAAGCTAGCGCCGTTTGCGAGGTGGGTGCCAAAGCTCCCTGCCAGGCCTCCTTTATGCCGCTAACGCTTTGCGCGTGGGCTCGGGCATCTCGTCCGGTTGGACTTCTGCCCAGCTGATCACGCCGCGAAACGGCATAGTTTTCAGTTCCAGATAGGCATCGTTGCGCAGTTCGCGCGTCGTTTTGAATTTCACGTCGTGCCGATTGCCGTTTTCGTCGTAGGCATCGAGGCTGTATTCGTATTCGTCGGGATCTTCTCCGGGCGACTGAACGCGTGCGTTGTCTACCTGGACGTACCAGCGCGTCGCGGTGTCTGTGTTGCACACGAAATGGTAGGCCACCCCAAACATGATGAGAACCGTCAAGACGGGGATTCCGACAAGCAGCAGTTTCTTCATTACTCGATATCCGTCCTATCGGATTCTCTCGAGCACCGGCGCTTGCGACAAAAAACACAATGCGATGAGGCCGAGCGCGGCAATCGGGGCGATGAGGTGAAGCGCGAGTTTCATAAGGGCTCCTTCTTCTCGGGGCGGCTTTCCGGGGCTGCTTCGCCTTCACGAAGCCGCTCCTTCCGACGACTCAAGAATAGAGGCTCCACCTTGCAGCAACCTTGCATCCATCTTGCGCTTCGGTTTCAATTGCGTGGTGCTGAGTGGGGCCGCTGCGTAGCGGTGCGCCGCCGTCGCTGCGCCGCTACGTCGCGGCGCGTCGATGAGCTGCGGACGTTCCCCTATGGTCATGACAGCGAACGATTTAGGTCGCTCCAATCAGAAAAAGCCGAAAGGAAACCGAAACGAGCCGGGCTCCTAAGAGGAAAGTTGAGCCCTTTAAGAGACGAGTTGACTCCCCGAAAGGGATCGAGCCCTTCAGGACAGGTCGAAATCCGCAATAGAGTTGAATCTTCCAAGGAAAAAGGCGATCCCTTTAGGAAGCGAGCCGATCCGCTCGAGAGACGAACCGAATCCTCCAAAAAACATCTGGCCGATGGACGGTTTTGGGGAGTTTGAACCCCTCCTCTCATTGCAGGAGTGAGTATTGCCTGCGAACAAGAAAGGATCAAATCGCAAAATGCCTGATCGGGGGAATACGTGTTGCTGCGAGCCCGTCGATCCGCTTCGAGTTCGGGCTGAATTCGAGCGTTTGGATGAACGCAGGGGGTTCAAACTCCCCAAAACCGTCCACGAAACGCTTCCGAATTGGAGGATTGACGGGTTTGTGTTGATTGCAAGCCGGTGGCGGGGCGTCGAAGCGCAAAGACAACGTGCAGGGTGCGGACGTTTCCCGAGCCGCGCTTCGAGCGGCATCGCTTGAAGCATGTGGACAATCGCGTTTGGATCGCATATACGAAAAAAAGCTGACTACTGCAAAATCGCAAGTGAAGTATGTGAGATTCGCAGGACAACGGCGTGAGAAGTACGGGGAAGGGTGTGAGATCGCTGTGAAAAGCCCGGGAGATAGGATAGCGTTCGCGAAGCGCCAGCTCGCGAAAGCAACCCGTATCGGGTCAGGCGCTTTGGTCGACTTTCGCGGCTTGAGATAACGTTCGCACGCAAACGCGCTGGCGGAAAGGGGCTCTCATATTCGACTTCAATGACATGTCGGGATTGAAAACGATAGGAGCTGCTTCGTCGGACGCGGGTTCGTATGCAAGGGTGCAGGTTGCCTTCGGGTTTCGCACTGCGCTCCAGATCCATCGCTCGTTGCGCGATCAAAAGCTCAAGGCGTTTGATGCGGGGTTGATCGACGAGGGGATTGCAAGCGGAAACTTCCGGCGCGGATGGGCATCGTCAGAAGAGGTGCCGCCGCACCGTGGCATCGCTTTGAGGCCTGCGTTTGTCGATCGGTTCCCGCAAAATGTTCCCGAATCAACCGCCTTGGAGGGGATCTTCCAGGAGGTGCGCGAGTCGCTGCCGAGCATCGTGTTCGACGAGCCCGCCCATCTTGTGATCCGTTCATGCAAGCGTCGTCGTGCAACAAAACTTATGATTCCGCATATGCGTAGCGGCGCCGTCCCTCGCCGCTCACTTCTAAGGTTAACCGAAGCTGCCGCCGTGGTGTCCGAACCGCTGGCGCTCTGTCAGGTGGCGTCGGGAGAGGAAGATCCAGTGAGGCTGTTGAAGCTCCTTTGGGAAGCATGCGGCACGTATTGCACCCAGCTTACGGGCCTGAACAGGCAGTGTGGAGCTCTATTCGATATCAATCCGCTGGTCTCGACTCGCGCTTTGGAGACATTTTGCGCAAAGAGTCGTTCCTTGGACGGATCGGCCAGGATAGCAAGCGTGATGCGATATGTGGCGGATGGATCGGCGTCGCCGCGGGAAACCGAGCTAGCACTGCTGCTGGGCTTGCCCGAACGATATGGTGGCTATGGTCTGGGGATTCCTCTCATGAACTGGAAGGTGGATTCCGATGAGAGGGCCTATGCGATTTCGGGGAAGAGGTCTTTTCGTTGCGATCTTTGCTGGCCTGATGCTCGAATCGACGTCGAATACCAAAGCGATCTTGGGCATCGAGGCGAGGAAAAACGCATCGAAGATTCTCGGCGTTTCAACGCTTTAGCGTCGATGGGATGGGATGTTATAGGGGTCACCAACGCCGAGGCGACCAACCTACATGCGATGGACGCGATCGCGGGTTCTGTCCGAAGAAGGTTGGGAAAGCGGGCGCGGGCGCATGTTGCCGACGTGGACGCTCGACGGATTGAATTACGCCATAGGCTCGGATTGTCTTCGAAGTGGTGGTGAGTGAGACGACGAGTTGCCAGCAGCCAGGTGAGGCGATGCGCAGGGATGCTGGGGCTCCTCTGACGTTTCCTCCAGGAGGTATTTTGCGCGATCTGTTCTTTTGCTTGTCGTTTAGGAAACGATCTGGGCAAATCCGATCATTATTGAGAAAATAATATAGTTACGCGCCGAATCGTCGTGCGAGATGGGCGGCGCGTGGTCTTTGTTCCCGAAGTAAGGAGTTTGTTCCTGTATGTCCATCGCCGTTAGCCTTGGCCTTGTCGTCGTGTTCCTTGTCATGAACGCGTTTTTCGTCATTGCGGAGTTCGCGCTGGTCCGCGTCCGCAAGTCGCAGCTTGAGCTTGCGATCGACGAGGGCAAGCCGGGCGCGAAAAACGCCATGAAGATCGCCGAGAACGTCAACGCCTACCTGTCCGCTTGCCAGCTGGGCATCACCCTGGCATCGCTGGCGCTGGGTTGGTTGGGCGAACCGGCCATCTCCAAGCTGTTCGAGCCGCTGTTCACGATGCTCGGCCTGCCCGAGGCTGCCATCGTCGCCATCAGCGTGGCCATCGGCTACTTCATCATGACGACGCTGCATGTGGTCGTCGGCGAGCTCATCCCCAAGTCGTTCGCCATCTTTGCAACCGAGCGCTGGGCGCTTCGCACCGCCACGCCGTTGATCTGGTTCTACCGCATCACCTTCCCCATCATGCTGCTGTTCAACGGCATCACCAACGCCGTCGTGCGCCTCACCGGTCACGATCCCGCCAACGAGCACGACGTGTACACCGGCGAGGAGATCCAGCTGCTGATCGACGAGAGCACCGAAAGCGGCCTGATCGATCCCGAGCAGAACGAGTTCGTGGACAACATCTTCGACCTGGGTGACAAGGACGCCGAGGCCATCATGACGCCGCGTATGGATGTGGTGTGCGTCGACCTGGAGAACTCGCTGGAGGAGAACTTGCAGGTCATCCAGCAGTACAAATACACGCGCTATCCCGTGTGCCGCGGCCACAAGGATCGCATCGTGGGCTTCGTGCATGTGAAGGACCTCTACACCATGCCGCACGGCTCGACGGTCAACGACCTGAACATCCGCTCGATCGAGGCGGTGCCCGAGGGTATGTCTATCGCGAAGCTGCTGCAGACGCTGCAGGCCAAGCGCACCAAGATCGCTGTGGTGATCGACGAGCACGGCGGCACGGCGGGCATCGTCACGATGAGCGACATCATCGAGCAGATCGTCGGTCGCATCGACGACGAGTTCGTGCATGACGACGATCAGGACGCCGTGCGCATGGAGGACGGCAGCTACCTGATCGAGGGCACCATGCCGATCGACGATCTGGTGGAGCTGATGGATTTCACCCCCGAGGAAGCCGACGAGTGCGAGACGGCGGCGGGCCTGCTGCTCGCGCTGTTCGACCGCATCCCCGAGGCGGGCGATGCGGTGGAGATCGAGCACGCTGATGCGCGCGAGACCATCCATATCAAGTTCGGCGTCGTGATGATGGACCGCTTGCGCATCGACAAGATCCGCATGTCGGTCAAGAAGACCGCGAAGGAGGACGACGAATAGCGTCCGACGGCTGCTGATTTTCAGTCTGATACCGAAGTGCGCCGGCATCGCTTGTTGCGGTGCCGGCATTTTTTTGCGAGGAAAACCGATTGGGTGAAATAGCACCTGGCGGGTGATCGTTCGGGCCGTTTCGCTATTCCACCGTCACTCCGGCGAACCGTTCGGCGTTGCGCCAGGTGAGCTTTTCCATCTCGTCGTCGGTGAACCCGCACGACGCCAGCACGGCGTATTCGCAGTTGGGGTTCCACATGGGGAAATCCGACCCGAACATCACGCGGTCGACGCCCCACATGCGCACCAGCTCGCCGAAGCGCCGCGCGCCCACGAACGGCAGCGTGCTGGATGCATCGACGAACAAACGCTCGGCGTGCAGCACGTCGTAGCCGATGTCGGGGATGAAGCAGCCCGCCAGGTGCGCGCCGTTCACCACTAAGTCGGGGAACGTGCGCAGGATGTTCTTCAGCCGCCGCGGATGCGAGAAGTCGTGGCGGAAGTCGCCGGTGTGCACCACCAGCGGAAGCCCGCGCGCTTGCATGATCTCATAGACGTCCATCAGGCGCGGGTCGTCCATGTCCACTTCCTGCGTGTCGGGATGCAGCTTCACGCCGTGCAGCCCCAGCTCGATCATGCGGTCGATCTCCGCCTCGGGATCCTCGAAATCCTGGTGCATGGTGCCGAATCCGATGAATTCGGGATGCAGTTTGCATTGATCGGAGATGAAGTTGTTGATGGAGGTGACCGCATGCGCCGTGGTGGCGACTGAATGCACGATGAAGTGCGTGATGGGCGTGCCCTCGCACTCCGCGAGCAGCGCCTCGGGGGTGCCGTGCGGGTTTTCCATCGGAATGTTGTAGAACTGGCTGATGGCCGACACCGCGCGTGCGGCGATCTTGTTGGGATAGATATGCGCGTGAGAGTCGATGACTGCCATGGTGGTTCCTCCGGTATGCGAAAAGGCGCGTGCGCGTTTGCTGCCCGGCATCGCCTTGCATCGGAACGCAATACGCCATGTGTTTCGCATGCGATTGTACCGCTGCCGTATCGGGCGAAAGTTTGCCGGCTGATGAAATGTCGAAACGTCCAAACGACGGCAAAACGACGCCTACTCCCCACTTTTGATCCTTTGCGAAAGCCTTTTGACGGTTTCTTCCCACTTGAAGGCAAAATAAGGCACCATTTTGGGAAGAAGGCGTCAAAAGAAAGCAACGCAATCCCTGGGTGGCATTATTGCGGGAAGAAGCCGGCAAAAATCGATCGTGCGGGAGTCGAATGTCATATGTCGGGGTAAGCGCCCCGACTCCCCGATGCTATGCTCTTGTGCGCGTTATGTGGAGCGGAAGATTGCTGCTTGCGTTCTACAATGCTGCAGTGTAATATTCTCTCTCGCCGATTTTGCTTGTAAGCAACCGGTAAACACCTACATTGCGGGGTGGAGCAGTCTGGTAGCTCGTCGGGCTCATAACCCGAAGGTCGTAGGTTCAAATCCTGCCCCCGCGACCATAAAACACCAGGTCAGAGGCTAAATCCTCTGGCCTTTTTTATTGCCCAAATCAGGCTGTTTTTGGGCTAATTTGGGCTAAAATGCCCTCCTTTGGCCCTTGCCCGAACCTCTACTCATATTTAAGAAGGTCTACTTCCTGCAAAGCCTTATCAGGATGATCCATGGGCTGGGCTACCGCGTCGTCTGCGAGGGCGTGGAGGCCCGGGAGCAGGCCGACTTCCTGCGCGAGGCCGGCTGCGAAGAGGCGCAAGGCTTCTACTTCGCCCGCCCGCTGCCTTTGGAAGAGTACGAAGCGTTGGTGTACCCGGAGGGGTAGGGGCCGCCGGCTGCAGGGGGTGGCAGAAAGATTCCCAGACAGCAAACCGCTGTCCTGCGCGGTCTTCGGTCAGGACGGCGGAAAATGCGGGATGGCGCCGCAGGTGACGGCGCCATCCCGGTTCGGGGCACGCCGCCTAGGCGTCGGCGGCTTTCCGGGCGCTTTCGTTCCGACGAAGCGCCCGGCCACGTTTCGTGAAGGAGATGGCGTCGTGCGGGCACGCGTCGGCGCAGCGGCCGCAGCGCGTGCACTCGGAAAGAGGACGGCGTCCGAGGTCTGCCACCGGGTCGATGTGCTCCGGGCACACGGAAGCACACGCTGTGCACGGCTCGCTTTCCGCCCGCAGGCAGCGGTCGTGGTCGACGCGCGGGCGCGTCATTTTGCTGCCGAACGACGAGATGAGCGAAAGCAGGGCTCCCACCGGGCAAAAGCGGTGGCACCATTTCCGCAGCACCACGAGCTCGAGCACGATGACGGCGGGGAACACGACCAGGCTGAGGGTGAGCTCGTTGAACCCGACGAAGCGGTACAGGGCTATCACCGAGGCGATGGTAAGGCCGATGGGGCACACCAAGCAGAACACGGGAAACCCGCACGCCGCCGCCGAAACGAGCGAGCCGGCGAGCACCAGATGGCGCGAATCCAGGCGGAAGCGCCGTTTGCCCGCGAGGGCTTTCTCGACGCCGGTTTCCTGGCCGTCCGCCTCCTCGGGCGCCACGGCGGCGTCCTTGGCGCAGGCCAAGGCGTTTTCGCCGTCCGCAGCCTGCGCGCCGTCGGCGCTGGAGCAGTGGCTGCTGCAAGCGCCGCACGAGCTGCACGCGTGCCAGCGCTCGAGCGACTCCGCCGCCGCCTGATGCCGCTCGTCGACGTCCTTGTGGCGGCTTTTCTTCGTGCGCAGGAAGCGGTCGAGCGGGGGAACGGGGCAGGCCCACGAACAGAACGCCTTTCCGAACGCCACGCCGAGCACCACCACGACGGCAAGCACGATGAGCGCACGCGGCGCCGCGGCCCACGAGCCGAAGAGCGCCTCGAGCGAGCCCAGAGGGCAGATGGCCGCGATGGCGTCCACACCGAAGCTGCAGTAGCTTCCCGCGCCGCCGAAGGCCAGCACGCCCACGACGCAGGCGACGAACGCCGCCGCCACGACGACGCGCCGTGCGATCGTCATCTTCGAGCGTTTCTTCACCGGTTTCGTCATCGTCCGTCGCCGCCTTTCCAGAGCTTGATGTTCACGCCGCGTTTGCCGGAGGCCGCGTAGCCGCCGTACGAGCCGGCGACGCACACGTTCTCGCACGCGCCGCAGCCGTTGCAGCGTTCTTCGTCCACGACCAGGCGCCCTTGCTCGTTAATGCGCAGGGCGTCCCATTCGCATGCGTCCACGCACGGGGCGCTGCAGTGGCCGGACACGCCGAAAAGCTCGCATTCGCCCTCGTCGACGACGGCGATGCCAATCTTGTCGGCCTCGGGGTCGAAGGGCGCGAGCGCGCCGGTCGGGCAGGCGGCAATGCAGCGGGGGTCGCCGCCGCACATGTCGCACCAGCCGATGCGGAAACGCATGACGGGCTGGCGCACGTTGAGCACGCCGTCCTCGACGGTGGCGTAGCCGATGGCGCGCGTCGGGCAGGCGCCGACGCAGCGGTTGCAGCGGACGCAGTTGCCGAAGAAGCGGGCGTCGTCCTGGCCGCCTGGGGGATGCAGCAGCTCCGCGTCGCCCGCCAAAGCGCGCGCCCCGCCGCCCAGCGCGGCGAGCAGAACGATGCCGGCGCCGCCTTCCAGCAGCGTCCTGCGGGTGATTCCTTCCATTAGCACGACGCCACCTTCCACGCTTCGTCGCCCGCGCGGTCGGCCTCGTCGTCGCGCGGGGGCGTTTCCAGCCACTCCATGTCGAGCGCGACGTCCTCGGCGCGCAGGCCGGTCTCGTCCTCGACGGCCGCGATGGCGTCGTCCAGCAGGTCGGCGTCCAGCGCGAAGAAATCCTGCGCGAACTCGAGCGCGCCGTGGTAGAAGCGCTCTTTCGAAAGGGAAAGCGCCAGCTGCGCGAAGCGCGGATACCAGCTTGCGATGTGGCGGGTGAGGAAGGAGCGCTGCGTGGTCAGCAGGCGCAGCGCCTCGGCGTCGTCGCCTTCCGCCAGGCGCTCCTTCGTGCGCTCGGCCAGGACGGCCATGAAGTCGCACTCGAAGCTCAGATGGTCTTCCGGAAGGTTCAGGCTCTGGCCAAGGCGCAGCGCGTGCTTCTTGAACACGTTGTAGACGCGGGCGCGGGCTTTGCCCATGAACATCTGCTCGCCGCCTTCCGCGTCGTGCGCAGACTCGTAGGGCAGGGCAGCGCGCCCGCCGGTCGTCCGCACGCCGTAGAACGTCCCCGTGTAGTCCACGGCGAGCGCCTGGCGTGTGTCGGCATCGTGCTTGCGCAGGCACTTTCCCATGACGGCAAGGCCGTGGGAGACGTCCTCTCGCTCGGAAAGCCCCGCGTCGCCCAGCCGGTCGATCTGCTCCTGGGTCAAGGGAGCCGCGAAAAGCAGCGATACCAGCGAGTACAGCGAACGCCGCTCTTCCATGGCCGTTTGAAGTTCTGTCGCGTGATTCATCGAAGGCTCCGTTCTACGGACAAAAAGGTGGAAAATGCGCCGGGCACGCGAAGGCGCGCCCGGCAAGAGAGGAGGGGAAAATAGTGGAGAGGTCTAGCAGTTGAGCACGACGCGCGCGGCCTCGAAGAGCTCCATGAAGCCTTCGGAGAAGAGCCACATGAGCAAGCGGACCGCCAGGCCGCCTGCCAGCGCGCCGACGAAGCCGACCGCCGCGAGCACGGTCAAAGTCTGGCGGTTGCCGCCCGCGGCGCAACGCAGGATGGCGATGGAGCATCCGATGGCGACCACGATGCCGCAGGCAACGGCCAAACCTGTTACGAGCGCCTGGGAGGCGACGTCGAAGCCTGCCGACTGCAGGTAGGCCAGGTAGGCCACGATGGTCACCGCGCCAACGATGGACGCCGCGAGCACGGGCACGCCCCACGGCTTCGCGGAAAACTCCTTGTCGGCGGCCAGGCTGACCAGCAGGAACAGCAGGGCGCCGGCGGCAAGCGAGGTGCCCAGGTACGCGATGGGCAGGATTTCGGTGAACCAGGCGGCCTTCGCGCTGATGACGTAGCCATGGCCCGTCACGAACGCCAGCAGGAGGCCCAGCACGATGCCGGCGACAGCAAAGCCCTTGCGCGCGCCGTCGACGCCGCTGCGCTTGGAAAGCACCAGGTAGACCACGCTGACCACGACGAGCAGGCCCAACACCATGAGCTCGACGGAAATGCCCGAGAACGAGAACACATGGCGCACGGCGGCCATGACGTGCTGCGGGGAGGCAAGGTGCAGTACCGAGAACAGGCCGCCGACCACGACGAGCACGAGCGAGACGATGCCCACGGCGAACCGGGCGCGCTTCGTGCCGCCGGCGAACTCAGAGGCGCCTGCGAACGCGAACGCGCAGCCGCCGGCGCCGGCGAGCAAGGAGAACAGGACCAAAGGCCATTGGATGATCTCTTCCATTACAGGTTCTCCTTCCAGGAGGCGTACTTCGGCGAGAGGATATAGCGCGTGAGCGGCGCCTCGCCGTCGGGAGCGGGCAGCTGGTGGATGCACTCGTCGTCGTACTTCGCGAGCTCCTTGGAGACGTCGGACTCCGGGTCTTCCAGATCGCCGTAGAAGCGCGCGCCTCCCGGGCAGTTGTGGACGCAGGCCGGCTTGGAGTAGCCGTCGGCGGTCAGCTGGCTGCACAGGGTGCACTTGCCGACCACGCCCGCCTCCTTGTCGAACGAGCGCACGCCGTACGGGCAGGCGTACATGCAGTAGCGGCAGCCGATGCAGTCGTCGCGGTTCACCAACACCACGCCCGTCTCGGTGTCGCGGTAGCTCGCGCCGGTGGGGCACACCTCGATGCAGCGGGCGTGCTCGCATTGCTGGCACTGGACCGGCAGGTTGTAGCGCTCGATGTCGGGGTAGGTGCCCGTGGGGCCCACCGCCAGCACGCGGTTGTAGTACACGCCGAGCGGCAGCGAGTTCTCGAACTTGCAGCTGACGATGCAGCTGTCGCACCCAGTGCAGCGGTCAAGGTTGATGACCAGGCATTTCTTAGGCACGGTGGAACACCTCCTCGGTATTGGGCTCGCTTTGGAGCGTGGGCATGAAGGGCTGGAACTCTTCCGGCTCCACCCAGATGCCCTCAGGCTTCTCGGACTTCTCGATGTTGATGCGGTAGCCGCGCCAGGACGCGGAGGCGAAGTTGGGGTTGACGACGTCGTCGCGCGCCATCAGGTTGACGTTGCACTGGCGCCAGCCGCCCGATGGGTTCTTCTGCGTCTCGTCGTAGCTTTCGGGGAAGTAGAAGCGTTCCATCATGACGACGCCGGGGCGCACGCCCTCGGTCAGGTATGCGCGGCCGCGCGTTTCGCCGCGGCGGGACCACAGGCGCACCCAGTCGCCGTGCTCGATGCCCAGCTTCTCGGCGTCGCGCGGATTGATGCGGCAGTCCGGCACGGGCATGAGCTCGCGGCTGTACGGCGCGTTGCGCAGCGTGGTGTGGTGGTAGTGCGCCACGCGGCCGGTCGTGAGGTAGAACGGGTAGTCCGGGTCGTCGTCCAGCATGTTCTCGCTCTGCTCCTTGTAGGTGCAGACGGCGTCGTACTCGGTGTCGTAGTCGTCTGGGCTGTCCTGCGTGAAGGGGAACATGTACGGGAAGCCGTAGCGGCCGTTGAGCACCGCCATGGTCACGTACGGCTCGCACTTGCGCGAAAGCGTGGCGAACCCGGCGGGCAGGCCGTCGTCGACAATGTCCAGATACTGGTAGTACTGGTACAGGTCCTCGATAGGCACCGTGACCGTGTGATCCTCGGAATGCTGCACGGCCTCTTCCCAGTCGTCCACGCCGAAGGCCTTCGCCCACTCAGGGTAGATGTCCTCCTTCGTGCGGTAGGTGCCGTTGAACTGGAAGTCGCGGTCGAGGATCTGGTCGTCGCCGCCCAGCTTCTCGCACAGGCGGTCGACCAGCTGCGTGGCCACGATGAACGGGTCGGCAGTCTCGCCCAGGTGCACGATCTGCTTGCGCATGAAGGTCTGGTTGAACTGCGTCACCATCTCAGAGCCGTGCTCGAACTCCAGCCACTCCTGCAGGGGCAGGAACAGGTCCACGTCTTCGAAGGTGGTGGAGGTCATCATGGGGTACTGCTGGATGCAGTAGTCGAGCGTCGCGTAGGCCTGGTTCCATTCCTCGCCATTGCTCATGGTGCAGTACTTGTTGCCCACCTGCTCCCAGCGCACGGAGATCTTGTACGGCTCGCCGGTCAGCAGCGCCTCGCGCACAGGGGCGAGCTCGTTGAGCTGCCACTGGTGGACCGCCTTGTGGCGGTCGGAGCCTAGGCGCGCACGCTGGTAGTCCACGAAGTCCTGGCGCTTCTTCTCGCCGTCGACGCCCTTCGCGTTCCAGGCGTCCACCGCGGCCTGCGAACGGCGCGTGTTTTCTTCGAGGGTCAGGCCCACGGTCCAGCCGACTCCGAAGGTCTCCTGGTAGGGGCGGGTGCACCAGAACTGGGTGGGACGGTGCGTCCAGCGCGACTCGGGCTTCTGTTCGGTCAGCACCACGCCGGGCTTGTCCACCTTGCCGCACAGCATGTCAAGCGCCATGGTGCCGAAGATGAAGTTGGAGGAAAGCTCGCTCATGTCGGCGAACTGGCCGGTGCCGATGCCGCTTTTCGTGGTGGCGTACAGCTTCACGGCCTCTTCGATGCGGTCGGCGTCGACCCAGGTGACCTCGGCGGTCTTTTCCAGCGTCCAAGGTTCCGCTTCCTGCCACTGAATCTGGCCGCCGGTGGGGCACTCCACGCCGTTCACCACCGCGGTGGTGAAGACGACCGGGTCGACCGGCGAGTTCTCAGGCAGCGTGAAGGGGAAGGGCTGGATGGAGTTGGTGCGCGCGTCGAAGCACACGAACGCCGGGGTGTCGTAGACGCCGTTGGGGTCGGCCGAGGGGTTCACGTAGTCGGGCCAGACTTCCTCGGCGCGCCAGGGCAGGCGCGTTTCCGGGTTGATGAGGAAGGGATAGTTGGTCCAGTACTTGCAGAATTCCTCGTCGTAGAGGTTGTTGGAGATGATGTAGTTGAACCAGCCCAGCAACATGGCGATGTCGGACATGGGACGCACGGGCAGCCAGATGTCGGCCTTCGCCGCCTCTTCGGTGAAGTAGGGGTCGACGACGATGGTCTTGATGCCGCGCTCGCGCATGTCGGCGTTCGCACGGGCGGCGTAGGCGGCGCCGGACGCGGAAGTCTGCGCGCCCCAGAGGACCACGGCCTCCATAGTGGGGTTCCACGCGTTCCACATCTCGCGGGCGTTGTTGCCCTCGTGGCGGTTGTTCGAGCCGCCGCGCATCCACTGGCCCGCGCAGTCGGCGGGCAGGTAGCACTGACAGCCGCCGGCGGAAATGCACACGGGCGCGCCCAGGGCGTCCTGCGTGACGCGCTGGAACACGTTGCCGTAGGTTCCGCCGCCGCCGGCGCCCACCATGATGGAGTACATGCCGTACTTCTTCACGGCGGTGGCCATCTGCTCGGCGGCCAGGTCGAGCGCCTCGTCCCAGCTGATGGCCTCCCACTCGTTCGTGCCGCGTTCGCCCACGCGCTTCATGGGGTGCAGCACGTGGCGCGGGCTGTAGACCAGGTGCAGTTGGTTCAGGGCCTTCGTGCACAGCGCGCCCTTGCTGAGCGTGCCGTTCTCGTCGCCCTCGATCTTCACTGCCACGCCGTCCTCGGTGTACACCCAGCACGGGCAGTTGTTGTAGCAGTTGTGGCACACGGTGTGGTGCTTGACGCGCTCCACGCCCGACTGGGCGAACGCCTGGTCGGTCTCGGTCAGGGAGCTGTGGGCGGCAAGCCCGACCGCTCCGGCCGCGCCTGCCAGCGCCGAAAGCTTGGCGAAGCTGCGGCGCGTCATGGATGCGCGCGGCGTCCTCTCCTTGTCTTCCATGTGTTCTCGTCCTTTCTTCGGCGGTTTCGGTTCTTTCGCGCCAGGACGGCGCGTGCGGTCCGTCAGACGGTGCGTCCGGCGGCCTTGAGCGCTGCCGCCCCCGCGCTTGTGAGCTTCCATCCCTCGTCCCACACCAGGCCGCCGGCCGATTCCAGCTTCGCCAGCAGGGCGCTGGGGTAGACGGGAAGGCTGGACAGGGCGTTGGTCGACTTCAGACCGAGCCCTTTCGCCTTCATGGCGTTCGCGACCGCTTGGTAGGTGCGGGGTTCGCGGCAGAATTCCAGCAGGTCCAGGTAGGCGCCTCCGCGCGCGGCGATGGAGTCGAGCAGCGCGTTCAGGCGCTTTTTCGGCTCCAGCTCGTCGGCCGCGGCCTTTCCGGCGTCAGTGGTCTGCAGGGCGTAGGAGCAGACGAGCTCGTCCGCCTCGTCCTCGCTCAAGCCTTCCGTCATCTCGGGCGTGACCTCGTTGCCGTCCTGGTCGAGCTCGAAGCGGTCGAGTCCGTCGGCGTTCACGAGGTGTGCGACAATGTTGCGCTGGCTTTGGTCCACGTAGCGGAATTCCGGGTACGTCGCCATTTCCTGCTCCACGTCCTCGATGCTCCGGCGCGTCTCGCAAAACACGAGCGTCTTGCGCATGATTTCGGTGAAGGAGCCTCTGCTGTGCAGGGTCTTGCGAACGCGCGCGACGCGCTCTTCGAAGGTCGGTTCCTCCGTCGGCCCGTCGACTGCCTGCGCTGTCTCCGCGTACGCCGCAGTGCATGCGGACGCCGCGTCGTCCAGCGGCAGGGAAGCCTCCGCCGCCTCTCCCGGGGTTCTTTCCATTTCATCCTCCTCTCGTTTCCTCTTGCTGGCACGCAGGCTACGCGCCGCGGCGCCCGGGCGGTATAGGCGAAGCGCCGAAACCGCTGTTGAGAGGGTCCACCAAAACGTCGATTTTTGCGAAACGCCTGGTAAGAGGCGTACCTTAACGAACGTCAAGCGAGAAGGTTCGCATGAAGCCGATGAGAGGCTTATACTTGTTACGGCGTCGATGGAAGGTCGGCGCATCGCAAAGGGAGAGGCATTTCGATACATGGAGGGTCGGCATGCTGCGCACGAGCAAGCTGTTTTCAGTCCGCATGCTGGGATTCGGATTTTTCTGGGCGTGGCTGTTTTTGGTGGCGGTCTCGCCCTCGCCTTTGTTCGGGCAGCTGACGGGTCCCGGCGGCACGCCGTTCGAGCTTTGGGAGCTTTGCTTCCGGCTGCTCGCCCTCATCGCTGTCGGCGGCGTCGCGCGGCAGCTGGCTACCACGCGGGGAGTCTGGGTCTTGGCCGTCCTGTCCGCCGTGTTCGGCATTGCCGGCGTCGCGGCGCTGGGGCTTGCGCAGAACGCGGGCATGGTCGCCGCCGCGGCGCTTTTCGTCGGCGTGGCGGACACGTGCATGTTTGTCGGGTGGCTGAGCTTTTTCGGCTACCTGCGCCTGGGTGAGACTGCGCTTCTGATAACGCTTTCCTACGCGGTGGGGTCGGTCGTCCTGTTCGCGCTGTACGGCATGGGAAAGGGCGCCATGCAGGCGGCGTCGGTGCTGCTGCCGGTGGCCTCCGCGGTTTCGTTCGTGCTGGCTTACCGCTCGTTCGCGCAGACCTCCGACGCGCCGGAGCCGTGGGCGACGAGCGCCGACGCTTCCAAAACGCCGCTGCCTCCGGTCGTCTACCGGCTTTACGGCGCCTTGGCGGCGCTCGCGGCGCTGTTCGCCCTGTTCTCATGCGTCATGGTGCGACAAGGGGTGCAGGGGGCGAGCGGGCCGCTCGTGCAGGCGGGCTGCTGCATCGTCATCGCGTGCATCGTGGGCGCCGTCTTCGCTCTCACGCGGCAGGTGAAGGGCATGTACGGGCTGTACCGGCTTGCGCCTTTGGCCATGGGCGCGGGCTTCTGCTGCCTGGGCATGCTGGGCGGGCAAAGCTGGACCGCGGCGGGCGGCCTGGTCATGTTCGGCTTCCTGACGTTCGAAATACTTTCCCTCAACGACTTCTGCAATGCCGTGAAAACCAACGACGCTTCCTTGGTGCGCGCCATGACGGGCGCGCGCGTGGCGTCCTCGGCGGGCATGCTCGCAGGCTGGGGCGTTGGCATGGCGCTTCCGACGCAGACCGCTTGGGCCGACCTGCCGGGCGTCGCCGCGTTCGTGGGGGTGTTGGGCGTGCTCGTCGTCGGGTTTGCGGTGTTCACGAACACGGAGGTGGGCGGACTGCGCGATTTGTCGGGCGACCGCGCCGCCATGGAAAAGCTGGAGGATTTGGACCAGCGGGACAAGCTGCTCGATGGTTTCGCGCAGGCGTACGGCCTGTCGGGGCGCGAGCGGGAAGTGATGGGCTACCTGCTTTCCGGCCGCAATGCCGTCTACGTCGCCGAACAGCTGGTCATCGCGGAGTCGACCGCGCGCACGCACATCCATAAAATCTACCAGAAGACCGAAACGCACGCGCGTATGGAGCTCTTGGACGCGTTCGACGCGTTTTGCGCACAGCAAGGTTCGGATTCCGTGTGTGGCGCCTGAAGTCGTGGGCAGTGCATGGCATGGCGAGTCCGCGTCGCACCGTGCACTTGAAAGGCAGGGCTTCCATGACGACGCCGGATTTCATCTTGAAGTTGCGCGAGAAGGCGGGGCACGACCTGCTGTGGCTGGTGGGCGTGACCGCCTGCGTGCTGGACGCGCGCGGGTGGTAGCCGGAGACGCGAACGCATCTTTCGGGTATCATGGAGGGCGCCCGAAAAACATCGTGAAGAAGCATCAGTGAACGCCACGTCCGACCAGAAAGTCCTTGTGTTCGACTTTGGCGCGCAGTACGGTCAGCTCATCGTCCGCCGCGTGCGCGACCTGCACGTCTACTCCGAAATCGTCCCGTGCGACACCTCCGCGGACGAGATCCGCGCGTTGGATCCTGCCGCCATCATCCTGTCCGGCGGCCCGGCGAGCGTCTACGCCGAGGATGCGCCCTCCATCGACCCGCAGGTGCTGGAGCTGGGAGTGCCGGTGCTCGGTTTCTGCTACGGCCAGCAGATCATGGCCGTGACGCTGGGCGGCGAGGTCGGCCACACGGAAAAGGGCGGGTACGGCCCGGCGCCGCTTACGCGCACTGAATCTACCCCGATTTCGTTTACACCCCTACGCCGTCTTCAGGCGGCGATCGTCCTCGGGCCGGTTGGCCCGCTCGAACTCCTCGAGGCTGAGGTATCCCAGCGCCGAGTGGGTCCTTGCCCTGTTGTAGAAGCACTCGATGTACTCGAAGATCTCGAGCGCCGCCCGCTCTCGGCTCTCGAAGGTGCGCGCGTGATATGGCAACACTTTTTTGGACAGGGCTACGAGAGGATCAGGCCCGCCTCCCTGAACCCTGCCGGCGTCATGTAGCCGAGCGTCGAGTGCAGCCTGCAGTCGTTGTGCCAGTCCACCCAGTCGAAGAGCTCCGTCCCCAGCCGGTCCTCCGACGGGAACGCCCGCCCGCGCACCAGCTCGCGCTCGAGCGCCCCGCTCGTCGACTCGACGACCGCGTTGCCGCAGGGGTTGCCGGGGCGCGAGACCGACCTCTCGATTCCGAAGGCCGAGAGCAGCGCGTCGGCATCCCCGTCGCAGAACTCCGGCCCCCTGCCGCCGTGGAAGGCCTCGATGTCGGCGAGCGGGAACGCCGCCATCGAGAAGGCGGCCTCGACCGGCCGCGCGTCCTCGCGCCGCCCGCGCGAGCATCCGGTAGCACGCGGAGCGGGGCGCGCCCGGGATCCCGCGCTGCGCCGATGCCGGGTAGCGGCGGGCGTTGGCCGCCATCGCCGTCGCTTTCGCGCGAATACCAGCGCCGCTTGCTTTAGCGCATCGACCCCCATCCTGAGGCGGGCGTTCTCCCGCTCCAGCCCGATGAGGCGGTTCCGCTCGGGCGTCCGGTTGTCCGCGGCGGCGGTGGAGCCGCACGCGCGCACGCGGCGGATCCGGCGGTCGGGCGTCGACTTGCCGAGGTCGTGCTCGCGCATCGCCCCGGCACGGGGCTTGCCGGAGTCCGCCAGAGCGACTATCTGCCTCCTGAACTCCTCGGTGAACTGCCTGGGGTGCTTCGGATCCCGCATGGGGCCTCCCTTCCTCGAAGGGCCCTCAGACTCTCATCAGGCTGTCCAAATAAGTATAGCCACATCATGGTAGCCTCCGACTTGGTGCCGTGCACGGTGCGGCTGGGCGACTTCCTGTACTTGCCCGTCACGGGGTCCTTGCTGAGCGCGACCCTGATGCGCCACGTGTTCTTCCTTCCCGTCTTCTCCACCGACCCTATGCCGGACAATGAGCTTCTTCCCGACATCTCGCACTCCTTTCCTTCGGGTCGCATGGGAAAGAAGGCACCGCCGAAGACCGGCCGCGTCAAGCGGCGTTTACTGACTCCTTTGCCCGTCTTCGGTCACAGTACACAAACGTACTGTTATGGGCAAATTTGGGCTAATTTTGGGCTAAAATGCTGAAACATCTTGAAACGCCATGGCTATCAGGATTTTTTGACGGGCTTCTGACCTGCGAAAATAGAAAATCGTGAAACAATCTGACCACTGGATAAGTTTTCTCATAACCCGAAGGTCGTTGGTTCGAATCCAGCCCCCGCGACCAAAATTTATCGCCCTAGCTGGGAAGTCAGCTAGGGCGTTTTCCTGTACCTCGCACCAATAGCGGTCGACCGTGTAGGTATCCGTGTATGTATCGACATGAAGCGAGACGTGGGTAGGAAGTTAACTCCTGCGCTTCGCCAGCGAATCCATCAAGGCTCGCAGAAGCTCAAGCTGGCCACGGACGACTCGGGCAACAGCGCCGCGTCGGAGAGCCTTGATTTTTGGCTGCATGTCTCTGAACTTCTACACTCCGATGGGCGAATTCGAGCTTGACGATGACCTTGGGGCGATGAACCTCGGGGAGGCGCCTTACGAGATTGGGGACGCGGGTGAAGTCCTCGTGGAATCCGAGGAAGCCATCGAGCTGTGGTCTTGCAGCTACTCAAACACTCAGATGGCTTATGATAAGGCCCATAGCGGATACGCGGGGCTTGCCATTGTCGTTGACGAAGGGCATGCTGGCTTTACGTGAGATTATCCCGATATCGAGGGCATAGAGGTGGATTAAAAATGAGTAAGGGCATGGAGTGGGTCAAGTCGCATAAACCTCATGTCGCCGCGTTGGCTGTGGCGGTGATCGCCGCGATCTGCCTTGCGGTGGCGGCAGCATGCGGCGTGTTCTCCCCTTCCGCTCTGCAGGCGGAGCAGGAGGAGTCGAGCGCAGCGCGGCTCACCATCGGCGTTACGGCGGATTCCGGTTGGGATGGGGAATCCACGCCCGCAATCGCTCATATCGTGGGCGAGGGGGTTGATTTCTACCATGCAATCAATCCCGATGCAGAGGGGAACAAGGGCGCGTCAACCGTTGAGCTCACAGAGGGGGACTACACGGTGTCGCTCATCAGCCCGCTCAACCGCGACGGCTCCGCCTACGAGCTGTACGGCACGAGCGAAGAGCAGCAAGTCGCGCTCGAGGCAGGCGGCGAGCTGTCCGTAGATTTCGTCATGACGCTGATTGCGGCAGAAGACGTGACGGACGAGACGGTGCAGAGCATCGTCTGGCAAACCAGACTTGCCGTGGAAAACGGCGACGAGACGCTTGAGGGTGATGCGGGGCGTTCCATCCTCGATAGGCTCGTGCAGAACGCAGCCGCCAACCCGAACGCCTCCGACGAAACCAAGGACGAGGCGGCCAAGGTGGAGGAAGAGGCGGACGCGGATGAGGAGTCTGCGGCTTCCACCCCCTCTGCTCCCGGCGGTTCGCAAGGCGGCTCGGGTGCCGCCGCCTCTGGAGGGGAAAACTCCAGCAGCGGCGCATCCAGCAGTGGTGGCTCTGGTGGCGGCCAGGCTTCCTCCCACACGCATAGCTGGAAGGACCACACCGCCACGCGGCAGGTATGGGTCGAGAACTGGGTGACGGTGCCGGACTATGAAAGCCAGCGCGTATTCAGTCACTACCTGTACGTGTTCTCCTATGACGGTTATTCGACAACTGACATCAACGATGTCAAGGCTCACTCGTTGGAGCTTTTGAAGTCAGGCGTTGATAACACCAATTACACCAACGTTCCGCAATACACGTGGCAGACCGTTCAGGTCGGTTCCCACGAGGAGGACCAGGGCTGGTACGAGACGCAGACCTATGTGGACTACCAGTATTGCGACTGCGGGGCAACGAAGTAGCTGGCGGCTGGCGCCGCAGGAGACCCCGAGAGAGGGTTCCGGGGCGGCGAGAAGGGGGAGACGACATGGGCAAGGCATTCGAATGGGCGAAGGCTCGCGGGCTGGTCGCTGCCGCCGCGATCGCGACGGCAGTCTGCGTGGCGGCCGCGTCCCTGGGCGGCTGCGCGCCCGCTCAGCAGGAGGAATTTGCGCAGCCCGCCGAGCTCACCCTCAACGTGACGGCGGACGAGGGCTGGGACGAGGGCTCCACGCCCGCCATCGCCCATATCTCGAATGGCGAGGTGGACTTCTACCACGCGATACGCCCCGACGCCGAGGGCGGCAAGGGCTCCTCGACCGTCGAGCTGCCCGAGGGAGACTACACCGTCTCACTCGTCAGCCCCCTTAACGGCGACGGCTCCGCCTACGAGCTGTACGAAACGAGCGGGGAGCAGGCCGTCTCCGTTGCCGCCGCCGGCGAGCTGTCCATGGACTTCGTCATGACGCGAATCCCGGCTGACAAGGTGACTGACGAGATGCTCAAGAGCATCGTCGACCAAACGAAGGACGCCGTCGAGAACGGCGACGAGACCTTGAAGGGCGACGCCGGTAAGGATATCCTCGACAAACTTGAGGGCAACGTGGCCGAGAACCCGAACGTCTCCGACGAGACGAAACAGGACGCCACGGACGCCGACAAGGAGGTCGACGTGGACGGTCAGCCGGAGGCCACGACGCCTTCAGGCGGTAACGGCAACGCGAGCGACGCCGGCAACGGCGACAGCGGTTTCAACGCGGGGAACTCCGGTTCCAACGGCAACGGTTCCGGCTCTTCCGGCGGTTCTTCGAACCAGCCTTCCGCGCCGGCTCACAGCCACAGCTGGAAAGACCACACCGCGACCAGGCAGGTCTGGGTTCCGAACATCGTGACCGTGACTGACTACGCAGACCAGCAGGTACCTGTTGGCACGCAGTATGTCTTCGCGGAGGACGGCTTCGTGACCACAGATTCAAACGCGGCCAAGGCGCATGCCGCTGAACTCGTTAAGCAGGGTTACTTCGGTAACTACCGCATGGAAACCATCTACGAGACTCAGCGCGTACCTGTCGGTTCCCACGAGGAAGACCAAGGCTGGTACGAAACCGAAACCTACGTGGACTACCAGTACTGCGACTGCGGCGCAACGAAGTAGCCGGTTGGACGCGCTTGTCCATCCGAGGCCGTGCTCGATTTCGGTCGCGGCCTCTTGTTTCATCTTGAGCGTGTGCCCGGTGCGAGTCACTTGTCGCTGGGCTGTCTCATCCCGTTGGTCTTGAATAGCCCTGATCTTGCACTCGATGAGTCTTCGCCAAGCTATTTCACCAGCCAGACGATCTTAACTTCGGCGGAGAGTTCGACGGTATCTGGCTTCAGCTTGTCTGCCAGCCGATCCGGCGCGCTCATTGTAAGGGGCTGTTCGCACACCAGGTACTCTTCTACGTCGTTGGAAACATCATAAACATCATCGCGTCCCGAGAGGTTTGCCGACTCAATACCTGCGATAGTTTGCTTCATCGACTCTGCCAGTATCTCCGCCTTTGACCTGGAGTTGGCAACGGCATCCGCAAGCAGCTCTTTCCTGAGCAAGTTTTCGTTTGAGATTGAATAGATGGCCGAAAAAGCGACATTTGAGAACCCTTTTTCAATCAGAGATCGGACCTCGTTAACGAATGCCGGATTAACGGGAAAGGGAACAGAGAGGATCTTCTCTGATTCATAAGCGATCTCTTCTGAGCCATAGCCGCCGCGACGGACTATTCTGTCGGAGGAGACCACAATCGAACGGATCTCGATGCCGAGTTTTTCGAGTTTAGTAAGCAAACGCTCGCATTCTTCGCTTGAGAGCTTTGACGCTTCCGCAGCGGATTTTGCACGAGCTTCAATTTCAAATGAGACCTTACAGCGATTCGCTTCGAATTCACGCTCGGCTGTTCCAACAACCAAACAGTTCAGGCGTTTTTCTTTGTCTTGGGCCGAAAACGGGCAACCGTGTATGTATCCGTGTATGTATCAGCATATGCCCTACGCAAAGCAGCCAACCTTTGCGTTTCTCCAACGCGGGCAAGCTCAACTTGGGTTGTCCGTCTCGCCGTCCATCAAAGTCACGCCATCCCGGTCAAACCATCGGCTTGGAAACCTTTTCTTTCCGGCGGCAATTTCCGGCAGCTTTGCGATTCTGAATTTATACTATGCAACACAGGCGATCGAAGTACGCTGGCGTTCTTGCGGCACTGAAGGGGAGGGTGCTCCTATGAGCTGGGCGATACTTGCAGACTCGAGCTGCAATCTGAGGGAATACCGTCCCAAGGCTGTCGATGCGGTTTATCGCGTTGCGCCGCTCAAAATCAACATCGCGGGGCGCGAATACGTCGACGATGCATCCCTTGACGTCGCCGAGTTGAATCGCCTCATCCTCGAAGAGGACACCTCGTCGTCCAGCTCGTGCCCCAGTGTCGGCGAGTGGGCGGAGCTGTTCCGGTCCGCCGACAACATCATCGCCATCACTATATCCGCCCGGCTGTCGGGAAGCTACGAGGCCGCTTGCATGGCGCGCGACATGGTGCTCGAAGAGGGTGCGCGCAACATCCACATCGTCAATTCGCGGGCGGCGGGCGGCAAGCTCGAGCTGCTTGTGGCGCAATCGGACGGGTTCCTTGCCGAGCATCCGTCGGCGTCGTTTGACGAGGCGGTCGCCTTCGTCGATCGGCTCGAGAGCGCCTCGACCGTGCTCTTTTCCCTGAGCAGCTACGACAACCTGACCAAATCGGGGCGCATGCCCAAGCTGGCGGGGCATCTTGCCAGCAAGCTGAACATCCGCATTCTGGGAATCGCGAGCGATGAGGGCACCATCAAGATCGTGGGCCCCACGCGCGGATCGCGCAAAACGCTCGACAAGATCGTCCATACGATGCGCGACCAGGGCTTCGACGGCGGCATGGTCTATCTCGACCATGTGGAAAACGAGCCCGGAGCGCAGGCGTTGGCGGACCGTATTCGCCAAGAGTGGCCCGACGCGGAGGTCCGCATCCTGCCATGCGGCGGCCTGTGCTCGTACTACGCCGAAAACAAAGGCCTGATCATCGGCTTTGGAACTGCGGAAGGGTAGTGAATCCGCCGCCAGAAGCGAGTTGCCGGCCATCATCGAAGGCATGCTTCCGGGTCGAGTCTCCGATCTTCCCTCCCTATCGGTATCCTATCGTATACAGGGGGGTGGGTATTTTGCTAGAATCAGGGAGCCGTCTGATTTCGGCGGCTTTCCTGTGCCGCGGGCGCAGGAGACATATCGCCCGAAGGGCAGCACGCCATAACGCACAAGAAAAGGAGAGATGGCGGTGCTTGAGAACGCAGCTTCCTGGATGAAGTCTCATGTGATGTACGTCGTGATCGGCGCGGTGGTCGTCATCGCGGCGCTTGCCGTCGCCGTGCTTGCGGCTTCCGGCGTGTTCGCGCCCGATTACGATATGCCCAACATGGCAATGGCCCAATCGACCTCGAAGGACTCCGATGCCAAAGATGCCAAGGAGGAGGCGACCGCCGAAGAGGAGGACGCCGACGCCGAGGACGATGCGGAGGGCGAAGCCGAAGAGCCTGCCGATGAGGCCCTGGCAGAGGATTTCGCCTCCGTGCCCGAAGCAGCCGATTTCACCGCCGATGGCGGAGGGTATTCGGACTATGTTGCGCCTTCGACGGGTTGGACGACTCCGAGCTACGAGGATTCCTACGATGACAGCGCAAGCACGTGGGAACCGTCAGGCGATGCCGGCGCGGGCGTCGATGCCGCGCCGGAACCCGAACCGACGCCCGAGCCCGAAACGCCGCCTGTAGATGAGCCTGCGGTGGAAGAGCCCTCATACGACACCCCTCCTGTTGAGGAGCCCGTTGTGCCCGATCAGCCTGTGGAGACGCCTTCTGTTGACGCGGGGGATGCAGCTGCCGTCTCCGAGATTCCCGCCGCCTAACGTTCGCGTCCTGCCGCATCGCTTCGCCGTTGGCCAAAAGAGCCTCCCCGCTGCTGCGGCATAGCGCTATCATATTCGCGGATGCAGGGGTACCTGCGCGGCGATCAGCCGCTCATCCCGTTGCGGGACGAGCGCATGAAACGCCGTGCTGGTTGAGAGGGCTTGCGCCCAACCCTTCGAACCTGTCAGTTAACACTGGTGTAGGGAGCATGCTTGCGATCGCAGGGGCGCTGCCGTAACCGGCGGCGCTTTTTTGTTGACGCCGCCGCCGGCGCGATCCCGCGTCCATCCAGCGCAGCGCATCGCAAGGACCTCCGGGAAAGGAACGTTCATGATCGACAAGTCCCAGCTGCAACAGCAGATCGCCGCCGCCGCGCGCGAAGTGCGCGCCGCCAATCCCATGGCGGGGTCCGTCACCAACACGGTGACCATCAATCTCGTCGCCAATGCCCAGATCGCAGTCGGCGGTTCCGCTGCCATGGTCTACCTGCCCGACGAAGGAGAATTTCTTGCCAACGCGGGTGGTGCGACCTACATCAACGTCGGCACGCTGTTCCCCATCTACAAGGAGACGCTTCCGCGCACCGCGCGCACGCTGCATGAGGCGGGCAGGCCGTGGGTGCTCGATCCGGTCGCCATCGGCATCGGCGAGATGCGTACCGACCTGCTTGCCCAGTTCAAAGAGTTCAAGCCGACGATCATCCGCGGCAATGCTTCGGAAGTGATCGCGCTGGCCAACCTGTGGGAGCTGGAGGGCGACGGCGGCGCATCGCAGGTGCGCGGCGTCGATTCCACCCAGGCGGTCGACGAGGCGCGCGCGGCAGCGGTGGCGCTTGCCCGCTATACCGGCGGCGCTGTGGCGGTGTCGGGCGAGACCGATCTGATCACCGATGGCGAGGTCGTGTGCTACTCGCGCGGTGGATCGCACTTCATGGCCAAGATCACGGGGTCGGGGTGCAGCCTGGGCGGGGTGTGCGCGGTGTACGCCGCCTGCGCCGAGACGCCGCTGGCAGCGGCGATGGCGGGCGTGCAGGCGTACAACTTGGCGGGCGCCCGCGCCGAGGCGAAGGTCGACGCGCCCGGAAGCTTCCAAGTCGCCTTCATCGACGAGCTGTACAAGGCGACGCCTGAGGATATCGCCGCCAATCCGTTCGAGATCGAGGAGGCATAGCTCCATCCATTGCGGGCGGGACGCGGCGTTCGGGAGCTGCTTGCGGTGTCAACGCGCGTCGAAGCAGGGCATGCCGGATGCGCTCCGCGCGACGAGCTGAACGAAAGGAAGGGTGCCGCATATGAATACGTTGGTGGCTGTGGCGATCGCACCGTTCGGCGTGGGCGACGAGCTTGCGGAGCACGTTGCCGAGGTGGTGCGCGTGATCCGCGAGTCGGGTCTGCCGAACAAGACGTCTTCGATGTTCACCGAGATCGAAGGCGAGTGGGACGAGGTCATGCGTGTGGTCAAAGATGCCACGATGGTTCTTGCGGAAAAGGGGATCCGCACCGAGGTCATCCTGAAGGCCGACGTGCGCCCCGGATTCGAGAACATGATGGAGCGTAAGGTCGCGGTGGTCGACGAGCTGCTTGAGGGGGATGGCCCTGCTCCGCATGCGGGGTCGGACGCGGCGGGCGCCGTCGGTTGCGCAAACGAAGAAGGGGGTCGCAAATGAGCATGCGCGATAATTTGGACATCTCCGCCTATCTGGTGCTGGGTCCCGAGAACACCCTCGGCCGCCCGGTGGGCGACATCGTGGCGCAGGCGCTTGACGCCGGCTTCACCATCTTCCAGGTGCGCTCGAAGGTGTGCGGCGCGCGCGAGCTGATGGCGTGCGCCGACGAGGCTGCGCGGGCGATCGCGGCTGCGGGCGCTCAGGATCGCGTTCCGCTGCTCATCGACGACCGGTTGGACGTGGCGCTCGCCGCGCGCGACGCCGGCATCAAGGTGGACGGCGTGCACGTGGGCCAAAGCGATGTGCCGGTGGAGGCGTGTCGCCGCTATCTGGGCGAGGACGCCATAGTCGGACTGTCCGCCCGCGCGCACGAGATGCGCGACTACATCGCGACGGCGGATATGAGCCTGGTCGATTACCTGGGCGTGGGCCCGCTGCATGAGACGGCGACCAAGCCCGATTGCGGCATGGACGACGATGGCCGCGTCATCACGCGCAGCTTGGAGGAGCTCTCCGAACTGCGCCGCATCAGCCCCAAGCCCATCGTCGTGGGCGGCGGCGTGAAGGCTGCCGATATCCCTGCGCTCGCCAAGACCGGCGTCGATGGTTTCTTCGTCGTGTCGGCCGTGTGCGCCGCCGCCGATCCGCGCGCGGCTGCCGCCGAGCTGGTGGACGCGTGGAAGGCCAACGCATAGGCGTGCGTTTCGAGCGCAAGGCGTCATCCGATTTCCTTCCGCAACCAAGTTATTCGGGAGAAATGCCGAAAAGGGAGAAGAATGCGACATCCGATCCGGTTTGGACTTTCGCGGATGTCGCATTCTTGCGAGTAGCATGCACAAAAAGCCGAATTCCAATGCGAGAAGGCTCAAAAACCTCCTCGCTTGTCGCAATCTTCTGAAAAAACGGCATCCAGCATGAAAAGCCCGGCAGACGCTTGGGGGATGATCACTTCCTGCCGCGGATCTTTCCCAGCTTGCGGGCGTCGCGTGCGCCGGCGGTGCCGCCTGCGCCTTTGAGCCCGGAAGCGCCATGCGGGGCATCGCCGCGCAAACGTCCGAGCAGCCCCGGCTTGCGCGCCTGCGACGCGGCACCCGCTGCGCCCTCGATGCCGCCCGCAGCCCGAGCTTCCTCGCGCTCGCGCTCCTCGGCCATCATCTGCTCCAACAGCGGATCGCGCAGGACTGTGCGCGCCGCCTCGTCGCGGATCGCCGCCACGCCCGCTTGCACGGCGGTGCCTGCGCGGCCGGCTTTAAGATCGGCGTTGGAGGCGTCAAAAGCCTCGTTGGTGTTCGCATGCGAAAATCCCGGGGCGACCACGCTTCCCGCGGCGGCAACCTGTGCGCCGGATTCGTCCGACAGCGCGCGCCCGTCGCCCACGCCGTCCACGGCAAGCCCCTTGAACGTGCAGTTGGGCGAGCCGTCGGCGTTCCAAGCGGGCGCCACCGCGCCGTTCTCCTGGTCGGGGTAGTCATAGTCGCTGGACGCCGGACGCCAAGCGCCGCGCGCATGGGCCAGCCAGTTGGCGGGCTCGTTGGAGATCCACAGTTTGGCAAGATGCGCCGCATGCGTGGGTTTCACGTCAAACGCCCAGTTCAGCTCTGACTTTTCGGCCATCGTGTTCTCGGAGAGACGCTCGAACTCCTCCTTGAGCGCGGCCATGCGCGCGTCGATGCGTCCCGTTCCGTTGATCAGCACGTCGTCCAAGCGCCGCATCTGCTCGCGCGCCTGCCGGATGCGCGCGTCCACGCCCGCCGCCATCCCTCGATCGATGATGTCGTGCGAGCCCTTGATGCGGTTGATGTCCAGCGCGGCGTCGTAGGTCGCTTCGACCATCTCGTCCACGCTCATATACTCGCTCTCGTAGTTCATGATGTGCTTCCACGAGGGCAGAATCATGCGCTCGCGATGTTCCTCGAACGTGCGGGCGCGCAAGCGGTAGCCGTACTTTCCGGGGTTGTCGAATACGATCGATCCCACATCCAAAAACGGCGCCATCGGCGAAGTCATCACGACCAGGCGCGGATCGTAGCCGACGCGCTCGTAGAGGTGCTGCACGTAGGCGCCGGTCTCGCGCACGCTGGCGGCGGTCTGCTTGGGAATGCCCGTCATGAAGTACAGGTCGAACCGCTCGCAGTTGGGATGCGACAGCGCGTCGACGATGGTCTCCTCGAGCTCGGCCATCTTGTAGTGACCCTTGCCAAACGCCTTGCGCACGTCGTCGTCGTGGCTTTCGGCAGAGATCTCCACAGACCAGCTCTGCAGGTTGTCGTCGAGCATCCGGTAGAAGTCGTCGCCCCCTGGCGGCGGCCCGAAGAACTCGAATCCGATGGGGTTTTGAACCTTGCCTTTGAGCCCGGTGATGAACCGACGCGTGTAATCCTCGCCTGCCTGCAAAAAGTCGTTCAGCACGAAGATGGGGCCCCACACGTGGTTTTGCACGTTCTCGATATCGCGGATGAGCAACGCGGGATCGCGCCAGGCCACGCGCCGACGCCCGAAGTGGTTCTTGAACGCGTAGGCGCTGCCGCCGCACGTGGCGCAGTTGCGCGAGCATCCGCGGCACGTCAGGCTGGCTGTGACGGGGTACTGCAACCAGCCCTTCATGGGCAGGTAGCTCGTCATATCGTGATGGCGCAGCACGCCCTTCATGGGATAGGCGTAGTCCAGCGAGATCGCATCCATGGTGTCCGGCACCCACGAAAGGGGGTTGATGTGCACCGCGCCTGATTCGTCTTTCCAGGTCAGGTTGGGGATGTCGGACAGATCGCCCACCGGCGTATGCGTGCGGGCGGCGCGCGAGATGCGCTCGACCAGCTGGCGCATGGGCTCCTCGGTCGAATCGCCGCGCACCACGTAGTCGATGCAGTCGTATTTGATCAGGTCCTCGTGGAAGATCGTCGCCGAAAGGCCGCCGAAGCTCACGGGCGTCGTCGGATGCAGGCGCTTGAGGATCTTGGCCACCTCGACCGAGCCGTGGCAGTGGGGCATCCAATGCAGGTCGATGCCGAACATGCGCGAATCGAGCTTGGCCAGGTTCTTCTCCACGTCGAAGTTCTTCTTGTGCAACATCATCGACGCCAGGTTGTAGATGCGCGCGCGCATCCCGTGGCGCTCCAGGTACTCGCACAGCGTGGTCAAGCCGAGCGGGTACATCTCGAAGATGGGCGTGGAGGGCACCATGTCCGACACGGGGCCGTACATGATGGAGCGCTCGCGGAAGTCGTAGGTGGCGGGCGCGTGGATGTATGTCATATCGAGAGTCTGCATAGCAGCGAAGTATAGCGAATGACGAAATGGAACGAGGATGGCGGGCAGGGGATTTTTCCCATTATCGAGAAAATGCGATAAACCACCGCTGCTTCGCTCACCTGCATTCCGCCGATGGCGCTGTGTGTTTCCGCGGGGGCTTCACGGCGGCGCCATCGCGGAATGCTATCATGGTCAGATCATTCGCAACAGTTCGGGAGACAGGCGGCGCTCATGCTTTTGTGTGCACAATACATTCTTCCCATCACCTCCGAGCCGATCCGGCGCGGCGCCGTTCTGGTGCGCGGCGGGCGCATCTACGACGTCGGCCCCGTCGACATCCTCAAATCCCACTATCCCGAAGAGGAAGTGAAGGACTTTGGCATGGCGGCGCTGATGCCGGGCCTGGTCGACCTGCACACCCACACCGAAAACTCGGTGTTCCGCGGCATCGTCCACGACGTTCCCTACACCACCTGGGTGCGCGCCGTCGCCGAAAAGAGCACCAAGATGGACGTGAGCGACTGGTACGACTCGGCTGTCCTGGGCGGACTCGAGGCCATCTCGAGCGGCATCACCACCATCGCCGACATCACCGCGACGGGCGCCGCGTGCACCGCCACCCAGAAGCTGGGCATGCGCAGCGTGATCTACCGCGAGGTCGGCGCGATGGACCAGCGCCGCATCGACTTTGCGATGCGCGTCGCCGAAAACGACATCGCCCATTGGCGCGCCGAGGTCGACTCCGACCGCGTGACCATCGGCATCGCCCCCGCCGCCATCTACACCTGCCATCCTGCGGTGTTCAACAAGGTCAGCGAGTACGCGCGCAAGGAGAACCTGCCGGTCGCCATGCACCTTGCCGGCAGCCGCGAGGAGTACCAGTTCGTCAAGCGCGGCTCGTCGCCGTTCGCCGTGCACACCATGGGCACCAAGCGCGGCTACGTGGAGATTCCGCCGTGGCTGCCCACGGGCGTCTCGCCGGTGCGCTATGCGCTCAACTGGGGTGCGTTCGAATCCGACAACGTGCTGGCGATCCACTGCACGCATGTCGACGACGACGATATCAAGAAACTGAAGGAATACGACGTCGCCGTGGCCGCTTGCCCGCGTTGCAGCGCCCAGCTGGGCATGGGCATGCCCCCCATCGGCGAGTTCCTGCGCGCGCAGCTGCGATTCGGCCTGGGCACCGATTCGCCTGCCGCCACCGACTCCATCGACATGTTCACCGAGATGCGCCTGGGCATGCTGCTTCAGCGCGCGATCAACCCGAACCACTTCCTGGATTCCGCGACCATGCTGGAAGCCGCCACCATCGGCGGCGCCCGTGCGCTCAAGCAGGACGACATCATCGGTTCGCTGGAGATCGGCAAGCGCGCCGACGTGGTTGCGGTCGACCTGTCCGGCTCGCACCAGACTCCCACGACCGATCCCGTGTCCGCGGTGGTGAACACCTGCAACGGCACCGATGTGCTGATGACGATGGTCGAGGGCAAGGTCCTGTACGAGAAGAGCCACTGGAACGTCGATGTCGACGTTGCCAAGACCATCGCGCGCGTCATCGAGATCCGCGGAAAGCTGAGGGCGTAACGCGATGAGCCAAAAATCCGGTTCCAAACAGCAGAAGACGACCGCCAAGCAAAAGGAAGCCCGTATCCAGGCTGCGCGCGAGCGCGAGGAGCGTGCGCGCGCGAAAAAGGAGCGCTCGGAGCGCATCAAGCGCATCGTGACCGTGGTGGTGTGCATCATCTTGGTGCTGGCGCTGTTCATCCCCACGATGGCGCTTTCGGTCCTGAGCGGCAGCTAGGCTCTTTGCAACGATTTGATATACGCTTGGTTTTTGAAGAGCCTCGGCGTGTGCTTGGGCAATATCCGGTTGTGCTACCATGACGTTTCGTATGCGCAGTTGCGCCTGCGACGCATGTGAGTTTGTTCAAGCTAAGCAAAGGGGTTCGCTTTGTTCGGCATAGGCGGTTTCGAATTCTTCCTGATCCTGATCTTCGGGTTCCTCATCGTGGGCCCCGACAGGTTGCCGGCGATGGCCAAGACCATCGGCCAGGCCATCAGCAAGTTCAGGGGCGCTCAGGAGGAGATGAACAAGGTCATCAAGACCGAGGTGTACGACCCGGATTCCAAGGATCCGTTCAAAAACCCGCTGGAGGTTTTGGAGAAGGCGGGCAGCTCCTCGAAGAGCGCTTCTTCTACGAAGGCCGCAAGCTCGGCATCCGGATCCAAGTCTGCTGCCAGCGCTTCCGCATCGGGCGATCGTCGCGAGAGCTTCTCGGAGCGCAAGGCGCGCTATGAGAAGGAGCGCGCCGCCAAGAAGGCCGCCGACGCGGAGAAGGAGGCGGCGGAGAAGCGCGCTGCCAACGCCGCCAAGGATGCGGTTCCCGCCAAGGAGTCCTCGTCCGACGCCAAGCCCGCCGCAAAGGCGGAGTCCGCCGCCGCTGCTGATGCAGCCGCCACCGACGAGAAGGGGGAGTAGATCATGCCTATCGGACCGGCACGCATGCCCCTTTTCGATCATCTGGGCGAGCTGCGCATGCGCCTGGTGCGCATCGTCGTCTGCCTGTTCATCGGCGTGCTCATCTTCTACTTTGCCGCACCCACGTTGATCCAGTTCTTGCTGCTTCCCATCGCGGAGTACCTGCCGCAGGGTTCCGACGGCACCGCGGTGCTCACGGCGCTCGATCCGTTCGAAGCGTTCGCCACCAGCTTCAAGGTGGCCCTGTGGGCTTCGGTGGTCACGTGCTCCCCGGTGATCCTCTGGCAGATCCTGGCGTTTTTCCTGCCGGCCCTCAAGCCCAAGGAGCGCAAATGGTTCGTTCCGGCATTCGCCGCCGCGGTGATCCTGTTCATCGTGGGAACGATCTTCTGCTATCTGGTCATCCTCAATCCCGCGTTCCAGTTCCTCACCGGCCAGGTGCAGGGATGGGCTGCCAGCCTTCCGCGCGCGAGCACCTACGTCGACACCATCGTCAAGTTCGAGATCGGCTTCGGCTTTGCCTTTGAGCTGCCGCTGGTCGTGTTCTTCCTGGCGATCTTCGACATCATCCCGTACAAGAAGCTGCGCGGCAGCTGGCGCGTGGTGTACGTGGTGCTGATGGTCATCTCGGCCATGATCACGCCCGACGCGTCCCCGGTGACCATGCTTCTGCTGTTCGCCGCCATGATCGTGCTCTACGAGGGCAGTTTGCTCCTCGCGCGCATCGTGTTGGCGCGCAAGATAAAACGGCAAGCCGCCGAAGCGGCCGAGGAGGGCGACGACTAGCCGTCCGCCTTTCGGACGATCCTGGGTCCCGCTGCGCTGGGTTTCGGCGCCTTGAGACCGGAGAACGTCCGCTCTCGCATCCGTTCCGCCGCCTTCCGCCGGCCCCGTTCCTCTGCGAACGATGGGCCGGCGGTTCTGCTTTCTGCCCGCCTTTGACCCACCTCAACTATTATGTCCGAACAAAAGCTCCCCACATCCGCCATCCCCGCCGACACCGACCGCACCGGGTTTCTCCAGGGCCTGTTCTGCTACCTGCTGTGGGGGCTTATGTCCCTGTATTGGAACCTGCTTTCCGCCGTGCCGGCGCTCGAGGTGCTCAGCTGGCGCATGGCGTGGTCGGCTGTGTTCGTGATCGCGTTGTGCGTTCTGGTCAAGCGGACCCGGTTCCTCTATCTGCTAAAGGATCCGCGCGCGGTCCGCACGTTTGTGGCGTCGGGCCTTATCATCACGGTGAACTGGGGCGTCTACGTATGGGCGGCAAGCACCGGGCATGTGCTCGAGACCAGCGTGGGCTATTACCTGTGTCCGCTGTGCAACATCGCGTTGGGGATGATCGTGTTCCGCGAGAGGCTCACCCCCATGCAGCTTGCGGCCACCGTCCTCGCCGGCATCGGAGTGGTGTTCTTCCTGGTGGTCAACGGCGGCGACATCTGGATCGTCCTTGTGCTGGCCATCTCGTTCAGCATCTACGGGGCGGTCAAAAAGCGCGGCGGCTATCCCGCATTGCCCGGCATGGCATTCGAATCGCTGCTGACGGGCGTGCTGGGTTGCGCGATCTTGGCGGCGGGCGCCGTGTTCCCATGGGTCTGGCAGCTCACGCCCGCTGTCCCCAATGCCATTGCGGTATACGATTCGACGCTTTTGGTCGTGCTGCTGGTGGGCAGCGGCGTGGCCACCGCGGTGCCGCTGCTGCTGTACTCTGCCGCCGCGAACCGCATCAGCATGACGATGATCGGGTTTTTGCAGTACGTCAGCCCCACGATGTCGCTCATCTTGGCGGTTGCGTTCTTCGGCGAGGAGTTCACGTTGGCGCACGGTGTGTGCCTGGGTCTGATCTGGATCGGCATCATCGCCATCGCGATCGAAGCCGCGCTGCGCAGCCGTCGCGCCCGGAGCGCCGGCGGCATGTCGTAAGGGGTCATCTGGCGAGTCGTACGCGAGCGGCCGCCGTGCTCGCGAAAACCGTCGCGCGCGAAAGCTGCGTGCCTGCTGGGACCGCCGTTCGCGCGGATGCCCCGGCTCCTTCCGCGCTTTCCGTCCCGCGTCTCCTTTTCATCCTTAGGTCCGTCCGCCCGCGTTGGCTGGTATCATGAAAGGCACGGCAACAAGCCCTTATGACACCGGCGTTGGGAGGAACCCCATGGAGCAGTACAAGCAGGAATTCATCGAGTTCATGGTGGAAAGCGACGTGCTCAAGTTCGGCGAGTTCACGCTGAAGAGCGGCCGCAAGTCCCCGTTCTTCATGAACGCGGGCGCCTACGTGACCGGCGAGCAGCTCAAGCGCCTGGGCGAGTACTACGCCCGTGCCATCCACGACAATTTCGGACTCGACTTCGACGTGGTGTTCGGCCCCGCCTACAAGGGCATTCCGCTTGCGGTCGTCACGGCCATCGCGCTCCACGAGCTGTACGGCAAGGAGGTGCGCTACTGCTCTAACCGCAAGGAGGTCAAGGACCACGGCGCCGACGCGGGCAACCTGCTGGGCAGCGACCTGCATGACGGCGATCGCGTCGTGATGGTGGAGGACGTCACCACGTCCGGCAAGTCCATCGACGAGACGTATCCCGTCCTCATGGGTGCGGCCAAGGTCGACGTGAAGGGCCTGATCGTGTCGCTCAACCGCATGGAGGTGGGCAAGGGCGGCGTCAAGACCGCGCAGCGCGAGGTGCAGGAGAAGTACGGGTTCCCCGTGGCGTCCATCGTCAGCATGGCCGAGGTCACCGAGTACCTGTACAACCGCGAGGTGCAGGGCCGCGTCGTGATCGACGATGCGGTGAAGACCGCTCTCGACGCCTACTACGAGCAGTACGGCGCCAAGGAGTAAATCCTCCATTTTTCTCAACTAGTTTGGACGGTTTCGATGGGTTTGAACCCCTTTTGTTTTCGTGTCGGAGCGGATCGGATTTGCGGATTCGCTCCGATTCATCTGTATTGACCCATTTCCCCAGTTCAAAGAAAAACGACCGTCGCCTTTCCGATTGACGGGCAAGCGTAACGGGTTTTCTAATGCGGGTTCAACGCAAGAAAAGGGGTTCAAAGTCCCCGAAATCGTCCATTTTCGCAACGAAAAGTGTAGGATTTGCCGAATATCACCCGCGGATCCCTCCGACTGTCCAAAAATCTAAGTGTGAATCGCTCATATTTTCTGTATCCACGCTTGCGCCTTCAGAGAGGGGTGCTATAGTTACCACTGGTAATTAGCACTCGCGCGATTCGACTGCTAACAGACGCCTGCGAGCTCCATGCGAAGGGGCGCAGGGCTGCAGCGGAGTCGACGCGCGGGGAGCACGCAAGCGTGCCGAAGAAAGGAAGCGTTGCACATGCGCAAGTTCAAGACCGAGAGCAAAAAGCTGCTCGACCTGATGATCAACTCCATCTACACCAATCGCGAGATCTTTCTGCGCGAGCTCATCTCCAACGCATCGGATGCGGTCGACAAGCTCTACTTCAAGAGCCTGACCGACAGCGACATCCAGTTGTCCAAGGACGAGCTGGGCATCATGGTCTCGTTCGACAAGGGCGCCCGCACCGTCACGGTGTCCGACAGCGGCATCGGCATGGACAAGGACGACCTCGATCGCAACCTGGGAACCATCGCCCATTCCGACTCCATGGCGTTCAAGGAGGAGAACGCCGAGCAGCAGGGCGAGGACGTCGACATCATCGGCCAGTTCGGCGTGGGCTTCTACTCCGCGTTCATGGTGGCCAAGAAGGTGCGCGTGGTCTCCAAGGCGTACGGCTCCGACCAGGCCTGGGCGTGGGAGAGCGACGGCGTCGAGGGCTATACGATCGAGGAGGCCGAGCGCGAGGGCCACGGCACCGACGTCATCCTGACGCTCAAGGACAACACCGACGAGGAGGATTACGACACCTATCTGTCCGAGTACGGCCTGAAGGACCTGATCAAGCGCTACAGCAACTACGTGCGCTACCCCATCAAGATGGAGGTCTCCAAGTCGCGCCAGAAGCCCAAGCCCGAGGACGCCGACGACGACTACAAGCCCGAGTACGAGGACTATACCGAGATCGACACCATCAACTCGATGATCCCGATCTGGAAGCGCCGCAAATCCGACGTCTCCCAGGAGGAGTACAACGAGTTCTACAAATCCGACTTCCATGACTTCGCCGATCCGGCGCGCACGATCTCGATCCACGCGGAGGGCGCGCTGTCCTACGACGCGCTGCTGTTCGTCCCCAGCCGTCAGCCGTATGACCTGTACGCCCGCGACTACAAGAAGGGCCTGGCCCTGTACAGCTCCAACGTGCTCATCATGGAGAAGTGCGAGGAGCTGCTGCCGGATTACTTCAACTTCGTGCGCGGCGTCGTCGACAGCCAGGATCTGACGCTGAACATCTCGCGTGAGACGCTGCAGCACAACAGCCAGCTGCGCGCCATCGCCAAGCGCGTCGAAAAGAAGATCACCACCGATCTGGAGAGCATGCGCGACACCGACCGCGAGGGCTACGAACAGTTCTTCGAGAACTTCGGCCGCGGCATCAAATACGGCATCTACTCCAGCTACGGCATGAACAAAGACCAGCTTGCGCCGCTGCTGCTGTTCTACTCCGCCAAGAATCAGAAGATGGTGACGCTCGACGAGTACATCAAGGCGATGGCCGATGACCAAGAGGCGATCTACTACGCCGCCGGCGACTCGATCGACCGCCTGGCCAAGATGCCGATCGTCAAGACCGTGCTGGGCAAGGGCTACGACGTGCTGCTGTGCACCCAGGATGTGGACGAGTTCTGCTTCATGGCGATGCACGACTACGGCGCCGACGAGAACGGCGAGGGCGCCAAGGAGCTCAAAAACGTCGCCGGCGGCGATATCGACCTGGCATCCGAGGACGAGAAGAAGGAGGCCGAGGAGGTCACCAAGGAGAACGAGGATCTGTTCGGCGCGATGAAGGACGCGCTGGGCGGCTCGGTGACCAAGGTCGTCGTCAGCTCGCGTCTCACCGACACGCCGGCCTGCATCACGGCGGAGGGTCCGGTGTCTCTCGAGATGGAGAAGATCATGTCGCGCAACCCCGAGGGCGGCGACGAGGTCAAGTCGCAGCGCGTGCTCGAGATCAACGCGAAAAGCCCGGTGTTCGAGGTGCTGAAGCAGGCTCAGGCGGATGGAGATGCCGACAAGGTGCGCCTGTACACCAACCTGCTGTACGATCAGGCGCTGCTGATCGAGGGCATCCAGCTGGACGATCCGGTCGCGTTCGCGCAGAATATCGTAAAATTGATGGCGTAGCCTGAAGCGCCGGCCGCGAGGCCGGCGCTTTTTCTTTTTGGACGGAAGGATCCGCATGGCAGCGTTCGACTTCGAGAGCCTCATCGTCGACATCCCCGACTATCCCGAGCCGGGCGTTGTGTTCAAGGACATCACGCCGCTGCTCAAGGATCCGGACGGGTTCGCAGCGGTCGTCGACGCGCTGGCGGATCACTTTGCGGGCAGGGGCGTCACCAAAGTCGTGGGCGCCGAGGCCCGCGGTTTCATGATCGGCGCGCCGGTGGCATATCGCTTGCATGCGGGCTTTGTTCCCGCGCGCAAGCCGGGCAAGCTGCCGCGCGAGACGTTCGCGCAAGCCTATGATCTGGAGTACGGCTCCGATGCGCTGGAGATCCACGCCGATGCGTTGGGGCCGGGCGATACGGTGCTGATGATCGACGACCTTGCTGCCACGGGCGGCACCGCGGCGGCGGCCGCGCGATTGATCGAGCGGTCCGGGGCAAAGATCGTCGGGTTCGGCTTTTTGCTGGAGCTCGGCTTCCTGAACCCCCGCGATGTGCTCGCAAAGGCGTGCGGCGCCGAAGCGTTCTCGCTCGTCCGCGTGGATTAGGCGCAGCGATGGAAGCCTACACCACCATCGAAGGCCGGGCGGTCGCCGAGATCGAGGAGAAGAAAAGCCGCTTCATCGCGAGCGTGGCGCATGTGGAGACGGAGGAGGAGGCGCTTGCCTTTCTTGAGGAGATCCGCACTGCCAACCGCATGGCGCGCCACAACGTGTACGCCTACGTGCTGCGATCCGCCGACGGCGCCGGCACCGGCGGCGAGCGCGTGCGCTACTCGGATGACGGCGAGCCCCAGAAGACCGCCGGGCTGCCAACGCTCGAAGTGATCCGCCATGCGGGGTTGACCGACATCATCGTGGTCGTCACCCGCTATTTCGGAGGCGTGCTGCTGGGCACGGGCGGGCTTGTGCGCGCCTACACGCAGGCGACGCAGGCTGGCATCGCGGCGGCGCCGCAGGTGACGGTTTCGCGCTGCGTGGACGTGCGGCTCGCTTTGCCGTATTCGTCCTACGAATCGGTGCGCCGTCTGGCGGTGGAAAGCGGTGCCAAGGTGATCGATGAGCAATTCACCGACCAGGTATCGCTTTGCGTCCGACTGCTCGACGGGGATCAGGACGCGTTTTTGGTCAAGCTATCCGAGCTGATGCACGGCCGTGAATGCGCTCAAGTGGAAGGCCCCTTCGACGCGGTCTTCTAAACGCGCGTCAAAAACCAGCGCAAACCTTTATACTGAAAGCGACAGGCGGGCCCGCAAGGGCAATCGAAGGCGTCGTATCGCCCGTGGGCGGGGCGCAAGGAAAAGGAGGTCGCTATGGCTATCGAGAAGATCCTGGTGGCAGTTGACGGTTCCGAGGGCGCCGATCACGCATTGGAGATGGCGCAGGCGGTTGCCGCACCCAACCCCGACACGCATGTCGATCTGGTGTACGTGGTCCCGATCCCGCTGCTCGACGACAATCAGGCAGCCAACTTCAAGAGCATTCTGGACATGATGGTCGCCGACGGACGCGAGCTGCTCATCGAGGCGCGCGACAAGATGCCCGAGGTCGCCGATCGCACCGACACGCTGATCATCACGGGCACCAACCCCGCGACCGAGATCATCAAGCTCATCGAAAAGGGCGGCTACGACCTTATGGTCATCGGCAGCCGCGGCCTGAGCGGCATCAAGGCCTATCTGGGCAGCGTCAGCCACAAGGTGCTGAACGGCTCCAAGGTCTCCGTGCTCGTCGCCAAGTAGATGAGAACCCGCAAAAACGTACTGCTGCTGTTCAGCAAGGTTCCCGAGCCGGGTCTGGTGAAGACCCGGCTCACCACGCTTAAGGACGGCGTGTTCGAGCCCGATGTCGCGTCGGGCCTGTACCACTGCATGCTGTTCGACGTGGTCGAGATCTGCTGCGCGGCGATGACGCGGCTCGAGGAGCGCGCGTGCGCCGTCGATCCCGTCACGGGCGAGGAGATCCGCGACGTCTACGAGATGCGCATCTCCACGGCTCCCGTCGGCAACCTCGACAAGATGCGCGAGCTCTTTGCGGTTTCCGGCACATGGCCGCGCGAGATCGTATTCGTCGCTGACGAGGGCAAAAGCTTCGACGAGCACTACAACGACGCGTTCCAGAAGGCGTGGAACGACGGCGCGGACACGATCCTGTCGATGGGTGCCGACATGCCGGCCCTGACCGTCGACGATGTGGTGCGCGGGTTCGAGGCGCTGCAGAAGCTCGACGTCAGCGACAAGGGCGGCATCGTTCTGGCGCCCGACCAAGAAATGGGCGTGTCGATCGTCGGCTGGCCGCGCAAGACCGAATTCGACCATTCGGGCGTGTTCTACAACCAAGAGGGCCTGACGGTGCTGCCCGCGTATATCGCCAAAGCGCGCCGGATGGGCCTGCCGGCGATCTATCTGCCGCCGGTGCCGGACGTGGACACCATGGCCGATCTCATGCACAACATCACCGTGGTCGAGGCGCTGAATTACTGCGCGCCGTTCGACGGCAACACGCCGCCGTGGCGCACCGCCGACGCGCTCAAGCAGATGGGCTGGGACGAGGTCCGCGTCATGCCCAATGACCTGCGCGACCCACGCGAGGCGATCGACAAGTAAGAAGGTCCCAGGCGTTTTTCTTGTTTCCGACAAATCCTCGAGGGATTTGACGGCTAAATGGTCTGAATAGTCGTCGAAACCCTCGAGGATTTGCTTTATCCGCGCCTTCGCAGCTCCCAGAACGCCACGGCGCTCGCAGCGGCGACGTTCAGCGAATCGACGCCGTGCTCCATCGGGATGCGCACGGTGTAGTCGCAGCGCGCGATCGTCTCGGGCGCCAATCCGTCGCCCTCGGTTCCCAGCACGACGGCGAGTTTGTCCTCGCGCGCGAGCGCAAGGTCGTCGAGTTGGATCGAGTCATCCGAAAGCGCCAGCGCCGCCGTCTTGAATCCGAGCCGGTGCAGCAAAGGGATGCCCTCATTGGCCCAGGCAGCGCTCGGGTGTCCGGGTGTGCCGGCCGCGCCCGCCTCGTCGCCGATGCGCGTCCACGGCACCTGGAACACCGTTCCCATGCTCACGCGCACGGCGCGACGGTACAACGGGTCGTAGCAGGCGGGCGTCACCAGCACGGCGTCCACGCCCAAGGCGGCGGCGGAGCGGAAGATGGCCCCGACGTTGGTGTGGTTGGTGATGTTCTCCAGGATCGCGACCAGCCTCGCATCGCGCACGAGTTCCTCGACGCTGGCGAGCCGTGGCCTGCGAAACGCCGCAAGCGCCCCGCGGGTCAACTCGAAGCCGGTCAGCTTGCGCAGCTCCGTTTCGGGCGCGACGAACGTCGGCACATCGAGCCCACGCGCTGCCGCCGCGTCGATGAGCGGCTGCATCGAAGGCAGCCACTTCTCCTCCATCAAAAACGAGAGCGGTTCGTGTCCCGCGGCGAGCGCCCGCTCGATCACCTTGCCCGATTCGGCGATGAAGATGCCCTTCTCCGGTTCGAGCTTGTTGCGCAGCTGCACCTCGGTCAGGCGCGCATACGCGTCGAGGCGGGGGTCGGACAGGTCGGCGATGCGGATGATGGACATAGGGGCTCTTTCTCGTGGCGGTCAGATGCTAAGGGCATGGGGCAAAAGGTGCGAACGGATGCGGCAAGCGGGGGCGGGCGAGGATCGGCTCGGTGCGTCCGGGCCGGGACTGCGGGCGTTAGTGCGCGTCGCGGTAGGCGCGCACCGCTTCGGCGACCCCGGCGGCGGTATCCGGCATATCGGCCAGCCCCTTTTCGCAGAAGTTGTCGCAATCAAGCACGTAAGCGCCGATGAACGCCATGTCCTCGATGTTGGCGTGCTGCACGTCGGGCGTGCGCGAGGACGTGCAGTCTTCGATGACGGCGACATTGTAGTTCAGCGACAAGGCGTCGTAACACGTGGAGCGGATGCAGTTGGGCGTGGTGGTTCCGATGAGCACGACGGTGTCGATGCCCGCGCGTCGCAAGACGTCGTCGAGCCGCGTGCCGAAGAATGCGGAGAAGCGGGGTTTCACCAAAACGCGATCGCCGTCGGCGGGTTTGAGCAGATCAGGGGCATCAAGCGAGTCGGGATCGTCTCCTTCGACGCATAAGGGACGTCCGCCCTCAAGCCAGATGCGGTGGCGCACCGGCTCGACGTCGGATCCGTCGGGCGCGTATTCGCGGCGCACGTGGAACACCGCCATCCCTGCCGCGCGCGCCGCAGCCAGCGCTCGTGCGCACGCCGGAATCGTCGCCGCTGCTCCGGCAACGCAAAGCGAAGACGGCGGGTCGATGAACCCGTTTTGCATATCGATCATTATGAGCGCCGCTCGTTTCGGTTCGATCATGGTGCCCCTTTCGCATGGACTTCGTCTCCATGATAGCGGTAGGAACCGAGGATGCGCCGACTATCGGCTTGCTCTCCGAATCAGCATCCAAGCGAACGCCGCGGCCATAAGTACGAGTCCGCCGGCGTCGAATGCGATGAATCGCAGGATGCTGGCGGCAAGCACGTCGTGTCCGGCGGGAAGCCCCAGCAGGATGGCGGTTTCCCCGACAAGCCCGATCGCCTGCTGCACCAGCACGACCGCGTACAGCGCTTGGAACCGCCGCGGGCTTGCGATGACGGTGGGGTACGTTGCGTTCCACATCAGAAAAGCGACGCCGAGTCCGCGCACCGCCGCCTCGCCGGCAACCCCCGACAATTCGTACGCTCCAGCGAACGCCTCCGGCCACAGCACGAACTGCAGCGCGCATTGGACGTTCAATGCGAACACGATCGCAACCGCGATGCGCGCCGCGATGGCGGGGACGTTGTGCGAGGCTTTCTCCTGTTCGTCATGTGCCAAGGTTTGCTCTGCCTTCGGGTTTTGGGAAAGGATTGCGGCTCGCTCGAGGGGTTTCGGGTCTGCTGCCGTTTTCGAGCTCGCTGTCGCAGATCATGATAGCAGGGAGCGCTGGAAGGCGCGTTGCCTTCCACGCGCACCATTCAGGTGCTTTTGCGCAAACGAGCGATGGTAGAAGCCGAAATGACGCGATTAGAGTGTCTGGCGAGGATCCTCTGCTCGATGATGCCCTATTATTGCAAGGAGAGAGCCCGGCCGACGATGCTGGTTGAGAAGCGGGTCGGAGGGCGCAAGCTTTGAAAAGCCGAATCCGCATAGGCGGAAAGAATCAGCATGGGCGAGAAGACGGGGAGGCGGGCATGAGGGACGGCGAAGAGCGTGGCGAAACCCGGGGAGCAAACGACCAGGGGAAAAACGAGAAGATAAAATCCGAGTTCATGCGCGGTGCGAAACGCAAGGTTCCGAAAAGCGCGCTTGTCGGCGCGTTCTCGGCACTGGCGCTCTGCATCGTCGTCATCATCGTCGTCGTGCTGGTGGTGGGAGGCGCCGCCTAGCGCGCGTCAGAAATCGGAAGGAGTCCGACAATGGCAGATCAACCCGGTGCTGCGTCCGAACACGACGTGACGGCTTATCGCGAGGTTCCCGCCACGGCGGCGGAGCGCATCGCCAATCCGCAGCCGCATCCCGACTTCGAGACGTTCGTCGCCACCATCGCGGCGCTGCGAGCCCCCGACGGGTGTCCATGGGATCGCGAGCAGACGCACGGCAGCATCGCGCACAACATGATCGAGGAGGCCTACGAGGCGGTCGACGCCATCGAGGCGCTCGCATCGGCAGAGGGCGCCGACAAGGCCGTCCCCGATTCCGATCTTGACCCTTCGTCCGAAGACCCGTGCGCCGCTGCGCCCGATCACACCCGCGCCGTTGCGCACCTGCGCGAGGAGCTGGGCGACGTCCTTCTCCAAGTGGTGCTGCAAAGCCAGATCGCGGAGGATGCCGGCGAGTTCACCATCGACGACGTCTGCGCCGACATCAACGCCAAGATGATCCGCCGCCATCCGCATGTGTTCGGCGACGCCTCCGCCGATGACGCGTCGGCCGTGCTGGGCCTGTGGGATCGGGTCAAGCTTGCCGAGAAGGAGGCTGCCGACGATGCGGCGGCTGCCGCCGGCGAAGCGCGCGAGGGCCTGCTCGACGGCGTGCCCACGAGCTTCCCTGCTCTGATGCAGGCGCAGAAGATCTCGCGCAAGGCGGTCGCCGCCGGATTCGAATGGGGCACCATCGACGATGTGTGGTCACAGGTCGCCGAGGAGATCGCCGAGCTGAAGGACGCCTATGCCGCCGCACCCAAAGGATCCAAGGGCAAGGTCAGCGTGACGGGGGAGATGCCGGCGGATGTGGACGGCGCGAAAAGCCCCGAGGAGCTGGTCGCCGCCGTCGAACTGGAGTTTGGCGATGTGCTGTTCGCGCTGGTGAACGTCGCGCGCAAGATGGGCATCGATGGCGAGGATGCCTTACGTGCGACCTGCGGAAAGTTTCGCCGTCGCTGGGCGCATATGGAGCGCCAAGCGTGGGAGCAGGGCCGCAGCATCGAGGATCTGACCACCGCCGAGCAGGAGCTTTTGTGGCAGCAAGCCAAAGTGGACGAGAGGGACTAGCTGAGCGCTTCCCCTTCAGAAGGCAGACGGGAACGCCTGCTCCTCGTCCACAAAGGCGCCGCCATGCGAAGGCGCGGTGATGCCGCGGCACTGTGCGAAGGCGTGCGAAAGACGTTGAAAACCTCTCATTCCGGGATGCGATGAAGAAAAACGAATATGATCGGCAAACGAAGGTGCGCCAGCGTCTCTCATGCACTATCATGTTCGAGCTATCCGCTTCATGCAAGGAGATCCGCCCATGGCCAATTCCGACGTCACCCGACCCAACGAAGATTACCGATCATTGGGCGGGACGCGCATCGTCCTTTCCTCCGCTCCCGCTTGGCCGGCTACGCGCCCGACGGGATGGAGCGCGGTGCCCGAAGGGGATTGGTCGACCACCAAGGGCAAGAAGATGCACGTCGCGCCGCCGCGCATCACCGGCACGGATTCCGAAGAGACCCTCAACGGCGACGGCGTAGATCCCATCGAAAAAGAGCCGCTCATCGCGCTTGATGCGCTGGACGAGCAATCCCTCACCTCGGCGGATCTGGCGCGCGTAAAACACGCCGAGCGCAAAACGCGCGAGATCCTGCAAAAGTACCGCGCCGCCATGCGCGAGATGATGGTCCGCTGCGAGATCATAGACCAGGACCTCAGCCTTAAGAAGCACCGCAACCCCATCCACCATGTGGAGTCGCGCATCAAAAGCCCCGAGAGCATCTTCGAGAAGCTGGGGCGCTACGGCAAAGAGCCCACGCTCGAGAACATGGAGCGCTACATCATGGATATCGCGGGCATCCGCATCATCTGCTCGTACATCCAGGATGTGTACAACATGCTCGACCTGCTGAAGCGCCAGGACGACCTGATCATCGTCAACGTGAAGGACTACATCAAAAACCCCAAGCCCAACGGCTACCGCAGCTTGCACGTGATCATTCGCATCCCGGTGTACTTCCTGGACAAAAAGGAGCTCATCCCCGTCGAGATCCAGCTGCGCACCATCGCGATGGATTTTTGGGCAAGCCTCGAGCACGATCTCAAGTACAAGGCGGTCCGCCGAATCCAGGGCATCGATTCGTACCACGAACTGAAGGATTGCAGTCGCATCATCGAGGAAGTGGAAAGCAGGATGCAGGTCCTTGCGCGCGCGCTCGATGCGGAGGACGAGGATTAGCGCCTGCCCGTCAAGCCGCGCGCTATCATCGCCGTCAGGCGGCGCTCCCGCTTGACGGAGACGTCGTCGGGCTCGGCGACGCTGCGCCAGAAGAAGCGCGCGTAATGCGCCACGACGAACACCACCATGATGCACGCAAGCCCGGTTTCGGCGATCAACAGGATGCCGAGTGCATCCGAAAGCACCCCCGCTTCGAGCAGCCCCGCATCGCGGAAAAACGCGAGCGCCTTGGCAAGCGCGGTCGCCGTGATGACGAAGGGGAAGGTCATCGCAGCGAAGCTGGGGTAGAACTTCAGCTTCATGAACAGGGGCAGGCGCAAGAGAACCACCACCAGCAGAATCTGCGCCAGCACAAGCAGCGCGCCGACGAACGCTGCATTGGGGTGGGGCATGCAGGAAAGATAGCCCGCAAGCGACAGGCTCATGGGCGCCGTGTAGATGCAGAACAGCGGCCGCGCCGCCTCGGGCACCTCCCGCTTCAGATAACGCGTGGTCACCAGGACAAGCAGAATCAGATAGCAGGCGAATCCGAACCAGAACAGCGCCTGCCCCACCGCCTGCATGCCAAACGACGGGCATGTCACCGACGCCACGATGATGCCGACATAGCAGATGAAGTACGTCGGAAACACCTCGGACAGCTTGAAATGCGCGATGAACCGCACGGTGAACCAGACCATCAGGCACAGATGGCACACCACCGCGGCGGCCCACAAGGCAAAGGCGAGATGCCAGATGAGCGGCGCGAGATAGGATGCAAGCTGCATCAAGGTCATGAACAGCGTGGCGCTGACGCTGGCCAGGATCGAGTTTTTCAGATCGTCGCGGATCATCCGGGGAAACAGCGCGATCTTCGCAAAGAGGAGCGCGACGAGGCAAAGCGACAGCAGGCCGCATGCGATATGCGCGATCTCGGTATAGGGCTGCAGCAGGTTTCCCAAAGCCGCAAGGCCCAAGGCGACGCCCGCAACGGGGATGGGGACGTTTTTGATCAGGTTTCGCATAACGCGCGCTACGCTCCTCGCTGGGAAAAGGCGGTGATACGTCATCGGTCAAGTCGGCGTATTCTCTCATGGCAGAAGGCCGGGAATGACGCCCAAAATGCAAATTGATACACTATCAGCATCAATGGGCAAAGCAAGAGGCGCAACGCCCAAAGGCGCCATACGATAAGGGGGCAGCATGAACGCTCGGTACGATTCCATTCCCAAATTAGGCTTCGGATGCATGCGCTTGCCGCTTGCGGATCCCAAAGATCAAAAGAGCATCGACATGCCGCAGTTCAAGCAGATGGTGGACGCCTTCCTGGAGGCCGGAGGCACGTACTTCGACACGGCGTACGTGTACCACGAGGGCGCGTCGGAAACCGCGCTGCGCGAGGCGCTGGTGGATCGTTATCCGCGCGAGTCGTACCTGATCGCGACCAAGAATCCCGCCAGCATGTTCGACTCCGCCGAGAAGGCGCAGGCTTGCTTCGACGAGTCGCTGGAGCGTCTGGGGGTCGACTACGTCGATTTCTACCTGCTGCACAATCTGGGCGCCGAACGAACCGCGAAGTTCGAAGAATACGGCATGTGGGAGTTCCTCAGCCGGAAAAAGGCCGAGGGCGCCATCCGCAACATAGGCTTCTCGCTGCACGACAACCCCGATGTGCTGGAGGAGCTGTTGACCCGGCATCCCGAAGTGGACTTCGTGCAGCTGCAGGTCAACTACCTTGATTGGGACGACCCGGTGATCCAATCGCGTGCTTTGCTGGAGGTTGCCGCCAATCACGACAAGCCGGTGGTGATCATGGAGCCTGTTCGCGGCGGGCGCTTGGCCGAGCTTCCCGAACGTGCCGCGGCGCCGCTGCTCGCCGCCGATCCGGATGCGAGCATGGCGTCGTGGGCGTATCGCTTCTGCTGGAACCTGCCCAACGTGGTCACCGTGCTGTCCGGCGCGTCGACGATCGAGCAGATGCGCCAGAACGCCGCGGCGTTCAAGGCGAACCGTCCCTTCTCCGATGCCGAGTGCGCCGCCCTCGATGAGGCGCTCGACGCGCTGCGCGCCGTGCCGACGATCCCCTGCACCAACTGCGGTTACTGCTTGAAGGGCTGCCCGCAGCAGGTCGCGATCCCCATCATCATGATGCTGCTCAACCTTGAGACGATGACGGGCAACAACGCGTTCTCCAAGCACAACTACTCGTGGCAGGCCGAGCCCGGCAAGGCGTCCGACTGCATCGAGTGCGGCGCATGCGAGGCGATCTGCCCTCAGGGCATTCCCATCATCGAGCATCTGCGCGAGGCTGTGGAAAAGTACGAGGGATAAACCGGCGCGTCGGAGCGCACGCTGCTCATCAGGGGGGTTGGGCATCGCGGCTTCGACCCCCCCCTGCTTTGCGCATTCTTTATTGCCGCTTGACGTTTTTTTGACGTGGCATTCTTACCATGGATGACGTGCTTACGATCCCAAAAGAAAGGCGCCGTCAGACCATGACGCTTCTATCCATAGAGCATCTGTCCAAAGCTTATGCGGTGCACCGCGCCGGGCGACGTGCCCGTGCTTGCGATGATGTGAACCTTTCCGTTCGGCAAGGCGAAACCGTCGATATCAAAGGGCGTTCCGCTGGCAGCGCCGCCGCCGTCCTGCGCTGCATCTGGGGGACCGATTCGCCTGATAATGGCAGAATCCTCTATGATTCGGAGCGGTTCGGGCCTACGGACCTCCGCGCGGCTGACCAGCGGAAAATGCGGTATCTGAGGACGCACGAGCTGGGTTATGTCTCTCTGTTCCCCTATGTTCCGTCCAGCTGGACCGCATACGACGCCGTGCTGAAAAGCGCCTTGCGGGCGTTCGGCGCCTCCGAGCGCGAGCGCGCCGAGCAGGAAGCGGAGCAGGTGCTGCGTCGCTTCGGTGTGAGCGAGCGCCTTTGGAAAACGCATCCGAGCAAGTTTTCGGCGCGCGATAGGCTACGTCTCGGTTTTGCGATCGCCATGGCAAGGCGGCCACGCTTGCTGCTGGTCGACGGATCGGCGGAGGCGCTCGACGATACGCTTCGGGAGGACGTCCGCCGTCTTGCCGGACGGGTTGGCGAGCAGGGCGTCGCAATGCTGTGCGCTGTCCGCGAGCCCACGCCTTCGGAGGATCCCTTTCCGATGTTCTCGGTGCTCAAGCGTAAAGGGGAAGGGTTCTAGGGCTGCTTGACACGTCCTTAATCTGCAACAGGAACCTTGCCTTCAACTGCATATTTTGCCCTTCTCGATTGAGTTTTCTGCATTAAAAGCGTATAGTGATTCGACTGTCAGAACGACAGCGGGCGTCGATGCGCCCGGTTGTCCGCGTGGGCGGGCGAGTGCTCGCAGCGGACGAGAACCTATGGAAAGGGGAAGGGAATGAAATTCAAGAAGATGGCGGCGGTTGTCGCCGGCGGCGCCCTGGCGGCGTCGCTTGCCCTGTTCGGCTGCTCGAGCGGTCAGCAGGCGGAGCAGCCCAGCGAGCCGGCTGCCGATGAGAGCACGGGCAGCTACACGCTGGTCAACGATGGCACCCTGACGATCGCCACCTCGCCCGACTTCCCGCCGTTCGAGAACCTCGAGGGCGACGAGTACGTGGGCTTTGACATCGACCTCGCCAAGGCGATCGCCGAGCAGCTGGGCCTGGAGTGCGAGTTCACCACCATCCAGTTCGACGGCATCGTCCCGGCCATCCAGGCGGGCGGCCAGGCCGACGTGGGCATCTCCGGCATCACCGTGGATCCCGAGCGCGCCCAGTCCGTTGACTTCTCCGATCCGTACTACATCGCCGACCAGTCCGTGGCCGTGATGAAGGGCGGCGACGTCACCTCCGACAACGCCAAGGAGTCCCTCAACGTCGAGGGCATGATCATCGCCGTGCAGTCCGGCACCACCGGTGAGACCTTTGCTCAGGAGAACTTCCCGAACGCCACCGTGCAGCCCTACGGCAACGCCACCGACGCCTTTGCCGCCATGCAGGCGGGCCAGGCCAACGCCGTGTGCATGGACAAGGCCGTCGTCGAGAAGATGGTCACCGACGCCTACACCGACGCCGAGATCGTGCTGAACGCCGCCACCGGCGAGGAGTACGCGGTCGCCGTGTCCAAGGACAACCCCGACCTGCTTGCCGCCATCAACGACGCCATCAAGGCGCTGCAGGATGACGGCACCATCGACGACCTCACTGCCCAGTGGCTCTCCTAGTCGCTCGCTGAGGCTATCCTGCCCCCTTGGGCTGCATGCCCAAGGGGGCTTTTCGGCATTTTACGACCAGCTTCCGCAAGCCCTCATGCCGCGAGGTTTTGCGGCAGTTGATCGTCGTTTCGAGAAATGAGAACCATGCATTACTTCCAACAAGGACGGGCATCGCGTGCCGCCTCTTTCGTCATGGGGGCGCTGGCCCTGATCATGGCGGCGTCTCTTGCCCTGGCGATGCTGCCTGCGACCGCGCAGGCGCTCACGACCGACAAATGCTCCGCCCGGCCCAACGCCGATGCGGCAGGTGACAACAGCGTGCTGGGCGCCACCGAGACACGCATCACGTGGGATGCCGAGGTGGCGGCCGGCGAGAACGTCCAGGCCGTGTCGCTCGTCCTGCCCGAGGGCACCACGTTCGGCACCGACGACGCGCGCGTGACGCTGCTCACCGGCGCCGATCGCATGGACCGCAATTTCCTGGACGCCGAATTCGCGGCGGATGGCCAGACGTTCACGGCGACGCTCTCCGAGCCTGTGACCGAAGAGGGCACGCTGCGCATCGAGATCTACGGCGTGTTCTTCCCCGGAGCAGGCGGCGACATGCAGCTGACCGGCACCTACCTTACCTCCGACGGAGCCGAGCACGGCATCGACGACATCCCCGCGATCACCGTTGCCAGCGTCGATCCGTTCGAGCAGGCGTCCCACTACCTTGCCGAGCAGGACTGGGTGCAGGCGTGGAACTCCAACAAGTTCCTCAAGCTGTTCCTCGATCCCACCATCCTGGTCACGAGCCTGCCGGTGGTGTTCTGGGGCTTCATCCAAGCGATCATCATCGTGGCATGCGCGTTCCCGCTGGCAATCCCGTTGGGATTCGTGCTGTCGCTCATGCGCATGTCCAAGTTCCGCGTGCTGCGCGGCATCGCCACCACCTACGTCAACATCGTCCGCGGCACGCCGCTGTTCCTGCAGATATACATCGCGTTCTTCGGCCTGCCGCTGGCGGGCGTGCAGATCCCCAACATCCCGCTGGGCGTGATCGTGCTGTTCATGAACTCGGGCGCGTACCTGTGCGAGATCTTCCGCGCGGGCATCCAGTCCATCCCCAAGGGCCAGTTCGAAGCGTCGCGCAGCTTGGGCATGAACGGCGCCCAGACGATGCTGTTCGTCATCATCCCGCAGACTATCCGCCGCGTCATCCCCACGATGACCAGCGAGTTCATTCTGCTGTACAAAGACACCTCCATGTTGGCCGCTGTGGGCGTCATGGAGATCGTCATGTACGCCAAGACGATCGTCGCGGCGACCGGCTCCATCACGCCCTATATCGTGGCGGCGCTGTTCTACCTGATCATCACGCTGCCGCTGGCCAAGGTGGTAGGCAAGCTGGAGGCGCGCCTTGCCGGCAACGACACCGGCCAGTCCACCCCCAAGCGCAAGAAGCGTTCGAAGAAACGCGGCGTGGTCAAGGACATGTCGCATCGTCCCGCCGCCGAGACGCGCGATGCCGTCGATGCCGCCCGGGGCAGCGGAACCAACACGGGTATCACGCCCGAGCAGATGTCGAGCCTGTAGGGAGAGGATGCAGCTATGACCGATTTGGAGAACAAGCAGGTTCCCGCATCCGGGGCGCAGGCTTCCACTGTGATCGATAAACCCGCCGACGGCATCCAGCACACCGCGCCCGTCGGCGTGGAGGAGGAGCGCAAGGCTGCCGGCGAGGAGCCCATCGTGCGCATCCGCAATCTGCAGAAAAGCTTTGACGACCTGGTGGTCCTGCGCGGCGTCGATCTGGATGTCTACCGCGGCGAGGTGGTCGTGATCCTGGGCCCGTCGGGTTCGGGCAAATCCACTATGCTGCGCTGCATCAACCGCCTGGAGGAGCCCACCGGCGGTCAGATCTTCTTCGAGGATACCGAGATCACGGCCAAGGACACCGACATCAACAAGGTGCGCGCCAAGGTGGGCATGGTGTTCCAGAACTTCAACCTGTTCCCGCACCTCACGGCCAAGAAGAACGTGATGCTGGCGCAGATCAAAGTGCTCAAGCGCTCCAAAGAGGAGGCCGAGAAGATCGCCGTCGAGCAGTTGGAGCGCGTGGGGCTCGGCGAGCGCGTCGACTACAAGCCCAGCCAGCTTTCCGGCGGCCAGCAGCAGCGCGTTGCCATCGCGCGCGCGTTGGCGATGAGCCCGCACGTGATGCTGTTTGACGAGGCGACGAGCGCGCTCGACCCCGAGCTCGTGCGCGACGTGCTCAACGTCATGAAGGAGCTCGCGCGCGAGGGCATGACGATGATCGTCGTGACGCACGAGATGGGCTTCGCGCGCGACGTGGCCGACCGCGTCGTGTTCATGGACGGCGGCGTCATCGTGGAGCAGGGCACGCCCGACGAGGTCTTCGACAACCCGCAGTCCGACCGCACAAAGGACTTCTTGGGGCACATTTCGTAGCGGTTTGGCTCGAAGGCTCGCTCGTTGTCGCGAGAAAGTCGCAATCGCCTGATTTCATCCACATTCCCGTCAACTTGGATAGAAAACGGCGAATGCGACTGCAAAATAGCGAAAAATGGATGAAATCAAGCGATTGCGACGATTTCAGGTCGTTATTTTGTCGCATTCGCCGTTTTCTATCCAGCTCTCTAGGGCGGCGCTTCGGGAATCGATATCGCTCGATTACTCCGAGGCGCGCGACCGCTTTGGAAGCGCATCGCTCGAGTGTGACGTCGAAGAGGCGGTGGGCGTCGCTGGTTTCCCTGCCAAGAGAGGAGGGATGCCCAGCGATATGTCCGATCAGTCTATAAACTCGATCGAACAATAGAGCGATCGCTGAATAACGCAATCGGTGAATAATTCAAAATACGAGAATTATCTGGTGAAACGATAGATGTTTGAATGTTTGGTGAATAACTCGCAATTCCATCCAGACAAGAAGGCACGGCCCTTATAGTGTGCGCTGCTGTATTTAAGGAATGAAGAGAGAAGGACGCACTATGAACGAAGCAACCGCCACGCTGGCGCAGCTGAAGAAGGCCAGCAAGCTCACCCGTCTCGCCTTCCGCAAGATGGGCCCCAAAAGCTACAAGCGCGGCCAGGGCGCGCTGATGAACGTTCTGCTGGCCAACGACGGCGCCACCCAGCGCGAGCTCGTGAAGATCCTGGGCTGGGATCGCTCCGCCCTCAAGGACACCGTCAAGAAGGCCGAGCGCAACGGCTATGTCACCATCGGCGACCACGAGGACAAGCACACCTACACCGTCAGCCTCACCGACGAGGGCAAGAAGATCGCCGCCAAGCGCGTTGCCGCCAACGACAAGACCGCCGATGAGATCCTCGAGTGTCTGTCCGCCGAGGAGGTCGCCCAGCTCAACGCGATCACCGAGAAGCTGATCCTGGGTATCAAGGACAAGGGCGTCAACGGCAAGAAGAAGGGCCGCAAGGCGCATCATCACTGCTGCCACTGCTAGCGCACGCAGCGTCCAGGCACATCCGATCGGCGGCTTGGGGGGATGCCGCCCGCCAGCCGATCCGTTAGCATGACGTTACAAGCCCGGTTGCCCGCAAGGTGCCGGGCTTTCTTTGTGCCATAATCAGGCGAAAGCTATCAACAAGGGGAAGGGGATGCGGCCATGGTCAACGAGAGGATGCTGGCGCTGGGAAACGAGCCTTCGGCGATCCGCGAGCTGTTTGCCTACGGGCTTGAACGCAAGGCGGAAATCGGCGCCGACAAGGTGTTCGACTTCAGCCTGGGCAACCCTTCGGTTCCTGCTCCCGAGGCGGTGCGTGAGGCGATCGTCGAGGCGCTCGATGAACCCGCCTGCGCGCTGCACGGTTACACGCCCGCCCAAGGCACGCCCGCCGTGCGTGCTGCGGTCGCCGGCAGCATCCAGCGTCGCTACGGTTGCAAGGCTTCTCCGGATCATGTCTATATGACCGCAGGCGCCGCCGCTGGGCTCGCCATCGCAATCGCCGCCGTCACGCATCCGGGTGACGAGGTCATCGTCGTGGCGCCGTACTTCCCCGAGTACAAGGTGTTCATCGAAAGCGCCGGCTGTACGTGCGTGGTGGTTCCCGCCCGCGCGTCCGACTTCCAGCTCGACGTGCCCGCCATCGCCGCCGCGATCACGCCCAAGACGAGCGCGCTCATCATCGATTCGCCCAACAACCCCACCGGCGCCGTGTACGGACGCGCCGCGCTGGAGGAGCTGGCTTGCGCCCTGCGTGCCAAGGAGGCGGAGCTCGGCGTCAAGATCTATCTGATCAGCGATGAACCCTATCGCGAGATCGTCTACGGCGCCGAGGTTCCGTGGGTGCCCTCCATCTACGGACGCACGATCGTGTGCTATTCCTACTCCAAGTCGCTGTCGCTTCCGGGCGAGCGCATCGGCTGGCTGTTCGCAGCTGATCAGATGGGCGTGGAGGCCGACGAGGTCTACGCCGCGATCTGCGGCGCGGGCCGCGCGCTGGGCTTCGTGTGCGCACCGGCGCTGTTCCAGCGCGTGATCGAGCGCTGCATCGACGAGCCGAGCGACGTGCAGGCGTATGCGGCGAACCGCGAGCTTCTGACCAGCGGCCTTTCCGAGCTGGGCTACGAGTACGTCGAGCCGCAGGGCGCGTTCTACCTGTGGGTGCGCGCGCTGGAGCCCGATGCCCAGGCGTTCGCCGAGCGCGCGAAGAAGCACGAGCTGTTGCTCGTGCCGTCGGACAGCTTCGGAGCCAAGGGCTGGGTGCGCATCGGCTACTGCGTGGACGCCGACGTCATCCGCAACAGCATGCCTGCGTTCAAAGCGCTCGCCGAGGAGTACCGATAGGCGGCATCGACCAGCCGCGCTCATCCGGGGGTCTCCCTGCCTCGGCGGTGCATCCAAGCAAACCGGGACGAAGGTGTTCCTTCGCCCCGTTCATTCTGTCGTACAATGGAAAAGTTGGAGCTGTTCCGCGGCGCGCCGCGCCGCTTGCCCGCCCACGGCACGACGAGAAAGGTGCATGATGACCACCGCCGCAGAAATCAAGGAACGTCTGAATGTTTGGCTGGAAAACGTTCAGGACGAGGAGTTGTCCGCAGAGCTCTCCAAGCTCGCCGCCGATCTGGAAGCGGGTGCCGAGGGAGCGGAAGCCGCCGTCGCGGACGCGTTCTTCCAGGACCTCGAGTTCGGCACGGCCGGCCTGCGCGGCGTGATCGGCGCCGGCACCAACCGTATGAACCGCTACACGGTCGCCCGCGCCACCCAGGGACTCGCCGACTACCTCAACGCGCATTTCGAGAACCCCTCGGTCGCCATCGCGCGCGACTCGCGCCATAAGGGCCGCGAGTTCTCGCGCATCGCCGCCTGCGTGCTGGCGGCCAACGGCATCCGCTCGCTGCTGTACACGCGCCTGGAGCCCACGCCGGCGCTGTCATTCGCCGTGCGCGATCTGGGCTGCTCGGCGGGCATCAACATGACCGCCAGCCACAACCCCGCCGCCTACAACGGCTACAAGGTGTACGGCCCCGACGGCTGCCAGATCACGAGCGACGCGGCGGCGGAGATCTCCGAGCGCATCGCGCGGCTGGGCTACTTCCCCGCCGAGGGCGTCGAGTCCGCCAAGATCGACGACTACCAGCAGGCCTGCTTCGACGGCCGCATCTCGTGGATCGGCGAGGACACGCTCGCCCGCTTCATGGACGCCGTGCTGGAGCAGTCCCAAGAGACCCCCGAGGAGTCGGCGGAGCCCATCCGCGTCCTGTACACGCCGCTGTGCGGCACGGGCTTGGAGTGCGTCAGCCAGGTGCTCGGGCGCATCGGCATCCCGTACCTGGACGTGGTTCCCGGCCAGGACCAGCCGGATGGCGACTTCCCCACCTGCGAATACCCCAATCCCGAGGAGCGCGCCGCGCTGCAGGCGGGCATCGACAAATGCCGCAGCTGGAAGGAGATGGGCCGTCCGTTCGACCTGCTGCTGGCGACCGATCCCGATGCCGATCGCGTGGGCGTGGCCTGCGAGGACGGCGACGACTACACGCTCGTCACCGGCAACGAGATGGGCATCCTGCTGATGGACTACCTGGCGGGCCGTCGCGCGGCGCGCGGCGAGGACCTGTCGCGCCTGGTGGCGGTGACCACGATCGTGTCGTCGGCGATGTGCGACGACGTGGCGGCGCACTACGGCTTCGAGCTGCGCCGCACGCTCACCGGTTTCAAGTACATCGGCGAGCAGATCGGCCGCCTCGAGGCGGCGGGCGAGGCCGACCGCTTCATGTTCGGCTTCGAGGAAAGCTACGGATACCTGGCCGGCACCCATGTGCGCGACAAGGACGCCGTGGTCGCCAGCATGCTCATCGTGCAGATGGCGCGCTTCTACCGCAAGCAGGGCATGACGCTCGTCCAGGCGATGCGCGCGCTCTACGACAAGTTCGGCTGGCAGACCAACCGCACGATCTCGCTGGCGTACCCCGGAGCCGACGGGGCGCAGCGCATGGCCGACATCATGGCGGGTTTGCGTGCAGAGCCTCCTGCCCAGGTGGCGGGTCGCGATGTGGCCGAGGTCGTCGACTATGCCGAGGGCGTGGGAGACCTGCCCAAGGCGAACGTGGTCGAGTTCCGCCTGGCGGGCGGCGGCAAGCTGATCGTGCGCCCCAGCGGCACCGAACCCAAGATCAAGGCGTACCTGTTCGCCAAGGCGACCGATCAGGCAGGCGCCGAAGCCATGCTCGATGAACTGGAGCAAAGCGCCCGCGCGCTTTTGGCGTGATGAAGGCAGAGGATGGGCGATCATCTCGAATAGGCAAGGACGACGGGGCCGCCATCCGCTAGGAAGGCGGCCCCGTCGCTAGAAAGTCCACTCGACCTGGGAAGGCGGCAAGGAAGAAGCCATGAGCTACAAGATCACCAACATCGAATACGGCATCGGTCCGTGGGGCACCGAGTTCCTCTACGGCATGGTGGGCAATCCCAAGGCTGGCGAGGTGGAGCAGAACGTCCACTCGGTGACGCTGATTCAGGCGGATGATGGCACCAACATCTTGGTGGACACCGGCGTCGACACGGACGATCCGGTCAAAAAGGAGCTGTGGGACAACCTCATCACCTGCTGCCATGGCGTCGCTTGGGCCCTCGAGCAGGTTGGCTTGACCCCCGAGGATATCGACATCGTCATTCTCACGCACGCCCACCTCGATCATATCGGCGGCGTGCAGCGTTTCGTCAACGCCCGCGTATATATCCAGCAAGAGGAGTTCGAGGCTTGGGAGCGCATGTCGACGGATCCGGCGTATGCCCAGCTCACGCTTCCCGCTGCAATGGCGAGCGACTATCCGCCCATGCGCAAGATGATCGACGATGAGCGTTTGGTCCTGCTCAACGGCGATGTGATCAACTTCCTGCCTGGCATCGACCTGCGTGTGGCGCGGAACTGCCACTCGGTCGTCGAGCAAATGGTGGTCGTGCGCAACGAGGAGGCCGCCGCTGCTACGACAACCCTCGTGAACGAGCAGGGCGACAAGGTCGTCTCCAGTGCTCCATCCGGCGCTTCCGGCCAGGTCAAGACCTACATCATCGGCGGCGACATCGCCCAACGCCCCGCCAATCTGACGGGTATGGGCGATTGGAGCGGCTACCTTGCCCCCATCCTCGGGCGTTCCGGCTCCGCGTACAACCTGTTCAAAGCATACGAATGGATTCTCCGACAGATCGACGGCGATACGACCCGCTTGGTGCTCACCCACGACTCCACGATGGGCGAGCGCTTTGAGAGCAAGCCCACGGCGGACGGATTGGCCATCCATTACGTGTGCTGACGCGTCGGTCGCGGCGTCTGCCGGCATGCTTTGTCGCTCCGGCAGGCGCCGCGCGAAAAAACACGCCTCGATCGTAAGATAATTCGAGTTATGAACGATCGAAGTACGTGAAAAACGCAAGTGAACGACGGTTCGGAGCCTTGTCGTAGGCAAAACCCCAGGTCGCTGAATCTGGTGCGCGGTTCTCGCAGCGAAAAATCGTTCATAACTCGGATATTTATGCAAATACAGGCGAATAATTCCCGCAGGTCGGGTGTGGAGGGCGGGCATGCGCTAAACTTGTCGCACTATGCATTACGATCTTCCCGCCCTCATATGCGCCGTCCTGGCATTCGTTCCCGCGCTCGTGCTGCACGAGGTGGCGCATGGGCTCGCAGCCTACAAGCTGGGCGATCCGACGGCGAAGTCGCGAGGCCGGCTGTCGCTCAACCCTGTCAAGCATATCGATCCGTTTGGCACGGTGATCCTGCCCCTTTGCCTGATGGCGATGAACATGCCCGTGTTCGGCTATGCCAAACCGGTGCCGTACAACCCCGCCTATTTCGAGGACCCTCGCAAAGGCGACATGATCGTGGGTTTCGCCGGGCCTGCCGCCAACCTGCTGCAGGCGATCGTCGGGGCGGCCCTTGCCGCGGCGCTCTGGTTCGCGCTGCCCATCGTGCAGCTCGCCGCCGCCAGCAGCCTGGTGTACTACGCGTACTTCCTGTTCCTGCCCACGTTCGTGATGACCAACCTGTGCCTGCTGTTCTTCAACATCATCCCGATCCCGCCGCTGGACGGTTCGTCGATCCTGATGTTCTTCCTGCCCAAGAAGCATTTGCACACCTACTACAAAGTGCAGCAGTACGCCATGCCGATCCTGCTTGCGGTGCTGGTGCTTGTGCCGGCTATCCTGCCGCAGCTCAACATCGTCGGGTGGTACATGGATGTGACGGCGGGCAACCTGTTCGATCTTTTGTATTCGTGGATGTGATGCGCAAGTGTCCTATCGTGTGCGCATAGACTCGTTCGAAGGCCCCTTCGACCTGCTTCTCTATCTGGTGAGCCGCCAGAAGGTGGATATCGGATCCATCAACATCACCCAGATCACCGATCAGTATCTGGTCGAGGTGTCCCGCATGGAAAACCTCGATCTGGACATCGCGAGCGACTTTTTGCTCGTCGCATCCACGCTGCTCGAGATCAAAGCCGAAAGCCTGATTCCGCGCCAACGCGACGAGCTTGACTCCGAGATCGAGGAGCTTGCTCCCAGCGAGGCGCGCGACATGCTGGTGGAGCGACTGCTCGCCTACAAGCAATACAAAAACGCCGCCGGTGCCTTGCGCGCGCGGTTCGAAGCCGAGGGACGCATGCACGCGCGTCCGTTCGGACCCGATGCGCCGTTCCTCAAAGCGATGCCCGACTTTCTGCGCGACGTGACGCTGGACGGCTTGGCGCTTATCGCCGCGCAGGCGCTTGCGCGGCGCGAGGCGTTCCTGCTCGAGTCGGAGCACATCGCCGCCAAGCCGATTCCGGTGGAGGTGCATGTGCGCGCCATCCACCAGCGCATTCGCAACAAAAAGACGCTGCGCTTCTCGGAATTGGTCGACGACCAGACGCCGACGCCGGTCGTCGTCGTCACGTTCTTGGCGATTCTCGAGCTGTACAAGCGCTCGATGGTGACGCTGCGTCAAAACGAGCAGTTCGGCGATATCGATATCGCCTATATCGAAGGATCCGGCGAACTCGACCTGACGGGCGATGACGCCCTCACCTCGGTAGGGGAGGAAGGATAAAGATGTTCCAGGGCCTGCAGGAAAGCCAACTGTCCGGCGCGATCGAGGCGATGCTGTTCGTCACCGACGAGCCGGTCGGGGTCATCACGCTGGCGGATATGCTGGAGGTCGATCCCGCTCAGGTGGAGTCGGCGTTGGTCGAGCTACGCGACAAGCTTGCCGCCGAGGAGCGCGGCGTCCAGCTTCGCGAAGTCGCCGGCGGGTGGCGCCTGTTCACCCATCCGGTGTATCACGAGCTCATCGAGAAGTACGTGATCTCCTGGGACACGCGCCGGCTGTCGCAAGCCGCGCTGGAGACGCTTGCTGTGGTGGCGTACAGCCAGCCGGTAACGCGTGGCCAGGTGGCCGCGGTGCGCGGCGTGAATTCGGACAGCTCCATCAATTCCCTGGTGGAAAAGGGCCTGCTGCGCGAGGCGGGAACGGCGGATGCGCCGGGCAACCCCGTCCTCTACGCGACGACGCGGGCGTTTTTGGAGAAGTTCGGACTGCGCAGCACCGCCGATTTGCCCGACTTGGATCAGTTCGCGCCTGATGATCAGGCAAGGGCGTTCATCCGCGAGCGCCTGTCAGCAACGCGCACCGACATCGCGGTGCCCGGCGACGCCGAGGAGGCGATGGGCGTCGTGGCGGCTGCGGCTGCTGCGGGCGACGAGGGGGCGGAAGCGTTCGCCCCGTCTGCCGACGATGCCGCCGAGCCCGGCGAGCTGCCCTCGCCGTTTGCGGCGGCCCTTGCCCAAGGTCTCGGCGTGGTGGAGAAGATCGATTTCAGCAAGCTGAAGTTTGAGACCGATGATGAATAGATTCGTTCCGTCGGCCTGCCGGCCGACGGAACTGCCCGACGCTGCGGCGCCATCTGGCACCGGATCTTCGCGCGATCCCCGGAGCTTGCGTACCAAAGTACGCGGCGCTCCGGCGATCCCATGAATCTCCGGCACCAGATGGCGCCTCGCTGACACTACGAACAAGATGGGATTCCAACGATGACGGGAGAAGAACGGATAGTCCCCATGCGGCTGCAGAAGTTCCTGGCGCGGGCGGGGGCGGCGAGTCGGCGGGGGTCGGAGAACCTGATGACCGCCGGACGCGTCACCGTCAACGGCGTGGTCGTCACCGAGCTGGGAAGCAAGGTCGATCCGCTCGTCGATGAAGTTGCGGTGGATGGCGTGGTGGTGCGCCTTTCCGATGGCGCCGTCACGCTGATGCTCCACAAACCGGCAGGTCCGCTCACCACGATGTCGGATCCCTTCGGGCGTCCGACGGTCGCTGAGCTGGTGCCCACCGACCGTTACCCGGGACTGTTTCCCATCGGGCGCCTCGATCAGGACACCACGGGGCTGCTCCTGTTCTCGACCGACGGCGATCTGGGCAACCATCTGCTCCACCCGCGTCATCACGTGCTCAAGCGCTATCTTGCCCTTGTCGAGGGAACGCCGACGGAGGCGCAGCTGGATCGCCTGCGCTGCGGCATCCATCTTGACGACGGGCCGACCCAGCCCGCTCAGGTGCGCTTGCTCGGCGGCGATGAGGAGACGGCGGCACGTGCGCTTTTGGAGGCCGCCGACCTGCCCGACAATGCGTCGCGCCAGTACCGCTCCGCCCACTCCGAACGCGTCAAGCGGCGCCGCGTGGTGGAGATCGGCATCCGAGAGGGGCGCAAACATCAGGTCAAACGCATGCTCGAAGCGGTGGGACATCCGGTCGCGGCGCTCCACCGTGCGGCGTTTGGCCCTCTTGAACTGGGCGATCTGCCCCGTGGCAGCTGGCGACTGCTCTCTGCCGACGAGGTGGAGGAGCTGCGTCGCGCATCGGGCATCGACGGCGCATGCTAGAATGAGCCGCAGAAGCAAATACGCGCTCGAGCACAACGAAAGGGACTTCCGACATGGCTTCAGCCTGCACCGAACAGACCGCTGAGCAAGTGCCGTTCGCCCGCATCGCCATCGCGGGTCTGGGGCTTATCGGCGCATCGCTTGCCGCGGCGCTGCGGAAAGCGTATCCCGAAGTCCGGCTGTTCGGCGCCGATATCGACGAGCGCACCTGCGAGATCGCGGTCGCGAAGGGATGGGTCGACGGCGCGACGGTGCCGGATGCGCCCGCGTTCCGGGATTTCACGCTGAGCGCGGACCTCGTCGTCGTCGCCACTCCCGTGGACGCGTCCGAATCGATCCTCCGCCTGCTTGCCGAGTGGGGCTTCGAGGGCGTCATCACCGACACCGCCTCCACCAAGGCGCATCTGGCGCAGGTCGCATCGGAGATTCTGCCGCATCCCCACAACTACGTGCCCGGTCATCCTATGGCGGGATCCGAGGTCAACGGCATCGCCGGCGCGCGCCCCGACCTGTTCAAGGGAGCGTATTGGATCCTATGCCCCGACGCCGCCACGCCCCCTGAGCACTTCACGCGCCTGCATGAGCTGGTGACCGGCATGGGCGCGCGCGTCATCGCCCTCAAGCGCGAGGACCACGATCAGTCGGTCGCCATCGTCAGCCATGTGCCGCATTTCATGGCGTCGTCGCTCATGCAGCTTGCCAGCCGCCATGCCGACAAAGACCGCTCGCTCATGAGGCTCGCGGCCGGCGGCTTCAAGGATTCCACACGCATCGCCGCGGGCTCTCCCGAGCTGTGGTGCGGCATCGCTTTTGACAACGCGCCCGCCATCCAGGCAGGGCTTGACGAGATGCGCCAGATCATCGGCCAGTTTTCCGATGCTCTGGCACAAGGCGACCGGGTCGGCCTCACGCGCTTGCTCGCTGACGCCGCCGAAGCGCGCCGCGCTCTGCCCGCCGCATGGGTGCCATCAACCGAGGATCTGCTGGAAGTTCGCATCCCCATGGAGGATCGCCGCGGCGTGGTGGCGGAGGTCACCACCATCGCAAGCTCCGCAGGCTGCAACATCCAGTCCATCGAGATCGACCATATCACCGAGGACAGCGCCGTGCTCTCCCTCATCCTCACCGACGAGGGGGACGTGGGCAAGCTGTCCACCTCGCTTATCAAGGCGGGGTTCTCGGTGTCGTTTTCACCGTTGAGCGCGAAGGAGCACAGCCATGTCTAACGAACAGCTCAGCACCGCGATCGATTCGACCGCGTTGGAGGCCGCCGATTTCGAGGTCGCCGAAACCAAACCGGAGGGTGTTGCCGAGATCGCCCCGCTTTCCGGGCCGCTGCATGGGACCATCACTGTGCCGGGCGACAAATCGATCTCGCATCGCGCCGTGCTCTTTTCGGCGATGGCGGAGGGCACCAGCCGCGTGATGGGAGTGCTCGATTCCGAGGATGTGCGCTCTTCGATCCGCTGCGTGAGCGCGCTGGGCGCCGAGGTCTCGCTTGAGAAGCAGCCCGACGGCAGCCTTGCCGGCGGCATCACCGGATGGGGAGCCAAGGGCCCCAAGCAGCCCGACGAGCCGTTGGACTGCGGCAACTCGGGCACCACCGCGCGCCTGCTCATGGGCATCCTCGCGCCGTGGGACATCAAGGTGACGCTGTCGGGCGACGACTCGCTTTCGACGCGTCCGATGCGCCGCATCACGGCTCCGCTCATGAAGATGGGCGTGCGCTTCGAACCCGAGGGCCGCGAGCATCTTCCCCTCACCGAGATCGGCAATCGCAGCCTGCGAGCCATTGAGTACGATGCGCCGATGGCATCCGCCCAGCTCAAAACCGCCGTGCTGCTGGCAGGAGCCTATGCCCAGGGCACGACGACCCTGCGCGAGCCGGCTCGCTCCCGCAACCACACCGAGCTCATGCTCCCCGAATTCGGCGTTCCCACCACCGCGTCGGACCTGCTGTCGTCGGTGGAGGGCCCGCGCGTGCTCCAGGCAAGCGAGGTCAACGTTCCGGGCGATCCGTCGTCCGCCGCGTTTCTCGTGTGCGCCGCGGTCCTGCGTCCCGACAGTGCGATCCAGATCGAGAACGTCAGCCTCAACACCGCGCGCATCGGCTTCACGCGCACGCTCGAGCGCATGGGCGCCGAGGTCAGCGTCGCCCGCGGCGGCATCTCCGGCAAAGAGCCCTCGGGCATGATCCAGGTTTGCTACACGCCGCATCTCAAAGGCTGCGAAATCCCCTCCCAGCATATCGCCTCGGTCATCGACGAGATCCCGATCCTCTCGCTGGTCGCCGCGCACGCCCAGGGCGTGACGGTGTTCCGCGACGTCAGCGAGCTGCGCGTCAAGGAGACCGACCGCCTTGCCGCCACGATCGAGGGTTTGGCGCTGCTCGGCGTCGACGCATGGGAGGACGGCGACGACCTCTTCATCGAGGGCCAGCCCGATCTCAAGGTTCCCGAAGGCATCGTCTTCGACTCCAAGGGCGACCATCGCCTGGCGATGACGTGGGCCGTTGCCGGCATGACGGCAGGCGTTCCCGTCAAGATCAAAGGATTCGACTCCGTCAGCATCAGCTATCCCGGATTTTTGGCAGATATGGAAAGGTTGGCACGATGATCATCGCTATCGACGGCCCCAGCGGGGCGGGCAAATCCACAGTCGCGAAGGCTGTGGCGCGCAAGCTTGGATTCTCCTGCCTCGACACGGGCGCGATGTACCGCGCCGTGGCATGGCAGGCCGTTCAGAACGGCGTCGCCTTGGATGACGACGGATCCCTGGGAGAGATCGCGCGCTCCTACGAGATCGAGTTCAAGCACCAGCCGGGCGAGCCCACCCCCTCCGGCGTGTCCATCGGCGGCGCGGACGTGACCGACGCCATCCGCACCTCCGAGATCGACAGGGCCGTCAGCCCCGTGTCCGCCGCCCCGTCGGTGCGCGAGGCCCTGGTCGAGCAGCAGCGCCGCATCGGCAACGCGGGCGACTACGTGGTCGAGGGGCGCGACATCGGCACGACCGTGTTCCCCAACGCCGAGGTGAAGGTGTTCCTGACCGCCTCGGACGAAGAGCGGGCCCATCGTCGCGTGCGCCAGAACGTCGATCGCGGCATCGGGTCCATCGACTACGAGGAAGTGCTTGCCGACCTGCGTCGTCGCGACGAGGTTGACTCGTCGCGCGCCACCTCTCCGCTGCGTCCGGCGGACGATGCGGTGATGCTCGACTCCACCGGCCACTTCATCGAGGACATCATCGACCGGATCTGCGGTCTTGCCGAATCCGCGCAGACGGGAAAGTAGAACGGCGGAACCGCTATGTTTCTTCCTTACGAGAAGATGTGGGACATGCCGCTGGGCGGCACGTCCACCGAAAAGCAGATACCCCACTGGTTCGGCAACCTTGTCTGGATCGTGGTAGGCGCCATCTTCAAGCTGTTCTTCCGCTATCGCGTTGACGGTCGTGAGAACCTGCGCGGGTTCAAGGACAAGCGCGGCGTGCTGGTGGTTGCCAACCACACGTCGTTCCTCGACGTCGCCTTCATGTACCTTGCGGCGCGCCCCAGCCAGTGGGTGCGGCTTATCGGCCGCGAGAGCCTGTTCGACAACGCGCATGGTCTGGTCGGCCAGATCCTCTCGCGCGTGGGCGCGTTTCCCATCAAGCGCGACAGCGCCGACCGCACCGCCATCAAGCGTGCAACGCGCATGCTGAAGAACAACGAGTGCGTGGGCATCCTGCCCGAGGGCACGCGCCGCGGCAAGGGATCCAAGACCCCCGAGATCCATGCCGGCGCTGTGTTCATCGCCAAGATGGCCAAGGCCCCCATCCTTCCCATGACGGTGCGCAACGCCGAATACGTCAAGCAGAAGGGCAAGTTCTTCCGCTTTCCCAAGATCACGATCGAATACGGGCAGCCGTTGCTCGTGAGCGATTTCGATTTCCTGCCCAAGGAGGATCGCATGGACGGCTGCGCGTGGTACGCGATGCGCGAATGCTTCGCGCTGTCTCAGCGGGTGCCGCGCGAGCAGGTGGACATGAAGGCGCTGTTCCCCACGGGCCGCGATTTCAGCGAGGTCTTCGCGCAGCACCCCATCCCCGAACATACGACAGCCGAGTTGACGGGCGAGGACAGGGCGGAGTCCGTCCAGAGCGAAGGCGGTGCGCGATGAAGGTTGTCCGCGCCGAGCAAGCCGGGGCCTGCTACGGCGTGCAGCGCGCGCTCGATCTTGCGATGGAGGCAGTGGAGGACGGCGGCAGGGCGTGCACGCTCGGCCCGCTCATCCACAATCCACGCGTAGTGGCCCGCTTGGAGGACCATGGCGTGCGCGCGGTGTCTTCTTTAGAGGACGCGTGCGACGACGAGACGGTGGTCATACGCAGCCACGGCGTCACGCCCGAGGTCAAGCGCGCGGTTGAGCGCCGCGGGCTTCCGATGGTCGATGCCACCTGCCCGCACGTCGCCCGCGCGCAAAAAGCCGCGGCATCGCTGGCGCGCGAGGGCATGCAGGTGATCGTCGTGGGCGAAGAGGGCCACCCCGAGGTGGAGGGCCTTGTGGCGCACGCGCGCGAAGCGGAACGCTCCTTGGTCGAAGCGCAGGGGATCGATGCCGGAGTCGGCGCTGCCGTCGGTTCCGACGGCAAAGGCGCTCCTGCCTCCCGCGTCACGGTGGTCGCGGCTCCCGCCGATCTGCCCGAGCGGATCGAGGCGCCCGTGGGCGTGGTCGTCCAGACGACCCAGACCCGTGCTGCGCTCGATGCCGTGCTGGAAGCGTTGCGCGAGCGGGGAATCGAGCCCACGGTAAAGGACACGATCTGCTTTGCCACGCGTCAGCGCCAGGAGGCGGCAGCGGCGCTTGCCGACGAGGTGGACGCTTTCGTTGTCATCGGCGGCCGCAACTCGTCCAACACCACGCGCCTTGCCGACATCTGCCGTGCCCGCTGCGGGCGCACGCACCATGTCGAGAGCGCCGACGAGCTTGACCCTGCCTGGTTCGAAGGCTGCGCGACCGTCGGCGTCACCGCCGGCGCCTCGACCCCCGAAGATCAGATCGCCGCCGTCGAAGAGGCGTTGCTGGCGCTCTAGCGGACGGGTAGGAGCTCGTGATGGAGCAGCAAACCGGAAACGAGTACTCGTTTCCAGTTTCCCAGGGTCTCGTCAAAAGCGTGTCTAGCGATACAGCCGATCGATCGCGGGCTCCACCGCCTCGAACGCCTTCAGCAGCTCGGGGTTGAAGGCGCCGCATTCGCCGCCGGTGATCATCTGCATGACCTTCTCGCGACCGTATGCGTCCTTGTACACGCGCTTGCTGCGCAGGGCGTCGTACACGTCGGCGAGCGCCACCACCTGCGACCACACGCTGATCTCGTCTCCGACGAGCCCATCGGGGTAGCCCCGCCCGTCCCAGCGCTCATGATGGTGACGCGCGATGTCGACGGCGAAATCGTAGGCATCCAACTGGCGGAACTGGGGGATCCGCTCCATCATGTCGGCTCCCACGACCGTATGCGACTTGATCACCTCGAACTCCTCGGGCGTCAGCCGTCCGGGCTTGCACAGGATCGCGTCGGGGATGGCGATCTTGCCCACATCGTGCATCATCGACGCCATTTCGATCGCGTCGATCTCCTCGGAGGTCAGCGACGCTCCCAGCGGCGTGCCCTCGAGCATCAGGCGTGTGATCGTGCGGATGCGCCGCACGTGCTCGCCCGACTCGCCGTCGCGGAACTCGATGGCGGCGGCCAACGCCTCGATCATGCCGTTGCTCAGGGATATGATGCGCTTCGCCTGCTCGAGCAGCTGGGTCTGCTGGCTTTCGACCGTGTTGCTCAACCGCCGCCGCGATTGGTACAGCTCGATGACGGATTCGACGCGCCGCTCCACCACGTAGGGCACGATCGGCTTGCCGATGACGTCCATGACCCCCAGGTCGTAGGCGCCGCGCGTCACGTCGAAATCGGTCTCGGCGGTGATCAGGAACACGGGGATGCGCGCCAGCAGGTCGCGTTTGACAAGGTTTTGCAGCACCTCCAGGCCGTCCATGCCCTCCATGGCAAAGTCGAGGAGGATGGCGCAGTAGCGCATCGGATCGGCAAGGACCAGCGAGAGCCCCTCGCGACCGTCCTCCGCTTCCTGGATGTCGTGGTTCGATTTGAAGATCTCGCCGAGCACCAGGCGCGTGATGGGGTCGTCGTCGACGATCAGGATGGTGTTGGGCTCGCTATCCAACGGTCCGAGAGTGATGTCTTCGTGTGCCATGGCTCTCCTTCGACGCGTCAAGGGGCGATCTTCATCGCTATGGTATGCGTTTACGTTCAACTCCACAACTCCGTCATAATACCGGTGCATTCCTGTTACCCCCCTATGCGTTTGATAAAATGAGCCTCGCCGGACGAGAGTGCGGCTAACCGGAAAACGGCAAACAAGAAGGCGCTATGCTTACCAGTGATACCGAGAAACTGTATCCTTCCGCCAAGACGCTGGTGAAGGATTGCATCGCAAGTCGCATCCATGCAAAGGATGCCTCCGTGTACGACTTCTCCGACGAAGCGCGGGAGTGCGCCGAGGAGTTCATGGGCTGGACCGATCTTGCCAGCAACCCCCCGTATCCGCTTGAGGAGATCCAGAGATTCGCCGACGAGGTCATCGAGGCGGGGCTCAAGACCGTCGTCCTCATCGGCCAGGGCGGCTCTACCCAGGCGCCGATGACCATCACCAAATACAACAAGCCGGATTCCACGCGGATCAAGTTCCGCACCATCGACTCCGACTCGCCGGTCCGCGTGCGCGCGATGCTCGCCGAGATCGATCCCAAAACCACGCTGTTCGTCATCTCGTCGAAAAGCGGCGGCACCATCGAGCCGCGTCTGATGCTGCGCGCGGTGCGCGAGCAGCTTGCCCCGGTCATGTCCGAAGACGAGATGGTCAAGCATCTCGTCGCGATCACCGATCCCGGCTCCCAGCTCGAGCAGCAGGCAAAGCAGGAAGGCTGGCGCGCGGTGTTCCCGGGCGAGCCGTCCGTGGGCGGCCGGTTCTCCGCGCTGTCGGTGTTCGGCCTTTTGCCTGCAGCGTTGGTGGGCATCGACCTGAAGACCTTCGTCGAGCACGGCGCCGAGGCCGAGCGCGTCTGCAGCGAGGACGCCATCGACAACCCGGCAATCGGCTTGGCGGCGTTCCTGTACGACAACTACCTTGCCGGCCGCAACAAGTTCTCGTTCCTCACGCAGAAGCGCGGCCGCGTTCTGGGCCTGTGGATCGAGCAGCTGGTGGCGGAAAGCCTGGGCAAGCACGGTCAGGGCATCCTGCCCAACATCGAGATCGATTCGCTGCTTTTGACCAAGGATCCCGGCGACCGCACGGTCGTCATGTACCAGACGCGCAACGACCTGTGGGATGAGCGCCACAACTTCGAGATGAGCCTTTCCTACATCGACTCGTCGATTCCGCGCGCCAACTACAAGATCGACTCGGTCGAGGAGCTTCCCGAGCACTTTGTGATGTGGGAATACGCCATCGCGATGTGCGGCTATCTGATGAAGATCTGCCCGTTCGACCAGCCTGACGTGTCGGCCGCCAAGGCGGAGGTGCTCGGCATTCTGCGCGACGGCCATCCCGAGCCCGATTTCGTGCAGGATTTCTTCGGCGACGTCCACATGGGGCAGGCGGAGGTTCGCCTGGCGCCGTGCTTCAAGGATTGCACCGACATCTACGGCGCCCTCAGCGCGCTTCTCAACAGCATCCAGCCGGGCGACTACTTTGCGCTGAACGCGTTTCTCCCGTTCACGGGCGAGGGACGCCGTGAGGCGTTGGAGCAGATCCGCCACGGAGTGGCCGACAAGCGCGGCGTCGCGTCGTGCCTGGAGGTGGGTCCGCGCTACCTGCATTCGACCGGCCAGCTGCAAAAAGGCGGCCCCAATTCGGGCGTGTTCCTCATCCTGTCCGCCGACGAGCTCAAGGACATCCCGCTCAAGCAGGAGGCCGAAAGCCTGGGAACGCTGGCAAAGGCTCAGGCCGAAGGCGATCTTCTGACGCTCGCTTCGCGCGGCCGCCGTTGCGTGCACCTGCACCTGCCCGACAACTCAAGCGTGACCATCCGCGCTCTGGCGGAGATCATCGACTCCATTCTGGATACGCGCGCCTGACGGCACGAGCATGCCGCCGACGCTGCGAAAGGCCTGGCACCGGATCTCGCGGCGATTACGAATGTCCTGCGCAATCAAGTTGCGCAGGACGCGCCCGCTCGGACGTATAGACAGGAATCGAACAAGCCAGAGGGCTTGTTCGATGCGCACCGGAGTACGCGCGTCCGCGCGATCCCCACGAACCCCGACATCAGGGTCCTTCTCGCTGACGTTGCGAACGCGATGTGAGATGATTGGTGCTGTTGAGAAAGGGGAGCCCAATGCTCGAAGCGCTTGATATTCATGTGACGGGGGTCGTGCAGGGCGTGGGGTTTCGCCCGTTCGTCTATCGGACGGCCAAGCGCAACCTCGTCAACGGCTGGGTGCTCAATGCGGTCGACGGCGTCGATATCCATGCGGAGGGCGAGTCGCGTCTTTTGGACGCATTCGTCATCGAGCTGTCCGAGAACGCCCCTGCGGCAGCGCAAGTCCGCGAGATCGATCTGAAGGAAGTGCCGCTGCGGGGCTGCCAAGGTTTTGAGATCCGCTTTTCTGAAGACGAAGGCGGGCGCGAGACGACGCTCGTGTCGCCCGATCTGGCCACGTGCGACGATTGCGTGCGCGAGCTGTTTGACCCCGCCGACCGGCGCTACCGCTATCCGTTCATCAACTGCACCAATTGCGGGCCGCGCTTCACCATCATCGACAAGCTCCCCTATGACCGTCCCGCCACTTCGATGAAGGGCTTTAAGATGTGCCCGACCTGCGCGGCCGAGTACGCCGATCCTGCCGATCGCCGCTTCCATGCGCAACCCGACGCCTGCTTTGATTGCGGGCCGCGCGTTTCGTGGAGGCGGGGCGACGGTCCGATCGAATGGGGCGATACGCGCGAGGCAAGCGATGCGATCTTCGCCGAAGCCGTCGAGCTGCTGCTCGCAGGCGGCATCGTCGCGGTGAAGGGCCTAGGCGGCTTTCATCTGGTATGCGACGCCTCCAATGCCCAGGCGGTCGCGAACCTTCGCGAGCGCAAGCATCGCGAGGGCAAGGCGTTCGCCGTGATGATGGGCTCCGCGGATGACGCGCGGCGGGTCTGCCTCGTGAACGATGCCGAGCAACGTCTGCTGGAAGGTCCCCAGCGCCCGATCGTGCTGCTGCGCAAGCTTCCCGGCGTCTCGTTGACGCCCCGGCTTGCGGACAAGCTGCCCGAGCTGGGCGTGATGCTGCCCTGCACGCCCGTCCAGCATCTCCTCATGCATGATTTCGCCGAAGCCGTCGCGACGCGCAGGGGAGAAGGGGGCGCTTGCGGGGCGGAGGCGTGCGCCGATGCGGCCGATATTCCCCCGATGCTCGTTATGACCTCGGGCAACATCCATGACGAGCCCATCGTCACCGACGACGAGGCGGCCTACGAGCGCCTTGCCGGCGTCGTCGACGCGTTTTTGGGCAACAACCGTCCCATCCTGTCGCGCTACGACGATTCGGTGGCGCGCATCATCAAGGCGGGTTCGTCGGGCGATGCCGTTCAGATGATCCGCCGCGCGCGCGGCTATGCTCCCGCCCCCATCGCCGTGGAGCAGGGGGGCGACCCGAATCGCAAGACGCTTTTGGCGGTGGGTCCCGAGCAGAAGAACACGCTTGCCTACGCGCGCCAGGGCGCGCAGCGTTCGGAAGCGTTCGTCTCGCAGCATATCGGCGATATGGAAAACGCCGAGACCTTCGACGCCTGGCTCGAGGCCAAGGACCGCTACGCCAGGCTGTTCCGTTTGAACCCGTCGATCTTGGCATGCGATCGCCATCCTGAGTACCTGTCGACCAAATGGGCCCATGAGCAGGCGCTGAACAACGGCGTCGCGCTCGTGGAGGTGCAGCACCATCACGCCCATATCGCCTCGGTTCTGGGGGAGAACGCGATCGACGACGCGGTGTGCGGCATCGCATTCGACGGCACGGGATACGGCGTCGACGGCGCCATTTGGGGCGGCGAGGTGCTTTTGGCAAACCGCCAGGCATTCGAGCGCTTCGCCAACTTTGCCTACGTGCCCATGCCGGGCGGCGCCGCCGCGATCAAAAGCCCCCTGCGCATGGCGTACGGCGCGCTGTGGGAGTTCGACCTTTTGGACCATCCGGCGGCGGAGGGGGCCCTCGCCCCTCTGGGGAAGGACGCGCTTGAGGTGTGCGACCGCATGATCGAGCGCGGATTGAACACCCCCTACACCTCGTCGGTCGGCCGCCTGTTCGATGCCGCCAGCGCCCTTTTGGGCATCTGTACCGATCCCTCCTACGAAGGCGAGCCCGCGATCCTGCTTGAGGCAGCGATCGAAGGCGAAAACGAAGGCGTCAACAATGCAGGTCCGTCCGCGTCCGCGGAGGATGGAGCGACCGTCTGCACACAAACGAGCCATTCATCTGATTGCAGCAGCGAAGCGCACGAGGCCGAAGGCCGAGCAGCGAAGCGTCGCGTCGCGGAATCCTCTGCGGACGCGGACGGACCGGACAACTCCAGACGGCTTGTCGCGGAGTCATCCGCCGATGCGGACGCCCGCACGCGCTATCGGATCGAGATCGTCAAGAACACCGCCACGTCCGAAAGCACGGCTCAGGACACCTCGGTGCTGTTGCTGGACGCGGCGCCCGTGTTCAAGGCGTTGCTGGACGATCTTGCCGCCGGCGTGCCGGTCGGCGTGATCGCGCGTCGCTTCCATGACGCGTTCGTCCAGGCGATCGCCGACGTGGCAGAGCTGTGCCGGGCTTTGTACGGGATTGGGACGGTGGCGCTCTCGGGCGGGGTGTTCATGAACCGCTACCTCATCGAGAACGCGCTTGAGACGCTGGAGCGCGCTGGTTTCACGGTTGCCGTCAACCGCGAGCTGCCGCCCAACGATGGCTGCGTCTCGTACGGCCAGGCTGTGGTAGCATGGGCCGCGAACGACGAGAAAGCCTGACGCGCCTCACCGTCCTCGACGGGCGCTGCGACGCGGGCTCGAAGGGGGAACGATAGCGATGTGCCTTGCCATCCCTGCCAAGATCACCGAGATGAAGGACAACCATCTGGCGACGGTCGACATCCTGGGCGTCAAACGCGATATCGCGCTTGATCTGACGCCTCAGGCCGAGCTGGGCGATTTCGTGCTGGTGCATGCCGGCTTTGCCATCGAGGTGGTCGATCCCGATTACGCTCAGGAGACCATCGACCTCATCATGCGGTTCCCGGAGCTTGCGGGCGATGACGTGCCCCAGCCCGCCGAAACCGCGCAGTCCGTCGGCGCGGAGGCCGTGCGATGAGCGTCGATGCCGCCGCAATGGAAGCCGAGCTGGCGGCGTTCAAGGACCCCAAGCTCGCTCGCGGGCTCATCGACTCCATCCAAAAGCTCGCACCTGCTGACGGCGCCACGCTGATGGAGGTGTGCGGCACCCATACCGTCGCCATCGCGCGCAACGGCATCCGCGCGCTCATGCCCGAGGGCGTCAAGCTGTCGTCGGGCCCGGGCTGCCCGGTGTGCGTCACGTCGAACCACGACATCGACGCCGTCATCGCGCTCGCGCGCGTCCCCGAGGTGACGATTGCCACCTTCGGCGACATGACGCGCGTCCCCGGCTCCACTTCCAGCCTGCTTGCGGAGCAGGCGGCGGGCCGCGACGTCCGCATCGTCTATTCCCCGCTGGACGCGCTGGCGCTCGCCCAGAACAATCCCGATCGTCAGGTCGTGTTCGTGGGCGTGGGTTTCGAGACGACCACGCCGCTTTCGGCGATGGCGATCAAGCGCGCCAAGGCGCTCGGCCTCAAGAACTTCAGCGTGCTCGCCATCCACAAGAACATGCCCAACGCGCTGGAAGTCATCGTCAACGACCCCCAGCTGAAGCTCGACGCGCTCATCCTCCCCGGGCACGTGAGCACCATCATCGGCGCGGAGCCGTATCGCTTCCTGGCCCAGAAATACGGCGTCCCCGGCGTCATCACCGGGTTCGAGGCGGTCGATGTGCTCCAGGGTATCGCCATGATCATGCGCCAGTTGCATGAGGGCCGCGCCGAGATCGAGATCGCCTATGCGCGCGGCGTCATGCCCGAGGGCAACTCCGTCGCCCTTGCCGCCATCGACGAGGTGTTCGAGGTGTGCCCGGCGATGTGGCGCGGCTTGGGCGAGATCCCCGGATCGGGCTACCGCATCCGCGACGAGTTCGCCGCGTTCGATGCCCTGAAGCGCTTCCAACCCGATGTGGAGCCCACGCAGGAGCCCAAGGGCTGCCGCTGCGGCGATATCCTGCGCGGCGTCATGCCGCCCAGCGAGTGCCCGCTGTTCCGCAAGGTCTGCACGCCCGAGAACCCGGTCGGCCCCTGCATGGTGTCCAGCGAGGGCAGCTGCGCGGCGTATTACCGCTATTACTAAAAATGTTACTAAAAAAATAGCAATTACGCCCTCGTTCGGTGAGGAGGGTGCTACAATGGCCTCGCGACGCGCGCTCCGCGAGGCCATTGTGCTGCTTCCCGGCCTTCGCGCCACGCCTCGCTTTCATCCGCCGCGCAAGGAGAGACGCGGCGCTGGATATGGAAAGGGGGAGGGGAAATGGATTGGCTTGATCCTGTCCTGTTGGGACGCATCCAGTTCACGCTGACGGCGGTCTACCACTTCATCTTCGTACCGCTCTCGATAGGCATCGGCCTGATCATGGCCATCTTCGAGACAAAGGCGTTCCGCTCGGGATCCGAGAAGGACGCCGCGGCCGCGCGTTTTTGGGTGAAGCTGTTCACCGTGACCTTCGCGGTGGGCGTGGCCACCGGCATCACCATGGAGTTCTCGTTCGGAACCAACTGGGCCGACTACTCACGATTCGTGGGCGACATCTTCGGTGCGCCGCTTGCTGCTGAGGCGCTGCTCGCGTTCTTCCTCGAGTCGGTGTTTTTGGGTGTGCTGCTGTTCGGTCGCGGTCGTGTGGGCAAGAAGTTCTACCTGGCCAGCGCATGGCTCGTGTGGTTTGGCTCGTGCCTGTCGGCGCTGTGGATCCTCATCGCCAACTCGTGGATGCAGACGCCCGCCGGTGCCGAGCTCGCTGCTGACGGGTCGCGTGCCGTCATCACCGACTTCTTGGCCGCCGCTTTCAACCCCTCCACGCTGCCGCGTTACGGTCACACCGTGACGGCGCTGCTGGTCATGGGCGCGTTCGTCGCTATGGCGATCGGCGGTTACTATCTGCTTAAGAAGCGTCATCAGGACTTTGCCATGAAGGCCGTCAAGATCGGCTCGATCGTGGGCATCGTCGCCACGTGCGGCCTGCTCGTGTTCGCGCATTCCTCGGCGGTCGAGGTGGCCGAGGAGCAGCCCACCAAGCTGGCAATGATGGAGGGCATGTACGATTCGGAGGTCCCGCCGCTCTACGCGTTCGGCTGGGTCGATGAGGAAAGCCAGGAAGTGCTGTCGCCCATCGCCATCCCCGGAGGCACGAGCTTCCTTGCCACCGGCACGTGGGACACCGAGTACATGGGACTCAACGAGCTGGCCGAAACCGAGCAGTACGCCGACCTGTCCGTCGAGGACCTGCCGGTCAACCTGGTGTTCCAGAGCTACCACCTGATGGTTATCCTGTTCGGCCTCATTCTGATCACCGTCGTGCTGGCGCTGATCTTCCAGCGCGGAGGCAAGCTCAAGGACAAGCGTTGGCTGCAGCGCCTGCTGTTCGTGAGCCCGCTGTTCCCGTTTTTCGCCATCGTGACGGGCTGGGTCACCGCCGAGATCGGCCGCCAGCCTTGGGTCGTCTACCCGTCGACGAGCGGTCCCGAGGGCGTGAGCCTGCTCACCAGCGACGCCATCTCCCAGTCGGTGTCGTCGGTCGAGGTGCTCGTCACCATCGTGTTGTTCACGCTCATCTACCTGTTCATCTTCGTCGCCTACGTGCGCATCGTCGCCCACTTCATCAAGAAGGGTCCCGATGACGGCGAGGCCGTCGCCCCCGCGGCGGACGCCAAGGCGACGTCCGGCGCCGCAGTCGTCGCTGCCGCCGGCGCTGCGAAGGACGGTGAGTAATCGTGGATATGTCCATCTTCCAATGCCTGTGGTTCTGCTTGATCTTCGTCCTGATCGCCGGCTACTTCGTGCTCGACGGTTTCGACCTGGGCGCGGGCGTGCTGTATCCGCTCATCGCCAAGACCGAGGGCGAGAAGGCGGTCGTGCGCCGCAGCGTCGGCCCGGTGTGGGACGGCAACGAGGTGTGGCTGCTCACCGCGGGCGGCGCGCTGTTCGCCGCGTTCCCCATGGCCTATGCAACCACGTTCTCGGGGTTTTACCTGGCCATCATGCTGGTGCTGTTCGGCCTGATCGTGCGTGCGATCTCGCTTGAGTTTCGTGCGCACGACCCCAAATGGGGCAAGGCGTGGGACGCGTGCTTCATCATTGGCTCGCTGCTGCCGGCGCTGCTGTTCGGCGTGGCGGTCGGCAACATCTACGCCGGCATTCCGATGGATGCCAACGGCGACTACTCCGGCATCCCCCTGCTGGGTCTCGTGACGCCGTTCACGCTGCTCACCGGCTTGCTGGGTCTGGCGATGTTCTTGGCTGCCGGCGCCGCTTGGGTGGCGCTCAAGGCCGAGATGGGATCCGAACTGCGTGCACGTGCCGCGAAGCTGCGCATGCCGCTGGGCATCGCGGTCCTGGTGCTATTCGCGGTCGTATCCGCGTACGGGCACTTCATCATCCAGCCCGCGATGGAGCCCTCGCTCAACATCCTGCGTTGGCTGTTCGCGATCCTGTTCGTCGTCGCGGTTGTCGCTTCGATGGCGCTCGGCCGTAAGGACTCCGGCGACAAACTAGCGTTTCTGGCGCAGTGCGCCGCCGCGATCATGCTCGTCGGCCTGCTCGCCGCCTCTATGTTCCCCAACCTGGTCGTCGCCTCGGCTGACAGCGTCGGCGCCAGCATCACGCTGATGAGCGGTTCCGCGACCGATCTGTCGCTGATGTGGATGACCGGCATCACCTGCGTCGGCCTGCCGTTCGTGCTCGTCTACCATGTCGTGATCTACCGCACGTTCCGCGGACGCATCTCCGAGAAGGATCTCGCCCACTAGGGCGAGCCGGCGTCGCGTCCGCCTCGTGAAAGAGCAGACACCGTCTGTCGGCCCTGTCCGAGGATGATCCAGAAGCCCGCCTTGTGCGGGCTTCTGTGTATACTGGCTCCAATGACGAACGGCGCTGCGCGACGGGGAGGGGCTTGCGGTTCTCCGCGAGAACAGCGACGGCATGCCATCTTAAAGGGGGGCGGCGATGGACGAGCGGCGTGACACCGGATTGAACGACGGCTTCGGCGTGGGCAACGACGAGATGCTCGACGCCTCCCAAACGCCGGTGGTCCAGGTGATGGGCGAGGGCATCCAGGATTCTGCGGTGGAGCCGCAAGGTGATATCCACGACGGATGGGCAGTCCAGCCGCAAGGATGGGGCGTGTCCGATGGTGACGGCGATTCGGAGCAGGAACACCCTGCGCCCGCCGTGCCCGCACCCTCCTCCGCGATGCCGGACGCTTCCTTTTCCGGGGATTCGCACATGCCGGGCGCCGCTTCCCCCGAGAGTCCTTACGCGCCGGGCGCTCCCTTCGGTCCGCTCGGCGGATCCGCTCCCAGCGCCGCTGCGAAGGCGGGGGCGATGCCGCTTGTGCTGGGCATCCTGTCCATCGTCACGGCGGGCGTTCCCGTTTTGGGCATCGTGCTGGGCGTTCTTGCCTTGGTGACGTCCGCGCGCGCGATCAAGCGCTACGGCAGAAATGCCAAGACGGCTGCCGGCAGGGTGTGTGGCATCGTCGGCATCGCCTTTTCGGTGGTGGCGCTTGCCGCGAGCGTCATTGGAACGGCGGCATTCACCTCGTATCTGTCCGAGTCCACCGCGCCGTCCGACCGGGGATCCTGTTCGTCGAGCACGTTCAATAGGAGCGACCCTTCGGCGTATCTTGCGGATATGGATGCCGATGATCGCGCCGCCGAGGAGGCGGTCCGCGCCGAACTCGACAAGTTCGCCGCGGGGGATTCCGATCTCGCCGCATGGCTCGCCGCGAAGGCCGACGAGCTGTTCATGACAAGCGGATACTCCCTTGCCGATATCGGAGTCGATTCTCGCGATGTCGCCGAATGGATGATGGGCGGCTTCTCCTATGAGATGGATGGGGCATACACGTTCTCGGATGGAACGGGAACGGTGTACGCCGATCTTGAGACGCGCGATATGTTCGAACTGCTCGAAGGGTTCGATGCCGCCTCCCAGGACATGATCGACTCGGGTCTGCTCGACGCCATGGACGAGGCGGCGATGCTCGGGCAGTTCGGCCAGGCGTTCGTCGCCTCAATGGGCGCTGCCGAGGATTCTCGCATCGATTTTTACGCCGCCTTCGATGTGGTCGAGGAGGACGGCGCGTGGGTGGTCGACCGCGCGTCTTGGGAAGAAGAGCTGAAATACGTGTTCGGCCTGTTCTAGGGCTTCGGGCAACCCTCGCGTCATCGTGCGGACCGCCGCACGATGACGCGAGGGTTGCGATGCGACGGCCCCCCGGTTTTATCCAGCTCGCGTTTCAGCGCCGCTCCGGTGCGCTACTGAAGGCGCCCCTGAAGCTCCTTCGCCGCCGCGGCCTTGTCAAAATTGCCGCCGGTCTTCTGCGTGAGCGCGCCCATGACGCGCCCCATCTCCTTCTTGGTGGTCGCGCCGGTTTCGGCCAGGGTCGCATCGATCAGCGCGATCAGCTCGTCGCCCGAGATCTGCTTGGGCAGCAGACCCTCGAGGATCGCGACCTGCTCGGTGAGCGTGTCGGTGCGCTCCTGGTTGTTGCCCGCCTTGATGGAGCCCTCGAGCGTCTCCTTGGTCTGCTTGATCACGCGCTTGAGCATCGCGTCGACGTCGGCGTCGGTCACCTCGCGGCGCTCGTCAACCTCGATGTTCTTCAGCTCGCCGTGCACCTGGCGCAGGATGGACAGGCGAGTCTTGTCATGCGCCTTCATAGCGTCTTTGATCAGGGATTTCAGCTCGTCGTACGTCATATGCTCCTCGATTCTCCCGTTGCTGTCGCCTTATGGCGCCGCTCGCCACCCGCCCCGCGTGCGGGGGCGGTCGGCATCGCTTGACTGCGAAACCGAGTATAGCGCAGCTTCGCCCGTCCCTTTCGCGCCGATGGCGCCAGGCTCTGGCGGCTTGTCGCCCCTTCGCGCCGATGGCGTTGGACTTCAGCGGATCGGAGCGGCGCCAGGAGCGGATTGTCGCGATGCGGTGCAGGATCGGGAGACGAGGACGATCGTTGGCGAGCCGTAAAGCGCGTGAAACCTAGCGATAAGATGGCTTTGATATGATGAAAGGGCAACCAACCGAAGGAGACCCATGAAAGAGCTGCCGGCCAACCAGCTGGATCCGCGCGTGAAGACCGTTTGGCGCATCAACGATGCGATATGGATATGCATCCTGTTCCTGTGCTGCGGCATCGCGTTTCCCATCATTGCCATCGCCGATCCCAATGCCGGTTGGGCGTGGATGGTGACGGGCATCATCGCCACCGTGTGGGCGCTGTGCCTTGTCGTGTGGCTGGCGATTCTGCCGCCGATCCGGTATGCGCGCTGGCGCTACCAACTGTCCGACGACTACTTGGACATCGCCAAGGGCATCATCTGGCGCAAGCGGTTCATCATTCCGTTTATCCGCGTCCAGAACACCGACACGCGGCAGGGGCCGATCCAACGTGCGTTCGGCCTGTCGAGCGTGACCGTCGCCACCGCCGCCGGAGAGCACGAGATCCCCGGGCTTGCCTCCGAGGTCGCCGAGCAGCTGCGCGACAAGGCGGCGGAGCTCGCGCGCATCGCCCAGGAGGACGTGTGATGGACGAGCGCGTTCCCCAGGGCGCGCCGGCGCAGGAGCCGCAACACGCTCAGGTTGCGCAGCCCGTGCAGGCGGCGCAATCGGCCGCGTCGCAGCAACCCGCCGCGCCCCAGCAACCGACCGTGCAGTCCGCGCCTGCCGTGCAGCCTATCGCGGACCCGCAACCCGCCGAGCCCCAGCGCCACTACGTGCATCACAGCTACATCTGGCTGGGATCGCTGCGCTCCGCCGGCATCATCATCGTGGCGCTTGGCATCTCGCTGTTCTCCTCGATGATCGGCTCGTTCTTTGAAGGAGCGGGTCGTGTCGACGGATTCATCATGATGGTGGCTGGTCTGGGAATCGCGGCGATCATCGTGGTGGTCTTCCTGCTGTGCCTGCTGTACCAGTGGTGGTCGTACCGCCATCTGTGGTACGAGATCGGCGACGAGGAGTTCAGCCTGTATTCGGGCATCTTCAACAAAAAGCGTATCCACGTGCCCTACCAGCGCGTCCAGTCGGTCGATCAGCACGCCTCGTTGTGGCAACGCGTCTGCGGCGTGTGCACGGTCCACGTCGATACGGCGGGCGGTGCGGCGCATACCGCCGTCACCGTTCCGTACCTGCTCAAAGACCAGGCGGAGCATCTGCGCATGGAATTGTATCTGCGCAAGCGCCGCATCCTGGGGCTTGACGAGGATCGCGCGCCCGCCGGTGCCGCTGCGCCCGCTGGCGCCGCTCCCGGCGTCGCGCCCGTTGTCGTCGTCCCGCTGCAAACCGCACAGCAGCCCGCCTCCGTTCAGCCGGGCAACGTGCTCGACGTCGGCGCCGAGGTGTGGGACGACGTGCGCGGCCTGTTCGCCGGCGACGAGGTGGATATGGGCGTTTCGTCCTACGAGTACGGCCTCACCAACAAAGAGCTCGCATTCACCGGGCTTTCCAACAACACCGGGTTCGTCCTGGCGATCGTCGGCGTGCTCGCCACCGTGTTCCAGGTGGTGGGAGGCGTGATGGATGTGGCGGGCGATGCCGCCGGCGCCGTCGCCGACACCGCCCTTGCCATGGGCTCCACGATCTTCGGCGGCAACCTGGTTTTGCTCGGCATCGTCATCTGCATCGTCGCGGTCGTCATCCTGTGGGTGCTCTCGGTCGCGGGGACCTGCATCCAGTTCGGCGGCTTCAGGGCACGCCGCCGCGGCAACCGCATCGAGGTCGAGCATGGCCTGCTCCAGCATCGCATCCGCGGCGTCGATGTCGACCGCGTCCAGTCGGTCATCGTCAAGCAGAGCGTCATCCGCCGCCTTCTGGGGTATTGCGAGCTGTCGTTGGGCAAGATCGACGCGGTCGACTCATCCCAGGGCGAGCAGGGGCAAAGCCTCAGCCATCAGGGCCTGGTCATCCACCCGTTCGTCAAGCTCGACCGCGTGCCGCAGATACTCGAGGGCATCATCCCCGAGTTCGCCGGCGTGCCCGCTGACGAGACGCCGCTCGCGTCGGTCGCGTTGCGCCGCGCCATCATCCGCCGCGGCATCCTGCAGGGGGCGGGCTTTTGGATCGCGGTGTGCATCGCCGTGGCCCAGGTGATCATCAACCTGGTGCTTCGCAGCGCCGATCCCGAAGGGCAGATGGCGCTCGGCTACCTCAACATCGGCGCCTATGCCGGCTACGCCGTGTGCCTGATCGTCTTCGCGCTCGAGGTCGTCGGAGCGGTGCTCTGGGCACGCGGATCGGGATTCGCCTACAACCGCCGCTTCATGCGGGTGGTCAACGGGGGACTGGGGTGCGAGTCGGTGAGCTTCCCGCGCCGCAAGATCCAGTTCGGCTACACCAAGACCAACCCCTTCCAGCGTCGGGTGCAAACGGCGACGATCGCCGTGCGCACCGCCGCCGGCACAGGGGGAACCACCGTGCGTCTCATCGACGTCTGTGAAGATGATGCCCAGGCATGGTTGGAGTGGGTGCGCCCCCGCACGGATGCGGTATCATAGACGCCATGAGTGCACAAGCAACACCGACTGCCGATGGAGGTGGCCGAAGTAGCCGTCTGCAAAAGGCTCCTTCGCAACCGATGGGTTCTGCCGCGCCGACCGGCCGGCAGGATGATCCTGCGCACGATTGGACTCCCTCGCAATTCCGCCCCCGCACGGCGCGCGACGCCTACACGCATCGCGACGAGCACGCCAACACCCCCGCCAACCTCAAGCAACGCAAGCGCAACGTCCGCGAGTACACGCTGGGCGAGGAGATCGCCAATTCGATCAGCCATGGCGTGGGCGCCCTGCTCGCCATCGCGGCGATCCCGATCCTGGTGGTCGCGTCCTTGGATGCGGGCGGCGGGATATACCTGGTCACCGCATTGGTGTACACCGTCACGATGCTGCTGGAATACACCATGTCGACGCTCTACCACGCCATCGCCGTCGACAAGGCCAAGCGCGTGTTCAAGGTGCTCGACCACAGCTGCATCTACCTGTTCATCGCTGGCACGTACACACCGTTCTGCCTGATCACGCTCGCTCCGTTCGGAGGGATGTGGCTCTGCGCGGCGGTGTGGGCGATCGCGTTGGCGGGCGTGGCGTGCGAGGCGTTCTGGGTGTTCAGGCCGCGATGGGTGTCCGCGGTGCTCTACCTTGCGCTGGGTTGGTGCGTCGTGTGGTTCCTGCCCGACCTGGTCGCCGCGCTTCCGCCCTCGGGACTGGGGCTTCTGGTCGCGGGCGGCCTGTGCTACACCATCGGGTGCGTGTTCTACGTCCTGAAGAAGATCCGTTATATGCACACGCTGTTCCACCTGTGGGTTCTGGCGGGAAGCGTGTGCCATTTCCTAGCCGTTTTGTTTTACGTCATGTAGGCCGCAGGGGCATGTGCGCCAAGGGCCGACGAAGGAGTTGAGAACAGCCATATGGACATAGGCATTAGCATCGTCGTCACGTTCATCCTCGTGCTGGTGAACGGCTATTTCTCCATGTCGGAGATGGCGCTGGTGAATGCCAAGCAGGTCATGCTGCAAAAGGAGGCGGACGAGGGCGATCGGCGCGCCACGCGCGCGCTTGCGCTGGCAAGCGACTCGAGCAGCTTCCTTGCCACGATCCAGGTGGCCATCACGCTGGTGGGCTTCGCCGCATCGGCGGCCGCGTCCACGAACCTCTCCGCTCCGCTGGCGGGTTGGCTGTCCAGCTTCGGTATCGACTGGCTGACCTTTATCGCCCCCGGTCTGGCGCCGGTTCTGATCACGCTTGCCGTCTCGTATCTGAGCATCGTGGTGGGCGAGCTGGTGCCCAAGCGCATCGCGCTTTCGAACGCCGAATCCGTGAGCAAGATGGTCGCCGGACCCCTCAACGTGTTCCGTGCGATCGCCAAGCCGCTGGTGTGGTTCACCTCGGCTTCCGCCAACGGTTTGTCGCGCTTGTTCGGCATCAAGAGCTCCGACGACCGCCAGAACGTGTCCGAAGAGGAGATCAAATACATCGTCAAGGACAACGACGAGCTGCTCGACGACGAGAAGCGCATGATCCACGACATCCTGGATCTGGGCGACATGACCGTGCGCGAGGTGATGCAGCCGCGCGTCGACATGATGTTCGTCGAGGATGTCGAGACCGTGCGCCAGGCGGTGGACCGTATGCGCGGGACCGGCTATTCCCGCCTGCCCGTCTACCACGAGGACTACGACACCATCGTGGGCATCGTCAACTACAAGGACCTGGTGGCGCCCATCCTCGACGGCAAGGGCGACGAGCCGGTCGGACCGTACGCCTACGAGGCGCTGTTCGTCCCCGAAACCAAGGACATCTATCCGCTGCTCTCGGAGATGCAAACGAATCGTCAACAGATGGCCATCGTCGTGGACGAGTACGGCGGCACCGATGGTTTAATTACCGTCGAGGATATCCTGGAGGAGATCGTCGGCGAGATCGGCGACGAGACCGACGTAGAGGACGGCAAGTTCGTCTCGACCGTCGCCGAGGGCGAGTGGGTCGTGGACGGGCGCCTTCCGGCGGAGGATGCGGCCGAGTTGGGCTGGCCGGTTTCGGAATCGGATGACTACGAGACGATCGCCGGCTGGCTGATGGACACCATCGACGTCGTGCCGTCGATGGGCGACGAATTCGAGATCGAAGGCTACCGCTTCAAGATCCAGGCCATGCGCCGCCGCCGCATCTCGACCATCCGGGTCAGCCGCATCGAACCATGCACCGACGAGCAGGACGGTTCCTGCGACGACGGGGCAGACGAGGACGCGGTTTCCAGCAAAGACGCCGAATAGCGGCAAAGCGGGGCGGCCGATGCCCCTGCGGACGGGATCGAACGCCGCGACGCGGTTGCGTGCGGGCGCGGCGATCGGGGAGGCATTGTGACGAAAAGACGGTGGCAACGATCGCGCGACGCGGTGGCGGGCGGCGTATGCGCCGGCTTTGCCGACATCTTGGGCGTCGATGCCGTCGTCGTCCGCATCCTTGCCGTGCTTTTGTGCTTGATGACGGCAGGTCTGGGCGTCATCGTCTATATCGTTTTGTGGATGCGCATGCCGCTTGCGCCCGAGGATCCGCTGCCGCTTGACGTGAAGCCGCATGAGGCGACGTCGGAAACCTACGGCGCCATCGATATCGTATCGGACGAGGGTCCGGCAAAGGGCGCCTCCGCTCCGTCCAAGGCGGACATCGCCGCGCGCCGCGATGTGTACGCCGCCGCCGGGCATGTGCCGCCTCAGCCCCCGCTGGGGGCGCAGGCAGCCGCGGCCGCGGTCGCCTCCCGGATCGCCGCGGGCGTCTCTCCGACAGGCGACTATCCGTCTCCTTCCGCATCCGCCGTCCCCGAAGGGGCCGTTGCGGAAAGCGCCCCGGCCTCCGCTGATTCCACGCCGGTCGCGCCGCGCAAGGTCCTGGCGCTTTCGCCGGTTGCGCGCTCGCTGCTGCTGTGGGCGTTTCTGGCCGTTGCGTTTGTCGGGCTGCTCCGCCTGCTGGGACTGGTCGTCCAGGGCGCCAGCTGGTGGCGTTTCTGGCCGCTGTTCTTCGTTTTGTCGGGCATCGCGGTGATGGCGGTTCCGGGCAAGAAGGGCGTTCGCATGGCCCATGCGGTCACGGGCTGGTTCATGGTGATGGCGGGAATCGTCGTCCTTCCCATGAGCGTGGGTTTGGTCCGCTGGATGTCGTTGGCCCCGTGGCTTGCGGCACTGTGGCCGCTGGCGTTGTTCGCGATCGCGTTCCTCGTCGTGGCGTGGATGCGCCGCTCGTGGCCCTGGGCGCTTGGAGCCGGCGTGCTGTTCGCGGTGTTCTGCGTGGTGGGTTTGCTGTTGTTCGCCGAACCGGGCGCGACGCCGTCCATCATCCTCGACCTGCCGCTCGGCCGCGACGTCGAGATCGCCTATCCGTTCAAGTAGAGGTTGATCGGTTTCGGCTTCGAATGACGACCTGCGGAAGCGTGATTATGCGCCCTGTCAAGCGAACAAATGATGGAGAGCGTCTCCACAAAACTTTGCGATTCCCCAGCCCCCTACGGTAAAATATCACCTGTCAAAACAGCATAGCGCTCTGTCTATTGCAGCAATCACACCCCCACAATCCAATAAGCTGCTCGACGCCCGTCTCGACGGGTTGGTGCTAGTGCTGCGTGGAAAGGCAGTGTTTTTTGGCTAGTAAACGATATAAGCAGCGCAAGTCGAGCGTTGTCGTCAAGATGGTCATGGTGGCGTGCGTCTCCCTGATCATGGCGGGCTTCATCGGCTTCGGCATCGCCTCGGCAGGCAATGCGACCGCCAACGGCGGCGCGTTCGGCCTGAACGACGCGGTGTCAAAGAGCGCGGCGGAGGATCGTTCCATCATCGTGTCGGGCACCAGCGCGGCAACGGACGACTCTGTTCTCACCAACACCTCTCAACGAGACATCTCCCTCAACGTCCAAGCGATCGAGGAGCAGCTCGAGGCCGAGCGCCGTGCTGCCGAGGAGCTCGCACGTGCCGAGGAGCAGGCTCGTATCGCCGCCGCCGAGGAGGCCAAGGCGGTGCAGCAGGCCGCAGCCGCGCAGGATGCCGCCGCGGCGGATCTTGCCGCCCTGCCCGATGTCGACTGGAGCGTGGGCAAAGACGCCTTCGTCGCCGAGTGGACCGCCCGCATCGACGCCTATCTGGCAGGATCGCCCTTGGCGGGCATGGGATCCGTGTTCGCCCAGGCCGCATGGGACAACGGTGTCGACCCCCGTTTCTCCCCGGCCATCTCCAACACCGAAAGCTCCAAGGGCGCGCATTGCTTCCTCCCCCACAACGCATGGGGTTGGGGCAGCAGCGGCTGGAGCAGCTGGGAAGAGGCCATCAACGCGCATGTGGCCGGCTTGGCGAACGGCTACGGCTACTCGCTGACGTATGCGGCGGCGCAGAAGTACTGTCCGCCGAACTACGACAACTGGTTCCACAACACGCTCTCGCAGATGATGATCATCTAACCGTCGATCGTGCGGAGTGCCGGGGCGCAGAACGGAGCTGGACGCACCAAGGGGTTGCAGCTGAGGGCTGCAGCCCCTTTTTTCGTGGCGCGTGCGGTAGAATTGGCGCTGCGCCGTGCGTCGCCCGACGCGCGGCGGATATGAGCTTTGGGAAGGGAGCCGTGTGAGCAGCAACGTCATCGTGGTGGGATGCGGACGAGTGGGTTCGCAGCTTGCCAACATGCTTTCCGACAACGGCGACAACGTATGTGTGATCGACCGAAACGCCGATGCGTTCGCCAATCTGGGCCGCAACTTCAACGGCGCCACCGTCCAGGGGATCGGCACCGACAGCGACACGCTTGAGAAAGCCGGCGTCGAGGAGTGCGATGTGCTGGCGGCCGTCACGCAGTTCGACAACACCAATTTGATGGTGGCGCGCGTGGGAGGCCTGCTTTACGACGTCCCCCACGTGATCGCCCGCCTTTACAACCCCGATCACGAGCGCGCTTACATGCAGCTCGGCATCGACTACGTGTGCGGCACCTCCCTTGTGGCCGAGGACGTGTTCGGCAAGATCGTTTCCGGCCATGGATCCCACCTGGACACGTTCGGGGAGTTCGAGGTGCTGCGCTTCTCGCTTGATCTGAGCTGGGCGGACAAGCGCACCGTGCGCGCCGGCGAGCTGGAGCGCGACCACGATATCCGCGTGGTGGCTTTCGAGCGCAGCGATGGCTCGGCAAGCTCCATCCCCACCAAGGACTCCATCCTCTACCATGGCGATTCGCTGCTGGTGTGCATCAGGCACGACCTCATCGATTCGTTCTCCAAATACATCCAGGAATGAGGGGTTCCGCCGACTTGCCAGCCGGCGGAACCTGCCGACGCTGCAGCGTTCTTCGGCACCGCGCCTCGCGGCGATGACGGGGGCTCGCGTACCGAAGTGCGCTTCGCCTCCACCGTCCCCACGATTCGCGGCACCGGAGAAGCCCTCGCTGACAGCATGGGCAAATGCATATCAAACCAGGAGGTGGTTGTATGTACGTAGTCATCATGGGCGGCGGCAAGGTGGGCGAATACCTTGCGACGGTCCTTCTGAACAGCGGCAACGAAGTGGCTTTGATCGAGAACGATCTGGCGACGGCAGACAAGCTCTCCATCGTGCTGCAGGGCAGCTACATGGTCATCCACGGCGACGGCTGCGATTCCAAATACCAGGAAGACGCCGGTATCCGCCGCGCCGATGTGTTCGTGGCCGCCACCGGCCAGGACGACAACAATCTGGTGTCGTGCGAGATCGCGCAGCGCGTGTTCAGCGTGCCGCGCTGCATCGCGCGCGTCAACCACCCCAAAAACCTGCGCATCTTCAAGGAGGTGGGCATCGAGTGCGTCTCGTCGACCACCCTCATCGCCAACCTCATCGAAGAGGAGACGCTTCTGGGCAGCGTGAGCGTCGCGTCATCGCTCACGCACGGCAACGTCGTGCTGACCGAGATCCGCGTTCCGCGCATGCGCCTGCATTCCAACGAGACCGGCGTCCGCGCGCTCGACATGCCCATGCCCGAGAACAGCCTGATCGTGGCCGTTTCCACGACCGACGACGTGCAGGTGGTGGGCGAGGACACCTATCTGATGCCGGGCGACACCGCCATCATCGCGGCCGACAACGAGGTCCTCGACGAGGTGCGCTCCCTCTTCCGCGGACTGTAGGAGCAACGCGCCGCGTCGGGCAGGGTATAATCAGCACAGCATGTATCAAGGCGAGGGAAAGGCACGCTGGTGATCAACCGCTACACGCGCCCCGAGATGGGGCATATCTGGACGCTTCAGAACAAGTTCGACATCTGGCAGGAGATCGAGGTGCTGGCGTGCGAGGCCCAGGCCGAGCTGGGCCAGGCGGGCATCACCAAAGAGGAGGCCAAATGGATCCGCGATCATGCCGGCTGCACGGCCGAGCGCATCGCCGAGATCGAGAAGGTCACCAACCACGACGTTATCGCCTTCACCACCGACATGGCCGAGCACATCGACGCTGACGTGCCCGAGGGCGAGCCCAAGCCGAGCCGCTGGGTCCACTACGGCATGACCTCGTCCGATCTGGGCGACACGGCACTTTCCTATCAGATCACGCAGGCGATCGACATCATCCTGGCCGACATCAAGCAGTTGGGCGAGACGTGCAAGCGCCGCGCGTTCGAATTCAAAGACACCCTGTGCGTGGGACGCACGCACGGCATTCACGCCGAGCCGATGACCTTCGGCATGAAGTTCGGCAGCTGGGCGTGGGCGCTCAAGCGCGCGCAGACCCGCATGGAGCAGGCGCGCGAGGTTGCCGCGACGGGCGCCATCAGCGGTGCGGTGGGAACGTATTCCAGCATCGATCCGTTCATCGAGCAGTATGTGTGCGAGAAGCTGGGCCTCACGCCCGACCCGCTGTCGACGCAGGTGCTCGCGCGCGACCGCCACGCCCAGGTGATGTGCGGCCTTGCCACCGTCGCCGCCACGCTCGAGTCCATCGCGATGCAGGTGCGCCTGCTGCAGCAGTCCGACGTCATCGAGGCGGAGGAGCCGTTCGCCAAGGGCCAGAAGGGCTCTTCGGCCATGCCCCACAAGCGCAACCCCATCACCGCCGAGCGCGTGTGCGGCCTGGCGCGCGTGGTCAAAGCCAACGCCCAGGTGGCGCTTGACAACGTGGCGCTGTGGTACGAGCGCGACATCAGCCATTCCGGCACCGAGCGCGTTGCGTTGGCCGACAGCTTCACGGCGCTGGACTACATGTTCGGCAAGATGCAGTGGATGCTGGACGGTCTGCAGACCTATCCCGACAAGATGGAGCACAACCTGTGGCGCACCCGCGGTTTGATCTTCAGCTCCAAGGTGCTGCTGGCGCTGGTGCAGACGGGCATCACGCGCGAGGAGGCCTACGTCATCGTGCAGCGCAACGCCATGAAGGTGTGGGCGGACATCCAAAACGCCGTCGACGGGCCGACGTATCGCGAGAACCTCGAAGCGGATCCGGAGGCGAACCTGTCCCAGGATACCCTCGACGAGATCTTCGATCCGTGGGACTTCCTCACCCGCAAGGACGCTGTGTTCGAGCGTTTGGAGAAGCTGGAGTTCTAGCAGCACGGCCTTGGCTGCGAAGTTCTGGTTGCGTGGGAGCCGCCCCTTGTCGTGCAGGGGCGGCTCCCGTGGCGCGGAAACAGAAGCGAAAATCTCGCAGTTTTGAGCATTGCCTTCAAAACTGCGAGATAACTCGCAAAAATGAGCCGAAGGGGGCAGGGAATCGATCCTTGCCCCCTTCGGCTTTGCGATAGGTAGCTGCGTTTTGGTTGGACAGCACGTTCCCTGCTGTCATCTGTGCTCAAAGCCGCGAATTAACTCGTCGTTTTGAGCATGATGTTCATTTTTGCGAGATATCTGCTCAGCAATGCTCGGGGCTCGGGGTTACAGCCCTTTCAGATCCTCGTCAGTGAAGTCGTACAGGTCGCGGATCGCGTTGATCTTCTGGTTGGCGCGGACGAACTTCTGAACCCCCAAGCCGAGCACGCCGCAGGCGCACACGGCGGTGGCGAACGTGACGATGCTGATGATCATGTTCTCATACGGCAGGATTCCGTTGCTTTGCAGCACCGGGATGCCCATGATGGCAACGACGGCCAGGATGCCGCCGACGGCGGTGAGCATGATGCCGCTGCGGCGATTGGCCCTCAGACGGGGGATTTCCATCAACGCGCGGTCGCGGCGCATCTTCTTTTTGGACATGCGGTGCTCCTTCTCGAAGGAAAACGGGGCGTCCGCCGCGCTCATCCTTCCGTCATCGTTGTGCGCATGCAGGCCATTCTAGCGGAAAGCCGCCCCGCCCGAAAGGACGGCGCGGCTTTCCGAAACGTTGCCGATGGCCGTTGCCGGACGCTGCGGCGATGCCGCGCGTTCGACTTACGCCTTCCTGTCGGTAAGCTGGGCCTCGAAGCCGAGATGCTCGAGCGAGGTCAGCGCCTGCTGCTTGTGCACCTCGCGCAGCGGCGTGCGGCCGAACTTGGCGTTGTAGATGAAGAAGGTGAACAGGGCCGTGATAGCCAGGCCGGCAACCGCGAGCAGGAACGAGCCCAGGTGCAGCAACGCGGTGTCGACATGGCCGAGGAACAGGTCCAGGCCGACGTTGTACATGTTGTAGCCGCCGACGGTGATCATGACCGAGAAGCCCTCGCCGGAGAAGTTGGCAAGCGCCGTGGAGATGCCCGAGGGGGCCAGGATGCAGCCAACCATCCAGGCAGTGATCAGGATGTGCAGGTGATTGACCTTGGGCGTGATGCGCTGGACGACCATGTACAGGCACTGGAAGATCGCGGCGAGCAGGCCGCCCACGACGAACGCCCAGAAGAACAGCATGCCGCCCTCGGTCTTGGGCACCTCGATGATGTGGTTGTTCAGGCCGGTGGCGCCGCAGGCGAAGCCGATGGCGATGCAGATGGCGGCGAACAGCACGTTGAACCACACGACGAACCACACGCAGTTCCACACGCACTTGCCGAACTTCTCGTTGGCGGTGGTCCAGGGGCCGACGGCCTTCATGCCCACGGCCATGGCGAAGCCGGAGAACGGAAGCAGTGCGCCGAAGTCGCCCCACTCCTCAACATGCTGGTACACGGCGAAGCCGCCCAGGATGCAGCCGATGACGCCCATGCTCACAAGCGTCGCACCGCCCGTGAAAAACTCCATGGGGGTGCCGGTCAGGGCGAACTGCCAGAACGACAGGATCGCCTGGGCGATAAGCGCGAACATACCGCCGATCAAAAATGCGTACACGATGCTTTTAGGCTGTTTCATACATCTCCCTCCCAGATAATGAAGCCTTAGCCTTGGATGTGCCTGATAACAGGCGATTCAATTGTGTGCCGGCTTGCGACGTGCCGGCGCGTCGACGCCGCCCCTCCCATGGCGCGGCGCATAAGCGACGCTTAATTATAACGGGCGTATGCCGATTGTCACGTGGGGAAACGCAACTTATCGGCGTGTTTTTCAGGTAAAAGCGGAAAACGCCGCCACCGTCAGGCTTAGAGGATGGGCGAGCCTTTGAACTGAACCCCGATAGCGGGACCGGAAACAAAAGTTTTCAGTCCCGCGTGTCTTTGAGGGATGATTCCTTGAAGCAAGGAACGGAGGTCAGGGCCGAAGCGGCGAGGAGCCGATGCCCTTCGCTGCTAGATGCCGAAAGACAGCCCGTCTGAGGCGGCGCGCACGCGGCCGTCGTATTGGCGCAGGAACTCCTCCAGCTCGCTCAGCGTGATGGGCTCGGCGTAGTGCATGCACAGATGCGTGAGGAAGATCGTGCCTGCCTCGAGCTCCAGGCCCTCTTCGATGGTCTCCTGGACGCTGTGATGCTGATCGGTGGGGCAGCTTTTCCAATAAGTGGCGTCCAGGGCAAGGAAGTCGACGCCGCGCACGCGCTCTGCGGTGGCCTCGGGCAGCTTGCCGGTATCCGAGGCGTAGAACAGGCGCTTGGCCGGCGTTTCGATCAGGTACCCGTAGGTGCCGGGCGCATGGTGCACGGGCAGCGCGGTGTAGCGCACGTCATCGATCTCGATCGACTCGTAGGGCATGATCTCGTGCGTGTCCAGGCAGTACGTCATGTAGTGGTACTCGTGCGCGATGGTTTCGAGCGTGCCGGGGCTGGCATAGGTCGGCAAGGGGGATTTGGTGCGCAGCTGGACCATGTACTCGAGCTCCTCCATGCCGCCGATGTGGTCGGAATGCCCGTGCGTCACCAGCAGCCGATCGATCGCGCGCACACCCTCGCGGTTGAGCTGGTGGCGCACGTCGGGCGGCGTGTCGATGAGCGTCGTGGGCCCGCCTTCGCCGACCCTTCGCACCATCGCGCCGCAGTCGCCGCGCCGGGCCTGCGGATGCATGCGCGCCTCTTGGCAGGCGGGGCACTCGCAGAAAAACGCCGGCACGCCGCAACCGGCGCCGGTCCCCATGAACGTGAAAGTGTGGGTGAGGCTCTCTGCCATGGCAGCCCTTCCTCTCGGACCAACGTGGCAGGAGGCGCCCCCCGCTGCCACATTTGAATAACGCGGCAGGGAGCGTCCCCTGCCGCATGCGCTTCGGTTCAATGGACGAGTATAGGCGCAAAGCGCTCTCCGCTTCGAATTTTCATCGCAAAACGCTTGCAAGGGTGGTCTGCCCTTGACGCAATGGCTATAATCGACTAGCCGATTGCGTCAACCATATTCATGTGGAGGATGCGGGGCTTTGCGTACCGAGACGCGCGGGGGCGTGGCTCGGGAACGGGGAGACACATAGCGGAGGCGGTGCCCCGTCGCCGCGCGAATAATGCGACTCAAAAGGCTGGCCGCGGCGAGCGGTCGGCCTAATGCGGTATTCGGCGCACCTCGTACCGAAAGGTTTACCCGTTCATACGATTTAAAGCCCCAAGAGCGATGTGCAAGTTCAGGGCGTTCTATAAACTTGCACCGTTTGCGGGCTGTCTTGAGTCATGGCGGCGGCCCATGCGGCATGCGGCCGTGGAAAGACGGCAATGACAATGTAGGTAAAGGCAAGCATGACGAGTAGAAGAGGGGAAGGTAGATGGCGGAGATTTCCAAGGAGTCGCACGGCCTGAAGGACCTGATGTGTCCCGATATCGTGTCGACCGAAGTCGATGTCAACGCTCCTGGCGTCGAGATGATCAAGTCGCTGTGCTATTTCTGCCACGCGAACTGCGGTGTTCTCGCATACGTCAAAGACGGTGACGTCATCAAGATCAAAGGCGATCCCGACTACAGCAACAAGGGAGGCCTGTGCTGCCGCGGCACCAGCGCGCTGCTGCACGTCAATCATCCCGCCCGCGTCAACCACGTGCTCAAGCGCGTCGGCGAGAAGGGCGAGGGCAAGTGGGAGCAGATCCCGTACGATCAGGGCATCCAGGAGGTCGCTGACCGCCTGAACCAGATCAAGGCCGAAAGCGGCGCCGAGGCTGTCGCCTCCGCCGGCGGCACCACGCGCACCGACGACTTCGCCCGTCGTCGTTTCCTGAACCTGTTCGGCACCCCGAACGGCTTCCACAACGCGCTGCTGTGCTGGATCCCCACGTTCATGACCGAGACCTGCGTGTGCGGTTGGTCCCCGTTCGAGACCGACCTGGGCGCTGCGAAGAGCCTGATCCTGTGGGGCATGAACCCCGGCGCCTCCTCGCTGCCCAGCATGCGCGGCTACACCGACCTGCAGATGCAGACCGGCCTGAAGATCATCATGGTCGATCCTCGCTACTCCGAGACTGCCTCCAAGGCCGACCTGTGGCTGCCGCTGCGTCCCGGCTCCGACTCCGCTCTGGCGCTGGCGCTGCTGCACACCATCATCTTCGAGGGCCTGTACGACTGGGAGTTCGTCGAGCAGTGGTGCGACGGCTTCGAGGAGCTGCAGGATCGCATGGTCGACTACAGCCCCGAGTGGGCATCGACCATCACCTGGCTTGATCCCGAGCAGATCCGCGCCGCCGCGCGCCTGTACGCGATGAACAAGCCCGGCTGCATCCAGTGGGGCTGCACGTGGGATCAGATGGGCCGCGCGTCCACCACGGTCGCCCATGCGCTCACGCTCATCCGCGCCATCTGCGGCAACCTGGACGTCCCCGGCGGCGACGGCATGCCCGGCCCGGCCATCAACTACCTCACCGACGAGGAGATGGAACTCAACGAGCGCCTGCCCGAGGAGCAGAAGGCCAAGCAGATCGGCTCCAACAAGTTCAAGCTGACCTCCTGGCCCGGCTACCAGCTGATCTCCGACAACGCCAAGCGCACGTGGGGCAAGACCCTGCCTGCCGAGTGGTTCTGCGAGGCCCACGGCCCCAGCGTCTTCAAGGCGATTCTCACCGGCGATCCGTACCAGGTGCGCGCGCTCATCGTGAACGCCACCAACCCGGTGAACTCCTACGGCGACTCCAAGATGACGCTCGCCGCCCTTAAGAAGGTCGAGTTCCTGGTCACCGTCGAGTACTGGATCACCCCGACCGCGCTGCTGTCCGATTACGTGTTCCCGGCTGCCGGCGCGCTCGAGCGTCCGATCATCGTCACCCACTACGGCGCCACCGACTCCGTCATGGGCGGCCGCCGCGCCATCCAGCCCAAGTACGACCGCCACGACGACTTCACCTTCTGGCGCAAGCTGGGCCTGGCCTGCGGTCAGTCCGAGGAGGATTGGCCTTGGGAGACCATCGAGGAGGCCTACTCCGCGATCATCGCGCCGCTGGGTCTGCCGATCTCCGGTTGGGACGAGTTCGTCGACAACTTCCGCATGTACTATCCGCCGCTGCACCAGAGCAAGTTCATCAACAACAACGGCTTCTGGACCCCGACGGGCAAGATCGAGTGCAACTCGACCATCATGCGCCAGCTGGGCTACGACGGCATGCCGTCCTACACGGGCACTGCCGAGAACCCCGAGGACACGCCGGAGCTGCTGGAGGAGTACCCGCTGGTGCTCACCACGGGCGGCGGCTTCATGCCGTTCCATCACTCCGAGCACTTCAACATGCCCAACATCCGCTACCTGTATCCGGATCCGTACTTCTACATCAACCCGGAGAAGGCCGCCGAGCTCAACATCGTCCGCGGCGACTGGTGCTGGATCGAGACCCGTCGCGGCCGCATCAAGATGCGCGCCAGCGTGGAGCCCATCGTCGATCCTCGCGTGATCATGTGCCCGCGCGGCTGGTGGTTCCCCGAGCGCGACGGTTCCGCCGACCTGGACAACCCGTTCGGCTGCCTGGAGTCCAACGTCAACACGCTGACCTCCGTCGATGACGAGGACTGCGATCCCATGGGCGGCTCCTGGTCCAACCGCGGCATGCTGTGCAAGGTCTACAAGTGCGGCGACTTCGACAACGTCTTCAAGCCTGAAGACGCCCAGTTCTCCATCCCCAGCTCCGCCAAGGAGCCCGGCATCCATGTGATGCCCAGCGAGCAGAAGCTGTGCAAGGAGAAGATCCCGTTCGAGATGCCCGAGTGCACCAAGGAAGTTCCCGAGGGCTACTACTGGGTGTGGCAGAACGACGGCATCTACCAGAAGGACACGCACTTCAAGCTGGACGACTCCGGCTGGCTGATTGACCCCAAGACCAAGGCCTACATCGACCCGCACACCGGTTGGCGCTACGACGGCAACGAGCAGTGCCTGGTCGACGACGCCACGGGCAAGAAGTACACGATGGAGCGCGTCGAGATCACCTACGTCGCCGGCGTGCGCACCTATCCCGGCCAGGACGCGCCGTACGCGGTGCCCGAGCAGCTGACCTGGGATCAGGAGAAGGGCTACGCCGTCTTGGGCGACAAGCCGTACGTGTACGATCCCAACAGCGGCTGGATGCTCGATCCCGCTACGGGCGCCTACCATGACGCCTACTACGGCTGGCTGTACGACGCCGCGGGCAACTGCCTGGTGGACGAGGCGACGGGCAACCGTTACGACATGTCGTACCAGCCCCTTCAGTAAGTAAGCATCGAGTAGGAGAAAGGATAGGAAATGACTCGTTACGTTATGGTCATCGACCAGCGTCGTTGCATCGGCTGCCACTCCTGCACGGTTGCTTGCCGTGTGTGGAACAAGCTCCCGCTTGACATCATTTACAACCCGGTCGTCTCCGAGGGCGTTCAGGGCACCTGGCCCAACGTCCATCGCAACTGGACGCCGCTTTTGTGCATGCACTGCGAGAACCCCGAGTGCGTGCCCTGCTGCCCCTCCGGCGCAAGCCAGCAGGACGACGACGGCACCGTTTGGGTGGATCCCAAGAAGTGCCTGTCCTGCAAGGTGTGCGTGAACGCGTGCCCCTACGGCATGCGCGACGCCTCCCACCTGGAGAACCGCATGCATCGCTTCGTGCGCAAGTGCACGTTCTGCCGTGACAAGCGCCAGCTCGATCCGGATGCCCAGCCCTACTGCGTGGAGACCTGCCACCAGAAGGCCCGTATCTTCGGCGATCTGGACGATCCGAACAGCGAAGTGTCCAAGCTCATCGGCTCGGTCAAGACCGACCGCATCTTCACCGAGTTCGGCACCGATCCTCAGATCTACTACATTCCGTGTTTGGGAGGTCAGGCATAATGAAACATCATTACTGGGAACCGCCTATCGCCCTGTACCTGTTCCTAGGCGGTCTGGCTGGCGGCATTCTGTTCCTGTCTGCCATTTTCAACAGCTTCGTGATCCCGGGCTATGGCGAGATCTTCGCCTTCCCGGTGCTCATCGCGCTGATCTGCGTGGCTATCGGCTGCGTGTTCCTGATCATCGACCTGGGCCAGCCCGGCGTGTTCTGGCGCGTGTGGACCACGGCGACCTCCATCATCAAGTGGGGCGCCACCTTCCTGGTCATCGCCGCCGTGTTCGCGCTGCTGTACCTGCTCGCGTTCCTCGATCAGGCGTGGCCGATCTTCGGCGGGCTTTCGCAGTTCCTGCTGCCTGCCGCTGACTTCTTCCTGATCGTCGCGGGCTTCTTCGGCCTGTGCATCATGATGTACACCGGCATCATGCTGTCGACCCTGAAGGCGCATGCGTTCTGGGCCACCCCTGCTCTGCCCGTGCTGTTCACGATCTCCGCTATCTCCACCGGCTGCGCCGCCATCGTGCTGTCCATCGGCGGTTGGCCGGCTCAGATCACGCTCGAGAGCCTGCTGGCTGCAGCGCTCGTGCTGGAGATCCTGCACATCGTCGACATCGTGCTGGTCATCGCCGAGCTCATCGTGCTGCTGACCATGGTCCTGTCCTTCGCGGGCGCCGGCAACGTGACCGCCAAGAAGGCCGCGATGCGCTGGATCAAGGGCAATTACGCCCTGCTGTTCTGGGTGGGCATGGTCTTCCTGGGCCTGCTCGTCCCGCTGATGATGTACATCGGCGGCGGCCACTCCGCTGCTGCTCAGATCGTGGCTCCCGTGCTGGTTCTGTGCGGCGGCTGCCTGCTGCGCTTCATGGTCGTCAACACCGACGATCGTGCGGACATCCCGGGCGAGATCCGCTACTACAACCGTGTTGCCAAGCCTGACGCCGAGTTCGTCAAGAAGTGGGAATACGGCAAGAACCTCTTCTAATTTCGTTCCGCCGGCCTGACGGCCGGCGGAACTGGCCGCCGCTGCGACCGCCTGAGGCACCTCAGGCGCTCTCGCTGACGTTACGAACGACAAGGGAGGCAATGGCGGTCGAGGGTGATAATTTCGGGGGTGCGACCTTGCGGTCGGGCCCCCGTTTGTTTAGGCTCGCCGTCCTGGTGGGATGCTGCGGCACCCGGCGGCAGGACGGCGGCCCTAGGCAAACGGGAAAAGGGGGTTGGCAATGTCTGGATACGTGTACGACGACGCGCTGACAGGGAGCCGAGTCACCTGCGGCTATCCAGAACTTTCGGCGTGGGTGGAGCCCGCGCGCGCATCCGAGGGGGATGCCGCTCCGGTCAAGTCGTTGTATTTCCCGGGGTGCTCGTTCATCAACTACTCGCTGCCGCTTGTCCAGGCGGTGTACGATCTGCTAAAGGGCGCCGGTCGCGTGGATGGCGTGTCGCTGGTGTGCTGCGGCAAGATCCTGCAGTACGAGCCCAATGGCAAGGAGGTTCGCGCGGCGCACGAAGCGCAGCTGCGCGAGCACATCCTGAGCACCGGAGTCGAGCGCATCATTACGGCTTGCCCTAATTGCGTGAAGGCGCTGCGCGCCTTGCTGGCGGCCGATGAGCGCACCGCCGACGTTGAGGTCGTGCCGCTGCCGGTGGAGTTGGCGGAGATGGGCTACCGCATCGATGCCGAGGTGGCTCGCAAGATGGTCGCCACCGCCGTGCCGGAGTCCGACGCCGCGGCCGGTGGGCTGCCTCATTTCGCCCCGCACGATTCCTGTCCCGATCGCGATACGGGCGAGTTCGCTGACGGCGTTCGCGCTTTGCTTCCCGAAGGAACGATCCGCGAGGCCGAGCACAACCGACACCGGTCGTTCTGCTGCGGCAGCCTGCTGCGCGCGGCGGGCAAACCGGAGCGCGCATCGGAGCAGTCGCGCAAGCATGGCCAAGAGGCGGTCGCCGCACAGGCGGATGCCATCGTGACCGCCTGCATGAGCTGCACGTTCCTGCTGTCAAAGGAGCAGCGTGACGTTCCGGTGTTCCACTATCTTGAACTGCTGTACGACTGGCGCATCGATTGGGACAACACCCCGCCTTATATGACGCTGCGTTTCCTGTTCGACGAGCCCGCGCCTTCGGAGGAGTCGCGCCGGACGTTCGTCGGCCTGGATTCCGCCAACGCTGAGTAGAATCGACGGAGCCTCGCGACAATGCAAGAGATCAAACCTACGAACTGCCACTACTGCGGATACTGCTGCGCCTTTTTGGCGACGGTGGAGGACGGCCGCGTGATCGACCTTCAGCCTGATCCCACGCGCTATCCGTACGACGATCGCATCCTTGCCGGATGCCGTCGCTGGCGCATGAACCTGGCTGCCCTCGACGGGGACGACCGCGTCAACCACCCGCTGCGTCGCGTTGGCGAGCGCGGCGCCAATCAGTGGGAACGTGTGAGCTGGGATGAGGCGCTCGACGATATCGCGATGCGTTTGCGCGAGCTGGCGGATCAGCATGGCCCCGAAACGCTTGCCAGCGCCATCGGCGGGCCGCACGCATCGTTTTGGCCGCTCCATCGCTTCATGAACCTGTTCGGCAGCCCCAACAACATGGGTATCGGCCAGATCTGCTGGAACCCGCGCATCTGGATGGATGCGCTTACGTTCGGATGGACGGTCGAGGCCGACATCACACCCGGTTTGACGGAGTGCCTGTTCATATGGGGCACCAATCCCGCGCAATCGGACAACTCGGCGTTCTGGCGCGCCATCATCCAATTCTCCAAGACCGAGGCGTCGCTCGTCGTCATCGACCCGCGCCGCACGCAGGTCGCGGCGCTGGCGGATATCTGGCTGCCGGTCCGCCCCGGCACCGATTGCACGCTCGCACTGGCCTTCATGCACGTGATCATCGAGGAGGGGTTGGTCGACCGGGCGTTCCTCGATGAGTGGTGCCATGGGTTCGACGAGCTCGCCGATCACGTGAAGCCCTACACTCCGGCGCGCGCGGCTCGCGAGTGCGGCGTTTCCGAGGACGACATCGTGCGCGCGGCGCGTCTGTTCGGTGGCGCGCGGGCGGCAGCGCTCGTGTCGGGACGCGGCATCGACCAGGTGGGCGTGAACGTTGCGCCCACGCACCGCGCGATCTGCTGTTTGCGTGCCATCACGGGCAACGTCGACAAGCAGGGCGCCTGCGTTTTGGCGGAAGCGAGCGACTTCATCCCCGAGGTCGATATGGAGATGACCGACGCGCTGGCTCCCGAGCATCGCGCCCGCTGTCTCAATACGCAGCGCACGCCGCTGCAGTGTTATGAGGGGTACGCGAAGGCGCGCGAGCTCACCGAGAAGCTGGGGCGCCGTCTGCCGGAGCGCTACCTGACCTCCGCTGCACCCGATCTGGTGCTTCGCGCGATGGAGACGGGCGAGCCGTATCCGGTGCGCGCGCTCATCGTCAACGCCACCAACCCGCTTATCACTTACGCCGACACCCACCGCGTCTTCAAGGCGTTCATGGGGCTTGACCTTATCGTGGTGCTCGACTACTACATGACCCCCACGGCGAGCATCGCCGACTATGTTCTGCCGATCGCCGGCGCCATCGAACGCCCGATCTTCCAGGTGCACGGCGGCGTGGCGAACAACGGCTACGGCGGTCCCGCGGCGGTCGAGCCGTATTACGAACGTCGCACCGATTACGAGGTGTTCCGCGAGTTGGGCCTGCGCCTGGGGCAGGCCGATGCCTGGCCTCAGGAGACGCTGGAGGATGCGTTTGCCGCGCAGCTGGCCCCTACGGGGATGGATTGGGAAACCTATTGCCAGATCGGCCTGTACTATCAACCGCCCGCGTACGAGAAGCACCTGATCACCGGACCGGACGGCGTACCTCGGGGCTTCGCCACCACCACGGGCAAGATCGAGCTTGCCAGCGAGTTTCTGCCGCAAGTCGGCGGGACGCGGCTCCCCGAGCCGGGTGGGCATCTCTCACTGTGCTCGCCGGAGCTGATCGAGCGCGTCCAGGCGGAAGGCGGAGCGCATCTGCGCATGATCACGGGTTCGCGCAAGCAGCCGTACAACGCGTCGATGTACTTCAACAATCCCGAGTTCCGCGCCAAATCGCCTATGCCGGTCGCCGAGGTCAGCGAGGCGACGGCAGCGCGTCTGGGTCTGGCGGCGGGCGACACGGTGGAGATCGCCACCGACCAGGGCAGCGCGCGGTTCGAGCTGGCGACGGCGCGGATGCGCGATGATCTGGTCAACGTCGATTACGGTTGGTGGCATCCCGAATGGGAGCCGGGCGCGCCCGATTTCGGCGGCATGTGGGAGTCCAATGTGAACTGTCTGACCACCTGCGAGCTGGCTGAGCCGATGATCGGCACCTGGAGCTACAATGACATCGATTGCGTCATCAAGCGCGTCGAAGAGCCGATCAGCTGGCAGAAAGATCGCCAGTAGAACTGTTAAGAGACACCGGCGACGAACGCGCGGCGCCCGTGCGGGGTCGCCGCGCCGATAGACGAGGAGGAACAAGCCGTATGGCGGAAAAGAAGCAAGCGTTGCTGCTGTTCAGCAAGCCCCCGGTTTCGGGCAGGGTCAAGACCCGCCTGACCATCGAACATGGCGGGTTCATGACGCCCGACGAGGCGGCCGATTTCTACAAGCGCTGCCTGTACGATGTGTCCGAGCTGTGCATGCATTCGCTCATCGAGATGCAGCGCGCCAATGACGCCGCGGTCGCGGCGGATCCGTCCGTGGACAAGATCACCTACGATTTCTTCGTGTCGACGCCCGCTGCCGACATCGACATCATGAAGGCGACCTACGACGAGATCGGCCCATGGCCCATGGAGATCCACTACCTCACCGACAAGGGTGCCACGTTCGACGATCACTTCGATTACGCTTTCAAGCAGATCTTCGACGAGGGCTACGAGCACATCGTATCGGTCGGCGGCGACATCCCCACGCTGCCCAAGTCCCACATCAAGCAGGCGTTCCAGTGGCTCGACTACTTCCAGGCCTGCGGCACGCCGGGCTTCGTGCAGGCGCCGTGCCAGGAATGCGGCACGTCGCTGGTGGGTTTCAGCTACAACACGCCCATCAACCATCAGGGCATCTATTACAACATGGACGGCCGTCCCGCGCTCGACGGCTACGTCGAGAAGCTGAAGGCGGCCAACATCCCGTCTGCGTACTTCTCGCCGGTTGCCGATATCGACGAGCGTACCGACCTGGCCCACGCCATCTCCTGCATGCGCGCGATCGCCGAAGCGGGCAAGTACCAAAACGACGTGTTTGTTCCCCAGCGCGTGCTCGATTGGGTCGACTGGTATGGCATCACCGTGTCCACCCCTCCCAACGAGGAGCACGACCCGCGCCAGTACCTCGACGAGGTTGAGGACGAGGAAGAGTAGTTCCGTTGGCCTACCGGCCAACGGAACGAGCCGACGCTGCGGGGAGCCCCCGCACCGAATCTTCGCGCGATCCTGCAGGCTTACGTACCAAAGTGCGCTTCGCCTGCACGATCCCATGAATCTTCGGCACGGGGGCTCCCCTCGCTGACGTTACGAACGACCAGTGAGAAAAGAGATTGTCTTGGCTATTCCAAACAACAACGATTCCGTGAAGGTGGCGCACGTTGCCCAGGAGGGCAGCGCGCCGCGCGTTGCCGGGCATCGGCACCTGCACAACACGATCGGCCTGTGCCCGGAGTGCCTGCGCGAGCTGAAGGCCGACGTCTACGCCGACGACGAGGGCACCGTGTGGATGGAACGCACCTGCCCCGACCACGGGCCGCTCACCACGCGCGTGTGGCCCGACGCAGACCATTACCAGTGGCTGCTGTCCGAGGCGTTCCCCAAGACCAAGCCGCAAAACACCATCCCGGCCGGCGCGCCGTGCCCCTTCGGCTGCGGCACGTGCTCGCGCCACGAGCGTCGCGGCACGCTGCTCGAGATCGAAGTGACCAAAAGCTGCAATCTGCATTGCCCCGTGTGTTTCATGAGCTCCGAGAACGGCGATGACGATCCCACGATGGATGAGATCGACGCCATGTACGACGTCATCGCCAACGCTGTGGGCACCGACGGCGCCGTTCAGCTGACCGGCGGCGAGCCGACCTGCCGCAAGGATCTGCCCGAGATCATCTACCATGGCCGCGAGAAGGGCTTCTGGGGCATCGAGGTGAACACGAACGGCCTGGTCATCGCCTCGCGTCCGGGATATCTGGAGGATCTGGTGGGCGCGGGCCTGACCGGCGTGTACCTGTCGTTCGACGGGCTGACCGGCGATGTGTACGAAGGTACGTGCGGGCGCGACATCCTCGATATCAAGCTGCGCGTCATCGAGCGCTGCCGCGAGGTGGGCATCCAGTGCGTGCTGTCGGTCGCCGTGGTCGCGGGTCTCAACGACGGTCAGCTGGGCGATCTTCTGCGCTTCAGCTTGGAGAATTCCGATGTGGTCGCCGGTCTGGCGCTGCAGCCCGCGTTCGTGTCCGGCCGCTTCGAGGCCGAGCGCGCGATGCAGCTGACGGCGGGCGATGTCATCTTCAAGCTGGCCGAGCAGTCCGACGGGCTCATCGAGCCGCGCGACATCTGGCCGCTCGGCTGCTCCAACCCGTTGTGCGACACCGGCGTGTTTTTGGTGCGCACCGACGAGGCCGTGCATAAGAGCGGGTTTGTTCCGGCGACGCAGCTGCTCACGCCCGAGGAATACCGCGAAGGCTACAGTCCCGACAGTCCCCAGGGCTCGGTGTTCCTGGACATCCTGTCCAAACGCGGCGTCAAGGTGAAGGACGGTTTGTCCGTCATCATCATGAACTACATGGACGCCTGGTCGATGGACGTGCAACGCCTGCGCGAGTGTTCGATGATGGTGACCGTCCCCGACGGCCGCGCCATCCCGTTCTGCTCGTACCACTTGACCGACGCCGACGGCCGCCGCGTGTATCCGCCCTGGTGCAAGGAAGAGCTGCGTTAATCGTGCGGGCGCGGAGCGGAAGGGGCGGGGCTCCGTGCTCAAACAGGTCCTGAGCTCGCACGAAACGCCCACTGGGCGTTTCGGCTCGTGCGGATACTGCGCGCGGAGCCCCGCCCCTTCCGCTCCGCGGCGAGATTATCTTGCTCAGGGACGGGGGTGTTCGCGCTTTGCGCGAATTGCGGAGGGCCGATTTTGCGCGTCTCTTTCTTATAAGATATGGTCTACTATGCATGAAGCAAGAAGAGTGACCAAGACGAGAGGTTTACATGGCTGACTATAGGATTCTTCATGACGACGCCCGTTGCGTGAAGTGCGGGTTGTGCGTGGCGTTTTGTCCATGCAACGTGTTGGAGATGAACGACGAGGGGTTCCCGTACGGGGCGCATCCCGATCAGTGCGTCGGGTGCCAGACATGCTCGGGCAACTGCCCTCAGCGCGCGCTGACGATCGAGGCTACGGGCGACGCCGTTTATGATCCGTTCGCGGACGAGCCGCGCGCCGAGCCTCTGGACAAGGATCGCCGCGCCGAGCTGGCGGAATACCAGCGCGTCATCATGGACAAGCTCGGCCTGCGCTGGCAGCCGGTTGCCGTGAGCCTGGTCGAGGCGGACGAGCTGCTGCCCGATGTGCCGATGCCTCCGGAGAACCTGCGCTTCTGCCAGGCTATGATGGCGGCCCGCCGCGGTGCGAGCATCCTCATGCCTCCCAACAAGCATTCCTGCCCCGATGGCACGTCCATCTTCGGCATGACCGGCGTTCCCGAGAAGCTTGCCACTGGCGAGATCTACGTGCTGTTCCACAAGCTCGACACCGCCGAAGCGGCTGCGCAGATGGTTGCCGAGCGCCCCACGCTGCCGCCGCATAGCCGCCGCGCCACCTACGTTGCGCCGCTGAACAAGACGGTGCGTGAGCCGGAGGTGATCGTGTTCACCGGCACGCCCGAGCAGATGATGTGGCTGTGCATGTCGATGAGCTACTACACCGGCCATCGCTTCGACTTCCATGCGTCGGGCTACAACTCCATGTGCGTGGAGGCAGTGCTCATCCCGATGCGCGACAACGAGCCCAACATCACGTTCGGCTGCTACGGCTGCCGCGCGGCAAGCGACATCGGCGAGGACATGATGTTCATGGGCATTCCCACCGACAAGCTGCCCACCGTGGTGCGCGGTCTGACCGAGCTTGCGAAAAAGGCGATCCCGCACTCCCGCATGAAGATCTACGTCCCCCCGATCATGTAGGGAGTCGGGATGTCCGATCTGTTCACGCTGCGTGATGCATCGGCGGATGATCTGCCCACGCTCAACGCGTACAACTACAACGAGGGGATGGATGCCTTTTCCTCCGCTGATAACATCCGCGTCGCGGTGAATGCGGCGGGGGAGATTGTGGGCTACCTGCGCCTGGCATTCAGCCCCGAGGGCGTCGCGCATGTGAACCCCGTGGTCACCTATCCTACTTGGCGGGGCTATGGTGTGGGACGAGCGCTCATGGACGAGGCGCTCGAGCGTCATGGCGAGCTGCGGTTCGTGGCGCGCGGCGCATCGGTGGGCTTCTACGAGAAGCTGGGCTACCGCGTCATTCCGTGGGAGGACGTGTGCTTGGATGTGGCCGAGGATTGCCGCATCTGCACGCTGGTGGACGAGTGCAAGCCCCAGCCGATGGGGAAGAAGCTGGGAGAGTAGACCGGCGTCGATCGCGCCATTGCTCTTGTGGCAAGATGGGGTCGGTTTCGCTGATGCGAAGCCGACCCCTGTTTTGTCGTCAGTCTAGCTTTACCGTGGCGAACAGATCGTGCTGCACGCACAGCAGAGCGTCGGTGGCGTCGATGCGGCTGCGCTCATCCGATCCTGCGCGCGACCAAGCGCGATCCACATATCCGATCACCAGCATGTGATCGCCTGCGGGGTCGAGGTGATCGACGCGGCATTCGAACGCGGTCAGCGCACCTGCCAGAGCGGGCAGCGGCTCACGCGCGCTCTGTTCGGCGGCAGGCAGGAGCCGCCAGTCGACCAACGCGCTTTTGTCGATGACGTTGCCGGTCTTGTTACCGCACGTCTCGACGGTTGCGACCGCGTCATCCAAATTCGCATCGAGGACGCTGATCGTAAAGCGGCGTGTCGCTCGCACAAGGCCGAACGTATGCGATTTGGTGCGCAGCGCGAAAGCGACCATGGGCGGAGTGTGCGAGACGGGCGTCGCCCAAGCGACGGTGGCGAATCCGACCTCATCCCCGTCGCGTGCGCCGATGACGGCGATCGGCCGCGGCCCCAGCGAAGCGGCGATATCGCGCCCCTCGATAAGGCGCATCGACAGGTCGAGATCCCGTTTGGCCTTCGCGTCCATAGCTTCTCCTTGCTGCCCTATCTTGAAAAACCGCGCGTTTCTTCCCGGAACAGAGGCACTATCGGCGCCGATTCGGGAAGAAGCGCGCAAAGTTTGGTGCTCGTGCGTGCGATGTCGCCGGAAACGGCGGCTCTTACTCTTCGTGCGAGCAGATCGGAGCGTCAGGCAGGTCGATGCCGAGCGCCTGGGCCGCTTGACCGCGCAGCTCCTCAAGCGTCAACTCGTAGCAGGCCAGCGCATCGATCCAGCGGCGCAGGCAGTGGCGCCCCTTGTCGGTCAGCGTGAACAGACGCTTGGCGGAACCCTCCTCGGGGGTCTCCCACTCGGAGGTCACCAGTTCGGCTTCCTCCATGCGCTTAAGCGCGCGGTAGATGCCGGTGGCGTCGGGCTTTTTGCCGCCGAACATGGGTGAATGGGCTGCTTGCTGCACGATGATGTAGCCGTGCATGGGTTTGTCGTTGGCGGCAAGCAGCGTGAGAATGGTGGGCTGGGACAGGCGGTTGAGCGATTTGCCCAGCTCGGCGCATTCTTTCAGATCTTCATCGGACTTCGGATGGCAAGAGCTCCACATAACGATTCCCCCTCGGGACACAGCGCGCTTCGCTGCTCGCGGCATCGTGGCGATGCGTAGGCGGCGAAAGCGCGGCAATTCGGTCGGATAGCACGATGACTATCATCCCATAACTATTATCCTAACGCCAATAGTTTCTCGGAATAATAGAATGTTCCCAAGAATAGTGGAACGTCCCCATGCGGCTGAAGCGCCTCAGGTCGCAAGACGCCCGTTGCGGAGCGCCTGCGCAAGGCGGGATTTCCGCCGCACTCAGTCGGCGAGGCGGTAGCGGCGGATGCCATCCCCATCCGTGCGCGCTTCGACCAGGCCGCGCAGCTCCAGATGGCGCAGGAACGCCGCGCCGATCTCCATCAGCGTCAGCCGCTGCACGCATGAGACGTCTTCCCAGGTTTTGTGGGGCAGGTTGAACCCGATCAGCTTCGTGATCTCGAAGCCGGTGGCGTCGGGATGCTCGCCCACCAGCGACAGCACGCGTTCGGCACGCTCGCGTTGATGCTCCGAAAGCCATGCGATGCGCTCGTCGATATCCTCGCGCAGCGGCCCGTGCGAATGGAACAGCGCGGTGGGCGCCAACGCGCGCACCTTCTCGAGGTTGTCCAGATAGGTTTGGACGCTGTCCCCAGCGCTTGCGGGCGCGCCGGATTCCGGAAGGAACAAGCCGATGCTGGGCGACAGGACGAACAGCACGTGGTCTCCGCCGAACAGGATTCCCGATGCGGGATCGTAGAGCGCTTGGTGCCCCGGCGTGTGCCCGGCCGTGTCGACGACGCGCAGCGTGCGGCTTCCGACGCGGATCCCGTCACCGTCCTCCGTGAAAACGAGCCGATGCGGTTCGTGGATGATGTGCGAGAACTGGCTGCGCGACTCGATCGAGCAACGCGCGGAATCGGGGTCGGCGCCCTCGGCGACCAGCGTGCGGTACAGGCGCTCGTAGCGGCGCTGCACCTCTTCGGGCTGCGTGCGCTTGTAGTCGCGCTCGTTGAGGTAAAGCGGGGCGTCGGGCGGCACCAACGCGTCGACGAGCCCTGCGTGATCCAAATGCAGGTGGGTGAGGAAGAACGAGGCACGGTCGAAGTCCACGTGCAGCTCTTCGAGCGCGGCGGCAAGGTAGGCGCGTCCCTCTTCGGAAGGCGCACCGGTGTCGACCACCAGCGTCTCGCCCTCGTCGATCACCGCATAGCAGTTGGTCGAGTCCAGCTTGTAGTTGCTGAACGGAACTTGGATCAGGTAGACATCGGGATCGGTATGTACGCGGATGTGATGCATGTTGCGCGGATCTTCCTCTGCTCGCGTCGTTTCTCAGGAGAACCTTACCGCATGCGGAGGGAAAGCGGGCTGCTTGCGCGGCAAAGCACACCGTATCGACCGATGAGCGCGTTTCACCGCCGCCGGCCGCTTTCCGTCGCCTGCGCCGGTTGCCGTTGTTGCTGTTGCCGTTGCCGTCGCCTGGTGTCGCCCGGCGCTGGCTACGGCCGCCTGATCTCGCCCGGCGTCGCTACGGCAGCCTGTTGCCGCTGTCGCTTGCCGCCGCATTCTCCGGAACCATCATCGGGTAGGTGCCGTTTCGTCGTAAATAAGCCCGCCGTAGCCCGGTCGCGGGGTATCATTTTCCTTTGCAGGATCGAAGGCAAGCCGAGGAGGACGCCGTGTCGGCATCGATGCAAGAACTGATCGTCAACTGCCTGTGCGTGGGCGCGGGCGGCTGCGTTGGCGCGATCGCCCGCTACCTGATGGGGCTTGTCGTTCCCGCGCATCAGTCGTGCTTTCCGCTGGGGACGTTCGCCGTCAACGTCATCGGCGCCTTCGCGATCGCCTTCATCGCCACCTGGTTCCTGCGCCACGTCGGCCTCGACGGCCGCCTGCTGCTGTTCCTCATGACGGGCGTGTGCGGCGGCTTCACCACGTTCTCTTCGTTCACCTGGGAGTCGCTGCAACTCATACAGCGAGGTGACGTGCTCATTGCCGGCGCCTACATTATCGGCAGCTGTGCTCTGTGCCTGGCGGCGGCGCTCGCAGGTCAGCAGCTGGCGACGCGGCTCGGATTGTAGCGCCCTCGGAAGACGCGGGGTGGGGTGTGGCGCACCGCTCTGTGTGGGCGGCATCTCCAAAAGCGGTCGGGAAAAGGCTCCTCCGAATACGGAAACGGCCTCCTGCAACGAGCTGCAGGAGGCCGTTTCGTCTACCAGAAGCTGCGGGGTAGTCGCGGATCGCAGCTTCTCGGCGTCGAAAAGCTGTGGGGCTACTCGCCCTTGTCGGCCTTAGCCTTGAAAGCGGCGAAGATGCCGGCGGCCAGCGCGGCGCCCACCAGCGGGGCAACGATGAACACCCACACCTGGGACAGCGCGGTGGCATCGCCCTGCGTCAGCATGGCGAGAGCGGGTCCGAAGCTGCGGGCGGGGTTGACGGAGGTGCCCGTCAGCGGAATGCCCATGATGTGCACGAAGGTCAGCGTCAGGCCGATGATGATGCCGGCGAAGGGAGCCGTCTTGGCGTCGGCGGTGGAGCCCAGCACGGCAAGCACGAAGATGCAGGTCAGGATGATCTCGACGACGACGGCGCCGATCATGCTCAGGCCAGTGGTGGACGCCTCGTCAAAGCCGTTGCAGCCCAGGCCGGTCACTAGCGCGCCGCCGAGGGTGGTGCAGTTGACGATCAGCAGCAGCACGAACGCGGCGATGATGGCGCCGACGAACTGCGCGATCCAGTAGCCGATGAGATCCTTGCCCGACAGGCGCTTGTCCAAAAACAGGCCCAGCGAGACGGCGGGGTTAATGTGGCAGCCCGACACGTTGCCGATGACGAACGCCATGGCGATGATGGACAGGCCGAACGCGAACGCGATGCCCAGCGTGCCCAGCGTGGCGCCGGCGATGGCGGCGCTGCCGCAGCCGAACAGCGTCAGGACGAACGTGCCGAGCGCCTCGGCGCCGTACTTCTTCATCGAAGATGCTTCCATTGTCTTCCTCTCTATCCTTAAAAAATGCGCCGGACAATAATGAGGAAAGCTCTGAACTGCGTCAATGCGTTCAATTTTAATTTGAAACCTCATCGGTGACATTAAGGAAGGGAAGGTTTGACGCCGGGGAGGGGGGTTGGGGCATACGCCCGCGATGCTGCGCCGTCGACTGTGTTGCCGTCCCCGGCCGCTGCCCGTACTGCCGGACAGATGCCCGCGCCGCCACCCCAGGCCGCTGCCTGTGCCCTTCGGGCAGCCGCTCACGCCGCAGCCCGTGTTGTCGTCCCAGACCGCTGCCAGCACTGCCGTCCGTGTTGCCCTGTCCCGTCGCCTGTTCGCTCTCGCACGCCTTCGGGGTACCGCGCGCCTTGCAAGGCCACCGCCCGAACCCCGCCCGAACCCCGCCCACCTTGATTTTCGCTTGCGCTTTACCGGTTCGAGGATGGCCGACGTCGTGCATCGCCTACAATAGCCAACGGTCACGGCAGCACCGCCGTTTCGGATCGAAGGCGAGAGGCGTCTGGAGGGCCGCTTTCAGCGACGCCCGATCAGCCGCAGGATGCGCTCCGGTCGCGTGACGGGCGGCGCGCCTCGTTTCGGGCGCAAAGGAGATTCGCATATGTGCGGTATCGTCGGATATACCGGCAAACGTCCCGTCAAGGGCATCCTCATCGAGGGGCTCAAACGCCTGGAGTACCGCGGATACGATTCCGCCGGAATCGCCATCGAGCAGGATGGCGGCCTGCAGGTGCTCCACCGCAAGGGCAAGGTCGAAAGCCTCGAGCACACCGCCGGTCATTTCCATTTCACGGGAACCTGCGGCATCGGCCACACGCGCTGGGCGACGCACGGCCGCCCCAGCGAGGCCAACGCGCATCCCCATGTGTCGTGCGACGGCCGCATCGCGGTGGTGCACAACGGCATCGTCGAGAACTTCGCCGAGCTGCGCGAAGGACTGGAAGGGCTCGGCCATCATTTCAAAAGCGACACCGACACCGAGGTGTTCGCTCATCTCATCGAGGAGGCGATTCATCGCCATGAAGGCGGCGTCGGCACACGTTGCGACCTGCTGACCGCCGTGCGTGAGGCATGCTCCCATGTCGTGGGCGCCTACGGCCTGGCGGTGGTAAGCGCCGACGAGCCCGGCACCATCGTCGTCGCGCGCAAAGACAGCCCCATCGTCATCGGCCGCGGCGAGGACGGCAGCTACGTGGGTTCCGACATCATCGCGGTCATCGATGCGACGCGCGATGTCGTGATGCTGGGCGACGGCCAGTTCGCGCGGCTCACGCCCGATGCCATCGAGTACTTCGACGCGGCCGGCAACCCGTTCGAGCCGCGCGTCACGCATATCGACTGGGATATGGACGTGGCCGAGAAGGGCGGCTACCCCGACTTCATGCTCAAAGAGATCCACGAGCAGCCGCGCGTCATCCGCGACACGCTGGCAGGGCGCCTGGTCAACGGAGCGCTTTCGATCGACGAGCTGGACTTGACGTCCGAAGAGCTCAATCTCATCGACCGCGTGTACGTGATCGCCTGCGGCACATCGTACCACGCCGGCCTCATCGCGAAGAATCTCATCGAGGGTTGGGCGCGCATCCCCTGCGAGGTGGAGGTTGCCAGCGAGTTCCGTTACCGCAACCCCATCATCACGCCGACAACGCTGGTGGTGGCGGTGTCCCAGTCCGGCGAGACTGCCGACACGCTTGCCGCCATCCGCGACGCCCGCGTGCGTGGCGCCAAGGTGTTCGGCATCACCAACGTGGTGGGCAGCCCCGTGGCGCGCGAGAGCGACGGCGTCATCTACACCAAGGCGAACAAGGAGATCGCCGTGGCGTCGACGAAGTCGTTTTTGGGCCAGGTGGTGTCGCTGACGCTTCTGGCGCTGCTGCTTGCCCAGGTCAAAGGCAAGTTGCGCATGAATCAGGTGCGCCTTCTGTTCCGCGATCTGGCCGATACCGCCGAACAGGTCGAGCGCATCCTCTCCGAGTGCGGGCCTTCCGTCGACGCCGCCGCGGCGGCGTGCAAGGACGCGGCCAGCGCGCTGTTCATCGGGCGCGGCATGGGCGCCGCCATCGCCAAGGAGGGCGCGCTCAAGCTCAAGGAGATCAGCTACCTGCACGCCGAGGCGTATCCCGCCGGCGAGATGAAGCACGGCCCCATCGCGCTGCTTGACGAGGGATTCCCTGTCATCGCCATCGCGACCCAGAGCCCGGTCTACGACAAGGTGGTCTCCAACCTCCAGGAGAGCAAGGCGCGCGGCGCGATGGTGGTCGCCATCGCCACCGAAGGGGACGAGGAGATCCTCAAGCACGCCGACCACGTGGTCTACATCCCCAAGGTGCGCGACGCGTTCAGTGCCATCACGGCGAGCGTGCCGCTGCAGCTGCTGGCGCGCTCCATCGCCGTGCTGCGCGGCTGCGATGTGGACCAGCCGCGCAACCTCGCGAAAAGCGTCACGGTAGAATAAGGGAGGGGGCGGAGTCCGAAACGGCGTGCGGACGCGGTGCAGGACGCCGCCTCGCGGATGATGGGGTCTCCGATCGCGGAAAGGGAGCCATGGAAGACAATCTGGGCATCGAGGGCCAGGTCGGCTTAGGGGTCGACATCGTCGAGATCGAGCGGATGAAGCGGATCCTCGCGCGCACGCCGAGCTTCCGCACGCGCATGTTCTCGGAAGACGAGCGCGCCTACTGCGATGCGAAGGCGACGCCCGAAGTGCACTACGCGACGCGCTTCGCCGCCAAGGAGGCCGTGCTCAAGGCTCTGGGCACGGGTTTCACGCGCGGGATCAATCCCCGCGACATCGAGGTCAAGCGCACATCGAAGGGGCGCCCCTACGTGTCGCTCACGGGTCGTGCGCGCGAGGTGGCGCACGAGGCGGGCGTGCGCGAGCTGCCGATCTCGCTGTCGTTCACACATTCCGAAGCGGTCGCCTGCGCCATGGCGATCACTGAAGAGAGCATCCGCGCCTCCGAAAAACGCGTCGACCCCATGGCAGAGCTGGCCCAGCAGTTCAAGGAGGCCCGCGCCCTCCTAGACGAGATGGATGCCCCAGACGTTCAATCCCCGACTTCGCAGCCCGTCGATTAATTGGTCCGATGTTTTGCGATCTCGGTACTTCGTACCGCTCTTCATGAGGTTTTGCGTTTCGAGCGGCGCTTCCGACCCCCGAATAACGCTTTTTCTGGATATTCGAGTCAAAAAAGACGTTATTCGGGGGTCGGCTCTTCAAAAAAACGCCCGAGCTGGCTCGCGGGTTTGAAGCGTCGACGGATGACGGACTCCTGAACTGGCGTTTTGGTTATGTGCAGGAAGCCTCCCGAAACAGGTTCTCTACGAAAAGGTCAATGCGGGCTGATCGACCCCGAAAAACGCAAATAATGGCTGGGTTATCCAAAAAATGCGTTATTTGGGGTGCGACGGGAGTCCTGGACCGCGATCGGATGATTTTGCGTGCCGAGACCCCATCGCACTTCAATCCGTGGAGTTTTGCTAGATCGTGGCGTTACGATAAAGGGTGAAAGCGCTTACGCTCTTCCCACTCGGGGCTTCGATAGAACAAGTCTCTGAGAGCCCGCTGCTTCGCTCCGTAGTCCCTGCAACGCGGGCGGAACTGCGTTCCGAGTAGTTTAGCCAGCTCTTTTGCTATCGCCGTCATCTGGGGGAGGTTGTTGTATTGCATTCGCGTAACGGTGATCACTGTCGTGTTCGCAAAAGCGAGGGCTCCTCTCCGCGCGGCGTCTGAGGCGATTCTTGCAGAACCCGTATGTTCCATATCGCTGTCGTATTTGATGCCCAGCTTGCCGCTTTCCCAATAAAGGTCGCATTTGACGAAACCCCTCCCGGCAATCATCCGCTCTGACGGGGTCAGATTCAATCGGTAGTTCAGGGTTGGGCGCGGCAGGCCAAAGCCGCCTAGATTACAGGGAAGCGAAAGCAGCATCGCCAAGCGTGTTTCCGCCGGCGATGCCGAGTTAGGCAGGACGTAGCGCAGTGCGCGCAAAGCGTTTTTTCTGCCATGAGCCCTTGGTGAATTTTCGAGGAACGTCTGCAGTTTCCGGGGGGTTATGAGCTGCCTTCTTTTGAAGAAGCCCCCTTCAGAGCGCTCCGATAATGAATAAGTACCGCAAAGCTCGTATCCGAGCCTGATGAGATCAAGGAGCGCCAAAGAGTTTGCCACCTGCTCGAATGCGAGCTCGACGGAGCATGTATACAGGTCGTTGCCGATACGGTAAAACGAACGGGCGGAGGATCTCGCCGAGTGAAGGTGATGGATGACAAGATCGGGTCTTTCGTTTTTCACGGCGGTGCTGGTTGTCGCGTGAACGGGGAGGCTGAACGTGTGCGGCAGCAGAGCGCCAAGGTTTGCGAGATCGCTTGCGTGAGCGGTTTTCGAGGGGAGCTTGAAAGAAGAGGAAACGATGCCGGCCGATGGCTTTCTGGGCGGGGAAAGCCAGTACTCGAGGGCGGTGATATGTCCGAGAACCATGGTCATGATTTGGCGAGTATATCACGGCAAAATGCCTGGTGAAACGGTGAATTTAGCCGCTGCGGAAAAATGATGGCCGCGTTGGATCGGGGCTGGATCGGCGTTGTTTCCGCGCAAGATCGGTGCAAGATCGGCATGGAACCGATGTGGGATCCGCGCTAGGTTATTGCGGCTATCATGCGAGGATGCGGCAAAGCGGATGCGGATGCGGGCAACAGGAAGGCGATGGGGTGCTCGTGGGCGAAGCGGACGGTCTGCGAGAACGGTGGCTGGCTGTTAGGACGAGGCTGGCTGCTGGGAGCGAAACATGCGGTCAACGGGAGAGGTCGGCGCTGAGCGCGGTCGCGGAGCGCTATACTTGAATTGGATGCTGGGGCGCCAAAACGGTGCCGGGAGGAGGTCGCCATGATCGAGATCCAAGGACCAGAGTCGATCGAGAAGATGCCGATCAAAACAGACGAAGCCGAGCTCGAGAGCTGCCTTGCCGATCAAGGCGATCTCGAAAGTAGCGAGGACCTTGTCGAGCGAAACGATCTCGAAAGTAGCGAGGGCCTTGTCGAGCAGGGCGATCTTGAAAGCAGCGACGACCTTGCCGATCAGGTTGACGCGGGCGCCGAAGACGGCCACGAGTCCGATTCCGACACGACCCAAGATCTCGATCCCTCTGCGTCCGCTTGCGTCTACGATGCGGCGCGGCTTGCCTCCCTTCTTCCCGGGCCGGCGTCGGATGCTCACAAATACTCGCGCGGCAAGCTGACCATCGTCGGCGGCGCTGCCGCGTATCCTGGTGCAGCGTGCCTTGCGGCGGCGGCCTCGCAGCGCATGGGTGCGGGATACACCGAGGTCGTCTGCGCTCCGGAGTCGGTGCCGACGGTGCGTGCGTTTCGCGCATCGCTCGTCGTGCGTTCGTGGGAGGATCTCGATTCCTCGTCGTTCGCGGACGCGCGTCCGGGGCGGCCTGTCGCCTACGCGGTCGGCAGCGGCCTCGATGCGGCGGGTGATTCCGCCGTCGAGGCCAAGCGCCTCGTCCACCGTGCGCTCAAGCATGCCCACGCCCCTCTTCTCGTGGACGGAGGCGGTTTGACGACGCTCGCCTCCGACAAGGGGCGCCGTCTGATGCGTCGGCGTTTCGTCAACGGGTGGCCGACCGTCATCACGCCCCATGCGGGAGAGGCTGCCCGCCTTGCCGCACCGCTTGACCTGCCGACCGACGATTCGGAGCGGCTCGCCCGTCTTCTGGCGCTCGCCTACGGTGCGATCGCCGTGGTCAAGGGCCCCGACACGTTCGTCTCGGACGGCGAGGGTGTCGTGCGCGTGACCGAGGGCACTGCCGCGCTTGCCAAGGCGGGCACGGGCGACGTCCTTGCGGGGATACTGGGCGCGCTGCTCGCGCAGGGGCTCAACCCCTTCGACGCGTCGGTTCTCGCCGTCACGCTCCATGCGCGCGCCGGGCGCCTTGCCGCCGATCGCCTGACCGCCATCAGCGTCATCGCCGAGGACGTCGTCGCAATGATCCCTGCCGCTATCCGCTCCGTGGCGGACAAACGCATCCCGCGATAGGCTTTCGCAAGCCGCAAGCCGCAAGCCGCAAGCCGCAAGCCGCAAGCCGCAAGCCGCAAGCGCTCGCTCGTCGTCGGCCGTCAGCGCCCGCCGTCCGTTGCCCCGCGATGTGTCGGTTCGTCAACGGATCCCGATCGCGCCGCAGCATCCTCAAACGTCCCTATAATGAAATCAGCGGGAAACCTCCCGCAGCTCCATGCTTCCCAGGAAGGGGAATCTCATGTACACCGAAAACAAACGAGATTGGGGCGTCATCATCGCGGGCGTCCTGCTGGTCATCTGCGCGTTCGTCTGCCTTTTGATGCCGGGGGTCACCTTGGTCACGATCACCATGATCGCCGGCGCGGGCTTTTTGGTCTCGGGCATCATGGACGTCATCGAATATGCGCGCTTCCGCAAGCAGCTGATGCTTTCGGGATGGGTGCTCGCCTACGCCATCCTCGACATCCTGATCGGCGCGATGTTCCTGCTGCATCCGCTGGCGTTCTCGGTGGTGCTGCCGTGGCTCATCGGCGGTTTTTTCATCGCGTTCGGCGTCTTCGAGATCGTCATGGCGGTCCGCGGCCGCTCCGCCGGCATGCCGATGTGGGGCTGGGCGGTGTTCTCGGGCATCGTCGGCGTGCTGTGCGGCCTGACGTTCTTCCTCAGCCCGGCGACACTGTCCATCTTCATCGCGCTGTTCATGATCATGCGCGGCGCGACGCTTCTGGTGTTCGGCTGGAACGCGGGGCGCATGCTCCTCTAACGTCCTGCGCGTGGTAGAATCCGAGATGAACTGATTGGGAAAGGCCCTGGCATCAGGGCCTTTCTGTTGCAGGGGTTCGCGACTACCGCAAGGAGCACGCACATGAGCGAAGACACCATGAACGAGCAGGCCTCTCTTCTCGACGCGCAAGCGCTTGCGGAGGCGGCGACCGATCCCGGCACGCGCATCGAGGAGCTGCGCCGCGAGATCGAGCACAACAGCTACCTGTATTACGCCAAGGACGCGCCCGCCATCTCCGACGCCGCGTTCGACTCCCTCGTGCACGAGCTGCGCGCGCTCGAAGCGGCGCATCCCGAGTTCTACGATCCCAACTCGCCCACCCAGCGCGTGGGCGGCTACGTCGGCGAGCAGTTCGCGCCCATCCGCCACGAGCGCCGCATGTACTCGCTGGACGACGCGATGGACGCCGCCGAGCTCGACGCCTGGCTCGACCGCGTCGAGGAGGCGTTCGGCGGCATGGTCGATGTGGTGTGCGAGCTCAAGATCGACGGCAGCTCCATCGCGCTCACCTACCAGGACGGCAACCTCGTGCGCGGCGCCACGCGCGGCGACGGCACCACGGGCGAGGACGTCACCGCCAACATCCGCACGGTCAAGAACCTTCCGTTGCGCCTGCGCCCCGACGCGATGGGCGGCCTTACCGATCCCTCCCGCGCCATCGAGCTGCGCGGCGAGGTGTACATGCCCAAGAGCAGCTTCGAGTCGCTCAACCGCGCCGCCGAGGCAAATGGCAAGCAGCCTTTCGCCAATCCGCGCAACGCCGCGGCGGGCAGCCTGCGCCAAAAGGACCCCGCCATCACCGCAGGCCGCGATCTGTCCACGTTCCTCTATGCCATCGCCGACGAGCGCGCGCTTGCGTTCGGCACGCAATGGGAGCTGCTGCAGTGGCTGGGCGAGGCGGGCTTCCATGTGAATCCCGACGTCCAGCTGTGCACGACGCGCGACGAGGTGCATGCGTTCTGCCAGCGCGCCATCGAGCGCCGCGACAGCCTGCCCTACGAGATCGACGGCGTGGTCGTGAAGGTGAACTCCTTCGCGCGCCAGGAGGAGATGGGCTACACCGCGCGTGCCCCGCGTTGGGCGATCGCGTTCAAGTTCCCTCCCGAGGAAAAGACCACGCTTCTGCGCGACATCACCGTGCAGGTGGGGCGCACCGGCAAGCTCACGCCGGTGGCGGAGATGGAGCCCGTCCGCGTTGCCGGCTCGACCGTCGCGCGAGCGACGCTGCACAATGAGGACGAGGTTCTGCGCAAGGACGTGCGCGTGGGCGACACCGTCATCGTGCGCAAGGCGGGCGACGTGATCCCCGAGGTGCTGGGCCCGGTGGTGTCGCTGCGTCCGGCCGATGCCCAGCCGTGGATCATGCCCAAGGCGTGCCCCAGTTGCGGCAGCCCGGTCATCCGCGAGGAGGGTGAGGCCGACTACCGCTGCATCTCCATCGACTGTCCCGCCCAGGCGCTCGAGCGTCTGCTGCATTGGGCGAGCCGCGGCGCGATGGACATCGACGGCATGGGCGAGGAGATCGTCGCGCGCCTGGTCGAATCGGGCCGCCTGACCGACGTTGCCGACTACTACACGCTCGACGAGGTGGAGCTGTCGATGCTCGACATGGGGCGCGTGAACAAGGACGGCGAGGCGATCCGCCTGGGCAAGACTGTCGCGGCCAAGCTCGTCGCCGCCATCGACGAAAGCCGCGGACGCACGTTCGCGCGCGTGCTCTTCGGCCTGGGCATGCGCCATGTGGGCAAGACCACCGCCGAGGCGCTGGCGGCAAGCTATCCTTCGATGGACGAGCTCGAAGCGGCGACCGAGGAGGATCTTGCGGCGGTGGAGGGCATCGGCCCCAAGATCGCCCACAGCGTGTACCTGTTCTTGCGCACGCCCGACAACGTGGCGGTGATCGACCGTCTGCGGGCGCGCGGCGTCAACCTGGCCGACAGCGTCGCCGAAGACGCCGAGCAGCTGCCCCAGACCCTCGCCGGGCTCACGTTCGTCCTCACCGGAACGCTCGTGCAGAGCGGCATGACGCGCGACGAGGCAGGTGCTGCGCTTAAGGCGCGCGGCGCCAAGGTCAGCGGCAGCGTCTCCAAGAAGACGAGCTTCGTGGTGGCGGGCGAGTCGGCCGGCAGCAAATACGACAAGGCGATCGCCCTGGGCGTGCCGGTGCTCGACGAGGACGCCCTGCTGCGCATCATCGAAACGGGCGAAGCTCCGACGGCGGAATAGGCGCGGTTTTGACGACAACGAAAGAGGCGCGGTGCGGCGCTGGCGGCAGAGCGCATCGCGCACACCCGACCGCAGGACGGACGCGGCGGAGGAGCGTGGCGGGAATTATTGCGATTTCGAAAAATAATACCCCCCCCCCGGTGATATTTGCCCATATAGGATGCTAAAAAGCGCACCCATGCGCTCTTCGTCGTCGACCACGACGCGCTCGACGCCATCTTGAGACGGTCAACGAGGAGCTGCAGGCAGCCAACGAGGAGCTGCTCACCACCAACGAGGAGCTGCAGGCTGCCAACGAGGAGCTCTACACGGTCAACGCCGAGTACGAGCAAAAGCTCGACGAGCTCACCGACACCACCAACGACCTGACGAACTTCCTGTCGTCCACGATGATCGGCATCCTGTTCTTGGACAACAATCTCAATATCCGCAAATTCACCGAATACGTGGGCCGCGAGTTCAACATCATGGCGCATGACGTGGGTCGCAGCATCCAGATCGTCGCGCATCTGTTCCAGGACATCGACATCGTGGAGGATGCGGAGGCGGTTCTGCGCAGCCTCATGCCCATCGACAAGGAGGTCACGACCGTCGACGGCAAAAACTACACGCTGCGCATTGCGCCGTACCGCACGACGGAGAACAGCATCGAGGGTCTGGTGCTCACCATCATTGACAGCATCGGCGAGAAGTAGGGACTCGTCGGTTTTCCCGACAGACCAGGCGAAGATTCCCGGTTGCAAAGAGAGCCGATCCCAGAACCCCTCCGGGATCGGCTCTTTCCGTTTGCCCTGCTTTCGGTTCGGCGGATCCTTTCGTTTTGAATATTGGCGATCGAAAATAAACCTTTTGGGAAACATAATCGCTTGACTATATAATTAAACAAGAATAATATTCTTGAACGTGGTACCGACGGGACGTCCTGTCCTTTCGGGACAGGAAGGGAATGGACCGAAAAAGGAAGGGATCGAGATGAAAAAACCCATGCGCATCGTCACGGCTTCGGTGTGCGCGCTGGCGCTGGCGGGGTCGTTCGCGATGTTCGGCTGCTCGTCCAACACCGAGACCGCCGAGGAGCCCAAGGCCCAGGAGCAGGCAGCCGAGCCTGCCGAGCAGGTCGAGCTGCAGATCTTCGCTGCCAACTCGCTTGAGAAGGCGCTCAATGAGGTTCAGGCCCTCTACACCGAGCAGACCGGTGTGACCTTCGCCGACACGCAGTACGAGGCCTCCGGCACGCTGAACGAGATGCTGGGCGGTGGCGCCACCGCCGATATCGAGATCACGGCGTCCAAGGGTACGATGGACACCGCCGTCAAGGAGGGCTATGTCGATGAGGGCACCCGCTTCGACATGTTCACCAACGACCTGGTGATCGTTGCCGGCACTGACTCCGATATCGACGAGATGACGCTTGAGGAGGCCGCTTCCGGCAACTACAAGATCGCCGTGGGCGATGACAACGTCCCCGCGGGCAACTACGCCAAGCAGGCGCTGTCCACCGTGGGCGCGTGGGTCGACGATGAGGGCACGGTCGGCGCCGAGTCCGACGGCAAGGGCGGCACGTTCGAAGGCACCCCGCTTGAGGGCATGGTGACCGAGGGCAAGTCCGTGGGCGATGTGTGCTCCTATGCCAACACCGGCGATGTCGACCTGGCGTTCGTCTACAGCTCCGACGTGTACCGCTTCGGCAACGTGAAGATCGTGGGCACGGTGCCCGCCGACGCCTGCAAGGCGATCGTGTACCCGGCCGCCGTGTGCGCCGAGACCGACAATGCCGAGGCTGCCCAGGAGTTCCTGGATTGGGCCGTCAGCGACGAGGATGCGCTGAAGATCTGGCAGGAGTGGGGCTTCGAGCTGGCGTAAGCCAGAGCATGCCCGTTTGCTCCCGGGGCCGGCCTTCCTGAGAGGGCCGGCCCCGGGAGAAAAGGAGGATGGGTGAGGTTTTTGCACCCATCCTCCTTTGCGTATAATGTGAAGGCTTCGCGTGCCGGGCGCTTCGGAGGGAAGCTTCCGGCACGCGAAGGCGCGCCGCCTCGTCGCGGACGCGCCGCCTGCCATCCGCCTTCCGCAAGGGGCGGGTCGGCGGGGCCTGAGAGGGGAACCGGGAGGATCGATGACGGTAGAGCTGAAGGCGGCGAAGGGTTTGGCGGCACGCGCCGCCGCCCTGGTGATCGCCGCTGTTTTGGGCATGGCGCTTGCGCTGCCCTCCGTCGCCGTGGCGGCGGAGGGGGAGGGAGCCTCTTCGAGCGCGAGCGCGCAGTCTTCGTCAGATGCGACGGCGTCCGACGAGGCGGCTTCCGGCGAGGTGACGGTGTCGGCTGAGGCAGACGCGGCGCTTGCCGAGGGCGCGTCGTTCGCGCTCGCGGACTTCTCCCGCGCCCAGAAGGGCTCCAACCGCGATGTCGACGGCGCCTACATCGGCTACAGCTACTACCAGGGCGGGGACGCCGACTACCTGGTCGCCGTGGTGACGGACGATTACGTGATCGTGCACGTCCCCCAAAGCGCGGCAGCACTCTGCGATATCTCCGATCCCTCCGTCCAGAGCATGCTGAAAAGCTGCCTGATCTCCCTTGACGAAGCATCCGTCAACGGCGGCGTGGTGGCCGACGCCGACGTGCCATGGGAATTCACGTCCGAGGGCTCCTGGGAGCAGGATGGCATCGTGTACTCGTTCGGGGTGGAGGCGGGCGAGGGCCGCTATTACACGACGGTCGCCGGCGCCGATGGAAGCGACATCGTGAGCGCCACATCCAACGCGGCGCGCCCCCTCTATGTGGACTTCGCGCACGTCGCGGCGCCTTCCGAGGTCGACATCGTCCTGCCTGCGACGGGCATCGCTGCGGTGGGCGAGTTTCTTGCCAACCTGGACTGGAGTCCCTTGTGGGTGACGCTCAAGACCACGGGCGTTGCGATCGTGTTCATCTTCATCCTGGGCTTGGCAGCGGCCTACTTCAGCCTGCGCATCCCCAAGCGCGCCCAGGACATCGCCGACACGCTGTTCACCATCCCGATGGTCCTGCCGCCCACCGTTTGCGGCTTCATCTTGCTGCTCGCCTTGGGCAACAACTCGCCGGTGGGCTGCTGGTTCATCGATCATGGACTGCCGCTCGTGTTCAGCTGGCCGGCCACGGTCATCGCCGCCGTGGTGGTGGCGTTTCCTCTGATGTACCGCAGCGCACGCGGCGCGTTCGAGAACATCGATCCGCTCATGCTCGACGCGGCGCGCACGCTTGGATGGAGCAACGCGCGCATCTTCTTCCGACTGATGATGCCCTTGGCATGGAGCTCGATTGCCGCCGGCGCGGTGCTGGCGTTCGCGCGCGCTTTGGGCGAGTTTGGCGCGACGCTGTTTTTGGCGGGCAACTACGCGGGCATCACGCGCACCATCCCCATCGCGATCTACTTCGAGTGGATGGGCGGCGATATGGATGCGGCGCTGTTCTGGACCGGCGTGGTGATCGTGTTCAGCTTCGTCGTCATCCTGTTCATCAACCTGTGGGGCAGGCGCACCACCAAGTATCGCCGCGGTTCGGAGGAATAGCGCATGAGTCTGGAAGTCGATATCAAAAAAGAGTTCAAGACGTTCACGCTTGATGTGTCGTTTTCCGCCGGTGACGAGACGCTGGGGTTTCTGGGCGCGTCGGGCTGCGGCAAAAGCCTCACGCTGCGCTGCATTGCCGGCATAGAGACGCCCGATGAGGGGCGCATCGTCGTCAACGACAAGGTGTTCTTCGATTCCGAGCACAAGATCAACCTCACGCCGCAGGAGCGCAAGACGGCGCTGCTGTTCCAGAACTACATGCTGTTCCCCAACCTCACGGTGGCGCAGAACGTGGCGGCGGGCATCGGCAAGGAAGTGTCCAAAGCCGATCGCGATGGCATCGTCGGCCGCGAGCTGAAGCGCTTCGGATTGGAGGGCTTCGGCAAGCGCTATCCCGCCCAGCTGTCCGGCGGCCAGCAGCAGCGTGTGGCGCTTGCGCGCATGCTGGCGGCACGGCCGGGCATCCTGATGCTCGACGAGCCGTTCTCGGCGCTCGATGCGCATCTCAAAGAGGTGCTCGAGCAGAACCTCGTGAGCCTGTTCGACGCCTTCGGTGGCACCGTGCTCTATGTCAGCCACGACATCGACGAGGCGCTGCGCTTCTGCGATCGCATCGCGGTGGTGGACGCCGGCCATATCATGGAGATCGATTCGGGTGACGACTTGGTCAACAACCCGCGCTCGGTGGCGGCGCTCAAGCTGTCGGGCTGCAAGAACGCCACGCCCGTCGAACGCGTGGATGACGGTCATGTCTGGTCCGCCAAATGGGGCGTCACCATCGAGGTGGACGGTCCCGTCGCTGACGATGTCGCCTATCTGGGCGTGCGCGCCCGCTATCTGGAGCAGGTTGACGGTCCGGGTCTCAACTGCTTCCGCATGCGCGTCGACCGTGCGAGCGACTCACGTTTCGAGAGGACGGTGCTGCTGGGGTTCCTCGATCGCGACGAGCGCGAGGTTCCCACGGTGGGACAGGACGAGGACGAGATGAAGTACCTGCATCAGCATATGTTCTGGCGTGTGCCCAAGGCGGGGTATGCGCGGCGCCTGCCCGAGGTCGGCGACGAAGTGTGGATCCGCATCCCCACCGACCGCATCTATCTGGTGGCGCGGTAGCGCGCATTGGCGGGGTGACGTTCCGGCGACCCTGTGGAAGCTCCGGAGCGCGCGTGCGCTGCGCAGTCGCCGCGCATTGGCTAACCAGCCCCTTTTCCACAGAGAAATGCTTTATACTTGCATGCGATAAAACCGCAAAAGGAGGGCCTATGAAAGACGGTCTTGGCCGCACCATAGAATACCTGCGCATCTCGCTCACCGACCGCTGCAACTTCCGCTGCATCTACTGCATGCCGGAAGAGGGCGTATGCAGCCTGCCCCACGACGAGATCCTGCGCATCGAGGAGATGGCGCACATCGTGCGCATCGCTGCCGATCTGGGCATCAAGAGCGTGCGCCTTACCGGCGGCGAGCCTTTGGTGCGCAAAGGCGTGGTCGATCTCGTGCGCGAGATCGCCAACACCCCCGGCATCGAAAACGTGTCGATGACCACCAACGGCGTGCTTCTGCCCAAGATGGCCGACGACCTGAAGCGCGCGGGCCTGTCGCGCGTCAACATCTCGCTGGACACGCTCGATCCCGATCAATTTAAGTACATCACGCGCCGCGGCGAACTTCATCAGACCCTCGACGGCATCAAGGCAGCGCTCGAGGCGGGCTTCGATCCGGTGAAGATCAACGCGGTCACCGTGCGCAGCCTCAACCAGGATTACCTGGCGTTCGCGCGCCTGTCGGTCGATCGTCCGCTGCACGTGCGCTTCATCGAGTACATGCCCGTGGGCGAAAGCTCGGGTTCCGACGGCTGCGGCTGGGGTCCCGAGGACGTGGTTCCCAACGAGGAGGTCATCGAGACCATCAACGCTCAGGCACGCGAGCAGGGCTTGCCCGAACTCGTGCCTGCCGGTGACGACAAACCGCTGGGCTGGGGTCCCGCGCGCTACTGGGAATTCCCCGGCGCCATGGGCACGGTCGGGTTCATCTCAGCGCTGTCGAACCACTTCTGCGCCCAGTGCAATCGCGTCCGCCTGACGGCGGACGGCAAGCTGCGCCCGTGCTTGTTCTCGGATCTGGAATTCGACGTGCGCACGCCGCTGCGCTCCGGCGACGACGACGCGGTCCGCGAGGTGTTCGCGACCACGCTGCGCGCCAAGCCCGACGAGCACCACAACAAAGTAGGCACCGAGCGCGGCATGTCGCAGATTGGCGGGTAGCCGAAACGATTAAAGGCAATGCAGGGTCGTCCCCGGGCGAGGGGTTCGCGCGCAGTATCCGCACGAGCCGAACCGTCCACTGGACGGTTCGTGCGAGCTCAGGACCTGTTTGAGCACGAGCCCCTCGCCCGGGGACGACCCGGACGGGTGAAGGGGCTCCATCAGCCAAGCCATAAGGAGAACGCTATGACCGATCAAAAACTCACCCACATCGACGACAAGGGCGACGTCCGCATGGTGGACGTTTCGCAAAAGGCCGACACCGAGCGCGTTGCGGTCGCCGAGGGCTCCATCCTCATGCATCCCGAGACGCTGGCGCTCATCGTCGAGGGCAAAGCCGCCAAGGGCGACGTGCTGGCATGCGCGCGTGTGGCTGGCGTCATGGGCGCCAAGCAGACGTCCAGCCTCATCCCCATGTGCCATCCACTCAACATCACCAAGGCCAAGGTTGACTGCGAGCCCATCCAGCCCGGCGATCGCGAGGACGGCCGCGTGGGCATCCATGTGACCACCACCTGCGGCGTCACCGGCAAGACGGGCATCGAGATGGAAGCGCTCACGGCCGCGTCCATCGCCTGCCTCACGGTATACGACATGTGCAAGGCGGTCGACCGCGGCATGGAGATCGTGGACGTGCGCCTGCTCAAGAAGGACGGCGGCAAAACCGGCCTGTGGCTGCGCGAGGAGCATCCGGAAGAGCTCAGCTAAACAACCCCTCCGGCACCTTTCGTGCGCATCGCCATTTCGCCTGACGGCACGTATAATGGACAGGCTGTGTCAAAACGCATGCGCGTGAAGGGGAGGGGTATGGCACGCAAAACCAAGATAATCTGCACGCTGGGGCCGGCCGTCGACGATGAAGCCACCTTGCGTGATCTGTTGGACGCCGGCATGAACGTCGCGCGCCTGAACTTCAGCCATGGCTCTCACCAGGAGCATGCGGCGCGCATCGCCGCCATCAAAAAGCTGCGCGATGAGACGGGCATCCCCTGCGCCATCATGCTGGACACCAAAGGGCCCGAAATCCGCACAGGTCTGCTTGACGATGGTCAGTCGATTCAGCTTTCCGCAGGCCAGACGCTCATCCTCACTTCGGACGAGACTGCAGACGGCTCCGATGGGCGCGTGTTCCAGAGCTGCCCTGCTTTGGCGGGAAGCCTTTCGTTGGGAACGCGCCTTCTGCTTGACGATGGCCTGATCGAGCTTACCGTCACGCGCTTTGTCGGCGACGACATCGAATGCATGGTGGAAAACGACGGCGTGCTTGGTCGGCGCAAATCCATCAACATCCCTGGTGCGCAGTTGCCGCTGCCCGCCGTCACCGATCAAGACCGCGCCGACCTTCTGTTCGGCATCGAGCAGGGCGTCGACGTGGTGGCGGCATCGTTCATTCGCGACGGTGCGGGCGTGCGCGAGATAAAGCGCTTCCTCGAGGAAAACGGCGGCGCTGGCATCGGCGTGGTCGCGAAGATCGAGGCCGCGGGTGCCTTGGACAACATCGACGACATCGTGCGCGAGGCCGACGGCATCATGGTGGCGCGCGGCGATTTGGGTGTTGAGGTGCCCGCGTACCGAGTACCCTACCTGCAAAAGGAGATCATCCACCGGTGCAATCGCGAGTCGAAGCCGGTGATCACCGCCACGCAGATGCTCGATTCCATGATGCGAAACCCGCGTCCCACGCGTGCCGAAGTGGCCGATGTCGCAAACGCCATCTACGATGGCACCGACTGCGTCATGCTTTCGGGCGAGACCGCCTCGGGCAAACATCCTGTGGAAGCCGTGCGAACCATGGCGCGCATCGCTTGCGAAACCGAACCGCACCTGTTCGACAAGCACGCACCCGACCGCAGCCGCACCCACGCACGCGCGTCGCTGGCGGTAGGCATCGCCGCTGTCCAGACAGCCGAAACGCTTGATGCCGCCTGCATCATCGCGCCCACGGTGTCCGGACGTACGGCGCGGCTTATTTCGAATTTGCGTCCGCGTATGCCCATCTATGCCGTCACGCCTGACGAGCGCGTGATGCGCCGCATGCTGATGTGCTGGGGCGTAACCCCGTTGCTCGACGACATGCAGGGCGCTCGCCGCCAAGTGGTGGACAACGCCATCGCGAAGGCGCGTGCCGCCGGCTACGTCAAAGCGGGCGATCTGGCGGTCATCACCACCGGAGACGCCGCAACCGCTCCCGACGAGGACATCCGCCCCGGCGTCACCGGCATCGCCCCCACCAACGTGATGCAAGTGGTGCAGGTCCGCTGAGAAATGCTGCTGCTCGCCGACGCGGCGCCCTTTCTGCAGTTCCTGAGAAGGGTTTACGAGTAGTATTGGCTCGTGCCGCGCATGTGTTAAAATCTCCGGTCGGCAATAGCATCATCGAAAGGGACGGTTATGTCTGGGCATTCAAAATGGGCAACCACGAAGCATCGTAAGGCGGCACAGGACGCGAAGCGCTCCGCCTTGTTCTCCAAGCTGTCGCGCAACATCACGGTAGCTGCAAAGGAGGGCGGTGACCCGAATCCCGACAACAACGCCTCTCTGGCAGCCGCCATCGAGAAGGCCAAGGGCTACTCCCTGCCCAAGGACAAGATCAAGACCGCCATCGACAAGGCGTTCGGCAGCGGCAAGGACGCGGCCAACTACGAGACCGTCGTGTACGAGGGCTACGGTCCCGCCGGCATCGCCGTGTACTGCGAGGCGCTGACCGACAACCGCAACCGCACCGCCGCCGACGTGCGCAGCGCGTTCACGCACGCGGGTGGCAGCCTGGGCACCTCCGGCTCCGTCGCGTTCCAGTTCGAGCGCAAGGGCCAGATCATGATCCCCAAGGAGATCGAGGGCGAGGGTAAGAAGGCCGGCATGGAGCCCAACGGCGCTGCCGCCGACGAGGATGAATTCATGATGGCCGTCGCCGAGGCCGGTGGCGACGATTACGAGGACGCCGAGGACGAGTGGATCGTCTACACCAGCCCCACCGAGCTCATGGCCGTCAAGAAGGCTATCGAGGAGCAGGGCATCCAGGTGAAGGGCGCCGAGATGACCATGGAGCCCACCACTCCCACCGAGGTGAGCGTGGCGGATGCCAAGAAGGTCATGCGCCTCATCGATAAGCTCGAGGAGCTCGAGGATCTGCAGAACGTCTATCACACGATGGACATCACCGACGAGATCGCCGCGGCTCTCGACGAGGAGTAGTTCCAAGCGACAATCAATGCTCGCCGATGCCGGGATGGCTCCAAGCCTCCCGGCATTTTTTGTTTGAGGGATGCGGAATGCGCGCGAAGACGCCGAGCCTGCCGGTTGCGGGAAATGAGGAAATAGTCCGCCCCTCTCTCGTTCCACCAATCTCTTTGTGCTACTATTGCGAACAAACGTTTGCTAAATGGAGGAGGTGCGCATGCCGTCGCGCGATCGGATCGTGCTGGGGATCGATCCCGGCCTGGCCAACACGGGCTGGGGGGTCGTCGCGCAGAGCGGTTCGCGGCTGTCATGCGTCGCGTACGGCTGCATCTCGACAGATACCTCGATGCCGTTGGCGCAGCGTCTTCGGGTGATCCACGAGCAGATGGGCGCGGTGATAGAGCGGTTCGCTCCGACATGCGTGGGCATCGAGACGGTGTGGTTCGGCCAGAACATCACCGCTGCGTTCGCGACGGGCCAGGCGCGCGGCGCCGCGCTGGTGGCCTGCGCGGAAGGCGATCTGGATGTGGGGGAGTTCACGCCGCGTCAGATCAAGCTTGCCGTGGTGGGAACCGGCTCCGCGGAAAAGGAGCAGGTCCAGTACATGGTGCGCAAGCTCCTCGCTCTGGACCACGATCCCAGGCCCGACCATGCCTCCGATGCGTTGGCGGCCGCGATCTGCTACACGACGCATGACGGCCCTGGCGGAGCGGGGGGATCGTGCGCGAGCGGATTGGATGCGCTCGTCGCCAAGGCGATGGCACGCGACGAGGCTCGGGCGAGGCAGCGAAGCAACGACCGCGCCCGGAGCGCAGCAGACCCCGGTCATGCGACCCGGATTGCGAGCGGGCGCTCGTCCGGTTTCGATCTCTGAAAGGATGACGATGATCGCGTTTCTCAAAGGCACGCTGGCAGGCAAGACCGCCACGACCGCCTATATCGAGGTGAACGGCGTTGGCTTCGCCGTCGGGATGTCGCAAGCGAGCCTCTCCAAGCTGCCCGAACTAGGAGCGCCGGTGCAGGTTCATACCTATCTGCAGGTGCGCGAGGATGAGATGTCGCTGTATGGATTCCTCTCGCTTGAGGAGCAGGCGCTGTTCGAGCAGCTCATCGGCGTGAGCGGCATCGGCCCCAAGGTCGCGCTGGCGGCGTTGTCGGCGTTCCCGTCTCCCCAAGCGCTGGCCTCAGCGATCGCCGCGCAGGATGTCGCTGCCGTGCAGCGCATCCCCGGGGTCGGCAAAAAGACCGCCTCGCGCATCATCTTGGAGCTGAAAGGCTCGCTCGATCACGGGCTCGACCAGCTGTTCGGTGCGAATGGCGAACCTGCGCCGACGGCTGTCGTCGCGGGCGCCGAGCTCGCCGGCGCGCGCGAGGCGCTGCTGTCGATGGGCTTCACCCCTGCGGAGGTCGATTTGTCGCTCAAGGGCGCCGCGGAAGATGCCGATACCGAAGCGCTGCTAAAATACGCGTTGAAACGATTGGGAACCGCATAGCGGGGACCGGATAGGTTGATTCCAGAGGAGCCATGGCTGAAAACGGTGTGAAATTGGAAGGGATCATGTTCGAGGCGGCAGGGGGCGCCGCCGTCTTCGGCGCGCCCGGAGACGCGCGCACGGATGCCCGGCAGCGCACGGTGTCCGCCGAGCTGCAGGAAGACGATCTGGCGTTCGATCGCAGCCTGCGCCCCAAACGCCTGGGCGACTATCTGGGCCAAACCAAGATCAAGGAGTCGCTGGCGATCCTCATCGAAGCGGCGCAGGCGCGCGGCGACGTTGTCGATCACATCCTGTTCTCGGGCCCTCCGGGCTTGGGCAAAACGACGTTGGCACAGGTCGTCGCCAATGAACTCGGCGCCAACATCCGCACGACGAGCGGCCCTGCCATCGAGCGCACGGGGGATCTTGCCGCAATCCTCACCAACCTCGAGGAAGGCGACGTCCTGTTCATCGACGAGATCCACCGCCTCAACCGTATGGTGGAGGAAGTACTCTATCCGGCGTTGGAGGATTTTGCGCTGGACATTGTGGTGGGCAAAGGACCGGCAGCGCGATCCATCCGCCTCGACCTGCCGCGTTTCACGCTCATCGGCGCCACCACGCGCACGGGCCTGCTCACCGGACCGCTGCGCGATCGCTTCGGCATCGCGTTCAGATTGCAGTACTACACGCCTGACGAGCTGGCGGCGATCGTGTGCCGTTCGGCCTCCATCTTGGGCGTCTCGATCGAGCAGGACGGCGCCTTGGAGATCGCCCGTCGCAGCCGCGGTACCCCGCGCTTGGCGAATCGCCTGCTCAAACGCGTGCGCGATTGGGCTCAGGTGCGTGGGGACGGCGTGATCGACGAAGACGTTGCCGCTGCCGCGTTGAGCTTCTTCGAGGTGGACGCATTGGGCTTGGATGCCGTTGACAACCGATTGCTTGAGCTGCTCGCCGTGCAGTTCTCGGGTCGTCCGGTCGGCCTCACCACGCTTGCGTCGGCGCTGTCCGAGGACACCGACACGGTCGAGGACGTGTACGAGCCATTCTTGATGCAGCAAGGTCTGATGATCCGCACGCCCAAGGGCCGCCAAGCCACGACGCGCGCCTACGAGCATCTGGGCATTCATCCGCCTGAGGGATTCGGCGCATAGGAGGGACCGGGCATGTTCGAACGCGATTATCTGATGCGGCTCATACTCGGGTACTTCAAAACCATCGTCATCGTGATCAAGCAGGGCGAGAAGGAGAAGGATCCCGAGGGCGCCGCCGATCTGCTGGAGCAGGCTATCGGCGAGGCCACCGAGATCGATGGCGAGGTGCTGCTGTCCTTGGCTCCCGAATCGATCGCGAGCGTCTTGCAGGTGTCGGGCACCGATCCGAAGGTGATCAACTACGTCGCTCATGGGCTTCTGCTCGAAGCGCACTATCTGATGCTCGCGTGCGATTTCGCTCGGGCGGAGCTTCGCGAAGAGCAGGCACGGGCCCTGGCTGCCGCTTACGGCTTCGACCTTCCCGACGATCTTGCCGAAGCGGAGGATATCCTGCGCGAGGCGGCGGAGCAGGGCTTGATGGACGAAGGCGCCGAGCTTGACGACGAGGCGGATGTTGCGCGGTTCGTCGAAGATGTCGAGAAGGCGCACGACGTCGCCTATTACCGAGAGCACGATGCTTCGACTCGGTTCGATCCCGATGCTCCTCTCATGCAACACGAGCTGCATGAGCAGGGGAATTTCGGCTGGCAGGACGATCGGGCATAGCCGCGGCAGCCTCTTGGGCTCCTGCGTGCCGACATGTGTCGCGCCCGCGATCGACGCATGCGTTCAAGATGGGGCAAACCGCACAATATAATTCCTACGAAATGGCAAACCTCATCTGTTTTTCGATGGGAATAGCGTATAGTATCCCTCGTGCTCTCGAAGTGAGGGCAGTGTTGCCGCCATGCAGCACGAAGCGTTAATCCCCCCGGGACGTCCCAGGGGAAGGAAAGAGGATTTAAAATGGCGGAAGGCGTTGTTAAGTGGTTCAACCCCGAGAAGGGCTACGGATTCATCTCCCAGAACGATGGCGAGGATCTGTTCGTTCACTTCTCTGAGATCAAGATGGACGGTTTCAAGACTCTCGACGAGGGCCAGCGCGTGTCCTTCGATGTGACCACCGGCCAGAACGGCAAGCTCCAGGCGAGCAACGTGGTGAAGCTGTAGTTCGTCTCACATAATCACGAATGCCGATGGCCCCGCATCTTGCGGGGCCATTTTTATGCGCAGATGAGGGTCGATGAGGTGCGGTGAGGGGTGCCGCGGCGCAAAGCGCTATAATGCCCGAGGACTTTTCACGGAATAAGGATGCTGCATGAGAACCGACGATTTTGATTACGAGCTGCCGCAGGAGCTGATCGCTCAAGAGCCGGCTGCGGTGCGTGACGCCTGCCGCCTGCTGAAGATGGATCGCACGACCGGCGCGCTGGAGGACCGTATCTTCCACGATGTGGGCGACTACCTGCGCCCGGGCGATCTGCTGGTCGCCAACGAGACGCGCGTGATGCCGGCGCGTCTTCTGGGCGCCAAGCGCGGCACGGGCGGCGCGGCCGAGGTCTTCTTGCTTCGCGAGGTGTTCGGGCAAGAACCCAAGACCAACTCCTCAGCGCTGTGGGAGACGCTCGTGCGGCCGGGGCGCCGCCTCAAGCCGGGAGCTGTGGTGGATTTTGTCGGAGCTTCAGGCGACGTGGTGCTGTCTGCCGAGGTTATCGACTGGGTAGAGGACAAAGGCGATGGAGGCAAGGGCGAGCGCCTGGTGCGCCTGACCACCACGCTGCCGTCTCTCGACGAGGCGCTCCATGCGGTCGGTCACACGCCGCTTCCTCCCTACATCAAGGATTACGCCGGCGATGAGGAACTGTATCAGACGGTCTACTCGACGCGCGAGCGCTCCGCCGCCGCTCCGACCGCGGGGTTGCACTTCACGCCCGAGCTTATCGAGCAACTGAAGCAGAAGGGTGTTCGCTGGGAAACGGTCGAACTCGAGGTGGGCTTGGACACCTTCCGCCTGGTGGATGAGGATGATCCCCAAAAGCACAAGATCCATACCGAGCTTTACACCGTGCCGCAGCGCACCGTTGACGCCGTCGCCCAGACCAAAGCGAACGGCGGACGCGTGATCGCCGTGGGCACCACCAGCGTGCGCAGTCTGGAAAGCGCATGGGATGCCGATGCCGGTGCCATCACGGCGCGCGATCGCGAGGCGACGTCGCTCTACATCCTGCCGGGATACCATTACAACGTGGTGGACGGCCTCATCACCAACTTCCACGTGCCGCGCTCGACGCTCATGATGCTGGTGAGCGCGTTCTCGACGCGAGAGAACGTCATGGCCGCTTATCAGCATGCCGTCCAAGAGCGCTACCGCTTCTTCTCCTTCGGCGACGCGATGCTGATCATTTAGATTCCGCGGGCCTGCCGGCTGTCGGAACGAGCCGACGCTGCCGGCAACCGTGGGATCAGGCTTTGGCGATTTGCGCGGCGATGCTTCTTCGGGGCGCCAGGCTTTTCTAGCTCGATGCCGTTTTTCTTGAAGATTGCGACAAGGGACTATGAAAGATGGCATCAAAGCGCTTTGAAGAGCGGCGGAATGCATGTTTGAGCGGAGAATGCGACATCTTGCTTCCCCTGCAAGCGAAAAGATGTCGCATTCTCCGCAACAAGTGGCATTCGATCCCAAAAGCCTGGTTACGGATGAGAATAAGGGTTGGCAATGAGAAAAAGGGACAGTCACTCTTTCTCTTTTTGCTGTTCGCGCAGCGCTTTTAGAATGGCACGCTTTCGGGCTTGTTTGGCATCGTAGGCGGCTCGGTCGGCTTTGCGGGCGGCGCGTTCTGCTTCGGCGGCGGCCCGTTCATCGGCGTGCGCGGCGCGTTCGGCATCGTGCTGCGCACGCCGCTCCGCTTTGCGCTCGGCCCGCTCGGCGGCTGCCTCAAGGTCCGAGATCGAGCATCCGCAGTAGTTCTGGCGATACATCCCCAGTTCGCGGCTGCGGCGCGTCGCCTCGGGATAGAACGGGCGGAAATCCTCGAACACCGCAGCGACGCCCGCTTGGGCGGCAGCCCGCTCCAGCTCCTCGCGGATGATGTCCGTATATTGGTAGGGGCTCACCGCCAACGTCGTGCTCAGCGCCTCGAACCCCTCTTCGGCTGCACGACGCGCCGCCTCTTCCAGCCGCAGCCGATAGCAGACGCGGCATCGCGCGGCCCGCTTCTCCGGATCGACCGCGAGCGCCGCCGCCTCATCGAGCGTGAGCTCGCCGAAACGCCCGAACCCGTGAAGCTCGTCGGACTTCGCCTCCGCCGCCAGTCGCTGCCGCGCCTCCTCGAGCGCCCTCTCCCCGATGCGGCCGGCGGTGCGCTGCCATGCCCCACGGTCGCAAACGCCTTCGGAAACGGCGATTCCCGCCGGCTCCGCCCAAGAGCGCAGCGTGTCCAAGCGACGCGCATACTCCCCGTCGGGCGCGATGTTGGAGTTGGCGTAGAAGATCGTGATGTCGTGCCCCTCTTCGCGCAGGATGCGGGAAGGCTCCAGCGAGCAAGGGCCGCAGCACGCATGCAGGAGCATCTTCATGGGCGTCCGTTTCCTTTCGATGCGGTGCTGATTCGCGGGCGAACCGGCGTTTTCTCCGCCCGTACCTTATACTGGCATGCGTCATAACGCAAGATTGAGGTGGATCAGCTATGGAACAACGCGAACCTGTCGGCAACCGTGCGTATCGCGCGGTGTTTTTCGATCTGGACGGCACGCTGCTGCCCATGGATGTCGAGGAGTTCATGGGGGCCTACATGGCAAAGCTAGGCGCATACGTCGCCGCGCACGGAGCCGACCCCCATGCGTTCGGCGCGGGGATGAAGGCGGGCATCAAGGCCATGGCGTGCCATAGCGGCGACATCACGAACGAGCAGGCATTCTTTGAAGCGTTCTGTTCGTGCGTGGACAAGGATGCGGTCGATTGGACGGCGCTGTTCGAGGATTTCTACGAGAACTGCTTCCCCTCGATCGGCGAGGGCGTCTCTGCCAACCCTGCTGCGGCGCGTGCGGTGAAGACGCTCGCGGAGAAGGGCTATACGCTCGTGCTCACCACGATGCCGATGTTCCCCCTGACGGCGGTGCGCAGCCGCCTTGCATGGGCGGGGGTCGATCCCGACCTGTTCAGCCGTATCACGACATTCGAGAACTCGGCCAGCATCAAGCCGAATCTCACGTATTATGCGGAGAACCTGGCGGCGACCGGTTTGCGCGGCTGCGAGGTGCTGATGGTGGGCAACAACACGGTCGAGGACCTTGCCGCGCTCGACATGGGCACGGACGCCTATCTGGTCACCGACTTCCTGATCGATGCGGTGGGTTACGATCTTTCGACGGTGAAGCATGGCAGCATGGACGATTTCGCCGAGTGGGTCGAGTCGCTGCCGCCATGTGGTGAACCCGCCCGGCACGTTGAGACGGGAGCGGTGTCCTGGCCGCGCGTCGAGAAGACCTATGGGGCAAATGTCCTGATCAGGCGTTCTGACGAGGAGATGCAGCGCATCGCTGCCAGCGCCTATGCCGTCAACGAGTCCGGCGTGCCCACCACCGCCAAGCCCAAGCGCAGCGCGCCCCCGATCGCCCGCCCCGCCAGCCCCAAGGAGGTCTAGTCCATGGCGTTGTTCGACTGCACCATCGACGCCACGTGCGGACACGCCCGCGCGCTCACGTACGAGACGGCGCACGGCTCGTTTCAAACCCCCATGTTCATGCCGGTTGGCACCTCCGCCACCGTCAAAGGTATCACCGTCCGCCAGCTGCATGATCTGAAAAGCCAGGTGGTGCTCGCCAACACCTATCATCTGTCGCTGCGTCCCGGCGCCGATGTCGTCGCCGAGGCGGGCGGCGTCCACAAGTTCATGAACTACGATGGCCCCATGCTCACCGATTCGGGCGGATTCCAAGTGTTCAGCTTGGCGGATACGCTCAAGCTCGATGCGGACGGTCTCTCCTTCAGCAGCATCTACGATGGTGCCAAGGTGCGGTGGACGCCTGAGGAGAACATGCGCATCCAAGAGCAGCTGGGCGCCGATATCGCCATGCAGCTCGACCAGTGCACACCGTATCCCGCCGAGCGCGAGTTCGTGGCCAAGGCGGTCGATCTGTCCGCAAATTGGGCGAAACGCTGCCTTGCTGCGCACAAACGGCCTGATCAGACGTTGTTTGGCATCGTGCAGGGCGGCATGGAACTGGATCTGCGCCTCGAGTCGATCCGCCGTCTGCGCCAGATCGAGGAGGAGAGCCTCGCCGCCGGAGGACGCCGTTTCGGCGGTTTCGGCATCGGCGGCTACTCCGTGGGCGAGGAGCACGAGATCATGTTCCAGACGCTGGGCGAGGTCGCCCGCGCCTGCCCCGAGGATCGGCCGCGCTACCTTATGGGCGTGGGCAATCCCACCACGCTGGTGCGCGCCGTGCGCGAGGGCGTGGACATGTTCGACTGCGTTTTGCCGACGCGTACCGCGCGCATGGGCACGGCGTTTTCGAGCCAGGGCCGCATGAACATGCGCAACGCCAAGTTTGCCCGCGATTTCACGCCGCTCGATCCCACGTGCACGTGCCCGACCTGTCGGAACCACACGCGTGCCTACATTCGCCATCTCGTCAAGCAAAACGAGATGCTCGGCGGCATCCTGCTGTCGATCCACAACCTGCATTTCCTTTTGGATCTGATGCGCCGCGCCCGCGAGGCGGTGCTCGCCGGCGCCTACGAGGAGTTTTACGAGGAGTGGATGGCAAGCCCCGCCGCCCGGGATTACTAGTCGCGCGCCGTGAACGGCTCGCCTTGCGCGCACGGATGCCGTCGGGTCGCGCATGCCGCCACGGCTTGCCCCGCGCGCACGATGCTGCCGCATGTGTCGGCGGAGCGGCGTTCCGTTCCTGTGGTAGAATCTCGCTCGTTGCATCTATATATGGAAAGAGGTCACCGATGCTTTCGGCTGAAGAACAACTGCGTATCATCAAATCGGGCGCTGCGAACATCGTCCCCGAAGAGGAGCTTCTGAAAAAGCTCAAGCGGGGCGAGCCGCTCAACATCAAGCTGGGCGTGGATCCCACCAGCCCCGATCTGCACCTCGGCCATGCGGTGCCGCTGCGCAAGATGCGTCAGTTCCAGGATCTGGGCCATCGCGTCACCCTCATCATCGGCAACGGCACGGCGCTTATCGGTGATCCGTCTGGCAAGAACACGACGCGCCCCCAGCTCACCCAAGAGCAGGTGGAGGCCAACGCCAAGACCTACGTCGAGCAGGCGTTCAACGTGCTCGATCCCGAGAAGACCACCGTCGTCTACAACGCCGACTGGATCCTCAAGCTCGATCTGAAGGGGCTGTTGGAGCTGTGCTCCAAGTTCACGGTCGCCCGCATTCTCGAGCGCGACGACTTCACGAAGCGCTACCAGTCCCACACCCCCATCGCCCTGCACGAGTTCCTGTACCCCGTAATGCAGGCGTACGACTCGGTCGTGATCAAGGCCGACGTCGAGATGGGCGGCAACGATCAGCTGTTCAACCTGCTCGCCGGTCGCGAGCTCATGGAGAAGATGGGCATGGAGCCCCAGGTCGCGCTCACCATGCCGTTGCTCGAAGGCACCGACGGTGTGCTGAAGATGTCGAAGAGCTACGGCAACTACGTGGGCCTGACCGACGAGCCCGCCGATATGTTCGGCAAGATCATGTCGATCCCCGATGAGCTGATGCCGCGCTACTACCGCCTGGCCTCCACGCTTTCGGTGGACGAAGTCGACGAGATCGAGCGCGCCCTGGCCAACGACGAGCTGCATCCCAACAAGGCCAAGCGCGCGCTGGCGCGCAACATCGTGGCGCTCTACCACGACGAGGTCGCTGCCGAGGAGGCCGAAGCCCAGTTCGATCGCGTCTTCAAGCAGCACGAGGCACCAGAGGAGGTTCCCGAGTTCTCCGCCGACCTCACCCCCAACGAGGACGGCAAGGTGTATCTGGCCAAGCTGCTGCACGATGCCGGCATGGCGCCCAGCATCGGCGAGGCGCGCCGCCTTATCGACGGCGGCGGCGTCAAGATCAACGGCGAGACCGTGCCCGCCAAGTCCTACAACGTCGACCCTGCCGCGCTGGAGGACGCGACGGTCCAGGTGGGCAAGCGCAAGTTCGTCAAGCTGGTCTAACGATCGACGTCATCTGAAGTTCGAAGGGCATCGTCTGCGGGCGATGCCCTTTTGTTTTGCCGAAAACCGGATTACTATGAAAATTGTTGAAAGGATTCTCCTCTTTCAAACGTGTTCTAAGTGAGTTGGACAAAACGACGGATCAGCATCGCGGGCGACGTGCCGCGGCGCCAGAGGATCCGGAGGCGAACAGGAGGCTCTCATGAACACGAACGATCAGATCATTTCGAGCAAAAACCGCAAGGCGCCGGTTGCGCTGGGCATCATCGCGGCGATCGTGGCGCTTGCCGGCGCGGTGGCGATCGGCGTGGGCAGCGCGTCGGCGGAGCAGCCCTCGGTCCAGGCCGCTGTGGAGGACTCTAATCTTGCCGCCGACGTGTCGGGACGTGTCGCATCGGCGTGCGCGAGCTACGTTGATGCCGACGGAGATGGCGTCTGCGACTACCGCGGCACCCGCGGTGCGGGCGGTGCCGGCTGCTGGACGGATGCAAACGGCGACGGCATCTGCGATAACTGCGGCGGCTACGTCGATGCCGACGGCGACGGCGTGTGCGACAACAGAGGATCGTGGGGAGGCGCCGGATGCGGCGGCTACATTGACGCCGACGGCGACGGTCTCTGCGACAATTGCGGCTCCTCGTCGTGCTGGGGTGGCGGCAATCGCTATGGTCAAGGCGCCGATGCCGGCAACGGCTACGCCTACGGCTCTGGTTCCGGCAACGGTTACGGCCCCGGCGACGGCACCGGTTACGGTGCGGCGGGCGGCGGCCACCACGGAGCCCATCATGGCGCAGGTCGCGCCGCATAGGTTCGTGTAAGCCGGTCGTCTCCGCATACGAGAAGAGCATGCGCCCTCGTCAGGACATCGAAAAGGCGATGGAGGAGCACGCGGACGCCGTGTGGCGCGTCTGCGTGCTCCATTTCTCCGAGCGCCAAGATGCCCAAGACGCGTTCCAGAACACGTTTCTCAAGTACGCCCTTGCCGACGAAGCCCGTTTCAACGACGACGAGCATCGCAAAGCGTGGCTTTTGCGCACCGCCTCGAACGCTTGCAAGGATATCTGGCGCGCGACGTCGCGCCGCACGGCGCGGCAGGCGGGGGCGGATGATCTCGCCGTCGTCGAAGCGGACGATCCGTCGGTGCAGCCCGGGTCGTTCCGAAGCGAGGTGATCGATGCGATGCGCGGGTTGGACGACCCTCCGCGCACCCCGTTGTACCTGTCCCTTTGCGAGGGATACACCGCACCCGAGATATCGGAGATGCTGTCAGCGCCGGTGAACACGGTGTATACCTGGATTTCGCGCGGCAAGGCGACGTTGAGGGAGCTTCTGCGATGAGCAAATCTGACGACATCCGCATGATGAGCGCCGGTTCGGCGGGGCACGAGAACGGCCGGGAGCCGTGGGAGGGCGCCGTGCGCGAGGCGTTCGACGCCGTGCGTGTGCCCGAGGAGCTCAAAGCCGCCACGCTGGAGGCCATCGAGGCGCGCCGCCTGCAGGAGGGCGACACGGTCGTGTCGATTGAAGATTCGCCATCGCGCTCTGCTGCAGGCACAAGGGACTCCAAGAGCGAGGAGGACGATCGTCCGGCCCTCCTTGCGCATTCCGGCAAGACGACGCAGCCTTCTCCTCAACGCAAGCGGAGGTTCAGGGTAGTGCGTCGCGCGCTCGCCGCGGCGGCGTGCGTGCTGGCGGTCGCCGCCGGCGTCTTCGGATTCCGCCTGTACAACGACCCGGCCGCCTATGTGGGCATCGACATCAATCCTTCGCTGGAGCTGTCCGTGAACACGTTCGGCACGGTGATCGGCGCCCGTCCGCTCAACGAAGACGCGGATGCCGTGTTGCGAAGCGTTGCCCTGGAGGGCAAAAGCTACGAAGACGCGCTTGCTGCGCTGCTCCAAAGCGAGACCCTCTCAACATATATAGATGAAGATGCATATGTATCGGTGGGCGTGACGACCGACGACGATGCGCTCGCCTCGCGCCTGCAGGGAGCGAGCGATGAATGCCTGCGAAGCTCTTCCTGCAACGGTTCCTGCCATCGCGTGGACGGCGCGACGCGCGAAAGCGCGCACCATGCGGGAATGGGAGTGGGCAAATACACGGCGGCACAGGAGCTGATCGAGCTCGATTCCTCGGTATCTCTTGAGGAGTGCGCCGATATGAGCATGAGGGAGCTGCGCGATCGCATAGAGGAATGCGGGGGAGAAGCGCAGGAGGGCCATCACGGCATGGGCAGGAACGGAGCAAACCAAAGCTCAGGCAGTCAGGGAGGACTGGGGCAAAACGGTTCCGGGCAAGGCGCGAACGCGGAATCTCAAGGAATAAGCCAGGGCGCTCAAGGCGCTCACGGCTACCATGGGGGCCATTCGGAATAGCCTCATCGGACTCGCCTAGACACCAAACACTACAACTTGTGGTTTAACCTCGATCTGATTGTGCCTATGTGCGCTGTTTGTGGAGCGCCGAATTCTCGGCGTTTCAAACGTAAAAGACGCGTAATATATCCGAGCTGCTTCCGCCGGCCCCGTGTGAGAGAGCGAGGCCCGCGCTTGAGGCAAGAGCTTTGGAAGATTCGAGCCAAAACTCCGAGCGAGAAAAAGTTCGAAACTTTCTAAAAAAAGTTCTTGACAGCAAGGACGAAAGCGAGTAAAGTTATCTCTTGCGCCGCACGGGAGTGCGGAGCGGCCGAAGCCCCTCCGGGGCGGAGGCGGGACCTT
>CAUDUM010000008.1 GCA_958452575.1 uncultured Eggerthellaceae bacterium
GTGCCAAAGGGACACATCTAATGGCACGCCGGCATCGCCGGCGTGCCATTAGATGTGTCCCTTTGGCACCTTCGGAGTCGGCGGAGGTGACTGCGTTGCGGGGCGATTCTTGTCTTTCGTGTCTCTCATCGTCGATCTCCATCCCGTGCTCGGGCAGCGCGTGCCAAAGCGCCTTGCTGAAAGGGTGCTGCAGCAGGTCGGGCGACGTGAAGCTTGTCACGGCGGTCTCCTCGATGACCGTGCCGTCCTCGAACACCGCGATGCGGTCAGCGACGCGCAGCGCCAGCTCGATGTCGTGGGTGATCAGCAGCACGCCGCCTCCGTCGTTGGCGAACGTACGGAAGTCGTCCATCGCACGTACGGCGAGCTCCATATCGAGTCCGGGCGTTGGTTCGTCGGCGACGATGACGCGCGGGCGGTTCATCAGCGCCCCGATCAGCAGCACGCGCCGTGTCATGCCGCCTGACAGCTCGAAGGGGTAGCGTCGCGCGGTTTCCTCATCCAAGCGGTAGCGCGCGAACAGCTCACGACGTCGGGCCCGCGCCTCTTGTTTCGTCATGCCCTGCGCCAGGCGCTCGATTTGGCGGCCGACGCGCTGCAGAGGATCCAGCGACTCCACCGATTGCGGCACAAAGGCGATCCGGTTGCCGCGCAGGGGGGTGAGGGATCGCTCGTCCATGGCATCACCGTCGAACCAAACGCGTCCGGTGACCTGTGCATTCGCGGCAAACAATCCCATGATGGTGTCGGCGATGAGGGTTTTGCCCGATCCGGAGGCGCCGACGAGCGCCAGGATCTCGCCCTCGTGCAGCGACAGGCTCAGATGCTCCACCACGAAGCGTGTCTCGCGCGGCGCGAGCACCCCGCGTCCCGCGTAGCGCTCGAACCCCACGCTCACGTCATCGAGCTGCAGCAGGTGATGGCCTCCCGCATGCACGCTGTGAGCGGCGTGCGAATGATGATGGTGCGTCGGCTGACCGGCGTGGCTGGTCGCGGCATGGTCGGTGCTCGACGGCGTGGCTGCGTCGCATCTCGTCGCGGAATTCCCCTCGTCAACGGATCCGAGCATGTCGATGATCCTCTCGTCCATCCCCGCCTCCTACTCCTGCGAGCTCGTCGGATCGAGCAGGCGGCGGATGCCCGATCCGCACGCGTCGAACAGCATGACGACCAGCACCAACGCCAGTCCGGGGAAGAACGCGAGCCACCACATGCCGGCGGAGAGGTAGCTCATCGACTCGGACAGGATGATGCCGATGGCGGCGGATTCGGGCGACAGGCCGAACCCGAGGAACGTGATGGCGGATTCGTGCAGGATGGCGTGGGGGAACATCAAAACGATGCCCACGAGGAACTGCGGCAGCACGTGGGGGAGGATGTGGCGCAGCGCGATGTCCCAGCGGCTGCGCCCCAGCTTCGCGGCGGCGGCCACATAGGGAGCTTCCTTCACCTGCAGCACCTCGGCGCGCACGACGCGCGCGAGGCTGGGCCAGTGCGTCAGCGCGATGCCCACCACCACGCCGACGAATCCCTTGCCCAGCGCGTAGGAGATCAGGATGAGCAGGATGATGTGGGGCACGCCCATCATCAGGTCGATGATCCACGTGATGGCAGCGTCGACCTTGCGTCCGCCGAGCGCCGACGCGCAGCCCAGCGCGAGCGCGATGAGCGATGAGGCCGCCACGGCGACAAGCCCGATGAGGATGCTCGTCGACAGGCCGCACAGCGTTCGCACGAGCATGTCGTGCCCCAGGCGGTCGGTGCCGAACGGATGCTGCAGGCTTGGAGCGAGCGATCGGGCGTCCAGATCGGTGGCGGTCGCCTCGGGCATGAGGGCAAGCCCGGCGATCACGATGCCGAGGAGGATGATCCCGCCTAGGCCCGCGGCGGTTGCGGTTGCAAGGCGGTTGCCGCGGCGGAACAGGCGTCCCGTCACGCTGCGATGGAGGACGGCGTCGCGGGATGCGGCGGACTCATGCTGCAGGGGTTTCGCTTCCACGGGCGCTCACCTCCCCTCGACGGATACGCGGGTCGATGATGCCGTAGAGGATGTTGGCGATCAGGTTGCCTCCGAACACGATGACGGCTGAGACGACGGCGATGCCCGCCAGCAGCGCGGAGTCGCCGCCCAGGCCGGCGGTGACGGCCGCCTGGCCCATGCCGGGGTAGGAGAACACCTGCTCCACCAGCACCGAACCGCCGAAGATCTCGCTGATCGAGGCGAACTGCAGCGTGATGGCGGGCAACAGCGTGTTGCGCAGCCCGTGCTGCAGCAGGATTGTCAGGCGGCTTTTGCCCTGCGCTCGCGCGTAGCGGACGAACGGGCCGTTCATGATGTCGATGATCTTCTCGCGCGTGTGCAACGCGATGCTTGCCACACCGACGAACGCCAGCACGAGCGCGGGCAGGATCGCGTGGTAGAGCCTATCGCCCCAGGTGACGGAGCTGGCATCCACGCCCACCGGCACCGAGAACCCGAAGGGGAACCATCCCAGCCACACCGAGAACACGATCAGCGCGACGAGCGCCAGCCAGAAGGTGGGCACGCTTGCCAGCACGAAGCAGTATCCCTTCACGATCCGGTCGACCAGGCGGTCGCGGTTCATTCCGGCGACGATGCCCAGCGCGAACCCGATGATGCCCGACAGCACCCACGCGATGGCCATCAGCAGAAGCGACGAGCCGGCTCGCTCGGCGATGACCTGCGCCACCGGTGCGTTGAACCGCAGGCTCGTCCCCATGTCGCCTTGGACGAACGCGGCAAGCCATGCGAAGTAGCGTGTGAGGAACGGTTGATCGGTGCCCCAATAGGCGGCCAGCTGCGCCTTCTCATCGGCCGTGAGCGACAGGTACGCGCTTTGCCCGAGGTTCGCCTGCATCGGATCGACCGGCGACGCCGACACCAGGGCGAACGTGACGAAGCTCACCGCCAGGATGAGCAGCGCGCATTTGGCCAGTTGTCTGAGCGTGAGGGAAAGCAGCGGCATGACGGCGGGATCGGCTCCTTACTGCCAGCTCCACTGATCCACGTTGTTGACGATGGACCAGCCGTGGCCGTGAGGATGGGGCTTCTGCTCCGCCACCTGCAGGCCCTCGCGCACGAAGTAGAGGTGGTCGACGTTGGCGATCCACACCCACGGGGCGTCGGATGCGGGCGTGACGCCGGTCTGGCCGTCCCATTGCGCCAGGCGGTAGTACTCGTACGAGTCGGCGATATCGGGCTGCGCGACCGCCTGGTCGAGGTAGCCGTCGGTCGTCTCGTCGGCACGGCAAGCGTAATCGCCCCAGCCCTGGGAATGGTTGAGCTCGTAGATCTCAACGGGCGAGTTGGAGCCCCAGCCCCAGAGGATCGCCTGCGAATACGACTGCGGCTCGAGATCGTCCCATGACAGGCCCTGCACGTTCACCTTGATGCCGAGCGGCGCCATCTGCTCGGCGAAATCGGCGGCGAGTGCCTGGCGCACGGTGTCGGGCGCCATGTACAGCAGGTCGAACTCGGCGCGCACCCCGTCTTTGACCAGGGTGCCGTCGTCGCCCGCGGTCCAACCGCTGTCGGCGAGGATCTGCTTGGCGCGCTCGGCGTCGGTGGCGACCTGCATGTCCTCGCTTGCCCAAGGCATGCCGTCGGACACGCTGAACGCCGGCGTGCCGAACCCGCCCAGCGTGTGTCGGATGGCCAGGTCGCGGTCGAGCGCGAAGTTCATCGCCTGACGCAGCGCCCGGTCGCTGGTGACGTCGTTGCCGGCTTCGTAGGAGATGCCGCCGTTTTCCCAGGCGGATCCGGCGGGCAACGTCGGCAGCGAGATGCCGCGCGAGTCGACCGTCTCGCAGTCGAACAGGTCGTAGCCGCCGACGACGTTCTCGGCGAACGTTGCCGACGTGTAAGCGAGGTCGACCGATCCCGCCTGCGCGGCGGCGAGCGAGGCGTCCTCATCCATGAACAGCACCACCACGCGTTCGATCCGAGGCTTTTCGCCATAGTAGGTCGGGTTGGCGTCGAAGATGACCTGCTGGCCCTTGTCCCACTGCGTGAGCACGTAGCGGCCCGATCCAATGGGATGGGTGCCGTAATCGTCGCCGTGGGCGTGCTCGGGGCAGATGCCGACGTTTGCCAGCGTGTACAGCAGGATGTTGAACGGGCGGTTGAGGTGCAGCTCCACGGTGTAGTCGCCGGTCGCCACGGCTTCGTCGACCATGGACAGATCGGCTTCGGCAGTCGGCGAGGCCAGGATGCCGTTGATGGTGAAGGCCACGTCAGCGGCGGTCAGCGGCTCGCCGTCGGAGAACACGGCGTCCTCGCGAAGCGAGAACGTCCAGGTGAGGCCATCCTCGCTGCAGGAATAGCCGGTGGCCAGGTCATTGGAGAAGCTCATGTCGGCGTTGGTGACGATGAGCGTCGACTGGATGAGCGGTTCGTGCACGTGCTCGCCGCAGCCCCACGACACGAACGGATCGAAGCCCGCCGCCGGTTCGGCGCCGGTGGGCATGGTCACGATGACCTGCGTCTGGGTGTCGCCGGAAGCGCCATCGGCAGCGACTTCCGTGTCGGCGCCGTCCGCTTCGTCGGCGGGCTGCGAGCAGCCGGCAAGCGCTCCGCCGAGCGCGAGCGCGCCGCTGCCCGCCAACGCGAGCTTCGCGAACGAGCGACGGGAGAGAGCAGGGGAGGACGTGGTCGGCGTCGGCATGGTTCTCCTTCGGCTATAGTGTTACGAAAATCAAACTCGTAACACTATAGGGATTGGAGTAACACCAAGTCAAGATTCGTAACACTTCATCCGGCGAATGGCGGCGGCGCTTTGCGTCCTTGGCGCCGGAGCCGGTTAGCGCAGCATGAACTTTTCCAACTCGGAGCGCTTGCTGATGCCGAGTTTGCGGAACGACGAGGCCAGGTAGCTTTTCACCGCGTGCCAAAGGGACACATCTAATGGCACGCTCGCGCTCTCGTGATAATCCCTCTCCCTATGCCTGTCAATCTTTCGATTTGCCTGATGGAAAGACCGGCAAATTTCAACCGTGCCAAAGCGTCGTCTCGTTTTGCTTTAGGCATTGAGCAGATTCGATCTGAGAAAGCGCTGCCAAACATTCCGATCGCGATTTCGGCAGCCTCGACATCATCGATTCGGCGCCGGTATCCGTCAATCCTTTCGAAACCGTCTGCCTCGCTTTCTTCATTGTGGAAACGGATGAAAGCATTCTTTCCGCCGAATAGCTCGAGCACCGTTTTCGAGTCGGTCATCTCCGCTCCGCGCGCATGCTCTTTCCCGAGGATCGCCCGATAGCTGCTCCAATCGTAGCGATCCATCGCCGTTCCGGTTTCGAGGGGGTTTCGATGAATGTATCGAATCGTCGCAAGCAGATGAGTTTCACCCATTATCGGATGGGCGTTGAAGCGGTTTTGGAAAACCTTCCCTACATGCCCATGCCTGCCGTTGAAGTACTGTGCGTAGCTAACTCCGATGCGCTGCATGGATTTCGAGAGGTCGGCGCTGTTCGCGCGAAGCAGCAGGTGGATATGGTTGTCCATGAGGCACCATGCGTAGACGCGGCTTTCCGAATCCGTTAGCTTGGTCGAGAGAATGGAGAGGAATCTCTCTTTGTCCAGGTCGTCTTCGAAGATGATGCGCCTTCCCAGTCCTCTTGTGGTTACGTGGATGAAGTCGGAAGGAAGCGTCGCTCTTGCGTTGCGCGCTATAGCTCCTCCTTTGTCGAGGAAAAGAACCGGGAAATCCATTATGCCATGTCAGGCATCCTTTGGATATGAGCCTTCGATAGATGTGGATATGTGCCATTAGATGTGTCCCTTTGGCACCCCTTTGGCACCCGGCACGCTCCGGTGTGTTGTTAGGCGGGCTTGTGTTCGGTGCCCCAAAGGCAAAGCTGGTCGAGCACTTCCATGAGCGAATCCCCCAATTCGGTGAGGGTGTATTCAACCTTCGGCGGTACCTGGGGATATTCCGTGCGCACGATGAGGCCATCGTGCTCGAGCTCCTTGAGGTTTGCCGACAGCGTCTTGTCGGCGACGTTGCCCAGATAGCGGCGCATCTGGTTGAAGCGCACCGGCTGGTACTCCATCAGGCAGTAGAGAATCGCCATCTTGTGCTTGCCTTGGATGAGCGAAAGCGTATAGCTGTAGCCGGTTCCCTCGAAGCGTGCTTTGGTGATGTCTTCGGGGGATGGATGCTCTCTCACGGGTTGTCCTTTCTTCGAGGTGAAGGGACGGCAGGGCGCCAATCAGATCATTTTGGATGCCGCAGCGTATCGCTCCTGACTGATACGCTTTAGTTCCGGTAAGTACCTAACAAGAAAACCAGTACTTGCAGCCGATCCGATAAAGAAGAATACTGCGTGTCGAAGGAATGTCAACACAAGTGAAAGGATGCGCAATGGCAAAGAAGAGCCTGGGCAATGCGGGCGAGCTGTTTCCGCAGTCAGTGTTCATTATCGCGAGCTACGATGAGAACGGCGTGCCTAACGCTATGAATGCCGCGTGGGCAGGCGAGTGCTCCCGTCACGAGATCTGCTTCAACATCGGCGACCACAAAACCACGGCCAACATCGTCAAGAAAGGCGCCTTCACCGTTGCTCCTGCCAATAAGGCCAACGTCGTATCGGCCGACTACTTTGGCATCGCGACTGGCAACAAGGTGAATAAGGCCGAAAAGAGTGGCCTGACGTTTGTGAAATCCGAGTACGTGGATGCGCCCGTCATAGAGGAGTATCCGCTCACCATGGAGTGCGAGGTTGTCGAGATTCAGGGCGACGAGCATGGGGCGCGTGTCGTCGGCAAGGTCGTCAACGTGCTGGTGGACGAGGCAATACTCGGAGAAGACAGCAAGGTGGACTTCGGCAAGTTTCAGCCTCTTGTCTACGATGCTGCGCACATGACCTACCGTGTGGTGGGCGAAGAGGTCGGCGGCGCTTGGAACGTTGGTAAACAGCTGATGTGACGTTGCCATCGCGCTATCGATGGGCCGGGGGTGTTGAGGCTGAATCGCAGTCCCGTCTTCGGCAAACCGGGGCATTTCTGCGGCAACGTAATCCTGATGTTAGCCGGCAGATAAAAGGTAGAAATGAGTACCAGGAGGTCATGCCTCCTAGTGCTCATTTCTGCATGTGCTATTAGATGTGTCCCTTTGGCACCCTGCGGCGAATGGCGGCGGCGCTTTGCGTCCTTGGCGCCGGAGCCGGTTAGCGCAGCATGAACTTTTCCAACTCGGAGCGCTTGCTGATGCCGAGCTTGCGGAACGACGAGGCCAGGTAGCTTTTCACCGTGTTCGTCGAGACGTCCAGATGCGCGCCGATCTCCTGGTTGGTCCAGCCGCGCGCCGCGAGCATCGACACCGCGAACTCGCTGGTGGTGAGGTTGTCCGCCACCGTCTCCTCGGTGACGGGGTTGTGGATGCGCCGCCATCCCGCGGAAAAGCGGTAGGTGATGTCGATGATGCGCTTGAAATCCTCCGGCCAGTCCTTTTTGATGGCGGACTCGAGCATGCCGCCCAAAAGTCCATGGTGCTCGCCGAACGCCTCGATGAGCCCGTCGGGACGGGCAAGCTCCCATGCGGTCAGCAGATGCTCGCGCGCCTCGTCCGTGCATTTGAGGCTCATGCAATCCATGACCGCCACCAGGCGCAGGTAGATCTCGGGGATGGGGTAGGTCGCGGGCGTCATGAGCAGGGCGCTTTCGGCGATTCCGAGGCTGCGCGCATGCTCGCCTTTCAGGTATAGCTGGTGTGCCATCACGTACAGCGCGAACGCGCGCAGACCCGGCGGGAGCAGCGGCAGGAGCGCGTCGACGGGTGGAGTCTCCTCGGGCAGCGGGAGATGCAGGAGAACCGAGGACGTGTACCCCATAAACGCCATCGCCGCCTGGCCCTGTGCCGACGACGCGGTCGGACTTTTCTCAAGGGCATTGCGGAGCTCCGCCAGGGCGAAGCGGGCGCTGTTGATGTTGCCCAGCGGCAGGTTGGCGTAGGCGTAGATCAAGCATGCCGACAGTCGCACCGTCAGATCGGGATGCTCAAGCAGGCTACCGGCGATACGTGCCGCCTCCTCAGCCTGTCCGCTGAAATAGCAGTACTCGGCTTGAGCGACGGAGCGCAGGCTGGGGTCTTCGAAGCGATCGATCGCGGCTTGGCATTCACCAGGCTCGAACGAGGAGCTCAAAAGGGGCATCAGTTTGCCGAAGGCATCGGCCTGCCCATCCTCCCTCGTGCTTTGAAACCCCATTGGAAACCCTCCGTTCACCAGATCCGATGGGGCAATTGTATTCGTTCTGGCGAACGGAGGGGGATTTTGCTGCGAAAAAGCGACAGCTTGCCGTTTCTATCTCGCTATCGGCTCTCCTCCTTGCCGTGCGAGTCGTCTTCGGCGCGCCCGCGCGCGGAGCGGGCGGCTGCAGCTGCGGCCCCGGCTCCCGCGGCGGCGATCAAAGCCGCGGCGACGGTGCCGGTGAGCGAGTCGCCGGTTCGGCCAAGGCCGGATCCTCCCTCGCCGCCGCCGGGCTTCTCGTCGGACGGGCTGGAAGGCGAGGCGATCTCGCCGCCCTGCTCGTCAACGCGCTTATAGGCGCTCCGATCGACCGGGATGTCCTCGACGCCCTCGTACTGCGCCGTTGCGAGGGGCAGCTCCACCGAGACGCTGTTCTGCAGATCGCTCGCCGAGATGTCGAGCTGAAGGGCGCTCACCGCCTGCGTGCGGACCTCCTCGAGCTCGCAGCAGCCGGGCTGGGTCGAGACGGTCAGCGACCCCAGGTCGATGCTCACGTCGACGGGCGTCTCGCTGTGCCATTGCTCGGGAACCGTCCAGTTGAATCGGTAGGTGCGCTGCTTGCCGGGCAGCACCACGCCCGCCTCGGTGGGGACGTCGGCGACCGGCTGCACTTCCATGAGCCCGGGTCGGAGACCCGCGCCCGTGTCGAGGTCCTCGGCGGGCGCGGCGCCGTGCCAGCCCAGAAGCGCGTCGGAGTCGTTCGGCGCGTCCTTGGCCTCAAGCACCGCCTGCACGTCGGGGATGCTCACCGGGATGCGCCCGACCTCGCCGGACTCGTCGGCGACCACCAGCGTGAACGAGTCGATTGCCGTGTTGCCGTCGTTGCGGACGGTCACCAGGAACGTCTCCTCGTTGCCGGCGCACACCGTCTTGCCGATGGGGGTGAAGCCGATAAGCGACAGGTGCGCGAGTTTGGGAACGGCGTACAGGTACAGATCCGAGGCGCTGTCGGCCAGGCTCGTGATGCTGTTGGAGAGGAAGCCGTAGGAATCGGGCAGCGGCAGGTCGACCAGCGCATCGGCCGGGTGGTCGAGCTGCGCGATGGTGAACGGTTCCATGAATTTGTAGGCGCCTGACGCGTCGGTGACGATGCGCGACGCGCGGATGCGGTACTCGTGCACCTCCTTGCCCGGCGTACGGTTGCCGTCCTGGTCGATCGTGTCCTCCTGCTTGCCGTCGAGCACGGTGGCGAAGTAGAGCAGCTTGCCGTCGCGGGACAGCTTGAAATTGTCCAAGTGGATGCTCTCGTCAAGCTGGACAGTCTGGGTGTGGACCTGGCTGCTGCTGTACCACAGAGCAGTAAGGCTCCTGCCGTCGGCGAGCATGGCGGCATCCGACCCATCCGGCCTGAAGTTGCGCCAACGGTTCAAGCTGTATGCCCTACCGGCGTTGGTGCTGACGACGGTTGCGGTGTGCGGGTGGGCGCCGACAAACGTGTGGACGACTCTGAGCACTTTCACGATGGGGGCTTGCTTCTCGTCGTCCGGGACGGCCATGTTGTAGCACAGGAGGTATATCAGGGCGCTGGGGCTGAAGATGATCGAGATGGTGACATCCTGTTTTGCGTCGGCGAGGATGTCTGTCGCGGTGGCAAGGGTTCCCGTGGCGTCGCTGAAGCAATCGTCTGGGACGTCCGTAAAGCCGCCCTTCGTGAACAGGATGTTGCCGCTCGAGTGGAACTGGCAGTCGGAGGGGTATTCTTTGTACCCGGGATCGAACACGGTTTTCCCCGGCTCGGCGATGCGGTGGAGCGCGAACGCCGCCGTCGTGTCGGAGTACTCCGGTCGTCCCACGATGCGCGGATACAGCCGGATCGCCGCCCGATCGGTGCGGTTGTAGTCATCGAAGAACAGGTGCTTCGTCTTGATCGACAGGTCGTCGCCGACTGACAGGAACGCCGCGATCGAGTGGGAGGCGACGCTCGTGAGGGGCGAGGCGTCCCCGTCGGGGCGCGTGACCATGGTGAGCAGCACGCGGAATGCGCCGCCATCCTTCCAGCGGTTCGCCCTGCAGCCCTCGTCGCACCCCACCACGTCGAAGTCGCAGTCGAACGCGTCGATGCGCGCGCAGGGCGCGGAGTTCCCGTCTGCGTCCTTGTAGTCGGCGAAGTCGAACTCCACCACCTGCGGCCTTCCCATGACGCCGTTCTCCATCTTCGCGACGGTCAGGCGCGTGCGCGTGCGCGTGCCCGTGCCCGTGGGGTAGGTGACGGGCACGATGCGCGCGATCCAGATGACGCCGTCGACGGAGAAGACCTTCTGGCGCGGGTCGCTGAACACGTGCTTGTAAACCAGGGTCTCGGTGGGCTTGAGGCCCTCTGCCCCCAGGGCGAGCGGCGTGATGCTGTAGGGGTGCCCGGTCGTGGCGGATTCGGTGCGCGCCTCCTCGTAGGCGTAGCTGCCGTCGTTCTGCGCGATAGCGCGCAGCTCGGCGGTGCCGGCAAGCTCTCTGTCCGTGACGGGGACGAACGACGCGTCGACGCCGTCGCCGCCCTGCAGCAGGTGCGCGTCGTCGCCGGCCATCGAGTAGCCGTATCCGCCGCCGGGGGTGTTGACGAAGAACGCCTTGTGCGCGGACGCGAACGCTTCGCCCGCCTCAAGCGATTTCTTGTCCTCGGGCCAGTTGGTCCAGATGTTGTTCCAGCGCCCGGCGTACAGGGGGATCGACCCCTTGTAGACGATGAACTGGGCGCAGATGGCCACGTCGACGCCGCCGTCGAGGTTCATGTGCGGGTTCGGCTTGCCGCGCGGCGAGAACAGCGCGTTGATGGGGAACGACAAAAAGCCCGATCCGCGCACGCCGATCGATGCCGCGCCCGACATGCCCGCGCCCGCACCCACGGCGATCTCCAGCTTGGGCGTGAACGCGAACCCGCTGCCGCCTGAGAATTGCGGCTTTGTCTTCTCCCCGGCGTCGACGAATTCCATGCCTGCTTCGAGTGCGAGGTAGGCGTCGACGATGAACTCGAACAGCACGTAGACAGGGAACCACGCGATGAAGAACTGCAGGGTGTAGGACAGGTTCAGCGTGAGCTCGACGTAGCCTTTTGCGTCGCCGCGCCACACGAGCAGCTGGTCGTCCCACGTCTGGTAAAGGCCGAATCCCACCTCCAACGAGGGGCTGAACCCAAAGCCTCCCGGCACCTTGGTGAGCGCGGAGCGCTTGGTGTCAGCGATGCCCGCGTTCTTGTTGAGATAGCTTTGGAGCGCGTCTTGGGCCGTCCTGAACGCCTCGCTCGAGCAGTTCTCGTACGTGTCGCGCGTCCAGACGTTCTTGTCGCCCCGGCCGTCGGTGCCCTTGTGAAGCGACATGGACAGCTTTGCCGCGATGAAGATGTAGCTGAGCGGGTCCGTCTCGATCGTGACGGGCAAGAAGGGGATGGGCAGCTTGATGCTGCCGCCGCCGATGACGGGAATGCTTTCGGGGAGCGTGACGGAAAGGTCGCCGTTGTCCGGTGACAAGTCGGCGTCGGACGCCTCGTTGGGCACAAGTTCGTCGAGCGAGAATCGCTGCCCCGGCTCGAACGACGCCTCGTCGAGGTGTCCCCGCTTGACGACGAGGTTGGACTCGAACGTGAAGCTCTCGCCATTGCCCGCGTCGGTGGCGACGGTGATGAAGACAGGCTTGTCCGGCGCGAACGCCTGGCTCGCGTCGTCGGTGTGGGTCGAGAGGAAGCGCCCCTCCAGCATGGCGACGGCAAGGCCGGAAGCATCGGGCGTCGCGTCTACCTGGAAGCTGGCACCGCCCTCTTGGTAGGCGGTCACGCGCACCGGGCGGCCGTCGGAGACCTCGGTTTTGACGACGAGCGCGTGCGCGTCGCGGTTGGCCGGTGTCGCGGGGAACGTGGCGGAATCGGCGTACTGGATGTCCCAGTCGTCGAACGCTGCCATGCGCGCGTAGGGATGGCCATCGGTCGGCTCGGTGGCCACGGCCAGCTCTTCCGCGCCGATGAAGCGCATCTTGCCGGTCTCGAACGTGCGGTAGCCGTCCTTCTGCACGACCACGCTGCCGAAGAAGCAGTAGTTCTGCTGAACCTCGCCCGGCTGCTGATCGGGGTCGGGCTCGCACAGCTCGCGCGCGTCCAGGACGGCGATGCCGTTGGAGTCGGTGACGGCATCGGCAGTTTTGCCGTTGTAGAGAGAGGTGATGTGCGCCGTCGCTCCCGCCACGGGCTTGAGATTGGCGGGATCCGTCACGTCGAACAGGTAGACGGGCACCTCCCAGCGCTTCACGACGTAGAGGGTATAGGGATCGCCCACGCCTGCCTCATCGGCGTGGGCCACGCGAACGAACAGTTCGCTGCCGTTGCCGAACGCGACTACGGTTCCAGTCGCGGCGAGCAGCGAGAGAAAACCCCTGCGGGAAAAGATGGGAGCGGATGCGGAGGTGCGGTCGTTCGTGCTCATAAGGGCCTCCTAGCGATGGATGGGCGGTCGCTTTGTGTCCCTTCAGGTGCCAAAGGGACACATCTAATGGCACGCTAGCGATCGGAATGCGCGGCGCTTCGCCGGTTCCGCATCGGCGGGCTTCCTGACCAGCAGGACGAAGACCGCTGTCGGCAGAGGAGGCGGCGAGGCGCCCGATGGATGGACTGATCTGCCAACCTTCATCTTACCGTTGAGGGTCGCGTTGACTCTCACCCGTTTGGGGGCGAAAACGGGTGGGGCACCCGATGGCGGAATGGCGATACCATGCAAGCGAGTACTAAGGGATGGGGCTTGTTTTCAGGAGGATGCGCCATGAAGAGGAAATCGATAGGCCTAGTCGGTATGATCGCGTTGATGGTTTGCCTTGCAGGGTGCGCCCAGACGGCGAAGATCGAGACCGTTGAAACCATCGAGGCGGGGGAGCCCGTGCCGGTTGAGGCGGAGGTGCAGGAAGGGGATGCTCCGGCGGCGGATGCCTCGGCGGGCGACGAGGCCCTGCGCAGCTATGCCGTCGCGCGTGTCGACGGCGCGCCTGACTGGGATGCGATCCCCGTGCTCGACATCGACAACCAGCAGTGGCTCGATCCCGTGGACATCGCCGCTCATGCGCAGTTGTGCTACGACGACGAGGCCTTCTACGTGCGCATGTGGGCTGAGGAGGCGGACATCCGCGCCGAGTATCCGGCCGACGACCTCCTTGCCAACACCTACGAGGACAGCTGCCTGGAATTCTTCCTCTCGCCCGTGCCGGGAGATGCACGCTATCTGAACTTCGAGTTCAACCCGAATTGCGCCGTGGGAGCCCAGATCGGCACCGAGAAGGCGAACCGCACCCGGCTCGTGCGCGCCGACGACGTGTACGAGGCATCTTCCACGCGCACCGAGGACGGCTGGGAGATCACCTACAAGATCCCGTTCGACTTCGTTCGCCAGCTCTATCCCGACTTCACGGCGGAATCGGGAGCCGTCCTGCGCGGCAACTTCTACAAATGCGGCAACTTGACGGTGAGCAAGCACTACCTCTCATGGAACCCCATCGACAGCGACACGCCCAACTTCCATATGCCGGAGTGCTTCGGCGAGCTTGTGCTGGAATAGCCCGAGGCGACCCGGCAACCTGGGATCGGGCGTTCGAATGCGTCTTCCATTCCTGCTCCGTGCCCGTCTCTGCGCCGCTCGAGTGGCGCTTGTTTGGGAAAACCGCGTTCGATGCAGGTTTTTGCCCGTTGGTCGACGTCGTCGCCGGCGGATGATGCCGTTCGCGAATGCCCGCACCGCGCTGCCTCGGCGTTTCCCCTGTTGGAGCGGGTCTTCAGTGCGTCGCTTCGGAAAGGCGTCGGGCATCGTGTTCGAAAAGAGTGCCTTTTCCTTTGCTGGATGTCGTCCAACGGAGAAAAACGCGCATTTCCGAGCGAATTGCGGAACAAGGGGACGCAGCGCGGATCCAATGCTGCTCCGTGTCCCGTCTTCGAGCGCCGCTTCCCTTGCAACATTCTTGTAGCAAGGGCGCAACATTCCGGAAACATTTCGATCCTAATCTAGGGCGCGAGCTGTTCGGCGGCAGGTGCCGCCTTGGAGCTCGGATCTGAAGGAGCGGGCGGCGCGAGCGCGTCCGCTGGGGAAAGTAGAGGTTGCCCGCATATGCTTATCGGTCTGCTGGACATTCTGGTTCTGGTGATTAGCTAGCACGGGTCGGATGCATATGAGGTCCGCCCGTGAGACTGCGGGCGGCCTGATCGAGGGTCGCGCAACGCGGCCCTCTTTTTGTTTCCGACGCAATCACCCGGTCCAGGCCGGCATCGGCGCGCGTTGCCGGCCGCCGTTCGCGCGATAGGAGGGGAGGGCAGCCCCCGGAAAGGAACTCTATGAACGGAATGATCGTCGTCGTGGTCGCCGCGGTGGTGCTTGCCGCCGGCTACCTGCTCTACGGGCGCTGGCTCGCCAAGACGTGGGGCATCGACCGTGCGGCGCTGACGCCGGCGAAGCGCATGAAGGACGGCAAGAACTTCTCGCCCGCGTCTTGCTTCACCGCGTTCTCGCACCAGTTCAGCTCGATCTGCGGCGCGGGCCCGGTGACGGGCACCATCACCGCGCTGATGTTCGGTTGGCTGCCGGTTCTTCTGTGGGTGCTGGTCGGCGGCATCTTTTTCGGGGCCGTGCACGACTTCGGCGCGCTGTACGCCAGCGTAAAGAACAACGGCAAGTCGCTTGCCCAGCTGATCGAGAAGTACATCGGCCGCACGGGCCGCAAGCTGTTCCTGCTGTTCAGCTGGCTGTTCACGATCATCGTCATCGCGGCGTTCGTCGACATGGTGGCAGGCACCTTCCAGGCCACGTTCGATGCCCAGGGCGCGGTCGACGCCGCCAAGTCGTACGCGGGCGGCACGGCGGGCACGATCTCGATCCTGTTCACGTTCGTCGCGATCCTGTTCGGCTGGATCAACCGCCGCTTCGGCCTGTCGGGCTGGAAGGAGCTCGTGCTCGCGGTCGTGCTGTTCGTGGCGATGTTCGCCGTGGGCATGCAGTTCCCGATCTATCTGGACAAGTTCGGATGGTTTGCGGTGATCCTTGTGTATCTGCTGTTCGCAGCGGCGATGCCCATCCAAACGCTCAAGCAGCCGCGCGACTACCTTACCAGCATCATGATGATCGTCATGATCGCCTGCGCCGTGATCGGCATCTTCGTCCTGGGCGCGAGCGGCGAGGCCACCATGTCCGCGCCGATAGTCGCCGACTTCTCCGCGCTCGCCGCCAACGGAAGCTACGTGTTCCCGCTGCTGTTCGTGTCGGTCGCGTGCGGCGCGCTGTCGGGCTTCCATAGCCTGGTGTCCACCAACACCTCGTCCAAGCAGATCTCCAAGGAGCAGGATATGGTGCCGGTCGGCTACGGCGCGATGATCCTCGAGTCGTTCGTCGGCGTGCTGGCGATCGTGGTCGCGGCGATCATGTTCACGCAGCTCAACACGTCGGGCGCGCTGGGCGCCGCGGTGGGCACGCCGTTCCAGATCTTCTCGCAGGGCGTTGCGCGCGGCATGATGGCGTTCGGCATCGACGGCACGCTTGCCACGGTGTTCATGACGATGTGCGTGTCGGCGCTGGCGCTCACCTCGGTTGACGCGGTGGCGCGCATCGGCCGTCTGTCGGTGCAGGAGTTCTTCGCCAAGGGCAACGACGCTGCCGAAGACGCCGCGGCCGAGAACACCGGCGTGGCGAAGGTTCTCTCGAACACGTGGGTTGCCACGGTGCTGACTCTGGCGTTGGGCTTGGCGCTTGCGTTCGGCGGCTACCTGAACATCTGGCCTTTGTTCGGCGCGTCCAACCAGCTGCTCGGCGGCATGACGATGATCACGCTAGCGGTGTTCTGCAAATGCACGGGACGCAAGGGCTTCATGCTGTACGTGCCGGTGGCGTTTTTGCTCGTATGCACGTTCACGTCGCTGGTGCAGAGCACGATCGGCTGCATCAACGCGCTGTCGAGCTCGGGCGCGGCGGTCATCGCCACGTCGGGCTTGCAGCTCGTGTTCGCGATCTTGCTGATGATCCTCGGTGCGATCGTGGCGTACAACTGCCTCAAGGAGCTCTTCACCAAGGAGGCCGGCTCGCTTCCCGACGAGGAGCCCGAGTGGACCCAGATGGGCAGCGCGGAGTTCGGCAAGGGCAACGCGGGCGAGGCGGCGGGCACGACTCCTGCCGGCACGTCCGCCGCGAAGACGGCCCAGTCGCACGCATAGCGCACGGCAGACTCGCCCAAGCGTTTGGGGCGGGGCTGCTGATTCGGCTCCGATAAACGTCGATTTCTCCGGCTTTTGAACATTCTGCTCAAAAGCCGGAGAAAAGTCCCGGTTTTGAGCAGAGCATCCGATTGTCGATGACGATCAAGGCGGCCGGATACAGAGCACGACAGAAGGAGCAGACAAAAGTCCTGTTCAGAGAGCTGCTGAGCAATTTGATTATGATCTGAAGGCAGAGGGGCCGATGCAGCGGCTTCGTTCCTGCTCAGATTGCGCAGATAACTCCCCGTTTTGAGCAAGCTGTTCAAAACGGGGAGTTATTTTCAGCGAGCGCGTCGAGCGCGCTGTTTCGCGGCGGCGTTACCTCTTTCCGACGGTGCTGCCGCGCATGAGCGCCGGCTGCTCGGGCTCCACCGAGAAGATCTCGTCGTTGATACGGTCGAAGTACTCCAAGATAGGCAGGTTCTGCGGGCAGGCGTCCTCGCACGCGCCGCAGCGGATGCACTCGGTGATCATGTTCTTGCCGGCGTTGAATCGCACGACAAAACCCATCTGATAGCCGGCGGACGCTGCGTCGCCGTAGTTGATGTAGTGGTTCAGCACGGCGAGCGACTGCGAGATGCCGATGTTTCGCGGGCACACCTTGGCGCAGTAATCGCAGCTGGTGCACTGCACGGCGCCGCCTTCCTTCAGCGCGGCACGGGCGCGGTCGATGGCGGCAAGCTCCCCGTCGTCAAGCGGCTTGAAATCCCTGAACGCGCGGCAGTTGTCCTGCACCTGCTCGAGCGCGCTCATGCCCGAAAGCGTCACAACGATGCCGGGCTGGCTGGCCGTGAAGCGCAGCGCGGCGGTGGCATATGAGTCGTTGGGCATCGCCTCGTCCAGGATGTCCTTCACCGCCTGCGGCGGATCGGCCAGGATGCCGCCCTTCACCGGTTCCATGGCGATGACGGGGAAGCCGTGCGCGTGAGCCAGCTCCACGCATTCGCGCTCACGGAAGTCGGGGCTGTCCCAATCGCTGTAGTTGGCCTGCAGTTGGATGATCTCGGCTTCGGGATATGCGGCGATGAACCCTTCCAGCTCCTCGGGCGTGCAGTGCGTCGAAAAGCCGATGTGCTTGGCGAGCCCGCGCTCCTTCACGCTCTTCACGAACTCCCATGCGTCGAACTTCTCGAACGATGCGGTGCGGGTGCCTCCCAGGTTGTGCATGAGGTACACGTCCAGATAGTCGATGCCCAGCGTGGCGAGCGTCTCCTGCAACTGCGCCTCCAAGTCCTCCTTGCAGGTGCAGTTGCTCCACGCCACGCACTTGGACGCGATCAGGTAAGAATCGCGTGGATGGCGCTCGACCAGCGCTTTGCGCAGGGTCTTTTCGGAATTGGGATAGGCCCAGGCGGTGTCAAAGTAGTTGCCGCCCGCCTCCATGTAGCAATCGATCATCTCGCTCACCTGCGCGATATCGACGGTGTCGTCGGCGCGTCCGTCGAAGCGCATGCAGCCGAATCCGAGAGGGATGTTGATCTTGGAAACGTCGAAAGCCATGGCGGTCCCCTTTCCGATCGAGGCGATGATGGGTTCCATTATAGGAGGTCTCGCGCCATGCGGCAGGGTCGGCACGGCGTCGAGCCTGGGCTGCACGGGCCGGGCCGTCGAACCTGCCGCCGCATGGGGCAGGGTGTCGAGCCTGCTGCCGCGTGGAGCGGCGCGACCCGTCATTCAATCCCCGGTGGACTCACAGCCGCCAGGGCTTGCGCGAAAGGAGGGCATGCCACCATTGCCGATGCATTTTTTCGCCAGCCCGGTCCGCCGACGGTGCCGGGCGATCAGGCAAGGAGAAACCAGATGAAACGAGCAAGAATCGCAACCGGCGTCCTGACTGCGACGCTTCTGGCTACTGCCATGCCGGCGGCGGCATTCGCCATGCCGGGGGACATCGAGGAGGCTGTGACGCAGCAGGGCTACAACGCCTACGAATACCAGAGCAGCGACGCCGCCTACGACGATTCCGAGCTGCTGGCGGTCGAGGGCGACTATGCGGCCACCGCGAACGCGATGATCCGCCAGTCCCCGTTCGGCACGATCCTCGGAAGCGTGCAGCCCGGCGCGACCTACCACGTGGTCGGCGAGTGCCCGGATTGCATGTGGTGCAAGATCTCCGGCGACGTCAGCGGATACGTGTACGCCAGCTACCTGGTTCCGGCGGGCGAGTACCAGCAGGCGTCCAACAGCAACTCCGACACCGGCGCCAACATTGGCCGCCTCGCATCCTTCGGGCGAAAAGTCCGGGGATGGGAGGCGGCTCTCTTTTAGGCGATGATTTACCGAGTCGCTGGTTCCGTCTCTGCTCCTGCTCCTGCCCCTGCCTCTGCCCCTGTTTCTGCTTCTGCGTTCGTCGGATCGGTCGAGAGGCGGGCGAGGGTCGTCGGGTCGGACAGCACCACAAGCTCGTCGTCTTTGCCGGGGTTGAACGGGATTCCGCGCTTCATGCGGGCGCGGTAGTCGGTCGTCGCGGTGAACAGCACGTCGGAGGACGAGTTGAGCGCCGTCTCGCAGGAGTCTTGCACCACGCCGATGATGAAGCCGATGCCCACAACCTGCATCGCGATATCGTTGGGGATGCCGAACAGCGAGCATGCAAGCGGGATGAGCAGCAGCGATCCGCCCGCCACGCCCGAAGCGCCGCACGCGCTGACGGCGGCGAGCACGCACAGGATGAGCGCCGAGGGGATGTCGACGGGAATGCCCAGGGTGTGGGCCGCCGCCATCGTCATGACGCTGATCGTCACCGTGGCGCCTGCCATGTTGACGGTGGCGCCGAGCGGGATGGAGACCGAGTAGGTGTTCGGGTCGAGTCCGAGCTTTTCGGCGAGCACCATGTTGACCGGGATGTTGGCGGCGGAGCTGCGGGTGAGAAACGCCGTGATGCCGGAGTCCTTCAAGCAGCGCAGCACCAGCGGGAAGGGGTTCTTGCGGAACGCGATCAGGCAGATGAGCGGGTTGGTGATCAGCGCGATGACCAGCATGCAGCCGACCAGCACCAAGATGAGTTGACCGTATTCGATAAAGATCTCGGGTCCGTTGTCGGAAAGTGCCGTGTACACCAAACCCGCCACGCCGAACGGGGCGCAGGTGATGATCCATCGCACGACGGTCGTCACCGCGTCGGAGATGGCGTTGAACACATCTTTGGAACTTTCCTTGGCAGAGCGCAAGGCGATGCCGATGAGCACCGCCCATGCCAGGATGCCAAGATAGTTTCCGCTGGTGAGCGCATCGACGGGATTGGCGACGGCGCTCAGGATGACGGAGTTGAGCACCTCGCCGATGTCTTGGGGCGCAGCTTGGTCCGTCGTCGCGTCGGCGAGCGTGAGCTCGACGGGGAACAGGTAGCTCGCCGCGATGGACACGACTGCCGCCAGCAGCATACTGATGATGTAGAGGGCGACGACGGTCTTCATGCCGCCGGTCGTCTTGGCGTTGGCGAGCGCCGAGATCACGATGAAGAACACCAGGATCGGCGCGCATGAAGCCAGCGCCGTCCGAAACAGCGTGCCCAAAAGCTCGATGGCGGCGATATTCGGGCATGCGAGCGCCAGCACGATGCCGACGACCAAGCCGATGACGATGCGCTTGATGAGGCTGATCGAGCCCCAAACCTCAACGATTTTCTTGAAGATGCCCATGGAGCGCCTTTTCTCTCAGATCCGCGTCGCAGCCGACGGGAAAGCGTTCGTGAAGCAACTATGCTACAGGAATGGGCGAAAACGATGGAAGTTGATTTAGGGATGGCGCTTTTCCCAGGGCAAAAGGAGCGTCGTCTTGCAGATCGCGAAAAACCGCGAGAGGCGGTGGGTTTGCATCGGCAGCAGCGAGATCGGCTCGGACTACCGGGGCTCTCTGTTTTTGCGCCATTCGGTAGGCGAGCATCCGAACTCGCGTCGGAACGCCTCGTCGAACGAGGACGAGCGTGCGTAGCCGACCGCTCGCGCCGCATCGGCGATGTTCGCCTCGCCGCTGGCGATCAGCCGGAGGGCGGCATTCATCCTCTCTTGACGCAAAAGCTCGGCAACTCCCTTGCCGCGTACACGCCGGAACGCCTCGCAGAGTTTGGAGCGGCCCACGTAGAGTTCGGCCGCGATGGACGCGACGGTGAGGGGCTCGGCGAGGTGCGTCGAAATGAGGGCCTCGGCCCGTTCGACGAGCGCGCGGTCCTCCTGCTGCGCTTTTGTTTCGGCCGGCTTGGAACGCATCAAAAGCGCGGACAGCGCCTCGAGCGCCTTGGCATGGAAGTAGGGCGCGGCACCCGGCAGCGCTGCGCGTTCGGGCGAGAACGAGCGCAGGATGAACCGCATCTCGGCGGGAGGGTTCGCGGGGTCGAACGACCGCATCGTCTCGTCTGCACCCTCGAAGTCGCCCGGGAATTCCTTCGAAAGCCTGTCGAAGTAATCCGGCGTGTAGGTGATGCTCGTCGACTCGTAGAGAACGTCCGCCTGCATGAGGCACCGTGTCGTGCCCCCTGTCTGCGAGAACGCCGCGAGATTTTCCATTTCTGTAGGGGCGTTCGATCCGGCTCCTGGCAGCGAGAGGAACGTCGCGCGCGATCCCGAGAAGATGCAGGAGAAGTCCGTCGGCCGCTCTTCGAGCACGAGAGGTTTTTTAAGGCGCAGCGAATGCATGCTCACGAGGCAGTCGTCACCGAGTGGGGCGGTCCAGAGGAACCCTTCTCCGAGCGGTTCCGGCAGCGTCCCGTACAGTCCGCATCGGATGGGCTCCATCTCGATGGAGAGCTGCTCTGCCTGCGGCTCGACGAACGTCCGCAGATGCTGCGGCATGCGCGATCGCAGCGCGTCCACACGGGCCTCCTCCCTGTCTTGGGTTTCGAGATCGTCTTGGATCGTTTCGAGATCGTCCCCGGTTTCCGCATGGGGGACGGACTCCTCGTTCGCAATGATAAGTTAACTATATATAACTATCAAGCGCACGATTTCGCCCTCGAGGTGCGAGGCGGTGCGGTTGCGAAGATCGGAGGTTTCCATGGAACAGACTGGGGATGCGTCCCCGCGCAAGCGCGGTGCCGTCGCGCGGCTGCTTGACTTCGCCGGGCCGCGCAAGGCGCTCACGTATCTGGGTTGCATGCTCTCGGCGCTCTCGATGGTCGTGGGGTTCGGCCCGTACGTGTGCATCTGGTTGGTGGCTCGCGACCTCATCGCAGCCGCGCCCGACTGGAGCGCGGCTGCGGGCATCGCTGCCTACGGGTGGTGGGCGCTCGGTTTTTCGGCGGCGTCTATCCTTCTGTACTTCGCGGGACTCATGTGCACGCACCTGGCGGCGTTCCGCTGCGCGGCGAACATGCGCAAACAGGCGACCGAGCATCTGATGCGCGCGTCGCTCGGCTACTTCGACACGCACGCCTCGGGCGCGTTGCGGCGCGTGGTTGACGGCTGCGCGGCGGAGACGGAAGGGCTGCTCGCGCATAAGCTGCCCGACACGGCGGGATCCATCGCCATGATCGTCGGCATGCTCACGCTGTTCTTCGCGTTCGACTGGCGACTCGGGCTTGCGTGCCTGGTTCCCGTCGTCCTCTCGCTTGCCTGCATGTTCTACATGATGGGCGGGCGCGGTATGGACTTCATGACGAAGTACATGGAGTCGCTCGTCAAGATGAACAAGACGGGCACCGAGTACGTGCGCGGCATCCCCGTGGTGAAGGTGTTCCAGCAAACGGTCTATTCCTTCAAGGCATTCCATGACGCCATCGAGGAGTTCACGCGGCTCGCGCAAGACTACGCCGTCAAATGGTGCCAGACTCCGCAGTCGCTCTCGCTCACCGTCATCAACGGCGTGGCAGTGTTCCTGGTGCCCGTCGCCATCCTGCTGGCACCCGGCGAAGGCGATTTCGGGACGTTCCTGGCGAACTTCGCGTTCTACGCCATCTTCTCGGCGGTCATCCCCACGGCCATGACGCGCGTGATGTTCATGTCCGAGGCGTTCCAGTCGGCTGCCGACGCCGTGTCGCGCGTCGAGGAGGTGCTCGCGGCCCCCGTGATCGCGGCGCCGGCGAGCCCGCAAGCGCCCAAAGACAACTCCATCGCTTTCGAGGATGTGAGCTTCACCTATGAGGGTGCCGAGTCGCCCGCGCTCAGCCATGTGAGCTTCGAGGTGCCCGCGGGCTCCACGGTGGCGCTCGTGGGGCCTTCCGGCGGCGGCAAGACCACGGCGGCGAGCCTCGTGCCGCGGTTTTGGGACGCGGACGGGGGACGCGTGCTCTTCGGCGGCGTCGACGTGCGCGATATGGATCCGCACGACCTCATGGACCGCGTGGCGTTCGTGTTCCAGGCGAACCGCCTGTTTAAGCAGAGCATCCTCGAGAACGTGCGCGCGGCGCGGCCCGACGCGACGCGCGAGGAGGCGCTCGCAGCGCTCCGCGCCGCCCAGTGCGACGACATCATTGAGAAGCTGACCGACGGCGTCGACACCGTGTACGGCGCGGAAGGCACCCATCTTTCCGGTGGCGAGGTGCAGCGGCTCATGTTGGCACGCGCCATCCTGAAGCGCGCCGACGTGGTGGTGCTCGACGAGGCGACGGCCTTCGCCGACCCTGAGAACGAGGCCAAGATCCAGCGCGCGTTCTCCGAGCTCGCGCACGGGCGCACCGTGCTCATGGTGGCGCACCGCCTGTCCACCGTGCGCAACGCAGACCGGATCGTGGTGCTCGACGGCGGACGCGTGGTCGAGCAGGGCACCCACGACGAGCTCGTGGCGGCCGGCGGCCTGTACGCCCGCATGTGGGCCGACTACGAGCGGGCAATCAACTGGAAGATCACGTCTGAGGAGGTGGCCTAGATGTCCATCAAAGAGAAATACGGGCTCACCGACGAGGGCGTGCGCAACGTCAAGCTGGGAGCCGTGTGGACCGCGGTGTCGAACCTTGTGGTGTTCGCGGGCGTGGGCGCGCTCTTCCTGGCGATGGGCGCGTTCATGGATCACCTGACGGGCGGGGCGGCGCTGCCCGATGTCGTGCCGTACGCCATCGGACTTGCCGTGTTCGCCGTCGTGCTGTTCGTCACCGAGTACTTCGCCTACTACTATCAGTACGGCGTCATTTACAAGGAGAGCGGACGTTTGCGCATCGGGCTTGCCGAGCGTCTGCGGAAGCTCCCGCTGTCGTTTTTCGGCAGGCGCGATCTGGCCGATCTTACCGAGACCATCATGGGCGACGTGAAGACCATCGAGCACGCCTACAGCCATGTGCTGCCCGAGCTCTACGGCGCCTACATCATGCTGGGCGCGGCGGCGGTGGGGCTTGTCGCGTTCGACTGGCGGCTTGCGATCGCGGCGCTATGGAGCGCGCCGGTGGCGCTCGGGCTGCTGTTCGGCGCGCGCCGCGCGCTCCAGCCCATGATGCACGCCACCCGCATGAGGGGTCTCGCCATCTCCGAGGACATCCAGGAGGCGCTCGAATGCGTGCGCGAGGTGCGCGCGACCAACCAGGAGGAGCGCTACCTTGAGCACATCCGTGCCGACATCGATGCGGCGGAGCGTCAGGCGGCGAAATCCGAGATCGCGTGCGGCGTCTGCGTGAACGGCGCGCAGATCGTGCTGCGGCTGGGCATCGCCACCACCATCCTCGTCGGCTCGATGCTGGTGCTCGACGGGTCGTGCGGCTTCATGACGCTGTTCTGCTTCCTTTTGGTGGCGTCGCGCATCTACGCGCCGTTCGACCAGTGCCTCATGCTCATCGCGGAGCTGTTCTCGGCGAAGACCTCGGCTGCCCGCATGAAGGCCTTCTACGACGAGCCGCTGGCGGAGGGCGTGGAGGTCTTCGAGCCGTGCGGACATGACGTGGCCTTCGAGAACGTGGGCTTCTCGTACGGCGAGGGTGGGCCGAAGGTGCTCGACGGCGTGACGTTCACGGCCAAGGAGGGAGAGGTCACAGCGCTGGTGGGGCCTTCCGGATCGGGCAAGTCCACCTGTGCGCGCCTGGCTGCGAGGCTGTGGGACGCGACCGAGGGGCACGTGACGGTCGGCGGCGTGGACGTGGAAACGATCGATCCTGAGGTACTGCTGCGCGATTTCTCGGTGGTGTTCCAGGATGTGGTGCTCTTCGACGACACCGTGGCGGGAAACGTTCGCCTGGGCAAGCGTGGGGCGACCGACGAGGAGGTGCTCGTGGCGGCACGTGCGGCGAACTGCGACGGGTTCGTCTCCCGCATGCCGGAGGGCTACGACACCATGGTCGGCGAGAACGGCGCGCGTCTCTCCGGAGGCGAGCGCCAGCGCATCTCCATCGCTCGGGCGCTTTTGAAGGATGCGCCGATTGTGCTCTTGGACGAGGCGACGGCATCGCTCGACGTGGAGAACGAGACCGAGGTACAAGGCGCGCTCAGTCGCCTGCTCGCCGGACGCACGGTGATCGTGATCGCGCACCGCATGCGCACCGTCATGGCCGCGGACAAGGTGGTCGTGCTCAACGGCGGCCGCGTGGCCGAGCAGGGCAGCCCGCAAGAGCTCATTGCGCAAGACGGCCTGTTTGCCCGCATGGTGCGCTTGCAGACCGAGAGCGCCGAGTGGGCGCTGTAGGACTGCGCGCTTTCGATTACCTTGAAACCGGCTACCCAGAGAGGCTTGTAAAAAAGTAGGCCGCGATGCGCTCGCGGCCTACTGTAGCCTACTTCGCATCCTTGCCGAAGAACAGCTCGTACCAGCGGATGAACAGGTAGATCGTCCACACGTGGCGCCACAGCAGCGCCTTGTGGCGCGGGAACCAGATCGGATGGCTCACGCGCGGCTTGCGGCCCAAGAACGCGTCGAGCAGCGCGCCGATCTCGTCCACGTTGAAGAATTCGGCTGCGGCTGCACTCGAGAACGCGCGCTCGATGTCGGCGTTGGCGGCGGGGTCGCGCAGCCACGAGCTCACCGGCACGGGGAAGCCCAGCTTCTTGCGGTACGCCACCTCCTGCGGCAGCACGCGCGACGCCGCCTTGCGCAGAGCGACTTTGTTCCCTTCACCATCGCGCTTGAAGCGGGAGGGCATGCGCAGCGCCACATCGAGCATGCGCTTGTCCACAAACGGCATGCGGATGTCCAGCCCCGTGCCGCGGGAGATCTTGGTGGAGTTGAACAGGATGCTGCCCTCAAAATAGCTGCGGAACTCGACGTAGAGCATCCAGGTGAGCGGGTCGTACTTGCGGCCTTCGGCGCCACGCTCCTTCATGAAGTCGCGCGTCGAGATCCGCGGGTTGTATTCCTTGAGATAGCGGCGCTCCTCGGAGGGGCTCATGATGTGGGTGGATCCGAAGTACACCGGATCGGGGCCGGCGGCGACGCGTTTGACGTTGCCGTAGACGCTGTAGCCGGCGAAGAACTCGTCGGCGCCCTCGCCCGAGAAGCACAGGGACGACTTCTCCGCGACCTTCTTGCAGCCGCAGTACAGCGACAGGCCCGCCACGTCTGCGGAGGGCTGCTCGTAGGCCAGCAGGAACTCGTCGACGTTGCCGAAGAAGTCCTCGGGCGTCACCGAGACCCCCTCGAATTCGCGGCCCAGGTAGGCTGCCGTTGCTCGGGCGTTCTCCTCCTCGCTGACCTGCTGGTCCTCGTAGGACACGCAGAAACCGCGGCGCGTGGGGCCCTTGGCCAGGATGTAGGAGGAATCCACGCCGCCCGAAAGGAAGCTGTCGGGCACCTCGCCCTCGTCGCAGATGTCGCGCATGGCGCCTTCCATGGCGGCCTCGATCTCATCGGCCCAATCGTCGAGGGTCTTCGACTCGTCGGGCTCGAAGGCCAGCTCCCAATAGCGGCCGAGCTCGAGTCCCTGCGCCCCGAAGCGGAGGAATCCGCCCGGCTCGAGCTTGCGCACGCCCTTGAACAGGGTGTCTTCGCCGGGGACGTAGGTGAACTCCAGGTAGAACGGGATCATGTCGCGGTTGAGCTCGCGCACGAAGCCAGGCTGGTCGAACAGGTCCTTTATCTCCAGTCCGTAGAGCAGGCGGCCGTCGGCGGTCTGGTAGTAGAAGAGGAGCTCCGCGCCGAAGGGATCGCGCGCACAGAACAGCTCGTCGGTCTCGGTGTCATGGAGCACGAAGGCGAACTGGCCGTTGAGGTGGTTGCCCATCTGGTCGCCCCATGCCTGCCGTGCGGCGATGAGCAGTTTCTCCTCACGCTTAGCGCGCGTGCAGCCGGCGATGTCGACCCCCAGCTCGGCGGCCAGCTCGTTGTGGTTGCGGATCAGCCCGGAATAGGCCTTCACTTCGATCATGCGATCATCCTTCGTTCGCGTTGGGTTTCGAAAAACGGTTGCCATCATACACTACCCGCATGAACGTTTTGTTTCGACGGCCTGCACCTCACCGAGATATCCAAATTGCGTCCACGCAAGCCAAACCGGCAGGTCATCGCATCAGAGCGTGAAAGGGGGCGGTCGCTTTTCCCTATTTCGTCGATACGAGAAAGCGACCGCCCCCTTTTTCAAGCCGAGGCGCCCGGAACGGGTCCGGGCGCCTCGGGGGAACAGTGGAGTGCGATGCTCCGCGCTACAGCTCGATGCGGCCGAATTTGGCCAGGATCTCGGTCGCGGCGGTGCAAGCGGGGCAGTCGCACCACTTGGCACCCGCCTCCTTGCGCTTAAGCTGTGCGGCGAGTCCTGCGGCGGCGGCTTCCTCGCCGAGGATCTCCTTGGCGGGGCCTTCCAAAAATGCGATCACGCCTTCGATCGTGTTGGGACGTCCCTCCAGGAAGTCGACGAGCTTGGCGGTCTCGGCGTCCGCACAGGCGGGATCGGCTTCGACGGCCTCCTTCCAGTCGAGGGCGGCGTCCTTGGTCGCCTGCTTGCTGGAGTCGGCGGTCGCGAGGATGTCGGCGCGCTCGGCAACGAAGTCGAACAGTTCTTTGTCCATGGGTGATCCTCCTTGATCGAAGTTGCACTGGCTACTGCACATGATATGCGATCGGCGATGGTCGTGCTGGAAGGCGTCAGCTAGTTTTCCTTGTCCCCCGCGCGTTCTTTGCCGGGTTTACGCTGGTCGCTGGAGGTGATCTTGATCGCGGGCGTTGGCGGCAAGGCCGGCGAGGACCTGGGGCGTTTTCAGGAACGACCGGGGCAGCAGCGCCGAGAGTCCGGACGCGGCTCCGATGCAGCCGAAGGCGACCATCCGGTTGGATCCGCGGTAAAGCAGCGGGATGAGACCGAGCACCGAGGGGATCATGAAGCTGGCGCCGAACCCCACCAACACGCGTCCCACCCAGATGAACATGGTCATGTTGGGTGCGAACGCCAGGGCGATCTCTCCGATGGCGCACAGCAGGATGCCGATGCGGAAGGTCCTCTTCCACCCGATGATCGTGCCCATAAGGCCTCCCGCGATCATGAACGCGCCTCCGACGAGCGGATAGACCATGTTGGCGAGCTGGATTTCGGAGGTGGTGGCATGGAGCTCTTGGGTGAGCGCCGTGGCGGAAAGCGACAGGGCGCCGTTGTCGCCGGCCGCTCCCATCTGCGCCGCGAACGGATCCCCGTGCGGGAAGGGATCCGTTCCGGCTTCTTTTCGCGAAGCTCGTGTTTGAAGGGCGATCGCCTTTGCCGGGTTACGCGGCAGGCGGAACGAAGACAGGCTCGTTTCCGGCAAGGTCGACGGAAGCGATCGGATAGGGGCGGATGCTCGGGTCGTCGTACGTCGCGTGGTAGTAGGTCATGGTCGCGGGGGAGAAGCAGCTCGTGTAGAGGGTCTTCTCGTGCGAGCCGTCTGCCATCTTGGCGGCGCCTTCCGGAACCGCGACACAGCCGAGCGTGCGGAACAAGCGCGTCACGTTTGCCGCCTCACCTGCCTGCGTGGGGTAATGGCTGTTGACGAACGCGGCTTTGACAAAACGGGAAGGTCCGCTGTAATCGCCGGGGATGCCCTGCATGCCCAGCCCCGAACCGAACGGGGTCAGCTCGGCTGCGCCCCACGTCGCAGCATAGGGGTCTTCATCGGTGAGCGCGAGATAGTTGCGCAGATTGGTGCGCTGCCAGCCGAAATCGGGCTCGTTAGTAAGGACGTCGACGTCGTTTTCCCAGATGCGCATGCCGCCCTGCATGCACTCGACCACGATGCTCCCTGTTTTGTCGCCGATGATCCAGTGGAGATTCGCGACGGGGAGGTGCTCGTTGACGGGTTTGGCGACCACGGTCACCGACTTGAGCGCAGCGCGAATCTCGTCGAGGTTGGAGAAGGTGCGGGCGATCCAGAAGGGAAACTCGTAGGCGGCCACGTTGATGGCTTCCGCCTGGGGCTCGGTTGCATACTGCGCACTGTGGGGGAAGTTGAGGCCCGCGACGGCGAGCCCTGCGTCGTTGCCGCAGTCGAAGTACAGGGGGATTCCGCCGACGACGATGCCCATGCCGATGACGGCATGCCCGATGGCGGGATCATCGGCGCGCTCGAACGCGGGCGGGATCTTGGCGGCGGGGGGAGTGGCGACGACGCGCTCCCCGTAGCCTTGCGTCCAATCGAGGTTCCTACCGAAGTACATCGCGCCCTTGGCGTCGACGAAACGGATTCCAGTGCACATACGATCTCCTTTCGCCCGAGCGTTTCCCGAGCATATGCCGAAGCTGCCTCCATCGCATCCGGAGAGCCGTAGGCGCGAGCTCAAAACCCATGGTTTCGGTAGCGATTCACTAGGCGAAGATTATAGGCTCGATTCGCGGGTTTGGAAGCGTTGGCAACGTTACGGTACGGTGACCGATTTGCCCAGATGGGAGATAGGATATCGCTATCATCCGAAGGCAACGGTTCGGTGCCAAAGCGGTTTCACGCAGCACAGGGGAGCGGATATCTGCATGAGACGGCTCGCTATGGAAAAGCCTCCCATCCCTGCAAGCGCTTATGGGATGGGAGGCTTTCGGCGAGAACGCTTGGTCCCCGCCCTTCGACCAATGCGCCGAAGCGTCTCGGCGTCGCCCCTAAACGGGGCGGTTCACCTACGCCTTCTTCGGCTTGGTGATGCGGGAGTGGATGATGCTCGTCAGCAACGCGACGCCGCCGAAGACGGTCAGCGCGATGTAGACGGCGGGGCTGGCACCTGCGCATGCGCTCGACACGGCCTGCTGGAAGGCTGAGCCGCCGGCGATGTCGGTGTTGACGATGGCCAGGTGGCGCGGATAGCGTGCGTTGCCGTAGCGCTCGCGGGCGAACCCGGCGGCAAGCGGCGCCACGCTGCCGTATGCTACGACCAGCACCAGGCAGCCGACGATGTACACCACGCTGGCACCCGTTTGGAAGGACGTCGCGAGCATCGCGAGGCCCACAAACCCGATGCCGCCCACAAGGATCATGCATTTGCGCAGGCCGAGCTTGTCGTAGACGACGCCCATGGAGAAGCCCGAGAACCCGTTCACGATGGGGATGATGCCCGTCAGCGTCGCTGCGAACGTTTCGGCGACGCCCAGCTCGACAGCGCCCTGCATGGACGTGCCGATCATGGTGAGGCCGGCGCCCAAGATGATGATCGCCCACAGGTAGTAGGTGTAGAACGCGGGGTCCTTGAAAAGATGGCGCTGGTCCGCCTCGGCGTCCGGGGCCGTTTTGGTCTTTTTCGCCGTGACGCCCAGAATATCGGCGATGTTCTCGGGCGCGCGCTTCAACAGCAGCGACAGCAGCACCATGACGACGCCGGCGGTCACCGCGACGACGGCGAACGCGACGGTGATGCCCGCCGTGCCGATGATGCCGCGCGTGAGCGTGCCCAGCGTGATGGAGCCCAGTCCGAAGCCGGCGAACATGACGCCGGATGCGAATCCCGACTTGTCGGGGAACCAAGGGGTGATCGACGCGATGGTGACGTTGTAGCCCAGTCCAGTGCCGCAGCCGATCAGGACGCCGTAGCAGATCCAAAGCGCCCAGATGCCCTGAGGCGCGAGCAGCGCCGTGCCGCCGAAGCCGCAGACCAGCAGGCACGCCGCCAGCAGGATGGCGCCCCTGAGGCCCAGGGTTTTGAGCACCTTCACGCCGATGAGGCCGCCCACGCAGAACGCCATCATGCAGAACGTGAAGGTCATCTTGACCGCCGACATCTCCCAGCCGTAGATCTCGGCGAGCGGCGTGGCGAACAGCGACCAGCCGTACACCAGACCCAGCACCAGAAACGAGATCGCCGATGCGAACAGATAGACGTACCGTTTGCGCTTGATTGCATTCAGATCCATGATGCTCCCCTTTTGCGGTATCCCCTCTGCTTTCGCGTACAACCTTATAGTAGTTGCTATAATCCACAGTTAACCGAGTTATTTCCTATGGCTGTGTAAGGTTTTGACCTGACGCAAGGGGGCTGTCCATGTACTCGCGCCATATCGAGTCCTTCATCGAGACGGCAAAGGCGGGAAGCTTCACCAAAGCCGCCCGGGCGCTCTATATCGCGCCGTCATCCCTCATCCAGCAGATCGACCTCCTTGAACAGCGGTTGGGCATCGTCTTGTTCGAGCGCGGAAACCGCGGGGTCAAGCTCACCGAGGCGGGCGAGTCGCTGTATCGGGATGCCGTCGAGATCGTGCGGCGCTCCGACGAGGCGGTGGCGCGCGCGCGGCTCATTCAGCGAGGGGAGAGCTCCGTTCGCGTGGCGACGTCGCTGCTGATGAAATGCCGCATGCTTCCCGGCATTTGGTCGCGTATGATCGAGGAGGCGCCGGGCACCCGCATCGACATCATCTCGCTTGAGAGCGCCGGGGTGGAGCCGGGCAACTATCTGCGCGGCCTCGGCGTGTCCTACGATGTCATGGAGGGGCTCTATTTGTCGGAGCTCTATCGGGACAGGTGCCTGTTTTTGGAACTGGCGCGCGTGAATCTGTGCGTGGCGATGCCGCGGACGATGGAGGCGTCAAGCGCCAAAGTGGTCGATGCCGAGATGCTGCGCGACCTTGACCTGGTCATGATGCAGTCGGGGGTGTCGGAGGATTACGACGCGGCGCATCAGTACCTGACCGCGTTGGGCGCCAACCGCATCACCGAGGTCCCGTTCTACACGATGGAGCTGTTCGTGGATTGCGAGGTCAACAAGCGCGCCATCGTGACGATCGACATCTGGGAGGATGTGCACCCCAGTCTCGCCTGCATCCCTTTGGCCGAACCGTACGGCATGCCCTACGGCCTGATCTTCTCCAAGCACCCGAGCGCCCAGGCGATGAAGCTGCACGAAGCGGCAAAGCGGATGGTCTCGCAGGGGGCATGAGGAGGGCTGACGGAAGGTCGTCCGTCGGGTTTTCATCGGCGAGCTTATTCTGCGAGCTTACTCCCAAGGCGTGCACCCCACCATCCGGTGGCGAGGATGTCGCCCAGGAACAGGGCGTCCTCGTCGGAGACGGAGTCGGGAATACGCGTAAACGCGTTGTCCGCGAAGGGGATGCGCACGAACTCCGCCTGGCATCCGTCGATGCGGCAGCCCAGCTCCCAACCGCCGTGCTCGCAGTTGTTCACCCAACCGCGCTGGCAGAAGAAGCACGTGCCGCAGAACGTCTCGCAATTCACCGCCACGCGGTCGCCGGGCGCGAAGCGGACGACGTCCGCGCCAACTTCCTCCACCACGCCCACAAACTCGTGCCCCAGCACCGTGTCGGGCAGCGCGCGCGGCACCGCGCCGCGCATGATGTGCAGATCGCTCGTGCAGATGGTCGAGCGCGTCACGCGCACGATGGCGTCGGCGGGCAGCTGCAGCGTGGGGCGAGGGCGCTCTTGCAGCGAGATGTTGCCGTTTCCATCGTGCACCAGTGCTTTCATGGGGATCCTTTCGCATGGGGGTTTCGTCCATGGTAGCACGGGGCCGGGCGGGGCGGGCTTTTGCAACCGGGCTTGGTGGAGGAGCTATTCCTGAAGTTTGCGAGCGACGATTGCGAAGCTGAGCGGGATCTTCGGCATGCCTTCGGGCATCGTCCAGCCTTGCTCCGTCTCCACGAGGAAGGGGAGCGCCTTCCATTCGGCGTGGGGGCTTTCGCGGAACGCCTCGATGGAAAGCCCTGCTGCGAGCAGGCTGCCGACGATCTCTTGGAAGTCGTGGCGCCAGTTGTGGTTCGCGGTGTGGGCGATCTTGCCCGCCGACCCTTCGACGTAGCTCTCGTCGCTTTCGTAGTCGATGCTGCCCGTGCCGCTCAGGTAGTCCTCGGTGATGGTGAGCGATTCGTAGCCGAGCGCGTCGAGGAGCGGGTGGTCGTCGCGCAGGAGGAGCGTGCCGCCCGGCACGAGCAGATCGGCGATCGAGTGCGCCCAGTCGCTAAGGTCGGGAAGCCACGTGATCGCGCCCGTGCCCGTCACCACGACGTCGAAGACGCGGTCGATGACATGCGAAGCGAACCGCGCGTCACCCTCCACGAAGGTCGCGTTGGCGCCGGCGCGCTGCGCGATGCTCCGCGCATGTGCAAGCGAGACGGGGGAGAAGTCGAGTCCCCATGCCTCGCGCGCGCCGAGGCGCAGCCACGAGATCGTGTCGGTGCCGATGTGGCACTGCAGGTGGAGGACGGAAAGCCCCGCGAGGCCCGCTTGCGGGAGGTGGGGCAAGAGCGCCTCGAAGTCGCGCTGCGCGACGCTGGAAACATAGCTGGGGTCGGAGATGAGGCGTTCGACCTCGTAGAACGCCGATTCCGCATGCACGGCGGCGCGGTCGTCCCAGTTGTCGCGGTTCTCGGCGAGCTTGCGGTCGAGGGCATCGTCGGCGGCTACTACGCTGTCGGCTGCAGCGGCATGCGTGCTTGCATCGTCGCCGGTGCGGGCGAACTTCATGGCGGGAGCCGAGAACACTTTGCTGATGGTTTGGAGCCGAGCATCGAAGCGCTCATCGCATGGCTCGCCTTCCTGTTCTCCGAGGAGGCCGACGATGCCCGAAGCCATGAAGGAGGCTACCGCATGCACGTCTTCTTGCGTGAGGTCGAGGCCGAACTTGCTCGCCCATGTTTCCGCGAGGGCTCGTTTGAAACGTTCAGTGAGGCGCGTCGATCCGTTCGGCCCCGTCAACAGGCAGATGCGCTCCACGGCGCCTCTTTGATTTTCATCGAGACGGAATTGCGTGCCGCTTTCCGAGAGGAACTTTTCGGCGAGATCGGCGATGCCGGTTGGGATGGCGGCGTCGACCGCCTGCTCGGCAAGGTCTTCGATCGAGTCGAAATAGTAGTAGAAGGTTGCGCGGTTGCATCCCGCCTGGCGCGCGACCGAGGCGGCGGTCACTTCGCGATACAGCATTCGCGAGAGTTGATCCCAAAACGCCTCGATCATGCGCGCTTCGGCACCTTTCTCTTCCGGATCCTTGCGGGGGCGTGCCATGGCGGCATCCTTTCTTCTCGCATTGAGCCGTCGGAGGTGGCTCGAACTGGAGCCCGCGGCTCTCGGAAACCCAACGTTTCCGCGTGATTCGCTGGTTTTATTCCCATTCTGACCTTGGGATAATCTGATTATTGCGCCTGAGTTCCGAAGAGGGATGGATTTGCTTCATGACCTGCTGAAATCTATTACTCCAGACGCGTCGACGCCTTTCGTCCGAGCGGGGCTTTTCCGAAAAGCACGATAAAGGTGACGGCCCGCTTATCGGAGCGGACTGCTCGAGCGTCATTTTGGCTGAAACTCGAAAGGTTGCATTCCGGCAGCTTGAAAGCGTTTTTCCCATCATTTCAATGTGAACTCGCTTGATGATGAGCCAAGGGCTAAGGCTTCCTCGGCTCATCGAAATAGGCGCATCCTATCGCAATAATCTATCAGTGCTTCGTCTCTAACACGGCAGACACCGCATCGAGGAACTCCTGCACATGGTCGGCGGGGTGCGGGGAATGGAGCAGACCGTAGGACACGCGGCAGCCCCAGTCGGTGGGGACGGTCGCGAGCATGGGATGGACGTTCTTCCACAGGGGAAGCGTCGCGAGCACGAGGTCCTCGTTGGCACAGCGGTTGAACACCTCCGCCCGGTACTGCGGGAAGTCGATGAGGGCGATCGCGGGATGGTTGCGCAGAATCTCGTCGCGCACATGGTCGATCTCGGCGTTCCATCCGCGGAGGATGAGCATGAGGTTGTGGCCGTGGAGATCCTCGAGCGTTATCAGGTCGCGCGCGGCTAGCTCGCTGTCCGCGGGGACGGCGCACCACAGCGGCTCGCGCGAGAGCTCGAGCCCCAGACAGCCGCGCTCCTTGAGGAACGCGTCGTCGAAGACGCCTGCAACCACGTCCATGTCCTTGCCCAGGTTCGCCAAGCCCCGCGCCGCCGAAGGCGTGTTCTCGAACGTGACCACCTGCAGGCTCATGCCCGGGCAGCGCTCCTTCACCTTCGGCCACAGCTCCGTGAGCGGCGTGCTGGGCGTCATGAGGGAGACGCCCACGCGAACGACGCGCTTCTCGCCGCGCTCGGCGAGACGGGCACGCGCGATGGACTCCTGGGAGTACTGCACGATGTGCCGCGCGTCGGCGAGCAGCGACTCCCCGGCCCGGGTGAGCGAGAGCCCCTGGTGCGAGCGGTGGAACAGCGTGAGGCCGAGCCGCGCCTCCAGCAGGTTCATCTGCTTGATGACGGCGGTGGGCGTGATGAACAGGGCTTGAGCCGCCTTCGAAAAGCTGCTGCATTCGGCGACCTTGATGAACGTATCGAGCTGGGGGTTGTACATGGGAGTCTCCTTGCCTCGCATCCGCACCGCGCGAACGTTTGCGATTCTTCCAGTGCACACCTTTAGGTTATAACACGCCCACGAAGCGAGACTTCCCGATTTTCCGACAAAACCATACGGTAAAGGCGAGCGGGCGGGGACGCCGCCCCAGCGAGCGTTGGACGGAGGTTCATCATGGGTGGGCTCATGACGCGAAGAGCGTTTCTCGTCGACGCGGCTGCCGTTGCGATGGCGGGAGCGCTGTCGGTCGCCGGCTGCGCCGGTGGATCAGGCGAGGGTCCCGGTTCTCCCGATGCGGGAGGGGACGGGCGAGCCTCGGACGAAGCGGTGTCGGCTGACGAAACCGCTGCAACGGACCCCGCCCCCGCGAGCCCTACTTCGGATGCGTTCTCTGCGGGCGCCGAGACGTATCGCGGCTTCACGCTCGACAACGTGCTGCACGATGCCGAGCTCGGCGACATCCACTTCAATCTGCACGTGCCGGACGGCTACGATCCCGCCGACGCGCCCGTGGGGCTGTTCGTCACGCTGCCCGGCTACCAGGGACTGTACTTCCAGGGCGTGGGGACCAACCTGCGCACGGAGGATTTCGGGTTCGTCGCGCAGGATTGGGATCCGGATCTGATCGTCTGCGCTCCTCAGCTGGAGGACTGGGGTGAGACCTCGGCGCGTAAGACCGTTGCGCTGGTAGAGTGGCTGACGGGCGCCTACGCGATCGACCCCGAGCGCGTGCTGCTTGAGGGGTACTCCGGCGGCGGGGAGACGCTCTCGCTGGTGATGGGGATGCGTCCCGAGCTGTTCTGCCGCGCGCTGTTCTGCTCGTCCCAGTGGGACGGCGACCTGAGAGCAGTGGCGGCAGCGCACGTGCCGGTGTATCTGGTCGTCGGCGAAGACGACGAGTACTACGGCAGCGACCCTGCGCGCGAAGCGGCCGCGGAGCTGCAGCGGCTGTACCGCGAGGCCGGCTTGCCGCAAGAGGAAATCGACAGCCTGGTGACGCTCGACGTCAAGGACGCCGCCTACTTCGAGGCCGGCGGGGTGACCAACCAGCACGGCGGGGGAGGGGCCCTGTTCGCGCGGGACGACGCGGTCATGGGCTGGCTGTTCGCATGACGGCCATGAAGGGGAGCGACCGCATATTCACGCCGGCTTTTTTCGCCAACGCGTTCGTCAATCTGATGCTCTACGTGAACTACTACGTGCTGATGGTCGTGATGGCGGGCTACTGCCTGGCCGTGTACGGAACGGACGCCGGCACTGCCGGGTTCGCCGCCAGCGTCTTCATCGTGGGCGCGCTCGTCGCGCGCTTCGTCGGCGGCGGGACATTCGACCGCCGCGGCGACTTCGGGGGCATGACGGCGGGCTTCGCGGCGTTCGCGCTTGGGATGCTGTGCATGGGATGCGCGCACGACGGAACCGTGTTGCTCGCCGCCGCCTGCCTTCTGGGCTTCGCGTGTCAGCGCTATCGCGCGCGGTAGACTAGATGCAGGCCGTCGCCTTCAGTGCGATCTGCACGCTCGAGCTTGAAGGCGTACGCTCCGCCCGCGGCGAACGGCGACTCGTCGAAGACAGTCGCAACGTCGCGTTCCCCCGAGGCGACTGGCGCCACCACGAGGCTCAGCTCGTCGAGGCATCCCGCCGCGAGAAACGCCGCGTCGGTCACCCCGCCGCCGCACACCATCAGCCGTTCGATGCCGAAGAGCCCGCGCAGCTTGCGAAGCGCCTGGGGCACGTCGACGGCATCGCTTCCTGCCGTGACGTAGGAGACGCCCCGTGCGCGCAGCAGGGCGCGGTACGCTTTAGGCGTAGATTCGACAAGGACTTCGACGACGTGGGAGTCCGGGCGCCCCGCGCGCCGGTACGTGCCGTCCTGCCAATCGATCTCGCCTTTCGGGTCGAGGGAGACGTAGTAGGTGCTTTCGCCGTGCGGGGCGACGTAGTCGGATTCCGGTACCGACACGTTCGCGTAGTCGGACGGGTCGGGAGCCTTCGATCCCGCGAATCCCTTCGTGGTGACCGAGCCGTAGGCCACCGCATCGGCTTCGATCTCGCCCTGCAGGCGCGCGTAGGCGCCGAGTGCGGCCGAAGCCGCCGGGTCGAACATATACGGGCCCTCGATCCGTCCGTCGATCGAGCTGAACACATGGCAGACGACGTACGGCCGCTGAGCATTTTCATTCATGGGAGGATCCCCCTATCGGCAATCTCGAGAATTCGTTCTTGCGTCCATTCAGCAGGTTTTCTTGCGCTTTCCTCGCACTTTGCCTCTTGCCGCTCCTGTCGAGCGTCGCCTTCTTTCAAGATGGCAAAACATCGACATGAGAAACCCCGCGAAAGCGGCCGCCGCCGTGATCGAGGCGTAGTCGAAGACCGCAAGCGCGAACGGCACCGTGTCGTCTGCTGCGAAGAACGGCATCGCTCCGGTAAGGTAGCCGATCACGCCCAGCCGGACGAACGCATAAGCCCCGTAGACAGACCACAGCAGCCAGGAGCACAGCGCCAAGGTGCGCAGAACGTTCCCGTCGCGGCTTCGCGCTGATCCCCTCGCGACGCTCGCGCCGATATGGAATCCGAACGCGAGGAGCGCGGCGTGGGACGTCGCGAGATGCGCTTCCTGCGCCCAGGACGAAGTCGAGGCGGGAAGGACGCCCGACAGCGCGACGCCGCTTGCGACAAGAACCGCCATACAGGAGAGCGCTGCGAAAACGCCCGCTGCCCGCAGGACGCGGACTGCCGTCCAGCGGCCCCGCACCAGCGAGCGGAACCATGCGCGGTGCTGCAGGACGTGGACGAAGGCCGCGACGCCGAGCGCGGCGCCGAGGGCCTCGTGAGCCCCGAGCGGAAGGTAGATGTAGCCCATCTGCAGCAGGAACAGCGCCGCGAGGGTGATGTCGAGCGCGGGGCGCGCCAGGCGCGCTGATCGCATGCGCTCGCCGCGCCCCGCAGGCATCTCGCGCGAAGGGCTAGCGCTGCTCATCGTCGTTGTAGACGACCGCTTTGATGAGCGGGCGCACGAACGCGCCCGTCGCGCACGGCTCGTCGGAAAGCTCCAGGCGGTTCTTCCCCGCCAGCACCGCTCCGGTCATAGCCTTCATGATGATCTCCTTTCCAGGGCCTCTACGTTTCGATGCGCCAGCCAGAAGACCCGCGCGTCGTCGATCCAACCTTCGGCAACCGTGCCGATCCCCAGGCCGAAGCCGTGATGGAGCCCCTCGTACACGTGGAACTCGGTGGGGACGCCCTGCTGCGACAGCGCCTCGAGCCGCGCGCGCATGGTCCGCCAGTTCGCGATGCCGTCGCGGTCGCCCACGCAGGCGTAGGTGGGAGGGTCGGCTCCGGTGATCTCGCGATGCCCGGTGTACTGCATGATCACCGCGGCGGGCTGGGGCGCGTCGCCGCCGAACGCGGTAGGGCCGAGCCCGCCCACATACGCCGCCATGCGCGCCCCGGCCGATCCACCCCACAGCGAATACCCTTGCGGGTCGACGCCCAGTCCGTCGGCGTGCGCCACGACGAACTCCACCGCGCGTGCCAGGTCCTGGCAGGCGAGCTGAGCGTCGGGGCGGTACTGCAGCGCGAACCCGTTCACGCCCGACCGGGCAAGATGGAGCGCGTGGGGGAACGAGTCGTGCATCGACGCAACGTAGGCGAATCCGCCGCCTGCGCTCACGATGGCGAAGGGGGCTGGCGAGCCATGCCCTGCTCCTTCCGCCGGGAAGAAGAACAGCCCCGTGTCGTTCAACGACGGGTCCGCGCTCCGTTCGTCTTCCGTGTAGATGTCGAAGAATACCTGCCCGCCCCCCGCGCGCCGCCCGAGCAGGTAGTTCACCACGTCCACCGTCGTCTCCGTATGGATGCAGGAGTACCAGGGCAGGCATTCGGGAAGGTCGGCGAGCGTCATGTCCGCGGTGGGAGGGCGAAGCGAGATGGGGAAGAGCAGCCGCCCGAACCCTTCGAACAGCGGGTGGTCGATCACGTCGAAGATGGGCGTCTTGCCGTCGACCTGCGGCGCGGGCTGCGATCCTCCGGACGGGGGCGCCGCCTGGGCTCCCTCTTCATCCGGGGAAACCGGGGACGAATCTTGCTCGGACGGCTCGCCGGCGCCCGAGCAGCCCGCGAGCGCGGTTGCCCCGAGCATGCCGAGAGCTGCCAGAAACGATCGTCGCGACATCATCGGTTACGCCTTGCGTTACTTCGCGATTGCGTGGCCGCCGAACACGAGCAGGTCGAGCGAATCGAGCAGCGTATCGATGCGCGCCACTTCTTCGGTTGAAAGCGCCACGTCCTGCACTTCGAGATTCTCGCGCAAGCGCTCGGGTTTGCGGCTGCCGGGGATGGGGATGATCCGCGGGCTCTTGCAGAGCATCCACGCGAGGGACACCTGGGCGGACGTCGCCTTATGGTCGGCGGCGATCTTTGCAATCAGTTCGGCAAGCGGCTGGGCACGCCGCTCTCCCTCGTCGGTGTACTGGGGCATGCCCGCGCGGTAGTCCTGGGCTCCTTCGAAGGCGGTGCCCGGGCCGTACGCACCGGTCAGAAACCCGTTCGCGAGCGGGCTGAACGCGACGAGCGCCACGTCCAGCTCCTCGAGGACGGGGAACAGCGACTCATGCCAGCGCGCCATCATCGAGTAGCGGTTCTGCACCGCCGCCACCGGACAGACGGCGTCGGCTCGGCGCAGGTAGTCCTCCGTCGCCTCCGAGATGCCCCAGGCGCGGACCTTCCCCTCCTTGATCAGGTCCGCCATGACGCCCGCAACCACCTCCGGCTCGACTTCGGGGTCGATGCGATGCTGATAGTACAGATCCACGTGGTCGGTTCGAAGGCGTCGCAGGCTCCCCTCGAGCGCGGCCCGGATGGTCTCGGGGCGCGAGTCCACCGACAGCGTGGTGTCGGGGTTGTGCTGCACGCCGAACTTCGTGGCGATGGCCACCTCGTCGCGCACCGGCTCCAGCGCCGCGCCCACGACGTCCTCGTTGCGTGCGATCGTGCCGTCGGGCCGCGTTCCCACATAGCACTCCGCCGTGTCGAAGAACGTGTACCCCATCTCGTACGCCGCGCGGATCACGCGGATCGCCTCGTCGTCGGGCAGCGGATCGCCGCTTGCGTGGGTGAGCCCCATGCATCCCATGCCGATAGCGGAAACCTCGATGCCGCTTTTGCCCAAAACCCTCGTGCTCATGTACCGCTCCCTTTCGTTATGCCTGCTTGCTATCGGATTTCACGCTTACGTGCCTCCATGCTTCGAGTTCGGCGAGGCGCCTTTCGAGCGCTTTGCGCGCCGCTTCGACGCTGTCGCTTCCCAGCAGCAGCCGTCGCGGCATCTCGTCGCCGAGAACCGTCTCGACCACCGCGCGCCCTCCGGCGTCGGGGTCTCCCAAGCGCGGCGCGTGCGGGTCGACGAACTCAGCGCGGTAGCGCTTCGCCAGATCGTCGTACGCGTCGATCGCATGCGCGGTGCGCCCGAGTCCCGTTCCGTAGAACGCGGTCGCGAACGCGCCGGGCTCCACGATGAGGGTGCGGATGCCGAAACCGGCGACCTCCTGCGCAAGCGCCTCGGTCAAAAGCTCGAGCGCCGCCTTTGAGGCGCCGTAGTAGCCGCTGCCCAAGGCGCCGCGCACGGCGCCGATGGACGAGACGTTCACGATGACCCCGCGCCGGCGCTCGCGCATGCCGGGCAGAGCCAGCTGGATGAGGCGCGCGGGGGCGAAGAAATTCGTCTCGAACAGCTCCTCGACCGCTTCCGGCTCGCTTTCCTCCACGGCGGCGCGGTAGCCGTGCCCCGCGTTGTTCACGAGCACGTCGATTCCACTGAAATCGCGTTCCGCCGTCTCGACCGCCTGTTTCATGGACTCGGCGTCGTTGAGATCGAGGCGGCAGGCCGTAGCGCGGTCGGGATAGCGTTCGGCGAGGTCGCGCAGCGTTCCGGGGCGCCGCGCCGTCAATACCACGTTTTCCCCGGCTTCGAGCGCGGCGCGGGCGATCCCCCGTCCCAACCCCGTCGAGCAACCGGTCACCAGCCATGTTGCCATGGTTTCGCTCCTTCTCACGTTCTCCTATCGGATGAAGTTCGTGTAGGTCGTCGGCTCCTGGGCCGACGGTTCAAGTCCCGCTTCGCGCGCGGCTCGGATCGCCTTGATGAGGAAGGCCATGTTGCCGCCCAGAAAGCGCATCGCCTGAAGGCCCTCCTCGTCGCGCTCGACCTCTTCGGCGGTGGCGCCGTGGACGATGTTCCAGTAGCGCGACGTGGCGATGGGCATCTGCAGCAGCTGGAAGTAGCGGTTGAGCTGGTCGATCGTCGCCGTGTTCCCGGCGCGCCGACAGCTGGTCACCGCAGCGCCCACCTTCATGCGGAAGCCGGCATCGCCGACGTTTTGGCGCAGCGTGTAGAACGCCCGGTCGAGAAACGCGGTCGCCGCACCGGTTGCGGCGCCGAAATGGACGGGGGAGCCAAGAACGATCCCGTCATAATCCATCGCTATCTCGACGAACTCGTTCACGCGGTCGTCGAACACGCAGCGGCCCGTTTCCGCGCAGCGCTTGCAGGCGATGCAGCTTGCAAGCGGCTTGGTTCCCACCCAGAAGACGTCCCCGCCGACGCCCTCCCGCTTGAGGGCGCCCGCCACCTCCCGCAAGGCCCGGTCGGTGCAGCCGTGCTGGTGGGGCCCGGCGTTCACGAGGATTACGCGCGGCGAGTTCTCCATGATCTTCCTCCTTGGACGAAGCTTTGCCGATGGCGCGTCGTATCGTTGAGCGCGCCACTTGGTTTCTGCCGCAAATCCTATCGCCGCGGAGCGCGAACCGTCCCTCTCCATTCGTTTCTGATCTATAACCCCAAGGTTTAAAACCGGCGGGTTATAGCCCGGCCACTATTCGAGACTTCCGGCGCCGCCGGCGCGCCTTTACGCTCAAGCCATGCGAAACCACCGAGGGCAAAAACGAAAGGAGCCTCATGGAAACCATCACCTTGAACAACGGCATCGAGATGCCCCAGCTCGGCTACGGCGTCTTCCAGATCTCAGACGCCGCTGAGTGCCAGCGCGCCGTCGAGGACGCCATCGACGTGGGCTACCGTCTGATCGACACGGCGGCGAGCTACGGCAACGAGGAAGCGGTCGGCCGCGCCATCGCGGCGAGCGGCGTGCCGCGCGACGAGCTGTTCGTCACGACGAAGCTGTGGGTCAGCGACGCGAGCTACGAGGGGGCCAAGCGCGGATTCGACGCGTCGCTCAAGCGGTTGGGGCTCGACTACGTCGACCTGTACCTCATCCACCAGCCCTTCGGCGATGTCTTCGGCGCTTGGCGCGCGATGGAGGAGCTCTACGAGCAGGGTGCGATCCGTGCGATCGGTGTGGCCAACTTCTACCCCGACCATCTGGCGAACCTTATGGAGTTCAACGACGTCGAGCCGGCGGTCGACCAGATCGAGTGCAACGTGTTCTTCCAGCGCCATGAAGACCAGGCCTACCTGCAAAGCCGCGGCGTCGCGATGGAGGGCTGGGCTCCGTTCGCCGAGGGCCACAACGACCTGTTCCACAACCCCGTGCTCGCTGCGATCGGCGAGGCGCACGGAAAGAGCGTGGCGCAGGTGGCGCTGCGCTGGCAGCTGCAGCGCGGCATTGTCTGCATCCCGAAGAGCGCGCGCCGCGAACGCATGGAGCAGAACTTCGACGTGTTCGACTTCGAGCTCACCGCTGAGGAAATGGCCGCGATCGCCGCGCTCGACGAGGGCAAAAGCACGTTCTTCAGCCACCACGACCCGAAAACCGTCGAGATGATCTGCGGTCTCGCGCGAAACGTCTAGGCGCCCGAAACCCGTTTCTTGCATCGCGCGGCGCCGCGCCGCGCATCGTCCCACCGCAGAGAGGAAGACCATGGAACCGTTCGTGTACGACTATCCCGTGAAGAACTACTTCGGTGCCGGCGCCGTCGACCAGGCGCTTTCGGCTGAGCTGCCCAAAATGGGCGAGAAGGTCATGCTCGCTTATGGCGGCGGGTCCGTGAAGCGCACGGGCCTCTACGACCGCCTGACCGACGCCCTGCGCGTCGCTGGCAAGACCGTCGTCGACTTCGGCGGCATCATGTCCAACCCCACCTACGAGAAGTGCCAGGAGGGCGCCGCGCTCGCGCGCTCCGAGCAGGTGGACTTCATTCTTGCCGTGGGCGGTGGCTCGGTGTTCGACTGCTGCAAGGTAGTCTCCGCCCAGGCGCTGCTCGACGAGGACATCGACGACTACGAGCACAAGCAGGGCAAGACGCCCACCGCGTTCATCCCGATGGCGTGCATCGTCACGCTGTCCGGCACGGGCGCCGAGCAGAACAACGGCGGGGTCATCACCAACGAGGAGACGCATGTGAAGGGCCCGTTCGTCGGCGCGCTGCCGAGGTGGGCGGCGCTCGATCCGCGGCTTACGCTGACCGTGCCGCATGCGCAGTTCATGAGCGGCGCCTTCGACAGCCTCTCGCACTGCATGGAGAGCTACTTCGGCGCGCCGCGCGAGGCCAACGTCACCGACGATCTGAACCTTGCGGTGCAGCGCAACATCATCCGCAACATGCGCGCGCTTGCCGCCGACGATCAAGATCTCGACGCGCGCGGCGAGCTGGTCTACGACTCGGCCATGGGCGAGAACGGCGTGCTCAAGATCGGCAAGACGACCGACTTCCAGTGCCATATGATCCAGCACCAGTACGGCGCCTACACCCATACCAACCACGGCATGGGGCTCGCCGTGATCCATCCGGCGCTCTACCGCCGGCTTGCCCCCGAGGCGCCCGCTCAGTTCGCCCGTTGGGCGCGCGAGGTGTGGGGCGTCGAGGAGCAGGACGACCTGGCGGCGGCCAACGCGGGCATCGACGCGCTCGCGGCGTTCATCGCCGAGATGGGACTTCCGACGACGTTCTCCGAGCTGGGAGGCGACGCGTCCGACGAGACGCTGCGCGCGGTGGCCGACACCGCGGTGCTCACGCCCGGATGCGCCAAGAAGCTCGATCGCGACGAGATCTTCCAGATTCTTGTCGAATGCCGCTAGGGCGGCTGCGGGCTCTCGCTCGCTTTCAACCGCGTGCAAAGGGGCGCTTTCTGCCGTTTCCCCCTGTCGGGGGCGCTCCCTTGCCGATAGATGAATCTTCACCGTCGAAAGGATGCCTACCATGTCCAACAGCACCGAACTCACCCGCAGGTCGTTTCTGAAAGGGGCGCTTGCCCTGGGCGCGCTCGTGCCCTTCGGCGGGGTGCTCGCCGCCTGCAGCGGGCAGACCGAGCAGCCCGCTTCCGAAGAGGAGCCCGCTCAGAGCCAAGACGTTCAGGAGCCCGCGTCCGAGCCCGCCGCCAGCGGCGCTGCTGCGGGAAACGTGCTCGTGGCGTACTACTCCGCCCAAGGCCACACCCGCGCAGTCGCCGAGGCTATCGCCGACCAGCTGGGCGCCGACCTCTTCGAGGTGACCCCGACCCAGCCCTACACCGACGACGACCTCAACTGGACCGACGAAACCAGCCGCGTGAGCGTCGAGCACGACAACCCCGATCAGCGCGACGTCGAGCTGGAGCAGGTCACGCCAGACGGCTGGGACGGCTACGACACGGTGCTTTTGGGCTACCCCATCTGGTGGGGGATCGCCGCCTGGCCCGTCGACGGGTTCGCGGAGGGCAACGACTTCACCGGCAAGACCGTCATCCCGTTCTGCACCTCCTCTTCCTCGCCGATCGGAGACAGCGGCGAGCTGCTCTCCCAGGCTGCGGGTACCGGCGACTGGCAGGAAGGCATGCGCTTCCGCTCGAGCGCGAGCGCGGACGAGGTGGCCGAATGGGCGGCGAGCTTGGCCCTGTAGCGCAGATAGTCCTCGAACTCGTAGCGCTCATCCCTGATGCCTTTGCCTAGATGGCGGTTCATTCCCAGATATTCGGCGAAGGACAGTGGCAACGTCTCGAATTCGACGTAGCGGCCCGTCAACCTGGTCGCAAGCTCGTCGGAAGGATGTTTTCCTTGGAAAGAGAAAAGACCGCTGAAGGCGATAGCGCTTGTCGAAGCGTATGCTTCCTACCTGAGCCATCCGTCGAAGACTTTTGCCAGGAACTCGAAGGAGGATCCGAGGAGAGGGATGCCCGAATACCACTCGCGATTCCGGGTCACGCGCGCCTCGAGGGCGTCGAGGCGCGTGGAAGTCCCGCTTGTGGCGTTCTGATAGGAGGGACCTGCCCGCTCGACGCGAATCCGTTGATGGTGGCACTCGAATGGGTGGCAGCGTTTCGGATGGAGTTCGCGTACCTCAGAAGGTAGTGCTCGCTTCTCATGGATGAATCATTCTATCCGTCTGTGCAGAAAAGGTAGAAAGTGGTTTGATTGACTTCACGTCGAAGTACGTGTACTTGCTAATGCACTTTATAGGTAAGAGCAGCTTCCTAGCAGTCTGCTCCCGCTGAAACGCTTCGCTGCGTCAGTTCGAACGTCCGTCCTTTCCCGATGAGCTCCGTCACGTTCTCGTGCACAATGCCGCTCCGGTGTTGGATGGGATCGCTGCGCGTGATGACGAACTTGGGCCAGTTGTCCCGTATCTGCTCGAGCGGGCGGTATTCCCGATCCTCGGTCGCACGGTCGTTCATGATAGTCATCGCCACTTGCACGTAGGCGTACTCCATCTCCGGAGAGCGCATGACGAAATCGCATTCGAGCTTGCCGATACGGCCCACGCTCACTTCGTAGCCCAGGCTTCTTGCGTAGTTGTAGACGATGTTCTCAAGCACGGGCCCATAGTTGATGCGATTGTCCGTGTTTAGCGCAAAGTAAAAGCTCAGGTCTGCGAGATAGTACTTCTGCTCACCCCGGAGCGACTTACGCGACTTCATGTCGAAGCGTTCGCAGCATCGTACAATCTTTGCATCTTCGAGAATCTTGAGGTACCGCCCCAGCGTCTCGCGCTTGATACGAACCCCTTGCTTTTCAAGGTCAGCGAGAATGTTCGTCAGGCTTTACGCTTCAATAGTATCAAAGTTAGGGGGTATTCAAGATATATTGATATCTAATTATCCCTTAACTAGAAAAATATGGAGCGCGAGAAAGCAATGGACGGTGCATAAAAAAGAATGGAGCCATGGGATTGCCCTGGCTCCGACAACTTTGGCATTGCGAGATATCGCAGCATCTACAACGTTGTTCGAGGATTAACGCACTTAATTCGATTATTCAAAAAAGCAAGTGCGTAAACTCGCCTATTCCCACTCGATAATAAAAAAGTGCTCCGCTTTTACGATTTCGCCCTTAATTAATTCGTGGTCATTTCTCATTGTTAGGCGTATCGATTTTGATTCTCCAAGCAAAAACTCATTTCAAACTCAGTTGCTTCACGCATCATCGTCGAGCGAGTTTTCGGTTTGAGTTTCAACGGCAAACGGATTTGCCGTGCGACCTGCCAGGCTTCATTATTCCCGACACGATGGCGCTTTCTATCTGAGCAGGGCTTTTCCGAAAGACGTGCCGCTAGCGACGGTATGCTTGCCGGCGCTGACCATCTAAGCGTCATTCTTCTCGAAACTCAAAAGGAGTGCTTCAGCTGCTCACGTCGACTCTTTCATTACTCCTGTGCAAACTCGCAATGCTTTTGGGATGGTGCGACTTGGATTGGGCGCTACGGGCCACCAAGCCTCTGATGCCTGGGATTGAACACGCAAGTTTGATAGTGCTTGTGCTCCGCGTCTTACTCGCGTGACTGAAAGGCATTTACTAAATGTATGCTACCTGAGTTGTTTGTGGCTCGGTACTCTGAAGGCGATTGTCCGAAGGTTGCCGCGAAGGCGGCGGAGAATTTGCTTGGGTTACGATATCCCACGGAAAGTGCAATGTCCGATATGTTTTTGTCGGTTGCGACAAGAAGCTGGGCGGCGCGTTCCATGCGGCATTGGCGGCGGTATGCCATCGGCGCGACTCCGAACGTTTTCGTGAACTTTTCCTTGAAGGCGGATATGCCCATGCATGACGCCTCCGCCACATCTGCCACTGCGATGTTCTGCTCGAGATTCGATCCGAGAAGCCTCATGCCCCTTTCGAGAGCATCGATCGTGCTTCTCCGCTGGTAGTCTTCTGCTCGCGGGGCAAGACGAGGGGTCGCGTTGACAAGAGCGATAAGTTCGAGCGCTTTGAGGCGCAGCCGCATCTGGGGTTCCCGTTCGTCAATATCCCAAAACGATTCGAGGAGGGCTTTCATCGAGGGGTCGGGCGCATAGACCTTGCAGCCGCTCGGCCCTGCGAGCCGATGTGCGAGGGCATCGAAGTCGAGGGAGAGGAGACTGGAGAGGGACTTCGCTCCCTCTGACCGACTAATCCTAATGGTGAATCCCGTGTACAGCGGCGCGGGAAACCTCATGAAACGCTTCCTCACCCGCTCGTCATGCACGGCAAGCTCGCCGTCTCCGAGGCGGATGCTGTCGTCAAGCTGGAACCGACCGCGCAAGCACCAGTCGATTTGGAGCTCGAGCGGCTCGATATCGTCCCATGACGCGGTGCCCTGGGGGATGCTGTTGAACGCCAGAGACACGCCGTCGAAGAGCTCGAAGGCATCGATGACGCCTGCCGCGTCGCCATCCATGCGAAGGTGGTATCGGATGGACGCTCCGTCCGCTCTGACGGCGCGCAGCTTGTCGGCGTTTCTCTTTGCGAGCATGTCGAACACTGTCATGGGCTTACTCGTTTCGTCGCGAGGAGGGACGTCGGGGGGTCTGCTGAATCGGCGAGCTATCTTCTTCTGCATGGTATTTCGAGCAGAAGAAGGATGCCAATCGGTCGATGCCGTCTTCTTCGAGCAGATAAGCCTCCGTGATGCTTCCTCTATCCATTACGGCGACGTGCGTGCAGCTCGAAAGTACGAACTCCGGATCGTGCGTGATGACGATTTGCGTGATGCCTCGTTCGCACACGCGGCGGATGCCTTCGGCGACCTGTCGCATGTGGAAGAGGTCGAGACCGCTCGTCGGCTCGTCGTAGACGACGAGCGCCCGGTTGGTGGCAAGTGCTTGGGCGATGGCGACGCGCTGGCGTTGCCCGCCCGAAAGCGACAGTGGGTGATCTCCAGCAAACGAAACGAGGTCGAGGTCGCGCAAGATGTCGAGCCCGCGTCGTTGCCTGTCGGGCCCCTCCATGCCGAGCACCACCTCGTCGAGCACGCTTTCCGAGAAGAGCTGGTGGCTCGCATCCTGCATGACCATGAAGCATTTGCGCCTACGCGCACGCTTTCCCAGGCGAGCTCCTTCCAAGGTCACGGTTCCGTCACATCGGTTGAGGCCGCATACGGCTTCGGCGAAGGTGGACTTTCCAGCGCCGCATGCGCCGACAAGCGCCGTGATGCTTCCGGCGGGAAGCTCGAGGCCGGCGATCTCGAGGATTTTCTCGAGGGTTCCGTTTTTCCGGCAGCGTGCTGTCAGGTTCTCGAAGCGCACTGCGTTTTCTCCGTGCGTTGCCTTTTGCGCATTGGTCATCGCTTGGGCGCCACGGCAACCGCTGTTTCGGAAGATGTCGTCGATGCTTCGTGCGCGCAGCCCTAGGCGTATGCGCTCGGCATCGTCGAGACGCGCGAACTCGTTGGCCGTCCATCGGTGTGCGAGGTGGCCGTTGTCGAGGTAGAGCACGTGATCTGCGATCCCTTCAAGGTAGTGAATCCGATGCTCTGCTACGAGTACGGCGATCCCCGTGGCCTTCCAGCGCGCAATAGCCAAACGAAGCTGTGCGATTGCCTCGAAGTCGAGGTTGGACGATGGTTCATCCAGCACGATGAGCGCGGGAGACGTAGCCGCGGCGCTTGCGCACGCCACGCGCTGCTTCTGACCGCCCGAGAGAGAAAAGAGGCTTTCGTCGATCAGGGGTGTTAGATTGAACTCCTTTGCCGAAGCGTCCACCCGCCGTTCGATATCGGCGGGTTTGAACCCCAGGTTCTCGCATCCGAAGGCGATTTCTCCCCGAACATCGACGTTGTAGAACTGAGACTTAGGATTTTGGAAGACGCTGCCGACGAATCGTGCGGTCTCCCAGAGTTCCGCATGCGCGACGTCGAGACCGCATACGCGAACGGTGCCGGTTTTCGTCCCTTCGTAGAAATGCGGTGCGAGGCCATTTGCGAGGCGCGTGACGGTGGTCTTGCCGCAGCCGGACGGCCCGCACAGCAGGGCGACCTCGCCTTTCCTTAGCGACAGGGATATTCCCTTGACGCCCGCTCCGGAGCGTCCGCCCGCATAGGAAAACGATGCATCGTTCATGAAAAGGACGGGCGATTCGGTCTTTGCTTCTTTTATCATGCGACCACCTCTGGGAAGGCGAGGCCTAAAGCGAGGAGCGCCGTTGCAGCAAGCGAGATGACAATAACCGCCGCATCAACCGGCGTGAACCCGACGCTGCCGGTGTTCGTTCTTGGCCAAGGCGCGCCGAGTCCTCGTGCCAAGGCGGCCGCGGACAGATCCTCGCCGATGGAGACGGCGCAGCTCATGAGTGGGACGAGGCAGTTTTCCACATAGGAAGCCCCGCGGGAGATCGGGGTGATGTTTCGCATCCGCATGGCAGCGTTGATTGCACGCGCCTCCTGGCCGAGCGTGGGGAAGAACCTGAACAGCACCGACAGCGGGATGGTGATCCAGTCGGGCATGCGCATGCGTGCCATGGCCGCCATAAACTCGGATACCGTTGTCGTGGCGAACACGAAATATGCGAGTGCGAGCGTGGGCACGAAGCGGGAGACCACCGTCGCCGTCGCCACGATGGCAGCGTTCGCGATGCCATCAAGCGAGGGCGCGACGAACGCGGCGAGCGCGTAGGTTCCAAGATACGCTGCGAGCATGAGTCCCGCCGCCCGCATGCGCCCCGATATCGCGAGCATTCCGAACGGAAACAGCAGCATCGTCGTGCGCACGACGAACATCGCGCCTTCGTTCCCTCCGAGCAAAAGCACCGTCGAGACCGCGAACAGCATCACCATCTTCGTGCGCGGGTCGAGTCGCACCGACCGTTCGCCTGTCTTTGACTGAAGCAGTTCCATTGCCTAAGGACCTTCGCGGCATCTCTACGCGATGCCCGCGCGCACAAAGTGCTTCTTCAAGATGGCGCGTCCGATGAAGCCGCCGATGATTCCCGTGACGAAGCACGCTACGAGCAGAACCGGATACATCTCCGGTTGCAGGTAGGTCATGAGCTCATTCACGTAGGCGTCACCGTATTGGGCGCGCACGGTGGGGAGGTACGTATCTGCCGTGATGAGAAACGGCAGGAAGTTGCCGATGATCCAGCAACTGAATACGCCGTGCGACAGGACTGCACGCGATGCTGACGCGTAGTTTCCCGATTTCCAGATGAGGTCGGCGATGAGCCCGAAGATGAGACCTGTTGCGATAGAGAAGTAGCCCATGCCGGTGACGAACATGATGATGCCGGTGAGCAGGCCGAGTATCGTTATCATTCCGAACTTGCGTGCGCGCGTGAGAAAAAGCATGTACGGTATTCCTGCGATGAGCGGAATGATTCCGCAAATTGCCGCCATGAGGATGGGGACGAATCCCAGGCATGCCACGGCGAACACGACGACGAAGTATATCGCTGTGAAGATCCCTACGTTGATGAGGTCTTTTCCCGTGAATCTCCCTCCCGTTTTCGACGTGGAAGCGGATGTGTTCCCAGCGATTTTCATGTGCGAATCCTTTCTCTTCCGGCTCTTCGGCTACCGCGCCTTCTATGAAGTTAGCCATATGCAACAACAATCCATTTTGATGGATACGCGCAGAGTCGCAACTCCAAGCGGCCACGCATGCTCTAAAAAGCCGTGCGTAGCATGGCCCCCACGACCTCATGGAACGTGTGGCCTTCTTGTTTCAAGTTGATTAAGCAGAGCATCTTCGAGAACGTGAGCGCAGCGCACGCGACGGCATCGTAGCGAAGCTTCCCTGGGGGATGGATGCCGTCTATGGCGCGCAAGACTCTTATCTTTCGGATGGCGAGGTGCGGTACCTCATGCTTGCGTGCGCTATCTTGAAAGACGCCGAAGTTGTGGTTCTCGACGAAGTGATTCGCGCCATCCGCTCTACCACCTCTCGAGGAATGCGAGCGTTCTCTTGAACGCGTCCAAGCGGCTTGCGGCGCACTCTCGTGGATGCTCGCGCTCCTCGCGGAAGAGCTTGAGCGCGCCAGTTTCCAGAGGCACCATGATGTGGCTCGCATGCTTGTAGGCTAGGCGCTCCACCTCCCACGGGTGGCCGTGCGCGCGCAGGCGCTCCTCGATGCGGCGGGCGGCATCGTCGCTGGGCCACATGGCGTCGCGCTCGGGGCACACCAGCATCACGGGGCCGCCGATGCGCTCCACCTTGATGGCGGAGCCCTCCGTCGCGCCCTCGAGCATGCGCTCGTAGAAGAAGCGCATGTCCAACTGGCGCTCGGCGAGCAGGCGGCGGACGATGCCCGCGTACGGCATCCGCGTCCCGCCGGGCGCGCAGGGGAGCGGGTTGCCGCGCCAGGTCCAGCTCGAGCGCCCGGACACTCCCTTCGAGGCGAGCCCGCCGTTGCCCGTGATGCCGGGCATGACGTAATCGAGCGGTGAGAGGGCGACCGCGCACGAGACGGCGGGGATGAGCGACGCGGCGAGCAGCGCGAGCTCGCCGCCCTTGGAGATGCCGTAGACGCCGACCTTCCCGAAGCCGCGCGACCGGAGTCGCCCCACCGCGCGCTCGACGCTTTCGACGGGCACCTCCACGAGCTCGCGCGGCAGTCCGGGCGCGTTCCAGTAGCAGATCCCCAGCGCGGCGAGGCCCTCCTCGGCGAAGCGCGCCCCCAGGTTGCGCGGGATGTTCTCGTTGCCCTCGCTCCCTCCCAGCACGACAATCGCCTTGCCGGCGAAACGCTCGGCGCCGCCTGTCGGCTCGTGGAGGAAGCCGCAGAACCCATCGCGTTCGACCGAGAAGCGCTCCATGTCCGCCACCTCCTTCGGCTACGCCGTTGCGAACGCCAGCATCATGGCGAACATGATCGTGAACACGAGGTTGCTCCAACCCCCGAAGAGCACGCATCGGGCGGGCTGGGGCACGCGCAGCCATAGGAAACCGAGAAACGACGTCACGAGGGGCGTGAGGACGACCGACCACGGCGGGAGCGCCGTCTGCCCTGCGACGACGGCAATGCCGAAGAGAACGAATGCCGCGTACATCGGGACGGTCGCGAGCCGTTGGAGCGCCATGATGTTGCCGGCGACCTGCTCGACAAGGGAGTCGTCTTCCATGCGCGCCGCGATGGCGAGGTAGGGGTACTGGGTGTGGTAGGCGCCGCCGCAGATGAGGGCGAAGGAGAGCAACCCCGCCGTCAGCCAGACCAGCCAGGCGAGGTCGCCTTCCGCGAGCAGCGGCAGCCCCGCGAAGCCGACGACGTAGAGGAACGCGGCGACGGGCCCGAGGACGCCTCCCGCCCGCACGCGCCCCTCGGGCAGGTCGCGCATGATCCTTGCATAGGGGCGAAGGGTTCCGTCCATGTCGTAGACCCCGGGCGTGAAGTACAGCAGCATGTCGCCGGCGAACATAACGAGCGAGCCGACGAGACCAATCGCAAGGAACGGGGTTGCTGGATCCATGAAACCCTCCTTAGTCTCTAAAAGTTAGCTAATTCTAACATGTATTGCTTCTGATAATGCAAGAATTGCGGGAAGGCCAAATCCTCGCTACTCGAAGTTGGCATCGCTTGGGGATACGCGATCGAGCGCAAACATCAAGCAACCCTGCAATCGAAGACGATGCGCGTTCTGCGTTCTCAGAAAAAGCCGGCAATGCGGCTGCGCCCTTCACGACTCCAAGTCAAAGACCAATCTTCTGCCCAAATGGAACAATTCTGGCTATTTGGGCTAGGAGTTCATCGGCGCCTGTCGGATGCTCCGCGATTGAGTTAACATTGCCTAACAAAAGAGTGAAAGATGAGTGGCAATGATTCTTCTAGACCGAACTCGTGTATCCTCAAGGGCCGCGACCTGATAACGGCGGGCATTTTCACTGCGCTGTATTTCGCGGTGAACTTCGTGCGCATGCTCTTGTCGGGCCTTCATCCCCACCTGTGGGTGTTTATGCTGGGCGGAGAAGGGTTGTCAATTCCAAGGTTGACACGGTTACACGCTGCGAAGCCCCATCCCGCTGGCGTGCTTCCACTCCCTCGGCGGCACCCCATAGGCTTTCTTGAACGCAGCGGCGAACTTGCTCGGGTTTGCGTAGCCCACATACGTTGCTGTTTCCGTCACCTTCGCGCCTTGTGCGAGCTGCGTTGCCGCCTCTTCCATTCGGCGTCGTCGGAGGTAGGTCGCGATCGTGCTGCCATATGCGCGGGTGAAGTACTCGTTGAGTGACGTTGCGCTCACGCCGAAGGCGGCGGCCATCGTCCGGGCGTCGTGACGCGCGCTGAGGGCGCGCTCCATCTCGTCGCGGGCTGCGGCAGCCATCCCCATCTGCGCACGCGTGAGCAGGAAGCGGGGTTTCGTCGTTGAAAGGTCGCGCCGTTGGAGGCCGAGCAGCAGTCCGAGAACCTCGTATTCCGCCATCGCGTCGTCGTTCGCGTCGAGAAGCGCTGCCAGGCGCTCCATGCGTCCGTTGAGCTCCGCGTCTCCTGTGAGGACGGCCGCCGGCCCCGCTTTGCGGGCGATGCGCCGGATGGCGTTGTCCCCTGTGCCGAGCAGGGAGAACGCCGGGTCCTCGGCAACTCGATCGTTCACGAACAGCTCGACGCCGCGGTAGCGCCCCGATGGGTATCTGAACTCGGCCGGCCGCTTCCGGGAGTAGCTTGCGCACAGATCCCCGGCGGCAACTACTCCCAGTCCGCCGTCGGGGATGTCGACTTCGCACCGACCCTCCCAGCACAGGTTCACCGTCAGCCACATCCCGCTGGAGAACGAGGGCAGCTGGAGGGGCGTGTCGGAAGGGATGTTTGGACACCTCGTGCAGGTAAAGTCAACGAGGGCGATGAACAAACCGCGCGACAGGGCGCGACCGCGCATGGAGCCGCTTCCGACCGGTTTCGAGATCTGCAGTTCGAAGAGGCCCTTGGGATCCTCAACCAGCTCGACTCCCGGGGCGACCCTCGCTTTCAGGAGTTGTCCGTCGGTCTTTCTATCGGAGCATGCGCGGCCCACGGCACCGTCCCCTTTCGACACGTGCCGATGCTTTGTGGCAGCGGCGATTGCATTTCTGACAGTTAATTATAGCTAACATCACTGAGATATGGAGCTGACTGCATAGCATGGAGTTGAGGAGGTTTCCTCTTCAACCTTAAGCTTTCTCCAGGTTGCGGGCACGACGCCCGCCCTGGAAAGGAGTTGATCAATGAAACTGCACGATATGAAAGAGGGGTCGGCTGCGCGCGTTTTGGCCGTGTCGGGTGATGCGCGGTTCGTCTCGCGGGTCACCGCAGTCGGACTCACCGAAGGGTGCCGTATAGAAGTCCTCCAGAACGTCCGAAAGCGCCCCGTGCTGGTATACGTCCGCGACAGCGCCGTTGCGATCGACAGAGGGGATTGCGAACTGATTGATGTGGAGGTGGCCTTGTGAGCTGCGAGACGTGCGCGGCCGCTTGCCCTGCGGCCAAGGGGGCAAGAACGTCGGGAGGGCAGGGCGCCGGTGTTGCGGTCGCTCTTCTCGGCCAGCCAAATTCCGGGAAGTCTACCCTGTTCAACGGCCTTACGGGCGCGAGGCAGCATGTGGGCAACTGGCCGGGCAAGACTGTCGAGAGGAAAGAGGGGTCGTTCAGGATTGGCGATACGCAGTGCCGTGTGGTCGACCTCCCCGGAGCCTACGGCCTTTCCGCCAACTCGCCCGAGGAGGAGGTGACGCGTGACTACCTCGAGTCCGGCGATGCGGACGTTGTGGTCGTGATGGCCGATGCCTCCCAGCTCCAGCGCAGCCTCTACATGCTCGCCGAGTTCGCTGCCGCGCACCCGGAGCAGCCCTCTCTCCTTGCTTTGAATCTCATGGATGTTGCGGAGGGTCAAGGCAAGCGCATCGATTCGGCGCTTATCGAGCAGCGGCTCGGGATTCCCGTCGTGCCGCTCGTGGCGTCACGTCCGGAAGGGTACGGGAATCTGCTTTGCGCCATCGAGCGGACGGCGCGCGAGCGCCCATCCATTGACGACGGCCGCCTGCGTCGGGAGCTGGCGTCCGTTCCGGCGACGGCGCAGGGTGCGGGGAAGGCGCGGTTCGCCTGGATCGAATGGCTCCTCGACGGGGCGGTGTCCGCTCCCGAGAAAGCGCACGCGCTGTCGCGTTTCGACCGGCTCGCCACGGGCTCTCGCTGGTCCAAGCCCATCACCGTCGCCATGATCCTCGCGGGGTTCCTTCTCGCGTTCGTTCCCGCCATACCCATCATGATGCTCGGCGGCGCCATCTCCTCGCTCGGGCAGGTCGCTGCCGGGGCGCTCGCGCAAGTGGGCGCACCTGACGTTGTGGGCAGCTTTCTTGCGGGTGTGGTGTTCAACAGCTTGTGCTTCGGCACGATGATGGTGGGCTACGTATTCGGCATCAACCTTGTGTTCGGCCTCTACGAGGAGGCGGGCTACATGGCGCGCATCGGCTACGTATTCGACCACACCATGGCGCGCTTCGGGCTGCAGGGGAAGTCGCTCATGCCGTTTCTTATGTGCCTGGGGTGCACGATGGGCGGCGTGTCGGGCTCGCGCGTCATCGACTCGTGGGGACAGCGCATGCTCACCGTCATGATGGCTTGGGCCATCCCGTGCGGCTCCACGTGGGGCGTGGTGCCGGTGCTGGCCGTCGCGTTCTTCGGCGTAGCCGGCGCGCCGCTCGTGATCGTGGGGATATTCGCCGTGATGCTCGTCATCATGGGCATCGTGGGGAAGGTGTTCGGGCCGCGCCTGGTGGCGCAGGGTGAGCGCGCGGGCATGGTTATGGAACTTCCTCCCTATCATCGGCCGCACCTGGGGAACGTCGTGCGCGGCGCCTTGCTCAAGAGCCGCCAGATGTTCGTTCGTGCCATTCGCGTGGTCGCCATCTTCGCGTTCGTCATCTGGGCGCTCACCTACACTTCGACCGGCGGCGTCGAAGGGTCTGCGCTCTACGCGCTGGGCACCGCTATCGAGCCGGTGACGAGGCTGTTCGGCATGGGGTGGCATACTTTCACGGCGTGGCTCTGCGCGCTCGTCCTCAAGGAATCCGCCCTCGGCGTGCTCTCGGGTCTTTTTACGGGCGCGGCGACGCCGAACGCCGTCCTCGTGGGGATCATGACCGGCGGCGGGGCGGCTGCGGCGAACGTCGGAGAGGTCATGTCTCAGGTGATTTCAGCCCCCGAGGCGCTCGCCTTCATCTTCGCGTTCACGTTCAATATGCCGTGCGCGGCAAGTGTCTCTGCTACCTGGGCCGAAGTCCACTCGACGAAGTGGACCGTCATAACGGCGGCGTTCTACATAGTCTCTTCGCTTCTGCTCGGATGCGTGGTCTACCACGTGAGTTTGCTGTTTTTCTAGCAAATTCTTTTTCGGGAAAGAACGGGGTTGATGAGATGAGGTGCGAAAACGCCGGTGCGACCGAATCCTCGGAGGACTACCTCGAGGCGATCCTCGTGATCCGCGCCGAGCGGGGGTTCTGCCGCAACGCCGACATCGCGGAGCGCCTGGGCGTCACAAGGCCGAGCGTCACCAAGGCTCTGGCGAACCTGTCGTCCCGGTCGCTCGTCGAGGTGGCAGGCCGCGACGTGCGGCTCACCCCCGAGGGGCGCCGCCTCGCCGGCGCCACGCTCGAGAAGCACGAGTTCTTCAGGCGGCTGCTCTGCGACGCCGGGGTGGACGGGAGGACGGCATCCGAGGAGGCGTGCCGCCTGGAGCACTGCATCTCCGGCCCCTCCTTCCGCCGCCTGGCGGACCACCTCGCGGGCCTGCGGGGGCAGGGCGGGGGCGGGTGACCGCCCGGGCGCCCGCGAGCCCAGGCAAAGCGCATTGAACCCGGCGGCGCACGTGGCCAGCACGGCAGGCGGCATGCGCCGCTTTCGCCCGTCCGGCGACCCTCGTGCGGGCGACGACGCGATACCGAGCGGCGACGATGGCAAAGGGCCTCGCGCCATCGCGGCCGAATCTCGCGACGCTGAGATGCAGCCGTTTGCCGCTCCGAAAGGAGCAGACACATGGCAGTCGAATCAGCGGGATGAATCTGAATCTGAATCTGAATCTACCCCGATTTCGTTTACACCCCTACGCCGCCTTCAGGCGGCGATCGTCCTCGGGCCGGTTGGCCCGCTCGAACTCCTCGGGGCTGAGGTATCCCAGCGCCGAGTGGGTCCTTACCCTGTGCTGGAGGCCGACCCGGGAGACTTGCATGCCGCCCGCTGCCCGCGTGGCCTTCCCGACCCGCGCCCCACGGCCTGCCGGCCCCATGGCGCGGACGACCCTCGACGAGCTGCGCTTGCGTGGCCTGTGCGCACGGGCTGCGGCAGAACAAATTCGACGACGTTGCGCTTGCTGGTACGGTCACGGTCACATCAATGGATTGCTCGCAGGTTCGTCTGGGAGACTGCAGACGCAACATTAACGGAACGGTCCTAACATGACCCCACGGCAGAACGACGGCTACTCACTCTGCTTCAACCTGCCTTGCTTGTCGTTGTTAGATTGCGTGATCCCGTGGCCTTGCAATTTGAACCAAGCTGGGTAGAATATCTCATTTACGTGCACGTGAGCGCAACTTAACGGGCGCTTATTCCATTTCTCCTCACGTCTGCTAGAATTCGAAACGCTGGAAGTCAACATCCAAGGTTTTGAGTTGCGGGCGGAGAAGAACGTGTATTGCGCGAGGTGTAACCGGTTTACGGACAGCAGCAGATGTCCCGAATGCGGGAGGGAGACCCTTGAAGAGGCCCCTCACGTTGTCTATTGGTGTGACACGTGCAATATTCCGATTATCAGAAATCCCGAAGGGACTAAAATTACCTGTCCGACCTGCGGAAACGAAGCTAGATATCTTTGCGCCGATTTGCGACCAGTATTTCCACAGGAACGGCTGTTATTCGAAATTCTTGATGCGAAACCTTTCGCTTATGTGAATGACTCTGTCTGGGCTACCGGAAGCAAATACTACGTAAACGGTAGGCCGCACAATATCACCATTGCGGAAATCCTTTCGTTTGATCCTCTAACGATTCGCAACGAGCTTGACCGGCACGCCGACGGCAACGACGATGCGGCCTTTCTTCGCTACGTTGGCGCTTTCATTGAGGCCAATAAGCCTCATTTGAATGACCTTGTACGAGAAGCATGCGAGTTCATCGTTGGTGCTGCGAAAGGATATGAAGAGGAGAACCTAGTCGTGTCGTTTTCCGGTGGCAAGGACTCGACGGTTACCGCAGACCTTGCCGTTCGGGCGCTAAGCAACCCGTATCTTGTTCACATATTCGGCGACACCACACTTGAGTTCCCGAGCACCATCGAATACGCGGAGCGTTTCAGGGCAAGTCACCCACTCGCCATCTTCAAGACCGCAAAGAACTACGAGCAGTCCTTCTACGATGTAGCCGAGGAGATTGGGCCTCCGGCACGTATGATGCGTTGGTGCTGCTCAATGTTCAAGACTGGCCCTATTTCCAGGGCCTTCAAGGGTCTGTTTGGTGACCAGCCCATCTTGACGTTCTACGGGATACGCAAGGGCGAGTCGGTATCTCGCAGTAAGTACAACCGCATCGAGGACAACGCCGAGTCAGTGAAGATACAACGTCAGAAAGTCGCCGCACCCATCTTCTATTGGAACGACATCGACGTCTGGCTTTACATACTGTCCGAGGGAATTGACTTCAACGATGCGTACCGGCTCGGCTACGAGCGTGTTGGGTGCTGGTGCTGCCCGAACAACAATCCGAGAGCGCAGTTCCTTTCCGCAATATACATGCCGGAAGAGTCTGAGAGGTGGCACACGTTCCTCGTCGATTTCGCCCGGCGTATCGGCAAACCAGATCCGGAAGTATACGTCGACACCGGTAAATGGAAGGCGCGTCAGGGCGGGAACGGTGTCGCGGCTGCAAGCTCGGTGCTTGTCGAAGCTAGTCACTGTGCCACTGAGGACAACGCGATGATCTTCTCGCTTGAGCGACCGTCCTCAGATGAGCTTGTCGGTCTCTTTACGCCCATAGGCGACTATGCGCCCGGGCTTGGTCGCAAATTGCTCGATGAGCGCGTGTTCGTAGACCACCGTACCAACGAGCCCGTAATTGCCGTCATGCCGTTCACCCAGCCTGGTTACGAGCATGCCATCAAGGTTCGAATCCTACGCGATCGGGACGCAGACGTTCTACTGCGGCAGGCGAAATATCAGGTGGTCAAGTACAACGCATGCAGACAATGTCTCAAGTGCGAATCTCTTTGTAGGTTCGGGGCCATAAGCATAACCGGCGACGGGTACCGAATCGACCCTGCGAAGTGCGTCCACTGTAAGCAGTGCGTTACCGACAAGTACCTCGAAGGTGGTTGCTTGATGCGCAAATACCTCAAGACAAAGGACGAGTAGCCCATGCAAATGAAGTTCAAAGCACACCAGACATTCGCCATTCGCAAGGGCTGGCTAGGCAAGGGGCTGAGAGGAATCCAAGACGTCAGTCATACTTTGCTGATGCCAAGCAGCGGCAAGGAGGCAATGGATGAACTCGGGCTCGGATCAAACCAGGTTGTCGCGCTCCGCTATTGGCTTGAGACCATGGGGCTGATAAGCCGCGTTCGCAGAAACAGAGAGCACGACCTAACGGAAATCGGGCAGCTCATATACGACAATGACCCATACACCGAAGAGATCGGGACGCTTTGGGCACTCCATTGCAACCTCGCATCGGCGCAAGAAGACGCCGCTTCATGGTACTTCTTCTTCAACGAGTTCAAGGTAACGGGCTCCTTTGATAAAGATGCTTTTACCCACGCGCTAGAGCGTTATGTGTTCACCAATAACGACAAGCCGAAGGTCGCTCTAACTTCGCTTGAATCTGACTTCAGCTGCATTCTGAACACGTACATTCCGCACGACCGCACGAGCAACAGACGGACTTCGCCTGAAAGCGTCATAGACTGCCCATTGGGAGAACTTGGCCTTGTCGATGTGGAGAGCAAGTCGGCAAAGACCTATCGCAAGAGGCCTGCAAATCTCAGCACGCTCCCCGGCTTGCTAGTGCTTTATGCCATTTGCCCAATGCGCAGCGAGCTTGAAACGGGTGGCCAGGTACCCGATAAGGAGATTCGGCTTGAGACCCTGCTCGACGGACCCCGCATGCCGGGAAGGATATACAACCTCGATTCCGTCGCCCTGCTCACAAAGCTCTACGAACTTGAGAGCGATGGGATGCTACGCATTAACCGCACCGCCGGTCTTGACGTGGTGCGACTTAACGATCCCGGCATGACGAAAGAAGACTGTCTTGCCGCCTACTACAGAATGATTGGATAAGGGGGCGGCATGAATCTGAAAGCGATGGTGCTGCCAAACGAGGACTTCCAGACCTCGGTAAATATTGACTTCGACTTTGGCTCCAGGTCAAAGATTGAGGCGCTCATACCCACGGACTCCGTATGCCGCTATCTCGAAGAAATCGTGCGGGACGTCTTACTCACGTCGAACCAACGCGCAAAGCTCCTCGTCGGTGCATATGGCAAAGGCAAATCCCATGTCGTTCTCGCGGCGCTCACCTCGATGTGGATAAAGGACGCAAGTGCCTTCCGCAGAATCGTTGATGCGTATAGAGAACGTGGTCTTGAATTTGGCGACACCTTCGAGAGATTTGCTGGCGAAGGTAAGCGCCTATTGCCCGTTGTGATCTCAGGTAGCGCGTCTGACCTGAGGCATTCGCTACTGTATGCTCTCCGCAACGCGCTGCACATTGCCGAGCTCGACACGCTAATGCCGTCTACCAACTATGATGGCGCAATTGCCGTGCTCAATCGCTGGGGAGACAGCTATCCCGACACTCTTGAGCGATTCGAGTCCCTGACTGGCAGCAGTGCGAGCTCGATGATTTCGCGGCTCCGGAACATGGACACGACGGCCTATGACCTCTTCGTGGAATCATACCCAGAGCTCACCTCTGGCGGCAAGTTTGATGCATTGGACGGCGCGGAGGTAATCGACGTTTACGAACATGTCTTGAACGGCCTCGCCGAACACGGGATATCGGGAATATACGTCGTCTACGACGAGTTCAGCAAATACCTCGAGACTTCGCTTGACAGGGCGACCTTTGAGGACACAAAGCTTCTGCAGGACTTCGCAGAAGCCTGCAATCGCAGCGGAGCAGACAAGCAGCTGCATTTGCTCCTCATCAGCCACAAGAGCTTGAGCAACTACATAGATTCGAACCTTCCCAAGGAGAAGGTGGACGGATGGCGTGGGGTGTCGGGGCGCTTCCGCGAGATTGAGATGGTCGACGACGCCAATCAGTACTACGAACTGCTAGGCAACGCTATCCTCAAGAATCCTAAGAACTGGAACGCATGGCTGGCCGAGAGAAACGGATACAACGATAGGGCTTTGCGCCGCATCGGATCAAGATATGTAGGTCAAGGTCTATTCGACAGTGGCGTCATCGACATGGTGACGCACGGATGCTTCCCGCTACACCCTCTGACCACATATCTTCTCGCCCGCATGTCTGAGAAGGTAGCTCAAAACGAAAGAACTCTCTTCACCTTCATATGCTCTAACGAAGAGAGCGCTTTCGGCGCTGCTCTCGATAACAGTGAAGGGTTCATCGCGCCCGATTACGTTTACTCGTACTTTGAGCCGCTACTGCGCAAGGAGTTCTACTCAAGCCCCCTTCACAAGACATATGAGCTGGCAAGGGCGTCCATGCGGCGCGTGGACGAGCATAGCCTTGAGTGCCGCATCATCAAGACCATTGCCGCCATAGACATCGTGGCACAATACGACCGTGTTGCCCCGACCAGACAGACAATAGTCGACCTTTATACCGACTGCGGTTACGAACCCTTTGAGGTCGACACGGCGCTCGACAACCTGGTGGCAAACGATTCCATAGTCTACCTGCGGCGGAGTAACGCGTACCTCAAGCTGAAAGAAACTTCCGGCGTGCGCATAGACAGTGAGATTGCCGACAGGGCAGAGAGGTTGCGCAGCGGAATCGCCCTGACAGACCTCCTAAACACGATGATGAGGGGCCGAGCGCTCTATCCGTCGCGTTACAACGAGGAACTTGGCATCGTTAGGTATTTCGACTGTGGGTTTGCGAACCAAGCATCCGTGAGTACCTGGAAGCATGGAGAACGAATCCTCCACGATGCGACCGGCGACGGCGAAGTAGTTGCCATTTGCGCTGAAACACCGGACGAATTCGAACACTTCAAGGAGATGGCCAAAGACGCCCTTTCCGCCAAGCCGATGACTGTCATCGTCTATCCCCGTCGCTACAAGGACATCGCGGAGGCGGCCTATAGGCTTGAGGCGGCAAGGCAGCTCAAGGATGAGGCGGGCGATGATGACATCCTCGCGGAAGAATACGAAATCGTAATCGAGGACTATTCGGAAATCGTTGATGATTTCATCGCTGGCTTCTTCCAGCCTGAGCTGGGTCGTTCTCTGTACTACATCGGCACCTCGCAGAAGAAACGCATAACCCGCAAGCGCCGCCTTTCGGAAGAGCTCTCCGCTCTCTGCTTTGAGACCTATCACGACACCCCGCGCATTACGAGTGAGGCGCTGAACAAGAACGAGCTGACGGGAACCGCTTTTAGCAGCAGAACGAAGATACTCAAGGCGCTGTGCGAAAAGAGGCTCGCGCGAAACTTCGGTTTCGTCGGCAACGGACAAGAGACATCTATGGCCCGTAGCGCCTTCGAGAAAACCGGATTGCTAGATCTTGAAAGCGCAACCGAGATGCCTGTCAGCAAGCATGAGCGAGGTATAGACAAGGTTATCGCTACCATACGTACATTCGTAGAGAACGCCTACGAAGACTCCTTTAGTGTTCTATACGATGAGCTCAAGGGGCCTAACCTTGCCATCGGCCTGCGGGAGGGACCCATACCCTTGTATCTCGCTTACGTGTTGAGGCAGTACAGGGACGAGATCAAAATCACGCGCAATGGCGAGGAGCGCCCGTTCAACGAAATGGTGCTCGACGACATTTCCAGGCAACCTGAACGTTATCAGTTGACCAGGCTTAACTGGACGCCACAGATGGCCGATTACCTAAGCGACCTTGCTGGCATGTTCGGTTGCGACGCGGAAGCTGCCGGCAGAAACGACGTGGCAGAGGCTATACGCCTCTGGTATGTAGAGTTGCCGCAGGTAACGCGAAATAGCCGATACGACCACGCACGTAGTGGACGGACAGAGCCGATATCGAAGACGCGCGCGGCGTTCTTCAAGGCAATACGCGGCATTGAGGCCGACTCCAACGTATTCCTTTTCGAGAAGCTACCGAAGGTATTTGGACATGAGGCCGGGACGAAAGATCTCACCAGCGCCATCAGCGTCGAAAAGGAGGAGTGCGACAGCTACCTCAACGATGTCGTCGATAGGATCGCCAGAGAGCTCGTTGTGCTCTTCGACCCCTGTGCCGACGACTCCGCGAGTCTTGGTGCAGTCTTACGGGATTGGATTGACGAGAACCCAGCTACGAGCACGCATGTGTTCTCGGGAGTGAACAACCAGGTTCTTAATGCGATAAGGGCTGCGAACGGGAACGACCGAGTGACTGTCAACAGGCTGGCAAAAGCCGCCACGTCCCTTAGGATTGATGATTGGAACGACGCTCGCTTTGACGACTTCTTCCGTATTGTTCATGGCATGAAATCCGAGGTAGAAGGCATCACAAGCCGTAGTGACGATTCGGCCGGAGACCGCACGATAAGCCTTGTCTTTGTCGACGAGGACGGCAACTCAAGGCAGAAGACCTTCGATGCTGTTGAATGCGGCGCACGCTCGCGCCTCCTTAGGAACAGCCTACTCGCATGCCTAAGCGAAATGGGCGGAGCATTAAGGCCCGAGGAGAAGCGGCAGGTCGTTTTCGATGTCTTGAAAGGGCTTTGCTGATGAACGAAGGGATTGCATATTTCGACAACGCCGCGACAACATTCCCTAAGCCAGCCGACGTCTACGACTTTGCTGATGCTTTCTATCGGAATAGAGGTGGCAACATAGGGCGCGGGGGGAACGCGCTCGCCGTAGCATCCGGCGAACTTGCCCGCAAGGCGAAGGACAACCTCAAGACCCTATATGCTTGTCCTGCGAACAACGTTGTTTTTACGGCGTCTGCCACCGACGCCCTGAACCGCATACTGCTGGGACTGGGGCTAAAAGACGGCGATCGCGTCTACGTGACCCCCTTTGAACATAACGCGGTTACCAGGCCGCTAAACCATCTATCCAAGACTGCAGGCGTTGGCATCTGCATCCTCCCCTTTAACAGGGACACGCTGCTCCCTGATATGGAAGCAATGGAAGCTGCCTTCAATGATTGTCCCCCACGACTCGTCGTGATGACGCACGCCAGCAACGTCTGCGGCGCGGTTGTGCCAGTTAAGGATATTTGCGAGCTGGCAAAGAGGCACGGTGCAACCACCGTCATCGACATGAGCCAGACTGCGGGGCTGCTAGACCTTGAGCTTGGCAGCAATTCTATAGATTTTGCCGTTTTCGCTGGTCATAAAACGCTCTACGCTCCGTTCGGCATCGGAGGGTTCTTCTGCCATCGCGAGGCGAAGTTAAACCCCGTCTTTTTTGGCGGCAACGGAATCAATTCCATCGAACAAGACCTGCCGCGTGACATTGTCCAGATGGAGGAGATTGGCAGCCAGAACACCTACGCAATCGCCGGCCTCAAGGCTTCGACTGACTGGCTGATTGCACTTGGCATGAACGAGATCCGCCGACGTGAGCAGGATGCTTGTGCCAAGCTGCTCGAACTGCTTGGGAGTGCGGATGTTCGTATCGTCGGCGATGGCATGCTTTGCGACCGAATTGGCGTCGTCTCCGTCTTGTTCGACGGATACAGCCCCGACGAAGTTGAGATGATACTTGGCCGTTATGGCGTAGCAGTGAGGTCCGGAATACAATGCGCCCCCTATGCGCACGACTTCCTCGGCACACTGCCGTTGGGAACAGTGCGTTTCAGCGTCAGCGCGTTAACAAATCCGCAGGATTTCGACGCACTTCACAAAGCATTGGATATCATTAGGGACGCTTGAGGACTACGGAAGAGACATGGGACTAAGAGATCTTAAAATCCAGAGCGAGTACCGCACCAAGATGAGCGACATCGCCAAGGACTTCCTTGTGCCCATCCTTTCGGAAGCAGTGACATACGACCGTGCCGTAGGCTTCTTCTCATCGAGCTCACTTGCGGAAGTCGCGAAGGGAATCGGCAGGATCGCACAAAGAGGTGGAAGGATACGCCTCATCGCTTCCCCCAACCTCTCCGATGAGGATGTAAAAGCCATTAGCAGCGGATATGAGCGGAGGGAGCAAATACGTAAGCGCTTGCTCGACGGGCTAGCCGATATCGACATGCTTAACATGGCTGACAAGAACCGCCTGAACATGCTCGCAGACCTAATTGCATCCGGGCTTCTCGACATACGCATAGCCTTCGCCGAAAGCAAGTCAGGTTACGGCATCTATCATGAGAAGGTCGCCATTGTCACCGACGGCGCAGGCGACAAGATAGCGTTCTCGGGATCGATGAACGAATCTGCAACCGCCATGCGGGACAACTATGAGGCCATTGACGTCTTCCGTTCCTGGGACGACCCGGAGGACAGAGTGAGGACAAAAGAAGGCGCGTTCGAGGCGATTTGGGAGAATAGGGAAAACGGCGTCAGCACTTTTGACTTTCCCGAGGTAAAGGACGAGATTGTCAGGCGTTACAGAACCGGAACGCCCAACTATTGCGACGATCTTATACAGGATGATGCCCAGAATGCCGCAGACGGCATGCAGGAGCGGCCCACATCGCCATACCCCGAAATACCGGCTGCCTATACCCTGCGAAAATACCAGAATGAGGCAATCGAGGAATGGAAGAATCGTGGGTATCGCGGCATCTATGACATGGCGACCGGAACCGGCAAAACCGTTACCGCTCTCGCATCCATCGTGGAGCTAAGCAAGTGGCTTGGCAACGAGCTAGCGGTCGTAATCGTTTGTCCATACCAGCATCTCGTAGACCAATGGGTTGAAGACATCGAGCTGTTCAACATCAAGCCAATCATCGGATACAGCACCTCCCCACAAAGAGACTGGGAAAAGAGGCTAGACAGGGCGATTAGGAATCAAAAGTTCGGTGTTGCGGACGGCAAGTTCTTCTGTTTTGTCTGCACTAACGGCACTTACGCGACTGCTAGAGTTCAGAGGCAACTTGACAAGATTCGTAAGCCAAAACTACTCGTCGTAGACGAGGCGCACAATGTCGGGGCCGAGTATCTGCGCTCGCTGCTGCGGGAGGATTTTCAATATCGCCTCGCGCTTTCCGCGACTATCGAACGCTATGGAGACGCCGAAGGAACCGATTGTTTGTTCAGCTACTTTGGGGACAGATGCATCGAGTACACACTGGAAGAGGCGATTAATGGTCGCGGCGATGAGCCGCCATGCCTGACTCCTTATCGTTACTATCCAATCATTGTGTATCTCGACCCTGATGAGCTGGAAGAGTACGCCTCCCTCTCGAATGAGATCGCAAAAACCATGCGCGTCGGACGCGATGGAAAGAAGAAACTCTCCGAGCAGGGGAAGAAACTTGCGCTAAAGCGAGCGAGACTCGTTGCTGCCGCACGGCAGAAGCTACCTGCTTTGAGGCAAGCAATCGAAGCCTACAAGGATGACAACTTCATGCTTGTATACTGTGGTGCGACAAAAGTTGAAGTCGACACGGATGATATTGCCGGAGTAGACGATTACGAAATGAGGCAAATTGACGCCGTTACCCATCTGCTCGGAGATGGTCTGGACATGAAGGTGAGACAATTCACATCACGTGAGAACAGCACCGAGAGAGAAGAGATTAAGGAGATGTTCGCTAACGCCGACCTACAGGCGCTTATAGCTATCAAATGCCTCGACGAGGGCGTGAACATCCCCATGATAAAGACGGCGTTTATCCTTGCTAGCACCACTAATCCGCGTGAGTACGTCCAGAGACGAGGGCGACTGCTCAGAAAAGACAAGCTGGGGAGAAAGACTCGGGCGGAAATCTATGATTTCATAACTTTGCCAAGAGACGCGAGCGAAGCTGCTGTTTTGCCAGATGAAGATACCAGAGGTGAAAAACGCCTCGTGTACAACGAGCTCGTACGCGCGAAGGAATTTGCAGAGCTCGCTCAAAACCATGCACGCGTCGCAAAGATACTTGATGAAATCGAAGAGGGCTTCTTCGGCCTTACTGGCCTTGCAGCATACCAGCAACAATACGGAGAGGGTGAATAGCGATGGCAGCGAACCTTGCCGAACTCGAAGTGCCCGAAGGCGTCGATGTCGCCAAAGCGCAGCGCTTGATCCAATGGATAGTCAAGCTTGAAGCTGAGAACGATAAGACGAACAGGTACAACTCTAACGAAATGATCCACAAGATCCTGACCCAGATACAGAGTGATGTGAAATGTATATAAAGTCGATTACCGTCGAGGACTTCCTGCCCTTCCAGGGTAGACAGAGTGTGGACTTTTCAACCGACAAAGACCGGAATGTCACTCTGATCATGGGCAACAACGGCGCTGGCAAGACCTCGCTTGCCCAGGCTTTCGAATGGTGCCTTTACGGGCGGCCACCAAAGGACACCAATCAGGTAATCAATGCCTACGTAAAGGATCGGATCCGCGCCGGCTCGTTTCACTACGTTACCGTTGAAATCGAGCTCATAAAGAATGGTATGAGCTACACCGTTAGCCGCAGGCAAAGGTACACGCGCAGCAGCAACGGCCGTACCGTCAAGGGTGAGCAGCAGGAATTCGGCATCTTCTACAAAGAGGGCGGACAGACAAGGCAGGTGCCGCAGCCCGAGCTGCGAGCAACCATAAACAGACTGCTCTCGCAAGAGCTCTCCCACTACTTCTTCTTCGATGGCGAGCACGTCAAGAATATGCGTGCCGAGATTGAGCATGGGAAGAGCAGCGACTTTGCCGAGGCGGTTAAAACCATACTCGGGCTGCGCCCCATAGCATCTGCTCTTGAGCACTTGCGGGCCCCCGGTACGCGAGCGAGCGTTGAGCGGCGGTTGCGTCAGCAGCTCGACCTATCCGGTAATCAGGAGCTTGAGTCCAAGCGCCAAAGGATCAGGCTCAACGAAGCCAAGATTGAGCGACTCGAAGGCGAGATCGAGGATGCCGAGCTAGACGCGCAGGCAGCGCAGGAGAGCGTAGACAAATGGAATGACCTCCTTCTTGAAAACCAAGAGAGCGAACAGGCCGCTCATGCGGTTGAAGTCGCAAAACGGGATGTGAAGCGCGCCCATGCCGTTCTCGACGCGAAAAGGGATGCGCTTTTCGAAGTCTTCCGCAGGGGGCATTTCCGATTCTTTGCCACTAGACCGATTAGGGATGCACGTGCTGAGCTAAAGGATACGGACAAGATTAGCAAGGGCGTGCCAAGCGTCAACGACAAGACGATCAAGTTCCTCCTCGAGCGCCACGAATGCATTTGTGGTACAAAATTCGAAGACGGCGATTCGATTGCGCAGCACCTTTATGAGCTGTTGTCCTATGTGCCGCCCAAAGATCTCGGCACCTACATCGCAGAGTTCGACAAAGAATGTCGCACGCGTTCCGAGGGACAATTTGACCTCCGGGCGGACATTGCCAAAGCTTACAACGAATACACCGACGCGGAAAACGCCGCAATCGCTGCCGACCAGGCTCTCTCCACCGCTCTCGCTCACCTTAACAGCATCAACCATGTTGATGTCAACATCCTTCGTGCAAACCTGCGACGCGCAGAGCAAGACCTCAAGAAGTACCAGGGCAGCATTGCCGTTGCCAAGAGAGACATCACAAGAGCTAAATCCGAGAACAAGCAGCTCGAAAGCGAAATCGAGCGAGCGACTTTCCAGGATGAGAAGAACAAGTTCGTCCAGCAGTGCCTTGCCTACGTTGAATATATCTACGACTATCTCGACGGTTTCTACAGCACGCACGAAGCAGGTACACGCGAAGAGCTCGGTGCCACAGTAAACAAGTTCTTTACCGCCATGTACGATGGCGAGCTGCACTTGGTTCTTGATGAGAACTATGGCGTAACCGTAGTGGTTGATGACATAGACACTGGCGACGAAGTTTGGAAGACCTCATCCGGCCAAACCCTAGCCATTATTCTGGCTTTCATCCTGGGCATCCTTGACATTGCCAAGAGCAATATACGCAGCGGTGAAGAGCTCCTTCAAGGCGATACGTATCCCCTTGTCATGGACGCGCCCCTCTCTGACTTTGACAAGACCCGAATTGGCACAATCTGCGGGCTTCTCCCAGACGTCGCCGAACAGGTTGTCATCATCATCAAGGACACAGACGGCGATCTTGCCGAGCAGCATCTCGTATCAAAGATTGGGGCACGTTACACAATCGAACGTAACAGAGACTACGACTCACGAATAAAGAAGGACTAGGGCCATGGCAGAACTCTTTAGATCACAGGTGAGATTCTACGGTAAGCATGGTCGTTATCTAGAGGCATTGACTCCAGACGCCCAGGATGCAAAAGACGACTCCCTCCCCGAGATTGCACGGAAGAAGTTCCTCTTTAAAACAGTCGTTGACATATACGCCATCGCGCCAATGGTTGGGTATCTATACCAGCGAAAGGCTCCGAGAGATGGTAATGAACAAACGAAGAATATCTTCGAAGGAGCTATGTCAACTCACTACGACAGGCTTCTATTCACTTATCAATTGCTTATGATTCTTGACAAGGCGAGCGAGCCGGACTTGAACGAGCGGCTTCGCAGGGCATTCCAGGCAAATGACGAGCTGTCGAAAGCCGGATTTGACCTTTACAACGACTACGCCCGTGGAGGCATCGAGGTTCTTTACGAGAATCTGGTCGAGAATGCTGCGTCACCCGAAGACCTGCTCATGAAGCTCGTGGACTTCGTTGATGACTTCAATTCGCGATTCATAGCAGAAGTGGAAGTCGCTGATCTCTCATCCTTACTCTTCTAGCAACCCCGATTCCAAATAGCAGCTTGTGACAGCCCACTAACCTCATCGCAGGTTGGTGGGCTGCCTTCATGTTGGCCGCCCCAGATTACAAAAGGCGGTACGACATGGACGGTGAGACAAATGGCAGCCAGGAAGCCACGCGGGGTTCGGAGAACACGCCGCAACAGCAGGGCCAAGAGCAGCAGGAAACGCAGCAGCAGGGCCAGTCGCAGGTAGGCGGCGAGACTCCCGACTACGAGAAGCAGATCGCCGAGCGCGACGAGAAGATCGCCTCCCTTGAGGCTCAGGTTGCCGAGGCGGCCAAGAACGCCGAGACGGCCGAGCAGCTTCGCGACGAGATCGCGGAGCTCAAGGCCCAGGGCGAGAGCGACCGCATCGACTTCACGCTGCAGCTCGCGGGCGTCCGCAACGTGAAGGCGGCACGCGCCCTTCTCGGCGACCACGGCAACGACGTGGACAAGCTGAAAGAAGCCGAGCCCTGGCTCTTCGAGGCCGCGGGCAAGCACGCCAAGGGCGGCGGCGGCTCCGGCACGACCGGGCTCCTCAACGCGGGCGCGGCCAGCGACGAGGGCAAGACGCTCAAGCACTGGCGCGAGATCGCGGGCCTCACCGACGATGACGACACCAAGAAGGAGGGCTAAGAGATGCCTAACAACATCGCATTCGCACGCAACTACACCGCAGTCATCGACGAGGTGTACCAGAGGGCGTCCGTCTCTGGCGTGCTCAACTCCGGCCGTCGCATGGTGCGGGCCGGCCATAACGCCAAGGAGATCCTGATCCCGAAGATCTCCGTGACCGGCCTCGGGAACTACACCCGAAACGTGGGCTACAAGACCGGCGCGATCACCTACGAGTTCGAGACCAAGACCTTCAACTACGACCGTGGCATCCGCCTGTTCGCGGACGTCATGGACGTCGAGGAGGCAGGGGTCAACGACTGCTTCGTGGAGGCCGGCGCCGAGCTGCAGCGCACGCAGGTGGCTCCGGAGGCCGACGCCTTCACCTTCGCGCAGATCGCGTCGCACACGGGCGTGACCGTGACGCCGGAGGACCTCTCCGAGGCCACGGCCACCGACATCCTGCAGGCGCTCCGCGACGTGGCCTCGGCCATGGACGAGAAGCAGGTGACGCTGGGATCGCGCTACCTCTTCATCACTCCTACCCTCAAGGGCGTGCTGGACGACTTCTCCTACGCGAACCCCACCATGAGCAACCGCGTCCTAGAGCGCTTCGCCCGCGTGGTCGAGGTGCCGCAGGTGCGCTTCTACACCAAGATCGACCTCAAGAGCGGAGACACCGAGTTCGGCTACGCCAAGGCGGCCGCCGGCAAGGACATCAACTTCATGGTCGTGGAGAAGAGCGCGGTCATCAAGTTCGACAAGCACGTGGCCTCGCGCGTGTTCAGCCCGGACGAGCTGGAGAGCCTGGACAGCTACATGATGAAGTACCGCAAGTACGGCATCGTGGAGCTCTTCGATAACAAGCTCGACGGCGTGTACGTGTCGGCGGCGACGGAGTAGCCGTGGCCTCGACCGTGACATACGAGTTCTACCAGGACACCTACGGGGGCGGCCTTTCCGAGGCCGCCTTCGCGGCGTCTCTGCCCACGGCTGACAGCCACGTTCAATGGCTGTGCGCGGTGAAGGGCGCGGACACCGAGTCCGAGACCTTCATGCGGGCCGTGTGCGCGGCGCTGGAGGCGTTCGCCGAGTACGGCGCGGGCGAGGTCGGCGGCTACACGATCGGCGAGTTCAGCGTGAAGAACTACGCGAGCCAGCAGACGACCGGCGAGGAGCTGGCGAGCGCTGCGGCGCTGCGCGAGCTCGGGCTCTCGGGCATGGCGTTCACGGGAGTGTGCTGATGAGATCCATCCGGCCCATACCTCGCTCGGCGCTGCCCGACGTGATGACCGTGCGCACGCCGCTTCCCGACGGGACCTTCGAGGAGCCGCAGATCATCGCCAACGTTCGCTTCGAGCGGACGCAGAAGGTCTCCGACGACGACCACAGATCTGCCGACGCAGGCCAGGGCACCGTGTTCGTCGACGCGGTGAACTCCATCGGGGCCTTCGACGTGCCGGCTGGATCGCGCGTTGCCGTGAGCGGGCACTCGATGATGGTAGCCGAGTCGCACGCGTGCTGCGACCTGTTCGGCCGCGTGCACCACTGGGAACTGAAGGTGAGGTGAGCTGGCTTGCAGCTTTCCTTCTTGGTGGCGAAGGCCCTGCTTGAGGGCGACTTCGCAAGTCTTCCGTCGGCAGACGTGGAGCCCGAGCCCGTCGTCCTGCGTGAGGGCAAATTCGAGCGCGTGAGCCGCATGGAGGCCGAGGAGCGCGGGACCGTGACGGTTGCCGTGATGGTCGTGCGCGAGGTGGCGGCTGAGGCCGAGGCCGACGCGCAGGCGTGCGAGAGGTGGGTCCGCTCCTACGGCTGGGAGCCGGTGGCGGAGAACGGCAGCTGGCGCATCGTGGGCCTGGACACCACGGCGCCGGCGTTCAAGGAAATCGACGGGTCCGGGCGCCTCGTCTGGGCCTCCGACGTGATCTTGACGGTGGTGAGGAGCCTATGAGCGACAAGGGCAAGCGCGTGAACGCGTCCGGGCACCAGGCCGAGGCCACGGTGAAGCGTGCCCGGCCGTTCGGCAAGGACGACAGGGCGGCCGCGAGTCTCAGCGCCGGGCATCTGCCTACGGGCGTGCCAGGGGCAACGCATGAGGTCGATCGTCTACGCGGGGAACGACTTCTCCGAGATCTGCAGCGCAGAGGTGATCGAGCGGGCGGCCAACCCCATCGTCGCCGAGGCAATGGCCGTGCCGGGGCGTGCGGGCGCCCTTCTCGTCTCCGGCTACATCCCGCCCGTCGACGTGCGGGTGCGGCTGTTCATGGACATGGGATACAACCCGGGCTTCACCGGCATGGCGCAGATGCGCGGCAAGGTGCGCCGGTGGCTCAGCTGGCCCGGCGGCGGGAGCCTGGTGCTGCCCGACGACCCCGAGGTCGAGTACCGCGACGCGATGCTCGTGGGCGCCTCCGACTGGTCCAACCTCTTCGAGGCCGGCGAGTGCACGCTGACCTTCACCCTGTTCGACCCCATCGGCTGGGGCGCGGAGCGCGTTGAGCGCACGTCGCGCTTCGAGGTGGGCGGCGACTGGCCGACGCTTCCGGAGTTCCGCGTAGTGGCGGCCGCAGGGAGCTACCTGCAGGTGTCGCCGCCGTCCGCCGGCAAGGGCATCCGCGTGGACTACGACTTCGCCGGCGGCGAGGCCGTGGTGATCGACTGCCAGGGCGAGACCGTGCTCATAGACGACGCCGACGCGCGGGACTGCGTGGCGCTGGCGAGCGACTTCTTCGCGCTGAAGCCGGGCGACTGCATCGTGTCGACCGTGGGCTGCACCTACGTGGAGACGCGCTTCTCCGAGAGGTGGGCCTAGCATGGCGGGATCGGTGCCGACGCTCTACCGGTTCGACCGCTGGGACGAGCGGATCGGCCTCCTTCGCGTGGTCGGCGAGCTCGTGCACACCGAGGAGCTGAACGGCGAGGACACCTTGGAGTTCTCGAGCTACGAGGTGCCGACGTGGATTGGCAACACTTATTTGGACAGTTTTTCGAGGGACAGTCCCGCCTTCCTGA
>CAUDUM010000009.1 GCA_958452575.1 uncultured Eggerthellaceae bacterium
TTAGCCTCAGACTTAACACGCGATCGACGACGGTGTTGTTAAATGCGAAGTGTTTTTTGAGTCCTTGCCCCTTCGTTCGTTCGGCCGGGCCGTGGCGACGGCACAAGCCGTCGCCACGCACAAACTAGATCTCAGTCAGCCAATCGGCGTACTCCTCGACGCGGCCATAGACGACGTCGAAGAAGCGATCCTGGATGGCGCGGGTGATCTCGCCCGGCTTGCCGACGGGACGATCGTCGATCGATCCGATAGGCGTCAGCTCGGCAGCGGAGCCGGTGAAGAACACCTCGTCGGCGATGTAGAGATCCGAACGCGTCAAGCTCTCCTCGAGCACCGGGATATCCAGGTCGTCGGCCAGGCACATGATCGTGTCGCGGGTGATGCCCTCCAGCAGGCCGTCGGACAGCGGCGGCGTGGACAGGATGCCGTCGCGAACGACGAACAGGTTCTCGCCCGTGCCCTCGCACACCAGACCCTGCTCGTTGAGCATGATCGCCTCGACGTAGCCGTGCTGCTTGGCCTCGAGCTTGGCGAGGATGGAGTTCATGTAGGAAGCGGCGGACTTCATCGAAGGCGGGATGGCGTTGATGGAGCGCTGACGCCACGAGGACACGCCCACCGGAACGCCGTTCTCCAGCGCATCGGGACCCAGGTAGGAATCCCACGGCCACACGGCGATGATTACATCAACCGGCGCGCCGGTGGGATCGACGCCCATCTGGCCGTAGCCGCGGTAGACGAGCGGGCGGATGTAACACTTCTTGAGCTTGTTGGCGCGGATGACGTCGACGGTGGCCTGGCACAGCTCATCGACGCTATAAGGCAGGTCGATCATCGCGATCTTGCAGCTGCGGTGCAGGCGCTCCATGTGGTCGCGCAGACGGAACACGTAGCTCTTGCCGCTCTCGGGATCCTCGTAGCAGCGAGCGCCCTCGAACACGGCAGAGCCGTAATGCAGAGAGTGGGACAGCACGTGGGTGGTGCACTCGGCCCACGGGACCATCTCCCCGTTCTTCCAGATGTAATCAACTTCAGTGAGCTCAGCCATCGCGTCTTCCCTTCGTTGTTGCGATTGTTTGGCAGGGCGCAACGACCCGTCGGGCCGCTCGTCCGTTTGAGCCATTGTACTCCAACCAGCTAAAGCGAAATTGCAGGGAGGTAAAATGTCCCGATTTCCGGCAGGGGAGCTGCATCTGCGTATCGGACAACGTTGCTGACGACGCGAACGGGGTTAGATGCCGATTTTTCGCCGATGGACGACGCTCCTCCCCCGCGAAAGGAGAACGTGCGAGCCCCTATCGCATCCAGCGCTGCAACGGCCATTGCAAAGCGCCTGATAAAAGTTTCGTGGGAGGGAGAACGGAGGGTCGGGGGCCGCCGCAGCTCTCCTTTTGCCGATCCTGCACGTCAACCAAAGGATAAAAACGCGCATCAAAGCTGGCTTCTTGCGTCAGTGCGGTACGAAGCCTCTCCTGTTTGGAAACTTCAAGCCGTCCATAACAAACGTGGGGATTTTCGACTGAATGCGCCGACTTTTCGGTGAACGGTAGTATTTTCCGAAAAATCACGATTGAAAGCCGTCTTGCAAGCGAGTATTCTGCTCGCAGAGTTTACGGGGGAGCTCGATCGAACAAGGCGGCCGACGAGAGCGGCCGCATTCCACAGGAGGGGGTCTATCATGAACGTTGCAGTGGACAAGATCATGGAAGCGCGCAAATACGACGGCGTCGCCAGCAAGCTGAAGGCCGACACGGCGAAGAAGACGGCACAGAAGACCGCCGCCAACGGCTCCGACGACGCGCTCAAGACGTTGTTCCCCTTCATGGCCGACTTCGCCAAGTAACGCAACGCCCCATATACGCAGAACAAACGCCGCAGCAGGTTGATCTCGCTGCGGCGTTTCGTTTGAGCGCTTCAAAACATCCTTTGAGCAGCTCTTCTCACATTTGCCGCCAAAACGGGGTTATTTGGGAAGAAGTGCTCAGAGCAGTCCCGCGTTCTTATGAGATTGTCCAGAACGCCGCATTTTGATGCCCTCTGGACAATCCCGACGCGCAGAAGGCGTGCCGGCGCCCCGCGCGCTTGACCCTAGCAGTAGAACAGCATGTCGTCGTAGGTGGGCACGGGCCAGTACTCGCGGTCGACGATGCGCTCCATCGTGTCGACGGCGGTGCGCAGGGCCTCCATCACCGGCAGCACCGTGTGCGCGTAGCAATTGGCGCGTTCCTGCTGGTCGGCGTAGGACAGCGCCTCCTCATGCACCTTCGCAAGGCTTTTTCGCTGCGCGTTGATCTCTCGGACGCCCGCCAGCACCTCGCGTAGCAGCTCCTCCTGCTCCTCCACGTCGGCGCCGACGATCGCGCCCTTCTCCGCCTGGATCTGGCCGGCGATCTCGCCGGCGAATTTGTTGATCGCGGGCAGATAGGCGCGACGCACCATGCGATCCATCACGTTGGCTTCGATGTTGATCAGCTTGTTGTACTTCTCTAGCTTGACCTCGTAGCGGCTGCGCACCTCGGTCTCGGAGAGCACGTGCATTTCCTCGAACAAGGCGATGCTTTTGGGAGCCGCATAGCACGGCAGGGCATCGGCGGTCGTCTTGTGGTTTGCCAGACCGCGGCGAGCGGCCTCGTCCTCCCACTCCTGCGAATAACCGTCGCCGCCGAAGATGATGCGCTGATGATCGCGCAGCGTCGTCTTGATGTAGTCGATGGCGGCTTCCTCGAACTCCTCACCCTGCTTGTCGCCCATCGCGTCGGCGAAGTCCTTCAGGCTCTTGGCCATGGCGGTGTTGAGGATCATGTTGGCGTCGGCCAGGTTGACCGCCGAGCCGGGCATGCGGAACTCAAAGCGGTTGCCCGTGAACGCGAAGGGGCTGGTGCGGTTGCGGTCGGTGTTGTCGATCAGGAAGCTCGGCAGCACGTCCACGCCCAGATCCATCGACACGCGCTCGGCGCTCTTGTACGAATGCTCGCCCACCAGCGCGTCCACGATCGCATTGAGCTCGTCGCCCAGGAAGATGGACACGATGGCCGGCGGAGCCTCGTTGGCGCCCAGGCGATGGTCGTTGCCCGCGCTGGCCACGCTCATGCGCAAAAGCTCCTGATACTCGTCGACGCATTCGATAACGCAGGTGAGAAACACCAGGAAACGCAGGTTGTCCTGAGGGTTCACACCGGGATCGAACAGGTTCTTCTTGCCGGCGCAGATCGACCAGTTGTTGTGCTTGCCGGAGCCGTTGATGCCCTCGAAGGGCTTCTCGTGCTGCAGGCACACGAGTCCATGGTGGCTGGCCAGAAGGCGCATCTTCTCCATCGTGAGCAGGTTCTCGTCGATGGCGCGGTTGGCGTTGGTGAAGATCGGGGCAAGCTCGTGCTGGGCGGGAGCCACCTCGTTGTGCTTGGTCTTGGCCGGCACGCCGAGCGCCCACAGCTCCTTGTCGAGCTCCTTCATGAACTCGTTGACCGTCGGGCGGATGGCGCCGAAGTAGTGCTCGTCGAGCTCCTGACCCTTGCTCGGCATCGCGCCGAACAGCGTGCGACCGCACATGATGAGGTCGCGGCGGCGTTCGTAATCCTTCTCGGAGATCAGGAAGTACTCCTGCTCGGCACCGACCGTGGTGATGATGCGCTGCGGATCCTCGCCGAACAGCGCCAGCACGCGGTTGGCCTGCTCCTCGATGGCGGCCATCGAGCGCAGAAGCGGCGTCTTCTTGTCCAGCGCCTCGCCGGTGTAGCTGCAAAACGCCGTGGGGATGCACAGCACCTCGTCCTTGATGAACGCGTAGCTGGTGGGATCCCAGGCGGTGTAGCCGCGCGCCTCGAACGTGGCGCGCAGGCCGCCGGAGGGGAAGCTCGACGCATCGGGCTCGCCCTTGATGAGCTCCTTGCCCGAGAAGCTCATGATGGCTCGTCCGTCGCTCACCGGATCGAGGAAGCTGTCGTGCTTCTCGGACGTGATGCCCGTCAGCGGCTGGAACCAATGGGTGTAGTGGGTGGCGCCCTTCTCGATGGCCCACTCCTTCATCGCGTGGGCGACGACGTTGGCCACCTCCAGATCGAGCGGCTTTCCCTCGCGGATGGTCTTGAGCAAGCTTTTGTACGTGGCAGAAGGCAGACGCTCCTGCATCGTATGCTCGTTGAAGACCATCGATCCGTAGTTTTCAGACACGTGCGGCATACAGACCCGCCCCTCCTCGTCGAAGCCTCGATCATCCACCCGAAGCTCGAGCCTCTGTATCGGATTTTGCATGGTGAAACTTTACCACGGGCGGCAGAAGGAGAGCTGTTCCTCAATCGGTTTTTCGTAATAGGCAACATGAATAAACCCATATCAGCGAATGAAGAACGCCATCCGTGCAGACGATCCCGAAAACGTAAGCGCGCCGCCTGCGGGAGATGCGGGCGGCGCGCTTGTCGTGCTCAGACCTTCTTTACTATAAGACGTAGTCTATTGATTGTCAAGTGCTTATTGCAAGAATAGAGGGCGTTTCGGTTCGAAGCGCCCCTCGTTCGATACATCCTCTTGCTCGAACCGCCTTCGCGTAAGACCTACGCGGTGGCGCCGCCTCAACTGCTGCCCGCGCCGGCGCAGCACGCGTAGCAATGGTTGGCGAACACGATGTCGCGCTTGGCCGGAATAGACGGATCATTGGCCATATTCGCGATGTTCAGACCGTTTTTGCACGGCATGTCGACCGCCTGGTTGAAATCGCAATCGTACAGCGCGCCGTCCCAGCGCACCGACAGCTGCGTGCGGCACATCATCGCCGGCACGGTGTCGGGGTTGAACGCGCTGATGAGCTTGTTCATGTAGCGATCCATGTTGCCGGTCGCCAGCAGGCGCTCGCCGAAGCGGCCGCCCGGTGCGTTGGCGATGCAGAACAGGTTATCGAAGCTGATACCGAACTCCTCGGCAAGCTTCTGCTTGTATTCGCGCTCCATCGACTCCTGATCCGGAGGCAGCACAGCGCCGTTGGGATTGAACACCAGATCGAGCTCAAGCGTCTTGCCGTCCGGGCCGGCACCCTCGCCCTTGCCGTAACCCAGCTCGCACAAACGCTGCATCACGCGGATGGTGGGGTCGAACGTGCCCGCGCCGCGCTGCTTCTCGGACGTCTTCTTGATGTAATGCGGCAGCGATGCGAACACGACGATGCCGAGCTCGGCCCACAGTTCGGGGATGTGCTCGTAGCCCTCTTCCTCGCAGATGGCGAGATTGGAACGCGTGATGACGCGGGCCCCGGTCGCCGCGGCTTCGCGCATGAACCACTCGTAATGCGGATTCATCTCGGGCGCGCCGCCGGTGACGTCGATGACGGAGAACCCGTAGTCCTTGAAGACCTTGAGGCACTGCTCCAACGTCTCGCGCGACATCTCCTCGGTGCGCGCCGGACTCGACTGCACATGGCAGTGCTTGCATGCGAAATTGCACGCAAGACCGATGTTGATCTGCAGCGTGTCCAGCTGCTCCTCGGTATAGCGGTACTCGCCGACCTTCTCCCAAAACGGCGGGTATTGAGCCAACGCCCCGTTGACGTCCCTGGTGTCGGGCATAAGCCGCTACATCTCCAGCTTGTCGACCAGGCTGACCATCTGGACGCCGTGCGCCAGCGCAGCGCCGCCGCGGATGGCGTTGGCGACATGGAACGCCTCGGTCATCTGCTCCTTGGTCACGCCCATCTCCATGCAGGTGTTGGTGTAGGAGTCGATGCAGTACGGGCACTGCACGGCGGCGGCCACGGCCAGCGCGATCAGCGCCTTCTCACGCGCGGTCAGCTCGCCCTCGGCGAACACCTTGCCGTAGTACGCCATGTAGAGATCCCACAGCTCGGGCGCGCCCTCGCCCACACCGTCGGGGGAGAACTTGGCCAGATCCTCGGGGTTGTAATAGGTTTCCATGATCGCTCCTTCCGCAATTTGGAACTCATCCTATGTTGGATATAGTCCATCATTAAGATGTATCCATTATATGACCTCGCATAAAAAAGAACATCCCCTTTCGGCAAAATCTCCGAAGGGGATGTCGAGAATCCCAGGTCGAGCATATCGACTCCGAGATCGTTCGTACCGTCAGCGAGAAGGGCCCTGGTGCCGGAGGTCGTGGGGATCGCGCAGGCGCCGCGTACTTCGGTACGCAAGCCTGCGGAATCGCCGCGAGATCCGACGCCAGGGCCCTTCGCAGCATCGAGCAGTTGCGGCGGTCGACAGACCGCCGCAACAAAACACTAGCGCTTGCTGAACTGCGGGCGCTTGCGGGCCTTCTTCAGGCCGTACTTCTTGCGCTCGACCATACGGGAGTCGCGCGTCAGGTAACCAGCGCGCTTCAGCTCGGCGCGGTAGTCGCCAGCCTCAAGCAGGGCACGGGCGATGCCGTGGCGCAGAGCGCCGGCCTGGCCCGAAATGCCACCGCCGTTGATGCGGGCGATCACGTCGAAGTGATCCTGCGTATCCGTCACCTTGAACGGGGTCTTGGCGTAGTCCAACAGAGCCTCGCGGCCGAAGTACTCAACGCCCTCGCGGCCGTTGATCGTCACCTTGCCGGTGCCGGGCACCAGGCGGACGCGGGCGACGGCGTTCTTGCGACGGCCGGTGCCGTAGTACAAAGCTTCACCTGCCATGGTTTAACCCTCCATCTTGATCTCGCGGGGCTTCTGAGCCATATGCGGATGCTCAGGGCCGGCGTACACCTTCAGCTTCTTGCCCATCGCACGACCCAGCGTGTTCTTGGGCAGCATGCCCTTGACAGCGTGCTCGATGACGCGCTCGGGATGCTTGGCCATGGCCTCGTTGAAGGTCTCGGACTTCAGGCCACCGGGATGACCGGTGTGGCGGTAGTACACCTTGTCGGTGCCCTTGTTGCCGGTCACGCGGATCTTGTCCGCGTTCACGATGATCACGAAATCACCGGTGTCGACATGGGGGGTGTACTGCGGCTTGTGCTTGCCCTTCAGGATGTGGGCGGCCTTGGCAGCGACACGGCCGAGGATCTGATCGGTCGCGTCGATGAGGACCCACTCACGCTCCACTTCGTTGGGCTTCGCGTAATACGTCTTCACTCTTTTTCCTCCACTAAACTCTTTCGCCTGCTCACAGCGTTGCTGATCACAGGCACCACTGCGGCACGTCCCTTGTTGGCGCACTGCGCCTTCGAAGCCGGCGCAACGCCTGCTCCCGGTCCGCGTCACCTCCGCAATGGGCGTCGGTTTTCAAAAGTTGCAGGTCTGTCGGACGCCGGTTTCCTACGCCAGCACGCCGGTTCGGGCCTGGACTCCCTCGCCATCGCGTTTCCGCTTTTCCCTGCTGCACGGGGCTTTTGAAAGCGAACTTTTGCAGTGTAGCGCGCGAATGCCCCGAATGCAACGAGCAAACGGGGCATCCTCGCAGTTTGCACACAGGATTTGGCGGGAGAGGGGCGTGCGGCGGAGCCCCGGGAAGGCAGGTCAGTCCCGGGCTTCGCGCACCGAGACGTTGACCCACTGGGACTGCTTGACCGGACCGCTCGAAAACACGCCGATGTCGAGCATGCAATCGCGGTAGTCGCGCCCGTGGGCGATAGTGATGTAGCGGTCGTCGGCAAGGCGGTTGTGCGTCGGATCGAACCCGATCCAGCGCCCGTCCTGGAACACCTCGACCCACGCATGCGTGGCACCCTCCCCGTCCAGCATGCCGGCGATGTAGCGCGCGGCGATCCCCACATGACGGCACGCCGCCAACATCACATGCGCAAAGTCTTGGCACACGCCCGCCCGCTGCGACAGAGCCTCCTCCGCCGTGGTCTTGATGGTGGTCGCGCCCGGCGTATACGTAAACGCCCGGAACACCTCATCCATCACCTCGCACGCCCTGCGCAGCGGATCGGCGTCCTCGGGCAGCGCCGCGATGCGCGCGCGGCACGCCTCGATCAGCCGCTCTATGCACGGGCCGGGGACCGTGAGCGCCGAATCGTAGCGGTAGAGGGGGTTGAACGTCTCGGGCTTGGTGTTGTCGGTGTCCACGAAGGCGATGCCCGAGACCCGGTAGCTGAAGAGATCATGCGGCTCGGGGATATAGCCGGTCAGCACGACGGAGCCGAACGAGTCGGTCAAGCGCTCAAGGTCGCAGGCGGGCTCGAGGCTCATCTCGACATCGACGATCTGCTGGCGGGGGCCGGTGGCGGGGATGCAGCGCAGCTGGAAACGATGCTCGGTGACCGGGCAGCTGAACTGCAGTTTCATCTGGTAGTCGAACTTGAGCTTTTTCACACCGCCCCCCTATCCGCCCTTTCGAAGAGCGGACCGGCGCTTCTTCCCGCCCCGGACCGCCCCGGTCGTTTCGTCTCGCATCTTGCCGTTTGCACCGCTGCGGGCGGTGCCCCTTCATCGGCGGGACATCATACCACTACCTCCGACGAACGCCGCATCCAAGGCCCCCTACGGGCGCTCGGCGTCCATATCCATCGAGGTGAGATTGCCCGCCGCGTCCGCATCGAACGCCACCACGCGATCTTCCAACCCCTCGATCATCCCGCCAAGGCGCGCGGCCGTCTTTTCATAGCCGCGCCCGGGCAGCTGCGCGACGAGCCAGGCGAGCCCGTCGGCGAAGCATTGCGGCACGGGCAGGTCGTCGAGCTCCTCCAGGTGGTCGGCAAGCTTGCGCACGGTTGCCGGCAGTACCTCCTCCGCAAAGCCGAATCGCGTGTACAGGTCGATCCGTTCCAGGTATTTCCCCAGGTAGATAAGCGCTTTGAGCGTGGGTTCGACCGAGGAGTTCTCGATGCCGCCCCAAAACGCCAGCATGTCGTCGGCGATGTCGCGATGATCGTACACGTCCTTCGCCCCGGCGGAGTGATGCGCGGCGTCGACGATACCGCTCATCGCCAGCTCGATGTGTTGCAGAAGTCTGCTGCCCAGCTCGGGGCGCAGCACCACGGCGTTGTAGAACGCCGAGCTGATGGCGCTGCGCACCGAATCGCGGTTCCACTTGTCATAGAGGAACGAGTGGACGAACGCATCGAAGTCCCGGAAGTCCTCCGGAAGGTCCAGCGCGCGTGCGAACGGACGAAACGCGTCGACGTCGGTGTCCATCACGCGGTCGTAGAAGGGGAAGAACACGTTGAGCGTGGTGAACACGCGCTCGGTGTAGCGCCCGAGCCAGAAGAGGTTCTCCGCCTTCGAAGCCGTCACATAGGCGAAGCTGCGGTAGTTGATGCGGCTGATCTCGGTGCGCACGCGCTCGCGTGAGGCGGCGTCTTTGCGCTGCGACTCCTCAGACGAGAGGATCCACGTGTCCTTGAAGCCGCCGCCCTGCGACGAGTTGACGATCATCTCGCCGGGCACCGACGAATAGCGCGTGAGCCCCGAATACCACACGTGTGTGTTCTGGCCGGTGAGCACGAAGGCGCGCAGGTCGCATTTGCGCGGGCTCGGCTCGCCCGTCTCGGGGTCGACCACGTCGATGTCGCGGAAGTCGATGACCTCCTGCGCGATGAAGCGGCGCGGCTCGGCCTTGATGCGGTCTGCCAACTCGGCGCGCTGCGCGGCATCGAGCTCCGAGCCGAACACGACGCCGTAGCCGCCCGCCTCCGCCACATCCTTGATCACCAGCTCGCCGATGCGCGAGAGCACTTCGCGGCGGTCTTCCTCGAACAGCGGCATGTACGTGGGGGCGTTGTGGAGGATGGGCTTTTCGCCGAGGTAGTACTCGATCATCTTGGGGACGAAGTAGTACACCGCCTTGTCGTCGGCGACGCCGTTGCCGGGCGCGTTGACGATGGCGACGTTGCCCTCGCGGTAGGCGGCCAGGATCCCCGGCACGCCGATGACCGAGTCGGGGTTGAACGCGAACGGATCCAGGTACTCGTCCGACAGCCGGCGGTACACCACGCCCACGCGGTGGCGGCGCCCGGCGTAGTCGCGCAGGTACACCTTGTTGCCGACCACCGACAGATCCTTGGGAAACGCCAGCTCGGCGCCGGTCTTCTCGGCAAGGTAGGCATGCTCGAAGAACGCCGAGTTGTAGCGACCGGGCGTGAGGACCACGGCGATCCCCTCGCACGAGACGAAGTCCATCGTCTTGCGCAGAAGGCGCGGGTAGTCGCGGTTGTCGCGGATGCGCACGTCGCGGAACAGGTGCGGATCGACGCGGCGCTCGATGTCGCGCACGAACAGCGGATAGCTCGCGCCCGACGGGATGCGCAGGTTGTCCTCGAGCACCCACCAGCGGCCGTCCTGGCCCTGGACCAGATCCTCGCCGGCGATGTGGGCGTACACGCCGCCGGGCGGCGTCACGCCATTGACCTGGGGCAGGTATCCCTCCGAGGTGTAGACGAACTCCTCAGGCACCACGCCGTCGGCGACGATGCGCTTCTCGGAGTAGATGTCGCGCAGGTAGGCGTTGAGCGCGTTGACGCGCTGCTTGAGGCCGCGCTCCAGCTCGTCGTACTCGTCCGACGGGATGACGCGCGGGATGGGATCGTAGGGGAACAACCGGTCGTTGTACACGCCGTCGTGGTAGATGCCGAAGCGCACGCCGTTGCGCGCGAGCTCGCGGTTGATCGATTCCCGGCGGTCGATTAGGTCGGCTGCCAGCTTGTGGGCGGCGGTCTCGATGGCCATGGCTGCTCCTAACCCGAGGTGACCCGAACGCGGCGAGGGGGATCGTGCCGGTGCGAGGCGGCACGCCGGCGGCTGACGACCCCCGATGCCAGTGTACTACCCGATCACGCGGACGCGGCGGACGCCTTCGATGGCGCGCAGGGCGCCGAGAGCCTCGTCCGCGACGGGCGCATCGGTGTCGATCAGGGTATAGGCGTGCTCGCCGCGCGCCTTGTTGGTGAGGTTGGCGATGTTGGCGCCCGCGTCGGCCAGCGCGCCGGAGATCTGGCTGATCATGTTGGGTACGTTGGCGTGCAGCACCGCGATGCGGCCGCCCTCGGCCGGACGCGGGCCCATGTCGCAGGCGGGGTAGTTCACCGAATGCGTGATATTGCCGTTCTCCAGGTAGTCCATCAGCTCGCGCACGGCCATCGCCGCGCAGTTCTCCTCCGCCTCGGCGGTGGAGGCGCCCAGATGCGGCAGCACGACGGCGCCTTGCATCTTCATCACGGCAGGCGTCGCGAAGTCGGTGATGTAGCGGCGCACTTTGCCCGACTCGAGGCCGGCTGCCATGGCCGCCTCGTCCACCAGCGTGTCGCGCGAGAAGTTGAGCACGACGACGTCGCCCTTCATCTGGGCGATCGCCCGGGCGCCGATCATGCCGATCGTGTTCGGCAGCGCGGGCACGTGGATGGTCAGGTAGTCGCACGTCGCGAAGATGTCGTCCAGATTCGTGACGTGGTGCACCGCGCTCGACACGCGCCAGGCGGCGTCGACCGACACGAACGGGTCATAGCCGGAGACGTCCATACCCAGGTCGACGGCGGCGTTGGCGACGAGCGCGCCGATGGCACCCAAGCCGATCACGCCCAGCTTCTTGTCCATGATCTCGGTGCCGGCGAACGCCTTCTTGGCCTTCTCGGCCGCCTTGCCGATGTTGGGGTCATCGGCGTTTTCGCGGCACCATCGGATGCCGCCCGCGATGTCGCGCGCGCCCATCATCAGGCCCGCGATCACGAGCTCCTTGACCGCATTGGCGTTGGCGCCGGGCGTGTTGAACACGACGATGCCCGCCTCGGCGCACCTGTCGAGCGGGATGTTGTTCACACCCGCGCCGGCGCGCGCGATCGCGCGCAAGCCCTCAGGGAGCTCGACGTCATGCAGCGACGCGCTGCGCACGAGGATGCCGTCGGCCTGCGAGAGGTCGTCGGTGAGCTTGTACTCTGACGACAGCAACGCGATGCCCTTGTCCGAGATGTTGTTCATGCAGTGGATCGCGTACGCCATGATGCCCGCTCCCTTTCGATGCTGGTGCCGTCCGTCCGTCGCCGCGCCGTCCCTCCAGGGCAGCGCGACACCGAACGCTTTACCGCTCTATAGTGATGGAGCACAGGTTTCAGGTCAATTAACAACGAGCGAATGGACGGAAACGCACCGTCGGCGCCACCGCGAACAACGCCCGGCTTACGCGATGCCCTTTCCGATGACGGCACCCGCCGGGCACACGTGATAGCAGTTGCCGCACTCGTCGCAGCGCTCGCCGCGAATGGAATACGCATCACCGGGCACGATCGCCTTGTGCGTGCACGCCTCCGCGCAGCTTCCGCAGGCGATGCACAGATCGGGATCGATGCTCAAGCCCGCCTGCTCCACCTCCGCACCGCCGAAAGCCGTGCGCGCACGCAGGAGCTTGTGATCGCGATGCACCATGTTGAAGTCGTAATCGTACAGTTCGGCATGGCCGCGATGCAGCACGAACACGCGCGTCTCGGGATACTTCTTGATGTCGTAGACCGCCACGTTGAACAGGGGGCTTTCCGCAGCCTTCGCGTCGACCTCGGCCTGGGACAGCTCGTGCACATCCCCGGTCACGCGCACCATGTAGCCCGGCTGGAAGTGCGGCAGGTTGTCATCATCCCACTGGCACGGCGCGTCGGTGCGCTCGCCGCACGCGGTCACCACGCCGCCTTCCTTGAGCTGACGGCAAAAGGGCTTCACGGTCATCGTGCGCAGATACAGCCCCTCCTCGTCCCATGCGAAGAAGTGGGCGATGCGGCTTTCCACGCCTCCTTTGCCGTCGAGCGTCGCAAAGCTGCAGCACCCCACCTGGTCGAATGCGTTGTAAACGTCCTCTATCGTCTTGAATTCCAGCATCTCTCGTCCTTTTCTTCGCCGCCACCCGGCCATGGCGCGGCGGGCGTCCCTTCATCGCGCACGCTAGCCGCGGCGCTCCCTCTTCGCGATTGCCTGCGCGTATTCCCTCATCAGATCGAAGCCGCCGAATGTTTCGGTGTTGTCGGGCGACACATTGGAGACGGAGTTCGCATCGATCACGTAGGCGCGACCGCCGTTCTCGATGATGTCGAAGCTGCCGAATCCGATATCCAGCGCACGCCCCGCCAAAACCGCCGTCGCGCGGATCTCCTCCGCGCATTCGGAGTACAGCTCGTAGCGCGATCCCAGGTGGTAGGCCGACAGTCCGCCTTTCACGACGCTGCGCTTGACGATGAGCGCGACCGCGCCGTCAACCAGCTCGACGCGCGTGATGAACCCGCGCTCGGGCGCGATGTAGTCCTCGACGACGAAGACGATCTGCGGCGCGGTTTCTAAAAACGAGAGCGCTTCCTCCGCCGTGCGCGCCACCGCCGTAAAGGTGGTGCGCCCTCCGCAGTTGGGCTTGATGATGCAGGGATACGACCAGGCTGCCGGATCAAGCCCGCTCGGCAGGCCGCACGCTTGCACGCGCGGCACGTCGACGCCCGCACGCGCCAACTCCTCGGTCGCGCGATGTTTGTCGATTTCGAAGAAATGCGCCCGGGTGGGGTTGATCATCGGGATGCCCCTCGCCTCCGCCGCCTCGCAGACGAGCCGCATCGCCTCATGCGCCGCGTCATGCCCGCGAAACACCGCGCTCGCGAACACGCGGCTCACCAGCGCATCGCACGAACCTGCCGCTTCCGCTGCGGCATCGGCGCGAAGATGTGCCATGTCGATCATGCGCACGTCGCACCCCGCCTCGGCAAGTTCCGCCGCCAACTTGTAGTCGGACCACTCCCCCGACTCGTACAGAAGCCCTATCATCACACGCTCCATTCCAGCAGGCGGCTGAGGAACCGTTGCAATTCCGGCGTTTGCGGATCGCCGAACACCCGCGCGCTCTCGCCGTGCTCGAGCAGCTTGCCGTCGCACAGGAACGCCACCTTGTCGCAGGCATGGCGCGCGAAGCCCATCTCATGCGTCACCACGACGAAATGCGTGCCCTCGTCCTTCAAGTCGCGCAGCAGGTCCAGCACGTCGGTCGTGTATTCCGGATCGAGCGCGCTCGTCGGCTCGTCGAGCAGCAGCATCCGCGGACGCGCCGCCACCGCACGCGCAATCGCCACACGCTGGCGCTGGCCGCCGGAAAGCTGCGCGGGACGCTTGTCGCCCTCACCCGCCAGCCCGAACCGCGCCAACAGCGCCTCCGCGCGATCGTCGGCCTCGTCATCCGGAACGCCGTGCACCACTTGCAGCGGCAGCGCGATGTTGTCGTGCGCGCTTAGATGATGGAACAGCCCGCCATCTTGGAACACGAACCCCAACGTCGCACGATAACGCGCGAGTCCGGCCTCGTCGGTCGGCACGGGTGCGCCGTCCACCAGAACCTCCCCCGCCGTCGCCGGCAAAAGGCCGCCCAGGATGCGCAGCAGCGTCGACTTGCCGCCGCCCGACGGCCCGATGATCGCCAGCGTCGAGACGTCGTCATCGAAGTCGATGCCATCGAGCACCGTCTTGCCGTCAAACGAGCGTGAGAGGCCTTTCATCTCAATGCGCATAATCCGCCCCTTTCACCGCCGCGCATCCGCGCCCTCACGCCGCATCCCCTAGTGCTCATAGTCCAGCCTCTTCTCGAAGTGCTTGCTCACGAACATGATGGGCAGCGTCAGGCACAGGTACACCGCCGCCAAGAACAGATACCCGCCGAACAGGTTGAAGTTGGTCGCCGTGATCTCGCGCATGGTCTGGGTGAGCTCGATGACCGCGATCACCGACAGCAGAGACGAGTCCTTCACGATGCTCGCAAACTGCCCCGTGAGCGCCGGCAACGTGCGCGACACCAGCTGCGGCACGATGATATGCCGCACGGTTTGCACCCGCGTGAACCCGCATGCGCGCGCCGCCTCCAGCTGCCCGGCATCGATGGACGACAGGCTGCCGCGGATGATCTCGGCGATATAGGCGCCCGAGAACACTGAGAGAATCAGCACGCCGGCGACCACGCGGTTCTCCACGCCCCACGCCGTCCCCACGATGTAATAGAACAGGTAGATCTGCGCCAGCAGCGGCGTTCCGCGGATGATCTTGACGTAGACGTCGCACAGATAGCGCACCGCCAGGATGCGGCTGCCCTGCCCCACCGCCACGGGGATGCCGATGACCAGGCTCGCCACCAAACTGGCGGCAGACAGCCCCACCGTCAGCACGAACCCGTCCCAAATGCGCTGGCGATACTGCCATACGAAATCGAAGTCGAGCGCGATGCCCGCCATCCCGAGCGACGCCCAGAACAGCGCGACCACGACAACGACCACGATCAGGTAGTTCAGCACCGCCTTGGCGGGAGGAGCCGGACGCTTGGGGGATGCGACGAAGGGGTTGGTCATTATGCGACGTCCTCAGCGGAAGCGGCGTCGTCACTGGCACCACCATCGTCGCCCGCGCTGGCATCCGCGTCATCGAAGTCGAAGAACCAGCGGAACCCCAGCTCGTCGAACGCGGCCTTCTCGTCGGCCAGGTACTCCTGAGTCAGCTCCTCGAATGTGCCGTCCTGCTTGCACTGCTCGATGAACTCGTTGAGCTGCGCACGCAGTTCGTCGTTGCCGTCGGCAACCGCGATGCCCCAGTACTCGGGATCCTGGAACGGGATGAACACCGCCTCGGTCGTGTCGGGGTTGGCCTGGTTGTTGCGGTAGATGGTCAGCTGGTCGTACAGGAAACCGTCGGCGCGGCCCTGCACCACCTCGGTCACGCACGCGCTCTCATCGGCGAGGCGCACGATCTGCGCGTTGGTCAGGTTCTTCGTCGCATAGACATCGCCGGTGGAGCCGGTCTTGACCGCCACGGTCTTGTCGGGCTGATTCAGATCGTCGATGCTGCCGATGCCCGACTGCACATTAGCGAGGATAGCCAGCTGGGCCACTGCGTACGGATCGGTGAAGTCGACTTCGGCCTCGCGCTCGTCGGTGATGGTGATCGAGCTCATGACAGCGTCGGCCTTGTCGGTCTGCAGCGCGGGGATGAGTCCGTCGAACGCCGTGTTCTCGATGACCAGGTCGTAGCCGTACGCATCGGCGAACTTCTGCATGAACGCAGGCGAGATGCCGTAGGCGTCGCCTGCCTCGTCGCGCGTCTCGAACGGCGGGTACGCCAGCTCCATTGCCACGGTCAGCGTCTTGCCGCCAGACTCGCCGCCGGACGCCGCATCATCGGCGGAGCCACCGCCCGAGCAGCCCGCCAGCCCCGCCGCCAGCAACACAGCGGCAACGAGGGCGACTCCCATGGCGACCGTCCGGAAAAACCGAGTTCGAACAGCGATTCTCATGACCATTCCTCCTACCCGCATTGCGGTCCGCTGCAGCTTCAGGACGACATGCGACCCTCACGGCCCCACGGCGTCTTTCGCTTCGATTCATCCAATTATAGAGAAACCGGACGGCGATCATCGACGCGCGTCCGGTTCCCTTTGCTATCGCGTATGTTTCTGTGCTCAACGCCCTTTCGGCGCCGTCGGTTCGTTCGATTCGATCCGGAACGGGAAAAGAGGGCAGACGATTCGCTTCATCCGCCCCTTGTTCCTAGATCGCGGCAAGCGCCTGGTCGATGTCGGCGATGAGATCCTCGGTGCCCTCGATGCCGCAGCTCAGACGCACCAGATCGGGCGTGATGCCCGCTGCCACAAGCTCCTCGTCGTTCATCTGGCGATGCGTGGCGTTCGCGGGATGCAGCACGCAGGTGCGCGCGTCGGCCACATGCGTGGCGATGGCGGCCATCTTCAGGTTCTTCATGAACACCTCGGCCGCCGCACGCCCGCCCTTGGGCGCGAAGCTCACGACGCCGCAGCTGCCGTTCGGCAGGTACTTCTGCGCGAGCTCGTACTCCGAATCGCCCGGCAGCGAGGGGTGGCGCACCCACGCAACCTTGGGATGGCTTGCCAGATGCTGCGCCATCGCCAGGCCGTTCTTGCAGTGCTGCGGCATGCGCAGATGCAGGCTCTCCAGGCTGGAGTTGAGGAAGAACGCGTGCTGCGGCGACTGGATCGCGCCGAAGTCGCGCATCAGCTGCGCCGTGCACTTGGTGATGAACGCGCCCTCAAGGCCGAACTTCTCGGCGTAGACGACGCCATGGTAGCTCTCGTCCGGCGTGGTCAGCCCGGGGAACTTGTCGGCATGCGCCATCCAGTCGAACTTGCCGGAATCCACGATCGCGCCGCCCACCGTCGCGCCGTGGCCGTCGATGTACTTGGTGGTCGAGTGCGTCACGATGTCGGCGCCCCACTCGATCGGGCGGCACATGACGGGCGTCGGGAACGTGTTGTCCACGATCAGCGGCACGCCGTGTGCATGCGCGGCCTTGGCGAAGCGCTCGATGTCGAGCACCGACAGCGCCGGGTTGGCGATCGTCTCGCCGAAGACGCACTTGGTGTTGGGGCGGAACGCCGCCTCGAGCTCCTCGTCGGTGCAGTGCGGATCGACGAACGTGCACTCGAGCCCCATGCGGCCCATCGTGTGCAGAAGCAGGTTGAACGTGCCGCCGTAGATGGCGGAGCTCGCGACCACATGGTCGCCGCAGCCGGCGATGTTGAACACGGCGAAGAAGTTGGCCGCCTGGCCCGACGAGGTCAGCATGCCCGCCGTACCGCCCTCGAGCGCAGCGATCTTGGCCGCCACGGCATCGTTGGTGGGGTTCTGCAGACGGGTGTAGAAATAGCCCGCCTCCTCCAGATCGAACAGGCGCCCCATGTGCTCGGACGTGTCGTATTTCCAGGTGGTTGACTGGTAGATGGGCACCTGGCGCGGGCCGCCGTCCTCGGGCTGATAGCCGCCCTGCACGCAGATGGTGTCGATGGATTGGGTCATGGATGCGCTCCTTGGTCGGACTTCTCAGAGGGCGCCCGCATTCGTGCTGAGCGCGCTCGCAGCTTGCAACCGCTCCATTATAGGCCGCAGCGCCACCGCGTCGGCCCGTGCGGCAGCCGTCATGACATTTTTTACGGCGTTGCAACACGGCGTGCTCTGAAGGATGCGCCCTTTTGCTATGATGGCGAACGGAAATCGCAAGCCGGGACCGACCCGGAACGCAACAAGAAGGACGGCGACCATGCCCATCAAGATCCCCGACGCCCTGCCCGCGACCGAGGTGCTCAAAAACGAGAATATCTTCGTGATGACCGAGTACCGCGCCATGCACCAGGATATCCGTCCGCTGCACGTGCTGCTGCTCAACCTCATGCCCACCAAGATCGCCACCGAGACGCAGATCCTGCGCAAGCTGTCCAACACCCCGCTGCAGATCGAGGTGGAGCTGCTGCAGACCGCCAGCCACACGGCAAAGAACGTCTCCGAGCAGCACCTCGAGTCGTTCTACACCACATTCGACCAGATCAAGGACCGCCGCTACGACGGCATGATCATCACCGGTGCACCCGTCGAGCTGCTCGATTTCGAGGATGTCGATTATTGGGACGAGCTCTGCCGCATCATGGACTGGGCCGCCGACAACGTGCACTCGACGCTGCACATCTGCTGGGGCGCGCAGGCAGGCATCTACCACCACTACGGCGTGCCCAAGTTCGAGCTGCCGCAGAAGCTGTTCGGCGTGTTCGAGCACAAGCTGGTCAAATCGTCCTCGCCGCTCGTGCGCGGATTCAACGACCTGTTCATGGCGCCTCACTCGCGCCACACCGAGGTGCATGCCGAGGACATCGAGAGGCATCCCGATCTGGAGCTCATCGCCGTCTCCGACGAGGCGGGCGTCTACATCGCCAAGAGCACCGATAGCCGCAACTTCTTCGTGTTCGGCCACCCCGAGTATGACACTGACACGTTGATGGCAGAATACCGCCGCGACATCGCCAAGGGTATGGACATGCCGCTGCCGCGCCATTACTTCCCCAACGACGACCCTGATCAGACGCCTCATTCCACGTGGCGCGCGCACGCGCAGCTGCTCTACACCAACTGGCTGAACTACTACGTCTACCAGACCACGCCCTACGACATCAACCGCGTGGGCCAGGAAACCACCGAAGGCAGCGACGAGGAATAGGATCCGCAAGGCAAACAAGCGGCGGCGTTCGCCCAAAGCGGGTGTCGCCCTTGATGCGAAAAAGCGATGAGAGAAATCCTCCGTCCCTTTTTCGCATCCCATCGAGGTGCATTGGCATGGCTGACAGGAAGTACACGCTGAAACCGACGTTCACGCCGGTGGAATCGCAAGGGGAAGGGGAACCTTCGCCAACGGGCGATGCCCTCGACCGCGTCGGTTCGCCGTCCGTACCCGCGAGCGACCCCGGCATCCGCGCCGAGAACGAGGACGACGACGGATACGATCCCTACTCCGACCGCCGCGAGGAGCGGCCTCTGTTCGAGCAGAACCCCTGGGATTAGCGCGCCGTCCCTGGCAGAATCATCGCCTACCGCCCGACGCGCTTTGCCACCGCTCCCAAAAACACCTCGGCATCAAGGTCCTCGAAGCTGCGGATAGCCAGGTCGGCCTCGGCGGACAGCTGATCCCATGTGCCGGAAAGATCGTGGTCATACACGCCCACCGTGCCGTAGCCGGCGCGCGCCAACGTCTTGACCGCATAGACCGCATCCTCAAATCCCCAGGTCAATTCAGTCGAAGCCCCCATAAGATCGCGCGTGTGGTCGTACACCTTCGGATTGCGCTTGTTGGAATGGACGTCCTCCACCGACACGATCGCCGCAAGGTACGGCGAGATCCCCGCACAGGCCAAACCCGCTTCAAGATACGGCTTGGGGCTTGACGACGCCACGCTCATCACCACACCGCGTCGGGCAAGCTCGTCGATGAATCGCAAAGCGCCCGGGCGGGCAACGGCGCGGCTTCCGTACCAGTCGAGCATGATCTCGTCGATCATCCCCACGACCTCCTCGCCCGATACGCCAAGGCCGTAGCGGTCGTGGAAGTACTGGGCCGACTCGGGGATGTTGAGGGTGCACAGCGTCCGTCGATCATCCGGCGTCAGCTCGACGCCGGCACGCCGTCCCAGCTCGCCTTCGAGATCGCGCCACGCGTCCATCGAATCGATGAGCGTTCCGTCGCAATCGAAAATCACGCCGATGCGGTCCACTTGAAACCCCTCTCCATAATCGAAGAAGCCCGTCCCGGACAACCATCCGGAACAGGCCCCTATGCTAGCGCGAGATCATCAAACGTCGACAAGTTTTGCGTAAACACCCGGCAAACCGCGTCGCTTCCTAGCGGTCTTCCACGCGGATGACGTTGGGCTCGTCGCGCAGGACGTCATCGAGGTCCGCGATGTCCGCCAGCACCTCGCGGATGTCCTTCTCGCACGCCGTATGCGTCACGTAGACGATGTACACCTCGTCGCTGTTGCGCACGCCGCGCTGCACCACCGAGTGCACGCTCACGTTGTGCTGCGCGAACACGGTCGCCATTGCGGCGAGCACGCCCGCACGGTCGGCAACGGTGAAGCGGATGTAGTACTTGGTGCGCAGGTTCTCCATCGGGATGATAGGCAGCCCGTCGGTGCACGTGCATCCGACGATGGGACCGCAACCCAGCTCCACGTGGCGCGCCACCTCCAGCACATCGCCCATCACGGCGCTTGCGGTGGGGCCGCTGCCGGCGCCCTGCCCGAAGAACATCGTCTCGCCCACCGCGTCGCCCGTCACATAGATCGCGTTGAACGCGCCGCCCACCGCGGCGAGCTGATGCGTGGCGGGGATCATCGTGGGATGCACGCGCACGTCGATGCCCTCCTCGGCGCGATGCGCGATGGCGAGCAGCTTGACGCAGTATCCCATGTCATGGGCCGCATCCAGATCGGTCGTGGTGATGCGGCGGATGCCCTCGGCATGCACGTCGTCCAACGTCACGCGCGAGTTGAACGCGATCGAAGCCAAGATGGCGATCTTGGCCGCTGCGTCCAGTCCGTCGACGTCGGCCGAGGGATCGGCCTCAGCGTATCCCTTCTCCTGCGCCTCGGCCAGAGCCTCCTCGTAGCTGATGCCCTCGTTGACCATCTGCGTGAGCATGTAGTTAGTGGTGCCGTTGACGATGCCCATCACGGAGTCCACGCGGTTGGCGATGAGCGAATGCTTCATCGGCCCGATGATGGGGATGCCGCCGCCGACGCTCGCCTCAAAGGCGATCTCGCAGCCCATCTCGCCTGCCAGGCCCATGATCTCCTCGCCGAACGTCGCCATGAGCGCCTTGTTGGCCGTCACCACATGCTTGCCGGCGCGCAACGCATCGCACACCACATCGTGCGCAACGGTGGTGCCGCCGATCAGCTCGATGACGATGTCGATGGACGGATCGTCGACGATATCGTGATAATCGGGAGTGTAGATATCGGACAGCCCGTACGCCTCCGCCTGCACGGAGCGGCGCGAGCACGCGCGCGCCAGCTCGACGTCCACGCCGAAATGACGCTTGAAGTCATCGCGATGGTTCTTCAGCACCTCCAGGCATCCGCACCCGACGGTGCCCGTGCCCACCAATCCGATCTTGACGGTCATGTGATCACCTTTCATTTCCGCAACCGAGAGCAGGGCCTCCAGGTAACTAAATATCCCTCGCCATCAAATCCGCGTACATTTCGCGACGCGTGGTCACGCGAGCCTGGCCGTCCTTGACGAACACGATCGCGGGACGCGGCTGGCCGTTGTAGTTGCTCGACATCGAATGGCAGTACGCGCCGGTGCCGAACACCGCGACGATATCGCCCAGGTCGGGATGCTGCAACGGCATGTCGACGACGACGGCGTCGCCGCTTTCGCAATGCTTGCCGCACAGCGTGACGATCTCGGTGCGCGGCTGCCCCGCCTTGTTGGCGATGGTCGGCTCGTATTCAGCATGATAAAGCGCAGTGCGAATGTTGTCGGACATGCCTCCGTCCACCGCGACGTACTTGCGGATGTTCGGCAGCGTCTTGAGGATGCCCACCGTGTACAGCGTGATGCCCGCGTTGGCCACCAGGCTACGGCCGGGCTCCACCAGAATGCGCGGCAGCGGCACATCGAACTGCGCGCAGTAGTCCTTGACGGCGGTCACCGTGCACTCGGCGAAATCCTCGATGCTGGAGGGCTTCTCGTCGACGGTGTAGGCGATGCCCAAGCCGCCGCCCAGATCCAGCTCTTCGATGACCAGGCCGTATTCGTCGCGGATGCGCGCCATGAACTCCACCATCACGGCAACCGCCTCGCGGAACGAGTGCAACGCGAAAATCTGCGAGCCGATATGGCAATGCAAGCCGACCAGCTTCACGTTGGGAGCGGCAAGCACATCCTTGATGCAGCGGAACGCAAAGTCGTCGAGCATCGTGAACCCGAACTTGGAATCCTCGCAGCCCGTGCGGATGTACTCGTGGGTGTCGGCTTCCACGCCCGGCGTGATGCGCAGGTAGATGGGCTGCTCGACGCCCAGCTCGCCGGCGATCTGCGACACGCGCGCCAACTCGATGCGGCTGTCCACCACGATGCGGTGCACGCCCGCCTCGATTGCCTCGCGCAGCTCGGCGGGCGTCTTGTTGTTGCCGTGGACGAACACGCGGTCCATGGGGAACCCCGCCGCCTGCGCGCAGGCCAGCTCGCCGCCGCCCGACACGTCCAGGCACAGGCCCTCGTCGTTGACGATGCGCATCATCTCTTTGTTCTGGAACGCTTTGCTGGCGTAGAGCACATCCGAGTTGGCATAACGGCTGCGGAACGCCTCGCGGTACTCCTCCATGCGCTCGCGCATGTCGGCCTCGTCCATCACGTAGAGCGCCGTGCCCAACTCGTGCGCCAGCTCGACCATGTCGACGCCTCCCACGAACAGGTGGTCGTTGCGGACTTCAGCGGTGCGCGGAAGCACGGCGCCAAGCTCCATCGTGGTGCGGTTATCGGGTTGCTTGGTCAAATCGGACGCAGGAAGCGACATACGGGTTCCTTTCACTGAGCGAATGTTCGATCAGTCTACCATCGCGCCGGCAAGCGACGATTACCCGCAGGTAAAATGATGCAATTCACACAGGAGATGGCCTTTCCGGCGGCGCTCCTCCGCATCCCACAGCTCGCTGCCGCTCCGCCCGCATCCCACAGCTCGCTGCCGCCTTACCCGCGCGAGAACGCCCGTTTCGCAGCGATCGCGGCAAGCGCCTTCATCTGGTCGATGATGACGTCGCGCGCTTCCGGCCGCGTGTTGCGCGCCGCATCCGCCAGAACGCCGATAGCCTTCGGGCCGCCCATCAGCACATCGAAGGCGTCCTTGGCACCCGATGCCCGCAGCGCCTCGAACAGCGCGCCCACCGCACGGCGACGCTCGATCCGATCCATTCCCGAGATCCATTCGTTGAGCACGTCGGCCGTGAAGCGCGCCGAGGGGGCCAAACCGTCCGCCTCCACCACTACCCCGTCCTCGATCTCCCATCGGAAGGGGCTATGCTGGCTGATGCCGTGCCCCGAGCTTTTGACCACGCGGAATCCCGCGTTCGACTCCATCAGCAGACCCACCAGCGATTCCTGCGGAACGGTCTTGCGCACCAAGGGGCGCACGCGATCTTGATCGGCGTCCGAAAGAACGCCCTCCGGAAACCCCGGGCCGTCATGGTCGTACACCGCGGTGATCCGCACGGCGGTCCGCGGAGACGCCTTGGCCGCCGCGTACACGGCAAGGTTGCCGCCCTTGGAATGACCGCCCAAAACCAGCGGGGTGCTCACGCGCTCTGCCATCTGATCGACGTAGCGCCGTGCCGATTCCTGCGCAGGAACGGGCGCCGCAAACGCCATGTTGAAATCTTCCTTCCAACCCACCCACGTTCGATCGGTGCCGCGGAAGGCAAGGTAGGTAAAGGCGCCGGGACAGGTGAACGCCACCGCCGCGAATTGGGTCTGCTCGGCCTCGTCGTGCACACTGGCGTAATCATGGATGACGATGTCGCGGAACCGCGGGCTTGCCGCCGCCGTCAGCAGCAGCTCCTTCACCTTCTCGGGAACAAGTCCCGTGAACATGTCGTGATAGCGCTCGGCGCGCAGCAGGTCAACCAAGCGGCCGCCGCGGACCTCCTCGCCCGCAAAGCGCCGAAGCGCCCTGCGCACGCGGCCGCCCCAACCCCCGTCCTCGGCATGCAGCGGCACCAGCCCCGCCATGCGCACCATGGCGAGCTGCGAGAACACCAACGAATCGACCTCGCACAGCGGTTTCTCGCGAAAGGTGGCAAACTCCGTCGCCGCATATTCCACGATACCCGCCATACCGTTCGCCCCCATTCGTCCGCGCGCCCGATGCGCCATGATGTCGGAATTGTGACGAATCAAGCATACCCCATTATCACTTCGCAGAATCATCCGTTATCGGCTACAATTTATTGCGTTTTGGAGATAATACCTGCTGGGCGCAGCGCGTCGACAGCCGTGCCGGGCAGGTTCAAACGCCCTTCCGCGGGATGCGCTGTCCGCATCCCGGCCGCCGGATCGCGCGTGAACGTTTCTCCTGACACCGGATACGCCATACAGGTGAAAGGAGTCAAACATGGCAAAGCAGGAACCGTCGATCGATCAGTGGCTGGCCGAGGCCAAGCAGGACCCCAAGGCCGCGCAGTGCGGCATGTTCCTCACGCACAACGGCGTCGTCCGCATCACGCCCAAAAAGCAGGTGCGCGAGGGCGTCGAGGGCTTGGGCGAGGTCAAGCAGGTCGAATTCTCCTATGACGCCGAGGGCCTGGCCGCCGCCGAGGCCGAGGCGCTCACGTGGCCGGGCGTCTACTACGTGCGAACGTGGCTCAACGAGGGCGCGTGCAATGTGGGCGATTCGCTGATGTATGTGCTGATCGGCGCAGACATCCGCCCCAACTGCATCGACGCGCTGCAAAAGCTCGTCGGCAAGATCAAAAACGAGCTCGTCGTCGAAAAGGAGATCTTCGCATAACGCGAAAAGAGACCGTCGTTTTTTCTCATTCGCCCGACAAAGCCTGAAACGCAAGAAGGCCGGAGGATCGCCCTCCGGCCTTCTTGATTTTTACCCTAGGTCGATCGCGGCGTCAGCGAGGGCGCTTCCGTTAATCGTCAGATCAGCGGAAGTACTTGACGCCGCCCTCGAAGATGGGCTGGTACAGATCGCCGGGAACGTTCTTGTACAGGCCCGCACCCGAACGCTCGGAGTGGCCCATCTTGCCGAACACGCGGCCGTCGGGGCTCGTGATGCCCTCGATCGCCAGCAACGATCCGTTGGGGTTCACATCCAGGTCCATCGACGGCGCACCCGCCTCGTCGACGTACTGCGTCGCGATCTGACCGTTTGCAACCAGCTTATCCAACAGCGCCTGAGGAGCGACAAAACGGCCCTCGCCATGGCTGATGGCAACCGTATGGATGTCGCCCACCGCGCACTCGGACAGCCACGGCGACAGGCTCGAGGCAACGCGCGTGCGCACCAAACGGCTCTGGTGGCGGCCGATGGTGTTGAACGTCAGCGTCGCGCAGTCGGCGTCCATCGGTCGGATGTCGCCGTAGGGCACCAGTCCCAGCTTGACCAGCGCCTGGAAGCCGTTGCAGATGCCCAGCATCAGGCCGTCGCGCTTCTGCAGCAGCTCGCGCACCGCCTCAGTGACCTCGGGCGCACGGAAGAACGCGGTGATGAACTTGGCCGAACCGTCGGGCTCGTCGCCACCGGAAAAGCCGCCGGGGATCATGACGATCTGGCTCTCGCGGATACGGCGCGCCAGCTCGCGCGTGCTTTCGGCGACCGCGTCGGGCGTCAAGTTGTTGATGACGAACACATCGGCGATGGCGCCGACGCGCTCGAAGGCGCGCGCCGTGTCGTACTCGCAGTTGTTGCCGGGGAACACCGGGATGACCACGCGCGGCTTGGCCTCGAGCAGCGGACCCTCGTAAATATGCGGCTTCACCGTGGTGAACGACACCGGCTCGACCGCTGCAGCCGCGGCGCGCTCCTCCTCGGAGGTGCGGTACGGGAAGACGCCCTCGATGCCATGCTCCCACGTCTCCTGCAGCTCGGCGAGATCGACCGTCTCGTCGTAGGCGCAAAGTTCGTATGCCTCGGCGGTGCGGCCCAGCTCGATGACGGTCGCGCCCTCGATGGCGGGCGGCTCGCATCCGTCGGCAAGCTCGACGATGAAGCTGCCGTACGCATGGTCGAACAGCTCGCAGCACTCGCCCTCGTAGTAGTCATCCGAAACAGCGAAGCCGATGCGGTTGCCCAGACATGCCTTGAACACTGCCTCGGCCATGCCGCCGAACCCGGCGGTCGACGCGGAAAGCACCGCACCCGAGCGCGCGAGCTCCTCCACCCCCTCGAACACCGCCACCAGGGATCGCGTCTCGGGCAGCAAGCCGTCCTCGCGATAGGCGGGCTGGACCAGCGCCACGCGATGGCCGGCGCCCTTGAACTCGGGCGACACGACGTCGTCGACCTTGCCGGTTGCCACGGCGAACGAGATCAGCGTGGGCGGCACGTCCAGATCCTCAAAGGAGCCGGACATCGAGTCCTTGCCACCGATGGCGCCCACGCCCAGGTCGACCTGCGCCATCAGCGCGCCCAGGACGGCGGCCACCGGCTTGCCCCAGCGCTCGGCCTCGTCGCGCAGCTTCTCGAAGTACTCCTGGAAGCTGAGGTACATCGTCTTGCGGGAGAATCCCGTCGCGATCAGCTTAGCCACGCTCTCGACCACCGAGAGGTAGGCGCCGCGGAACTGATCCGCCTCCATGATGTAGGGGTTGAAGCCCCAGGCCATCGCCGACACCTTGGTCGTCTCGCCGAAGACCGGGAACTTTGCCACCATCGCCTGCGCGGGCGTGAGCTGCGTCTTGCCTCCAAACGGCATCAGCACGGTCGCTGCGCCGATGGTCGAGTCGAAGCGCTCGGACAGGCCCTTGTTGGAGCACACGTTCAGATCGCCTGCCAAAGCGCGCATGGCGTCCGCGAAGGACTCACCGTCCTCGGAGCCCGGGACGAGCGGCACCGTGCTCACGTAGACGTCGTCGAGGCTGCCAAGCTCCTCCTTGATCGCGTCGGCCAGCTCGTCGTCGGGATCGATCGGCGCCACGCCCTGCAGCCCCACGTGCGCCTTCTGATGCTTGGGCGCGCCGTTGCTGGCAAGAAACGCGCGGGACAGGTCGACGATGGTGTCGCCGCGCCACGTCATGCGCATGCGCGGCTCCTCGGTGACCTGCGCGACCACGGTCGCCTCGAGGTTCTCCTCGCGCGCGTAGCCCAGGAACTCCTCGACATCCTTCGCCGCCAGCGCCACGGCCATGCGCTCCTGGCTCTCGGCGATCGCTAGCTCGGTGCCGTCGAGGCCGTCGTACTTCTTGGGCACCACATCCAGGTTCACCGCGATGCCGTCGCACAGCTCGCCGATGGCGACGCTCACGCCGCCGGCGCCAAAGTCGTTGCAGCGCTTGATCAGGCGGCAGGCATCAGTGCGGCGGAACAAGCGCTGCAGCTTGCGCTCAACCGGCGCGTTGCCCTTCTGCACTTCGGCCCCGCACTCCTCGACGCTCGCCGTGCTTTGCGCCTTGGAGGAGCCGGTCGCGCCGCCGATACCGTCGCGGCCCGTGCGGCCGCCCAAAAGCACGACCACATCACCCGGCGCCGGACATTCGCGGCGCACGTTCTTGGCAGGAGCGGCGCCCACGACGGCACCCACCTCCATGCGCTTGGCCACATAGCCGGGATGGTACAGCTCGTGCACCTGACCGGTGGCCAGGCCGATCTGGTTGCCGTAGGAAGAGTAGCCCGCCGCCGCCTCGGTGACGATCTTGCGCTGCGGCAGCTTGCCCTCAAGCGTCTGCTCCACCGGAACCGTGGGGTCGCCCGCACCGGTGACGCGCATCGCCTGGTACACGTAGCTGCGACCGCTCAGAGGATCGCGGATCGCACCGCCCACGCACGTAGCGGCGCCGCCGAACGGCTCGATCTCGGTGGGATGGTTGTGCGTCTCGTTCTTGAACAGGAACAGCCAATCCTCGTCGACGCCGTCCACATCGACCTTCACCTTGACGGTGCAGGCGTTGATCTCCTCGGATTCGTCGAGGTTGGTCAAAATGCCTTTGGATTTGAGGTACTTGGCGCCGATGGTGCCCATGTCCATCAGACAGACCGGTTTCTCGTCGCGACCCAGCTCATGGCGCATCTCGAGGTACTTTTCGAACGCCTCCTGCACCACCGCGTCATCGAAGGTGACCTCGTCGAGCACGGTGCCGAACGTGGTGTGGCGGCAATGGTCGGACCAATAGGTGTCCACCACCTTGACCTCGGTGATGGTGGGATCGCGCTGCTCTTCGTCGCGGAAGTACTTTTGGAAGAACACGATATCGGCCAGATCCATCGCCAACCCGCGCTCGGCGATGAATGCGGCCAGACCCTCTTCATCGAGTTCGCGGAAGCCCTCGAGCACCTCCACCGGATCGGGCTGCGCAATCTCCAAAGCCAGAGTGTCGCGCTCGGCCATGGACGCTTCGCGCGCCTCCACGGGGTTGATCACATAATGCTTGATGGCATCGATATCCTGCTCGGCCAGATCGCCCTGCAGGTAATACACCTTCGCGGAGCGCACCTCGGGGCGCTCTCCCTGGCTGATCAGCTGGATGCACTCGCTGGCGCTGTCGGCGCGCTGATCGAACTGCCCGGGAAGATACTCCACCGCGAACACCGCGGCGCCCTGGGCGTCGGGCAGCTCGCGCAGGACGTTGTCGGATTGAGGCTCGCTGAACACCGTAGGCACGCACTGCTCGAACAGCTCGGCGGAGATGCCCTCCACGTCATAACGGTTCAAAAGGCGCACGCCCGAAAGCGCTTCGATCCCCAGGATATCGCGCAGCTCGGCGGCCAGCCGCTTCGCTTCGACGTCGAACCCGGGCTTCTTTTCAACATAGACGCGGGATACCATTCGCTCCACCTTCCAACTGCATATTTTCAGTTGGAACCATGATACGACACGCGCGCTCATCTGCGACGCAGCCCGTCTCAACCCAAAGAAAAAAGCCAGCAGCCCGATAATTGCCGATAGCAGCCCGATGATTGCCGAGGATGAGAAAGACGGTGTTGCCGCCGAGATCGGGCCCTCGGAAAGACTTACAGAGGCTACGGTTAATCGCGTCCAAGGTTTGGGGGGGTATCCAAACGATATCCTGAAAAACGGCGGGGCGGGAAGGCATTCGCCCGTCCCGCCCCGCCGTTTCAACACGTGGAAGATTATTTCTCCGCGCTTTCGGACGCCTTCTCGTCGTCTGCGGAGACAGGCTCCTCCGCCGCCGTCTTCTTCTTGCCGCCGAACAGGCCGCCGAGCACGCCCTTGGACTTCTTCTCCGCCTCGGACGCCTTGGCCTCCTCGTACTTTTTCTCGGCTTCGGCTTTCGCCGCTTTGGCCTCGGCCTTCTCGCGACGCTCCTGAGCGCGTTGGGCCTTCGTCTTTTTGGCCTCCATCTTCTCCTGGTACGCACGGCGCACCTTCTTCATCTTGGAGAACTCCAGCCACAGCGCCGCGATGATGAACACGTACGACAGCACCAGGATGACCATGAAGCCGAACTCGCCCAGCGAATCGCGCAGGAAGAACGACAGCGCCAAGCAGACGATCGCGCCGATGAGCAGCACCCACCAGATCTTACGCAGGCGCTTGTACTCCTCGGTGGGAGGGTTGGCGTACTTACGCTCCAGCTCGGCCTGCTTCTGACGCTCGGCGCGGCGAGCCGCCTTCTTGTCGGCTTTGGTCTTGGTCTTGGGCTTGATGTAGACCGACGACGCAGCCGCGCTCTTGGGCTTTGCGGACGCGGCGCTTTTGCGCGTCTTGCCCTGATGCTCGTCGTTCTGGTAGCGCTCGTTCATGGGGTTTCGTTGGGACATAGCTATCTTTCTAGAAAGGGAACGGTAAATATGGACGCCAAGTCAGCGAGAGGCGTCGAGGTGCCCTCGATTCGCGGGATCGCGGAGGCGAAGCGCGCTTCGGTGCGCGAGCCTCCGGGATCGTACGAAGCGGGGGTGCATCGGCGCCTCGCAGCGTCGGCTCGTTCCGCCGTTCGGCAGAACGGCGGAACTCTAGAACTTGCGGCCGGTGATCAGCTCGTAAGCCTGGACGTACTTCTGGCTGGTCTTCTCGATGATCTCCTGGGGCAGGCGCGGCGGGTTGCCGGTGCGGTCCCAGTTGGCGTTGAGCCAGTCGCGGACGAACTGCTTGTCAAAGCTGGGCTGGTCCTTGCCCGGCTCGTAGACGTCGCCCGGCCAGAAGCGGGAGCTGTCAGGGGTGAGCACTTCGTCGGCCAGGATGATCTTGCCGTCGAGCACGCCGAACTCGAACTTGGTGTCGGCGATGATCACGCCGCGCTCCGCCGCATGGTCGCGGGCGGTCGTGTACACCTTAAGCGACAGATCGCGCAGCGCGGCGGCGTCCGCCTCGCCGATGATCTGGGCGCAGCGCTCGAAGCTGATGTTCTCGTCGTGATCGCCGATCTCGGCCTTGGTGGACGGCGTGAAGATGGGCTCGGGCAGCTTGGACGAGTTGTCCAGGCCCTCGGGCAGCTCGATGCCGCACACGGTGCCCTGCTTGCGGTACTCCTTCAGGCCGCTTCCAGCCAGGTAGCCGCGCACGATGCACTCGATGGGGAACATCTCGGCCTTCTTGACCAGCATGAAACGGCCGCGCAGGTAGTCGGAATAGGGTTTGAACTGCTCGGGCAGGTCAGCCACGTCGGCGGAGATCAGATGATTGTCCACCACACCGTCCAGCAGCTCGAACCAGAAGCACGACAGGCGCGTGAGCACCTCGCCCTTGCAGGGGATCTCGTCCTCCAGGATGTAGTCGAACGCCGAAATGCGGTCCGTCGCGACCAGCAGCAGCTTGTCGCCCAGATCGTACAGATCGCGCACCTTGCCCTGCGCATCGGGCTTGATATCGATTCCAGCCATGCTCATGCTCTCCCTCGCTGAAGCTTTTCGCCACTTCTCACGCTGTGGCCGCGTTTTCACCATCCATCAGGCGGTCGCCGACGCGTTCGGCTTGCGCGAACCGCTCGGCCGTCTGCAAATGCAACTTTTCATTATCCCTCAAGCTCGCGCGATTCGCGCTTGCGGTCGCGGGATTTCTTGCTTTTGTTCTCCTTGGGCTTGATCGGCTTTTGGCGCCCCGTGCGATTGGGCTTGCCGTTTTGGCGCGCCTCCGCCTCGGGATCGAACAGCGGGATGTGGATCGTGAAGCAGGCGCCTTCGTCCTTTTTGCCCTCGACCTGCACCCAGCCGCGATGACGATCGACGATCTCCTTGACCACGGCAAGGCCGATGCCCAGGCCTCCGCTGGCGCGGGCACGGCCCGCATCGGCACGCCAGAAGCGCGAGAACACCATCTTGCACTCCTCGGGCGTCAGGCCGATGCCCGTGTCGCGCACCGAGATAGCCGCCATGATGTCGCCGCGCGAAACCTTGACGGTGATATGGCCGCCTTCCGGCGTGTAGCGCACAGCGTTGGAGATCAGGTTGGCAGTTGCCTGGCGGATCATGTCCGCATCGCCCTTGACCAGGACGTTCTTTTCCATTTCGTAGGTAAGCGTCAAGCCGGAATCCGCCACGAACGCCTCATGCGTGGCCACGATCGACGAGATCAGCTCGCCGACGTCAACCACTTCCTCCTTCATGGGGGTCGAGCGGTTCTCCAGGCGCGACAGCGACAGCAGCGCGCTGACCAGGCGTCCCAAACGCTGCACTTCGGAGTTGACCGTCTCGAGGCGCTCCCGGTCCGCTTCGAACACGCCGTCCACCATCGCCTCGACGGTGGACTGGATCGCCATCAGCGGCGTGCGCAGCTCATGCGCCACGTCCGTCGTCAGGCGCCGTTCGAGCTCGCGGTCCTTCTCGACGGACTCGGCCATCTCGTCGAACGTCTTGCCCAACTCGGCGATCTCGTCGTCGCCGCGCAGCTCGGTGCGGGCGGACAGGTTGCCCTCTTTGATCTCCTTGGCCGTCTTGGTGATGCGGTTGATGGGATTGACCAGCCCGCGCGCGAACAAGAAGCCGCAGCAAGAAGCCAGCACGATGGCGACCACCGTGGCAATGGCCATGGCCTGGTACGAGTTGTTGCGGAACTCCTCGTCCGCCGAGCGCAAAAGCGTGTCGGATCCGAGCACCCACACATTCACGGACCCGACCGCCTGGCCGTCCACCTCGATGGTGGCGGTTGCCATCTGGTCGGGAGAGGGGTTTTTGGGTGCCAGCGAGGTGTTGCCAAGGCCCCCCTGCGAGGACTTCGAGGATATCCTCGTGGAATCGAACGGGACCGACGTCGTGCTGTCGGCGTCATAAGGGACCGTGTTGTTGACCACGCGGATGCCGATGCCGGGTGTCATCGCCAGCATCGTGCGGGCGGGCAGCACCGTCTCACCGTCGAACCTGTTGGATTCCTCATAGCGCTCGGCGATCTGATCGGCCGTGATGGAGGCGATCGACTCCATGTTGTCGCGCGTGTAGGTTTGGAAGTGCTGCTCCCACACAAACGACACCACGCCGATGGCGACCAGCGCGGTCATCGCCGCGATAAGCGCGAAAGCCAGAGTCACGCGGGTGGTGTAGGACAGGCTGCTCCAGCCGACTTTCTTGCGGCGGGCGCCGGCATCTTCGGGCTTGCCCTCTTTGCCGGCCCTGTCGTTGAGTTTCTTTTCGGGAGAAGCCGATGCCGCGCGGTTGGCGGCATCGGCTTTACTGGACATCATCACGTCGCACCTTCGAACGGGCTCGCACGACGTACGCTGCTACTGGCCGTTTTTGGTGGGGTCCTCGAAACGGTAGCCCACGCCGTGCACCGTGTGCAGCCACTTGGGGTTGCGGGGATTGTCGCCGATCTTGGCGCGGAGGTTCTTCACATGGCTGTCGATGGTGCGCTCATAGCCCTCGAAGTCATAGCCGAGCACCTTTTCCACCAGCTCCATGCGCGAATACACGCGGCCAGGGTAGCGAGACAGCGTCGTGAGCAGCTTGAACTCACTCGCGGTCAGGTCGATCTCCTTGCCGGACACCATCACCTTGTGGCCGGACACGTCGATGGTCAGCTCGCCGAACTCCAGCACCTCGCGCTGCGGCTCGGTGTCGGCGTGCACGCGGCGCAGAAGCGCGCGGACGCGGGCGACCAGCTCGCGCGGGCTGAAGGGCTTGACCAGGTAGTCGTCGGCGCCCAGCTCCAAGCCGATGATGCGGTCCTCGACCTCGCCCTTGGCGGTGAGCATGATGATCGGCACATCGGAGTTGTCGCGGATGGCGCGGCACACGCGCTCGCCGGGAACGCGCGGGAGCATCAGGTCCAGGATCACCAGATCGAAATGGTGCTTGGAGAACTCCTCCAGCGCTTCCTGGCCGTCTCCGACGGCGGTGACCCAGTAGTTCTCGCGCTCAAGATAAGCCGTGACCGCGTCGCGGATGGCTTTTTCGTCTTCGACCAAAAGGATACGACGCGTCTCGTTGTTGCTCATGACCTCACCTCGATATCGTCGACGGCTTGCCGCATGCAAACGGCGGCGCATACATTGTCGCACGTCACGCGCCTGCGCACGGGAATAATCGCGTTCGTTCTGCGTTTATTGTAGCAATTGCCCCCAAACGCGCTTGGCCCTGTTGGCGAAATGACAAAATTACACCATGGCAACTCGCAGATCGACATCGGCAAAGCACACCCGCCGCAACCTCCCCGCCACCCGCCGCAACATGCGTCGCGCAGGCTCGCCCCTGCACGGATCGACCGGCATGGGCGGCCAGGTCGGAAACATCGCGGGATTGGGCGGCGAAGCCCCCTCGCGCTCCGGGCGAACGCGATCCGGGCGGGTGAGGTCGCGCACCGACGGCGCGTTCACGCAGCGCGGCGCGCACGGCGGTTCCGGCTCCACGGGAGGCGGCTCGCATCGCGGCCCGCAAGCCGGCCCGCTTCTCAGCCGCAGGAACCTCATCATCGGCGCGGTGGGCGTCGGCGCCATCGCCGCCTTGGGCGGCGGAGCGGCGTTCATCTCCAGCCAGAACTCCCAAGACGACGACGTCGTCACGCTGGACGTGCCCGAAAGCGCCGTCGCCTCTTCGGAGAACCTGGGAGACGCCTCCCCCGCCGAGGAGCACATGGCGCTCTCAGGCAGCTTCGACCTGGAGTACGGCACGCTCGTGTGGGCCTCCGACGACCAAGTGGCGGCATGCCTCGTCCCCGGCGAGACGGCCAACCCCCTGTGCCAAGCGGGTATCCTGTCGCTTTCTTCCGGCAACCTGACCATCTTGCTGGAACGCGCCCAGGGAACCGCCGAGGGCTTTCAGATCTACGAAGCCCGCGCCACCTCGCAGGGCATGGTGTGGATCGAGGCGGACATCCTGGAGAACTCCTGGCGCGTCTACACCGCCACCATCTCCTCCAGCGGCACGCTCGGCACGCCCACGCAGGTCGACGAGGGCGGCGGGGATTGGGAGACCCCCTCCATCGCCGCAGTGGGATCGCGCGCATTCTGGCAGGTCATGCCCAAGCGCAACACCGATGCGTCCTCCGAGGACTCTCTCTTGAAGACGGCCGCGTTCGGCAGCTCGGACGTCCAGACGCTCTACGCCTCCACGGGACGCTTCGCCACGCCGCCCTACGCGGCGGATGGCGGCGTGGTCATAACGCCGCGCACCGACACCTCCGGCGTGCACTACCAGCTCACGCTGCTGGACGCCGATTCGGGTCAGACCTCCGACTCGGTGGTGCTGCCGCAGGGCATGACGCCTTTGGAGGCGGGCTATGGCGAGACGGGCTTCATGTTCTCGTTCGACGCCATCTATGACTACGGCGGCGGAATCGCCAATCTGGGAACCTACTGCCCCGCCGAGGACGCGCGGGGCGGCGATTACAGCGCCGCCCCTTGGTTCCGCTTCGCCCGCACGCCTTCCGCCGCGCCCGCCTGGTGCGGCGGCTTCCTCATGGTCAAGTCGACCAACTCGGTATGCGGCGTCGACCTGGAGTCGGGCACCTGGTTTTCGCTGGGCGTCGACAACGGCACCGACGATTACGGCGACTACCTGGCCACCACCGGCACGCATGACGCCATCGTCACCTATTCCAACATCGACCACACGCCCCTCAACGGCGAGCACGTCCGCTGCTGCCGTGTGAAGGTCTGGCGCCCGTTGCGATAGCCGCAGCGGATGAGAAAAAACCTCCGTCCCTTTTTCTCATCCAATAGCCGCGATCGCGGCAGCCAAGGCGACCTAAAACAGCGACGCCCGCCGCCTCCCTCGGAAGCGGCGGACGTCTTCGTTCAGCTTGGCGACCTTGTCGACCCAGCTGCTAGTTCTTGCTGGCCTGGTACTCCTCGACGAGCTTCTTCGTCACGTCGTACGGGGCGGGCTCGTAGCCTTCGAGCGTGAGGGTGAACGAGCCGCTGCCGCGGGTGAGGGCACGCAGATCCTTGGTGTAGTTGATCACCTCGGCGTAGGGCACGCGCACCATGATGATGGTCTCGCCCTGGTCGTTGGAGTCGGTGCCGATGATGCGGCCGCGGCGTGTGGAGACGTCGCCCATGACCGGACCGGCGTACTCCTCGGTGACCGTCACGTCCATGGTGGCCATGGGCTCGAGCAGCACCGGATCGGCCTTTTCGCACGCGGCGCGGAAGCCGATGCGGGCGGCCGTCTTGAACGCCATCTCGTTTGAGTCGACGGAGTGGTAGCTGCCGTCGTACACGGTGCACTTGATATCCACCATCGGGTAACCGGCCAAAAAGCCCTCGGCCATAGCGTCCTGGACGCCCTTGTCCACAGCGGGGATCAGGCCGCCCGGGATGGCGCCGCCCTTGATGGCGTCGACGAACTCGTAGCCGGCGCCCGGGTTGGGCTCCAGACGCAGCCAGCAATCGCCGAACTGGCCGGCGCCGCCGGTCTGCTTCTTGTGACGACCCTGGGCCTCGGCCATCTTGCGGATGGTCTCGCGATACGGGATGCGCACCGGAACCTGGCGCGTCTCGACGCCGGCCTGCTCCTTGCAGCGCGCCAGCACGGTCTCGACCTGAGCGTCGCCCATGGCCATGAGCACGGTCTGATGCGTCTCCTCGTTGCGGTCGATGCGCATCGTGGGATCGTTCTCGCAGGCGCGTGCCAGGAACGTGCCCAGCTTGTCCTCTTCGTTCTTGTTGACGGCCTCGATGGCGACCGGATACTGCGGAACGGGCATCGGCATCGGATCGATGGCGATCTCGCCGGTTTGCGACAGCGTGTCGCCCGTGCGCGTCTCGGAGAGCTTCGGCACCACGATGATGTCGCCGGCCTTGGCGCTCTTCACGTCCACGGTCTCCTTGCCCATCATCACGTACAGGTGTCCCAGGCGCTCCTTTTTGCCCGTGCGCGCGTTGACCAGCTCCATGCCGGGCTCGAGCACGCCGGAGAACACCTTCAGGAAGCTCAAGCGGCCCACGAACGGGTCGGACAAGGTCTTGAACACGAACGCGGCGGGACGGCCGGACTCATCGATGTTGACCGCCTGGCCGCCGGCGACGAACTTGCCGTGGTCGCGCGGGCTGGGGAAATAGGTGGTGATGTCGTCCATAACCGCCTTGATGCCCTGCTCGATGATGGTGGAGCCCACGAACACGGGGATGAACAGCTCCTGCGTGATGGCCTTGTCCAGCAGGCTCTCCAGCTCCTCCTGGGTCAGCTGCTCGTCGCCTTCCAGGTACTTCATCATCAGCTCGTCGTCGGCCTCGGCCACCAGGTCGCACAGCTTGTCGCGCGCAGCCTGGGCGATGTCGGCGTACTCGGCGGGGATGTCCTCGACGCGCTCGGTGTTGGCGTCGCCCTGATCGAAGTAACGCGCCTTCATGCGCAGGATATCGATGACGCCCTTGAAATCCTTGTCGACGCCCATCGGGATGGTCACCGGACCTAGACGCGAGCCGAAGCGCGCGTGCAGCAGAGCCATGGCCGTATCGAAGTCGGCGTTCTCGCGGTCGATGTGGTTGATGAACACCGCGCGGGACAGGCGCATGCCCTCCGCCTCACGCCAGAGCTTGGTGGTCATCACCTGCGGGCCGGCGACGGCGTCGACCACGAACAGCGCCATCTCGGCCGCGTTCATGGACGCCAGCGTGTCGCCGATGAAATCGGGATGGCCCGAGGTGTCCAGCAGGTTGATCTTGAAGTCCTTGTAGGGGATGGGTGCGATGGAGGTGCCGATGGTGAAGCGGCGCCGGATCTCCTCCTGATCGTAATCAAGGTAGGATTTCCCGTCGTGGGTCGTTCCCATGCGGGGCGTGCGGCCCGAGACGTGCAGCATCGCCTCGGCGAGCGAGGTCTTGCCGGCGCCGTCTTGGCCCACCAGCACAATGTTACGCACGTGTTCGGTAGCAGGAGCTGCCATATCAACCACCAACTTTCGTGTTGCATGGCCCGCGTCAAGCCGCCGTCGCGCGAGGGCGACCGCGGGCCAAACGAGCATTCCTCGTTCCCCACTCACGCGCCGTCCCGCGTTTTCGTCCCCGATCCGGCAACGGCACGTGCTTCGAAAACGTTACCCGCTAGTGTATCGCAAAGCCGCCGCTTACGGCACGGAAACAGCCGTTTGCCTTGAGCCGGGCGCGATGCGCTCGCAAAGAAACTTCCCTCAACGTTTGTTTTTTATTCACGTTTTAGTTTATTCTTGATTGTGTTATTATTTTTTTCACGCTCATCATACCGCTTGGACCATGAAAGGAGCCTCCGCAATGAAGATCTCCGCCCGCAACCAGCTAAAAGGCGTCGTTTCCGCTGTCAAAGACGGCGCAGTCAACGGCATAGTCTGCCTCGACCTCGGCGGAAGCGCCATCACCGCTGATATCACGATGGCCTCCATCAAAGAGCTGGGCATTGCGGAGGGCAAGGAAGCCTACGCTATCGTCAAAGCAAGCAACGTGATGTTCGCCGCCGGCAGCGAGCCCGTCAAGGGCATCTCCGCCCGCAACCAGCTGGTCGGCACCGTCTCCACCATCAAGAAGGGTGCCGTGAACGGACACGTGGCGCTCGAGCTCTCCGACGGCAACATCGTCACCGGCTCCATCACCAACGCCGCCATCGACGACCTGGGCCTGGAGGTCGGCGCTCCCGCCATCGCCATCGTCAAGTCCACCGATGTGATCGTGGGCGTCGAGTAAAGCCAGAAAGACGTCGATCCTCATGCCGGCGCGCCATGGCCGGCACGAAAACAGAATCGCCATCCGGATTGGATGGCGATTCTGTTTTTCAGAGCTGCAAGACAAATAGCGCGTCCGATTTCAGGGGTGTCGATGCAGGCCGATCCCCTTTTTTCATAAACCATCGTTCACCGACGATCGCCGACGGCGCCATCTCCCCTACACGGCGGAGAAGCCCGTCTCGAACGGCATCGGATCGTCCTGCCCGCGCCAGCGAGGGACGTCGAACTGGCGCGTCCAGTATCCCATCGCGCGCGTGACCATAGCCACGCAGAACACCGACGCCGTCGCCGCCGCATAAGCGAACACGGCAAACAGCATCGTCAGCAAAACCAGCGCCCCGATGACAAGACCGGGCGCTCCCGAGTCGGCGCCGGCGCTTGCCACCACCACGAAGAACACCATGCCCCCGATCACCACGCCGGAAACGACCACGACGGCGACGACGGCGGTGATCAGGTTGATGAGCAGGAACATTCCCAAGATGCGTAGCGCCCCGCGCGTGTCGCGACGCAGCATCGTCCATATGCGTCCGAACTGGAAGCCTGCGGACAAGCGTCCGTAGATGGACATCCTCATCCATCCGATCCAGCTGAAGACCAAAGCCAGGGCATACAGGAGCGCCATCGCCACCATCATCGCCAGCGAGACGACCCCCGAAACGACGCCGAAGGAGATCGAGACCATCCCCCCGTGATGCCATGAGACAAGGCCCGTCGCCCCGATTCCCAGCGCGACGTTGACCGCCGCGACGACAACCGCGGGGATGATCGAAAACACGATGCCGATGAGCCATGCGAAAAAGCCCCTGCTGTAGAGTTTGCCGTCCTCGTTGCCGAAAATATGCGCGGGCATCGGACCATGAACGCCCCAAGCGATGTCGCGCGCCCATCCGAGCAGATAGCCTGCGCAGACGATCCAGCCGAACACGGGGATGAACATCAGCAAGGCAAGGAGAAGCAGCTTGCCGATCCAACCCGGAGTGCTTCGGATATCCTGCCAAGCGGTGATGAAATATCCGGCCTGCATGGCCCCTCCCTTCCAAGTCGCATCGATTTCGCAGGTCAAACTATACGCGCCTGAGCCAGCGACGCGCGCTTTCGTTTCCATCCCGTCACCATACGTCCCCTCTTCCGCCTTGCGCCCGATCGTCCCGCAATTCAGCGCGGCGCGGGGGGATGCGACACCGAGGCCGTCTCCTGCCGCGCATCCCCGCACACGAGAAGACCCCGCCGCCGCATATGCGACGACGGGGTCTTCAGCAAAACGATTCGTTTCCGCTTAGGCGGCGATGCGCCTCATGCGGCGGGACGAAGCGAATTTACTTGAGGGTGACAGCAGCGCCAGCCTCTTCCAGCTTGGCCTTGATCTCCTCGGCCTTGTCCTTGGCAACGCCCTCCTGCAGCGTGGCGGGAGCGCCCTCGACAGCCTCCTTGGCCTCCTTCAGGCCCAGGCCGGTGATCTCGCGGACGACCTTGATGACGGCGATCTTGTTGTCGCCGAAGCCCTCGAGGACGACGTCGAACTCGGTCTTCTCCTCAGCAGCGGCGCCACCCTCGGCGGGAGCAGCCACGGCCACGGCGGCGGGAGCGTCGGCGGACACGCCGAAGGTCTCGCAGATAGCGTCGACCAGGTCCTTGGCCTCGAGCAGGGTCATTTCCTTCAGAGCCTCAATGATTTCCTCAGTGGTCAGCTTGGCCATTGTAGTAATTCCTTTCTTCGATCCGCGCCCTTCGCGGATGCTTCATTCATTGTCAGGCGGCGCACCGCGGTGCGCCTATGCCGCGCGTTCGCATGCGCGAGGGGTGGCTACGCAGCAGGCTTCTGCTCCGCAACCTGGTTGACAGCGCGAGCGATGCTGCTCGGCATGTCGTTGATGGAGACGGCGATACGACGAGCAAAGCCGTTGATGAGACCGGCCAGCTGGCCGAACAGCTGCTCGCGGCTGGGCAGATCGGCAACGGCCTTGACCTGCTCGGCGTTCACGAACGCACCGTCCATCAGGCCGCCCTTGACCTCCAGCTTGTCGTTGGTCTTGGCGAACTCCTTCAGGGCCTTGGCGGAAGCCACCGGATCAGCACCGGCGAACACGAATGCCGAGGGACCCTCGAGGATCTCGTCCATGCTTGCCATCTCGAGTTCCTCCAGGGCGATGTGCATGAGCGTGTTCTTGTACACCTTCATGCTGCCATCGGCCTCGCGGATGCTGTTGCGCAGGTTCTGGATCTCCTTCACGGTCAGACCGCGGTAGTCCACAACCCAAACAGCGCTCACGTCGGTCAGGTCCTCCTTGATGCTGGCGAGCATCTCCTTGTTCTGAGCGTTGGGCATGTTTGCACCTCCTTTTCCCGAACTCGGGTTCCGCCCCTATGCGGGTGGGATCGTGCCCGGAAAACGGAAACGACCCCCGCCGTCCAAGACAGCGGGGGTCGCCAAGCGCGAAACTGACAACCACCTCGGCGGGCCGCGCGTCGCGCGATTAAACCTTGCGGTGCCTGCTGTCTTCGGCAGCGGAACTATTTGCCTTACGCCGCCTTCGAAAAGGCAGCTGTTACATTTTGGCAGGTTCCTCCGCCGTGTCAAGCCAAATCGCCCGCACCATCACAAAATCGAAAGATGGCAACAGGGAAAACGCAAAGGGGACGGTTGCTTTTCGCATTTACCCCACGCGAAAAGCAACCGTCCCCTCCCTGCATCGCGCCTCCGACCTGGGGCCCCGGGCCGGAGGCGCTGTTATCGGCTAGGCGGTCTGTTCGGTCTCTGCCGTCGCCGGCTCAGCTGCGGAATCGGCCGCAGCGCCAGCCGCCGCGCCTTCATCCGCAGCAGGCTCGTCCTGCGTCGTTTCCTCGCCGCCGATCGACTGGGCCGTCGACACCGGATCGCCCTCGACGTACGTGAACGTGATGGCATCGCCCACCTGGTACGTCACGATGTCCAGCATGTTGGGGAGCGCGAAGTCGTAGACCTCGCCGCTGCCGTCGAGCTGCACGTAGAAATGGGTGTTGCCGTCCATCACCGCATCGGTGATGCGCACGATGGTGCCCGTCGCCGTCTTCACGCCGACGCTGTCCACCGCCGAGCCCTCAAGCTGCACGCCGTTGGTGGCGAGCAGCGCTTCGTAGGCCTCTTGGCATCCGGCGACCGTATCGCCCACGGCCACGTTCTGGTAGCGCTGGATATCCAGCATCGCGAACTGCTTCACCAAGCCCGCGTTGTCCTTGAGCGCCATGAAGTACGTCGGCTGCCCGCCCACGTTGATGAGCAGGGGGAAGGTCGCCTGGTAGCGCAGGTTTTGCACCTGGCCCTCGGCGGACTCCATCGCCGATGCCTCCGTGGCGCCCGACACCGAGTAGAAATGCGACTCGGCGGTGCGCTGGTTGATCAGCACGAAGCCCACGATCGAGCTGTCGGCGGTCGCGGACGTCACGCCGGTGTACACCCACACATCGTCGTCCTTGGCGATGTAGTTGTACCCGGGCATGCCGTCGGTGCCGGGAGTGGTCTGCACCACGCCCGACTGGCCCAGCCAGCTGTTCAGCCAGCCGTCCTTGTAGGCGCCCGACCAGTTGTACTGCTCGATCAGAAGATCGGTAGGATAGGCGTGGTCGACCCACTGGGGAACATCCTCGATGGCCAGATCCTGGCACTCGCCCGTGGTCGCGTCCACCATCACCACGCGCTCGATGTCGGTGCCGCCGAACAGGCCGATGGTGCGCGTCTGCACCGGGCAGATCCACCACGGATGGCCTTCATCATCGATCTCGAACGACTTCTGATCGAACATGTAGAAGGGGTATTTCAGCTGCACGTAGCGGTCGATGTTGCGCGCCAGCGGCTCGGACTCCGAATAGTAGATGGGGCTGTCGTCCAGGCGCACGATCTCGGCATCCTGCGTGGTCATGTTCACCAGCGAATACGCCGGGATGCCGGCCTCGCGGTTGGTGAACCACTTGAACAGGTCGGCGTAGACCAGCGGGCTCACGCGCACCGGCGCATCCTTGTAGTTGATCTGGCTGTAGATGGTCGAGATTTCAAACTGGCTGACGTACTCGGGAATAGAGCCCATCTCGCGGTCGCCCAGCAGGATGGCCGAATCGCGATCGATGACCGGAATCTGCGAGTAATCGACCTCGGGGATGTCGCTGGCAAAATCCTCGGTCGTGGTCTCGAGCACCGTGGCGTACTTTGCTGCGTTGCCCGGGAACAGCGACAACGAGGCCACGCCGCCCAGCACGCCGATCAGCGCGATGACCACGGGAATGGCCGAAAGCACCTTGAACGTCTTGGCCTTGCCCTCGTTTTTGTCCACCTTGGCGGTGCCGACGCTGTAGTTTTTGGACTTGGTCCAAAACACCAAAAAGACCGGCAGCAGGATGAACACCGCGACGAACATCCACGTGTCGACGCTGTGGATGTTGATGGGCGGATGGAACCACCAGTACGCCGCCGCAAGCACGACCAGCAGCACGATCACCAGGATGACGATCGCCTTCTTGCTGAATTTGGGCATGCTGGCACCCTCGAAGGGGTTGTTGACCTCGGCGCCAGCGCCTCCGCGGCCACCGCCGAAACCTCCGAATCCGGGGAATCCTCCAAAGCCGCCGAAACCGCCCCGCGAGCCGCTCGCCCTGCCCCCGCCGGCCGAATCGGAATCGCCCGAACCTGCCTGTTGGGAGCCGCCCGAGCCTGCCGCGCCGCCGCCGAACGAACCGTCGACGTTCATGCCCGACTGCTTCAGCGCCTCAAGCAACGCATCCAAGCCAGATGATTGTTTCACTTCTCACTCCTGAAAACACTCGATAACGCCCCGCGCCCTCTCTCCGAAGAAAGCGCAGACCAACGCGGTCCACTATACACGAAAAACGGCCGCCGACACCCGCCGGCGGCCGCTCCGTTGCCATGCGTTTACCTTGGATGCCCAAGCAGCCAGCCAGGCGTCCCATCTCGTTCGCAACGTCGGCGAGGCCGCGTGGACCCGTCGCATCGTTCGGCAGAACGACGCGCCTAGCAAAGCTGACGCAGCACGTACTGCAGAATGCCACCGTTGACGAAGTAGACGCCCTCGGTCGGGGTGTCGATGCGCACCGTCGCATCAAAGGCGACCTCGGACCCATCGTCTTTGCGCGCGTGCACGCGAACGACCTGCGGATCGGGCAGTCCCTTGGAGAAGTCGACAGCCTCCACGCTCACGCGCTCGGAGCCGTCCAGGCCAAGCGTCTGCGCATCCTGTCCCTCCAGGAACTGCAGCGGAAGGATGCCCATGCCGATGAGGTTGGAGCGATGGATGCGCTCGTAGCTTTGGGCAATCACGGCGCGCACGCCCAGCAGCATCGGGCCCTTCGCAGCCCAGTCGCGCGATGATCCGCTGCCGTACATCTTGCCCGCGATGACGACCATGTCCTCGCCGGCCCGGCCGTACGCTTGGGAGACGTCGAACAGCGGCTCGATCCCGCCGCTCTGGAAGTTGCGCGTCCAGCCGCCCTTGCGCCCCTCCGCAAGCAGATTCTGCAGCTTGACGTTAGCAAACGTCCCGCGCATCATCACCTCGTGGTTGCCGCGGCGCGCGCCGTAGGTGTTGAAGTCCTCAGGCGCCACGCCTCGCTTTTGCAGGTAGCGCGCCGCCGGGGAATCGGCGGCGATGCTGCCCGCCGGGGAAATATGATCGGTGGTGATGAAATCGCCCAGAAGCGCCAGCACGCGCGCTTCCTCCACCGGACGAGGGTCGCCGGGCTCAAGCGGCATCCCGTCGAAGTAGGGAGCGCGACGCACGTAAGTCGACGCGCCGTCCCATGCGAACGTGTCGCTGGCGGAAGCGCTGAGCGCGCGCCACGCCGTCGTGCCCTCGAACATGCCGCGCGCGCCCTCCTCGAACAGCTCGCGCCCGACAAGCTGCGCCGTCAACGAGCGGACCTCGGACTCATCCGGCCACAGATCCGCCAAATGGACCGGCTCGCCGTCGGGGCCGACGCCCAGGGCGTCATGCTCCAAATCGACATCCATCGTGCCCGCAAGCGCATAGGCGATCACCAGCGCCGGCGTCGCCAGGTAGTTCTGCGACACATCGGGCGAGATGCGGCCTTCGAAGTTGCGGTTGCCCGACAGCATGCTGGCCAGCTCCAGCTTGTCGGCAACCTCGTGCATCGCCGGCAGGATGGGACCGGAGTTGCCGATGCAGCTCATGCAGCCGAACCCGCACGTGTAAAAGCCCAGCTCGCGCAGACCTTCGGCCAGTCCCGCACGCTCCAGCAGAAGCTGCGTCGCTTTGCTGCCCGGCGCCAGCACGCATTTCACCCACGGCTTGGGGCGCAGCCCGGCCTTGGCGGCGTTGCGCGCGACCAGGCCCGCCATCAGCATCATCATGGGATCGGTCGCCGTCGTGCAGCTCGTGACCGCCGCGATGGCCAGCGCTCCGTGGCCCACCTCGAACGTCCCTTGCGGCAGTTCGATCGTCTCGCGCGCATCCTCATCCAAACCGCGCTGGCGGCAGATCGCGCGGAAGCGCTCCTGAGCCGCGGACAGCGGGATGCGGTCGTGTGGACGGGACGGACCCGCGATCGAGCGCTCCACCTTGCTCAGATCGAACTCGAGCACCTCCGCATACACGCGCTGCTCGACATCGGGGTCGTACCACAGCCCCTGAGCCTTCGCATACGCCTCGACTAGCGCAAGACGCTGTTCATCGCGGCCGGTCATGCCCAGATACGCCACCGTCTGCCCGTCGATCGGAAACAGCGTGCACGTGCTTCCGTATTCGGGCGTCATGTTAGAGATGCAGGCGCGCATCGTCGCGCTCAGCGACGCCACGCCCGGACCGAAGCACTCCACAAAGCAACCGACCACGCCTTGCGCGCGCAGCATCTCGGCAAACGACAGCGCCACGTCCATCGCCGTGACGCCCGCTTGCAACGCGCCTGACAGCCGCACGCCCACGACGCGCGGCACCAGCGTGGTGATCGGCTGACCGAGCGCCGCGGCCTCTGCTTCGATGCCGCCGACGCCCCATCCCAGCACGCCGATTCCGTTGGCGGTGGGCGTGTGGCTGTCGGTTCCCACCAGCGTGTCGAAATACGCCACCGGTTGCTCCTCGCGCTCACCGCCGCCTGCGGCGTCCTCGGATGTCATCACGACGTGCGCGAACTTCTCGATGTTCAGCTGATGGCAGATACCCGATCCGGGCGGCACGATGCGCACGTTTTCGAACGAATCCTGCGCCCAGCGCAAGAACTCGTAGCGCTCGCCGTTGCGCTGAAACTCCAGCTCCATATTCTTCTCGAGAGCCCCCGCGCATCCCGCCTCATCCGCGATGACGGAGTGGTCGATCACCAGATCGCACGGCACCTGGGGATTGATCTTTTTCGGGTCGCCGCCAAGCTGCACGCACGCCTCGCGCATGACGGCAAAGTCGACGAACACCGGCACGCCCGTGAAGTCTTGGAACAGCACGCGCGCCGGAGAGAACTCGATCTCGCTGCCCATCGTTCCGGAGCAGCCCGCTTCGACGATGCGCTCTGCCAGACGCGCCGCATCCTCATCGCTTGCAGCGTTGCGCAAGACGTTCTCCAAAAGAACCGTCAGCGAATAGGGCAGCTTCTCCGCTCCTGCGATGCGCTTCACCGGATAATAGGTGTAGCTTCGCCCTCCCGCCTGCAGCGTATCGGCGTATCCGCTCTGCATGCGATTCGGATTCTGAGCCATCGATGGACCTCTCTTCTCTTCATCGGTTTACGAAAAGCGCCCCTGATCTGCGGGGGCGCTTCGTTGCTATCGTATCGCTGCCTACGTCCTATGCGTTTTGCTCCAACGCGCGGACAAGCGCTTCGGTGAACTCCGTGCAGCTTGCCGCGGGTGCGTCGACCCCCGTCGCGCGGCGGATGTCCCCCGTCAGGTGCTCACCCTCCGCGTATACGCTGCGCACCGCGGCGCGGATGCGGTCCGCTGCTTCGCGCTCACCCAGATGGTCGAGCATCATGGCTGCCGACAGGATCTCGGCGGTGGGATTGGCCTTATCCTGCCCCGCGATATCGGGGGCGGATCCGTGCACCGCCTCGAACACGGCGTATTCCTTGCCGATGTTGGCACCGGGAGCGATCCCCAAGCCGCCCGCCATGCCCGCCGCCAAATCGCTGGCGATGTCTCCATACAGGTTGGGGAACACCACCACATCGAATTGGGAAGGATCCATGACCAGGTTCATGCAGAAGGCGTCGATGATTCGCTCGTCGAATGCGACGCGCCCCTCGTACTCCTGGGCGACTTCACGCGCTACGCGAAGGAACAAGCCGTCGGAGAATTTCATGATGTTGGCCTTGTGGGCCGCGGTCACCTTCTTGCGACCCTGAGCCAACGCGTAGTCGAAGGCATAGCGCACGATATTGCGCGTCGCAGTGATCGAAATGGGCTTGATCGAAATGCCTGAATCGGGACGAATCGAGCCCGCCCCCTCTTCTTCGCAGAAGGCGATGAGGCGTTTGGCGGCATCGGATCCCTCTTCAAACTCAACGCCCGCGTACAGGTCTTCGGAGTTTTCCCGGACGATGACCAGGTCCAAATCCTCGTAGCGCCCGCCCGCTCCCGGAATCGAAAGCACCGGGCGAAGGCACACGTACAAATCAAGCGTCTTGCGCAGTGCGACGTTGACGCTGCGGAAACCGGTCCCCACCGGCGTGGTGATCGGACCTTTGATGGCCACCTTGTTGCGCTTGACCGCCTCGATGGTCTCCTCGGGAAGCGGTGTGCCGCATTCCTCGATCATCTTTGCACCGGCCTCAGCGACCTCCCACTCGATTTCGGCGCCGCTAGCCGCCACCACCCGCTGCATGGCAGCGGAAGTCTCGACCCCGATGCCATCGCCGGGGATCAAGGTAACGGTGTGTTTGGACATTCGGACTCCTTAGAGGATCGGATGCTATGCCGGGCTACCGCCGACGTTCTCCAAAATCTGACGAGCGCGGCGCTGCAACGAACCCTTGCTGTTGCCGGCATCGAAGGCCATACGTTCAGCAAGAGCAGCCTTTACCGAAGCGGACAGCTTGCCCTGAGAATACTCGGCCACCGCCACCAGCATATCCCCAAACTCCAGATCGCCGTGATAGCACTGAATTGCCTCATCGATGAGCGGCCATGTCTTTTCGGAACGGGCCTCGGTGGTCGCGCCGATCTTGCAAAGGAACCGAAGGGCCGCCAGACGGACCGGGCCGCTCTCCTCGTCGAACAGAGAAACCTCGGCACCTGCGATCGCTTTGTCGCAAGCTCGGGAATCCTTGTCGACCAGGTGCGTCAAGGCGTCAAGGCACTCCCAGCGTGTACGCGCTTCGGGCCTGTTCAGCGCATCGATGATCTCGCCTTCAAAAGGAATCAGCAGATCGACATGCTCTTTGGCGATTTCACTGAGGATCGCTGCGGAGTTCTGACGTGCACGCCGAGACGAACCCGACAGCGCATCGACAACGGTTTTCAGCAAACTCGGATCCTTGATTGCCGACTGCGCGGCCTCTATCGTCTCCTGCGACTTTTCGCTCATGGAGCAATCCTCCGTTCTTGAAATGCGGCAAATTCCGCTAAGAAGGATTATAGCGCGATGAAGAAGACGCCCTTGAAGCGTTGCGGCGAATTTACACGCCTGCCATCTGTGCGGAAAAACGACGCCCGAGCAAGGGGCGTGAGAGCAAATATCCCAGAAAACAAAAAACGGGCCTATTGGCCCGTACAAGCAAAACCATCAAAACCCCCGGCGGCGCCCCGCCCCGCGGGGGACCCCGCATGACGCGAAGCATCCCCCATGGGCGCGACTCCCTACCCTCCCACGGACTGCACCGCAGTACTCTCGGCGACGGCGGGCTTAACTGCCGGGTTCGGAATGGGACCG
>CAUDUM010000010.1 GCA_958452575.1 uncultured Eggerthellaceae bacterium
CATCAACGAGCCCACCTCGGCCGCGCTCGCCTACGGCCTGGACAACGGCACGCCCCAGAAGGTGATGGTCTACGACCTGGGCGGCGGCACGTTCGACGTGTCCATCATCGAGATCGGCGACGGCGTCATCGAGGTGCTGGCCACCGCCGGCGACAACCACCTGGGCGGCGACGACTTCGACGAGCGCGTGGCCGACCACCTGCTCGGCGAGTTCCAGCGCCAAAACGGCATCGATTTGCGCCACGAGCCCGCCGCGCTGCAACGCGTCCGCGAAGCGGCATGCGAGGCCAAGATCGACCTGTCGTCGATGGAGAGCACGCGCATCAACCTGCCGTTTTTGGCGCAGGGCGCAGCGGGCCCCATCCACTTTGAGACGACGCTCACGCGCAGCGCCTTCAACCAGATGACGGCCGACCTGGTCCATCGCACCGAGGGCCCCGTCACCACCGCGCTCAACGATGCCGGCATAGCCGCCAGCGAGCTGGGATGCGTCCTTTTGGTCGGCGGCTCGACCCGCATCCCCGCCGTGCAGCAGAAGGTGCGCGAGCTCACCGGCAAGGAGCCCTCGTCGTCCATCAACCCCGACGAATGCGTTGCCACCGGAGCCGCCATCCAAGGCGCCACCCTTTCCGGCAGCTCGACCGGGCTGGTGAAGGCTAACAGCATCCTGCTTTTGGACGTGACGCCGCTGTCGCTTTCCATCGAGACGGTGGGCGGCGTGGCGACGCGCCTGGTGGAGCGCAACACGACGCTGCCCGTGCACTATTCGCAGGTGTTCTCGACCGCAGCGCCGTTCCAAACCAGCGTCGAGATCCACGTGCTGCAAGGCGAGCGCCCCATGGCACGCGACAACAAGACGATCGGCAAGTTCCGCCTCAAGGGCATCAAGCGCGCCCCGGCGGGCGTGCCGCAGATCGCGGTGACCTTCGACATCGACGCCAACGGCATCCTGACCGTATCGGCGAAGGACCTGGACACCGGCAAGCAGCAGTCCATCACGATCGACGACTCCGAGCGCATGTCCGATGCCGAGATCGACCAGGCGATCCGCGACGCCGAGCAGTACGCCGCCCAAGACGGCGTCCGCCGCGAGGCCCTGGCGGTGCTGGAGGAGGGGCGCAAGCTGGCAGATGCCGCCAACCGCGCCCTCGCATCCGCCGGAAAACAGCTCGACAAGACGGAGAAAAAGCAGGTCAAAACTGATATCGCCTCACTTCAGAAGCTGCTGGGCAAAAAGGTGGACAAGGTCAGCGAGGCTGACGTGGCCGCACTGCGCGCCGCGATCGACCAGCTTGAAAGGTCGAGCGCCCATGTCCGCAGCCTGGCGGGAAACTAGCGTACAATAGTGAGTTGGGTGCGAAATCGCGCCCCTCGGCGTCCCCGCGGACGCGCGAGCGAGGCGCGATGAGCGCCCGAGCACCGGAGAAAGGACCATCATGGCCAACAAGAGCCTTGCCAAGCCCCATGACCAGATCTGCGTTTTGGTCACCGGCGGCGCCGGCTTCATCGGCAGCCACACCTGCGTCGAGCTGCTCAACCAGGGCTACCGCGTCGTCGTGGTCGACGACCTGAGCAATTCGAGCAAGGTGGCGCTTGATCGCGTGCGCCAGATCACCGGCCTGGCGTCCGATGACGATCGCCTGTCGTTCTACCACGACAACATCCTCGATCGCGAGGCGCTCGAGCGCATCTTCCAGGAAAACGACGTCGACGCCATCATCCACTTCGCCGGCTTCAAAGCGGTGGGCGAAAGCGTCCAAAAGCCGTTGGAGTACTACTGGAACAACGTTGCCGGCACGCTGGTGCTGTGCGGCGTCGCCCGCGAGCACGGCGTCAAGAACATCGTGTTCTCATCCAGCGCCACCGTGTACGGTGAGCCGGACTTCATCCCCATCACCGAAAGCTGCCCCAAGCACGAGGCCACCAACCCCTACGGCGAGACAAAGAGCATGCTCGAGCGCGTGCTGACCGACCTGTACAAGGGCGACAACGAGTGGAACGTCGTGCTGCTGCGCTACTTCAACCCCATCGGCGCGCACGAAAGCGGGCTCATCGGCGAGGATCCCAAGGGCATCCCCAACAACCTGCTGCCCTACGTGGCGCAGGTCGCCGTGGGCAAGCTCGCCTGCGTGGGCGTGTTCGGCGACGACTACCCCACCCCCGACGGCACGGGCGTGCGCGACTACATCCACGTGGTCGACCTGGCACGCGGGCACGTGGCGGCGCTCGAGTGGATGGGCGGCAAGGTCGGCACGGGCGAGGCCATCGGCATCGGCTCGATCAAGGGCCAGCCCGCCGAGGACGGCACGCGCCGCGGCGTGGGCATCTTCAACCTGGGCACGGGCACGGGTTCCAGCGTCTTGGACGTGATCCACGCGTTCGAGCGCGCCTGCGGGCACGAGATCCCCTACGAGATCAAGCCGCGCCGCGCCGGCGACGTCGCCGAGAACTACGCGGCCTGCGACAAGGCGCGCGACGAGCTGGGATGGGTCGCGGAATACGATCTGGACCGCATGTGCGCCGACAGCTGGCGCTGGCAGTCGACCAACCCCGACGGCTACGCCACGGCGTAGTAGCCCAGGCGCGCCAGCCTCCTACCAACGTGAAACCCCCGCCGCTCGATTCGCGTCGAGCGGCGGGGGTTTCTTTTTCGCGGGGACGGCGCGCGGCGAGGCGCGCTCGGGATCAGAAGCGGAATCAGTAGCCGGAGCCGGCGGTCCCGTACGAGCCGTAGCCCGATCCGTAGCCGCTGGTATACGAGCTGTACCCGGCTCCAGACGACGACCCGTATGACGAGTATCCGCTGCCATACGAGCTATAGCCCGACCCGTAAGACGAGTACCCGCTGCCGTAGGAGCTGTAGCCCTGGTTCTGCTCCGAGGCGATCGCCTTTGCCAGCATCTCGTCGGACACGGTGATGCCACTCGGGTCGCCGCCCTCCTCGACCACCTTCATCATCTCGGCAAGCTGGCCGGTGTCGGTAAACACATACGAGATGCCGTTGACGTACTGGGCGACCGACGGCACCATCGCGGAGTACATGACCATATCGCCCTCGTCCTGGAACTGCTGCGCCAGGTTGATGATATCGGTCACCGACAGGTCGGTGGTGACGCTTTGCGCCGCAGCCTCGATGACGCCCGGCAGCTCGGTCACGGGTAGCGACAGCACCTTGTCGACGATCGCCTGGATGAGCTTGCGCTGGTTTTGCGTGCGGGTGAAATCGCCGTCCGCGTAGGCGCGGCTGCGCGCGAACACCAGCGCGGCATCACCGTCGAGATGCTGCAGACCCTCCTCGATGATGATACGCTCGGCGCCGGGGATGCCCGTGGAGCCGTCGGCGTCGGTGTCGTCGATGCGCTGCTCGACTTCGACGTCCACGCCGCCCACCGCGTCGACCAGCGACACGAGGTTGCCGAAGTTCACCTCGGCGTAATGGGCGATCTCCACGCCGCACAGCTCGCTGGCCTCGCGGATGACGCCCGCGGCACCGTCGTAGGTGTAGGCGTTGTTGAACTTGGAGACGCCGTGGCCGTCGATGTCGATGGCGGTGTCGCGCGGGATGGACACCATGGTCACCTGGTTTTTGGAACCGTCAACGCGCACGAGGATGTTGGTGTCTGAGCGGGATTCGGACTGGGACTGGCCCTCGCGGATGTCCGAGCCGATCAGCATCATGTAGAACGGCTTGTCCAGGTCGGCGGAAACCAGCTGCTCGTCGATGGCGTTGAGCTGGTCTTCGGTCTTGTTGCCGGTGGTGATCTTGTCGTTGATGCCCCCGATGTACAGGGCAAGCGCGGTGCCGCATCCGACCAGCGCGACGACGAGCGCTATCGCGACGCCGATGGCGATCTTCTTGCCGCGTCCGGATTTCCTCTTGGCCGAGGAGTGGGAGTAGGCGGAGCTGTTGCGGGAATACGCGCCTGCGCCGTCGGCCGACGCGGAACCCATCTGGCGCCCGCCCATCGACTGCCGCGCGGAGGAGCGGCTGTCGCCGGGATACGGGCGGCTGTCGGAAGAATAGCGCGAGTAGCGCCCCATCTCGTTGCGGGAACTGCGGGAAGTGCGAACGGAGGGTCGGTTCGTCCTCTGCCCGGCCGATCGCCGAGACCCGCTCGGTCGCTCGTTGCGAGACGCCATGTTCTTCTCCTCATCTATCGGACGGGAAGCTTCGCGTTTGCGGGCCGCATGCTTGCGGACCGCGTGTTCTCACGCTGCGAATCCCCGTGTCGAAACGATTGGTTCAAGCAAATATTGTACCATCCGCCCCATTCCACCAAAAAATGGGCATATCACGGGAACACGCAGCACACATCGCGGGCGTGCGGATGCCGAGCTTACGCCTCCAGCAGCGAAAGCAGCTCGTCGGGATGGTCGATGATCAGGTCCGCGCCGTTGTCGCACAAGACGGCAGTATCGTTGTATCCCCAGGTGACGCCGACGGCATACGCCCCCGCCGCGCGGGCGACGCGCGTGTCGTTGGAGGAGTCGCCGACGAAAACGCAGCGGTCGGCGGAGGATCCGAGCTCGCCAAGCAACCTGTTCAGGCCCGTGGGATCGGGCTTGCGCGGAAAGTCGGGGGATTCGCCGTGGACGCTGTCGAACCAGCCCGGCAAAAAAGCCTCGATGACCTCTTTGGCAGCTCCATCGAATTTGTTGGAAAGGACGGCGAGCTTTATGCCGCGCTCCTTCAGGCTCTTGAGAACCTGCTCGATGCCGGGATACACCCGCGTGAGCTTGTAGCCGTATTCGGGATAGAGCTGCTTCCAGCGTTTGGAAGCCTCCTCGACTGCCTCATCGGGCGCTTCGGCGGGCACGGCAAGACGGATGAGCGCTTTGACGCCGCTGCCGACGAAGCTCAGGATCTCGTCGTGGGTGCGCTCGGGATATCCGCACGCGCGCAGCGTCGCGTTCGTCAGCTCGACGAGATCGGGCAGCGTGTCGAGCAGCGTGCCGTCCAGATCGAATACGAACGTGTCGAAAACACACCCCTCCGGCGCGAGGGGCTGGGCGTGATCTGCCATGGCGGACAATCCTTTCGCTGGGAAACCATCGGCGCAAACATAGCACCGCGCGGACCCGCCGATGCCGAAAACACGCGAATAGCGCTAAATCACCCGCTATGTGTTGACAACATATAGCAAAGAGCGTATAGGTGTTAGCGACATATAGCGGCCACGCCAACATACGACGCGCCGCGCAAGAGGATGCCGCCGCAACGCGCGCCGGCGAGCAGAGCCGCCGCGGACAGCCCGGCGGGGAAAGCGAGGAACCATGGCAGAGACGATGAAGCTTGCCGTGCCCACGATGGGCGAAGGCGGCCTGCAAGCGGAGCGCTCCGGCCACTTTGGCCATTGCGATTGCTTCACCTTGATCGACATCGCGGACGGCGAGATCAAGGAGGTCTCCATCATCCAGAACCCGCCTCACGAGGAAGGCGGATGCCTGCGCCCCGTCGGCCTGCTCTCCGAAGCCGGCGCCAACGCCATCGTCGCCGCGGGCATGGGCATGCGCCCGATGATGGGCTTTGCCAACGCGGGCATCGACGTGCTGTTCGACAACGTCACCCCCAATGTGGGCGACGTCGCCAAGCTGGCCGCCGAGGGCAAGCTGCCCCATATGACCGCCAACGAGGCCTGCCACCACTAGTTTACGGCGCAGCTGCCGCACCCATCGGCCGATCTCGGTTCCAGAGCCGACCCGGTTTTCATTCCAAAAATCAAGAACGCCTTCCGGCGCGAAATCGGAAGGCGTTCTTTCATGGAGGGGTGTTACCAGCGTATCAATAGAACAGATCGACCTCGCCCAGCAGGAAAGCCTCGACTCCGCAGGCCCCCGCAGAGGATCCGCCCACGACGATGCGTTTCGCGGAAGGATGCTTGTCGAGGAAATCCGCCATCCCGCTTTGGCCGGATTCCGCACCCGATCTCACCTCGATCGCAGACAGCCTGGATCCATCCTTCACCACGAAATCGACCTCTTTGACCCCCTCTCGCCACCACGAGACTTCGAACCCCTCGCTCGAAGCGCGCGAGAGCAAGTACGCTCCCACGGCGGATTCGACTAGATGGCCGCGCAGGTCCCTTTGAAGGGCAAAGTCGTCACGCCCCTTATCCGAGAGCGCGGTCATAAGAGAGGTGTCGTGAACCATCAAGCGCGGGGAGCTTCGGCGCTTTGCAAGCTCTTTGTCCGAATACTTGGGTATCGCTGAGATCATCCCGGCTTTACCGAGAAGATCCAGGTAGTGCGCAATCGTGACGGTGTTGCCGTTGTCCTGCAGCTGCCCGAGCATTTTGTTGTACGAAAGCTCCTGCCCGGAATACGCGCATCCCAGCCGGAAGAGCGCCCGCATGAGCGCAGGTTTCCTAACTTCGGCCATCTCGAGTACGTCGCGCGAAATGGCGGGTTCGACTATCGCATCGCGCACGTAGGCCTTCCAGCGCCTCGCGTCTTTCGAAAGCGCGCTCGCGCCCGGATAGCCGCCGAAATAGAGGAATTCGTCGAGGGAGAAGCCGAAGGCGTCACGCACCTCCTTCAAACTCCAATGCGGGGAGCGGATGATCTCGAAGCGCCCCATGAGGGAGTCCTCCATCCCCTGATGCAGCAGAAGGGACGAAGATCCGCTGAGGACCGCCTTGACGGGGGTGCCTTCGCGCCGATCCCGGTCGTAGAGGGATTTCACCTGGCGCGCCCAACCCGCGACTTTCTGCACCTCGTCGATGCAAAGCGCCACCGGTTCAGACCCCCCGCGCGTCATGTTGCGCGCGACTTGCCATTCGCGCTCGATCCATGCTTCGTTGGGAGCGGCGACATCGTCCGCACTCACGAAGTGCCTCTCCATGCTCACCCTGCCAAGCGCTTGGGCGAGCATGGTGCTCTTTCCCGTTTGGCGCGGTCCGACGATGAACTGCATCGTCCACACGTCCTGCTCCAGCAAGCGATCGACGAGCGTGTCCACCTGACTTCTTTGGTACATGATGCCGCCTCCCAACGATGCGATGCCCTGCGCTCTTTTGATTACTGACCGTATCTTATTTTTTTACTAGTTGTATCTAGAAATTTTACTAGATACAACTAGTAAATCCAGCCAGCAAGAATAAGGATGTTGCGCTGTTTCAGCTCGTCGGCCTGCATCTTCGGCATCAGATGGCAGCGCAGTGAAATGCCGATTCATCCGCCCACCAACAGCGATTCGCGGATACAATGTAACGCGACGTTTTACCATGCGTTGCATGCCCGATGGATCGCTCGTCGGCGGCATACGGGGGCTTTTGCGGGCTCCCGTCTGCGAACCGCTCGCCAGCCGTCCTCGACCGCCCCATCGCGCATCGCTTCGGCCGCGAAGAGAGGGATCCCCATGCCTAAGCGCAACGACATCAACAAGGTACTCATCATCGGCTCCGGCCCGATCATCATCGGTCAGGCATGCGAGTTCGACTATTCCGGCACGCAGGGGTGCAAGGCGCTGCGCCAGCTGGGCTACGAGGTGGTGCTGGTCAACAGCAACCCCGCCACTATCATGACCGATCCCGACACGGCCGACGCCGTCTACATCGAGCCGCTGAACACCGCGCGTCTGGAGCAGATCATCGCCAAGGAGCGCCCCGACGCGCTGCTGCCCAACCTGGGCGGCCAATCCGGCCTGAACCTGGCCGCCGACCTGGCCAAGCAGGGAATCCTCGAAAAGTACGACGTGCAGGTGATCGGCGTCCAGATCGACGCGATCGAGCGCGGCGAGGATCGCGAGGCGTTCAAAGAGCTCATGGAGTCGCTCGACATCGAGATGGCGCGCAGCAAGGTGGCTTACTCCGTGGAGGACGCCGTCGCCATCGCCGACGAGCTGGGGTACCCCTGCGTGCTGCGCCCCGCCTACACCATGGGCGGCACGGGCGGCGGACTCGTGTACAACATCGACGAGCTGCGCACGGTGGTCGCGCGCGGCCTGGCAGCCTCCCCCGTGCACGAGGTGCTGGTCGAGGAGAGCGTGCTGGGCTGGGAGGAGCTCGAGCTCGAGGTGGTGCGCGACGCCAACGGCAAGATGATCACGGTGTGCTTCATCGAGAACATCGACCCCATGGGCGTGCACACCGGCGACTCGTTCTGCGCCGCCCCCATGCTCACCATCAGCGAGGACGTGCAGAAGCGCCTGCAGGAGAAAAGCTACAAGATCGTCGAGGCCGTGCAGGTCATCGGCGGCACCAATGTGCAGTGGGCGCACGATCCCGTGACCGACCGCGACATCATCATCGAGATCAATCCGCGCACCTCGCGCTCGTCCGCACTTGCCTCCAAGGCAACCGGCTTCCCCATCGCGTTGGTTTCCGCGATGCTGGCAAGCGGCCTCACGCTGGACGAGATCCCCTGCGGCAAGCACGGCACGCTGGCCAACTACGTCCCCGGCGGCGACTACGTGGTCATCAAGTTCGCGCGCTGGGCGTTTGAGAAGTTCAAGGGCGTCGAGGACAAACTGGGCACGCAGATGCGCGCTGTGGGCGAGGTCATGTCCATCGGCAAGACCTACAAGGAGGCGTTCCAGAAGGCCATCCGCTCGCTTGAGACCGGCCGCTACGGCCTGGGCTTTGCCAAGGACTTCCACGGCAAGTCCAAAGACGAGCTGCTGGGCATGCTGGTCACGCCCACGAGCGAGCGCCAGTTCATCATGTACGAGGCGCTGCGCGCCGGCGCCACGGTGGACGAGCTCCACGAGCTGACGCGCATCAAGCGCTGGTTCATCGAGCAGATGGCCGAGCTGGTGGCCGAGGAGGAGGCCCTCATCGCCTACTCCAAGGACCATCCCGCGTCGCTTCCGCCCGACGACATGCTGACCGCCGCGAAGAAGGACGGCTTCTCCGACCGCTACCTGGCGCAGATCACCGGCACCACCGAGAAGCGCATCCGCGCGCATCGCGCCGAGATCGGCCTCAATCAGGGCTGGGAGGGTGTGCACGTGAGCTCCACGCAGGATTCCGCGTACTACTACTCCACCTACAACGCCCCCGACGCCAGCCCCACCACCGGCGACAACACCATCATGATCCTGGGCGGCGGCCCCAACCGCATCGGCCAGGGCATCGAGTTCGACTACTGCTGCGTGCATGCGGCCAAGTCGCTGAAGAAGCTGGGCTTCAAGACGATCATCGTCAACTGCAACCCCGAGACGGTGTCCACCGACTACGACACCTCCGACAAGCTGTACTTCGAGCCGCTCACGGCTGAGGACGTGCTGGCGATCTACGAAAAGGAGAAGCCGCTGGGCGTCATCGCGCAGTTCGGCGGCCAGACGCCGCTCAACCTGGCGTCCGAGCTCGAGGAAGCCGGCGTGCGCATCCTGGGCACCAGCCCCGAGATCATCGACCTGGCCGAGGATCGCGATCGATTCCGTGCGGTCATGGAGTCGCTGGACATCCCGATGCCCGAGGCCGGCATGGCGCACACCACCGAGGACGCGCTGGCCATCGCGCAGAAGATCGGCTACCCCGTGATGGTGCGCCCCAGCTACGTGCTGGGCGGCCGCGGCATGGAAGTGGTCTACGACGACGCCAACCTGATCAACTACATGAACGCCGCCGTGGGCGTGACCCCCGACCGGCCCATCCTCATCGACCGCTTCCTGCGCCACGCGATGGAGTGCGAAGCCGACGCCATCTGCGATGGACAGCACGCGTTCGTGCCCGCGGTCATGGAGCACATCGAGCTTGCCGGCATCCATTCGGGCGACTCGGCCTGCATCCTGCCGTCGGTGAACATCTCCGACGCCAACCTGGCCACCATCAAGGAGTACACGCGCCGCATCGCCGAAGCCATGCACGTGTCCGGCCTGATGAACATCCAGTACGCCATCGAGGGCGACACGGTGTACGTGCTCGAGGCCAATCCGCGCGCCAGCCGCACGGTGCCGCTGGTGTCCAAGGTCTGCGGCATCCAGATGGTGCAGATCGCCACCGACATCATGACGGCGTCCATCACCGGCCGCCCCTCGCCCATCGCCAACCTGCACGAGGCGTCGTTCTCGCATTACGGCGTCAAGGAGGCCGTGTTCCCGTTCAACATGTTCCCCGAGGTCGACCCGGTGCTGGGCCCCGAGATGCGCTCGACCGGCGAGGTGCTGGGCTTGGCCACCACCTTCGGCGGCGCCTTCTTCAAGGCGCAGGAGGCCACGCAGACCGTCCTGCCCAAGGGCGGCACGGTGCTCATGAGCATCAGCGACCGCGACAAGGGCGACCTGGAGGAAGTGGGCCGCGAGTTCGAGCGCGCCGGCATGCGCATCCTGGCGACGCGCGGCACCTGTGATTTCCTCAACGAGCACGGCATCAAGGCCGAGCGCGTGTTGCGCGTGAACGAAGGCCGTCCGAACCTGATCGACCTGATCCTCAACCACGAGGTCGACCTGGTGGCCAACACGCCCAGCCCGTCGGCCGAAAGCGCCACGGACGGCAGCCTGATCCGCCGCACCGCCATCAAGGCGCACGTGCCCTACATGACCACGATGGCCGCCGCGCTGGCCACCGCCAAGGGCATCCAGGTGGCGCAGTCGAGCGACCCTCAGGTCCACTCGCTGCAGGAGATCCACGCTAACATCTCGTACGAGTAGCGCCGTATTCACAACGCCGGATGCGACAAAGCCTTGCCCGCTGTCGCATCCGGCTCTTTTTATCCACAATTGCTTTTTTGTGGCTAGAATCCCGCGAATGCGACTGTTTCGCAGCGTCAAACCTGTCGCATTCGCGGGATTTCATCCAGTTTTGCTGCGCAAATCGTCGCATTCGGCGTATTTCATCCAGAATCCTCACGCGCCTCGTCCCACCCCGCCTATCCGTTAAGGCTGCCAAGCAAGGGCGGCCAGCTCGCTCGCGGGAATCTCCGTGCGCTTCGCCGTGTGGGGGTTTCCCTTTTCCGACAAAGCCACTATGGTGTTCCCACCAAAGCAATGGCAGAGGCGCGGTTTTCATCAGTAGATCCGCTCGGGCGCCGGGAAGCGCCGGATCGAAAGGGGACGCCGCCGAAGGCGCACGCCGGTTCCCGCCGGCATGCGACCTGGGGTCCGGGAGAACATCCCGGGCACTGTCGCACGAGCGAAGAGCTGTCATGGTCGCAGGCGGGACCTCCCCCCTATCCGAGCATGATCGCACCGCTCGACAACAAGGGGAGGGAACATGGAGTTCGTCAACACGTTCTGGGCGCTGGTGCCGCCGATCGTCGCCATCGTGCTCGCGCTCATCACCAAGGAAACCTACAGCTCGCTGTTCATCGGCATCGTGGTGGGAGCCCTGCTGCTTGCCGGGTTCGACCCCATCGAGACGGTGAACACCATCATCAGCGGTTCGTTCATTCCCGCAGGAGGCACCGAGGAAGACGCCTTGACCACCGGCTTGGTGCCGGCGCTTTCAGAGAACGCGGGCATCTTCGTGTTCCTGGTCATGCTGGGCGTGTTCGTCGCGCTCGTCAATTCCAGCGGCGCCTCGGCGGCGTTCGGCCGCTGGGCGGCGCGCCACGTCAAAAGCCGCCTAGGGTCGCAGCTGGCGACATTCGTGATGGGCGTGCTCATCTTCGTGGACGACTACTTCAACTGCCTCACCGTCGGATCGGTCATGCGGCCCGTCACCGACGCCAAGCGCCTGTCACGCGCGAAGCTGTCCTACCTCATCGACGCGACGGCGGCACCGGTCTGCATGATCGCGCCTGTATCCTCATGGGCGGCAGCGGTCTCGGGCGTCGCGGGCGATCTGGGCGTCGACGGCATTCAGCTGTTCATCAGCGCCATCCCGTTCAATTTCTACTCGCTGCTCACGCTCGTGTTCGTCATTGCCATCACGGTAATCGGGTTCGACTACGGCCCCATGGCCAAATCCGAGCTTGCCGCCATCCGCGACGGCGAGCTGGGGTCGCTCGGCAACGACAAGGAAGTCGAGAAATCGCGAGCCAACCTGTTCGACATGGTCATCCCGATCCTCGTGCTCATCGCGTTCTGCATCATCGGCATGCTCTACGTGGGCGGATTCTGGGATCCCGAGACCGAGGGCTACATGAACGTGGTGCTGGCGTTCGGCGACACCGATGCGTTCACGGCGCTGCCATGGGGCGCCATCATCGCGCTGGTGTTCGCATACGTCTATCTGCTGGCCCGCCGCGTTGTCACGTTCAAGGAGTCGATGGATTGCCTGGCCAACGGCTTTATCTCGATGATCCCGGCGATGCTCATCCTGACGTTCGCCCTCACGCTCAAGGGCCTGACCGGCGCTCTGGGCGCAGCGGAGTTCGTCTCCAGCGTCATGGCAGGCTCGGCGGCGGAGCTCTACAGCATGCTGCCTGCCATCATCTTCCTGGTGGCGTGGGGCCTGGCGTTTGCCACGGGCACAAGCTGGGGCACGTTCGGCATCCTGATCCCCATCGTGCTGCCCATCTTCGCCACGGCGCCCGACCTGCAGATTATCGGCATCTCCGCCTGCTTGGCGGGCGCGGTTGCGGGCGACCACTGCTCGCCCATCTCGGACACGACGATCATGGCGTCGGCGGGCGCCAACTGCAATCACTTGGAGCATGTATCGACGCAGATGCCCTACGTCATCACCGTGGGGTCGATCTCGTTCGTCTGCTTCATCATCGCGGGCTTCGTGCGCAACGCGCCGATCTGCCTGGCGATCGGCGTGGCGCTGACCATCGTGGCGTTGCTCGTGCTCAAAAAGACCATCGGCGTGGACACGAGAGGACGCGCGGAAGTGCAAGCGGCAACGGAGCAGTAAGGCAGAGCAAGGCCGAATGGACAAGGAAGCCCTCCGGCAAGCGCGTACGAGCCATCCTGCATCTCGGGGTATCTCGCCCGAAAAGCAGAAGACGTACCCGCCGGAGGGCTTTGCCCATTTCGAAGCGTTGCGTTGCAGCAAGCCGACTAGCGGATGGCGAATCGCCTCCGTCGCCGGCCGCTACAGGACGTGTTCGATATCCTCGCGATCGCTTTCGCGATAGAGGACGAACTTGCGGCCGATGATCTGGATCATCTCCGACTCGGTGGCGTCTGCCAGCATATAGGCGGCTTCGCGCGCGTCAAGGCCGCTGGTGTTCTGCACGGTGCCTTTGATGAGCTCGCGTGCGTCCAACAGCAGGTTGGTCTGCTGGACGATGGTGGGCGTGATGTCCTGCTTGCCGATGAACACGACGGGCTCGAGATGATGCGCGAGGCTGCGCAGCTGGCGCACCTGCTTTCCGGTGATGGACATGGACGGGGCCTTTCTTCGAGAGCGGGAGACGTGATGCGACCTGCCTGAATGTTCCTGATGTATCGCGATGAAGCAGCATAGCGCACTATTCGCGCTTTTTTTAGCAGCAATTTCATCTCCTCCTGCTAAAACGCTACGAATAGAGTGCGCTCTCCCGCCGAACGCCTCGCCATGGTTTCACGCTGCTATGTCTGACCTGCGGTTTTGTTGATTAGCTGCCGCAATTGGACGCATCGAAGGGCGGCGGTACGCACTATTCGAACCATTTCGGCAGCCACCCCTTCTCCTCGCGTCTAAAGTATGCGAATAGTGCGTGCTCGTGTGGTTCGCACGCAAAAAGGAAGGGGCGGGGCACCTCGCAAAACGTCGCAGAGCCGGCCCGGTCCGCATAGGCCGCCATCGAGGACGCCCGGGGCAAGACGAACCTGTCGCGAGCCGGCCCGGTCCGCATAGGCCGTCAACATCGGGACGAAGGCGAAACCTCCCGCCAGCCGTAACCAGCCTGCGGCTTCACCCCGCAAACCCAACGGAGGTTCCGCGGACGGCTTCGACGCGCTATCGTAAGGAGCATCGCAATCAGCAGCAGCTCAAGCGGCTCGAAGAGGGAGGATGCAACCATGAGGTACCGCAGACTAGGCGACACCGGACTCGAAGTCAGCGAGATCGGTTTCGGCGGCGAGTGGATGGACAAGTCGCCCGAAGAAACGCGCGCGGTGGTGAACGCGTGCGAGCGGGCCGGCATCAATATCTTGGACTGTTGGATGGCCGATCCGACCCGCCGCTCCAACTTGGGTGACGCACTTGAAGGACGCCGCGACAAGTGGATCATCCAGGGGCATCTGGGATCGGTCTGGCAGAACGGACAGTATGTGCGCCTGCGCGACCTCGATGCGGTCGAACCGGCGTTCCAAGACCTGCTCGACCGCTTCCACACCGACTACATGGACATCGGCATGATCCACTTCGTCGACAAAGAGGACGAATACCGCCTGATCATGGACGGCCCGTTCATGGAATACGTCCGCAAGCTCAAGGAGGCGGGTACCATCTGCCACATCGGCCTGTCGACGCACAACCCGGCAGTGGCGAAGCTTGCCGCGCTCGAACCCGAGATCGGGGTCATCATGTTCAGCGTCAATCCTGCGTTCGACATGCTGCCCGCAAGCGACGACATCAACGACCTGTTCGGCGACTACGCCGACGACGGACTCGACGGCATCAACCGCGACCGCGCCGAGCTATACGCACTGTGCGAGCAGACGGGCACCGGCATCACGGTGATGAAGCCCTATGCGGGCGGACGGCTGTTCTCGGCGGACACCTCGCCGTTCGGCGTCGCGCTCACTCCGTTGCACTGCCTGCACTATGCGCTCACGCGGCCCGCGGTCGCCAGCGTGATGGCGGGCTTCTCGGAACCGAGCCACGTGGCGGACGCCGTCGCCTACGAAACCGCCGCGCCTAGCGAGATCGACTACGCGAGCGTTCTGGCGGGCGCGCCGCGCAACGCGTATTTCGGCCAGTGCACGTACTGCGGCCACTGCGCGCCGTGCGCGGTTGGAATCGACATCGCCACGGTGAACAAGTACTACGACCTGGCGGCCATGCAAGATGAGGTGCCCGATTCGCTGCGCGAGCACTATCGCGCGCTCGATGCGACGGCGGCGGATTGCATCGTCTGCGGCGCCTGCGAGCAGCGCTGCCCCTTCGGCGTGAAGGTGGCGCGCAGGATGGCGGAAGCCGCACAGCTGTTCGGCTGCTAGAAAACCACCGCGCATCGTCTGCGGCGTGAAGGGGCTATGGAGGCGCTTGCACCTGCGGTACAATAGGCGTCGTTTAAAACCACGCGTGGATTTTTCCGGGCGCAACGCCATCTTTTCGCCACGCATCCGAACGCGGAATCGCCTCGACTCCCGGGCTTGCAGACCCGGGGGCAGGCGGCCGGCGATCGGATGCGTGGCTTTTTGTTGCCCCGGTTCGGAAGACGAGGAAAGGCTCCTATGGAAAACGTTTCTGCCGGCACGGTCGCATCGCTCCAAAGCAACGCCGACAAGCCCGGCGCTTCGCGGCAAGTCATAGCCTCCCTGCAGGTGTTTTTGGGCGGCGCATCCTATGGCGTCATGGCGACCACCTACAAGCTCGCCTATGCCGCTGGGTTCACCTCGAACCAGGTGGTCGCCGGGCAGGCATGGCTCGCGTTGGCTCTTTTCGTGCTGCTCGTTCTGGCGAATCGAGCGCGCGGCAAGCGGCTCGCGAAGCTGGGCGCGAAAACGGTGCTCAAGCTCATGGGACTTGGGATGCTCACCTGCACCACGTCCATCCTGTACTGCTACGCCATGAGCGTCCTGCCCGCACCGGTCGCCCTCACCTTGCTGTTCCAGTTCACCTGGGTCGGGCTGGTCATCCAGGCGATAGCCACGCGCCGCGCGCCCCATGCCTGCCACATCATTGCGGCGGGCGTCATCATGGCGGGAACCATCTTCGCCAGCGGGCTGTACGGCACCGATCTCGGCTCGCTCGATCCCGTGGGCATCGCATGCGCGCTGGGCGCCTCCGTCTCCTGCGCACTGTTCCTCACGCTCTCCGGAAAAGTGCCGGCGGATTGCCCGCCCGCGCAACGCGGCACGATCGTCGTCGCCGGGTCGGCGCTTCTCTCGCTCGTCGCATGCCCGAGCTTCCTCCCGTCCGGCGTGCTCTTCCAGGGATTTGCACCCTACGCCGCCATTGCCGCGCTGTTCGCGCTGGTCTTCCCCGTCATCCTGTTCGGCTTGGGAGCGCCCCACCTGCCATCAGGCCTCTGCACCATCCTGTCGGCGGCGGAGCTTCCCATGGGCCTGCTCGTCTCCATGATCGTGCTGGGCACGCCCATGGGCGCCCTCGAATGGGCGGGCGTGGCGACGGTGCTCGCCGGCGTCGTGATAGCGCAACTGCCAAGCTTCGCCTCGCACGGGGCGCAAAGGAGCCGCGCATATCCCCCGAACGCACCCATCTCGTCCGGAACGAAATCGAAGTAGCTCGCACCCGTTTGATGGTAGCGCTGGCGACAAACCCGGCTTCCCCGGTTCCCGCTTGGCAGATGAGCCCCGCCCCCAGACCAATGATGCCGCTTTGCCCTCCGCCGTGGCTGAAGGGCACAATCTGGCGCTTCGATCAAATCCCCCTCCGCTTGGGCACTCCATCGAGAACGACGAGGGCAAGAAGTTGGAAACGAGGAGTTTTTTCGATGGCTCCTTCGATCCTTGCGGTATACTAGCGCTCGCATATTTGCGGGTGTCGCCAAGTGGTAAGGCCCGAGCTTCCCAAGCTCGTATTCGCGGGTTCGAGTCCCGTCACCCGCTCCAAAGAGAGCAACGGCAACGGCACGATCCGTTGCCGTTTTCATTTTCGTCGCCGGATCAAACGAACGCCTCTTGACTTGAAGCGTGGTTCAAGTGTTTCAATGTGAGCGAGCATCGCAACGGACGCATTTTCGAAACAGCTTTAGGAGGACCCCGTGAAAATCGCCGAGGTGAGCAAGAAATACGGCGTGACCAGCGACACCCTGCGCTACTACGAGCGCATCGGGCTGCTGCGGCCCGTTCCCCGCACCGCAAGCGGCGTGCGCGACTACGGCGAAGCCGACTGCCAGCGCATCGAGTTCGTCAAATGCATGCGCAACGCCGGCATGCCCATCGAGGCGCTCATCGAGTACATGGACCTGTTCGAACAGGAGGGCGACACCACCGCCCAGCGCAAGGCGATCCTCGAGACCCAGCGCGATCTGCTCAAGCAGCGTATCGGCGCAATGCAGGAGGGCCTGGACCGCCTGAATGCGAAGATCGAAAGCTACGACACGCTCATGCTCGATGCCGAGCACCGCATGCGCGCGGCCGAGAGCGCAAACAGCCGCTGATCCGATGCGACCCGCGCGCCAACCCGCGATCCGCATCCGTTCTCGCCATGCCCGTCTGACTCGCGAGCCGACCTGCGCGCAGCGCTCGCTCGCGCCATGTTCGTTTCGTCCTAACCGAGCACGGCGCATTGCCCCTGCCAGCGGCCCATGTCACAATTGTCTCCGAAAAGGAGGCCACGCATGAATCTACCCGGCATCATCACCATCGCACCCGACCAACCGCTTCTGCTCGAACGCGCCGCGCGCATCCTGGGCGACAGCTTCATCGAAGAGGGATGGACCGCCACCTGGCTGTCCTGTCTGGACGAAATGGGCGCCACCCGCGCCCGCAAGCAGGAGATCCTGCACGCCCAATACCTGGACGAGCTGGGCAACCATGTGCCCTATCAGGGTGCCTACCTGCTCGAAGACGGCACCGCCGCGGCGGGCGGCTACCTCTACAGCGAGCTTGCCGGCCACACGCATCCCGAGCTGCAAAGCGCATCGCAAAAGAACTTCCTGGCCGTCGTCACGCCGCAGGAGCGCGAGGCGCTTGCCGAACAGGAGCGCCGCATGGAGCCCATCTCCCAGTTCGACTGGACGCGCCATCGCGAGCAGGAAGGCGAACACATCTACTTTTACATGTGGGCCGTCGACAGGACCGCGCGCGGCAAAGGCTCGCTGCGCCGCCTGATCAGCCCCTTCTTCGACTACGCCGACGAGCACGGCCTGAACTGCTACCTGGAGTGCTACTCCAACCGCCTGCAGAGCATGTACGAGCACCTGGGCTTCGAGCTCATCGACGTGCTGAGCGACCCCGCGTTCGACGTCACCGAGCGCCGCATGGTGCGCCGCCCCGGCACCCCTCGCTAGCCGCTTCGCTAAGAACGGAGGCCCATCATGAGCCGCCTGCGCCGCGCCCTCATCGTCATCGGATGCGTCATTGCCGCCGCAGCGATCATCGGCGTTGCGGTCGTCGCCGTCGGCAAGGGGTTCACCGCGCAGGAAAAGGAGATCCGCTCGGACTGGTCGGTGGAAACCGGGGACCTGCTGGATTCCGGTGCCGACCTGGGGGTCAACCTCTTCGACGCCGGCATCGACACGGAGCTGCGAGTCCTGCGCTTGGTGCCGACGGGCAGCAACGCCGTCGGCTTCACCTACTACGATGTCCAGACGCAGGACCGCCTTGCCAACGCGATCGCAGCGCTTCAGGAATGCGGCATCCCCTGGACCGCCGACAACCCGCTCGCCATCCTCAACGCGTTCGGCACCGGCTCCAACGGACTCTACCTTTACTTTGAGACCGACCGCCCCACCTCGGTAAGCTACACCATCAGCGTCGACGGGCTCTCGGATTTCTCCGCCTCCGCCAACGATATCGCCGTGCAAGGCGATATCGACAAGGACGCAAACGGCAACTCGCGCATCCACAGCTTCCAGATGATCGGCTTGGTGCCCGGCGCGACCAACTATGTGAGGATGACCGTCAGCGACGAGAACGGCAACGCCGCGCAAACCCTGACGTTCTCGCTCGACATGCCCGAAACGGACTCGGGCTATCCCATCACGCTGGAAAGCATCGACGGAGACAGCACGCAGCAACTGTCCGACGGCCTGTACGCGCTCATGCGCACGAACGGATACTTGGGCTACGGGTTCTTCTTCGACAACGAGGGCGTGATGCGCTACGAGATGCTCACCGAGGGGTTCGGGCTCGACCGCATGCTCATGTACGAGGACGAGACCATCGTCTGCACGTCCACGGAGTCGATGTCGCGCATCGACGGCCTGGGGCGCGTGTGCGCCATCTACGACCTGGGCGAATACGACCTGCACCATGACATCAACTACGGCTCCGACGGCACCGTCGTGGCGCTTGCCGAGAAAACCGGACGCGAGACGGTCGAGGACGTCGTCATCGAGGTGGATCTGGACACCGGCGCCGTGACCGAGCTGATCGACTTCTCGGAGTTCATGGCCGACTACAAAGACGCCTACACCCACGCCATCCTGCCCACCAGCACGTTTTTCTGGCAGGCGGGCGAGTGGGATTGGATCCACCTGAACTCGGTGGAGTATTTCGAGGAGGACGACTCGATCATCGTCTCGTCGCGCGAGACCTCCACGATCATGAAGATCGCAGATGTGCACTCCCAGCCCCGGATCGCCTACTTCATCGGGGACGAGACCGTCTGGACGGGCACCGCGTACGAGGGCTTCTCGCTCGAGCAGACGGGCGATTTCACGCCCCAGTACGGCCAGCACGCCGTCGAGTACGACGGCGAGGGTCCCACCGACAGCAGCTACTACCTGCTGATGTTCGACAACAACTACTGGGCCAATTGCACGCGCGACGACTACGCCCCCGACCTCTCCGGCACCGACGTGGGAACCGACCTGTACAGCGGCACCGCAAGCTATGTGTACCGCTACCTGGTGGACGAGGAGGCAGGCACCTTCGAGTTGGTGTCGTCGTTCGCCGTTCCGTATTCGAGCATCGTGTCCAACGCATCCTATGCGCCCGATGGCAGCAACTACGTGGTGAACAGCGGCGTGGCCAACGTGTACGGCGAATACGACGGAGACGGCGCGCTCATCCGCCAGTTCTCCTACACCTGTCAGCTGCAGGGCTACCGCGTCTTCAAAGACACGTTCGAAGGATTCTGGTTCGCCGAAAGCGCGCGGTGACGCCGGATTCTCCCCCGAATCCCGCGTAGTAACCGCCTGTTGACAACTTCAACATAGCGGTTCGCTATGGAAAGTCCTCGCGTATCTTGATGACGCCGCCGCTTTAATCAGGCGGCTTTAAGGTTTGCATCATAAAGTATGCATTAAATTATTTGAGTATCGATCTTGCACAGGAGGGGGAATCCATGAGGATCCTGTTAGCAGACGACGAGAGGGACCTGGTTGCCGCGCTTGAAGAGCTGCTCAAGCACGAGCGCTACACCGTCGACGCGGTGTACAACGGGCAGGACGCCTACGATTACGCCAGCACGGGGAACTACGATTGCATCATCCTCGATATCATGCTTCCGGATATCGACGGGCTCGAGGTTCTGCGCCGCCTGCGCGCAGCCGGCATCAAGACGCCGATCCTGCTGCTGACCGCCAAGAGTGATCCTGCGGACCGCATCTTGGGATTGGACCGCGGCGCGGACGACTACCTGCCCAAGCCGTTTGTGGTCGGAGAGCTGCTCGCGCGCATCCGCGCGCTCACGCGCCGCAGCTCGGCGCTCGAGACGCCGGAGCTCACCTTTGGCGACCTGCTTTTGGACCGCGTGTCGTTCAAGCTGGTCTGCAAAGGCCAGACCGAGCATCTGGGCAACAAGGAGTTCCAGATCATGGAGGCGCTGATCCGCCGCCAAGGCTCGCCCACCTCGGTCGAGTACCTGATGGATCACATCTGGGGCTACGACGCGTCGGTGGAGCCGGGCGTGGTGTGGACGTACATGTCCTATCTGCGCCGCAAACTCGAGGGACTGGGGTCGAACGTGCGCATCGCCATGAGGCGCGGGTTCGGCTACACGCTCGAAGAACGCGAATAGCCCACGCGCGACATGGTCGCGCCCAGCTGAAAGAAGGCGAAGGTGCGATCCACCCGCAACAACATCGATCAAACCGAAGTCGGCGCACCCGCCGTCAAGGCGCTGCGCCGCAAATTCATCGTGATGATGATGGTCGCGCTCGTGATCACCCTCGCCGCGCTGGACGCGGTCATCTACACGATCTTCGCCCAAAGCAACATCGACCGCTCCGACAGCATCATCAAGGTGCTCTACGAGAACGACGGCGAGTTTCCCGCCGCCGATGCGGTGCGCAAGCCGTCGCTCGATCCGACGTTCACCGTCAACCCCGAGACCCAATACGAGACACGCTACGCTTGGGCGCATGTCGACGCCGAAGGCTCGATCGTCGAGCTCAATTCGGAGCACATCGCCGTCATGAGCGACTCGGAGCTGCACGACATGATCTATCGCGCGCTGAGCTCGAACAGCGATCGCGGCTATATCGACTACTACCGATACGGTGTCTTCGCCAACGACGACGGCACGAGCACGGTGGTCCTGCTCGACTGCTACCTGCGCCTGCAGACGCGCGTGGTGGTGGTGCAGGTGTGCATCACCGTGTCGCTGTCGTGCGCGGCGATCGTGTTCGTCCTGCTGATCCCGCTATCGAAGCGGGTGACGCGACCGTTCGCGCTCAACCTCCAGCGCCAGCAGCGGTTCGTCACCGACGCCTCGCACGAGCTCAAGACCCCGCTTGCCATCATATCCGCCAACAACGACCTCACCGAGCGCCTCTCCGGCGAAACCAAATGGACCCGCAGCACAAAAACCCAGATCGCACGCTTGAACATGCTGATCCGAGACCTCATCGACATGGCACGCAGCAGCGAGTCGTTCGACCCTACGTCGTTTCCTGCGTTCAACCTCAGCCGGCTGACCGAACGCACAGCGGAGGACTTCCGCCCCTTGGCGGAGGCCAAGGGCAAGCGGATCCAAGCCGACATCGTCGACGGAATCGAAATGCGCGGCAGCGAGGAGTCGATCGAGCGGCTGCTGAGCATCCTTTTGGACAACGCCGTCAAGCACGGCGACGACGGATGCCGGATCGATGTAGCGCTGCGCATGCATCGCAAAGCCGCCGTGCTGCGCGTCTCGAATCCCGCCGTCGCGCTTGACGAGGAGGAAGTGGCGCTGCTGTTCGACCGGTTCTACCGTTCCAACGGCGCGCGGGCATGCTCCACGCGCGGCTACGGCATCGGGCTTTCGGTGGCGCAGGGCATCGTCGAGCGCCACGGCGGCAAGCTCTCCGCGTCGAAAGAAGGCGATCTGCTGGTGTTCACGGCAACGCTGCCGCGCTGCGCTATCATGTCACAGCACACGGAATAAGGACGAGGAGACGCTTTGAACCCCATCGCCATCCCCCGCACCGTCGATCGCGACCAGATCGAGGCCGCCGCACGGGCTCTCCATGCAAAAGGCTACAACTGCGCGCAGGCGGTGGCGTGCGCGTTCGCACCGCTTATGGGAGTCGACGAGGATCTGTGCTTCCGGATGGCGGAGGGGCTGGGCGGCGGCCTGGCCACTCACACCGAGACCTGCGGCGCCTTGCTGGGCGGCGCAGCGGTGCTGGGACTGGCGCGTAGCAACGGCTGCACCGACCCCACCAGCAAGGAGCAGACCTACGTGTACACCGCCCAGCTGGTGAAGAAATTCGAGCCGCTGTACGGCACGACGATCTGCAGCGCGATCCGCGCGCTGGATCCCACGGGCATCAAGCCCATGAAGGTCTGCAAGGATGCCGTCGGCGAAGCGGCGCGCATGACCGCCGATGTTTTGGAAGTGCTCGCCGCCGATCTGGAGAAGGGCCGCTAGGCGCGCCACTCGGAATACGGCACGGATCCGGCAGGGACTCCGGTCTCGCAGAATCGACCGAATAACGGGCAACCGCGCGAAAGCTGCGCGCGGCCTCGCACGAAAACCGCGAGAGACCGTCTAATCGCGCATCGGCTTGGACGTGAGGTGCCAGCCGTCGCAGTAGGGGCAGCGGTAGCAATGCAGCCCGCGCGTGCCGTGCTGGGCGCACAGCTCGATCGCCTCCTCGGCGTCGCTGCGATAGGGATAGCGCTTCTTGGACGTGCACGCCTTGCGTTCGAGCGCCGCCTCGTGCTCGGCCTCGCGCTTGCTCAGCCGGCGCTCCTCGCGGCAGAAGATGTCGTTCATACCGCCCAGTCCGGCCTTGAACTCCGCTACGCGCTTCGCCTTGGCAGAAGGCTTCCTGCTGCCCATCGCCACCACCCTTTCAGTGTTTGGGGAGCATTGTAGCGCGACCTCGCCCTATCGTCGAAACGCAGACCGGCCCCATCTGGCCAACCCGCCTTTGCAACGAACGTTATCCTTTTGCGCCTCCGCACATCTCCGCCGCAGTGGCATGGGGCTGGGCGGACGCCGATTGCGCGCGCTCGATGATGGCGGCGCACTCCCCCACCGTCGAGGGGAACAGAAAGCGGTCGAAATCGTCCTGCGCGATAAAACCTTGCGCAAGCATCGTCTCGACGAACGCGCGCAGGTTGTCGTAATAGCCGCCGATATTGAGGAAGCAGCACGGCGCGGCGGTCTTGCCCAGGCGGATGAGCGACATGATCTCGGAGATCTCCTCCAGCGTGCCCACGCCGCCCGGCAGGGCGACGAACGCCTTGCCCAGCTCGATCATCTTCGCCTTGCGCTCGGACATCGACTCCACCACGAACAGTTCCGTCAGATCGCACTGCGCCACGCCGGCATCCACGAAGAACCGCGGCTCGACGCCGTACGCGCGGCCGCCCGCCTCCATCACCGTGCGGGCGACGATCCCCATCAGCCCGATGGAGCTGCCGCCGTACACGAGCGCGTGCCCCTGCGAGCCGATCCATGCGCCCAGCTCATGCGCAGCCTCGGCAAACCGCGGATCCGTGCCCATGCTCGATCCGCAATACACGGTGATGTTCATCGGACGCCCCTACTGCTGCGTCATCGGCTTGAGGCCGTGACCGGGATAGGCGAACCAAGCGACCACGAGGGATGCCGCCACGCAGCACATCGCGCAGATGATGGTGACCGAGAACCCCGCGGCGTCGTTGACGACGCCCCACACCGCCGAGGCGACGCCGATGCCGATGTCGCTTGCCAGCAGGTAGATGGCGTTGGCGGCACCCCAGCGCTCGGCCGGGGTGTTCTTGACGGCGACCGACTGGTTGAGCGGGATCGCCACGCCCAGGCACAAGCCGTAGGGGATGCCCGCGGCGTAGAACAGCAGCTCGCTTTGGCCGGCGAAGAAGACCATCGCGAATCCGATCAGGCCGAACAGGACCGTGAACGCCATGATCTTGAACGGCGCCACGCGGTCCATGAACGCCTTGGAGACGAGGCGCACCGCGATCATCGCGATGGCCGATACGGTGTAGAACAGGCCCGCGCCGGCGTATCCCAGCGACGTGCCGTACAGGCCCATGAAGAAGATGCCGAAGCCGAACGCCGGGCTGAGGACGAGCATGGGCAGCATGCCGGGCACGGCGCGCGGCTCGAAGAAGCTCTTGAGGAAGCCTTCCTTTTTGACGGGAGCTGCGGGTTCAGCGGGCTCGGCGGGCTCGGCGGACTCGGCGCTCGCAGCATCGCCGGCCCCGCTGCCGCGCTCGATGCGCTGGCGGTACGACGACGTCTCGGGCAGGCGCGACGGGTTCTTCTCGTAGCGGCACAGCAGCGTGAACACGACCGCCAGCGCGGCCATCGCCGACATGCCCAGGTACAGGTTCTCCGCCGGATCGGTGTTGACCAAAAACAGCGCGAGCACCGGGCCGATCGACATCGCGAGCGCCTGGCCCAGGCCGTAGTAGCCGATGCCCTCGCCCAGGCGCGACAGCGGCAGGACGTCGGACGCCGCGGTCGCCGAGGCCGTCGTCGCCGCGGAGAAGCCGATGCCCTGCAGGACGCGGCACACCGCGAGCACCGCCGTGTTGGACACGAACGCCGGCAGGATCGTCCCCACCAGCAAAAACAGCGCGCCGCCCAGCATCACCACCACGCGGCCCACGTTGTCGATCACCGGCCCGCACGCGATGCGCGCGACCGCCGCCGAAGCGGAGAACACCGCGGCGAGCACGCCGGCGAGCGTGGCGCCCTGGCCCATGTGGTCCAGGTACACCGACGTGCCGGAGTTGAGCCCCTGGCCCACCATGAAGCTGCACAGCGTCATGATGATGATGAAGATGAACAGCGGCGACCAGAGCCGCTCGGCCTTCTGCTTCTGAGGAGCGCTCATCGCCTCGCCCCCTCGTCCGCGGGCTTGAACGCCACGTGCACGGCGGCGATGCCCCCCGTGTAATTCTTCCAGGTCACGCGCTCGAATCCTGCCGCGCGCATCATGTCGGCCAGCCCCTGCTGGTCGGGGAACGCCTTGATCGAGCGTGCCAGATACACGAACCCGTCGCGGTCGCCCGTGATTAGCCCGCCCCAGAACGGGATGAGGTGCTTCAGGTAGAAGCCGTACAGCGCGCGCCACAGGCGGTTGGGCGGCGTGGAGAACTCCAGGCACACCAGCGCCCCGCCGGGCTTGAGCACGCGCAGCATCTCGGAGAGCGCCCGCGGACGGTCGGGCATGTTGCGGATGCCGTACGCCATGGTGATCACGTCGTAGGAGCCCTCCGCATACGGGATGTCCTGAGCGTCGACCACCTGAAAATCCACCGGCACGCCCGCGGCTGCCCCTTCGTCGTAGTGAGCGCGCGCCACTTCGAGCATCTCGGGCACCAGATCGGTGCACTGGATGTGGCGGGGATGCTTCTCGCGAGCCATCGTGAACGTCACGTCGCCCGTGCCCCCCGCGATGTCGAGCACGTCGTCGTCAGGGTCGATGGGAGCCTGGCGCGCCATGCCCGCCAGCCACAGCTTATATGCGCCGAAGCTGCTGACGGCGTTGAAGCGCTCGTATTTTTTCGCGATGGCCGAGAAGATGTCCTTCACGCGCTCGGAGGAGATCTCGGCGGGCGCTTCTTCGCCCGTGGCGGTGTCGATGGTGGTCATAAGCGAAACTCCATTGGTGCGGCGCCGCATCCGAACGGCGCGTATTGTCCAAACGTCAAGTATACGCCATCCCCCGCGGGAATCACGCCTCCGCCCGCTTGCGAATGCCGACGAAAGCCGTAGACTACTATCAACAACGAACAGCCAGATTAACGGAGGAACCGCCGTGCTTCACTTCGACAGCGACTACATGGAAGGCGCCCATCCCGCCATCATCGAGCGCCTTGCCGCCACCAACCTCGACCAAACGCCGGGCTACGGCACCGACGCCGTGTGCGAGAGCGCGCGCAACCGCATCCGCCACGCCTGCGGCACGCCCGATGCGGCGGTGCATTTCCTGGTGGGCGGCACCCAGGCCAACGCGGCGGTGATCGACCAGCTGCTGCGCCCGTGGGAGGGCGTCATCTCGGCCGACACAGGCCACATCAACGGCCACGAGGCGGGCGCCGTGGAGGCCCACGGCCGCAAGATCCTGCCCATCCCCCATCGCGACGGCAAGCTGGCCGCCGACGACGTGCGCGCCCGCTACGAGGCGTGGGCCGCGGGCGAGGCGCGCGAGCACGAGGTGCAGCCGGGCATGGTCTACCTCTCCCAGGCGACCGAGTACGGCACGCTCTACACGCTCGACGAGCTCAAGGCGCTGCGGGCGGTGTGCGACGAGTGCGGCATGCGCCTGTTCATCGACGGCGCGCGCCTGGGATACGCCCTGGCGGCGCTCGAAGGCGAGTTGAGCCTGCACGACATCGCGTCGCTCGCCGACGCGTTCTACATCGGCGGCACCAAGGTGGGAGCGCTGTTCGGCGAGGCGGTCGTGTTCCCCGACCCTGCGCTGGCAGACCACTTCTTCACCCTGACCAAGAAGCACGGTGCGCTGCTGGCCAAGGGCCGCATGCTGGGCCTACAGTTCGACGTGCTGTTCGAGGAGGACTCCCCCGAAGCCGGAGCGGGATCGGCCCTGGTCGAGGCCGAGCGCACGCGCTACCTGGCCAACGGCCGCCACGCCGTCGAGCTGGCGCGCACGCTGGCGCAGGGGTTCGTCGACGCCGGCTACGAGCTGGCGATGGCGTCGCCCTCCAACCAGCAGTTCGTGGTGATGGACGATGGGACCTGCGCGCGCCTGCGCGAGAGCGCCACGTTCGAGGTGTGGGAGCGCCGCGCCGACGGCAAGCTGGTCGTCCGCTTCGTCACCAGCTGGGCAACACGCCCCGAAGCGATCGAGGAGCTGCTGGCGCTGCTGTAGCGCTGCTGTAGCGCCGCTGCCGACGGCGCCCCCCGCGATGCCACGGTCCGAACCGGACGATCCGCGCCGTTCCGCAGCCGCTTTTAGTACCCCCCCCCCGATCGCACCGTCTGATCCGCCACCAGAAAGGACACCGCCATGGGACCGAAGAACCGCACCCGCACCAAGGTCGCGCTTGGAGCCGCCCTCTCCGTGGTGATGGCGCTGCTGATCGCCTGGTGCGTGTTCCTGGTGCGCGACAAGCTGCTGCTCAACGCCGACCGCATGGGCACCAGCCTCGCCACTACCTACGCCGCCGAGGAGGAGAACCGCTTCTCGGTGTACACGTATTTCCTGGGGTTGGGCTACACCTATCTGGACGACATGATCGACAGCGGCGCCACCGAGGACGAGATCAGCGAGTGGCTCGACAAGTACTCCGACCACATCACCGAGGTGCTGGGCGCCGAGATCATCGACCCCTACGTGGTGGTTGACGGGCATATCGTCGCCGCCAACCCCTGGGAGGGCAGCGGCGTCTACGACTACGCCTCCACCGCGTGGTACCAAAACGCGCTGGCAGACAAAGGGCACATCACCTACACCGACGCTTACACTGGCGTGGTCACCGGCGGGCAGCTCGTGACGCTGTCCATCTCGATCGGCGACGAGGGCGATGTGGTCGCGTTCGACATCCGCCTCGACAAGCTCAACGAGGACCGCATGACCGCCGAAGTCCCCTCGGGCGGATCGTATTTCCTATTCGACCGCCAGGGCGCCCTGCTCTACGCGTCCACCGGACTCGATCCGTCCGACCCCACCGTGCAGGATTATCTGCGCAACCTGACCGACGGCATCAAGGCCGACACCGACGACTCCGACGTGATGAGCATCGCCGGCACCGACGGCATGAACCGCAGCGTGTACTACTCCCAGATGGACAACGGCTGGATGTCGGTCATCACCATCCCCACCAAGGCGATCCTGCAGGAAGGCTGGGACGCCACGCTGCTCACCATCGTGATCGTGTTCGTGACGATCCTGATCATCGCCTGCGCGTTCATGATCCGCTCTACGATCGAGGAGCGCCGGGCTCGCCACACCGCCGACACGCTGCGGCTTTTGGGCGACACGTTCTACGCGATCTACCGCATCGACTACCAACGCGGCACCTACGAGGCCATCAAGAGCTCGGACGACGTGCGCTCCGAGCTGGGCGAGCATGGCGAACGCGGCGACTACCACTACCTCATCGAGGTCGTGAAGAAGTACGTCGACGAGCGCACCTACACCGAGTTCGAGAAGAGCTTCTCGCTGGACAACATCCGCGCGCTCATCACCGACGGCGTCACCGAGTTTGGCGGCGACTTCCGCCGCACGTTCCCCGACGGCGTGCGCTGGGTGTCGATCCGCATCATCCACAACGGCGACCTGCGCCGCGGCGAGGTCGTGATGTGCTTCCGCGACGTCGACCGCGAGAAGAAGCGCGAGCTGATGCGCAACGAGCTGCTTGAGAACGCGCTGGCCTCGGCGCGTTCGACGGTCGAGCGCAAGGCGTCGTTCTTCAGCAGCGCGTCGCACGACATGCGCACGCCGCTCAACGCCATCATCGGCCTGACCGAGCTTGCCAAGCGCGATATCGACGACACGCAGAAGACGCGCGAGTACCTGGACAAGATCGAAGGCGCGGGAGATCAGCTGCTGGGCCTGGTCAACGACGTGCTGGACATGTCGCGCATGGAGCACGGCGACAGCGGCATGGTCAACTACGCGCCGATGAGCCTGCGCGAGTGCGTTGATACCACGCTGGGGCTGTTCACCGAGCAGGCGCAGCGCGAGGGCAAGCACCTGGACGTGACGGTCGACATCGAACACGACCGCGTCTACGGCGACGCCAAGCGCATGAGCCAGATCCTGAACAACCTGGTGTCCAACGCGCTCAAGTACTCGCTGGAGGGCGCGAGCGTCAGCGTGTCGCTGCGCGAGACCGCGCACACCGAGCGCACGGCCAAGTATCAGCTGGACGTGACGGACACGGGCATCGGCATGTCAGATGAGTTTTTGCAGCAGGTGTTCGAGCCGTTCGCGCGTGAGACGATGTTCGCGCCGACGGGCGTGACGGGCACGGGCCTGGGCATGCCCATCGTCAAGAGCCTTGTGCAGCAGATGAGCGGCGAGATATCGGTGCGCAGCAAGCTGGGCCAGGGCAGCACGTTCACCGTGGTGGTGCCGCTGCAGATGGTCGAGGAGGACTTCGAGGACGAGGCGGATGCCGTCGCCGACGGTACCGCGGATGCGCCGCTCGACCTGAGTGGCAAAACGCTGCTCATCGCCGAGGACAACGAGATCAACATGCTGATCGCGACGGAGTTTTTGAGCGCGCTGGGCGCCGACATGATCGAGGCGCGCAACGGTCAGGAGGCGCTCGAGACGTTTGCAAACTCGCAGCTTGGCGCGATCGACGCGATCCTCATGGACATGCAGATGCCCATCATGGACGGATGCGAGGCAACGCGCGCCATCCGCGTGCTCGACCGTGAGGATGCCGCCACGGTGCCGATCGTCGCCGTGACCGCCAACGCGTTCGCCGAGGACATCGCCAAGACCACCGAGGCCGGCATGAACGGGCACGTGGCCAAACCCTTCACCGTGGAGGAGCTCACCGACGTCCTGGGCAAGCTGATGAAGTAGCGGCAGGGAGGCGCTGCCCGCGCGCTCGAGGCTAGAAAGTATACGGTATTCGGAATACTTTTCTAGCACGACTGATTGAAAAGTATTCCGATCGCGCCTTTGCCGGAATCGAAGAACGGCCTTCTACCGCAAGTGATCAGGTCTGCAAGGACGAAGCTTGCGAACATAAACAACTCGAGCCGGGATGTTGGAGTCCCGGCTCGAGAGGTGGGTGGCGCCGCCCTGCCCCGAGTCCGCCATTGCGGCGAGGCGGGAAGGTCGGCCTCGTAAGGGGTCCGACAGCGCGAACGGCTGCCGGGCTCTTCGTGCGAGCTAGCCGATGATGGCGGCCAGCTCGCGCTTGCTGTTGAAGGGGCGGACGTCGCCGGTGGCCACCGTCACGACCTCGCCCTGCCAGGTGCCGCCGTCCTGGGCGCCGGACTGCTGGCCGGAGTCGTCGGAAGCGCTCTGGTCGAACTTGGTGCTGCGCACCACGTAACGGTAGTCGACGGGCTGGTTGCTGCCCGGCTTGGTGGGGGCGTCGGCCTTGTCGAACCCGTACTGCAGGCTGGCCAGCGCGCCGGCGATCGCCTCGGTGGCGGAGACGCCGGGAGCCAGGATGCGGTTGCCCGCCTCGCTGTTGTAGAAGGCGCCGTCGGCCACATAGACCGTGCGGATCCCCTGACGACGGGTGGATTCGGTCTTGGCCGCCACCGCGATGCCGGCGACGATGACCACCCACCACACGATGCTGATGACCAGATCCAGCGGGGAGTCGATCTCATTGAATCCCAGCATGTACCACAGCGCCAGCAGGAAGACGGAGACAGCCGCCAGGACAACGGTGATGATGACGTTTGACTTCTTCATGATGCTCCTCCTTCCGAATGCTTAGCGGTTGATCTCGTTGTTGCCAAGGACGTCGTCCTCGAAGTTCTGCAGCGAGCTGGAGAACCTGACGCGACGGACACCGACGCCACCGTAGTAGACCACGGTAACCAGGATGCCCAGCAGCATGAGCCAGTGGACCCAGCAATCGCGATGCGCGCCTGCCGCCATCGGCGTGGCGTCGTCGTCGATCGGCTCGGGAGCCGTCAGAGGCGTGGCCTCGTCGTCGATGGCCTCCTCGGCCTCGTCGCCGGTCGTGGCCGTCAGGCCGTCGGTCGGGGTGGCACCGCCGCCACCGGGAACCGGAGTGGGAACCGGAGTCGGGGCGTCAGGCGTGGGCAGCGGCGTCGGGGTGTCCGGCGTCGGGGTCGGCGTTGGGTCTGGATCGGGCGTCGGTTCGGGTTCGTCCTGGGTCTGGTCGACCTTGTAGTAGACCGTGGCCGTGGCCAGGCCGTCGT
>CAUDUM010000011.1 GCA_958452575.1 uncultured Eggerthellaceae bacterium
AGAAGGGCAAGGACGGCCGCGCGGTCGTCGACATCGACGGCAAGGACTACACCCCCGAGGAGATCTCGGCGATGGTGCTGCAGAAGATGAAGGCCGACGCGGAAAAGCAGCTCGGCGGCCCGGTGACCCAGGCGGTCATCACCGTCCCGGCGTACTTCAACGACGCGCAGCGCCAGGCCACCAAGGATGCCGGCAAGATCGCCGGTCTCGAGGTGCTGCGCATCATCAACGAGCCGACCGCCGCGGCGCTGGCCTACGGCCTTGACAAGACCAACAAGGACGAGAAGATCCTCGTCTTCGACCTGGGCGGCGGCACGTTCGACGTGTCCATCCTGGAGCTGGGCGACGGCGTGTTCGAGGTCGCGTCCACCGCAGGCGACAACCACCTGGGCGGCGACGACTGGGACCAGCGCGTCATCGATTGGCTGGCCGACAAGTTCCAGTCCGACAACGGCATCGACCTGCGCACCGACAAGATGGCGCTGCAGCGTCTGAAGGAAGCGGCTGAGAAGGCCAAGATGGAGCTGTCCTCCACCACGCAGGCCAACATCAACCTGCCCTTCATCACCGCTGACGCCTCCGGCCCGAAGCACCTGGACTACACGCTGACCCGCGCCGAGTTCGAGCGCATCACCAAGGACCTGCTGGATCGCTGCAAGAAGCCGGTCGAGCAGGCGCTGCGCGACGCCGGCCTGTCGCTGGGCAGCATCGACGAGGTCATCCTGGTCGGCGGCTCCACCCGTATGCCGGCCGTGCAGGAGCTGGTCAAGCAGCTGACGGGCAAGACCCCCAACATGTCGGTGAACCCCGACGAGGTCGTGGCAATGGGCGCCGCGGTTCAGGGCGGCGTGCTCGCCGGCGACGTCGAGGGCATCCTGCTTTTGGACGTCACGCCCCTTTCCCTGGGCGTTGAGACCATGGGCGGCGTGATGACCAAGATGATCGACCGCAACACCACGATCCCGACCCGCAAGACCGAGATCTACTCCACGGCGTCCGATAACCAGACGTCCGTCGAGATCCACGTCTTGCAGGGCGAGCGCCAGATGGCAGCCGACAACAAGACGCTGGGCCGCTTCCAGCTGACCGGCATCCCGGCCGCCCGCCGCGGCGTGCCGCAGATCGAGGTCACCTTCGACATCGACGCCAACGGCATCGTGAATGTGTCCGCTAAGGACCTGGGCACCGGCAAGCAGCAGCAGATCACCATCAGCGGCTCCACCGCGCTGTCCGACGACGAGGTCGACCGCATGGTCAAGGACGCCGAGGCGCACGCCGCCGAGGACGAGGCCCGCAAGGCAGAGGTCGAGGCCCGCAACAACTGCGACTCGCTGGTCAACGCCACCGAGCAGACGCTCTCCGAGCTGGGCGACAAGGTGTCCGGCGACGTGAAGAGCCAGGCCGAGGCCGCTATCAGCGAGGCCAAGACCGCGCTTTCCGGCACCGACATCGAGGCCATCAAGGCCGCGACCGAGAAGCTGCAGCAGGCCGGGTACAAGCTGGCCGAGGTCGTGTACTCCTCGCAGCAGGGTGCTGCGGGCGCGGCCGGCGCTCAGCAGCCGGGCGGCGCGAGCGGCGTCAACAATGCCAACGACGACACCATCGAGGCCGACTACGAGGTCGTCGATGACGACAAGGAAGGCAAATAATCATGCCTGCCGAGCCGAAACCGGCTCCCACCGAGCGCGGTGCGTCCGATGAGGCCGAAAGGGAAGAGATGACCATCGAGATCGAAGACGGCGACGCTGAGGCCAAGAAGGCCGAGCAGACCGCCGAACAGACCAACGCCGCCGAGGCCGAGCAGGAGCAGGACGACGCTCCTGCCGCCGAGGATGCCGCAGACGACAAGGCTCAGGCCGGCTCGGAGGAGCCGGCCAAGGCCGAAGCCGAGCCCGCCGCGTCTGAGGAGGACGCTGCGGCCAAGCTTCAAGAAGAGCTCGCCAACGCGCAGGCCGACGCCAAAGAGTGGCAGGACAAGTTCATGCGCCTGCATGCCGAGTGGGACACCTACCGCCGCCGCACGGCCGAGCAGCGCGAGGCCGAGAAGGCGCGCGCGTCCGAGAAGCTCGTGACGGGCTTGCTGCCGGTCATCGACGACTTCGAGCGCACGATCGCCTACGCCACCGACAACGGCGAGACGGGCCTGCTCGACGGCGTGCGCGCTGTGCGCACCAAGCTCGTCGATGTGCTGGTGAAAGACGGCGTCGAGGTGATCGACCCCGCTGGCGAGGCGTTCGATGCCCTGCAGCACCAGGCGGTCGCCACGGTGCCCGACGACGAGGCCTTCGACGAGACGGTGCACGAGGTGTACCAGAAGGGCTATAAGCTGGGCGAGAAGGTGCTCCGTCCGGCCATGGTGACCGTCACGACCGGCGGTCCCAAGCGCCCGAAAGAGGAAGCCTCCGAAGAGGAGTAGACCTCGCGAAGAGATAGAACTGACAGGCGAAGGCGGGCGTTTCGGTCCGCCTTCGCTGTAGAGAGGGATTGAGAGAAAGGTGGTGGGAGATATGGCGGCTGCTCCGGATTACTACAAGATTCTCGGCGTGCCACGTACTGCCACGGCCGATGAGATAAAGAAGGCGTTCCGCAAGAAAGCGAGGACGGCCCATCCCGATGCCGGCGGCAACGAGGAGGAGTTCAAGCAGATCAACGAGGCGTACGAGGTCCTCTCCGACGACAAGAAGCGCAAGCTCTACGACCAGTACGGCACCGCCAACGAGAACCAGATCCCCCACGGTTGGGGCGGTTCGGTCAACGTCGACGACATCTTCGGAGGCGGCGGCGCAGGCGGCTTCGGCAGCTGGGCGGACATCCTGGAGAGCATCCGCCGCGGCGAGGGCGCGTTCGGGACCAACTGGGACTTCGACGACCTCCAGGGCTTCGGCGGGCGCGGCGGCCGCGGTCCCCGTCCGCAGCGCGGCCAGGACATGAACGTGACCCTCAACGTCACGTTCGACGAGGCGTTCCGAGGCGCGCAGAAGCGCGTGACGGTGCGTGTGCCGGGCAGGGCGGAATCCGAAACGCTCGACGTCAAGATTCCCGCCGGCGCGGTCGACGGAGGGCGCCTGCGCTTCCGCGGCAAGGGAGGCGCGGGCCAGGCGGGAGGCGAGGCGGGCGATCTGCTGATCACGACGCACATCGAGCCGCATCCCTACTACACGCGCGAAGGCGCCGACGTGGTGATGGACGTGCCGATCAACATCGCCGAGGCGGCTTTGGGCGCAAGCGTCGTGGTGCCGGCTCCCGATGGCACCAAGGTGCGCGTCAAGATCCCCGCGGGGACGCAGGACGGTGCCAAGCTCACCATCCGCGGCAAGGGTGCTCCGAAGGTGAAAGGCGAGGGGACGGGGGACCTGCGCATCGTCGTCAAGGTGTCCGTTCCGCGCACGATGAACGAGAGGCAACGTGCGGCGATGGAGGAGTTCCTCGCCGCGACAACCGAGGAAGCGAGGCAATGGTGAACAACGACCGCACCGACCGCAACCGACCGCTGTACATGATCAGCGTGGCGGCACAGCTGGCGGGCGTCCACCCGCAGACCCTGCGCGCCTACGAGCAAAAGGGCCTGGTGACACCCCAGCGCACCAGCGGCAACACGCGCATGTACTCGCAGGCCGACATCGAACGGCTCGAACTCATCAACGAGCTCACCAACGAGGGCATCAACCTGGCAGGAGTGATCCGGATCCTCGACCTGAAGGGCCGCCTGGAAGAGCGTGACTCCGAAATCGACGACCTGCACAAACGCGTGCGCCGTCTGGCGGACCGCGTGCACGAGCTCGAGACCCGCGCCGACGTCACCGCGCTCGTGCGCGTCTCGGATATCCCCCGGCTGATGTAGTTTTTGGTTCCGCCGGCCTGCTGGCCGACGGAACCGACGCTGCGAACAAAGCGTGATTCTTCCCACATCGAACAGGAGGAACGTACTTATGAACATGGGTAACCTGAACAAGCTGGCGCTCACCGCGCAGGAGGCTTTGCAGCAGACGCTGTCCATCGCCTCCGATGCGCAGGCGTCGCAGGCAGAGCCCATCCATATGCTCAAGGCTCTGCTCGAATCCAAAGAGAACAACCTGTCGGCGATCATCAAGCGCATCGGCGCCGATCCTGCCGCCATGCGCGCGAACGTCGACGCCCATATCGAGAGCATGCCCAAGGTTTCGGGCGGCAACGCCCCCTTCGGCATGACCGGCATCCCCGGCCAGGCGCTCATGAACGTGCTGGACAACGCCGTCAAGATCGCCGAGAAGCTGGGCGACAGCTACGCCACCAGCGAGCATCTGCTCATCGCCCTGTCCGAGGACAAGGGCGAGGCGGGGCGCATCCTCAACTCCGCCGGCGTGACGTGTAAGAACATCGAGGCCGCCTACGAGGAGCTGCGCGGCGACACCCGTGTGACCGATCCGCAGGAGAAGGCCCAGTTCGAGGCGCTTGAGCGCTACGGCCAAAACCTCACCCAGCAGGCGCGCGAGGGCAAGTTGGATCCGGTGATCGGCCGCTCCGAGGAGATCCGCCGCACCATCCAGGTGCTTTCCCGCCGCACCAAGAACAATCCGGTGCTCATCGGCGAGCCCGGCGTGGGCAAAACCGCCATCGTCGAGGGGCTGGCCCAGCGCATCGTCGCGGGCGATGTGCCCTCCAGCCTGAAGGACCGTGAGATCGTCTCGCTCGACATGGCATCGATGCTGGCGGGCGCCAAGTACCGCGGCGAGTTCGAGGATCGCTTGAAGGCCGTGCTGCGCGAGGTCAAAGAAAGCGACGGGCGCATCATCCTGTTCATCGACGAGCTGCACACCATCGTGGGCGCGGGCTCGTCGGGCGACAGCTCCATCGATGCCGGCAACATGCTCAAGCCCGCGCTTGCCCGCGGCGAGCTGCATGCCATCGGCGCCACCACGCTGGACGAGTATCGCAAGTACATCGAGAAGGACGCCGCGCTCGAGCGCCGTTTCCAGCCGGTGGTCGTGGGCGAGCCCACGGTCGAGGACACCATCGCCATCCTGCGTGGCCTCAAGGAGAAATACGAGATCCACCACGGCGTGCGCATCACCGATGCCGCCATCGTCGCGGCAGCGGAGTTGTCCAACCGCTACATCTCCGACCGCTTCCTGCCCGACAAGGCGATCGACCTGATGGACGAGGCGGCCAGCCGCCTGCGCATCGAGATCGATTCGATGCCCGAAGAGGTCGATCAGGCCGAGCGCAAGCTCACTCAGATGCAGATCGAGGAGCAGGCGCTGATGAAGGAGAGCGACGAGGTCAGCAAGGAGCGCCTCGAGGCGCTGCGCCGCGACATCGCCGCCGCCAAGGAGGAGCTGGACGCCCGCAAGGCCGAGTGGAAGAACGAGAAGGACGTCATCCAGAACGTCCAGGCGCTCAAGGCCGACATCGAAGCGGCGCAGACCGAGGAGGAGCGCGCCACGCGCGAAGGCGACCTGTCGCTGGCCTCCGAGATCCGCTACGCCCGCATCCCCGAGCTGAAAAAGCAGCTTGAGGAGGCCGAACGCGTCCTCAACGAGAAGCAGGACGACGGCGCGATCCTCAAGGAGGAGGTGTCCGAAGACGAGATCGCCGAGGTGGTGAGCACGTGGACGGGCATTCCGGTCAGCAAGATGATGCAGGGCGAGATGGAGAAGCTGGTCGACCTGGAGGACAAGCTGCACGAGCGCGTCGTCGGCCAGGATGAGGCCGTGTCCGCCGTCGCCGGCGCCATCCGCCGCAACCGCGCGGGACTTTCCGACCCCAACCGCCCCATCGGCAGCTTCCTGTTCCTGGGCCCCACGGGTGTGGGCAAGACCGAGCTGGCCAAGGCGCTGGCGGAGTATCTGTTCGACACCGAGAAGGCCATGGTGCGCATCGATATGTCCGAGTACATGGAGAAGTTCAGCGTGCAGCGCCTGATCGGAGCGCCTCCGGGATACGTCGGCTACGACGAGGGCGGTCAGCTGACCGAAGCGGTGCGCCGCCGTCCCTACAGCGTCATCCTGCTCGACGAGATGGAAAAGGCGCATCCCGACGTGTTCAACGTGCTGCTGCAGGTGCTCGATGACGGTCGTTTGACCGACGGCCAGGGCCGCGTGGTCAGCTTCAAGAACGCCATCATCATCATGACGTCCAATGTGGGCAGCCAGTACATCCGCGAGTACGCCGCTCAGGAGAACGAGCAGTCCATGGGCAAGATGATGGAGGACATCGCCTCAGGCGACATCGAGACGGGTGCCAAGCGCCTCGCCGAGCTGGCGAACAAGGTGCAGGACGCACTGCGCTCGACGTTCCGCCCCGAGTTCCTCAACCGCATCGACGACGTGATCACGTTCAACGGGCTGTCGATCGAGGCCATGGAGCCCATCGTCAAACTGCAGTTGAAGGACGTGCGCAAGCGTCTGGCCGACCGCCGTGTCACGCTGGACGTGTCGCCCGCAGCGCTGGAGCACCTGGCGATCGACGGCTTCGATCCGGTCTACGGTGCCCGTCCGCTCAAGCGCCTGATCCAGCGCGAGGTGGTGGACCGCATCGCCCAGAAGATCGTCGAGGGCAAGCTGCCCGACCGCAGCCACGTGCTTATCGGCATCAACGGCGAGGGCGACTACGATTGCACGATCGAGCCCCCGATGGATCTGGATGCCGATTGGGATGATCTGCTGAAATAAGGGCAGGAGGGCCTTTCCGATTGGGGACGGGTGACCGCCGTTCCGCGCCCCGCAACCGCCTTCGTGCGGCTGCGGGGCGTTCTCGTCTTTGATGCGGGTTTTTCACCGTTGGACGACGCCCCTCGCCGCCGATCTTTCATCCGGGTGTCGAATATGGCCATATTCGGCTCGAATCGTCCTGCTTTTCGGCGTTTTGGCGCCGTGTCGAAAGGTTCGGGGTCGACCAACGGGCGAAAACGTGCAGAACATGGCGAAGCTAGGATCAGTTGCGCATCGGGGTTTGAGGAAGGGGCTCAAACCGCGTCTCCGGGGCGGATGTAGTAGACTACCCGCATGCGGAAAAAGAGGGAGAACATACGACGCAGCGTTCAGAACGCGGGATCGCCCATGATGGCGTATATCATCGTGCTGCTGTTTTTCGTCTGCTTCCTGATCTTTCTTTGGGCAATCGTCGTGGGAACGAGGTTCCTCGTTGGGTAGGATCGCGGCGACGACCGGATACGAAGCAGAGGCGTAGGGCGGTATCGGACCATGTGGCAGCGATTCACCCTCAACGACGTGCGCACCATCGGCCATTACCTGGGCGTGCTGATCCTGTTCTTGGCGGCAGCCATGGCGGTGCCGCTCGTCGTGGCGCTGGCTTTCCAAGAGTGGAAGCCCGCGGCAAACTACCTTCTGTCCATCGGCATCTCGCTCATTCTGGGCTCGGCGTTGCGCCTTTTGCGTGTGGCTCCCGCGCGCCTTTCTCGCCGCCAGGCGCTTGCGGTCACGGGCTTCGCCTGGATCGTGCTGGCGATCATCGCCGCCATTCCCCTGTACATGTCGGGGCATTTCAACCGCTTCGTCGACGCGCTGTTCGAAGGCGTGTCGGGCCTCACCACCACCGGCGCCAGCCTGGTGGTCGATCTGGATCACCTGTCCTTGGCGGACAACGTTTGGCGTTTCATGATGATCCTCCTCGGCGGCTTGGGCTTGATCGTCGTGGCGCTGGCGCTCGGCCTGTTCGGCAAGCGCTCGGGCGCGAGCCTGTACACATCCGAGGGTCGAAGCGACCACCTTGTCCCCAACGTCGTGCAGACCACGCAGTTCATCGCCAAGTTCGCCCTGCTGTTCATCCTTGCGGCGACCTGCATCCTCACGGTGGTGCTGACGTTCGCGGGCATCGAGCCGGTGCGCGCGGCGTTCCACTCGGTGTGCCTGTCCATCACCGCGTTCATGACCGGCGGCTTCACGCCGATGTCGCAAAGCGTCGTGTACTACCACTCGTTCCCGCTCGAAGTCGTGCTCATGCTGCTGATGCTGGCGGGCTCCATCAGCTTCACGCTCCATGCCGAGCTGCGCAAAGGACGCATCGGGGCGTTCTTCCGCGACATCGAGGTGCGCACGCTGGTCATCTGGCTTGCCGTGGCGACCTGCGTCATGGCGGCGTCGCTGTCCGTGAGCCTTTCGTTCAACGATCTGCCCACCATGCTGCGCCGCGGCGTGTTCATGGTGGTGTCGTCGTTTTCCACCACAGGCCTTCAGAACATCACGACCAACCAGCTGGCGGGTGTGTTCTCGTCCGGCGCGTTCATCGCGCTCGCCGTGCTCATGGCGGTTGGCGGCAGCGCCGGATCCACCACCGGCGGTCTCAAGCTGCTGCGTATGGGCATCATGGCCAAATCCATCGTCTCGACGATCCGTGAGGCGCTCGCTCCCGATTCGGCGCGCGTTTCCGTGACATACTACCGCCTGGGTCGCCGCCGCGTGTCGGCGGACATCGTCAAAGAGGCAATGACGGTGTTCGTGCTGTACGTGTCCACCTACACCATCGGCGCGCTGGTGGGCATCGCGCACGGCTACGACGCCATGCAAGCCATCTTCGAGTCGGTGGCCATGGCGTCCAACGGCGGCCTGACCTCGGGGCTGGTGGCGCCGGACATGCCGATCACGCTGGAGCTGTTCTACATCTTCGAGATGTGGGCGGGCCGTCTCGAGTTCGTGACGCTGCTGGCGCTGCTCGTCGAAGTGGTGGTGTCGGTGCTGCCCGCCAAGCTGAGGAACCGTCCCCGCAAGCAGGGGGTGTGGCAATGATGCGCATCGCGGACGATCGTGCGCGCGTTTCTTGGTGCGCAGCGGTTGGGCTGATCGCGTCCGGTGAGAACGGCTCTCTCTCTCAGATGATGCGCTTCATACGCATCGTCGCCATGGTGTGCGCCGCGGCGCTGATCGCCTTGGCCTGCGTCCTGGGGGCGCCGCGCGACGCATGGGCTGCCGACGAGAACCTGGTCAATCCCCAGCAGCGCCCCGACAGCTCGTTTATCTACGATACGGCGATTTCGGCTTTGAACAGCGCCGATACGTATTACGACAACCAGACCGTCCAGGTGGTGGGCGAGGCCACCGGCGACATCATCAACGCCGACATCACCGGCGATCACAAATGGGTCAACCTTTCCGCCGAGGAGCAGGGCGTCACCTACAGCATCGCCGTGTACATGAGGCAAGGCTCCGCCGCGCGCGTCGACACGCTGGGCGGTTACGGCAAGACGGGCACGACGCTTCAGGTGAGGGGCACGTTCCACCTGGTATGCCCCGATCATGAGGGTGTGACCGACATCCATGCTGATGTGGTGTCGGTGGTGGATTCGGGTTCCGAGCACCCCGACGAGTTCTCGCCGCAAGCATTCATCCCCGGCGGCGTGGCCGTGGCCATCGGGTTCGTGCTGATGTTCGTCTTCTATCGTCTTAGGGAGCGCCAGCGATGAGCCGGGGCTTGCGTGCTCGGCGCTGCGCGGAGGGGGCCCGATGAGGGGGCAGGTGGTCAAGCTCGATCGCGGGTTTCCGCTCGTGCGCTGCCAGACGGGTCGGCTCGTGCGCTGCGAGCATGCGACCGCCCTGGTGAAAACCGCTTACTCGCGCGCCGTCATCGGGGACTTCGTCGACGTGTCCATCCCCGAAGGCCACGACAAGGGCATCATCGAGGACATCGAGCCGCGGGCGCGGGAGTTCGTGCGAAAGGATCCCACCGAGCGCGCGTTGCCCCAGGTCTTGGCAGCCAATTTCGATCGCGTGCTGGTGGCGCAGCCGCTGGCCGATGTCAATCTGAAGCGCCTCGAGCGCGAGCTGGTGCTGGCCCACGAGACGGGGGCAGCGGTCACCGTCGTGCTGACCAAGGCCGACCTTGCCGAAAGCGATCACCAAGTGGAGTCGGTCCGCAAGGCGGTGCGGGCTATCGCCGGCGACGTGGATGTGTTGGTCGTGTCGTCCGCCGATCCCCAAAGCGTGGAGGCCGTGCGCGCGCTCATCCCCCCAGGCACCACGGCGGTGTTGATCGGCAAAAGCGGCGTGGGCAAATCGAGTTTGGTGAACCTGCTTGTCGGCGAGGAGCTTCTGGAGACGGGCGATGTCCGCGAGGGCGACGGCAAAGGACGCCACACCACGGTGAGCCGCGAGATGATCGACCTGCCTGACGGCGGCTGCATCGTCGACATGCCGGGCGTGCGCGGGCTGGGTCTGTGGGATGCCGAAGCGGGCATTGGAGCGGCGTTCCCCGATATCGAGGATGCCGCGACGCGCTGCCGGTTCCGCGATTGCCGTCACGAGGACGAGCCCGGATGCGCGGTGCGCGCCGCCGTCGAGGCGGGGGATATCGCCCCCGAGCGCTTTGCGTCCTATCAGGATCTTCGCCGCGAGGCGCGCGAGGTGGAGGCGCGCCGCGAGGAGGCCCGTCGCGCTCGCGGCGAGAAAGCGTCGACGCGCCGCCCCTCGCGCACGTCGTCGAGTGCGCGCTCTGCCCACCCTGGACGCGGCGGCGGCCGCGGCGGGCGCGGCGCCAAAAGCGGGCGAAGCGGGCGCAAGTCCCGCTGACGCGCCATTGGACATCCTCGCTTCAATGCCATCTGCTATACTGCGTTTCGGCGCGCGCTGATTCCGGAGCCTGATCTCGCGGAGGATCCGATCGGACGCATGCCCCGCATTTGCATCGTTGGGCCCTGCACTTGCGGAACATCAGCTGCCCATAACCCGCGGCGATAGCCGTGCGGAAAGGAGATCATCATGGAACAGAATTCTGCAACTGCGCCCTCGTCCCTGACGGGCGCAACCTCGGCGATGCCCGCGAACGGCGGCGCGCCTGCGAACGCTGCCGCGTCCGCCAAAGCCGGCTCGCGCACGAAGGCGATCGCGCGCACGGGCATGATCGCCGCGGTTTACGCCGCCGCCACCTTGGTGGCGCTGCTGGCGCTTCAGGGCCTTGCGTGGGGTCCGGTGCAGTTCCGCATTTCCGAGGCGGTGTGCGTGCTCGCGCTGCTCACCCCCAACGCCATCCCCGGCCTGACGATCGGCTGCGCGCTGGCCAACCTCATCGCGCTTGCGATCAACGGCACCGGCGCCCTCGGCTTACTCGACGTCGTGTTCGGCAGCCTGGCCACGTGCCTAGGCGCGCTGTGGTGCTGGAAGCTGCGCGGAAACCCCAAGGTTGCCGTCCTTGGCCCCGTGATCGCCAACGCGCTCATCGTCCCGGCGTATCTGCCGCTGCTGCTCCAGGGCATGGGCTTTTACACCATCCCCTTCACCTCCATCGCGCTTGACGGCGCCTACATCCCGATGTACCTGTTCGGCTTGGTGGCGACGGGCATCGGCGAGGCGCTTGTGATGTACGTGCTCGGCCTGCCGCTGCTGGCGGCTCTCAAGCGCTCCGGTGTTGCCAAGAGCTTGGCGCACTGATCGGTTTCGAGCGCGCTGCGGACGGGATGCGGCGATCATTCGCTGCGTCCTGACCGCAGCCGAGGACGTCCTATCGGGCGCGATGTCTGCCCGCAAAGCTCGCGATTTGGCGGTGCCTTTGCGGGCGCGTCTCCGCTTGATCAGGAGCGAAGGCCTGTTCTTTCGGTGGTATGGCGGCGCATCCGTTGCAAAATCGTTAGAATTAGGGGTTGCCGAGAAGCTCGCATGCGCGATGCGGTCGCTACAAGCCGAGCGTCTTGGCGGCATATCCCCGGATGAAGGAAGCGCATGAATCCCGTCATAATCGTTCCCACCTACGTTTCCGCCCGCCGCCGCCGCGAAGGCGGCAGCCTGCTTTCCACCTATGATCATATGACCTCGCTGTCGCAACAGGGCGAGCTGCCCCGCTTGCTGCGCTCCCTCGTCGACGTCAAGGGCGTGGGGCAGATCATCGTGCTGGTGGTTTCCGAGGCGTCCATCGAGGCGCAAGCCGCCGAGAAGGTCCAGCAGATCGCCGCTCAGTTCCCCCAGCTGTCCATCGCCGTGATGGGCGCGCCCGAGGAGGCTTTGCTCCAGCAGCGCCTGGAGCAGCTGGGCATGGGCAAGCTCGGCCACGAAATCGGCCTGACCGGCTACGGCGCCATCCGCAATTTCGGCTTCGCGATCGCCAACGTGCTGGGCTTCGATTCGGCGGTGTTCCTTGATGACGACGAGGTCGTCGAGGACCCCGACTTCATGCGCAAGGCGATGTACGGCTTGGGCAAGCTCACCAAAAAGGGCATTCCCATCCTGGTCAAGACCGGTTATTACTTCAACTCCGAGGGCTCGCCGCTCTCCAAGAGCCAGAACAAGTGGTACAACCGCTTCTGGCAGCAGGGCAGCGCCTTCAACGAATGGATCCTCAAAGCCCTCAAAGGCCCGCGCCTGTCTCGCAGCAACCACGTGTGCGGCGGCTGCCTCGCGGTGCACAAGGAGGCGTTCAAGCGCCTGTCGTTCGATCCGTGGATTCCGCGCGGTGAGGATCTGGATTACCTGCTCAATCTGCGCATGTACGGATCGGATATCTGGTTCGACAACCAGTGGAACCTCACGCACCTTCCGCCGAAGACCGAAAGCGAGGGCACGCGGTTCCGCCAGGACATTTTCCGCTGGCTCTACGAGTACCGCAAGATGGAGTACAGCCGCACCCAGATCGACCTGATGCAAGTCAAGCCTTCGTCGCTTGAGCCGTACCCGGGCCCGTTCCTGCAGCCGGGCATCCGACGCCGCGTCCGCCTGACGGCGATCCTGCGCAGCTTCGGCCATCCCGACAAAAAAGCGTACCGCAAGGCCGCCAAGGCCGCTACGGGCGAGGCGGGGACCTACGCCGAGCGCAACTGCTCCAAGTATTTTGAGTTCCAGTTCGTGTGGCCCGAGCTTATGGCGCGCCTCGACGGCGACCAGGTGCTGCGCGCCGCGCTTGTCCAGTCGGTGACGCAGCGCTATGCCGAGGTGGAGGCGCCGCGCGAGGAGGGCCGCCTTGCCGCCCAGGAAAGCGCCGGGATCGATCCGGGAACGACCGCCGAGATCCATCTCAACCTGGCAGATGAGTAGCTGATGGATCTGCTTGCGGCGTTCGGACTGCCGGTTCTCGTCGGCATCTTCATCGGCATCCTGTCGGGGCTTTTGGGCATCGGCGGCGGTACCATCATGGTTCCGGTGTTCCGCCTGGCGTTCGGGCTCAGCCCGCTCATGTCGACGGCGACGTCGCTGTTCACCATCATCCCCACCTCCATCTCGGGGGCGGTCTCCCATATCAAGGGCAAGACATGCGTTCCGGTGCTGGGCTTGGCGATGGGCGTGGGCGGCGCGCTCACCTCGCCGGTGGGCGTGTGGCTGGCCAGTCTGTCCCCGGCTTGGCTGGTGATGCTGGCCGCTGCGTTGATCATCGGGTATTCCGCGGTCAACATGCTGCGCAAGGCGGTCAAGGCTCCCTCGAAGCGCAAGGCGGCTGGATCGGGATGTGAGCCCTCCGGGCCCTCCGCTGCTGCGCCCGGGGATTCCGGGGCGCGGTGCTCCGCTGCTCGGCCTTCGGCCTCGTGCGCTTCGCTGCTGCGGTCAGATGACGGAATAAACAGTGCGCAGACGACCCCTCCATCCCCGGGCGCGGCAGCGGAGGGCGCTGGAGCGGGGAGTCGCGACGAAGCCGTTCCCACCGTTCCCAAGCTCTCTCGCAAGCAGCTGCTCATCGGTGTTGCGATCGGTTTGGGCGCGGGACTGATGTCGGGGTACGTCGGCGTGGGCGGCGGGTTCATCATGGTGCCGCTCATGCTGTCGCTGATTCACATCCCCATGAAGCTGGCATCGGGCACGTCGCTTATCGCCATCCTCATCCTTGCCATTCCCGGCACGATCGAAAACGGCCTTGTCGGCAACATCGACTACGTAGTGGGCCTCAGCGTCGCGATCGGCTCCATCCCCGGCGCCATCCTTGGCGCGATGCTGGTGAAGCGCGTTCCCGAACGCGCGCTGCGCTTCATCTTCGGCGGGTTCCTCATCATCGCCGCCATTGTGCTGTTCCTTAACGAGTTCGGTGTTCTGGGGTAAAATCCTCTCATTCCCGCGCATGAGAGACGCGCCGCATCGTTGCGCACTTTGCACGCTTGTCGGCGGGATGAATCCGCAGCAAAGGGGGCATCATGGAAGTGGAGGCCAGGACGTCGTCTGAGCGTTCGGCGATGCCGCGCTTTTTCAATTTGGAAATGCTCATGTTCACGTTGGTGGTGCTGTCGGGCATGGTGCTGGTGTGGACGTTGGCGACGCCGCAGTACAACATCGTCGTCATGGCGATCGCCGGCGTCGTGTTCACGTTGTCCTTGGTGATGGTCATCCGGCTGGTGATGGATCCCGACTCGGTCCGCGCGCGCCAATCGGATTCGATGCTGCGCCTGGCAAGCCAGACGCTCGATTGCATGAAGGACGGCATGACGAGCGAGGCGGCGCAGACCATCTGCACGCTGCTGCTTCCGTCGACCGCCGGCATCGCGGTGGCCATCACGGACCGCGAGAGCATCTTGGGTTACGCGGGCTTTCTGGAGGCTGAAAACCCCTCCGGCAGCGTCATCCGCACGCACGCCACGCACGCCACCATCGCCGATGGCGTCATGCGCATCCTGCGCTCGTCCGAGGAGATCGGGTTCCAGCCCGGCTCCACCATCCAGGGCGCCATCATCGTGCCGCTTGTGGTGGGCGACGACATCCTGGGCACGCTCAAGTTCTACTACCGCCATGCGCGCGACATCAGCGAGACGCAGAAGTCGATCGCCGAGGGCTTCGGGCGCCTGCTGTCCACCCAGATGGCGGCCGCCGCCCTGGAAGAGCAGAAGAAGCTGGCGGCGAGCATGGAGCTCAAGGCCCTGCAAAGCCAGATCAACCCCCACTTCTTGTTCAACACGATCAACACCATCGCCTCGCTGGTGCGCACCGATCCGCCGCGTGCGCGCGTGCTGCTGCGCGAATTCGCCGTGTTCTACCGCCGCACGCTGGAGGATTCCGCCGACTTGATCCTGTTCGAGCGCGAGATGGAGCAGACCCGCCGCTACTTCACGTTCGAGATCGCGCGCTTCGGCGCCGACCGCGTGGAGCTGCGCGAGGACATCGACGAGCGCGTGGGGCAGATGCTGGTGCCGCCGTTCCTCATCCAGCCGCTGGTCGAGAACGCGGTGCGCCACGCCATGCCCGCGGAGGGCAAGCTCATCATCACCGTGTTCGGACGCATCGAGGGCGACGACATCATCATCGGGGTGGCGGACGACGGCGTGGGCATGACTGAGGAGGCGCGCGAGAACATCCTGCATCCCGCATCCGGCCAGGGCATGGGCATCGCCGCCAAGAACGTGCACGATCGCGTCATCGGCTACTTTGGCCCGGGGTCGGACATGAAGGTGGAAAGCCAGCTGGGAGAGGGCACGCGGGTTACGCTTCTGATGAAGGACGGCGTCTCGCGCCAAGAGGCGATGGCCCACGAGCTGCTGCAGACGGGCGAGTAGCGCCACGTCGACGATCTTCTTTGAGGCGGGGTTGTGGTGATCCTCCGCTCACTTCCGCGTGCCTGAGGTCTGCTTATTGAGATGGACTATCATTAAACCGATAGGCAACCGCTCTCGGAAGGAGACGCCCATGGACGCGAAAGTCTACGAACTGCTCAACGATCAGATCAACAAAGAGCTCTACTCCGCCTACCTCTATCTGTCATTTGCGGACTACTACGAGGAGGAGGGCCTGGAGGGCTTCGCCAACTGGTACGAGATCCAGGCGCAGGAGGAGCGCGACCATGCGCTGATCTTCCGCAACTACCTGCATGAGAACGGCTGCAAGGTCAAGCTGCTGGCCATCGACCAGCCCGACAAGGTGTTCTCCGCTCACATCGAGCCGCTCGAGGCCGCGCTGGAGCACGAGAAGTACGTGACCAGCCTTATCAACGACATCTACGCGGCGGCTCACGACGCCAAGGACTACCGTACCATGAAGTTTCTCGACTGGTTCATCGAGGAGCAGATGGAGGAGGAAGACACCGCCGACACCATGGTCACTCGCATGAAGCTGTTCGGCTCCGACGCCAAGGCGCTCTACGACTTGGATCAGGAGTGCGCTTCCCGCACCTACACCACGCCGTCTCCGCTGGCCAACGCGTAGGCTATTCGGACGGCACGACGTGCCGACGGCATGAAAAAGCCCTGCGGGCTCAGGCCCGCAGGGCTTTTCTCGTTTCAGGGGATCGCCGTCGGGCGGTTACTGCTGTTGCTGCTGGTCGTCCTGGGCGGGCGCATCGGCGACCTGCTGCGGCTGCTGCGGCGCGGCGTAGCCCTGGGGCTGCTGGGGAGCGCCGTAGGGCTGCTGCGGCGCAGCGTACTGCTGAGGTGCGGCGTAGTAGGAGGCGGGCTGGCCGTAGGGGATGGCGGTGGCCGCCTTGCGGTCCTTGCTTGCGCACACAGCTGCGATGATCAGCAACACCATGGTGATGAGGTTGCCGTACAGGAAGGCTAAGACGGCGCCGGCGATGGACCAACCGAACACCTTGCCGAGCTTGGCGGTCTTATCGTAGTTGCGCATGCCGATGATGCCGGCGATCAACGTGACGATGGAGCAGATGACGCCCCAGATGACGTAGGCTGCGCCCAAGCCTAGCAGAATGCCCAGCATGCCGAACGCGTCATCCTCGGTGATGCCGAGCTGCTCCATGGTGTAGGCGGAGTCGGGGTCCATGGACAGCGAGTAGCTTGCCGCCCCGCGCACCTCCTCGCTGCCGAGGGCGGCGCCGCCCACGCCGATGAAGGCGAGGCTGAAGAGCAGTCCCAGGATGCTCAGGATGGACAGGACGACGACGGCGATGCTCAGGCCGCGGATCGTTTTGGCATGGGATGTTTGCATGGTGATTCCTTTCGAATATGGAGCAAACGACCGCTTCATTCTACTACAGCGGGGTGTAGCGCCACAGCCGCCGTTGCGCAATCTTTACCGAATGCCGCGCGAAACGGCGCCCTCGGGGAATGGGCGGCTATACTTTGGCAAGACGATTCGTGTCGGCAAACGGGGAAGGACGCATGCCATGGAGAACTTCGAATTCGTTTCGCCCACCCATTTCGTGTTCGGGCGCGGAGCCGAGGAGAAGGTGGGCTCCAAGCTCGCCGAACGCGGCGCGTGCAAGGTGCTGCTGCATTACGGCGGCTCCAGCGCGATCAAAAGCGGCCTCATCGACCGCGTGAAGGCGTCGTTGGATGCGGCGGGAATCGACCATGTGGAGCTGGGCGGCGTGCGTCCCAACCCCGAGATCGGCTTGGTGCGCGAGGGCGTGGCGCTGTGCAAGGAGCAGGGCGTCGACTGGATCCTGGCGGTGGGCGGCGGCAGCGTCATCGACTCGGCCAAGGCGATCGCCAACGGCGCGTGCATTGACGAGGACGTGTGGGAGCTGTTCGAGACCAAGCGCCCCAATCCCCACGTGCTGCCCATCGCCGTGGTGCTGACCATCCCCGCGGCGGGCAGCGAGGCTTCCAAGAACACCGTCGTGAGCAACGACGAGCTGCAGCGCAAATCGGGTTACGGCAACGATTTTCAGCGTCCCAAGCTGGCGTTTTTGAACCCCGAGCTCACGTTCACGCTGCCCGAGTACCAAACGGCCGCGGGCATCACCGACATGTTCGCCCACCTGCTTGAGCGCTTCTTCGACGATTTGGGCGCCGTTCCCGTCACCGACAACCTCAACCTGTCGCTGATGAGGACGGTGCGCGCCGAGGCGCCCCGCGTGCTGGTGGACCCGGAGGACTACGATGCGCGCGCCAACATCATGTGGGCGGGCATGCTGTGCCACCAGGGATACGCCGGATGCGGCCGCCACGAGGACTGGGCAACCCACGGGTTGGAGCACGAGCTGTCGGCGCTCAACCCCGCCATCACGCACGGCGCCGGCCTGGCGGTGATGTTCCCCGCGTGGATGGAGTACGTCTACCAGGAGAACCCCGCCCGCTTCGCGCAATACGGCCGCGAAGTGTTCGGGCTGACCACCACCGGCGACCTCGATGCCGACGCGCTTTCGGCGATCGACGAGACGCGCGCCTTCTTCGCGTCGCTGGGCATGCCCACCACGCTCGAGGAGCTGGACGTGCATGAGGACGACATCGAGAAGATGATCCCCACGCTGCGCGCCAACAAGGGCGAAGTGTTCGGCGGCTTCAAGAAGCTCACGATGGACGACGCCCGCACGATCTACCGCTTGGCGCTGTAGGTCGGAGCGGCATCGGCGCTTGCGGCGGCGTTTCGAACCGCGCCGCCGCAAGCGCCTAGATGTCGCGGTTCTGGTTCAGATACAGGTAGTCGAACGACAGCAGCAGCATGCGGCGCAGCTGCCAGTCGTCGAACGAGCTGTCCAGCAGCTCCTCGATGCGCTTCACGCGATGGAGCAGGGTGTTGCGGTGCATGTGTAGCTGCTTGGCCGTTTCGGTGACGTTGCAGCGGTTGTTCAGGTAGATCTTGAACGTCTCCAGGTAGTCGGTGTGGTACTCGCGATCGTAGGCGATGAGCTTGCGGATCATGGGGTGCAGCATCGTCTCGACCGGCTGGTTGTCCATCACCAAGTGCATGCTCTGGCGCAGCATGTAGTTGTAGTAATGGTAGACGCCGCATTCGCCGTTTTTGGCGTCGACGAACCGGAATGAATCCTGGATCTGGCGCAGCACCGAAGGGGTGTCGGTAAGGTGCCGGTACGTCGAGCTGACCATGGCGAAGAGGCTGTATCTCTGGCATATCCCCTGCACGCTCCGCTGTTCTTTGGCGGACAGGTACAGCTCGTCGCCGATCGGCACGAGCATGATCGCGCCGATCTCTCGCAGCACGCCGGTGGATCGCGGCACGGCGGCTTCCAGCTCCTCGATCGCCTTGATCATCTTCTCGGGGCGCACCGCGATGTTCGGCTTGAGCAGTATCAGCTGGTAGTCGGGGCCTTCGGCGGCCTTGACGTCGACTTTGGCAGCGGCCTCCTTGGCATAGGCCTCGTCGGTGCCGAAATCGCCGCGGAGCAGGTCGATGAGGTAGCGCTCGCGCTTGTTGCCGCGGCTGGGGTGGAGGAACTTTGTCGCAAGCGCCCACTGGTCCAGGCATGACGCCATCCATGAGAGCAGATTCAGCTCGTGCGGCTCGAAGTGCTGGTCGGGCTTGGTTTGGAACGCCCACAGCGTTCCCGTCGGAACGGCGTGCATGCGGATGTTGCACGAGGCTGATTCGTAATCGGCGAACGTGTGGATGTGCGCGCTCGTCTCCTCCATCAAGGGCACGGCGTCGCCGTCGGAGCGCAGCTTGTAGATGGTTCCGTTCTGGTTGTCGAGCAGCTCGCTGCGCTGGGGCTTGCGATCGCGGATGATCGTCTCCCACAGGGGGTTGGGATAGAGCTCCTTGCAGTCGCTCGTCATCACGATGTCGAGCTTCTCGTCCATCACCGCCAGGGGCATTCCCAGCATCTGCTGCGCGATGTTGAGGAAGACGGGGAGGTCGGCGTCGCTTCCCGCATGCAGCTCCAGATCGTGGCAGGCGTTGACGTAGCGGTCGAACAGCGCCGAGACCGCGTTGATGAGCGCCTTGGGCGTCGTGTCCTTCAAGGCGATGAGGTTGCACCGCGTGCAGGAGGAATCGCCGCAGATGCGGTCTTTGTCGCAGCTGATGATGCAGGTGCCGGGTTGCACATGCTTGCAAGGGGGCAGGGCGTCGTCGATGCACAGGTACAGGCAGTCGTTGTGCAGCACCGCAGTCTCCTCGTCGAAGACCTCGAAGCGCTCGATGAGGGGGTCGCGGTGCGGCGAGAGCTTGGTGAAGGCGATATGGTCGTTCAGCTCGTGGATGAACGCCTCCACTCCCAGTTTGAATCGATTCATGGATGCCCCTCCCTCGATCTCGGCTCTCATCTGCGATTTCGACGGACAGCGCTGATGCGCTGCGAGGTCGCGTGCCGCCGGCTCCCTCCGGCGGCACGCGTGCTTAATGAACCTGCGCGTTCAGCCCGCGCTGCTCGAAGAACTCCGCGAATTCCTTCACGCGCTCCTCGGGCATGGGCGGCGCCTCGAAGATGGGCTGGTCCCATTGCAGCCGCTCGTACTTCGAAACACCCAGCGTATGATAGGGTAAAAGCTGGATGAGCGAAACCGCATCGCCGAGCTCCTTGCACAGCGCGGCGGTTTTCTCCATGTTCTCCTCATTGTCGTTGAAACGCGGGATCACGGGGATGCGCACCTGCAGGTTGCCCCCGTTCGCGGCGATGAAGCGCGCGTTGGCGTGGATGGGCTCGTTGGGGACGCCGATCACCTGCTTGTGCAGGTCGGAATCCATATGCTTGAGGTCGTAGAGGAACAAATCGACGTAGGGCAGCACCGCCGCGATGGAGGATTCGGGCACGAAACCCGTGGTGTCGAGCGCGGTGTGCAGCCCGGCTTCCTTGCAGCGCTTGAGGAACTCGACGGCAAACTCCAGCTGGCAGAGCGGCTCGCCGCCGGAAAGCGTCACGCCGCCGCCCGACTTCTCGTAGAAGCGGCGATCGCGCAGGACGCGCTTGAGCATATCCTCGGCCGTCCACTCCTCTCCGCAGACATAGAGCGCCTTGGCGTAGCACACCTCGGTGCACTTGGCGCAATCGTCGCACAGCGAGCGGATGATATGGGGGACGGTCTTTTTGCCCGGAGGGGCGGCCTCGCCCGACTCGTCGATGAACTCGGGCGTGTCGTCGACCTCCTCGCCGCGCACGAGCGCGCCCGGCACGGGGCAGGCGTTCAGGCACGATCCCTCGCAGCGCTCGATGCCCAAGCACGACGTCTGCTTGAAGCAGACCTGCGGTTTGAACGACTGGGACTCGGGGCTGTGGCACCAGGGGCAGCGCAGCGGGCACCCCTTCAAAAACACGGTGGTGCGGATTCCGGGGCCGTCGTGGACGGAATATCCCTGGATGTCGTAGACCAATGCAGTGGCTGACATATCGCCTCCCTCTTCTGCAGGATTCTCCTGCTTGAGCATCCCACGAAGCCCGATTGCGCGCACGGTCTGTTTTGCACAATCCCCCTTGGGGAGGTTGTGCACATCATCCCACCTGCTCGTATCGCCCGTCGAGGCGCCGTCGTTTCCTTCGGCAGTTTGCCCACAAGGCCGTCCAACGCTGTGCAGTTTGGGCATAGCCGCCACGGGCCCAGGCGCCCACTATGCAAACCAGGAGTCAAGGACCTTCACCGGTCCGAAGGTCCGCATCGATCCCGCGAACAAAGAGGGCGGGATGGAAAGGAGGGGCTCGCATGTACGAGTTCAGGCCCGTGACCGATCGCATCAAGGCGATGCACGACCGCATCCGCGATCGCATCATCGTCATCGACGACGAGCGCGCCCGCATCGTCACCGAGTCGTATGCGCGAAGCGAGAACATGCCGTGGATGCTGCGCATCCCGCTGGCCACCTATGATGTGTGCGCCAACAAGACCGTGCTGGTGGAGGACGACGACATCTTCGTCGGCAACCAGGCCAACGGCTTTTGCGCGTCCAATGTGTGGCCGGAGTGGGACGGTCCCGGCTGGATCTTGAACGAGATCGACAACACCGATCTGTGGACGATGGGCGACGACGGCCTGCTGCATCGCAAGGCCGAGAACGTCAAGCTGGCGGTGCGTCCGGAGGCCGTCGAGGCGTTTCGCGAGATGGCCCCGTTCTGGAAGACCCATCGCTTTGGCGAGGTGGCCAAGGCCTGGCAGCCTGAGGGCTATCAGGTGTTCGCCGAGTCCGGCGCCGGCAGCTACAACACGTTCCAGGACATCGCCGGTCTGCCCGCCGGCCACCTGATCCCCGGCACCAAGAAGATCGTCGACACCGGCTACGGCGCCATCCGCAAGCAGGCGCAGGATTGGCTCGACGCGCATGAGGGCGACCTGATGGGCGACAACGTGAACAAGTGCCTGTTCTACAACTCGATCGTCATCGTCTGCGACGCCGCCATCACGATGATCCGCCGCTACGCCCAGGCATGCCGCGACAAGGCGGCCGCGACGGCGGACGAGGCGCGCCGCGCCGAGCTGCTCAAGATGGCCGAGGGCCTGGACCACATCTCCGAGGGTCCCGCCACCACGTTCTGGGAGGCCTGCCAGGCGACGCTCATGTACCACCTGCTCATCTACGCCGAGGCCAAGGAGCCCGCGCTGGCGTTCGGCCGCTTCGACCAGTACACCTGGCCCTATCTCAAGGCCGACCTGGAGTCCGGGCGCCTGACCGAGGACGAGGCGCAGGAGCTGGTGGACGCGTTCTTCCTCAAGTCCACCTGCTTCTACAACGCCTGCCCGCCCATGGTCTCCGACATCGCCGGTGCCAACAACACCTATCAGCACACCACCATCGGCGGCGTCATCCCGGAGACGGGCGAGGATGCCACCAACCCCGTCACCTACATGGTGCTTGAGACCATCGGACGCCTGTCGCTGCACGACCCCACCATCTCGCTGCGCTTCAACAAGAACACGCCCGACAAGCTGTGGGAGTGCGCCATCTGCACGTCGCGCCTGGTGGGCGGTCTGCCGCTGTACCAAAACGACGAGGTCATCATCCCGGCGCTCCAAAGCGAGCTGGGATTCGAGCTGCGCGATGCGCGCGACTACGGCTTCATCGGCTGCCAGGAGATCGTGGGCTGCGGCACCGATTTCCCGGCGCCCAACGGCATCACCCCGCCGCATGCGGCCATCCTGTTCGGCGTGATCATGGACATGGCGCTGAACAACGGCTTCAACCCCAAAAACGGCAAGGGCTGCCCCATCCAGACCGGCTACCTGTACGACATGGAGTCGCTCGACGAGGTCAAAGACGCCATCAAGAAGGTGGCGAACTGGGTCATCAAGTGGCAGGTGACCATGCACAACTACACCGAGTACCTGATGATGCGCCGCACGAGCCTGGCCGCGCTGTCGATGGGCATCGAGGGCTGCATGGAGTCCGGCAAGGACTGCACGCAGGGCGGCGCCAAGTACAACAGCTACGGCGGCGTGGCCACCGGCCTTGCCACCATCGCCGACTCGCTGACCACCATCAAGTACATGTGCTTCGACAAGAAGCTGTGCACCACGCGCGAGCTCTACGACGCCTACATGGCCAACTGGGAGGGCTACGAGGATCTGCGCCAGCAGGTGCTGAACAACGTGCCCCACTTCGGCAACGACGACCCCTATGCCGACGCGGAGATGACCTGGATCGTCGATCTGTACCGCGATCTGTGCGGCGAGTGCCACAGCGTCCGCTCCAAGGTGTACAAGGCGGGCCTCTACGGCGCCTCCGACCACATCGCGCAGGGTAAGCTCACCTTCGCGACGCCCGACGGCCGCTTGGATGCGCAGCCTATCGCCGATGCCACATCGCCGGCCCAGGGCCGCGACGAGAACGGTCCCACGGCGGTGTTCAACTCCGAGTGCTGCTTTGACCACAGCCGCTTCATGGACGGTCTGGCGCTCAACATCCGCATCCATCCCTCGGCCGTCTCGGACGACGAGGGCGTCAAAAAGCTCGCGGACATGACCAAGACCTACTTCGAGAACGGCGGCATGGAGGTTCAGTACAACATCGTGTCCGCCGAGACGATGCGCGCGGCCCAGAAGGACCCGCAGGCCTATCGCGACCTGGTGGTGCGCATCGCGGGCTTCTCGGCCTACTTCGTCGAGATGACGCCGGATCTGCAAAACGACATCATCAGCCGCACCGAGAACTCCTTCTAAGAGGCATCGTCCGCCCCTCCGTGCGCGGAGGGGCGGTGTGCAAGGAACCCAACAAGGGAAAGGAACCCATATGGACAAGCTTCTTCTCATCGACGGCGAGTTCGTGCCCGCATCCGACGGCGGCACGCGCGTGTCCACCAACCCCGCCACGGGCGAGGAGCTGGGCAGCTATCCGCTGGCCACCAAGGAGGACGTCGAACGCGCCCTCGATGCGGCGCAGAAGGGCAAGAAGGTCTGGGGCGCCATGTCGCTGGCGGAGCGCAAGGCAATCGTCTTGAAGGCCGCCGACCTGTTCGAGGAGCACGCCGAGGAGATCGCCCAGATGATCACCGCCGAGATGGGCAAGCCCATCATGCAGGCGCGCGGCGAGGCCACCGAGGTGTACAGCCTGCTGCGCCTGGCCTGCTCCGCTGCCGAGGTGCATCTGGGACAGACGTTCCCCGATCCCGCCGCCGCCGACGGCGCCGTGGGGACGCTGGCCTTCACCAAGACCGAGCCTTTGGGCGTGGTGGTGTGCATCGGCCCGTTCAACTTCCCTGTGGCCACGCTCACGTTCAAGACGGCTCCCGCGCTGATCATGGGCAACGCCATCATCATCAAGGCCCCCTCCGACTGCCCGCTGCTCATCATGCGCTACGCGGAGATCATGCAGGAGGCCGGGTTCCCCGCCGGCGTCGTGCAGGCGCTGGCCGGCCCGGGCGCCAAGATGGGCGAGTGGCTGGTCGCCACGCCCAAGATCGACGCCGTCACGCTGACCGGCTCCACCGGCGTGGGCTCCCAGATCTACCAGTACTCCGCTCCGTACTTCCATCGCATCCTGCTGGAGCTGGGCGGCAACGATCCGCTGGTCATCACCGCCGACGCGGATGTCGACGAGGCCGTGGCGCAGTCGATGTGCCGCATGGCCAACGCCGGCCAGATCTGCTGCATCACCAAGCGCTTCATCGTGGACAACGCCATCAAGGACGTCTACCTGGAGAAGCTGGCCGCCGCCGTGTCGGGCATCAAGGTGGGCGATCCCGCGGATGCCGCCAACGACATGGGCTGCATGGTCAGCGAGCGCGCTGCCAAGGAAGTCGAGGAGCAGGTGGCCCACACCATCGAGCAGGGCGCCAAGCTCGTCTGCGGCGGCAACCGCAACGGCGCCTACTACGATCCCACGGTCCTGGACGTGCCGGCTGATGCCGACGCCGCCTCCGACCTGGAGATCTTCGGCCCGGTGTGGAGCGTCATCGGCGTCGACGGCGACGAGGAGGCCATCCGCGTGGCCAACCAGAGCATCTTCGGCCTCAACGGCGGCGTGGTCGCCGGCACGCTGGAGCACGGCATCGCCATCGCCAGCCGCATCGAGAGCGGCACCGTGGTCGCCAACGGCGAGGGCAGCTTCCGCAGCCCCATCCACTGCTTCGGCGGCTACAAGAGCTCCGGCATCGGCCGCGAGGGCATCCCGGACCTCATCGAGGAGTATTCGCAGCGCAAGACCATCGTCGTGCGCGGCCTGAAATAGGGCTTTGCGCCGTCGCCCCGCGCGAGGGGCGGGGCGACGGCGGCCACATAAAGGAAGTCCCCGACGGGGACGATAGAAAGAAGGGATTCTATCATCATGGAACAGAAGAAGAAGGGCATCCACTACGCGTGGATCATCATGATCGGCTGCTTCCTGCTGCAAGCCGGTCAGCTGGGCATCATCATGAACACGGCGGGCGTGTTCCTGCAGCCCGTCGCCGACTCCATCGGCTGCGGCCGTGGCGACCTGTCGCTGTACATGACCATCATGGGCTGGTGCACCGCGTTCACCATGCCGATCGCCGGCCGCTGGATCTCCACCAAGAACTTCAACGTGCTGATGGTCGTCGTCTCCGTGCTCGCGGGCGGCAGCTTCATCGCGATGAGCTTCTTCACCCAGGTGTGGATGTGGTGGATCGCCGCCGTCGTGCTGGGCTTCTCCACCGCGTTCACGTTCTTCGCGGCTATTCCGATCGTCATCCAGAACTGGTTCGCCAAAAAGACCGGCTTCGCGATGGGCATCGCCACCTGCTCCTCCGGCCTGGGCGCTGCGGTGTTCTCGCCGATCCTGACCAACCTGTGCGTGTCCATGGGCTGGGAGTCCACCTACGTGGTCGCCGGCGTCGCCTCGCTCATCCTGTCCGTGCCGGTGTGCGCTTTCGTGCTCAAGCTGAAGCCCGCCGACAAGGGCATGCTGCCCTACGGTGCCGAGGAGGGCGCTGACGTCGACCAGGTCGCCAAGGCCGCCGACACCACCGGCATCTCCGCCAGCCGCGCTTGGAAGACCGGCCTGGTGGTCGTGATCTTCTTCATCGGCGCCTCCATCTCGCTGACCTGCTCGTTCGGCCAGCACCTCGCAGGCTTCGGCACCTCCGTCGGCCTGGACGCCACCCTTACCGGCCTGCTGCTGTCGATGTACCAGCTGGGCAACCTGGTCGCCAAGATCGGCATGGGCACCCTCAACGACGCCATCGGCATCAAGAAGACCTTCCTCGTGAGCACCGCCATCCCGCTGATCGGCGTCATCCTGATGATCGTCAGCGGCGGCAACACGATGATGCTGCTGGCCGGCTCGCTGCTGTACGGCTTCGTCAACGGCAACCAGACGGTTCTGGCTCCCATCATCTGCCGCAAGATGTTCGGCGCCAAGGACTACGCCAAGATGTGGTCGTACTCCACGATGGGCAACTCCATCCTGGGCGCTCTGGGCGTCTCCATCAACGGCATGCTCTACGACGTGTCCGGCACCTACCTCACTCCGCTGACCATCGTCATCGTCGGCTCGCTGGTCATCAGCGTCGTCCTGGTCCTGTTCGGCCTGTACCGCTCCAGCAAGGTGGGCTTCGACAAGGAAGAGACCGTCGAGTCTGCCCAGGTGGCAACCGCGTAATCAAACCCTCCCTGCAGATTCGTCTGCTGGCCCCGCGTCCGCATAGGACGCGGGCGCGGGGACGGGCGAAGGGTGCGGCCTCCCTCCCAGGCCGCGCCCGGCTCCGTCCCGTTTGCATTCTTCGAGGCAACCGAAGGAGAGACGTATGTACAAGTTCAGTCCGCTGTCCGATCGCGTTCAGCGCGTGAGGGCGCTCTACCGCGACACGGTCCCTTATCTGGACACGACGCGCTACCGCATCATCACTGAGTTCTATCAGCAGAACCGCAACATCACGGGCAACCTCAAGCGCGCGCTCAACTTCCGCAACATGTGCGAGAAGATGCCCATCTTCGTGCGCGACGACGAGCTGATCGTGGGCAGCTACGTGAAAACCTACAAGGCGTCGGCGCTCTATCCCGAGTACGCGCTGGGATGGCTGGTCCCCGAGCTCATGGACGGATCCCTGGCAACGCGCGAGGCCGATCCGTACAAGTTCACCGAGGAGGACAAGGCCTACATCCTGGAGACCGTGCCGTTTTGGGATGAGGAGTGCCTCTGCTCCAAGGTGGATCCCTATGTTCCCGAGGCCTACAAGGGCATCGCCGACAACAGCGTGATCAACTTCACGGCGACCGGCATCTGCCCCCAGCCGATCGGCCACTACGCTCCCAACTACATGAAGCCTCTGCGCGTGGGCTTCAAGAAGGTCAAGGAGGACGCCGACCGCCACATCGCCGAGATGGACGCCGACGGCATCCCCGGCGACAAGGTGGATTCCTACAACTTCTACCGCGGCGTGTCCATCGTCTGCGAGGGCATCATCACCTACGCCAAGCGCTACTCCGCCGAGCTGGCGCGCCTGGCAGGGGAGTGCGACGACCCCGCGCGCAAGGCCGAGCTCGAGCGCATGGCCGACACCATGGGCT
>CAUDUM010000012.1 GCA_958452575.1 uncultured Eggerthellaceae bacterium
CACCGGGGCCGTCCTCTGCCACCACCCTGTCAGTGCATCCCCTAACCCGAGATCTTGACGATCGGCGCGTAATCCTTGAGCAGCTTCTTGGTCTGGCCGGTCTTGGCGAACTTGACGTAGAGCGTGTCGCCGTCGACCTTGGTCACCTTGCCGCGGCCGAACGTCTTGTGATCGACCATATCCCCTGCCGCGAACGTCATCTTGGCGGCCGCCTTCTTGCCCGCATCGCGCGACGCATGGCCGCGCACGTCGTCGCGTCCGCGCGATCCCGACGCGCTGGAGCGGCCGAACACGCGCCCGCCGCCCGCCTCGGAGCCCGAGCCCGAGATACCGCGGCGGCTGCCGCGCTTCTCCCAGCCGGTGCCGCTGAAGCCCGCAGAGCCCAGCCCCGTGGTCTGGCGCAGCTCGGAGGGGATCTCGTGGACGAAACGCGACACGGGATTGGCCGAGGTCTGGCCGAAGATCTGGCGCTGCGACGCGCAGGTCAGGTACAGCTTCTTTCGTGCGCGGGTGATGGCGACGTAGGCCAGACGGCGCTCCTCCTCGATGCCGGCGGGGTCGTTCACGCTGTTCATATGGGGGAACAGGGTCTCCTCCATACCCGCCACGAACACGCAATCGAACTCCAGACCCTTGGAGGAGTGCACGGTCATCAGCGTGACGGCGCGCCCGTCCTCGGCCATCGTGTCCAAATCGGTGCGCAGACGCACCCACTCGATGAAGTCCGCCAGCGAGTTCCCGCGCAGCACACGCACGGGAGGCTTCCCCTCCCCTTCGACCTGCCCGCCGTCCTCGGCTTCAACCGTCGGCGCCTCATATTCGGCGTCGTCCTCGGTATGGGTCTCCGAGAACTCGTTGACGACCGACAGGAACTCCTGGATGTTCTCGATGCGACCACGCGCCTCGTCGGTGTTCTCCGCCTCCAGCGCCGCGATCAGCCCGCTTTTGTCGATGATCGCCTGCACCACGTTGCGCAGTTCTCCCCCGTAGCTTTGCGCGTCCTTGAGCAGGCCGACGAATTCCGCGACCGCCTTGCGCGTGGATGCGCGCAGCTCGGGATCGACGATGGCGAGCTCAGCCGCCTCCAGAAACGGCATGTCCATCTCGATCGCGAACTGCTCGATGCGCTCGATGGTGGTCTTGCCGATGCCGCGGCGCGGCACGTTGATGATGCGCTTCGCCGCGATGTCGTCGGCGGGGTTGACCACCAGCGTGAGATAGGCCATCACGTCGCGGATCTCAGCGCGGTCGAAGAAGCGCGTGCCGCCGACGATGCGGTACGGAACGCCGGCGCGCAGCAGCATGTCTTCAAGCATGCGGCTTTGCGCGTTGGTGCGGTAGAAGACCGCGATCTGGTTGTAGGACATCCCCGCACCGTGGCGCTTCTCGATCTCGCCTGCGATCCAGCGGCCCTCGTCGCGCTCGTCGGAGGCCATGTAGACCTGGATCTTGTCGCCGTCCTCGGCGTCGGTGAACAGCTTTTTGGCCTTGCGATGCTGGTTGTTGGCGATGACGGCATTGGCGGCGGCCAGCACGTTGCCCACGCTGCGGTAGTTCTGCTCCAGCTTGACGGTGTTGGCGTCGGGGTAATCCTGCTCGAACTCCAGGATGTTGCGGATGTCGGCGCCGCGCCAGCTGTAGATCGACTGGTCATCGTCGCCCACCACCATGATGTTGTGATGCTTGGCGGCCAAAAGCCCGCAGATCGCGTACTGAGCGTGGTTGGTGTCCTGGTACTCGTCGACCATGATGTAGCGGAATCGGTCCTGATAGGCGGCGAGCACGTCCTCGTGGTGCTTCAACAGCAGATAGGCGTAGAGCAGCAGGTCGTCGAAATCGAACGCGTTGGCGGCCTTCAGGCGCTGCTGCAGGCGCTCGTAGACGCGTGCGGCGACCTTGCCCACCGGATCGCTTGCCTGCTTGGCGAAGTCGCCGGGGACGATCAGCTCGTTTTTGGCCGTGGAGATGCGGTTCATGAGCGCATTGACCGGAAAGCGCTTGGGATCGATGTCCAGCTCGGACATGATCTCCTTGTACAGGCGCTTCTGGTCATCGGTGTCGTAGATCGTGAAGTTGCGTGTGAAGCCCATGCGCTCGGCATCGGCGCGCAGGATGCGCACGCACATGCTGTGGAACGTCGACACCCACATGCCGCGCGAACGCGGACCCACCAGCCCGCCGAGGCGCTCGCGCATCTCGGCCGCCGCCTTGTTGGTGAACGTGATCGCCAGGATCTCCCACGGCGCCACGTGCAAGTCGTCGATGAGGTGCGCGATACGGTAGGTCAAAACGCGTGTCTTGCCCGATCCGGCGCCCGCCAGCACCAGCAAGGGGCCTTCGGTGCACTCGACCGCTTGGCGCTGAGGTCCGTTGAGGGTGTCCAGATCGATGGGCATGGGAACGCATCCTTTCCGCATCAGGCGAACGAAAGGGGCCCGCCGGCATCGCGGCGCGCCCCTTGCGAAAACGCTCGAACTCAAAACTGCGAGCCTGTATTGTAGCGCTTGGACGGCACCCGAACAGCCCGTCTGACTTGACAGCGAAAACCTTACACGATTCGCTTGCCAAACACTGAAGCTATCTTGCGGAGCTCCGCTACCAGATCGGCGAACTGGGCGGGGGTGAGCTGCTGCGGGCCGTCGGAGAGCGCCTTGGGCGGGTTGGGATGCACCTCGATCATGATGGAGTCGCAACCCGCGGCAACGGCGGCGTAGGCCAGCGACGGCACGAGGTCGCGCTGCCCGGCGGGGTGCGACACGTCGATGCAGATGGGATAGAGGCTCTGCTTGTGCACCACCGGCACGGCGGAGATATCCAGCGTGAAGCGCGTGGCGGTCTCGAACGTGCGGATGCCGCGCTCGCACAGCACGACGTTGGGGTTGCCCTCGTCGGTGATGTAGTCGCAAGCGGCCAGCCACTCGGCGATCGTGCCCGCGAAGCCGCGCTTGTAGAGCACCATCTTGTGCGAATCGCGCGTCACGTGGCCGATGTTCTTGAGCAGGCTGAAGTTCTGGAAGTTGCGCGCGCCGACCTGCAGGCCGTCGACGTAGGAGTGGACCATCTCGCAATGCGCGGAGTCCATGACCTCGGTCAGGGTCTTCAGGCCGTACTTCTGCCCTGCCTCCGCCATGATCTTGAGGCCCTCTTCGCCCAGGCCCTGGAACGAATGCGGGTTGGTGCGCGGCTTGAACGCGCCGCCGCGGATCCAATGCAAGCCCAGCTCGGCCACGCAAGCGGCGACCTCGTCGAACTGCTCGACGGATTCGATGGAGCAGGGGCCGGCGTAGATGGTGATCTCGTCGGTGCGGGTGCCCAGGTTGGGGATGGGGGGAATGGCAGGCGCCTGGGTCGCCTGCGTGCGGTTCTCGGGCGTGCTCATACGGACGGGGTCTCCTTCATAACCTTGAGAATGCTTGCATAGATCTCGCGCAGATTCTCGTTATACAGGGGTCCCTCGTTGTAGGAATCGACCTTTTCGAAGATCTCCTCTTCGCGCTTGGGATCGTACAGGCCCATGTTCGCGCCGGGCTTGAGCCCGCGGATGACCAGCGAATGGCCGGCCCGCTTGTTCAAAAGCGCGACGAGCTGCTTGTCGATCTCATCGATTTTGGCGCGGTGCTCTTCGATCTTCTCGAGCACGGTGCTTGCTTCTGACATCGTCTTTCCTCTCTGTGCCGCAAGCGGTAACGAGCATGGCCTGACCGCTCGGCCCGCCTGCCGCTCCAGCTTCGGAGCGGACGCGGCGGCGCGGCGCTGCCACTCGTGTGGTGCCATGATAGCAAAGCGGCCCGCAGCACCCTGAGGCGCTGCGGGCCGTGGCAACCACAGTTAACAGACGCGAAACAAAGGGCGCACCGGCCGGATGGGAGACGCGCCCTGCGCTGCGGATCGGAGGTCTCCGCCGTCCGGCGGACACCACGCTTCTACACGATGAACAGGAAGTACACCAGCACGACCGCGCCGATGATGATGCGGTAGACGCCGAACGCGGTGAAGTCGTGCTTCTTGACGAAGCCCACCAGGAACTTGATCGCGATGATCGAGACGACGAACGCGACGACCAGGCCGATCACGAACACCATCCACTCGGTGGCGGTGTAGGCGAAGCCGTGCTTGAAGAACTTCAGCAGGCTCCAGCCGAACATGATCGGGATGGCCAGGAAGAACGCGAACTCGGTGGCGACGGTGCGCGAGGTGCCCACCAGCATCGATCCGATGATGATGGAGCCGGAGCGCGAGGTGCCGGGGATGACGGCAAGGCTCTGGAAGATGCCGATGATGAACGCCTTGGCGTAGGACATCTGCTCGAACGTGTTGACCGAGGAGATGATGCTGGAGGCGTCGTATTCGGTGTCGGCGTCGGGATCGACCGACTCGTAAGTCTCGGCAAGCTGCCCGCTGCGCGCATGCTTGCCGTGCGGCGCGGCGCTTTGGGCCTCAGCGAGGCGGCGGCGGTTGCGGATCTCGATCAGGATGAAGATGACGCCGTAGACGACCAGCGCTGCGGCGACCACGATGGCGGAGACGTCCTCGTTGGTCATGATGTTGGTCTCGACCCACTCGTCGAGCAGCAAGCCCACGATGGCGGCAGGGATGGAGCCGACGACCACCTTGGCCCAGATTCCCCAGGTCACGCGCTTCTGCCTCTCGGTTTTGCGCGACGAGAACGGGTTGAGCTTGTGGAAGAACAGCACGAGCACCGCCATGATGGCGCCCAGCTGGATGACCACGAGGAAGGTGCTGTAGAACTCGGGTGACACGTTCAGCGGGACGAACGCCTCGAGCAGCATCATGTGGCCCGTCGAAGAGATCGGCAGCCATTCGGTGATGCCCTCGACGATGCCGAAGAGCACCGCTTTGAGCGCTTCGATGATATCCATAATAAAGAGCAAGTCCTTTCCGTCGATGGCGCCGGGCGCGAATGGCTCTGCAGGTCGCGATGTCTCGTGGAGACGTTAGCGCGGCTGGGTGGGTATCCGTACGGCGCTCAAACCTCTGCATCGTAGCATGGGAGTGCCGTCGGGCCCGATCTTCCCATGGGATCACCATAGGTAACCGGACGGTCGCGGCGTGGCGGAGCGGTGTGCGGGACGACGTGCGGACGGCTTGCGCCTATCCGCCCCACCCTGTTTTCGTGTAAGATGGAAGGTGCTGGCGGTTTGCCGATCGGGGCAGGTCGTCGGCACCGTATCGAACACTATGTGAAGGGGGATCCTCGTGGCCACCGCATCTTCCGAGCAAAAGGTCATCGTCGTCGATTTCGGCGCGCAATACGGGCAGCTCATCGCCCGCCGCGTGCGCGACCTGCATGTGTATTCCGAGATTGTTCCGTGCGATGTGACGGCTGACGAGGTGCGCGCGATCGCGCCGGCCGCCATCATCCTGTCGGGCGGCCCGGCCAGCGTGTACGCCGAGGACGCCCCCTCCATCGACCCCGAGATCCTGAAGCTGGGCATCCCGGTGCTGGGCTTCTGCTACGGTCAGCAGATCATGGCCGTGACGCTGGGCGGCGAGGTCGGCCACACCGAGAAGGGCGAGTACGGACCCGCGCCGCTGACCCGCTGCGACGAGGGCAAAAGCGCGCTGTACGGCGACACGCCCGCCGAGCAGACCGTGTGGATGAGCCACCGCGACGCCGTGAGCCGCGTGCCCGAGGGCTTCGTCGTGACGGCGAAGACCGACGTGTGCCCCGTGGCGTCGATGGAGTGTGCCGAGCGCAAGCTGTACGCGACGCAGTACCATCCCGAGGTACGCCACACCCCGCACGGCAACGAGCTTTTGAGCAACTTCCTGTTCGGAATCTGCGGCCTTGAGGCCGACTGGACGATGGACTCGATCATCGAGGACTCGGTGGCGGCGATCCGCGCGCAGGTCGGCGAGGACCGCGTGATTTTGGGCCTGTCCGGCGGCGTCGACTCCTCCGTGGTGGCCGCGCTGTGCGCCAAGGCCATCGGCAAGCAGTTGACCTGCGTGTTCGTGAACCACGGCCTGCTGCGCAAGAACGAGCCCGAAGAGGTCGAGGAAGTGTTCACCAAGCAGTTCGACGTCGACTTCGTGCATGTGCACGCCGAGGAGCGCTACGCGAACCTGCTGGCGGGCGTGACCGACCCCGAGCAGAAGCGCAAGATCATCGGCACGCAGTTCTGGCAGGAGTTCTTCGCCGTGGCGCAGGACCTGGCCGAGGACGGCCGCCCGGTGAAGTACCTGGCGCAGGGCACGATCTACCCCGACATCATCGAAAGCGGCGCACGCAAGACCGGCGGCAAGGCCTCCACGATCAAGAGCCACCACAACCTGATCCCCTTCCCCGACGGCGTGCATTTCGACCTGATCGAGCCGCTCGACCACTTCTTCAAGGATGAGGTACGCGCGCTCGGCACCGCGCTTGGCCTGCCCGCGCACATCGTGCATCGCCAGCCGTTCCCCGGCCCCGGCTTGGCCATCCGCATCATCGGCGACGTGACGCCTGAGAAGCTGGAGATCCTCAAGAACGCCGACGCGATCGTGCGCGAGGAGCTGGATGCGTACAACGAGCATATGTACGAGCTGACCGACAACCGCAACGGCGAGCACGAGCGCGAGACGGCAGGCGGCCCCGAGGTCGAGCGCGCGGTCTGGCAGTACTTCGCCGTGCTGCCCGACATCAAGAGCGTCGGCGTCATGGGCGACGAGCGCACTTACCAGCGCCCGATCATCCTGCGCGCCGTGGAGAGCTCGGACGCGATGACCGCCGACTGGGCGAAGCTGCCCTACGACGTGCTGGCCCGCGTGTCGAGCCGCATCGTCGCCGAGGTCCCCGGCGTCAACCGCGTGGTGTACGACATTACGAGCAAACCTCCGGCCACGATCGAGTGGGAGTAAAATTCGGGACAAAACGGTATTTCACACTCCACCCCGAAACACAACAAAACCGCAGGTCAGAAGTGGTGCGTTCGAGAAATCGGCGCACCACTTTTCTACACTAGGAAACACTCCTTTCCGGATTATTTGTAGCGGAATTTGTAGCACCCCAGGAGCACCCACAGCGGTCCTGGGAACATGAAAGGAGATAAAAAGATGAACTAAACCAAGATGACCGAACTCACCCAAGCCGAAGACATGGCGTTCTTCCGGGCGGACCTCTGCCTGTACTCGCCGGAAAGCTACAGCCTCGAGGAGAAGAAGGAGATTTGCAACGACATGTTCAAAACGAGCAAGGCAATCCAGGACGCGATGCGCGCCGACTTCGAGCAGCTGCCCCCGGATGCCCGCGCCAGGCTCCTGGACATGCTCTGCGCCTCCGGCGTCGAGTCGCCCCAGTGGTGGTGGGACGTGCTCGTTGGCGAAGGCGATCCGCTCTACCGCGAGTTCGAGCCACTGCTGTAGTCCGAGCCCATACAGCAAGCAAGGAGGCCGTCTATCGAGAAGATAGGCGGCCTCCCGCATGTCATTCGCCCTTGCCCGCGCGCTTGCCGCGCTCGAACGCCTTGAACACCGGCACCAGCGGTAGGAACAGCGCCATCATCGCCAGGCACGCCACGTCGCCGAGGAGCCAGCCGACCTGGTCGGCCAAGAATTCCAGCCGCCGCCTCATGACAGCATCTCGTTCACGCGCTGCTGCACGGCCGAGTACTTGTCGCCCAGGCGCCGCTTCCGCTCGTCGCCGTTGCCGAACTCGCCGGCGATCACGCGCCTCGCCATGGCGTCCACGTCGTAGGAGCCACCGGACGACCCGCCAAGCAGGATCCGGTTGACCTCCGCCTGCACCTCGTCGTAGCGCGATCCGAGCGCCTGCCTTCTTGCATCGCCATTTCCGAACTCTCCGGCGATGACCCTCGCCGCAAGCTCTGAAACGTCGCCGGAGGGCGCACCAGAGCCGGTAGGGGTTGACGCACCCCCCGGTGTCGGCCTTGCCGTTGTAGTGGAGTATGCCGTCCCAGTGACCGCTGTAGTAGTCGTGGATCCAGCTCTCACGTCCCGTCTGGTCGCCGGGCTCGCCGTCGATGCCGCCGGTCCAGTTGTAGCGCGTGATGAGCCCGTCGTAGGCGGTGCCCGCAAGTGCCAGCTCCCACGCCTCGCAGACCGCGATGGAGCAGTCACGGTCGCCCTTGGTCACGCGTACCGTGCCCGCGTCGGTCTGCACGCTGCAGTGCCCGCTCGTGCCGTGCCGCCCGGGCTGAGAGCACCCGTGCTCGGCGCAGTTGCAGAGGTGCTCCATGATCTGCGCTGCCACGTTCGCCCTGCTGATAGCCACTTCCTTCACCTCCCCGGCGCCAGCGGAGGCGCCGGCAACCGCGCAGAGCCTCCGCCAGTCGTCTTTCGTTCCGTAGAAGAGGTCGAGGTCAAGGTGCCCGCCGTAGCCGGGGATGCGCCCGGTGCCCGTGTACTGGAAGATCAGCGGAGAGGACCATGCCCCGAAGTCCCAGCCGTCGGTCCAGGGTTCGCTAACGAAGCCGGTCTCCTCGTAGTTGGGGTACTGCGCGACCCACAAGGGATAGGTCTTGGCCACGCTGGACCAGTCATAGGAGAAAAGAACCGACTTGCTCGTGTAGATGCCCGGCGTCACTCCGGTCTTGGCCTTTACGCGGTCCAGCCACTTCTTCGCCTAGGCCACGCCCAGGCTCAGCGCGTCCGCCTCCCAGTCCAGGAACGGGATCGCCTTGCCCACGTAGGGCTTGAAAGCAGAAATGAAGTGGTCAGCCTCCGCCTCGGCCGAGCCCTCGTACCCACGGTCGCGCGCGTAGTGGTAGCAGCCGAGCAGCTTGCCGACCGCCAGCGTCTCGTCGGCGTGCCGGCGGAAGCACTCGTTCGAGTACCCCGCGCCGCCGGTCGCCTTCACGATCACGAAGTCGCACGTGCCCATGGCGGAGACGACCAGGTCGTCCTGCCAGGAGCTGATGTCGATGCCGTTAAGCCCCACGCGCCTCACCCCTCGGGATCTCCGGCTTGTCGCCGTCGCCGCCGAGCGCGGCCATGACGGGAGACGAGACCGCCATCACCAGCGCCACCACGAGCCCGCGCATGCCCGGGTCGAGCACGCACCAGCCCATGATCAGGTCCAGGTTGGCGATCACCACGCCCAGGACCCCCTGCACGATCGTGCGCAGGAGCCTCCACTGCCAGTCGTTGCTTGCCAGGAACTCGCTCATGTCAGCCCGCCTTTCCCTTGAGGGTTTCGATGTCGTTCCGCACGACCGAAAGCCCCTCTTCCAGGCGGTATGTCCGCTCGATGAGCTGGTTGTGCTTCTCGACCTTTGCCGTGAGGGCGTCCAGCTTGACCTCCATGACGGCCCTGTTCTTCGAGTTGGAGAGGATCACCCCAATCAGCGTCACGACATCGGTAATGCACGCCACGATGATTGACTCCATAAAGAACTGCCTCCCAAAGTCTCGACTTTCGTCCTCTGGGAGGCAGTGTCTGACTGCGTCACAAATTCAGTTTTAGTGGCTTTAAGCTCTGCGATTCCTAGCTACCAAGTGATGATGTTGTCCCTGCTGTGCTCTTCGCCATCAGCTCCTAGCCAGTGCGTCGTGATTACGAACTTGCTTGGTGAGCCGCTGACAAAGAGCACTGTTTCGTCGAAGCTCTCGCCAGGCTCCAGCCTTTCGAAGGGCTCCTTGTCCTGCATGAACGCATAAGGCGCGTTGTCGTCGTCGCATTCGCAGGTAACGTTGGTCACCGTGGTTCCGCCAGTGTTTGCAATACGTATGTGATGGCTTTTCAGTCCGACTAAGACGTGTCGAGCTTCTACTCTCGAGGATTCGCGTTTCTCCGCAGCCTGTTCCTCTTTCTGCAGCTGCAGCTCATGAAGCCGCAGTTGTATCTCGGCCAACTGTTCGCTACGCTCCTTGTCGCGCTTGCTCAGCCTGTAGTTCATTACAAAACTGATAATTGCGACTAACAAGCTGAGACCCGATATAACGATAGGCGCCAAGGTGGCAAAAGTAGGATCTATAGTCATTTGATCTTCCAGCCTTGCTTCTTGAGAGCCTTCCTCAAGTCTTTAGCTAGTTCATCGACAATGTCGTCGCCCATGTCGCTAACCGTCATGTCAATTGATTCGGCGTTTGCTTCAATAAGTTCCGCCCTTGTGAATGTTCTCCCACAATGAGCGCAGGTAAACGTCCAGTCATCAGTAAAGTCTTGACCAGAAGCCGGCGTCTCGTATGCGAATTCCGTACATCCACATGTCGGGCAAGTCAGCGCCACTTGAACAGACAAATCGTCCATGTCCACCTCTCAACGATAGCTTTGTTGAACACAACAATTTTACCGCTGGAGGTGGACACAAAACGTACCTGTCCGCAACTGTTATGCCGCTGTCAGATACCCCGGCGTGCTCGCCGTGTCGATGCGGAAGTACGTGTACGCCGTCTTGTTGCTGGCCCACACCGTGCCGTTGCCGCCCACGAGCGAAGTCGAGCACGAGTAGAAGCATTGCGAGCCCGTGATGCCAGAGCTTGGCAGCGCCCACGTTGCGTCTGCGTAGATCCTCGTGAGCTTGTTGCACCCCGAGAACGTGTAGAACAGGTCCGTCAGCGTGGACGGGTCGAAGCCACGGAAGTCGATCGTCGTGAAGGAGCAAGACGAGAACGTGTAGCGCATGGACCGCACGCCGGACAGGTTGCTCAGGCCGGAGATGCTTGCCAGGTTCGTGCAGCTGTAGAACAGGTAGTTCAGGTTCAGGTATGAGAACGTGGCCATGTCCGAGGCGAACGTCGCGCTCGTGAAGTGCTGGCGGTGCGTCGGACCCGTCATGCCGTCCCAGGGCGTGAAGCCCAGGCCCACGTACTTGCCGATGGCGCAGATCCGCCCGCTCGCGACGAGCTCACGCGTCGCGTCCGGCGTGGCGGTGGCCGTGAGCACGCCCTCGCCGTCGGCGTAGTAGTGCGCCCAGAACCAGGTGCGGGCGTCGTTGTTCGGGTCGGTCAGCACACCGCCGGCGCCCAGCTTGCACACGCTCGCGCCGCTGGTCTGGGATGGCACGAAGCCGTCCGTCCCGCCGACGAGCCTGGTGCAGCCGGTGAACATGAGGGAGCCCGAGAGACCGGAGTTGCTGAAGCTCGTGGCGTAGATCGTCTCCAGAGAGGTGCAGCTGGAGAACATCTGGTTGGCGCTCGTCATGCCGGACAGGTTCTCGAACCCGCGCACCTCGGTGCAGTTCGAGAAGGCATTGAACCAGTAGTTGCAGTTGGTGATGCCCAGACCCGCGATGGTGCTGTCGATGTAGACCTTGGATTGGCAACACTTATTTGGACAGTTTTTCGAGGGACAGTCCCGCCTTCCTGA
>CAUDUM010000013.1 GCA_958452575.1 uncultured Eggerthellaceae bacterium
CAAGGGGGACAGGTTACTTTGCACCAAATGAGTTGCGGTGAAATAGGGACTGAATTGCTGCTTAAAGGGTCAAAACAGTCCGTATTCCACCGCAACTTATGGGGTCGGGGGTTTTGGTGCCCTGCATCTCCACAAACTCAACGCTTACGAAGCGCGCGCCGTTCGTGTTAGGGTAGTTCCACCACATAAGTAGTCGCAGACGCGCGTACCACGGGCGGGCGAGATGAAGTTCCAACAGCTCCATCTTGCCCGCCCGTTTTTGTTGCGTGGCGCCGCGGTACAACACAGAGAGGAATCTGCCCTTTATGCCTATCAACAAACGAGAGAGCCTGCTGTTCACCTTTATCATGTGCTTTTGCATGGTGCTCTGGATGAGCATCTACAACGTTGCCCTGCAGCACGGGGCCATCAACGGCGAGGTCGTTGCCACTGCGTGGCTCGGCTTCCCCGTTGCCTACATTTTTGCCATGTGCTGCGACTGGTTCGTCGCCAGCCCGCTCGCCAAGGGTTTCGCCTTTAAGTACTTGGTCACGCCGGGCAAGAGCTCGCCACTTGCCATGACGCTCGCCGTCAGCTCCTGCATGGTCGTTCCCATGGTCATCATCATGTCGCTGTACGGTGCCTGTGAGGGTCTGACGCACATGCCCGGCGGCATCCTTGCGAACCTGTATTCCGTGCCCGCGATCTGGATGATCAACATCCCGCATAATTTTGTGATGGCGCTGCCGTGGAACCTTTTGGTAGCCGGTCCGATTTCCCGCTTCGTCTTCCGTCGCGCCTTCCCTGTGGGGACGGTTTTCGAGGAGGAGCATGCCGAGCTCTTGGAGCAGGCTATGGCTCCTGAGTGCGAGTAGCTCGCTTAGGGATCTGCTGAGCGCGGGCGACTTGCTTGGTTGGAGCCCTAAGCGTGGATAGCTCTCTCGGCGACATCGCGGGCGTGAGCGGTGCGCATGACCGGAGGGCCCGTGCTGCTCCGTTGCCCGACGTGCTAGCGCGCAGAACAATCTGTTGGTGCATTCGGCGGCTGCTGAAGCGTTTCGGCAGCCGCTTTTTATACGGAGTTTAAATACAACAGTCTGTTGTATTACGTAGAGTGGTATATCTCTAGCGGGAAAAATGCGAGAGACGGAGCATTATGGCGTTGCTAGTAGGACTGGACGTAGGGTCGACGACGACCAAAGTTTACGCGATGCACGAAGATATGACCGAGGCGTGGTGGGGATATCGCCGCCACGGGGCGTGTCAGACAGCGAGCGTGCGCGCCATGCTCGGCGAGCTCGCCGAGCGCTTTCCCCATGAGTCGCTGCGCGTTGCGGTGACCGGCTCGGGTGCGCGCGATATCGCGACCGCGCTGGGCGCCTCGTACGTTCAGGAGGTGGTCGCCAACGCGCTCGCGATCAGCAGGTTCTATCCGCAGACGCGCTGCGCCATCGAGCTGGGCGGCCAAGACGCCAAGATGATCTTCTTCCGCACCAACGATAAGGGAGACATCGAGGTTGCCGACATGCGCATGAACGGCTCGTGCGCAGGCGGTACCGGTGCATTTATCGACGAGATGGCAAAGCTCATGGGGGTCGGCACCGAATCGGGCGAGTTCGAGCAGCTCGCAAGCCGGGGAACGACCGTCCACGAGGTCTCGGGCCGCTGCGGCGTGTACGCAAAGACCGATATCCAGCCGCTGCTCAACGAGGGCATTCCTACCACCGACCTGGCGCTTTCGGCGCTTCACGCGGTCGCCCGCCAAACGATCGGCGGTCTGGCCCAGGGTATCGACATCGAGCCGCCGGTAATCTTCGAGGGCGGTACGCTCGCCTACAACCCCACACTGGTCCGCGTGTTCCGGGAGCAACTGAATCTATCGGACGATCAGGTTATCGTCCCGCGCGATCCGCAGATCATGGTCGCGCGCGGTGCCGCCCTGTCGCTGACCGACATGTTCGCATCGTCCCAACCGATCGACCTTCCCGACGCTTTTGTCCGGCTGGATAAGCTCGAGACGGTCGCGCCCGCAAGCGGGGAGGGACGTCTTGCCCAGCCCTTTTTTGCCACACCTGCCGAGCAGGCGGATTTTACGGCACGCCATGGCAAAGAGACGCCGGCAAAGGGTCCGGATGCGTATGCGCCCGGAGAGACGGTGCGTGTGGCGCTCGGTATCGATTCGGGGAGCACGACGACCAAGTTCGCCCTGGTCGATGAGGCGGGTGAGCTTGTCGATTCGTTCTACGCGTCTAATAACGGCAGACCGCTCGACGTCGCCCAACAGGGTCTTGTCAGCTTGAAGAACCGCTGGGAGACAGCGGGAGTCACGCTTGCGATCGATGCCGTGGGCACCACGGGATACGGCGAGGAGCTTTTCGCGCGCGCGTTCCACGCCGACTACCATACGGTCGAGACGGTCGCGCACGCCCGCGCCGCGTGCGCATGCGTTCCCGATGCGACCTTCGTGCTCGACATCGGCGGACAGGATATGAAGGCCATCTGGCTCAACCACGGCGTGCTGACCGATATCGTCGTCAACGAGGCGTGCTCTGCGGGCTGCGGCTCGTTCCTCGAGGGTTTTGCCAAAAACCTCGGAATAGCCGTTGAGGATATCGCGACCGAGGCATTTTCGTCCAAAGCCCCCGCCGTTCTCGGCAGCCGCTGCACGGTGTTCATGAACAGCAGCGTCGTTTCCGAGCAGCGGCGCGGTAAGGGTCCGGGCGACATCATGGCCGGTCTCTGCCGTTCGATTATCGAGAACGTGTTCACCAAGGTCATTCGCGTTTCAAATCTCAACCGTCTGGGCGACAAAGTCGTCGTCCAGGGCGGCACGTTCCGAAACGACGCGGTGCTGCGCGCATTCGAGCAGTATCTGGGCAAACCCGTCACGCGTGCGCCCCACCCGGGGCTGATGGGCGCTATCGGTATCGCCCTGCTCGCGCGCGAGGAATGCCGCAAGGGCGACGCCGGCACGTCGTTTATCGGGCTCGATGCCGTGGAGCGCTTCGAGCATCGCGAGTTCGGCGGCGTTACCTGCCGTCGGTGCAACAACCGCTGCCAGCGCGCGGTCGTGGCATTTGGCGACGGCTCGCTTTACGTCACGGGCAATCGCTGCCCGCGCGGCGGCGCCATCTCATGGGATGAGCTCGTGCGCGAGGTTCCCGCGGCGGAGGAGCTGCGTCCGCAGGGTGCTTGCGAGGCACAGGCACCCGGCACGGGGCGCGACCGGACCGCGGCTGCCCCCAATCTCTTTGTCGACCGCGAGAAGCTGCTGTTCGAGTCGTACCCCACGGTTCCCGTCAGCGGGGGGCGCGATGTCACGATCGGCATTCCCCGTGTGCTCGAGTTCTGGGACACCATGCCGTTCTGGTCGACGTTCTTCAGCACGCTCGGCTTTAAGGTGCGCGTCTCGGGACGCAGCACCAAGGCGATGTACGAGCGCGGTCTGGCGCACGTCACATCCGACACCGTGTGCTTCCCGGCCAAGCTCGTCCACGGGCACATCCGCAATCTCGTCGACGCCGGCGTCGACCGCATCTTCATGCCCATCATCACGACGGTGCCCACCGAAAACACCGCCTCTACCAGCGAGTGGATGTGCGCCGTCGTAAAGGGATACCCCTACGTGATGCGCAATTCCGATAACCCGGAGGAGCGTTTCGGCGTTCCGTTCGATACGCCGCTGTTCCACTGGTACGACGAGGGCGACCGAAACCGCCAGCTCAAGGCGTGGTGCAAGGAGACCTTCGATATCGATGCCGACCTGGTTGCCAAGGCGACCGAGCAGGCGGACCGCGCGCAGGAGACGTTTGAGAACCAGCTGCAGCTGCGCGGCAGGCAGGTGCTCGAGAACGTGCACGAGGACGGCGGCTACGCGGTGGTGATCGCTTCGCGCCCGTACCACAACGACCCGCTGGTCAACCACGGGCTGCCCAAGCTCTTCTCTGAGCGCGGCATCCCCGTGCTGACGCCCGATGCGGTGCCGGGGGTCTGCAACGTCGATCTTTCCAACAGCCGCATCGACATCGTGAACAACTACCATGCGCGCATGCTGTCGTGCGCGGTCATCGTCGCATCGACGCCCGAGCTCGAGCTCGTGCAGATGGGCAGCTTCGGCTGCGGCCACGATGCGTATCTCACCGACGAGATCGCGCGCATGATGGGCGAGATGGGCTCCAAGGTTCCGATGATGATCAAGCTCGATGAGAGCGACGTCGCCGGTCCCATGGGCATTCGCGTGCGTTCGTTTATCGAGTCGGTCAACCGTCGTCGCGCGGAGGAGCGTGCCGAGGGCGCCCGGGTGCACGCGGTCCATCCGCTCGACGACCCGTATAAGGTCAAGTACACCAAGCGCGACCGGCACGACAAGATCGCGCTGGTCCCCAACACCTCCCATGCGTTCTGCAGGCTCATGACCGCGGCGATGCGCAATCAGGGCGTGCGCGCCGAGGCCCTTGATATCGGGCGCGAGGATGCCATCCGCCTGGGCAAACGCTATGTGCACAACGACATCTGCTTCCCCGCGCAAATCGTGATCGGCGAGGCGCTCGCGGCGCTCGAGAGCGGTAAGTACGACCCGCACGACGTCGCCGTGGTGACTGGCAAGTATATCGGCGACTGCCGCCTGACGCACTACATGCCCCTGCTGCGCCGCGCGCTCGACGACGCGGGATACGACTATGTCCCGGTGCTCACCAACGACGACGTCGATGCCCACAATGCGCATCCGGGCTTCAAGCTCGGCCTTGGCCCGAGCATCCAGATCGCCTACGGTCTTCCCATGATCGATGCCCTCGAGGCCATGCTTAGGCGCATCCGTCCCTACGAGCTCGAGAAGGGCGCGGCGGACGCTGCGTTCGACCGCGCGCTCGATGAGGTTATCGAGGGCATGGAGCGCTCCGGGCTGAGAGGCCAGGCGACGGGCTTCAAACGCGCGCTTGCGATCATGGACGCCGTTCCGTACGACCGCTCGAACCCGCATCCGACCGTTCTCATCGTGGGCGAGTACCTGCTCAATTTCCATCTCGGCGCCAACCACGAGATCGAGCGCTACCTCGAGGACAACGGGCTCGAGGTCATCGAGGCGCGCATGACCGACGTGATCCGCAAGACCTATTTCTACAAGCATGCGCAGTCGCGCGAGTTCCACGTCGACCTGTCGCTGCCCGAAAAGGCCTGGTACGCCACGGCGGACAACCTGTTCGAGCTCGCGCACGACCGTTGCGACCGCCTGGGCGCGGCGAGCCCGCTCTACGAGCCGCCGACGCGCATGCCCGAGCTCGTGCGCGCGAGCGATAAGATCCTGCACCATACGTTCGATGCGGGCGAGGGCGTGCTGATTCCGGCGGAGATTCTCGAGCGCGCCAAGCGCGGCTGCCGCAACTTCGTGATCCTGCAGCCGTTCGGGTGTCTGCCCAACCATGTCGTGGGGCGCGGGCTCATCCATGCGCTCAAGGAGCAGTATCCCACGGCGCAGTTCCTGCCGCTCGACTACGATCCCGACGTGAGCTTCGCCAACGTGGAGAACCGTCTTCAGATGCTCATCATGAACGCCAAGGCGCAGGGGTGCGGTGAGGCGCATGGCGAGACCGCGTAAGGACGCCGATGCGCCCGATGCACGCACCCGTATCATCGAGGCGTTTTGGGAGCTCATCGAGAACAACAGCATCTTCGAGCTGTCGGTTGGCGAGGTGACCCGCGCCGCCCAGTGCAATCGCGGAACGTTTTACTACTATTTTCACGATTTCGATGAACTCGTCGCCATCGCCATAGCCCAGCTGCTGCAGGATAACGAGCTCATCACCGATGCCCTCTGGCATTTTTCGAGCGAGGGCGACCTTTCGGCGTTCGACCGGCGCGACGTCCGCTGCCTGCTGCGGCGCATCGTCATCACCATGAGGGCGGGTGCCGCCGAGCAGGTCGTGCAGGGCATCCATACGATCATCATCGACCGCGTGAGAGAGATCGTCCACCCCGACGGAGAAGAGCTCAAGGCAGATTCGAGCTTTGCGGTGGGCTTTCTGGTCTCGGGCATCATGGGCTTTGTGATGGCGGTCGGCTTTGCCCGGGAGGGCGGCGAGGAGATAGACCTCGAGCAGCTGGGGGACAGCGCGTGCGCGTACCTGAGGGCGGTCGCCATGCAGACGGTGGAAACGGTCGCGCAAGTCGAGGGCGTCGATACATCCGAGCTGCTCGAACGCGTCTCCAAGGAGGCCGATGCCTATCGCGCATCGCGTGCGACGAGTCCCGACGTGGTGAAAGACGCCTAGGGTTTCTCTTGCGGGGCGCCTGTCGCGCATCGCGCGGTGAGTCCCGCGATGCGGTCATAACCTGCATTCATGTGAGCCGGGTTTATAGATATTCCTCCAGCTGTTAACATAGACAACCTGTGGGTAAAGAGACAAAAGCGCCGCCGACGGGCGGGCGTTTTGATTTCGATGAACTCATGTAAGGAAACGAGCATGTTAGATAGATTTACCGATCGAGCGCGCAAGGTCATGTCGATGGCCAAACAGGAGGCGCTCGATCTGCACTCAAATAAGGTGGGCACCGAGCACCTGCTGCTCGCACTCGCCAAGGAGGACGAGGGCATCGCTGCCGAGGCGCTGCGCTCGCTTGATATCTCCTACGACGACATCATGGACACCCTCAAGGAGGTCCAGACCACGGTTCCCGAGCCCAGCGAGGAGACCGAGGCGGCCAAGCTCGCCTTTACGCCGCTCGTCATTAGCGTGATGGAGCGTTCATTCCGCGTGGCGCGTGAGAACAACCAGACCTACGTGTCGACCGAGCACCTGCTCATCGGTATCGTCGAAGAGGGCAACGGCATGGCCATAGACATCCTCATGCGCCTGGGTGTGTCGTCCGCCTCCATCAAAAAGGCTATCGAGAAACTCACCGCCAAGGACCAGGACAAGAAGCGTCCGCTCGCCGGCGCCGGTGCTGGTCGTCCCGGTGCGGGCCTGCCGTTCTTTAGCGGCTCGGATGCCTCTCAGCAAAAGGGGAG
>CAUDUM010000014.1 GCA_958452575.1 uncultured Eggerthellaceae bacterium
GGCGCTGCATGTCGTTGAAATAGGCGGGCACGGTGATAACGGCATCGGTGACGGGCTGGCCGAGGAACGCCTCGGCGTCGGTGCGCAGCTTGCGCAGGATCATCGCCGACAACTCCTGGGGAGTGTAGCGCTTGCCGTCGATGTCGGCGCGCCAGTCGGTGCCCATGTGGCGCTTGACCGAGGAGATGGTGCGATCGGGGTTCATCGCCGCTTGGCGGATCGCGATGCGTCCGACCAGGCGTTCGCCTGCTTTGGAGAACGCGATCACGCTGGGTGTTGTGCGTTCGCCTTCGGCGTTGGGGATGATGACGGGCTTGCCGCCCTCCACCGCCGCCATGCAGCTGTTGGTCGTTCCCAGATCGATGCCTATCGTAGCTCCCATGCTCGTGTCCTTTCGAAGCGCCGGTTGTTGCTAATGCCTGTCGAGTCGTCGTGCCGCCTGTTAGAAATAGAAGCCGAAGGGGAAGCACATGCGGCACAGCAGCGGGCCGCAGCACCAGATGCCGCAGCACAGCGTCATGGGGTCGACGCCCACCATGGTGAAGCCCTTCGCCTGGCCCTCCTCTTGGTATTCGGTGCTGGCCTGTTGGAATTTGCGCTGGGCGCGCTGGTATTCGGGGTTGTTGGGATCCATGCGCACGGCGCGGCGGATCTGCTCGAGCGCCATCAGCGAGTTGCCGGCGCCGTCGTTGGCCAGCGCGCTGAGGTAGTACCAGCGTGCGTCGCGCCCTCCGCTGGTGATGGCGTTGAGGATGCTGATCGCGCGTTGGTAATCGCCCGCGTTGATCGCATCGATCGCGGCGCGCACCTCGGCGCTGTCCGCCGCGGAGGCTTCGGGGTGGATGGGGCCGGTCGCCGCTCCGCCGAAGCCGCCGAAGCCGAACAGGTCGTCAAAGTCGAATCCGCCCGTCCAGCCGTAGGGGCCGCTTCCGCTCGAGGGGCCGCCGCCATAGCCGTAGCCGGTCTGCTGGCCGCCCGTGCCGCCCGCATAGCCCGATCCTCCGGAATAGCCCGCGCCGGGGCGCTGGCCTCCGGGATGGCCCTGGGCGGCCTGGGCGCGGCGATCGCGCGCCTCGTACTTCTCGGGGTTCATGATGCGGTCGTAGGCCTCGTTGATCTTGTTCATGCGCTCGGCGGCGTTGGGGTCATCGGGATTGAGGTCGGGATGGTTCTCACGCGCCTTTTTGCGATAGGCCTTTTTGATCTCGTCGGGGGAGGCGTCGGGGCTCACGCCCAATATGTCGTAGGGGTTCTCTGGCACCTTAGGCGTCCTTCTCGGTCGTTTCGCTGTCTGCGGTTTTTCGCATCTCGCGTTTTCTGCGTTTCATCTCCTGCGCGTTGCGCTTCTGCCATATGCCCGAATACAGCACGCTGCGCAGCAGGTGGAGGTCCTGGACAAGCGGCAGCTTTTCGAATTGGGCGGTGGCGCGTCCGGCGAACGTCGTCAGCGCCGTGTCGATGTCGCCGTCTTCCATATCCAGTGACGATAAGGGATTGTAGCTGCCCGTTTGACGGTCGCTCTCAAGATCACACGCGGCATCCATGAAATAGATGAAGCGTCCGAGTTGGCCGCCGAAGTGGCGCAGCGCGTCCGACCAAACATCCTCGTCGCACACGAACAGCTCGCCCAAAAGCGCGCCGAAACGGTTGGCGCCCGCGTCGGGTGCGGCGTCGGGCGCCTGCTCGATGCGGGCGATGTCCGCCAGCCCGCTCTCGATGGCGGCGCACTGCCGCGGCAGGCGCTGTTTGACGTCGCGGTAGGAGCGCTCCAGCATTCCCGCATAGGCGCGGGCGCGCATGCTGCGGTCGTCGTTCCAATCGTCAAGGCATTTGTGATAGGCCAGCGCCACGGACAGATCGGCGGCGTAGTCGGTGTAGCGCGTGATCAGGTAGGCATGGGGCTTGGTGGGGTGGGCGACGCAGCGCTCCTTGCCGGTTTGCTCCTCCGGCTCGTACAGCGATCCCAAAAGCAGCACCAAAAACGTCATGTCGTAGGTGAGCGAGAAGCGGCTCATCTGCCCGAAGCGCTCCTTTAGCGCATGACATAGCCCGCAGTATGCCGCACGGTAGCGCTGCTGCTCCGCTTCGTCGAGGTCGTGGAGGTTTGCGGCAACGTAGCCGAACATCGGCGTTTACGACTTCTTCTCGGTCTGCCAATGGCATTTCGGGCAGGTGACGCGCAGCTTGCCCTTGCCTTTGGGCACCGAAAGCACGGTGCCGCAGCCTTTGCAGCGGAAGTACTTCGTCGTCGCGCGGTTGGTCCATGCCTTGCGGGCAAGCGAGAGCGTCTCTTTGGGCTTGCCGATCAGGTTGAGCCATGCCTCGTTCTCGCGCTCGCGCTGGGGGATGTTCTTGGAGAACGTGCGGAACGCCGACAGCAGGATGACGCCCATCGCAAACGCCCACAGCAGGTCGAATCCCGTGAGCACCGCGACCAGCAACAGCGCAAGACCGACCATGTTCAATACGTTGGACAGGTTGTCCGCACCATAGCGGCCCTCCAGCCAGAGGGACAGCTTCCAGCGCAGTCTTTCGAAAAAGCCTTTCATATCGGGTTCGCCTTGCTTTCGTGGCCGTGCGTACCTTTTCATTGAAACCTTAGCGAAGTTCAGGTTGTTTCCGGGCTGTATGCGCAGAAGGACAGTCAATCGTTGATTTAAATTCACAAGTAACGCATGAATAGGGTGACGCGACGCCGGGCGGCTGCCGGGATTGCCCCAGCATTCTGCCAGCTGCCTCCCGGCTGCCAGAATCGTCCTTGTGTCTCCTATTCAAACTTCTTCCCCTCTTCATGGCCATGCGCGTCGGGGCTGCACGAGTTTGCCGATGAGCCGCCTCCTTTGGCAGAAAAAATTAATTCGATCAAAAAATATTCTTGACTACGGATAATATATCGCGTAGTATTTGTCCTGCGATGAGATCAATTCCCTCTTCTCCTCGTTTCACTCGTCTAGTAAAAGGCCGCTTCCCCCCGCGGCCTTTTACTATTGTGGGCGCCCTTCGCTTTTAAGATGCGCCTGTTCCAGAAAAGTCGTGTACGAAAGCGCGCTCGCGTAAGAAAAGCGATGCGCGGGCGCGCACACTTCGCGTCTCACGCGCCGCGACGGGGGAGTTTTTTCAGCAGCGCCCATGCAATCTGCTTGTCGCTGTCGCTTTCGAGCATCGAGGCGAACGACGTGAACGCCACGACGGGACGTCCCATCACGCGAGACGGTTGCCCCTCGGGAACGGGGCAGCGATATGCTTCGGAAAGCAGGAGGGCGGCGCGCGAATCGGCGACAATCACGCAAAGGGGGTCGAGTCCCTCGACAAGGAGGAGCAGCGAGCTGGCGTCGAGCGCGCCGTCGGGCACCTCGAGCGACGCGAACGCGCAGGCGTCGCCGTATCCGAGCGATCGAGCCGAGCTTGCAAGGGCGGCGCGCGCTTGCTCGGGCAGGGGATCGCCGCTGATCACGCAGACGAGCGGCAGATCGGAGCCGCTCAAATGCGCGGCGAACAGCTCGCCGGCCTCCCGGGCGGACACCTCGTACATGTTACCATTTGCAGATTTTTTCACACTCGCTCCTGCATTCGTTCCGCCATCTGCCGATAATGTGCCTATCATAGCAACATTCGACGATTCGGTTGAGCGGCCGCCATGTCGGGCATCCACTCGATGCGCGGGACGACCGCGAACAGGAGGACATCATGTGCACCAACGGAGTCAACACCGGTCAGTTTGAGACGATGATCGAGCAGATCGACGACCATGTGAAGCTGGAGCGTCGCTGGGCCCACAACCTGGCCCACACCGCCGGCGATGCCGGATTCGACACGGTCTCCAAGAAGCTGCACGAGGCGCAGGCGCTGCTCGACGATGTGCGCGCCAAGCTCGACGAGGCGCGCGACGCGCTTGAGGACGACGCGGAGGCGGCGGCGAACGTCACGGTCAGCCTGGTGTAGAGCGGGCGTGAGCGGGGTCGACGTATGGCACAGGATCTGATGCGTTTTTCCGTGGCGATGCCCGAAGAGCTGCTCATGCGCTTCGATCAGCTGGTGGCACGGCGCGGATTGGCCAAAAACCGCAGCGAGGTCGTGCGCGACTTGGTGCGCGATGCGCTGGTGGAAGATGAGTGCGCCACTCCCGGCGTGGAAGTGGTCGGAACGCTCACCATCGCGTTCGACCATCACGCGAGCGATCTGCAGGAAAAGCTGCACAGCATCCAGCACTCCTACTTCGACTACATCATCTCGTCGATGCACATCCACCTTGACCAGCACAACTGCCTCGAGGTCATCGTGCTGCGCGGCGAGACCGAGATCGTGCAGGAGATCGCAAACCTCATCCTGGGGACCAAGGGCGTGCGCAACGGACGCCTGGTCACGACGACGGCCAACCCGCAGCCGTAGGCGCTGCAGCAAGATGCGGCAGCAAGATGCCGTATCAGGGGCTGCGCCTGCATGCGGAATCGGATACGAACGCGCGCTGAGCGCTGAACAAGGAGGAACGCACATGGATACGACGGTGATGCTGGGCCACGGCAGTGGCGGCACCATGATGAAGCGCATCATCGACGAGGTGTTCTTTGCCGCGTACGCCGGCGACGAGCTGCTGCGCGGCGACGATGCCGCTGTACTCCCCGCGCTCGAGCAGGGCGAGCGGCTGGCGTTTTCGACGGACAGCTTCGTGGTGACGCCGCACTTCTTCCCCGGCGGCGACATCGGCCGTTTGGCGGTGTGCGGCACCGTCAACGACGTGGCCACCAGCGGCGCGCGCCCCTTGTACCTTAGCTGCGGGTTCATCCTTGAGGAGGGTTTTCCCATCGAGGACCTCAAGCGCATCTGCGCCTCGATGGCTGAGGTCGCGCGCGAGGCGGGCGTGGCGCTTGTCACGGGCGACACCAAGGTGGTCAACCGCGGTCATGGTGATGGCGTCTACATCAACACGAGCGGCATCGGCGTGTTGGCGCCGGGCATCGAGCTGGGCGGCGCGCAATGCAAGCCGGGCGATGCGGTGCTGGTGTCAGGCACGTTGGGCGACCACGGCATCACCATCATGAGCTGCCGTGAGGGCCTGGGCTTTTCCGCTGATCTGCAAAGCGATGCGGCTCCTCTCAACCACCTGATCGCCGATGTGCTGACGGCGGCTCCTCACACGCGCTGCTTCCGCGATCCCACGCGCGGCGGTCTGGCATCCACGCTCAACGAGCTGGCGGGTCAGGCGGGCGTCGACATGGTCATCGAGGAGGATGCCGTGCCGGTGAAGCCCGCGGTCCAGGGGGCGTGCGACATGCTGGGCTACGACGTGCTGCAGGTTGCCAACGAGGGCAAGATGGTATGCGTCGTCGCGGCTGACGAGGCGGAGGCCGCCCTGGCCGCGATGAAGGCGAACCCCTACGGCACCGATGCCGCCATCATCGGCGAGGTGACCGAAGCGCAGCCCGAGCGCGGATCGAAGGTGTTCCTGCGCACGGCGTTCGGCGGCACGCGCATCCTCGACATGCTGGTGGGCGAGCAGCTGCCGCGCATCTGCTAGCGCTGCGAATAGGCGTCTGAAAAGGCGCGTGCATCGTTGCGGCGTCTTCCATGGGCGGGGAGTTTCGAGGTGGGGCGCATCGTTTCGGCCTCGCGACGGCGCCTCGCGGCATCCGCTGCGTCTTGGGCGGCATTCTGCCGTTACGCTCGTTATTCGTCGGTTGCCGAGACGCCCTCTATTTTTTCTTGCATCGGCGGGGAAACGTGGTATCTTGCGTCCATGCAGTTTATGGGGGACCCCGGCGCATCCGCGGCGGGTTTGTCAGACGAGAAGGAGAACGATCATGTCCCATCCTATTATCGAAGCTGATGAGTGCATCGGTTGCGGCATCTGCGTCGACGCTTGTCCGCAGGAGGTCCTGGAAGTGGTTGGCGGCGCTGCCGAGGTCGTGAACGAGGAAGCCTGTGTTGCTTGCGGTGACTGCGTCGAAGAGTGCCCGATGGGCGCCATCACGGAGGTCGTCGAAGACTAGTTTTGTTCCGGCGGCCTGCCGGCCGCCGGAACTTGCCGACGCTGCGAAGGGCCCTGGCACCGGATCTCGCGGCGATCCCGAGGACTTGCGTACCGAAGTACGCGGCATCCTCGCGATCCCCACGATCTCCGGCGCCAGGGCCCTTCTCGCTGACTTATGCTCGACCTGCGGATTGCCTGAGAGGTCAATCTCCGGTTTGCAAGCCCTCTGCGGTGGATCGAAGTTCAGTCGCAGAGGGCTTTCTCGTCTTTGGGACGCACCTCGCGCCGCTTGCTTACCTATGTTCGATATATGGGAGACCCCGTTTTCGAAGCCCTTAGGGGCTTTTTTCGTGTCTGAGTCTACTTGTATATAGATGCGTTAAAAAAGTTAAATGACAAAATGGTAACTAACTTGACAGATACAGACTCAGATTATATAGTTCCAATCGTTGAAAACGGTTTGAGCCGAGCCTACGCAAAGGAAGCGCAGGCTCGGCTCCCCCTTAGCGAGCACATGGAACTGCTGCCGCGAAGCGGGAACTCTGGAAGGAGAGGAAGCAGGAAATGGCTAAGATTCTCGGTATCGACCTTGGCACGACGAACTCGGCTATGGCCGTCATGGAGGGCAGCGAGCCCGAAATCCTGGTGAACGCGGAAGGCGACCGCACCACCCCGTCTGTGGAGGGTTTCCGCAAGGACGGCGAGCGCGTGGTCGGCAAGGCCGCGAAGAACCAGGCGGTCACCAACCCTGAGAACACCGTGTCGTCCATCAAGCGCTTCATCGGCCGCTCGTTCGACGAGACGCGCGAGGAGCAGAAGACCGTCAGCTACAAGGTCCAGAAGGGCAAGGACGGCCGCGCGGTCGTCGACATCGACGGCAAGGACTACACCC
>CAUDUM010000015.1 GCA_958452575.1 uncultured Eggerthellaceae bacterium
GGTGTTGTCATGTACCTTATTCTGCAGTTTTCCCTGTTCACCGCGCTGCCGCTTACGGCGGGGGCGTTCCTCGCGCTTCTGTGCTCGCTCGTGTTCTCCCGCGCGCTTTCGGGGCTCGCCGTAGAATGCTGGCCTGCCGCGCGGGCGGACGGCATGGCCGCGGGACTCTCGCCTGCTAAGAAGCGCGCGGCGATCGTCGTGCCGCTTTGCGCTTTCGCTGCGGCTTCGGCTGCAGGGATGGTCGCGTGCGCTCGGGCCGTCGGCGCCCTTATGGCGGTGGCGGGGCTTTTGGCGCTCGCGTGGTACCGTCATGTTGCCCTGTCCCGCTTCGGCGGGGTGACGGGGGATTTGGCCGGATGGTTTCTGCAATGGGCCGAGCTCGCGATGCTTGCCATGCTGGTGGCGGGGGGTGTGCTCCTATGATTCTCGTGGTAGGCGGCGCGCATTCGGGGAAGAGGACCTTCGTGCGCGAAAAGCTCGGGTTCGCGGCGGACGATTTCGTCGACGCGGCGCAGCTTGCGGAGGGCGGCGTGCCCGCGGCTTTTGCCGGCCGTGTCGCGTACCGTGCTGAGGAACTCGTACGCGCGCTCGACGCTGACCGGGCGCTCGAGCGGCTGATTGGCTTCGACGCAGTGATTCTGCCCTTGGTCGGCTCGGGGGTCGTCCCCATGCGTGCGGAAGACGCCCAATGGCGCGAGCGCGCGGGGCGCTTGGGATGCGCGCTTGCTGCGCGCGCCGACGTCGTCGTGCGCATGACGTGCGGGATTCCCCAGGTCATCAAAGGAAACCTTGCTGATGCGCCTCGAGGGACGCAGGACGCGGGCGCGCCTTTGGAAGTCGTCTTCGTGCGCCATGGTGCCACGGCGGGCACGGAAGACCATCGCTACAGCGGGGCGGGCACCGACGAGCCCCTGTCGAGCGCGGGGGAGCGCGCTTTGCGCGAGCTCGCGTGCGATCGTGACGTGTTCCGTGTTATCACGAGCGGCATGGCCCGCACCGACCAGACGGCACGCATCCTCTTCCCGAATGCGGAGCTTATGGCATGCCCCGGTCTGCGCGAGATGGATTTCGGTGACTTCGAGGGGCGAAGCGCCGCCGAGCTTAAAGAGGATGTGCGCTACCGCGCCTGGGTAGACTCCTGGTGCGAGACGCGCTGCCCGCATGGCGAGGGCAAGAGCGATTTCACCCGCCGCGTCGTCGCGGCGTTTCGGGAGGCGTGCGAATCGGAGCGCGCCCAGGGGAGTGGGCGCGCCGTCTTCGTCGTTCACGCGGGTACCGTGAAAGCGCTGCTCTCCGAGCTAGCTGTCCCGAAAATGGGATATTTCGACGTGCATACCGAGCCGGGCGGCGCATGGGCCGCCACCTGGGATGGGCGCTGCCTTCGCGACGTTCGCCCCGCTTCGGGGGGCGATGCCCGGTGATGACGATTCTTGCCGTCGCCGCCGGGTTCGCGGCCGACCTTGCCTTCGGCGACCCGCGCTGGCTTCCCCATCCCGTCGTCGCCATGGGGCGCGCGATCACGTGGGCCGAAGGCCGCCTGCGGGGCGCATTCCCGCAAACGTCCGCGGGCACGCGCGCCGCAGGGCTTGTGCTCGCCGTGGCGCTTCCGCTTGCGTGTGGGCTTTTGACCTGGGGAATCCTGCATCTTTGCGGCATGGTTCACCCCGGCTTGCGCTTCGTGGCCGAGGCATGGGCGAGCTATCAGATTCTCGCGACATGCGAGCTGCGCCGCCAGAGCCTGGCCGTGGCCCGCGCGTTCTCGAAGGGCGGCCTTGTCGCGGCGCGCGAAACCGTCGGGCTCATCGTGGGACGCGACACGTCTGTTCTCGACGAGCAGGGCGTTTTGCGCGCCGCCGTGGAAACGGTGGCGGAGAACGCGAGCGACGGCGTCATCGCGCCGCTTTTCTACCTTATGATCGGGGGTGCGCCCTTGGGCATGGCGTACAAGGCGGTGAACACGCTCGACAGCATGGTGGGCTACAAAAACGCGCGCTACATCGACTTCGGCTGCGCCTCGGCGCGCCTCGACGATGCGGTGAACTGGATTCCCTCGCGCTTATCGGCCCTGCTCATGATCGTCGTGTGCCCGATCGTCGGGCTCGACGCGCGCGGGGCGGCGCGCATCTGGCGCCGCGACAGGCGTCGCCATGCGAGCCCCAACTCGGCGCAGACCGAGTCGGCGTGCGCGGGCGCGCTCGGGCTGCGCCTGGCGGGACCCGCGGTGTATTTCGGCAAGCTCGTTGAGAAACCGACGATAGGCGACGCGTCCCGCGAAATCGAGTGGGGCGACATCGCCCGGGCGACTAGGCTCATGCTCGCCGCGTCCGTATGCGCGCTCGTCGTCTTCGGTGCCGCACGCGCAGCGGTCGTGCTCGCCGTGGGGGCGATGTCATGAGGGAAGACCACGCCGCGTCCCGGGCTGCCGGGGGAATCCTGCGCGCCCGTGCGCATGGGGGTAGCACGCAATCGCTCGGCATCGCTTGCGAAGAGGGCGCCTCCGACCTCATCGACTTCTCGGTGAACGTGAATCCGGCAGGCCCCTCGCCGCGCGCCGTTGCCGCAGCTTGCAAGGCGCTTTCTCGAATCGACGCCTACCCCGATAGGGAAAGCCTCGCCCTCGTTCGCGCACTAGCGCGCGCCCAGGGCATTCCCGAAGATACTATCGTCTGCGGCGCGGGCGCGTCCGACATCATCTGGCGGCTCGCCGCGGCGGTGCGCCCGAAACGCATCGTCGTGTGCGCGCCGACGTTCTCTGAATATGCGGAGGCGGCATCGTACTACGGCGCATGCGTGCAGGAGTTCCCGCTCTCCGAAGCGGACGACTTCGACGTGCCCGCCTCCTTCGCCCGCGCGATCGAGGGGCCGGGAGACGTGGCGTACCTCTGCAATCCGAACAACCCGACGGGGCGCCTCGTCGACCCCCGCGTAATCGATGCCGCGGCTTGCCGCTGCGAGCAGGTGGGCGCGCTGCTCGTCGTGGACGAGTGCTTCCTCGGATTTGCGCCCGACGCCCGCGAAAGGAGCGTGGCCGCACGCGCCGCGTGTTCGCACCATGTGGCCGTGCTCTCCGCGTTCACCAAGCTCTACGGAATGGCAGGGTTGCGGTTGGGGTATCTGATCAGCGGAAACGCCCAACTCATCGAGGGGATTCGCCGGGCGGGACAGGCGTGGCCCGTCTCCTCGGTCGCCGAGGCCGCAGGCATCGCCGCCCTGGAAGACGTCGAATACGTCTCGCGCACGCGCGATGTACTAGCGGGCGAGCGAGCGTGGCTTTCCCACGAGCTCTCCTCGCTCGGGCTTTCCGTCGTGCCGTCGGATGCAAACTTCCTTTTAGTCCGCACGCCGGCGAAAGACATCCCCGAGCGCCTGTATAAACAGGGGGTTTTGGTCCGCACGTGCGACTCGTTTTCGGTACTGTCCCGTTTCTGGTGCCGCGTCGCGGTGCGCACGCGCAAGGAGAACGCCCGGCTTGCGATGGCGTTCAGCCGCGCGCTTCGGGCGGAAGGCGCATCGGGCGAAGGCGAACCCGACGAACGGGGCGGCGCTTCTTGCAGCGACGCTATGGCGGGCGCGGATGGCCGAGGCTCGGCGAAGGAGGTCGATACCCGTGGGTAGGGCGAAGCCCATCATGATCCAGGGCACCATGTCGAACGCGGGGAAGAGCCTGCTTGCGGCGGGGCTGTGCCGTGTGCTTTCGCAGGACGGCCTGCGCGTGGCTCCCTTCAAGAGCCAGAACATGGCGCTCAACAGCGGTGTCACGGCCGATGGGCTCGAGATGGGGCGCGCCCAGATCATGCAGGCCGAGGCGTGCGGCATCGCGCCCGACGTGCGCATGAACCCCATCCTGCTCAAGCCCGAAAGCGACCACCGAAGCCAGCTCATCGTGGCCGGCAAGGCGCAGGGAGCCTTCGCTGCGAGGGACTACTTCGCGCGAAAGAAGGCGTTCATGCCGCAGATTTTGGAGGCGTTCGATTCGCTCGCGGAGGAAAACGACGTCATCGTCATCGAGGGCGCCGGCAGCCCCGTCGAAATCAACCTTGCCGAAAACGACATCGTCAACATGGGGCTCGCGCGCGCCGTGTCCTCCCCCGTGCTGCTCGCGGGCGACATCGACCCAGGCGGGGTGTTTGCCCAGCTCTACGGCACGGTCGCGCTCTTTGCGCCCGAGGATCGCGCTCTTTTGCGGGGGCTTGTGGTAAACAAGTTCCGCGGCGATGTGGAAATCCTGCGCCCGGGTTTGGCCCCGCTCGAGAAGATGTGCGGGGTTCCCGTCGTGGGGGTCGTGCCGTATCTTGCGCTCGACCTGGACGACGAGGACTCGCTCGCGCCGCGCCTATCTGCCCGCGAGGCGCGCGGCGTCATCGACGTCGCCGTCGTGCGCCTTCCGCATCTGTCGAACTTCACCGACTTCGACCCGCTTTCGCGCGTGCCCGGCGTGGGCGTGCGCTACGTTTCCTCGACGACCGATCTGGGCCGGCCCGACCTGGTGGTGCTCCCCGGCTCGAAGACCACGCTCGACGACGCGCGCTGGCTTGCGGCTAGCGGCATCGGAGCCTGTGTACGCGCGCTTTCGGGCGCGGGCACGCCGGTGCTCGGCATATGCGGAGGCTACCAGCTTTTGGGAGACGAGCTTTCCGACCCGCACGGCAGGGAAGGCGCTGGCACCGCGCGCGGGCTCGGGCTCATCCCTGCAAGTACGGTGTTCAAGGAGGAAAAGCGCCTCGCCCAGTCGGAGCTGCGTATCACGGGCGCCCAAGGCGCGTTCTCGGCGTGGAACGGCATGACGGCGCGCGGGTACGAGATTCACGACGGCGAAACGACCGTCTCCTGCGCCCCTGCGGGCACGATTGGCGGCAAACCAGAAGGCGCGGCCTGCGGAAACGTGTTCGGAACCTATCTCCACGGCCTGTTCGACGAACCGGGGGTGGCGCTCGCCCTCGCGCGCTCGCTTGCGCGCATGCGCGGCCTGCCCGAGAGCGTCGTGGGTGCTGCGGGCGAGGCGTCCACGGCCGATCACCGTGCGCGCGAGTTCGACCGCCTGGCCGACGTCGTGCGCGGGGCGCTCGACATGGAGTATGTCTACCGCATTATCGAGGAGGGCCTATGATCCACGTGTATCATGGCGACGGCAAAGGCAAGACCACGGCGGCGATGGGCCTCGCCCTTCGCATGCTCGCCGCAGGCCGCCGCGTCGTCGTCGTGCAGTTCCTGAAAGACGGCGAAAGCGGGGAGGCGCGTCTGCTCGCCGAGCATTTCGGCGTGTCCGTGTTCGCGGGGAAGGTGTCGGACAAGTTTACCTGGTCGATGACGCCGGAAGAACTTGCCGCGACGTGCGAGCTGCACGATGGGAACCTCGCTTCCGCGCTCGCCGAGCTCGAGGGCGCGCAGGAGGGGCTGCTCGTGCTCGACGAGGCGCTCGACGTGCTTTCGAAGGGGCTTGTCGACGAGGCGCTCGTGGACCGCGCGCTCGATATGTCCGCGCGCGGCGTCGAAGTAGCGCTCACCGGGCGCGCGCCTTCCCGCAAGATCGTGGAGAAGGCCGATTACATTACCGAGATGCGGTGCGAGAAACACCCCTACGCTCAGGGGATATGTGCAAGGGAAGGGGTGGAGTACTAGATGGATTCCAAGGAGATGGCGCCCGGCGACATCGAGCGGCGCAGCTTCGAGATCATCACCGAAGAGCTCGGCGGCCGCACGTTCCCGCCGCTCGAAGAGCCCGTCGTGAAGCGCGTCATCCACACCACTGCCGACTTCTCGTACGCCGATTCCCTCGTGTTCACCCATGACGCCGCGCACTGTGCGCTCGACGCACTGCGCGCAGGGGCCACGGTGCTCACCGACACGAACATGGCGCTCGCAGGCATAAGCAAGCCCGCGCTCGCGAAGCTCGGCTGCAAGGCCGTGTGCTACATGGCCGATCCTGATGTCGCCGCGGCTGCGCGCGCCGCGGGCACGACTCGCGCCGTTGCGAGCATGGACAAAGCTTGCGGCATCGAGGGTCCGCTCATCGTGGCCGTCGGTAACGCCCCCACGGCACTTCTGCGCCTCGCCGAGCTCATGGACGCGGGGAAGATCGCGCCCGCGCTCGTCGTTGGGGTGCCGGTCGGGTTTGTGAACGTGGTCGAGGCGAAAGAGGAGCTACTCGCGCGACGCGTGCCGGCCATCGTCGCGAGGGGTCGCAAGGGCGGTTCGACCGTGGCGGCCGCCATTATGAACGCGCTGCTCTACCAGATCACGCGCCCAGGCGGCCCGAAGTGACGGCGCCCGCATCCGCGCCGGCGCTGCGCATCTTCGCCGGCACCACCGAGGGCCGCCTTCTGTGCGAATGGGCGAGCGGGGCGGGCATCCCCGCCCGTGCCTACGCGGCAACCGAGTACGGAGGCGAGCTTTTGGGCGAGCTTCCGGGCATCGAGGTGCATGCGGGCAGGCTCGACGAGGCCGACATGGAGCGCGAGCTTTCCGGCGCGCGCATCGTCGTCGACGCCACGCACCCCTTCGCTACGCTCGCAAGCGGCAACATCCGGGCCGCTTCGCTCGCCGTGGGTGCACGATGCCTGCGCCTTGCGCGCCCGGTCGAGGCGCTGCCCAAAGGCGTCGTGTCGGTCGCGTCGATCGCCTGTGCGGCGCGTTTTCTCTCCGAGAACCCGGGTCGCGCGCTTCTCACGACGGGGAGCAAGGAGCTTGCTCCCTACACACGCGTCGCCGATTTCGCGGAGCGCTTCTTCGTGCGTGTGCTCCCGCTGCCCGGTGTTATAACGAAGTGCATCGACGCGGGGTTTTCGCCGTCGCACGTCATCGGCATGCAGGGGCCCTTCACCCGCGAGCTCAACGAGGCGATGCTTCGGCAGGTGGG
>CAUDUM010000016.1 GCA_958452575.1 uncultured Eggerthellaceae bacterium
GAGAACAGCGTGCGCGCGATCAAATCGCAGCCCGCGCAGAAGATGGCGCCTCCCAAGAAGCACGCAGGAATCACGCGGATGGGCTTCGACGACTTCAGCGCCGACTTAACGAGATGCGGAACCGCGATGCCTACGAACGACACCGGACCAGCGAACGCGGTCACGCAGGCGGAGAGCATGCTCGCTAGAAGGACGAGCACCACGTGGAAGCGTGCGACGTTCACGCCGACGCTTTTCGCGTAGGCTTCTCCCAGCTGGAAGGCGGAAAGGGGCTTCGATATCGCGAATACGCATGCGCTCACGGTGATCACCACGACCGCGATGACCGCGATGTCGTCCCAGCTCGAACCCGAGAAGCTACCCAAAGACCAGTTGTGCAGGTTCACGATGGACTGGTCGTCGGCGAAGGCGATAAGGAAGTTCGTCGCCGCCGAGCAGATGTATCCCACCATGACGCCCGCCACGATGAGCATGGCCATGGAACTTATGCGCCGTGCGATGAGGAGCACGAAGCCGATGGTGATAAGCGAGCCCAGAAACGCTGCGGCCACCATGGCCGGCGAGGACATGGCCTGGTTCGCGCCCAGAAGTACGATCATCGTAAGCGCGACGACGAACTTTGCGCCCGAGGAGACGCCCAAGATGAACGGGTCGGCGATGGGATTGTTGAAAAACGTCTGCAGCAGGAACCCGGAGAGCGAAAGTGCCCCGCCGAGAAGCACGGCTGAAAGCACGCGCGGCAGGCGAATCTCCCAGATGACTTGGCTTTCCATGGAATTGGCCGCGCCGCCCGAAAGGATGCCGGGGATGTGGTCTGCGGGCACGAGCACGCTCCCGATGCACAGGTTGGCCCCGACGAGCACGATGAGGGCAACAGCGAGCAGCGCCGTCACGACGCGACACCGCGCGGCGCGCCCCGATTCGTCGTATGTCATGGAAAGCCGGCTTTTCATGGTGCTAGCCGAGCTTCCTCAGATAATGGAAGTCGCTCGCGTCATCGCCGGTGAACGCCCCGTGTAGCTCGTCGATAATGTCGGCGGTAGAAGTCATCTGCTGGTACATGTCGGCGCTTGTGACCCAGACGTTGCCGTTCTTCACGGCTTTGAACTGCGACAATAGCGCGTTTTTGCCTACGAAGTCGTTCAAGGTGGCAACCGATTCGTCGATGGTGCCGTTGTAGACGATGATGTCGGCATCCTTCGCCGTCGCGTAGAAGCGCTCCATTTCGAGCGTTACTGACGAACCTGACGTCGACGCCGTCTGCGCGTCATCGAGCGCGTAGTTGCCGCCTGCAAGCTCGATCATCTGCGCCACGTAGTCGCCCGCCCGCCGCGTGACGGCGGCCCCGTTCGAGTTAATGTAGAAATACGCCACGGTTTTACCTGACGACGCGAGCCCCGACGTTTGCTCGACGCGAGCCTTCTGCTCGTTGAACAGGTGCGCGGCCTCGTCTTCCTTGTCGAATAGGACGCCGAAAAGCTTAATCCACTCGACGCGCCCGAGTGCTTCGGGCTCGCTCGACGACTGTTCGGTGAGCACGACGAGCCCGAGCTTCTGCAGCTTTTTCTTCACATCGGGCGTGTGGTTGATCATGGTGTTCTCGATGGCGAGCGTGCAGCCCGAGGCCGATATTTGCTCGTAGTCGGGCGCGCTGTACTTGCCGCCGTAGGCGATCGCCCCACTTTCGAGCGCGCTTTTGAAGCCCGCGACCGAGCAATCGTCGGCCTTCGTGCCCGACATGAGGATATTGTCGTTCGCATCGAGCGCGTCGACCAGGCACATCGTCGCCGACGACACGAGGTACACCTTGTCGGCGGGGCGCCTTATGACCGCGATGTCGGAGCTCAACCCATCAGGTACCTTCGCATCTTGCGGCACCACGAGGAAGCGCTCCCCGTTCGAAACGCAGATAAGCCGCAGGCCGCCTTCGAACTCGTCGACAGTGAAGTGCTCGGCGTATTCAAGCTGAAGCGTCCCCGTCGGCTTCCAGTCGCAGCCCAAATCGGCGTTGTGGAAGTCGGCCGCGGCGCTTGAAGCCGTTCCCGCAGGGGAGCCGCCGCTTGCTTCGTCGCCCGATTTCTCCTTCATGGTGGATGAGTCGAAGTAGAGCGTGTAGTCGATGGTGTGCGGCGTCGACATGGCGACGGTCTCGGCCGACACGGCGATGTCCTCGTCGAGCGTGACGGGTATCTCGAACGTGGAGTTGCCGCCGTCGTTTACGGGCTCGTAGTCCACGCCGTCGACGGTCATCTTGTCGTAGTTCGAACTCGACCAGGTGATGGTCGCGGTGTAGGTGTCGCCATCCTTCACAATTGTGGTGGGCGAGGCGATGCTCGCACGCCCTGATCCACCGGAAAGCGAGACGCTCACAGTGTATTCCTGAGAGCCCGCCGTGCCACCGGTCGCGTTCGGGCTCGCACTGCACCCCGCGAAGGGAAGCGCGAGCAGGGCGACGAGAACGCAGGCGATCGCGCGCGCCGCGATGCTGTGGCGCTTCCTGTTTTCCCCCTTGGGAAGAATCGACCGCATGGCGTTACTTCAGTGCGTCGGCGCGCAGATCGACGCCGGCGGATTCGAACACGAGCGTGCGGTCGTACCACTGCTCTTTTCTAATACTCCACGCGGCGCAGGCGGTGTCCTCGTCGAGCGCTTCAACGGGCACGTCGTAGGTGTACTTGCCTTCCGCGTTTTCCACATAGGGGATGAAGTCGGCCTCGCTCGCGGCGGCAGCCTCGTCACCCGTGCCCATGAAGAGCTTGCCGTAGCCCGTGCCGGAAAGTGTCATCACGCAGTGCATGGAGCCGTTTTCCACGATGAGCTGGGCGTCCACAATCCTGAACATGTTCGAGCTGGAATCTACGGTGATCGGATAGGTGCCGTCGGCCACCTTGTCGGCGGTGATGGGGGCAGCGCTTGCGTCCTCGGGCGCATCGGCCGCCTGTTCGGTCTTTTCCTGGGAATCGGCATCGCTTGCCTTTGCGCTGTCGATTGAATTTCCGCCGCAGCCGGCGAGCGAGAACGCGAAAAGCGCCGCCGACAGGGCGAAGGCGAGGGTTTTCTTCAACATGGAGGGGTTCCTTTCAATCGCTTCGACCGCCCGCGCCGTGCGGTGGGCGGTCGAGATGCGAATGCAACGGGCATGCGCCGTCAGTCGGGGAAGGCGCATGCCCGTTGCACGGGGACGCGACCGGCGCCCCCGTGCGCGGCGAGTTTACAGCTTGGCGATGGCGTCGTCCACGTGCGAGACGTAGATTTCGTCGACCGCGACGTTCTGTCCCAGACCCTGGAGCAGGCACGTCACTTCGAAGCCGGCGGCCACGAACTTCGCAGCCCAGCTGTCGGGGTCGGTCTCGTCTGCCATGTCGTTGTTCGCGTGGTCGCCCGCGACCACCATGAACGGCGCGAGCACGGCCTTCTTGTAGCCTGCGGCGCTCGCGGCGGCGATAACATCCTCGCAGGTCGGTTCAGCCTCGACGGTGCCGACGAAGAACTGCGTCAAGCCCTCGTTCTTAAACACTTCCTGCATCTTGGCATAGTCGGCGTTGGAATCGGCTTCGGTGCCGTGACCCATGAGGCACAGCGCCGTCTTGCCGTCGTCGAAGGACGCCATGTTCTCCTTAATGGCTGCGGCCACCTTCTTGTAGTCGTCGTCGGAGGTGAGCAGCGGGTCGCCGAGCGAGATTTTGTCGAACTTGTCGGCGTACTTGTCGAGCTCGTCTTTCACGTCGGTGTATTCCAGGCCACCCATGAGATGCGTCGGCTGCACGACGATTTCCTTCACGCCGTCTTCCACGCAGCGGTCGAGCGCCTCGGTCATGTTGTCGATCGTGATGCCGTCGCGCTTCTTCAGCTTATCGATGATGATCTGCGCGGTGAAGGCGCGGCGGATGTCGTAGTCCTGCCAGTACTTCTCGCGGATAGCGTCTTCGATGGCGCCGATGGTGATGTGGCGCGAGTCGTTGTAGCTCGTGCCGAAGCTCGTGACGAGGATGACCGGCTTCACGGCCTTCTCCTTTTCACTTGATTTCTCGGAACTCGCGGAGGTGTTGGAGCAGCCCGCGAGCGCGACTCCGGCGAGCGCGACGGCTCCGGTTGCTGCGGCGCCCATGAAGCCGCGGCGTGACATCTGGTCGGACATGGTTTTTCCTTTCCTCGGTTTGCCGGTCCCCCGGCGACAGTTGCTTGTCGGCACAAGCGAAAGAAAAGCGCACCCCTCGGGGTTCACAAGGAGCTAACGCCACGGCGATGCCGTGAGGAAAAGGCGAAGCAGTCTGGCTTGGGGCGCGAGACGGTTCGCCTGCGCGTCCTACACAGTAATGTCCCTTGCCCAGGATTCCCACCTGGTTCCCTCCGCAAGCCAGCGCGGGCTGTGCGGGCGCCGCGCCGGTCATTTCCTTTTATCCGATTGTCATATGCTCGTTGCCGAAACTTTTACTATGATAGTGGGCACTTGTGAACGTGTCAAAGCCAGGGCGGGCGGCATTGCGCCTCCTGCCTGCGTATTTGCGCCGATTGCCGCTGCGGGCGCCGTGTTTTGCCCGCTGCGCAAATGGCGGCGTAAACGGTTGCGATGAGAAACGGGAAGGGAAGGCTCGGATGATTCATATCGTTGGCGCAGGCTCGGGCGCCGCCGACCTTATCACGCTGCGCGGGGCGCGCCTTCTGCGCGCGGCCGACGTGGTCGTTTGGGCGGGAAGCCTTGTGAACCCCGAGCTGCTCGCTGAGTGCAAGGAATCCTGCATCGTCTACGACAGCGCGCACATGACCTTGGAGGAAGTGCTCGACGTGATGTGCGCGGCAGATGCGCGGGGCGAGGAAGTGGTGCGCCTGCACACGGGCGACCCGTGCCTGTACGGCGCCATCCAGGAGCAGATGGACGCGCTCGACGCGCGCGGCGTGGACTACGAGGTGGTGCCCGGCGTGTCGAGCTTTTGCGGTGCCGCGGCGGCGCTTCGCCAGGAATACACGCTGCCGGGAATCAGCCAGTCGGTCGTGATCACGCGGCTTTCCGGACGCACCCCCATGCCCGCGGGCGAGGGCATGCGCGCCATGGCGGAAAGCGGCTCGACTATGGTCATCTTCCTGAGCTCGGGTATGCTCGCCGAGCTTTCCGCCGAGCTTTTGGCCGCGGGCCGCAGCTCCGATGAGCCGGCGGCGCTCGTGTACAAGGCGACCTGGCCTGAGGAGCGCGTGGTGCGCTGCACAGTGGGCACGCTCGCCGATGCGGGCGCGCGAGAGGGCATCGACCGCACGGCGCTCGTGGTGGTGGGCCGCGTGCTCGGGGCTCGCGGCGGGCTTGCGCACAACGGCGCGCAAGCGGAGTCGTACGAGCGCAGCAAGCTTTACGACCCTTCGTTTGCCACGGGGTATCGGAAGGCGAGCAG